>JAFEBV010000030.1 GCA_018242485.1 Pseudomonadota bacterium
CGGATCGGTTCAACGGTACAAAGCGCGAAAATCGGCCAAGACCCGGCGGGTTTTCGAAGAAGCATCTCCGACGTGCGAAAAGAGGCGGCGCGGCGCGGCAGCATCAGGGCTTGATCAGACCTTCCTTAGAGGGATCGGTCAGGACAACGATCCGCGTCGCGAACTGGCGTTCACACGACCTGCCTGCGCCTCTCGCGCAACCGTTCCTCTTTCTGGAATCCGACATCGCCTCTGTCCATGACGATCCGCCTTCAGAAGCGGGGGAAACCCGACCTTCGTCACTCCCGCGCAGACGATCGCCTTCGGCCAACTCGGCGCAGACACCGCTTCAGGCGAAGGGATCGCGCAGGACGATGTTGGCGTCGCGATCCGGGCCGGTGCTGACGATGGCCAGCGGGCAGCCGGCGAGTTCTTCCAGCGCACGCAGGTAGGCGCGTGCGGCGGGTGGCAGTTCGTCCCACTTCGTGATGCCGTGGGTGCGCTCGGACCAGCCCGGGAACTCCAGATACACCGGCGTGCATTCTTCCCAACCGGCGGCGTCCAGCGGTGCGTATTCGGTGCGCTTGCCGCGGTATTCGTAGGCGATGCAGATTTTCAGCTTCTCCATTCCGTCGAGCACGTCGAGCTTGGTGATGCATAGGCCGCTGATGCCGTTGATCGCCACCGCACGCTTGAGAGCGACGATGTCCATCCAGCCGCAACGGCGCGGGCGACCGGTCGTCGCGCCGAATTCGGCTCCGCGGGTGCGGATGCCCTCGCCCACCGCGTTGTGCAGTTCGGTCGGGAACGGGCCGCCACCGACGCGCGTGGCGTAGGCCTTGGCGATGCCGAGCACGTAATCGATTCCGTCGGCGCCCACGCCTGCGCCGGCCAGCGCGCCGCCCACCGTGGTGTTGGACGAGGTGACATAGGGATAGGTGCCGTGGTCGATATCCAGCAACGAGCCCTGCGCGCCCTCGAACAACACCTTGCGGCCCTGCTTGCGCAGTTCGTGCAGGATGCCGGCCACGTCGGCCTTCATCGGCTCGACATACTCGCCGAACGCGAGCGCCTCGTCGAGGGTGCGCTGGTAATCGACGGCATCGACTTTCAGGTACCGGGTGAGCACGAAATTGTGGTAATCCAGCGCCGCGCGCAGCTTGTCGGCCAGTTCCGACGGGTAATGCAGGTCGGCCACGCGGATGCCGCGACGCGCGACCTTGTCCTCGTAGGCGGGGCCGATGCCGCGCCCGGTGGTGCCGATGGCCTTGCCGCCGGCGGCCTTCTCGCGCGCCTGATCCAGGGCGATGTGGTAGGGCATGATCAGCGGCGTGGCCGGGCTGATCTTCAGCCGCGCGCGCACGTCGATGCCGGTGGCTTCCAGCTCCTCGATCTCCTTGCGCAAGGCCGCCGGCGAGAGCACCACGCCATTGCCGATCAGGCACAGCGCGCTGTCGCGCAGGATGCCCGAGGGAATCAGGTGCAGCACGGTCTTGCGCCCGCCGATGACCAGCGTGTGGCCGGCGTTGTGGCCGCCCTGGAAGCGCACGACCGCGCCGATGTCCTGCGTGAGCAGGTCGACGATCTTGCCCTTGCCTTCGTCGCCCCATTGAGCGCCCAGAACCACTACCGACTGACCCATTTCACTGCTCCTGCGATTGCAAACCCGGCAGAAAACCGATGTGCCTGCCTCCTTGCAAGCTTCGCCCGATGCGGCCCATCCGAGCCTCGTCGCGCAACCCTGCCCTCCGCATCCTGTTCCGGGCGCTCGATCCAGCACGTGAGTCCACTGGACTCGCGCAAGCACAGGCACTCGCCCCCCCGTAAACAAACAAAGCCGGAGGACGCACCCCGGCTTTGCGAAATTATCCCCGATTTCGGACGCGGCGGCCAGTTGCCGTGCATGGCCCCGCCGACGGGAGGCTACAGCCCGCGCACCCATTGCAAGGCCAGCAATCCGATCACCACCATCACCCCACCGCCGATGCGCAGGCGATGGTCGGGCGCGCCAAGCAATTGCGCCAGCGCCTGCTTCCACGCCCGTGGCGCCAGCAGCGGCAACAGCCCCTCGAACACGCAAAGCAGGCATACCGCCGCCAGCAGATCCTTGTGATCCATCCGCGGACCGCCCTACTTCGCCGGCGTGCCGCGACCCGGATCGGAGAGATAACGCAGCAGCTCCGAACCCGGATCGAGCACCAGCACGTCCTTGCCGCCGAACATCGTGCGGTACGTCTGCAGGCTGCGGTAGAAGGCGTAGAACTCGGGATCCTGTCCGTACGCCTGCGCGGCGATCGCCGCCGCCTGCGCATCACCCTCACCGCGCAACTGCTGCGCGTCGCGCTCGGCATCGGCGGTGATGACCAGCTTCTGCCGGTCGGCCTCGGCCTGGATCTTGGCCGCTTCTTCCTGCCCCTCGGCGCGCAGTTGCAGGGCCACCCGCGAGCGTTCGGCGCGCATGCGGTCGTACACCGAAGACAGCACGTTGCTCTCCTCGGGCAGGTCGATGCGCTTGATGCGGATGTCCACAACCTGGATGCCCAGCGAGCGACCGGCGACCGCGTTCACCTGCTTGAGCATGCCGCCGCCGAGGTTGCTGCGATCCAGCGAGACGATCTCCTGCAAGGTGCGCTGGTTGATGGTGTTGCGCAGCGCCTCGATCACGATGGGGTTCAGGCGCAGCTCGGCGCCGCTCTCGCTGCCCAGCGTGGCGGTGTAATACAGGCGCGGGTCGGCGATGCGCCAGGCGACGAAGTAATCGACGCTGACGTCCTTCTTCTCCTGCGTGAGATAGCGCTTGGGCTGGGCGTCGAGGGTGAGGATGCGGCGGTCGAAGACCGCCACGTTCTGCACCACCGGAATCTTGAAATGCAGGCCCGGCTTGATGTCGGTGCGCACGACGCGGCCGAATTGGAACAGCAGCGCGACCTGATTCTCGCGCACGGTGTAGGCCGATCCGGCGAGCAGTGCCACCGCCACGGCGGCGACGACGATCCAGAGGATTTTCATCGGTCGGAATCCCTCGAATCGCTGCGTCCGGTGCGCCCGGCGCGCCCGGAATCGTCGTCGCTCGATGCCGGCGCGGCCGCTGTCACCGTCGGCAGGGTCACCGCCTGCGTGGTGGCGTCCAGCCCGGCGGTTGACGCATCGCCGGCGGCGCGCGACGGCTGCAGGTAGATGGTGTTGGTGCCGCGCCCGGCGACCACCTTGGGCACGTTCTTGAGCACGTCCTCGATGGTCTCCAGATACAACCGCCGGCGCGTCACTTCCGGCGCCTTGCGGTATTGCGCATCCAGCAGGGCGAAGCGCTGCGCATTGCCCTGCGAACCGGCGATGATCGCGTCCTTGTAACCTTGCGCGCCGGTGACCAGACTCGCCGCCTGCCCGCGCGCCTTGGGGATCACGTCGCTGGCGTAGGCGCGGGCAAGATTGATCGCCTTGTCCTTGTCCTGCTGCGCGCGGCTGACGTCGTCGAAGGCCTCTTTCACTTCCTGCGGCGGGCGCGCGTTCTGCAAGGTGAAGTCGGCCACCGTCAGCCCGGTGCGGTACTGATCCAGCGCCTCCTGCAGGCGTTCGCGCGCATGGGTGGTGCGCACCCCGGCCTGGCCCTTGATGACGTCGTCCATCGCCGCCGCGCCGACCACCTCGCGCACCACGCTCTCGGCAGCCTGCTGCAAGGTCTTTTCCGGCTCGCGGTTGCCGAACAGGAACTGCCGCGGATCGGACACCGTGTACTGCACGTTGTAGTCGATCTGCACGATGTTCTGGTCGTTGGTGAGCATGCGCACCGAATCCGACGCGGTGCGCACATTGGTGGCGTCCACCATCGCCACCGACTCGACCGGCCACGGCCATTTGAGATTCACCCCGGGCATCAGGATGCGGTTGTACTGGCCGAAGCGCAGCACCACGCCGCGCTGGGTCTCGTTGACCATCTGGAAGCTGCTGAAGCCGATCCACACCGCGATCAGGATGCCGAACCAAAGCGCGAAACGCGGCCCGCTGTCGCCCGCGCCCGGCTCGCCGCCGAACAGCCGGCCCAAGCCCTGCTTCAATCGCTGGATGAAGGCCTCGGTCTCGCGCTGGGGATCGCGCCCCCGCCACGGATCCTTGCCACTTTTATCCGAACCGCCCTTGCCCGGCAGGTTCCAAGCCATGCTGCGCTCCTGCGCTGAACTGCACGGCACGGCCGGCAGCGGAATCGGCGCACGACCCACCCGTGGGGCGGTCGAGCGCGCGGGTTTGCTTCAAAACGGTGACGCTCAGGGATTGTAGGTAGGGGCGGCGGGGGCGGCAAGCAAGGGCTCCAGCGCCGCTCCGTCCTTTTCCCGTGAAAGTTGTTCGGCCTGCGCGCGCGACAGGTCGATGCGCAGCCGCCAGCCGTGCTCATCGGCGCATTCCTCGCGGATCGCGCCCAGCGCATGCAGGCGTGCGCGCAGACGCGCCTGCACCGGCGTCAGCCGCAGCTCGCCGCTGGCGCGCGCGGCAACGAAGCGCTGCGCGATCGCCGTGCGCAGCAAGTCCAGTCCCGCGCCGCTGCGCGCGGACAGCCACACCTTCTCCACGCCCTCGGCGGGGCATTCGCGACGCGGCGCGGTTTCTTTCAGCAGGTCGATCTTGTTGAACACCCGCAATTGCGGCAGCTCGCCGGCGCCGATTTCGGCGAGCACCGCATCGACCTGCGCGATGCGCTCCTCGCGCAGCGGATCGGCGGCATCGACCACATGCAGCAGCAGGTCGGCATCGCGCGCTTCCGACAGGGTCGAGCGGAACGCGGCCACCAGTTCGTGCGGCAGGTCGCGCACGAAACCGACCGTGTCGGCCAGCACCAGTGGCCCGCAGGCCAGCCCCTCGACGCGGCGCACGGTCGGATCGAGGGTGGCGAACAACTGGTCGGCCACGTACACGCCCGACTGCGTGGCGGCATTGAACAGGGTCGATTTGCCGGCATTGGTGTAACCGACCAAGGCCACCCTCGGCAGCTCGTTGCGCAGCCGTGCGCGCCGCATCTGCCCGCGCTGCACTTCGACCTTCTCCAGCCGCTTTTCCAGTTGTTCGACGCGCTTTTGCAGCAGGCGACGGTCGGTTTCCAGCTGCGTCTCGCCCGGTCCGCGCAGGCCGATACCGCCGCCGCGCTGGCGTTCCAGATGCGTCCAGCCGCGCACCAGCCGCGTCGCCATGTGCTTGAGCTGCGCCAGTTCGACTTGCAGCTTGCCTTCGTGCGAGGTCGCGCGCTGCGCGAAGATGTCCAGGATCAGGCCGGTGCGATCGACCACGCGGCGCGAGAGCGCCTTTTCCAGATTGCGCTCCTGCACCGGCGAAAGCGCCTGGTTGACCAGCACCAGATCGGCGCCGGTGGCCTCGCACAACATCTTCACTTCATCCAGCTTGCCGGTGCCGATGTAATGCGCCGGATGCGGGCGCGTGATTTTTGCTGTCGCGCTGCCGACCACGCGGGCTCCGGCCGAGCGCGCCAGTTCGGCGAACTCCTCCAGCAGCTCCGGCTCCGCGGGCCCGGAATATGGCTGCACCAGCAGGGCGTTTTCGCCCTTGCGCGAACGCTCGAACACTCAGACTTGACGCGAGGTTGATGGCATCACGGGATCCTCAGTCCCGGCGCTCGCCGGACGGTGACGCGGCGGTATCCGGACTGTCTTCGATGTGCACGTTGCGCGCCGGCACCACGGTGGAGATCGCGTGCTTGTACACCATTTGGCTGACCGTATTTCCCGCTTGGCCCATGGTGTTGCGCAACAACACCACGAACTGGTCGAACGATTCGATCGTGCCCTGCAACTTGACGCCGTTCACGAGGAAGATCGACACCGGCACGCGCTCGCGGCGCAAGGCATTCAGAAACGGATCCTGCAACGACTGACCCTTGGACATGCAACCCTCTTCGACGATGCGCCTTTGGCGTGGCGGAAGCCAGTGCGGCTGCCCTGCCCCGCCTTCCGCGTCATGGCCGCGCATCATCGCACAGCCGCACGATGGTCGCGAATCGGCCCGTCGCGCCCTGTTCAGCCGGGCGCTTTGGTGTCCAGAAACATCCGCAACGCGCCTTCCAGCTCAGCAGAGCCGGATTGCGGATCGAACCAGCGCGCGTCGAGTTCGCCGCGCAACCAGGTGAGCTGGCGTTTGGCGAGCTGGCGGGTAGCGGCGATGGCCTCGGCACGGAAGGTTTCGCTGTCGGTCATGCCATCCAGATGCCTCCACGTCTGCCGATATCCCACCGCGCGCAATGCCGGCAGATCCAGCGGCGCAGGATGCCCGCGCAGGCGCGGGTCGGCGCGCAGGCGGCGCACCTCGTCGAGCAAGCCGCGCTCGAGCATGGCATCGAAACGGGCGGCGATGCGCGCATGCAGCACCGCGCGATCGGCCGGCGCCAGTACCAGTTTGAGCACGCGAAATGGAAACGTCTGCCGCGTTGACGACTGTTGCCAGTGGCTGATCGGCAGCCCGGTCAGCCGCCACACTTCCAGCGCGCGGCCGATGCGTTGGCGATCGTTGCGATCGATCCGCTGCGCGGCGATCGGGTCGACCCGCGCCAGTTCCGCATGCAGCGCATCCCAGCCACGCGCCGCGCCTTCGCCGGCGATCGCCGCGCGCGTTGCCGGATCGGCCGACGGCAGGACTGACAGCCCGCCAAGCAGGGCGCGGAAATACAGACCGGTGCCGCCGACCAGCAGCAGGATTGCGCCGCGCGCTGCAATGCCATGCAGCGCATCCTTCGCATCGCGCGCGAATTCGGCGGCGCTGTAGGGCTCGCACGGATCGCGCACGTCGATCAGGTGGTGCCGCGCCTGCTCCCGCTCGACCGCATCGGGCTTGGCGCTGCCGATGTCCAGCCCGCGATACACCAGCGCCGAATCGACGCTGACGATCTCCCCGCCGAGCTTGCGCGCCCACGCCAGCGCCAGCGCGGTCTTGCCCGACGCGGTCGGGCCCATGATCGCGATGGCAGGGGGGCGGATATCGATCGGCATGGGCAGTCACCGTCCTCGTTCTTGCGGCAGCATGGCGTGCCATCCCGCTTGCTGCGTGCAAAGTGGAGCATCGGCGTCTTCGATCTTCGATCCGCACCTCCCGTTCGGCGCGGACGCACCGATGCCAAGGCACCTCGAGCGCCGCGACGAGTCTTTCAGGATCGCAGCTCTCGTCGGGAAACCAGTGTATGGCGGCCAGGCGTGCTTTGCGAAAGAGTGCGGCCGTCCGCCCCGATCATTTCCCAATCCGGCGTGGCCATGGCGACGCCGCCCACCTCCCAGCGGCCGGATCTTTTCGCCCATGATGGTTTCGTCAATGGGTCTTTCGTCACATGGCCCCACCGCGTGACTCGACGTATGATGGGCTGTTCCATTCCGCCCGGCGGATCGTGATCGCGCGCCGCCTCCACCGCTTCCACGCACCCGAGGATTGCCTTCGATGTCCCGTTCCCGTTTCCTGCCCAACCTGCTCACCCTCGCCATCGCCGCCAGCCTGACCGTGACCGCCAACGCCATTGCCGCCCCCGCCGCCGCGCCGGCGCATGCCACCGCGGCCGCTGCCGCCTTCACCGCGGCCAATCCGTTCTACGCGCCGAGCAAGTTGCAGTTCATGGCGCCGGAATTCGACAAGATCAAGGTGTCCGATTACACGCCGGCGCTGCTGGCGGGCATGGCGCAGCAGCGCAAGGAGATCGACGCGATCGCCAACAACAAGGCGCCGCCGACCTTCCAGAACACCATCGTGGCGATGGAGCGCAGCGGGCAGTTGCTGACCCGGGTGTCGAAGGTGTTCTTCAACCTCTCGCAATCCGACAGCAACGACGCCATCGAGAAGATCGAGGAGGACATGGCGCCCAAGCTGTCGCAGCATCAGGATGCCATCACCCTGAACCCGAAGCTCTTCGCGCGCATCAAGGCGGTGTACGACCAGCGCGCCAAGCTGAAGCTGGATCCGGAATCCGAGCGGTTGGTCGAGAAGTACTACGACCAGTTCGTGCACAACGGCGCGCTGCTCAACGATGCCGACAAGGCCACCCTCAAGGCGATGAACGAGCGTCTGGCCACGCTGTTCACCCTGTTCGGCAAGAACGTGCTGGCCTCGACCAAGGACGGCGCGGTGGTGGTGGACGACAAGGCCGATCTGGCCGGCATGTCCGATGCCGACATCGCCGCCGCCGCGGCTGCCGCCAAGGGTCGCGGGCTGGACGGCAAGTACCTGCTGACGCTGCAGAACACCACCGTGCAGCCGGTGCTGACCAGTTTGAAGAACCGCGCCCTGCGCGAGAAGATCTACCGCGCCTCGATCATGCGCAGCGACGTTGCCGGCCCCAACGACAACCGCGCGATCATCGCCGAGATGGCGCAGATCCGTGCGCAGCGCGCCAAACTGCTCGGCTATCCGGATTTCGCTTCCTATACCCTCGAAGACCAGATGGCCAAGACCCCGCAGGCGGCCATCGACCTGATGACCCGCGTCGCCGCGCCGGCGGTGGCCAAGGCGCACGCCGAGGCGGTGCGCATCCAGCAGCAGATCGACGCCGACGCCAAGGCCGACGGCAAGCCGACCTTCAAGCTCGAACCGTGGGACTGGCAGTACTACGCCGAGCAGGTGCGCAAGGCCGAATACGATCTGGACGAAGCGCAGATCAAGCCCTACTTCGAGCTCAACACCGTGCTGCAGGACGGCGTGTTTTTCGCCGCCCACCAGATGTATGGGCTGACCTTCAAGGAGCGCAAGGACATCCCGGTCTACAACCCCGACGTGCGCGTGTTCGAGGTGTTCGATCCGCAGGGCAAGTCGATCGCGCTGTTCTATTTCGACTACTTCGCGCGCGACAGCAAGCACGGCGGCGCATGGATGGATTCCTTCGTCGATCAGAGCCGCCTGCTCGGCCAGCACGCGGTGGTGTTCAACGTGTGCAACTTCACCAAGCCCGCGCCCGGCCAGCCGGCGCTGATCTCCTTCGACGACGTGACCACGATGTTCCACGAGTTCGGCCACGGCCTGCATGGCCTGCTGTCGAACGTGGAATACCCGTACTTCAGCGGCACTGCCACGCCGCGCGATTTCGTCGAGTTCCCCTCGCAGTTCAACGAGAACTGGGCGATGGAACCGAGCGTGTTCGCGCACTACGCCAAGAACTACAAGACCGGCGCGCCGATGCCGGCCGAACTGGTGGCGAAGATCAAGAAGTCCGGCACCTTCAACCAGGGCTACGAGACGCTGGAATACGTCGAGGCCGCGCTGCTCGACATGGTCTGGCACCAGCTTCCCGCCGACGCCCCGCGTCAGGACGTGGACGCCTTCGAGACCGCCGCACTCAAGAAGTACAACGTGGACGTGCCCGAAGTGCCGCCGCGCTACCGCTCCGACTACTTCCAGCACATCTGGGGCAACGGCTACGCGGCTGGCTACTACGCCTACCTGTGGACCGCGGTGCTGGCGCAGGACGCCTTCGCGTGGTTCAACGCCCACGGCGGCATGACCCGCGCCAACGGCCAGCACTTCGAGGACACCGTGCTCTCGCGCGGCGGCACCAAGGACGCGCACCAGTTGTGGCTGGACTTCGACGGTGCCGAGCCGAACGTGCAGCCGTATCTGGAGAAGAAGGGACTGACTGCGGAACCGGCGAAGCAGTAAATCCATCGCGTCATCGGCACCACGCAACAGGCGGCTACGGCCGCCTGTTGCGTTTCATGCACGATCGAAACACAAGGGTCGTCGCATGCCCATGCCTGCCGCTATGCTTGCGCATCGCATCCACGACCCGTACCCATGAATCTCCCGCCCCGCTTCCACGCCTTTCGCATCCACGAGGATCGTGACAAAGACGGAAGCCGCGTCCACCGCGCCGGGGTGGAGGACATCGCGCTCGATGATCTGTCGCCGGGCGAACTGGTGGTTCGCGTCGCCTATTCGTCGGTGAACTACAAGGATGCGCTGGCAGGCACCGGCAAGGGCCGCATCCTCAAGCGTTTCCCGCTGGTCGGCGGCATCGACGTCGCCGGCCACGTCGTCGCCTCCGCCGATGCGCGCTTTCGCGAGGGCGATGCGGTGCTGTGCGTGGGCGCGTGGCTGTCGGAAACCCGCGACGGCGGCTACGCGCAATACGCACGACTGGAAGCGGCCAACACCGTGCCGCTGCCGGCGGGACTCGACCTGCGCGAGGCGATGATCCTCGGCACCGCCGGTTTCACCGCCGGGCTGGCCCTGCTGCGGATGGAGGACAACCATCAGCATCCCGATCTGGGCCCGGCCGCGGTCACCGGCGCCAGTGGCGGAGTGGGCATGCTGGCCATCGCCATCCTCGCCCGCGCCGGCTACGCGGTGCATGCGGTTTCCGGCAAACCCGGGCGCGCCGATTTCCTGCGCAGCCTCGGTGCCAGCAAGGTGATCGCCCGCGATGAGTTGCCCGGCGGCTCGCGACCGCTGGAGAACGCGGTCTGGGGCGGCGCCATCGACACCGTCGGCGGAGCCATGCTTTCTGCTCTAACCCGCACCACACAGCCCTGCGGCAATATCGCCATATGCGGCTTGGCCGGCGGGCATGCACTGGAAACCACGGTGATGCCGTTGATCCTGCGCGGGGTGTCGTTGCTGGGTGTGGCCAGCACCAGCCCGCCGCAGGCGCAGCGGCTGGAAGTCTGGCGGCGTCTGGCCGGGCCGTGGAAACCGACCCATCTGGATTCGATTTGCACCCGCACGGTCGCTCTGGACGGGCTGGCGCAGGTTTTCCCGGACATGCTGGCCGGCGGCTCCTTCGGCCGCACCCTCGTGCAACTGTGATGGCGGTCGCCGTCGCCGGGTGATGGCCCGAGCAAACCCGCAATTCCCGATGGACAATGCCCCGCGCCCGTTTACAATGGGTCAACGGCTTCCCAGAGGTTTCCCATGGCGCGCATCCTGATCGTTGATGATTCCCCGTCCCAGCTGATGGGCATGAAGCGGATCGTCGAAGCGATGGGGCACACGGTGTTCACCGCCGAGGACGGCTCGGCCGGCGTGGCCGCAGCCAAGAAGCATGTCCCCGACCTGATCCTGATGGACGTGGTGATGCCCAACCTCAACGGCTTTCAGGCCACCCGGCAGATTTCCAAGGAATCCACCACCTCGCACATCCCGGTGATTCTGGTGACCACCAAGGATCAGGAAACCGACAAGGCCTGGGGTATGCGGCAGGGCGCGAAGGCCTACATCACCAAGCCCTTCACCGAGGCCGAGTTGCAGGACGCCATCAAGGGCATGATCGGCGGCTGAAGGTCGCCAACGCATGCGCCGCGCGGCGGCCATCTTCGGCATGATCTTGCTGTCGTTGACGGCCAACGCGAAGGCGGCTGAGGGCATCGACGCGATCGCCGTCTACGCCGGTTCGTGGAAAACCGACACCGTGCACGTCGATACGCCGTTCGGCAAGGCCGGCCACGAAACGGGAACCTTGCGCAACGATTGCTGGCGCAGCGGCGAGTTCTACGCCTGCCATCAGTACGTGGACGGCAAGTCGGCGGCATTGCTGGTGTTCGCCTACGACCCCGCGCGCCACACCTACGCCACTTATCCGATCGCTCCGGGTGCGACCGCCGCGCCCGCCGGGCAGTTGCTGGTGGAAGGCAACACCTTCACCTTCCCGTGGCAGTCCACGCAGGACGGCAAGACCACACGGTTCCGCGTGGTCAACGTGTTCACCGACGCCAATCACATCGCGTTCCGTCAGGAATATTCCACTGACGGCGTCCATTGGAACACGATGGCCACCGGCAGCGACACGCGCGTTGCGGACGCGCACTGATCGCGCACGCGGCGCGCATCATCCACGCCGCGGATCGAACGCGAACGCCTTCGCCATCCGCCGGTAGAGTTCCTTCTGTTCCTCGCTCGCGGCCTTCGGGGTGTGGATCTCGATTTCCACGATTTGATCGCCGGCCGCCGGCTTGCCGGGCAAGCCGCGTCCCTTCAGGCGCAGGCGCTTGCCGCCGTCGCTGCCGGCCGGGATCTTCAACTCGACCGCGCCGCCCAGCGTGGGCACGCTCACGCTCGCGCCCAGCGCCGCTTCCCACGGCGCCAGCGGCAGGCTGTAGAGGATGTTCGCGCCTTCGACTTCGAACTGCGCATGCGGCGCGTAGTCGATTTCCAGCAGCAGGTCGCCGGCGCCGGCGCGGGTCTTGGCACCTTGTCCGGCCAGCCGGATCGCCTGCCCGGGTTTCACGCCGGCGGGAATCTTCACGTCCAGCACGCGCTCGTCCACCTGGATGCGATGGCTGCCGCCGGCGAACACGGTTTCCAGCGGCACCAGCAGTTTCGCACGCACCTCGCCGCCGGCTGGTTCGGGTGCGGCACCCGCAGCTCCTGCACGCGCGCGTCCGCGACCGCCGAACAGGGATTCGAAGAAATCGCTGAAGCCACCGCGGCCGCCGCCTTCATCCGCGAAGTCGAAACGGAACTCGCGACCGCCCTGCGCCTGCTGCCAGTTGCCGAAATCCGGCGGCGGACGGAACTCCTCGCCCGGCTTGTAGCCGCGCGTGCGCAATTGATCGTAGGCGGCGCGCTTTTGCGTGTCGCGCAACACCTCGTAGGCCTCGTTGACGGCCTTGAACTTGTCCTCGGCGCCGGCTTCCTTGCTCACGTCCGGGTGGTACTTGCGCGCCAGCCGGCGATAGGCGGCCTTGATCTCCGCCTCGCCCGCGCCCGTCTCGATGCCGAGGATCTTGTAGTAGTCCTTGAATTCCATCGTTCCCCCACAACGAAGACGGCCCGCGAACGCATCCGCAGGCCGTCATGGTGCCGCAAGCGCGCGGCGGACGAAATGCCGCCGCGCCCCGCGACGTGGTTACGCCGTCAGCCGATCAGCCCACCTGGATGCGGCGCGGCGTGGTTTCGGGCTTCTTCGGGATGCTGACCTCCAGCACGCCGTGCTTGCCGGTCGCCGAGATGCCTTCCGCGTTGGCGCTGTCGGGCAGCGCGAAGCGGCGATGGAAGCTGCCGTGCACGCGCTCGGTGCGCGAATAGCTTTCGGTTTCCTTGCGGCTCTCGCTGGCGCGTTCGCCCTTGATGGTGAGCAGGCCCTTGTCCATGTGGATCTTGATGTCCTTGGGCTCCACGCCGGGGATGTCGGCGAGGATCACGAAGCGGTCGGCCTCTTCCTTGATGTCCACGCGCGGCGCCCACTGGCTGGTGACCACGTTGGATTCGCCGTCGGTGCCGGCATCGGTGAACAATTTATCGAAAACCTGACGCATGTCGTCGCCGAAACCGAACGGGCTCCACGGACGCATGGACTGCGCGTAGCGATGGGTATTCATCAGCATTCTCCTTGGCTTGGGATGGCGGCAGCGCACTGCCTTGAACAACAGATGCGGATGTGCGGCGACGGTTTCAAGATGCGCATTCAGCAGGCGTTGCGTTCGTGCGCGCCGCGATGTTCGCGAACGCCGTAAAGGTCGGGGCGCAGACGACGAATCGATCCATGCACCTACCGCTCGGCGACCCGTGACGACGGAGCGCGAGCACACATCCAAAGCCGCGCGTCGCCGCCCTGCTAGAATCCGCGTCCCGCTTGCGATGCCACGCCTTGAACGATCACGCCGCCAGCACAACACTTCTCGCCGTTGCGCGACTGTGCTTCGACCGCAACGACGAGCGCGTGTTCGGGCCGCTGACATTCATCGTGGATAGCGGCGAGGCGCTGCTGGTCACCGGCGGCAATGGCGCTGGCAAGACGACGCTGTTGCGCGTGCTGGCCGGATTGTTGCGCGCATCCGAAGGTGAACTGCGTTGGCAGGGCGAACCTTGCGCGGCGTTGCCTGCCGAAAGCATCGCCTTCGTCGGCCATCATCCCGGTCACAAGGCCGATCTGTCCACGCTGGACAACCTGCGCTACGCGGCGGGCCTGCATGGCTGTCGCGCAAGCGCATCGCCAACGGCGGCGCTGGCGAGTGTGGGACTGGCTGGCTACGAGGACACCCCCGCTGGACGCCTTTCCGCCGGACAGCGCAAACGCTTGTCGCTGGCACGCCTGCTGCTTGCACCCGCGAGCCTGTGGTTGCTCGACGAGCCCTATGCCAACCTCGATCGCGACGGCATGGCGCTCGTCGATCACCTGCTTTCCCGGCACCTTCAAGACGGTGGCGCGGCCCTGATCACCACCCACGGCGCGTACGCGCCGCCACCACTGCGCTGCCGCACGCTATTGCTGGATGGCGTCGATGGAATGGGTGCAGCCGATGACATCGAAATGCAACTGGATACCGGAGTCGGGCGGTGAAGGGTGTGGCCACAAGGGAAGATATAAAAGTTCAGCGCTTGTCTCCCTCCCCTGCTTGCAGGGGAGGGTTGGGGTGGGGTTCGTGCCTCGACCCGGCAACCCCCTCCCAGCCTCCCCCTGCTGGCGCAAGTGGAGGAGTAGAAACGCGGCACTGGTCTCCCTCCCCTGCTTGCAGGGGAGGGTTGGGGAGGGGTTCGTGCTCCGACCCGGCAACCCCCTCCCAGCCTCCCCCTGCTGGCGCAAGGGGAGGAGCAGAAGCGCAACGCATGTCTCCCTCCCCTGCATGCAGGGGAGGGTTGGGATGGGGTTCGTGCTCCGACCCGGCAACCCCGTCCCAGCCTCCCCCTGCTGGCGCAAGGGGAGGAGTGAAAGTGCGGCGCTGGTCTCCCTCCCTTGCTTGCAGGGGAGGGTTGGGGTGGGGTTCGTGCGTCGCTCCAGCGACCCCCTCCCAGCCTCCCCCTGCTGGCGCAAGGGGAGGAGTAGAAGCATGCAAGACAATGAGTGAATACCGCGCATGAGCGTCCCGATGCTCACCGCCGCTCGTGCGATGCTCGCCCGCGATCTGCGGCTGGCGTGGATGCGCCGTGGCGACACCCTGCAGCCGCTGCTGTTCGCGGTACTGGTGGTGGCCTTGTTCCCGCTCGCACTGGGCAGCGAGAAGGCGCGGCTGGCGATGCTGGCGCCGGGCGCGATCTGGGTCGCCGCCGTGCTCGCTTCTTTGCAGGGGCTGGATGCACTGTTCCGCGGCGACGTGCAGGACGGCAGCCTCGAACAGCAATTGCTCGCGCCGGCACCGCTGTCGCTGCTGCTGGGCTGTCGCATGCTCGCGCACTGGCTCACCGGCAGCCTGCCGCTGATCCTCGTCGCCCCGCTGCTGGCGCAGTTGCTGTTCCTGCCCGACGCCCTGCTCGCACCGCTGCTGGCCTCGCTGCTGGTCGGCACGCCGTTGCTGGTGCTGCTGGGCGCGAGCGTGGCGGCGCTGACGGTCGGCCTGCGCCGCTCTGGTATGCTATTGCCCTTGCTTGCGCTGCCGTTGTACGTGCCGGTGCTGGTGTTCGGCGCCGGCAGCGTGATGGCCGCCGCGCAAGGTCAGGACTGGCTCGGAGCCATCCTGCTGCTGGCTGCCGGCCTCGCGCTGGCGATCGTGCTGGCACCCCTCGCCGCCGCCGCCGCCATCCGCATCGCCCTGCCATGAGCCGCAACCTCCATCGTCGTGTCCAGCATGCAACACCGGGTGCGCGCCGCCGATGAGATCGCTCGTGTTGTGGTTCAACCAGCTCGGATCGCCACCGAACTTCCACCGTTACGCCACGCGCTGGATACCGTGGTGGTTCGGCGCGTCCTTGCTGTTGCTGGCGGTGGGCATCTACGGCGCGCTGTTCGTGGTGCCGGCTGATTACCAGCAGGGCGACAGCTACCGCATCTTGTTCATCCACGTGCCCTGCGCGTGGATGAGCCTGTTCGTGTACACGACGATGGCGATCCAGGCCGGCATCGGCATCGTCTGGCGGATCAAGCAGTGCGAGATCCTGTCGATGGCCTGCGCGCCGATCGGTGCGGCCTTCACCGCGATCACCCTGGCGACCGGCTCGATCTGGGGTCGGCCGATGTGGGGCACGTGGTGGGACTGGGATCCGCGCCTGACCTCCGAACTCGTGCTGTTGTTCCTGTACATCGGCGTGATCGCGCTGGATGCGTCCATCGAAGATCGACGCCGCGGCGCGCGCGCGGCCGGATTCCTCGCCCTGATCGGGCTGGTCAACCTGCCGATCATCCATTACTCGGTGCAGTGGTGGAACTCGCTGCATCAGGGCCGCACGATCATGCTGCTCGGTCCGTCGAAGATGGATCCCTCGATGATCGGGCCGCTGCTGGCCACGGTCGCGGCGATGCAGTGCTGGTTCGTCGGCTCGCTGTTGTCGCGGGCGCGGACGATGCTGGTCGAACGCGAAGCCGGGAAGGCGTGGACGGCGGCACTGGCGGAGTCGCCACGATGACCTACCTGCCCTACATCGTCGGCGCGTATTCGGTGTTCGGCGTGGTGCTGGCGTGGGACGGCCTGACGCCGTGGCTGCGTCATCGCCGCACGCTGCGCGCGATCCGCCGCAAGGGCGAACGCGCGGCGGCGAAGAACAAGCGCAGGGACGGCGCATGAATCCGACCCGCAAGCGCCGCTTGTCCATCCTGCTGATCGTGCTGGCGGCGGTCGCCATCGCCGGCACGCTGGTGATCGTGGCGCTGCGCCACAACGTGCGCTATCTGCTCACCCCCAGCGACGTCGCCGCCGGACAGGCGCAGGCCGGACGCACCTTCCGCCTCGGCGGCGTGGTTTGCGAAGGCAGCATCGCGCGCACGCCCGGATCGCTGGACGTGCGCTTCGTCGTCACCGACCGCATCCACCAGATCCCGGTGCGCTACGCGGGCATCCTCCCCGACCTGTTCCGCGAGGGGCAGAGCATCATCGCCACCGGCCAGATGCAGGCCAGCGGATTCAAGGCCGACGAAATCCTCGCCAAGCACGACGAAACCTACATGCCCAAGGAGGTGGAGGAAGCCATCGCCAAGGGCCGCAAGCTGCCGCATGCCAAGTGCGCGCCACCGCCGCCGTGATGAAAGCATGAGCCGCCATACTTCGAAATACATGAATCCATCCACATGGCTCGCCATCGGCAGCGATGCGATTTTCCTCCCTCTCCCGCTGGGAGAGGGATTGAGGGTGAGGGAAGTAGTCGTGCCGGGAGCCGCCACGCAGTCATTCAACAGCATGGGCGTGCGCAGGTTCTGCCCTCATCCGCCCTTCGGGCACCTTCCCCCGGCGGGGGAAGGAGAAAGCCGCTCTCCCATTGGGAAAGCGGCTACACCTCCAAGGCCATTACATTCAGGCCAGCATGCTTCCTGAAATCGGCCAGTTCGCGCTGATCCTCGCCCTGCTGATGGCGCTGCTGCAGGCGCTGCTGCCGTTGCTGGGTGCGCAGCGCGGGATCGAGGCGTGGATGCGGCTGGCGCGGCCGGCTGCGTATGCGCAGACACTGTTCGTGATCGCCGCGTTCGGCATCCTCATGCACGCCTTCGTGGTGCACGATTTTTCCATCGCCTACGTCGCGCGCAATTCCAATACCTTGTTGCCGTTGCCGTACTGCATCGCCGCGGTGTGGGGCGCGCACGAAGGTTCGCTGTTGCTGTGGATCCTGATCCTCGCGCTGTGGACGAGTGCGGTCGCGCGCTTCTCCAGATCGCTGCCCTTGCCGGTGATCGCGCGGGTGCTCGGGGTGATGGGCGTGGTGAGTTGCGGCTTCCTGCTGTTCACCCTGTTCACCTCCGATCCGTTCGCGCGCCTGCTGCCGGCGCCGACGGAAGGTGCCGACCTCAATCCGCTGTTGCAGGATCCCGGGCTGGCGATGCACCCGCCGATGCTCTACAGCGGTTACGTCGGCACCACGGTCGCCTTCGCCTTCGCCATCGCCGCGTTGATCGATGGCAAGGTCGATGCGCGCTGGGTGCGCTGGTCGCGGCCGTGGACGAACGTGGCGTGGGCGCTGCTGACCTGCGGCATCGCGCTGGGTTCGTGGTGGGCGTACTACGTGCTCGGCTGGGGCGGCTGGTGGTTCTGGGATCCGGTCGAGAATGCGTCGTTCATGCCGTGGCTGGCCGGCACCGCGCTGATCCATTCGCAGGCGGTGACCGAAAAGCGCGGCAGCTTCCGTGGCTGGACGCTGCTGCTGGCCATCGCCGCGTTCTCGCTGTCGTTGCTGGGCACCTTCATCGTGCGCTCGGGTGTGATCACCTCGGTGCATTCCTTCGCCGCCGATCCGGCACGCGGCGTGTTCATCCTCGTCTTCCTCGCGCTGGTGATCGGCGGCTCGCTGCTGTTGTACGCCTGGCGCGCGCCGCGCGATGGCGATGGCGCGCCGTTCGCGGCGGCCTCGCGCGAGACGCTGATCCTCGTCAACAACCTGCTGCTCACCGCCGCCTGCGCAATGGTGCTGATCGGCACGCTGTTCCCGTTGCTCGCAGACGCCCTCAAGCTGGGCCGCTATTCGGTCGGGCCGCCCTACTTCGGTACCTTGTTCGCGCTGCTGATGGCGCCGCTGCTGCTGTTGATCCCGTTCGGCCCGCTCACCCGCTGGCAACGCGAACAGGCCTCCACACCGATCAAGCTGCTGGCGCCGTGGTTCGCGCTGGCGCTGGCCGGTGGCGCGCTGGCGCTGCTGACCTTGCCGCATGGGTGGTGGAAGCCGGCCGTCGCGGTCGCCATCGGCCTGTGGCTGGTCGCCGGCACGCTGCGTTTCGTGCGTCGCCGTCTGAGCCTGCGCGGGCAGCGTTTCACCGCCGAGATGCTCGGCATGAGCCTGGCTCACATCGGTGTGGCGGTATTCTTCTTCGCCGTGCTGATGACCGAAAGCCAGTCGGTGCAGATGGACGTGGCGGTCGCGCCCGGACACGTCGTCACTGCTGCCGGTTACGACTTCCGCTTCGACGGTGTGCAGCGTCGCGAGGGGCCGAACTACGTCGCCGACCAAGGCCGCGTGACGGTCACCCGCGACGATGCGCCGGTGGCGATCATGCATCCGGAAAAGCGCCAGTACGTCGCCGGCGGACAGGTGATGACGCAGACCGCGATCGTGCCCGGGCTCACCCGCGACCTCTACGTCGCCCTCGGCGAAAAGCTCGATACCGGCGGAACCTGGGCGCTGCGCGTGTACGTCAAACCGTGGGTGCGCTGCATCTGGCTGGGCGCGTTGCTGATGGCGCTGGGCGGCCTCACCACCGCGTTCGACCGCCGCTTCCGCCGCAAACCCGAGGCCGCGCCGGCATGATCCGTCGCCTGCTGCCGCTGCTGATTTTCCTCGCCCTCGCCGGTTTGCTCGGCGTGGGCATCGTGCTCAGCCGCAATCCCGATCGGCAAGCCCTGCCCTCGACCCTGATCGGCAAGCCCGCGCCCGGTTTCGCGCTGCCGCTGCTGGATCCTACCGCCGCCGCATCGTCGCCTGCGCGCATCGTGCATTCGCGCGAACTGGCAGGAAAGCCCTATGTGCTCAACGTGTGGGGAAGCTGGTGCGTGAACTGCCGCGAGGAACATCCGGTGGTGAGCGCGCTGTCGCAACGCGGGGTGAAAGTCGTCGGCTACAACTACCACGACGATCCGGACGACGCGCGCCGCTGGCTGGCGCAGTTCGGCAATCCCTACAGCCTGATCGTCGCCGACGTGGAAGGTCGCACCGCGCTGGACTGGGGCATCTACGGCGCGCCGGAAACCTATCTCGTCGATGCGCACGGCATCGTGCGCTGGAAACACGTCGGCGAACTCACCCCGCAACTCGTCGATGGCGAACTGCTGCCGCTGCTGCGCGCCTCCGGAGGTGTGCGATGAAGCGCTGCGCGCTGCTGCTCGCGGCCTTGCTGGCGCTGTGCGCGCCAATGCTCGCGTTCGCGCAGGCGCAGGGGCCGGACACGCCGCTGGTGTTCCGCAGCACCGCCGAAGAAGCGCGCTTCCACGCGCTCACTTCCAGCCTGCGCTGCGTGATGTGCCAGAACGAATCGCTGGCCGATTCGCAGGCGATGATCGCGCGCGACCTGCGCCGGCAGATCCTCGCGCTGATGCGCGATGGCCAGTCCGACGCGCAGATCCGCCAGTTCCTCGTCGCCCGCTACGGCGAGTTCGTGCTGTACAAGCCGCGCATGGAGCCGGCGACGTGGGTGCTGTGGTTCGGCCCGCCGCTGCTGCTGGCCGGCGGTGCCATCGGCCTGATCGTGATCGTGCGCCGACGTTCGGCGCGCATCCGCCGGCAACTGGACGACCTCGGCACCACCACACCAGGCACCACCGTGCCCGATGAATCCAGCGAGGACTGGTGATGCAGATCGGCTTCGTCGTCGCCGTGTTCGCATTGCTGGCGATCGCCGGCGCCTTCCTGCTGCCGCCGTTGTGGCGCGGATCGCGCGGTAGCGCCCTCGCCGTCGCCCTGTTGCTGCCGCTGACCGCGGTGCCGCTGTACATGCTCATCGGCACGCCGACCGCGCTGCTTTCGCTGGACGCGCAGATCGACGCGCAAGCGCAACGCATGCGCGAACAACCGCAGGATGTGGACGGTTGGGTGCTGCTGGCGCGCGCGCGCCGCTCGCAGGCGCAGTACGCGCAGGCCGAACACGCCTACGCGCAGGCGTTGCGGCTGGCGCCGAAGGAATCGGGGCTGATGGTCGAACTGGCCGAGACGATGGCGCTGGCCGATCCGGCGCACCGCATCGACGACAAGGCGCTGGCCCTGTTGCATCTGGCACAACAGGCCAACCCCGACGACCAGCGCGCGCTGTGGTTCCTCGGCATCGCCGCCTACCAGCGCGGCGACTACTCCGGCGCGGCCAACACCTGGCAGCCGTTGCTGACGATGGCCCCGCCGGATACGCGCGCCAGCCTGCGCCAGCAGATCGACGGCGCGCGCGCCAGGGCCGGGTTGCCGCCGTTGCCGCCCGACGCCGCCGCATCGACGGCTGCCGCGTCTTCCACGACAACCGACGCCGACGCTGCAACACCGCTGCTGCACCTGCGCGTGGACATCGCTCCGGCGCTGCGCGCAAAACTCTCAGCCGGCGATGTGTTGTTCGTGTTCGCGCGTGCGCCCGATGGCCCGCCGATGCCGCTGGCGGTGCAGCGATTGCCGGCGAAGGATTTCCCGCTGGCGGTGTCGCTGTCGGATGCCGACGGCCCGATGCCGACCCTGCGCCTGTCGCAGCAGCAGACCGTGTCGGTGCTGGCGCGCATCTCGCACAGCGGACAGGCAACGCCGCAGGCGGGCGATTTCGAATCGGCCGCAACCCCGGCAAAAGTCGGCACGAAGGGCGATATCCAGCTGACGATCGACCATGTGCGGCCTTGAATCCCCGGGCACGCAGCACCGCATCGACGCGATAGACTCCCCAGCCCGGCGCGTGGCGATCTGCCTCGGCGAAGATCATCGCCAACGTCTCGCGCTGCATCGACCGTCTTCCTGTCCATGACCGAATTCATTCCGCCCGGAACGCGCTGGTTCGACCTGCCCTCGCCCTTCGCGATGAAACGCGGCGGCGTGCTGCACGGCGCGCGTCTGGCCTACGAAACCTGGGGCCGGCTGAATGCCGCGCGCGACAACGCGATCCTGATCCTCACCGGGCTGTCGCCCAATGCGCACGTGGCTGCCAACGCGGACAATCCCGGGCCGGGCTGGTGGGAATCGATGCTCGGCCCCGGCAAACCCATCGACAGCACGCGCTGGTTCGTGATCTGCGCCAACTCGCTGGGCGGCTGCAAGGGTTCGACCGGCCCGGCTTCGCTCGATCCGGCCACCGGCGACAGCTATCGACTGAACTTCCCGGAACTGGCGGTGGAGGACATCGCGCAATCGGCGCACGCGCTGGTGCGCGGGCTGGGCATCGAGCGTCTGGCCGCGACCATCGGCTGCTCGATGGGCGGGATGAGCGCGCTGGCGTATTCGGCCCTGCATCCGGGCGCGACGCGGGCGATGGTCAACATCTCCGGCGCGGTGCAGTCGCTGCCGTTCTCGATCGCCATCCGCTCGCTGCAACGCGAGGCGATCCGGCTGGATCCGCACTGGAACGAAGGCCGCTACGACGAGCAGTCGTATCCCGAACACGGCATGCGCATGGCGCGCAAACTCGGCGTCATCACCTATCGCTCCTCGCTGGAATGGAGCGGCCGTTTCGGTCGCGTGCGCCTCGACGGCGAAGCGCGCGAGGGCGAGGATCCGTTCGGGCTGGAGTTCCAGGTCGAGAGTTACCTCGAAGGCCACGCACGCCGCTTCGTGCGCCAGTTCGATCCCAACTGCTACCTGTACCTGAGCCGCTCGATGGACTGGTTCGACCTCGCCGAATACGGCCACGGCGACGCCGACGCAGCGCTGCGTGCGATCGCCGCCAACGGCGCGCTGGAAAATGCACTTTCAATCGGCGTGGAAACCGACATCCTGTTCCCGCTGCAACAGCAGGAACAGATCGCCGACGGCCTGCGCGCCGGCGGCGCGAAGGCCAGCTTCGCGCCGCTGCCCTCGCCGCAAGGCCACGATGCCTTCCTCGTCGATATCGCCCGCTTCGGGCCGGTGGTCGGGGAGTTTCTCGGCGGGCTGTGAGGGACGCGATCTACTGCGCTTCCACCCCTTTTCTGGCACCTGCTGATGAGAGAGCCACGCGCCGTGCTTCGCCCCTCCCCTTGCGCCAGCAGGGGGAGGTTGGGAGGGGGTCGCTATACGCTGCGTTGGCGCGATGCAAAAGCACCCCACCCCAACCCTCCCCTGCGCTACGCGCAAGGGAGGGAGACAAGCGCCGTGCTTCACCCCTCCCCTTGCGCCAGCAGGGGGAGGTTGGGAGGGGGTTGCTATACGCTGCGTTGGCGCGATGCAAAAGCACCCCACCCCAACCCTCCCCTGCAAGCAGGGGAGGGAGACAAGCGCCGTGCTTCGCCCCTCCCCTTGCGCCAGCAGGGGGAGGTTGGGAGGGGGTTGCTGTTGGCGGACTGACGTAACGCGGCTGAGCAGCCATCAGCGCGCGAGATCACCCCGCCTTCCGCCACGTATTCCGTCCAGCCTGCTTGGCCGCATAGAGCGCCGCGTCGGCCCGACGCAGCAACGCATCCGCGGTGATGCCCGCAGTGTCCGCCACCGCGATGCCGATGCTGGTGGTGACCCGCAACGACGTGGCGCCGGCGGCGATCGGTTCGCCGAGGCTGGCGATGAGCTTCTCGGCGATCGCTTGCGGCGCGCACTGCGCGTCGAGATCCTCGACGAGCACGACGAACTCGTCGCCGCCCAGTCGCGCCGGAAAGTCCACCTCGCGCACGCAGCCGCGCAGTCGCTCCGCGAACTCGCGCAGCACGATGTCTCCCGCCGCATGGCCGTGGGTGTCGTTGATCCGCTTGAAATGATCGACATCCATGTACAGCACGGCCAGCGGCTGCCCCGATCGCCGGTAGCGAGCCACGGCCAGTTCGAGGCGCTCGTCGAAGTGCAGGCGGTTGCCGAGGCCGGTCAGGCTGTCGTGACGCGCCTGCCTGGCCAGTGCCTGTTCGGCCTCCACGCGACGGGTGACATCGCGCGCGACGTAGATCAATTCCGGCACCGAGCAATCGTCCAGTCCGCGGATGCGGCGCAGCTTGGTGTCCAGCCACAGATAGCGGCCATCGCGATGCTGCACGCGGTACTGGATGTTCACGTCACGTCCACTCTGGAACACCTCCCGGAACGCATCCTCCAGCAGGGTGCGATCGTCCGGATGCAGCCACTCGATCTTCATCGGCCCCTGCATTTCCTCCGGCCGCCAGCCCAGCATCTCAAAAACCGACGGCGAGATATACAGGCGCGAACCATCCGCCGCGTATCGGCCCACCAAGTCGGCGGTGTGATCGGCCAGCAAGCGGTAGTCGCGTTCGCTCTTCTGCGCCTTGCGGATCAGCAATCGGCGTTCGGTCAGCGCTGCCGCCATGGGAAACGCGACCAGGCACACGCTCACGAGGAATGCTTGCAGTTGCAGCGTGCTGTCGACATCGCTGCCGGCGAGTGTGAACGGGCCGCTTCCAGCAGCAGTTTTCATCGTCGCGATGACGGCGACCGCCGCGGTGCCGAGCACGAATCCGCTGAAGCGGTGGCGGAAGATCACCAACAGCAACGGGGGAAAAATCCAGTAAGTGAAAAAGCGCGTTTGCGAGAACACGCCCAGGCACACGGCGATCAACAGCGCGAGGGAAACGGCCAGTTCGAGACGGTGCCCGCGCTCGCCGACCACACCGACGCCCTCCACCCGCGCGCAGATCGTCAAGGTGGCGAAGATCGCCATGCCGACCGCGTGCGATGCGAACCATGCCGCCAGCAGTTCGCCGACGTAGACATGCTCGCGCGACCAGTAATCGCGAGCCGCAGCGGCCATCAGCCCCGACAACCCGCAGGCCACGAACGTAGCCAGCGTCGCGACCACGACGCTGCGCTTGATCCGGGAAAGCTGGCTCGGATCGCCCACACGGCGCATGACGACCGCCGCAACCAGCCACGGCTCGAACGTGTTCGCCACGCTCAAGGCGACCCCGAGCGGGCCGATCCCATGCACGACGGCATTGGCCGCCAGCGAGGCCGCGAACCCGATCGCCAGACCCAGCGGCCACAGCGGCCGCGGCGACGTCAGCAACACGCCGCACAATGCGCCGCTGGCCACCCACAGCGAGGACAGCCCCAGCGGCCCGCGCGTGTAGGCGATCGACCAGACACAGCAGGCGAACAGCGCCACCGCCAGAATGCCCGCCCAGCGCAATTTTCTGGCGAGCGGCCACGACGTCACCGGAAACGAACCTGCATTGTCGGCAATGGCGTTCATCGGCATGACTTACGGTACTGCGCCAAGGGCCGCCATGCCAAACCGCCGCCGACCAGCGGCAAGACCGTTCGTCGAAAGCAGACACCCGCTCACGCTTGGATGACCCCAACACAATCTGCCGATTCATGCCAATGAATCGGTAGAATGACCTCATGACCGACCCCACCCACCCCGAAGCCGCCTGCCCAGCCGTGGACTTCCACGGGCGCGAACGTCTGCTCTCGGCGATCGACGCCGCCGTCACCTGCGGTGGCGATCAGGCAGTCACCACCGCGCTGCGGCATGCGCTGTGCGCACTGATCCGCGACCCGTCGGTGCAGTTGCCCGCCTGCGTGCACGAACCCATCGCCGACCACTACGCGCGCCGCGAGTTGTACCGCAGTGCGCGCCACGGCTACAGCGTGGTGGCGATGACCTGGGGCCCGCATCAGGGCACGCCGGTGCACGATCACGCCGGCCTGTGGTGCGTGGAAGGCGTGTGGCGCGGCGAGCTGGAAATCACCCAGTACGAACTGCTCGAACGCGACGGCGAGCGCTTCCGCTTCCGCGCCGGCGGCGGCATGCAGGCTGGGCCCGGCAGCGCCGGCAGCCTGATCCCGCCGCACGAATACCACACCATCCGCAACCCCAGTCCCGATGCCGTCGCGGTGACCTTGCACATCTATCAGGCCGCGATGGATCACTGCTCGAAGTTCCACCCACTCGACGGCGAGTGGTACGCGCGCGAAGGCAGTGTGCTGTCGACCGATGCGGTGGCGTAGGCCAGCGAAAACCGCGCAGGTTCGATTCCCTCCACCGGCACCGTTTCGCAACACCGGATCGTCTTCGTGAACGGTGCGCAAGCGCTATGCCGCGCGCATTGCGGCTGAGGTTCCCATCCCGCATAATCGCGCCCTCACAGTGCCGGTGTGGCGGAACGGTAGACGCGATTGACTCAAAATCAATTATCCGAAAGGGTGTGTGGGTTCGATTCCCTCCACCGGCACCAATCAGGCTCCCCGCAGTACCCCGCAAGACTCCTGAAACCGCGCTACGGCGCGGTTTTTTGTTTCATGCCGCACACCGCCATCCAGTTGGATCCAGCCCACCCTGTGGGGCATGGCTGGAGACATGCCCAGCCTCTGACGGCCACCCAAAGCGCTCCACCCGTGACCTTGGTCTTAACCATCAAAGCATCCCGGGGGCGGCGACGCGACGAACGGCAGCACCTGCGCCGATGGCAACAGCCGCTCCCGCAGCAGGTCGAGTGGACGGTGGTAGGCCATACCATGCCGCGCATTGCGGCCGAGCGCCGCGTGCTTGAACAGGCCGTTCCACTCCCTGGCGGCGCAATCGACCAGCGACTCGCCGTTGTGCTCGAAACCCATCCACGCGCCGAGCTTGCGCTCGTTGATCGAGCCGAGCAGGCTGCGGTCGCGGGTGGGGCCGAACACGAACCCGGCATCGAAGCCATGCAGTTCCGCATCCACGCCCGGCCCACGCAAGCCGAAGTGCTCGCACAGCGAGGCGAACTGCAGGAACGCCCGCTCATGCAACCTGCGCAGGCTGGCCGCGTTGCCATTCAGCAGCAGTTCGATGCCGGTCGCAGCATTCAACATCAGCACGTGCGGTTTACCGCGCCAGAAGTCGAGGTCGGCGTACCACTCGCCCAGCGGATTGCCTTGCGGCGCGGGCTCGGGCGGCTTGGCCGGTTGTTTCAGGCGCTTGAGCAAGTTTGGCGGTGCAGCGCAGGACGGTCATCCTCTGCCTCATTTCCCTGCGCGCTGGGCGGCTGCCTTGTAAACAGCCTGCTTTTCACGCTTGCCCACCGCGATCACCGTCACCAGCACGACTTTGTCGTCAACCTGATAGACCAGCCGATAGCCGACAGTACGCAATTTGATCTTGTAGCAATCGGCCATATTGTGCAGCCGCGCCGACGGCACGCGCGGCGCCTCGAGCCGTTCGGCCAGCTTGTTCTTGAACTGCTCACGGATCGGCGGCGCCAGCTTGCGCCATTCCTTGAGCGCGGATTCGACGAAGGCAAGGCTATAGGTCATCCAGCGTCACCTTGACGCGCCGTTCCTTCGCCCGCGCGCGCACCAGCTCGGCGAGTTCCAGATCCTCCAGACGATCCATCAACCGTTCGTAGGTTCCGGCAGGCACGAGGTACGCAGACGGGCGGTTGTGTACCAGCACCGCCACCGCTTCATCATCGGCAGCCTCGATCACCGCGCTGGGATTGCGCTTGAGTTCGGTGATGCTGACGCTGGCGGCGGCAAGAATGGTTTCCATATTTGGCTCCGATTTCGGCACCAAATATAGCAGATCGATGGCAGGCTGGCGCACAACGAACCTTCCGCGCCGGCTCTCGTTCACGGTGCGAACAGGTTTCACGTCATTGGGTTGCGGGCACGCAACTGTTCGGCGGTGATGCGAAGCAACTTGCCGTTTTGCACGACCACGAGTGCCGTACCGGTCTGCAGAGCGACCGTGCGCGCAAGCTCCGCTGCGCGCTGTATCGCGGCCAGCGAGGCGCGCTGATCGGGGTTGCGGGCCTTGGACAAATCTTGCGGTGTCATGGACTCGCCCCACGCGATCAATTCAGGTGCATTGACTGCATTATCGTACAGCGTCCAATCGTCCACGGCCGCGCGGTAGTGCTGTTGGAAATTGCCCCAGCCGGCGCGGAACCGGCGACGGATCACCGTTTCGGGAATATCGTGCCCGCCTTGGCGCACCCTCTCGGCGACGCGGGCCATGGCGGTTTCCGCATCGGGAAGACTCAGGAAAAACAGGCTGACCCGAAACCATCGGCGCGCCAGCGCGTGATATATCGCAGGTAGCCCAAGCCCGACAGGGTCGTTTCGAAGGCAAAACTCTCGCCCATCTCAGCGCAGTGCACCATCTCCGCCAGCATCAGCTTGCCTGCCTTGACGACAGCCGTTTCCGGCGCAAATGGCGCCAGCCCGGCGGCGATCAGATCCGCATTGATGATGCGCGGCAGCCCGGCTTCGACCGGCAGGAATTCGCGGGCGAACGTGGTTTTGCCGGCGCCGTTGGGTCCGGCGATGATGATGATCTTCTTGTCCCTCACCGCTCGCTCCCGGCCACCCGCACCTGACCGTTCATCAGCAGCGGCAGCAGCCAGTCGCGGAGGCGGGTGAGTTCACGGCTTTCTCGATCTCTCAACGCAGCCAACCGAATCCAGTCGTTCGCCATCCCGGCATGGCGTTGCAGCAAGTGCACATCGGGAACCAGCACCTTCAATCCGAATAGATCATCGTGAAGGCCATCGGGCGATCCGGCTAACCTCATCCTTGTCGTGACGCGCCCGATACGTTCCACACGCATCAGGCACGACCGGATGATAGCCGGTAAATCCCCTCTAGGCCGCCTGCGCCGACGCGATGAAATCCTGCGCGAAGCGTTGCAGCACGCCGCCGGCCTCATAAATCGCGACTTCCTCGTCGGAATCCAGACGGCAGGTCACCGGCACCTCGACGCTCTCGCCGTTGCGCCGATGAATCACCAATGCAAGCGTCGCCAGCGGCGCGCGCGCGCCACGCACATCAAAGGTTTCGGTGCCGTCCAGCGCCAGCGTCTTGCGGGTGGTACCGGGCTGGAACTCCAGCGGCAGCACACCCATGCCGATCAGGTTGGTGCGGTGGATGCGCTCGAAACCTTCGGCGGCGATGGCTTCCACGCCGGCCAGGCGCACGCCCTTGGCCGCCCAGTCGCGCGATGATCCCTGCCCATAATCGGCGCCAGCGACGATGATCAAAGGCTGCTTGCGCTGCATGTAGGTTTCGATCGCCTCCCACATGCGCATGACCTTGCCCTCGGGTTCCACGCGCGCCAGCGAGCCTTGCTTCACCGCGCCATCGACCACGGCCATTTCGTTGCTGAGCTTGGGGTTGGCGAAGGTCGCGCGCTGCGCGGTGAGGTGGTCGCCGCGATGGGTCGCATACGAATTGAAGTCTTCTTCTGGAAGACCCATGTGCGCGAGGTATTCGCCGGCCGCGCTGGTGGACAGGATCGCGTTCGACGGCGAGAGGTGATCGGTGGTGATGTTGTCGCCGAGCACGGCCAGCGGGCGCATGCCGGTGAGCGTGCGCGCACCGGCCAGCGCGCCTTCCCAATACGGCGGGCAGCGGATGTAGGTGCTCTGCGCGCGCCAGTCGTACAGCGGCTTGGCGCCCGCGCGGCGCGCGCGGGTGGCGAACATCGGCTCGTAGATGCGGCGGAACTGCTCGGGCTTCACGCTGGCCTTGAGCACCGCGTCGATTTCCGCATCGGTCGGCCAGATGTCCTTCAGGTGCACGGCATTGCCATCCGCGTCGATGCCGAGCACGTCCTTCTCGATGTCGAAGCGCACGCTGCCGGCGATGGCGTAGGCGATCACCAGCGGCGGCGAGGCGAGGAAGGCCTGTTTCGCATACGGGTGGATGCGGCCATCGAAATTGCGGTTGCCGCTGAGCACGGCGGTGGCGTACAGATCGCGCTGGATGATCTCCTGCTGGATCTTCGGAGCCAGCGCGCCGCTCATGCCGTTGCAGGTGGTGCAGGCGAAACCGACGATGCCGAAGCCGAGCTTCTCCAGTTCCGCCAGCAGGCCGGCTTCCCGCAAATACAATTCAACCGCTTTCGAACCCGGCGCCAGCGAGGTCTTCACCCACGGCTTGCGCGTGAGCCCGCGCGCGTTGGCGTTGCGTGCGAGCAGACCGGCGGCGATCACGTTGCGCGGATTGGAGGTGTTGGTGCAACTGGTGATCGCGGCGATGATCACCGCGCCGTCGGGCATCAATCCGTGGGCGATTTCGTCGTGACCCGAGGCGAGCTTGGCTTCGTCGGCGATACCCCGCGCGGCCAGATCACTCACCGGCAGGCGTCGATGCGGGTTCGAGGGACCTGCCATGTTGCGCACCACGCTACCCAGATCGAAATGCAGCAGACGCTCGTACTGCGCGTTCTTCAGCGTATCGGCCCACAGGCCGGCCGCCTTGGCGTAGGTTTCGACCAGCGCGACCTGTTCGTCGCTGCGGCCGGTCAGGCGCAGGTAATCGAGCGTGTTGGCGTCGATGAAGAACATCGCCGCGGTCGCGCCGTATTCGGGGGCCATGTTGCTGATCGTCGCGCGATCGCCGAGGGTGAGCGCGGATGCGCCTTCGCCGCGGAACTCCAGATACGCGCCGACGACCTTCTGCTGGCGCAGGAACTCGGTCAGCGCCAGCACGATGTCGGTGGCGGTGATGCCCGGCTGCGGTTTGCCGGCGAGTTCCACACCGATCATCTCCGGCGTGCGCATCCACGAGGCGCGACCGAGCATCACGCTCTCGGCCTCCAGCCCGCCCACGCCGACCGCGATCACGCCTAGCGAATCCACATGCGGCGTATGGCTGTCGGTGCCCACGCAGGTATCCGGGAATGCCACCCCGTCTTGCACGTAGACGACCGGCGACATCTTCTCCAGGTTGATCTGGTGCATGATGCCGTTGCCGGCGGGGATCACGTCCACGTTGCTGAACGCATCCTTGCACCACTCGATGAAATCGAAGCGATCGACGTTGCGGCGATCCTCGATCGCGCGGTTTTTCGCAAAGGCATCGCGGTCGAAGCCCGGCGCTTCCACCGCCAGCGAGTGATCGACGATCAACTGCACCGGCACCACCGGGTTGACCGCCGCCGGATCGCCGCCCTGCGCGGCGATGGCCTCGCGCAGGCCGGCCAGATCCACCAGCGCGGTCTGCCCAAGGATGTCGTGGCAGACCACGCGCGCGGGGAACCACGGGAAATCCAGATCGCGCCGACGCCCGATCAACTGTCCGAGGTAGGCGTCGATGCGCGCCGGATCGGCGCGGCGCACGATGTTTTCGGCGTGCACGCGGGCGATGTAGGGCAGCGCGTCCCACGCGCCGGGCGCGAGCGCCTCCACCGCCGCGCGGGCGTCGTACCAGTCGAGCCGTGTGCCGGGGAGGGGTTTGCGGAAGGACGTATTCATCGTGTGGATTCTCGAGATAGGCAGGTCGGCGCAGCCGTCCAGCAGATCGCGGCACGTTGGCTTGCAGCGACAGAGGGAAATGAAAGTTTATCGCTGATCGGTGGACACGCCGATGGCGGATCTTCGCACCAAGGCCGAAACATGGCGGATTGCCGACGCTGCACGTCGATCGAATCAAGAGCGATCATGCACGCAGCGAAGTATCCGCAGGCGCATTGACCCACGTGGATCGACCCGCTGCAATCGCTGCCTTATTTCTGCTTCCACGCTCCGCCGGCGTCCTGATACCACCAGCCGGCGTGCGCACTGGCGATCCATTGGCGCGCAAAGGTAGCGCGGATCTGCGCTTCCCATTCCGGGTGACCGTTGGCCACCGCGATTTCGCGGTACACCGCGTTGCGGTCGCGGTTGTCGTCGGCCACCGCCTGATTCGTCGCCACGCGATCCTTGAGCGCGATCTTCGTCGCGTCGCGCATCGAGATCATGCCGTCCTTGGTGAAACCGAGCGCACCGCTGTCGAAACCGGCTTGCAGCGACGCCGTGAAGCGATCGCTCATGCGGCTCTCGATGGACTGGATCGCCGGCGTCTTGACGTTGAAGTTTGGCGCATCCTGCGCCTGCGCCTCGGGAATGACGAGCGAAAGCAGGCTCAGCCCCGGCGATTTCGGCGGCGGCGCGCCCGGATCGTTCTTGTCGGACGCCGGCGAGGCCGACTGGTCGGACGGCCCGATCACCTTGTCCACGAATTCCTTGGCCGCCTCCTGCGCCTGCGCGGCGGGGAAGTAGACGTTGATGGTCACGCAGGCCGTCAACAACAGAGCGGCGATGAAGGCGCTTCCCAACAGGCGGCGTCGCAATGCGGCTTTCACGATGATTCCCCTCGATGTCCGGTGGAGTAATGCAATGGAGTGGCGCTTCATTTGACGACGATCTCGCCCTGCGTGGCGGCCTTCAAGCGCGCGACCAACGTGGGCCAGTCCACCTTGCGCTCGAAGCCGATGACGCGGATGTTGGGCAGGCCGGAGCCTTCGACGATGGTATAGCCGGAACCGGCTGAACCCACTCCATCCACATGGCAGACATTGTTGGCGAGGCGGCAGGAAATGCCAAGCCTCGCGTAGCCGAAATCCTGAAACAGCTTCAACGCCTGCGCCTGCAGGCTCGCGCCGATGCCCGCGCCACCGACATTGCTCAGGTCGGCCACTGCGCGCCGGCTGATGCGCCGCCGGTCGGAGGCCTTGTCGTCGCTGTACAGCCGCGCGTCGAAGGCGATCGGCGTCCAGTCGAGCAGGCGCAGGTCGCGGATGCTGCCATCCAGCCGCCCGGTGATCTGCCCGAATCCGAACACACCGGTCAACGCCTTCAGGTCGAGTCCCTTGATATCCACGTCGGCGCTGACCCCAGGATCGACCCCGAACGGGCGATCCATCGACAGGCGCGTGACGGCGATCGAGCCATCGAAGACGCGCGCCTGCAACGCACCGTCGAACACCAGTTGATTGTCGGCGTAGTGCGCCGACGGCAAGCTGCCGTCCAGAGTGCCGCCGAATGCCGGCCAGCCCAGCGCCTTGGCCAGTTGCGCCACCTGCAATTGCTGCAGGGACACACCGAACACGAAGCGCGCGCCGGTGCTGGCATCGGGTGGCACGAGGTCGAAACGATCCAGCCGCAGGCTGCCGCCGAGCATCGGAATCGACGCCGGTGCCGACAAGGTCAGATGGCGATCGTGACTGGCGAGCTTGAACGCAGCAGGGCCCAGCGCGATGCCGAACAGCGCGCCCGCGTTCCAGCGCAAGCCGCCATCCACCGATGTCGCAGCCGAAGCCCAATGCAGGCTGCCATCCACGCCGCGCAAGGCGAAGCGCTGCTTGGAATCGATTGCATCGACGTGTCGCAGGTTCATCGCCACCGCGCGCCAACCGCTGGCGTCCATCGACACTTGCCCTTGCACCGCACCGGCGAGTTGTACGCCGGCCAGCCCGGCCGGGTCGAGCCAGCCGCTGAGGTAACGATCGCGCACGGTCGCCAGATTCGCGCTTTGCAGTTGCAGTTCCAGCGCGCGCAGCCCCGCGGCCGGCGACCAGCGCGCGCCGCCGGTGACGGTCAGCACCGCCCCGTCGTTCCATCCCAGCGAGGAAAGGTTCCAGTCGGCGCCGCCGTCCTGCTGCGCACGCACGCTGGCAAGAATCGGCGTTTTCGGCAACGCCGCATAAAGTCCGCCAGCCAGCAACTGCCCGCCGGCGAGCGATGCATCGACGGCGACTTTGCGCACCGAAGCCTTCTGCTCGAACGACAGCTTCGCGTCGAGATCCAGCCCGTCGGTGGCGATCGCGCCGCCTGGCGTTTCCAGCGCCAACCCGCGCAGTCGCATCGATCCTTGCGCATGAACGCCGGACGCTGCCTTCGCACGCACGTCGAGTTGACCGTCGAGACTGCCCTTCTGCAAACGTCCGTCCTTCCACAAGGTAGCGGCATAGGCCTGCAACCAGGCGACCGGCACTTGTTCGAACAGCAGACGCGTCACGTCTGGCGACGCCGCATCGCGGCGCACGCTCATGGCGCTGCCGGCGCTGGACAGCCGCGCCGAGATCAGCGTCGGCGCGAACGCGATGGCCAGCCGCATCGGCTTGCCGCCACCTGCACGCACATCGCCCGCGCAGATCCAGCCAGCGCGCGCGTCGTAGGTCAGCGCGCACTCCCAGTGCAACTTGTCGAACGTGTAGCCGAACCCTCCGGCATCGACCGACGCCACGTCCACTTGCAAACGCCCGCCGAGCGCATCGGCATTCTCCACGAGGCGCGCGGTCAGGCTCCGTGCGGTGGCCAGCGGCGATTGCATGGTCTGCACGCGCACTTCCAACGTGCGAGCCGGAGACGCGCTCGCTGCGCAGACCATCAACGCTATAAAGGCGATGGCGATGGGGTGGTTGCGGCGCGCGGTCGGCGACTTCATGCTGGCTCCAGTGTGCCATTCGCGCGAGCGCCGATGAACCCCATTCCCTTGTTGCTGGTCGAGGACGATGCGATCAGCCGCGGTTTTCTCAGCGCGGCCTTGCGGGCGATGCCGGCAACGGTGGTGGACGTGGCCTGCGACGGCGCGCAGGCGGCGGCGCTGGTACGCGAAACCGCGCACGCCCTGTGGCTGCTGGACGCCAACCTGCCAGACACCTCAGGAGAAGCCCTGCTCGCGACGCTGCGCACTCTGCGATCCGGTATCTCAGCGGTGTGCCTGACCGCCGACCCCACGCCGGAACGGGCGATCAACCTGCGCGCAGCCGGGTTCGCCGAGATCGCGACCAAACCGCTAACGATCCCAGCCCTGCAATCCATCGTGCGGCGCGCGCTGGGCAATCCGCGAAATGCATCCGGGCTACTGGTCTGGGACGACGCGCAGGCTTTGACCGCGCTTGGCGGCAATGCGGCTGCGGTGACGGCGATGCGCCAACTGTTCGCCGCCGAATTGCCTTCGCAGGTCGCAGCGATCGTGGCCGCGATCGATACGCTCGATTACGCCAAGGCGCACGCGATCCTGCATCGACTCAAGGCGTCGTGCGGTTTCGTCGGTTGCCCGCGACTGCTCGCCAGCGTCCATGCACTCGCGGCTGCCGTTGACGATCCGGTCGCGCTGCGAGGCTTCCGCGAGCAAGCGGCGGTGGCGCAAGCGCAGCCGTGATCCAGGATGGGGATGGCTTTCAGGCGGACGCTGAATCGTCCGGCCGCAGCAGGCCGGCGAATTCCGCAAGCAGCCCCCACGAACGCAATCCACGCGCTCCGAGGTGATGGGCGATCAGCGCGCGCAAAGCCAGCCTTTGCTCACGCAGTTGCGTATCGCTCGGTTGCGCAGTACCGTCCAGCGCCAACAGCGCCGCACCGTGGATGTCGCCACGGCGCACGGCAGCCTCCTCGCGCACGCGCAGCGCGCCGTGTTCGGGGTCGATGCGATAGCGTCCGTCCGGCAGCAATGGGCGGTCGTCAGTGTCACGCAGCAGATCCGGCGCGAAGCCCAGATCGCGCAACAAGTCGCGTTCGAATCGGCGCAGCGTCCACGCCAGCGATGCCGTACTTGCCAACTCGTCGAGCACCTGCGCCAGACGCAGGAACACGGCAGGTTGCGGGTCGTGGCGAGGCAGCAGGCGCAGCACCAGTTCGCACACATACAGCCCAGCCAGCAACGCATCGCCCATCAACACCGGAACCTGGCCACCAGCTTCCGCGTGGGTCAACTGCGCAAGTTCTCCTCGCAACACGGCATCCACGCGGATGCGTTGCAAGGGCTGCAACGCCGCCCGCAGCGGTTGCTTGCGCGATCCAATCACGCCACGCGCAATCAATCCGACTCGGCCGTGCTCGTGGGTGAGCACCTCGACCAGCAGGCTGGTCTCGCGCCAGCGCGTGGCATGCAGGACGATGGCTGGATGGCTCAGCAGGCGCATGGGGTAAAACCGTGAATGGTGAATCGTGAATAGTGAATTGGAAAAGCAGTGACCCTCCGTGCTTGGCAATCGTAATTTTCTCATCCTGCGAAATACACGTGAAATCAGCCAATCCCGACCCAGCATGCCTGTTTCGGAACCTGCTTTCACGATTCACGATTCACGATTCACGATTCACGATTCACGATTCACGATTCACGATTCACGATTCACGATTCACGATTCACGATTCACGATTCACGATTCACGATTCACGATTCACG
>JAFEBV010000031.1 GCA_018242485.1 Pseudomonadota bacterium
CGTGAATCGTGAATCGTGAATCGTGAATCGTGAATCGTGAATCGTGAATCGTGAATCGTGAATCGTGAATCGTGAATCGTGAATCGTGAATCGTGAATCGTGAATCGTGAATCGTGAAAAGGCTCGCGCGGCTACGTTACCTGCGCAACCCTTCGTTGGTGTGGGCAAGGCTCAGGATTGGCAATGCATTCCAATGACCTCACTGCAGCGATGAGTTAGAGAAAATGGCTCCCGGCTTGCGCCGGGATGTCGAACAACAGAGCATCCCGTTTCAGGACTCCCACCAAGCAAATCCTACTTCGTGATTCATTCATCACGAATCACCATTCACTATTCACGATTCACTATTCACGCTTCCCCGCACCCCCATGGACAAAAGCTACGACCCGCAGGCCTTCGAGACGAAGTGGTACGCACAGTGGGAGGCCAGCGGCTGTTTCGCGCCGCGCGGCCACGGCGCGCCGTACACCATCCTGCTGCCGCCGCCGAACGTCACCGGCACCCTGCACATGGGGCATGCCTTCCAGCACACGCTGATGGATGCGCTGATCCGCCATCAGCGCATGCGTGGCCGCGACACTCTCTGGCAGGTCGGCACCGACCACGCCGGCATCGCCACCGAGATGGTGGTGGCGCGCAATATCGGTCGCGAAGGACTCAAGCGCGACGAACTCGGCCGCGAGAAGTTCATCGAAAAGGTCTGGGAATGGAAAGCCGAATCCGGCGACACCATCGCCCGGCAGATGCGCCGCATGGGCGCTTCCGGCGACTGGTCGCGGCAGGTGTTCACGATGGATCCGATGCCGTCCAGGGCGGTGATCGAAGCCTTCGTGCGCCTGCACGAGCAAGGATTGATCTACCGCGGCCAGCGACTGGTGAACTGGGATCCGGTGCTGAAGACCGCGATCTCCGATCTGGAAGTGGTGAGCGAGGAAGAGGACGGTTTCCTGTGGTCGATCGCCTATCCGCTGAGCGATGGCAGCGGCTCGCTGGTGGTCGCCACCACGCGCCCGGAGACGATGCTCGGCGACGTCGCGGTGATGGTGCACCCGGAGGACGAACGCTACGCGCATCTCGTCGGCAAGTCGGTGCGCCTGCCGCTGTGCGAGCGCGAGATTCCGATCATCGCCGATGCCTACGTCGATCGCGAGTTCGGCACCGGCGTGGTGAAGGTCACGCCCGCGCACGATTTCAACGACTATGCGGTCGGGCAGCGGCATGGACTGCCGCTCATCAACATTTTCACGCCTGAGGCTGCGGTCAACGCGAACTCGCCGGAGAAGTATCAAGGGCTGGATCGCGTCGCCGCACGCAAGGCCGTGCTCGCCGATCTGGAAGCCGCCGGCCTGCTGGTGGAAACCAAAAAGCACAAGCTGCAAGTCCCGCGCGGCGATCGCACCGGGCAGATCATCGAGCCCTACCTGACCGACCAGTGGTTCGTGAAGATGGACGGGCTGGCCCGGCGCGGCCTCGAACTCGTCGAAGGCGTCGATGGACAGCCGGGTGCGGTGAAGTTCGTGCCGCCGAACTGGATCAGCACCTATCGGCACTGGATGGGCAACATCCAGGACTGGTGCATCAGCCGCCAACTGTGGTGGGGCCATCGCATCCCGGCGTGGTACGACGCGACCGGCAACATCTACGTCGGCCGCGACGAGGATGACGTGCGCACCAAGCACGGCCTGCCCGCCCACATCGCACTGACGCAGGACGCCGACGTGCTGGAGACGTGGTTCTCGTCCGCGCTGTGGCCGTTTTCGACGATGGGCTGGCCCGACGCAGCGGCGATGGCGCAACGCGGCTTCGACAAGTTCGTGCCGTCCGACGTGCTGGTCACCGGCTTCGACATCATCTTCTTCTGGGTCGCGCGCATGATCTTCATGACCGACCACTTCACCGGCCGGGTGCCCTTCCGCGAGGTCTACATCACCGGGCTGGTGCGTGACGCGCACGGGCAGAAGATGTCCAAGTCCAAGGGCAACGTGCTCGATCCGATCGACCTGATCGACGGCATCGGCCTCGACGCGCTCGTCGCCAAGCGCACCGCCGGCCTGATGCAGCCGCAGATGGAAGCCAGGATCGAGAAGGCCACGCGCAAGGAATACCCCGACGGCATCCCCGCCTTCGGCGCCGACGCGCTGCGCTTCACCTTCGCCTCGCTGGCCACCCACGGCCGCGACATCAAGTTCGACCTCGCCCGCTGCGAGGGTTACAAGAACTTCTGCAACAAGCTGTGGAATGCGGCAAGGTTTGTGCTGATGAATAGCGGTGAATCGTCAATCGTGACTGCGGAGGCAGGATGCCGGAGCGAACGGCGAAGCCGGCCCGAAGGGTTGAGCGCAGGAGCGCTCAATCATCGTGAATCGGGAGAGCAAGGCATCGCGGCTACCGGCTCCGCTTTACACGATTCACCATTCACCATTCACCATTCACACCGCGCAGCGATCACCGACGCCGAACGCTGGATCCTCGCCCAGCTCGCACGCACCGCCGCCGAGGCGGAGACGCAGTTCACCGCCTATCGCTTCGATCTGGTCGCGCAGGCGCTGTACGAGTTCACCTGGAACGCGTTCTGCGACTGGTTCCTCGAATTGGCCAAGCCGGCACTGCAAGGCGACGACGCGGCCGCCGCCGATTCCACCCGGCACACCCTTTTGTACGTGCTCGAAGCCACGCTGCGCCTGTTGCATCCGCTGATCCCGTTCGTCACCGAGGAAATCTGGCAGCAAGTCGCTCCGAAGCTGGGCATCAGCGGGGACAGCATCAGCCTGCGCCCGTATCCGCAGGCGGCCGACTTCGCCGGCGAGCACGCACAGGCCGAGGCCGACATCGAATGGCTGAAGTCCGCAGTGAGCGAGCTGCGGCGTGTGCGCAGCGAACTCAACGTCGCCCCGTCGAAACAGGTGCCGCTGCTGTTGCAAGGCGGCGCGCAGGCGGATCGCGCGCGCATCGAGCGTCATGGCGCGTCATTGCGATTCCTCGCGCGCATCGAGTCGTTCGCATGGCTGGATGACGATGCCGAAGCTCCGCCGGCATCCGCCGCCCTGGTCGGCGATCTCAAGCTGCTGGTACCGCTGGCCGGGCTGATCGACCTCGACGCCGAACGCGCGCGGCTGGCGAAGGAAATCTCCCGTGTCGAAGGCGAGATCCGCAAATGCGAAGGCAAACTCGCCAGCGAAACCTTCGTCAGCAATGCCCCCGCCACGGTGGTCGAGCAGGAGCGCAAGCGGCTGGTGGAATGGACGGCGCGACAGAAGGCTTTGCAGGAGCAGGCGCAGCAACTCGGCCGCATCTGAACAGCGACCGTTCGCTCCGGAACGCTCCAGCGGCAGCACCTGCCCGGAACCATCGACAGGTACGCCGGATGAATCAATCACCTACCGGCAATGAGAATTCCGCGACCTCGGTATTCGACAGCTCGTCCGCCACCTACAGCAGGTGCCTGCCAGTTCTCAGGCCGCCTGCGCGAACATCGGCAGCGGCAAGGCGCGAGCCGCAGCCGGGCGAACCGCGGCCTCGCCCAGAATCGCTTCGGCGACCTGCGCGCATCCGCCGCAACCGGTACCGGTGCCGGTGAGCGCGCCAAGATCCTCCAATGTCGTGCAGCCGTTGGCCGCCGCAATGCGAATCTGGCGGTCGGTGACACCGTGGCAGAGGCAGACGTACATGGCGGCTCGCGGGTTTGGTACATTCACATGATCGATCAATTGCGAATGGTTGTCAATTGGCAATCGTTCTCACTTGCATGCACTTGGCGCCTCGCCATCCGCTGCACCTTCGAACCCTAGCTGACGCCACGCCTCGAACACGGTCACGGCCACGGCGTTGGACAGGTTCAGGCTGCGGTTGTGCGGCTGCATCGGCAGGCGCAGGCGCTGCGCTGCGGGGATGGATTCCAGCACCTCATCAGGCAGACCGCGGGTTTCCGGGCCGAACAGAAAGGCATCTCCGGCGGCATAGCGCGGCTGGTCGTAGCGCACGCTGCCGCGGGTGGACAGGGCGAACACGCGCGCGTCGCCGAGCGCAGCAAGACAGGCGGCGAGATCCGGATGCACGCGCAGCGCGGCGTACTCGTGGTAATCCAGCCCGGCACGGCGCAGGCGGGCGTCATCGAGGCCGAAGCCCAACGGTTCGACCAGATGCAGGTGTGCGCCCGTGTTCGCACACAGGCGGATCACGTTGCCGGTGTTGGGTGGGATTTCGGGCTGGTAGAGGATGACGTGCATGCGCCGACTCGGGCCTTCGCGGCGGATCTTGGCCCGACAGCGTACCGGCTGCTGGTGGCGCGCGCTGAATAAACCGCCCGCCAGCCGCTAGAATGGCCGAGCGCGCTGCCCGTGGCGCGTGCAATGTTTCGTCTTCCGCATCCGAGGCACTCCACATGACCGCCACCACCCGCCGGCCGCGCAGCCGACTGCTCGCCTTTTGCCTGTCCGCCGCACTGGCCACCCTGGCCGCGCCGGCGTTCGCCGCCGCCCCGGCCGCGGTGGATCTCGCCTATTCCGAGTTCACCTTGCCCAACGGCCTGCGGGTGATCGTGCACGAGGATCACAAGGCGCCGATCGTGGCCGTCAACCTGTGGTACGACGTGGGTTCCAAGGACGAGAAGCCGGGCAAGACCGGTTTCGCGCACCTGTACGAGCATCTGATGTTCGAAGGCTCGGAGAACCACCGCACCGGCTACTTCGGGCCGTTCGAAAAAGTCGGCGCGACCGACATGAACGGCACCACCAATTCCGACCGCACCAACTTCTTCGAGAACGTGCCCACCACCGCGCTGGACATGGCGCTGTGGATGGAGTCCGACCGCATGGGCCACCTGCTCGGCGGCATCGGCCGGGCCCAGCTCGACCAGCAGCGCGGGGTGGTGGAGAACGAGAAGCGGCAGGACGAGAACCAGCCCTTCGGCCACGTGGACGACATCATGAGCGCGGCGATGTACCCGGCCGCCCATCCCTACCACCACACCACGATCGGCTCCAAGGCCGACCTCGACGCGGCCACACTGGACGACGTGAAAACCTGGTTCCGCGATTGGTACGGCCCGAACAATTGCGTGCTGGTGCTGGCCGGCGACATCGATCTGGCCACCGCGAAGGCGAAAGTGACGCGCTATTTCGGCGATATCCCGGCCTCGCCGAGCCTGCCCAAGGCGCAGCCGTGGATCGCCCCGCTGTCCCAGCCGCTGCGCGACACCCTGCTCGACCACGTCGCCCGCCCGCGCATCTACCGCGCCTGGAACGTGCCGCAATTCGGCTCCGACGATCTGGCGCGCTTGCAGTTGTTCGCGCAGGTGCTCGGCGGCAGCAAGGCTTCGCGGCTGGATGCCCGGCTGGTGTTCGGCGACAAGCTCGCCGACCATGTGAGCGCCGCGGTCTATGGCAACGAACTCGGCGGCCAGTTCATCGTCAGCGCCGACGTGAAGGAGGGCGCGGATCCGGCCAGAGTCGAAGCGATCGTCGACGAGGAACTGCAACGCCTGCTCAAGGACGGCCCGACGACAGAGGAAATCGTCCGCGCACAGACCGTGTACCGCGCCAGCTTCGTGCGCGGCATCGAACGCATCGGCGGCTTCGGCGGCAAGGCCGACGTGTTGGCGCAATGCGCGGTGTTCGTCGGCGATCCGGGCTGCTTCCGCCACCGGCAGGAGGTGTTGGTCAACGCTACGGCGGCACAGGTGCAGGCCACCGCGAAGCAATGGCTGGGGCCGAACGATTACCGCCTGCTGGTCAAGCCGGCCGCCGCCGGACAGGCACCGCAAAAGCCCGCCGACGATTCCACGAAAAACGACCCGTACGCCACCAAGGATCGCGTGGTGCCGGCGGTGGATCCGAGATTCCACACCATCGCTTCCGACGTGGATCGCAGCAAGGGCGTGCCCGAAGTCGCGACGTTCCCGAAACTGGCATTCCCGGCCCTGCAACGCGCCACCTTGTCCAACGGCATCAAGGTCGTGCTCGCCGAGCGGCATGAGATACCGGTGGTGCAGATGCAGATGGTGTTCGGCGGCGGCTTCGCCTCCGACCCGAGCGCCCAGCCCGGCCTTGCCAGCTTCGCTTCCGGCATGCACGGCCAAGGCGCCGGCCGCTACGACGCAATCGGCTACGGCGTGCGGCAGGAGGAACTCGGCGCCGTCATCGAAGCCAGCGCCGACCTCGACACCAGCGCGTTCTCCCTGTCCGCGCTCGACGACCAGCTCGATCCCTCGCTGGATCTGTTCGCCGACTCGGTGCTCCGTCCGCGCTTCGATGCGAAGGACATCGAGCGCATGCGCAAGACCACGGTCGCGAACATCGCCCAGGAAAAGACCGAACCGACCAGTCTTGCGATGCGCCTGCTGCCGCCGCTGATGTACGGCGCCGGCCATCCCTACGCGATCCCCGTCAGCGGTAGCGGTACCGAAAACTCGGTCGCTGCCATGACCCGCGCCGACCTGACCGGCTGGGATCGGCGCTGGCTGCGCCCAGACAACGCCACCGTGATCGTGGTCGGCGACACCACGCTCGCCGATATCGTGCCACGGCTGGAACGTCGCTTCGGCGACTGGAGCAAGCCGGCCACGCCGCTGCCGACCGTCAACATCCCCACCGTCGCGCTGCCGGCCAAGCCGCGCGTGTTTCTCGTCGACCAGCCCGGCGCGGTGCAGGCCACCATCGTCGCCGGTCAGCCGGTGCGTTCCTCGATCGGTCTGGATATCTGGAATTTCCTGCTCGCCAACGACGTGTTCGGCGGGCAGTTCTCCTCGCGCCTGAACATGGATCTGCGCGAGGACAAACACTGGGCCTACGGTTCCTACAGCTCCGCCTCCGGCGCGGTTGGGCAACAACCCTGGTTCGCCTTCGCCCCGGTGCAGATCGACAAGACGGCGCAGGCGATGGCGCGAATGCACCAGGACATCGACGAGTACGTCACCGGCAAGGCGCCGGCGACCGCGGCCGAGCTGGCGAAGGTCAAGGAGAACGAGATTCGCAGCTTGCCCGGCAGCTACGAGACAGGAAGCGGCGTGCTCGGGCAGATCGCAGGCATGATCGCTTACCATCGTCCGGACAACTATGTCGCGATCAAGCCGGGGATCATCGCCGGGGTTACGCTCGACACGCTGCAATCGGCCGCGAAACAGATCAAGCCCGACAGCCTGACCTGGGTCGTGGTGGGAGATCTGAAACAAACCGAGGTGGCGGTGCGCGCGCTCAAGTTCGGCGAGGTGTCGATCATCGACACCGATGGCAAACCCGTCGTGAGCAAACCCGTCGCGGCTGCGCCAGCCGCGCCCTTGGCGAAGTAGCACTCGACTGCTGCCCGTGTCGATCCGTGCCCTGCGCCTGTTGCCCCTGACGCTGGTCGGCCTGTTGCCGGCCTGCGCTTTCGTGCAGATGGTGCCGGGCGCGGCGCAGGTGCGGGTGGTGGCGCTCGGCCAGCCGATGGCTGGATGCCGCGTGCTGGGCGAGGTGGAGACCTCCATCACCGCCCGCGTCGGACCTTACGAACGCAACCGCCTGTCGGTGCGCGACGAATTGGAAACGCTGGCGCGCAACGAGGCCGTGGGCCTGCACGCCGACGCCGTGCAGCCGTTGGCCGGACCCGATGGCGGCAATCAGCGTTGGCGCGCTTATCGCTGCGGTGATGGGGCGCGCTGAGCGCAGCACGGGAAAGATTCGCATGCACGCCGGTGCGCAGGTCGTCGTCGACTGCACTTGCGTCCGCCGCCGTGTCGGGCGGATGATGGCGAGGTGGCCCAACCACGTCGCAATGCGACGCAACGCGGCACCCGCTTCTCCTGTCCGACGCCCGGTACGCGGTAACGAAGGATCCCCCTGTTCCTGAAAGACCCGCCGGGCGTCGGCTTTTGCCATGCGAAAATGCAGCCACCGCCGCTGCATCGTTGCCGAACTGGAAAGAAAATGGCCGGGAGCCTCCCCCGAGGCTCCCGGCCACGCCCCGTGACGCGACCCGTCCCTGTTCCAAGCCGGCTCGCGCGCGGCCGTAGGGCCGCGGGTGCGATCACGGCACAGCATGAAGCATGCCAAGGCGTTCCAGGATCAAGGTCGGGCTGCGACGACGTGCCCGCCACAACGTAGAATTCGCAATCCATGAACCATTCCATCCATCGCTATGACGTGATCGTGATCGGCGGCGGGCGAAGGCGTGCGCTTGCATTCCGCAGGAATGTGCATGACTGAGCGCCGAGGGCAGGACGCCCGAGGCTGGCCGACTTGGCGAGCACACGATGTGCGAGCGTAGCCGGCGACGTGGCCACCGCAACGTAGAATCCATTTCCACATGAACACTTCCATTCATCGTTACGACGTGATCATCGTGGGTGGCGGGCACGCCGGCACCGAAGCCGCGCTCGCCTCCGCGCGTGCCGGTGCGCGCACCTTGCTGCTCACCCACGCGATCGAAACCGTCGGCGCGATGAGCTGCAACCCGGCCATCGGCGGCATTGGCAAGGGCCACCTCGTGCGCGAGATCGACGCGCTGGGCGGGGCGATGGCGCGCTGCGCCGACCGCGCCGGCATCCAGTGGCGCCGGCTCAACGCCAGCAAGGGCCCGGCGGTGCGCGCCACGCGCTGCCAGGCCGACCGCGCGCTGTACCGCGCGGCGATCCGCCGCACGGTGGAGAACCAACCGAACCTGCACCTGTTTCAGCAATCCGTCGATGATCTCCTGATCGAATCAGACGCCGCTGGCAATGAACGCATCACCGGCGTCGTCACCCAGTCTGGCCTGCGTTTCGAGGCGCGCTGCGTGGTGCTCACCGCCGGCACCTTTCTCGCCGGCAAGATCCACGTCGGTCAGGTCAACTATTCGGGCGGTCGCGCCGGCGAGCCGCCTTCGACCGTGCTCGCGCAACGCCTGCGCGAAGGGCGTTTCGTGGTCGATCGGTTGAAGACCGGCACGCCGCCGCGCATCGACGGGCGCACGATCGACTATTCCGTGATGATCGAACAGGCGGGCGACGATCCCGCGCCGGTGTTTTCCTTCCTCGGTTCTTGTGCCGAACATCCGCGGCAGGTGTCGTGCTGGATCACCCACACCTCCGAACACACGCACGCGATCATCCGCGGCGCGCTGGATCGCTCGCCGCTGTACACCGGCGCGATCGAGGGCGTCGGCCCGCGCTACTGCCCGTCGATCGAGGACAAGGTGGTGCGCTTCGCCGACAAATCCTCGCACCAGATCTTCGTCGAACCCGAAGGGCTGGAGACCCACGAGATCTATCCGAACGGCATTTCCACCTCGCTGCCCTTCGATGCACAGGTCGAACTGGTGCGCTCGATCCGCGGCTTCGAGCACGCGCACATCACGAGGCCGGGTTATGCGATCGAATACGACTATTTCGACCCGCGCGGACTCAAGGCTTCGCTGGAAACCAAGGCGGTCGCCGGCCTGTACTTCGCCGGCCAGATCAACGGCACCACCGGCTACGAGGAAGCCGCCGCGCAGGGCTTGATCGCTGGCCTGAATGCCGCACGCGCGGCGCAGGGCCGCGATCCGTGGACGCCGCGCCGCGACGAGGCCTACATCGGCGTGCTGATCGACGATCTGATCACCCACGGCACGTCCGAGCCGTATCGCATGTTCACCTCGCGCGCCGAATACCGCTTGCAGTTACGCGAGGACAACGCCGACCTGCGCCTGACCGAAACCGGGCGCACGCTGGGCCTCGTCGATGACGCACGCTGGGAAATCTTCTCGCGCAAGCGCGAGGCGATCGCGGGCGAGACGACGCGGCTTGCTTCCATCCACGCCGCGCCGGGCAATGCTCTCGGGCGTGCGCTGGAAGCCGCGACCGGCATCGTGCTCGGCCATGAGGCGTCCGCGCTCGATCTGCTCAAGCGCCCGGAACTCGGCTATGACGCATTGTGCGCCGTCACGGGCATCGGCCCCGGCGTCGCAGATGCGACCGTGGCCGAACAGGTCGAGATCGGGGTGAAGTACGCCGGCTACCTGCAACGCCAGAACGAGGACATCGCCCGCCAGCGCCGCAACGAAGTAACCGCGATTCCGGACGGTTTCGATTTCGCCGGCGTGCGCGGTCTGTCCGCCGAAGTCATGGCGAAGTTCGGCAAAGTCCGCCCGCAGACCATCGGGCAAGCTCAGCGCATTCCCGGGGTCACTCCGGCCGCGATTTCATTGTTGCTGGTGCATCTGGCGCGGCACACGGGAAGCATGCCGATCGAACGATCAGGCACGAAGTCGCGTTGAGCATCAAGAACGCCGGTGCTTGATTCGTGGAGCCAGGGCCGCGCGCCACTCGCGCCCCGAGACTTCATGCCAGTAGCGTCGCCACACTCCATGCGAACAACAGCGCGCCGCTCGAGCGTTGCACCATCGGCACGTCCGGAACCAGCTTTTCCAGCAGCACCAACGCCGACAGGATGGCGATCCAGATCAGGTTCATCACGCCAACGACGAACAGCAGCGCCATCAGCAGCCAGCAGCAACCGACGCACCACGCGCCGTGATGCATGCCGAGCCGTACCGGGCCAAGGCGGCCGGTTCGTCGATGCTCGACCATGAATTGCGCCGGGCTGGCGCAATGGCGCAAGCAATTGCGCTTGAACCGCGAGAACTGGTACGCACCGGCCGCCGCGAGCACGGCCGCCGACAACCACGCGCTGCGCGAGGACATCCCCATCTGCGCCAGCAGATGCGTCTGCTCGAGGATCCATTGCATCGCCGTCGCCAGTACCGCGAATCCCATCCAGACCCACAGATAACCCAATACAAGCCCTGCGCTTGCGTAAACGCCGCCACTCGCGCCGCCACCGGAGGACTTCCGCATCACGCGCCGATGGAGCATCACCAGCGGCAGCGCGCTGGGGGTCATCATTGCGACCATCATCACCCACCACATCGCCAGCGACGCGAACGGGCTTGCCGTCGGCATGGCCATTCCGTCCATGAGCTCTGCGGCCCGATGCGGGAACAACGCCCATCGGGTCATCTGCGCAGTGCTCACGCCAGCACCTGCGCCGCGCCAGAGCTGCCACCACGCCATCGCGCAAAGCGCCAGCAGGGCCGCGCCGACGATGGCGCGCTCGCGGACGAGTGCGCCGGGAAACCGGCTCACGCCGCGCGGCGCTGGCGGATCACGCCGTGGTTGTTCAGATGCAGCCGCGCGAACTGGCCGTAACTGGCCTCCAATGCGAGCGCGACCGCGCCTCGCGAACTGCTGGTGCCCGAACCGATCTCGGCCAGTTCGTACTCGAAGCCGTCCGGCAGATCGATGCGCACCCGGTGCTCGGCGCCGGTCACCGGGTTGCGGATCGGCTGGCCGTTCATGGCGATCGCATCGCCCACGCGCACGCGGCCGCGCCGGCTCTCGACGTCGATGTCCGCCTCGATGGATGTGAAGATCGGATCGAACACCTTCTCGTAGGTCGTGGCAAACACGGCGAACACGGTCGCACCCGGATCGGTGTCCAAGCCCGACAGGATGCGCAGGATGGCTTCGCGCTGGCGCGCATCGGCGCGCTCGTCGACATAGGGCTGGATCTGTCCGTGGCCTTCATGCACCGCCCCGGGCCAGCGCACCGCCATCGCGGCAGCCAGGCCATCGAGGCGCACGTCGCCGTGGTAGCCCGCGTCGATCAGGAACACGCCGATCGCCTGGCAATGCCGATGCGTGGGCAACGCATTGAACTGGCACGGACAGCCGTACGAGCAATTGCAGTTGACGAACTCGCGTCCCTTGATTTCCCATGCGTTCATGGCCGAACCCTCCCTGCATGCATGACGAGGCGATGGTTTCGTGGGCGGCGCGCGCCTTGGTCGGCAGCATAGCACCGGCTCTCGTCGTGCGGTTACCTGCTCCGACGGCATGCGCGCGACAGCGGACGGATCGGAGGTCGCACCGGATTTCCGCCCGCCATACGGGCTAGTGCGGATGCCCTTGGGTTGTGTTAAGGTCGCGTTACGCCGGCGCCCGCTGGCGGGCGCCGGAACCGGCCGCCGACGCGTTCATCCGCAACTTCCAGAACTTTCAGGAGTCGCACCATGCCCCGCATTCGTCTGCTTGCCACCTCCCTCGCCCTCGCGCTGTGCGCCACCACCGCCGCACAGGCGCAGCAGTTCTCCGGTTTCTTCAGCTTCGGCGACAGCCTGAGCGACGCCGGCAATATCGCCGCCTTGAATGGCCTGCCGCCCGGCTTCGGCTTCACCACCAACCCCGATCCGAACTCGGTGGAACTGATCGCCAAAACGTTCGGTTTCAACCTGACGAACTCGTCGGGTGGCGGCACCGACTTCGCCTACGGCGGCGCCTGCGTGGAGCAGAACAGCGCCACGTTCACTTGCGGGCCGTCGGCGGGCATTCCCTTCGACATATCGATCACCGGCCAGGTGGCGGCTTACATCGGTGCCGGCAAGGTCGATCCGAACGCGCTGTACACCATGTGGGGCGGCGCCAACGACCTGTTCACCTACGCCGCGCTGGCTGGTGGCGGCTTTATCACCGGCAATCAGGCGCTGGTCGGCTCGGCCACCGCGGCCGGCACCGAGACCGGGCTGATCAACGCCCTGCAGACCGCGGGCGCGCGCAACATCATCGTCTTCAACCTGCCCAACATCGCGGTCACCCCCGACGCGGCGGCAAGTGCTCAAGCCGCCGGCCAAGCCGCGGCGGGAGCCTGGCTGGCCACCCATCCCGGCGATACGGCGGGGGCCGCAGCCGCCGCACAGGCCGCCGGCGCACAAGTCATCCAGTCGCTGACCGGGTTGTCGCTGATGTTCAACACTACCCTCAACCAGGGCATGGCCGGACGCACCGGGATCATCCCGGTGAACGTGTTCGGCCTGGTCAACGAGGTGCTTGCCAACCCCGGCGCTTATGGATTCAGCAACACCACCGGCATGGCCTGCAGCACCGGCCCCGGCGTCGGCGGCGCACCCAGTTCCGTGGCCTGCGGCCCGGCCGGTTCGGGTCTGCCGTACACGTATGCGTCGGGCACCAACCAGAGTTACTTCTTCGCCGACGGCGTGCACCCGACCGGCGCCGCTCACGCCCTGCTCGCGCAGGCCGTGGTATCGGAAATCGTGGCGCCGTCCTACACCTCGATGCTGGCCGAAGCGCCGCTGCAGGTGTTCGACATCCAGAACCGCGCCATCCGCGGGCAGATGCAGGCCGACATGAGCGACCGTACCGACGGCAGCCTGCGCAGCTTCGCCAGCTACGACTACAGCCACCAGAGCTTCGATGCCACCGCCACTTCGCCGCGGATGACCAACAACAGCAATTCGCTGGTCATCGGCGCCGACTACAACGTCAACAGCGCCATCACGGTCGGCATGTCCACCACCTTCAGCCACCAGGACGCCAGCTTCGGCAACGGTGGCGGCTTCCAGAACAACGAGCCGATGGGCGCGGCGTGGGTGGTGTGGCATACGCCCGACTGGTACGTCTCGGCGCTGGGTTCGGCCGGCCAGTTGAACTTCAACGGCATCAATCGGGTGATCCAGCTCGGCACGGCCACCCGCGTCGAATCCGGCAGCACCAGCGGTTCGCATCTGGGCGGCGAGCTTGCCGGCGGCTACTGGTTCCACTTCGACGATCTGAAGACCGGCCCGTTCGCCAGCGTCTCGCATCAGCGCGTCCACGTCGGCTCGTACTTCGAGAACGGCAGCGACAGCCTGACCATGGACTTCGGCGCGCAAACCCGCAATTCCACGATCTGGCGTCTGGGTTGGGATCTGACCGGCGATGCCAAAGCGTTCGGCGGCACCTTCCACCCGTTCGCCCGCGTGGCCTACAACCACGAGACCGACAACGGCCCGCGTCTGGTTTCCGCTGGCCTGATCGGCCTCAATGGCACCTTCAGCATGCCCGGCTATCAGCCCGACTCCAGCTATTGGACCGGCCAGGTGGGTATCGCCGCGGAGTTGGGCGGCAACTTCAGCGGTTTCGCCTCGTACGACGGCCATTTCGGCGATTCCAGCCAGCGCATCGACAGCTTCAACGTCGGCGTGAAGTGGAGCTGGTAAGGGACATCGGTTCTCCGGTTCGTCCCATGTCACAGAAGCCGCCCTTCGGGGCGGCTTCTGCTTTTTCAGCCGACTGAACGGGAGCACCGACGGAAAGGACTCGTGGACTGTCACCGTCCATCGATAACCACCGTCGCGCCGGATGAGACCGTTCGCGCGCACACTGCGCGGATGCGTCGTCCCGAAACCCCGAAGGTCATCAAGGGCCGCGGCACCACCGCGCAGCCGGCGAATCGCTTTGCGAAGCAGTGCACCGAGGCCGTGGATGACGGCTGGGAGCGGCTATCGGCTGAGGGGGGAGTGCCCTGGGACAGCCGCACAGCTCTGCCTGCATGGTTCGATCCCGAAGGCGAAGCGCCGGCGCATCCAAGGACGCAGGTCAGCGAGGAACGCGCACGCAGCATCATCAGCCGCAACGACTCGCCCGACGTCGGCTTCGACCAGTCGATCAACCCGTTTCGCGGCTGCGAGCATGGCTGCGTGTATTGCTTCGCGCGGCCGACGCACGCTTACCTAGACCTGTCGCCGGGACTGGACTTCGAAACGAAGCTGTACGCGAAGACCAATGCCGCCGAGCGGCTGCGCGCCGAGCTGGCGAAGCCCGGCCATCGGGTCACGCCGATCGCGCTGGGCATCAACACCGACGCCTACCAGCCGATCGAACGCCGTTACCGGATCACCCGGGGCCTTCTCGAAGTGCTGGCGCAGACCAGGCACCCGGTCAGCATCATCACCAAGAACGCGCTGGTGGAACGCGATCTCGACCTGCTCGCGCCGATGGCGCGCGAGCGGCTGGTCAGCGTGTTCTTCTCGGTCACCACGCTCGACAACCGCCTCGCCGCGAGGATGGAGCCGCGCGCGTCGGCGCCGCATGCGAAGCTGCGGGCGATGCACGCCCTTCACGCAGCGGGCGTGCCGGTCGGGGTGATGGTGGCGCCGGTGATCCCGGCGATCACCGACCCCGAGCTGGAATCCATCCTCAAGGCCGCGCGCGAGGCCGGAGCGGGAGCCGCGGGCTACGTGCTGCTGCGGCTGCCGCACGAGCTCAAGGAGATCTTCCGCGACTGGCTGGCCCAGCACTTCCCCGACCGTGCGACGCATGTGATGAGCCTGATCCGGCAGATGCGTGGCGGCAAGGATTACGACGCGGCGTTCGGCCAGCGCATGCGCGGCGAGGGCGTGTTTGCGCAGCTGCTGCAGCGGCGTTTCCAGCGCGCACACGCGCGGCTGGGCTACGGCCGGCTGCCGACATTGCGCTGCGACTTGTTCGCGCCACCGCGACCACCCTCGCCGCAGGCGGAGCTGTTCTGAAGCGGTACCTCGCGGGCCGGATGCCGGGATGCAATGGCAGCGGCGGAATGCTAGCGTGCGACTTGTTTTGAGAATTTGCGCCATTCAACCCTGAACCCCGGCCACGGCTGCCGGGCGTGGATCGGGCATGCGCTGCCTGATCCACAGAACCCTTGAGAACCCGCCCATGCCTCGTCTATCCCTGCGTTTCGCCCTGACCCTCGCCCTGTGCGCGAGCTTGGCTGCGCCGCTGGCCGCCCTCGCCGCCGATCCCGCGCCCGTCACCCTGCCGTCCAGCGTCGATGCCGCCGCGCTGGATGCGGTGATCGCCGGCAATTGGCGCAATCCCGTCAACACCGCCCGCGACAAGTACCGACACCCGAAGGAGACCTTGCAGTTCTTCGGCGTGCGCCCGAACCAGAGCCTGATCGAGATCACCCCCGGGGCCGGCTGGTACACCGAGATCCTCGCGCCGCTGCTGCGCCAGAAGGGACACTACTTCGGCATCATCGAGGATCCCGACAGCGTCAAGCCTTCCGCACGCAGCGAGACCGACGATCTCAACAACCAGTACGAAGCCAAGCTGGCGATGCGCCCGGATCTGTACGCGCTGACGCAAGTGCGCTCGATCGACCCGGGCGCGCCGGTGCTCGGCCCGGCGGGTTCCGCGGACATCGTGCTGACCTTCCGCAACGTGCACAACTGGGTGATGGGCAATCGGCAGGCGGCGATGTTCAAGGCCATCTACGCGGTGCTCAAGCCCGGCGGCATCCTCGGCGTGACCGACCATCGCGCCAACCCCGGCCCGGCCACCGACGGCATGAAGGGTTACCTCACCGAACAGCAGGTGATCGACTACGCCACCGCCGCCGGCTTCAAGCTCGACGCGCGCAGCGAGATCAACGCCAACCCGAAGGACACGAAGGATTGGCCCAAGGGCGTGTGGACGCTGCCGCCGACGCTGGCGCTGGGCGATGCGACCAAGGCGAAATACCTCGCCATCGGCGAATCCGATCGCATGACCCTGCGCTTCGTCAAACCGAAGTAATCGCCCTTCGCGGCAACGGTGACGCATGCTGGTCGCCTTCAACAAACCGCATGGCGTGCTGTGCCAGTTCACCGATGGCTCGACTCCGGGCCGTCCGCTGCATCCGGTCTCCCGCGACGCGGGCGCCTCCACGCAAGCCACGCGGCGCACGCTGGCCGGATTCGGATTGCCGCCCGGAGTCTATGCGGCAGGCCGGCTGGATTTCGATTCCGAAGGCCTGCTGCTGCTCACCGACGAGGGCGCACTGGCAGCGCGCCTGACCGACCCGCGGCATGCAACGCCGAAGACCTATCTGGCGCAGGTCGAGGGCGCGCCCGACCCAGCGCAACTCGATGCGCTGCGCGCCGGCGTGATGCTCAACGACGGCCCGACCCGGCCCGCGCAGGCGCGCCTGTTGCCCGCGCCGCCGGCGTGGCTGTGGCCGCGCGATCCGCCGGTGCGCTTCCGCAAGACCGTGCCCGATGCGTGGCTCGAACTGACGATCCGCGAAGGCCGCAACCGGCAGGTGCGGCGCATGACCGCCGCGGTCGGCCTGCCAACCCTGCGCCTGATCCGCGTGGCCATCGGCAGCCATCGACTGGATGGCCTGCTGCCGGGGCAGTGGCGTGCGGAGGACAGAGGACGGAAGACAGACGACTGAAGACGGAGGACAGAGGACGGAAGACGGGAGACTGGAGACGGGGGACTGAGGGCAGGAGGTAAGCAGTAGATACTCGCCTTTCCATTCCTGATTCCTTGATGGTATTTGGCCCCCCAGCGTCGTCATTCCGGGGCTGTCCGCGCTGTTTGCGGACAGAACCCGGAATCCAGCGTCTTTTCAACCAACGGCGAACGCGCGGGAGCAAGGATTGCGCAGCGCCGGGCCGTCACGGCGAAGCAGGCAGCCGCACCGATGACGGTGCCGCAACCCGTGCCGCTTTTCAGGTCCCGCGCGGCTTGGCGCGATGCGTTGCGGTGGCCGACCACGGGTCATCGGGCCACGGGTGGCGCGGATATCTGCCCTTCATCTCCTTGCGCACCTCCGGATAGGTGCGATCCCAGAAACCGCGCAGATCCTGGGTCACCTGCAAGGGTTTGCCGCCGGGCGAGAGCAGGTGCAGGGTCAGCGGCGCGCGCCCGTCGGCGATGCGCGGGGTATCGGCAAGGCCGAACAGTTCCTGCAACTTGACCGCCAACACCGGCGGCACAGGTTCATCGCCATCATCATCGAAAGCATAGAGGATTGACCGTTCGAGACCCGAAGGTACGCGAACGCGCGTGGGGGCGAGCATGTCCACGCGGCTGCGTGTGTTCCAGTCGAGCAGACCATGCAACGCCTGATTGAATTCTTCCGCGCCGATGGCATCCAGTCGCGTTTTGCCGAGCAGCGCCGGTTGCAGCCAGTTCGCGCGCATGGCGAGCAGAGCCGCATCGGACAGATCGGGCAAGTCCAGTTCGGGCATCCACGCGCGCAGACAGCGCACGCGATCGCGCCATTGCCGAAGGTTGTCCGTCCACGGCAATGCGTTCAAACCCAGCTCGCCGATGGCATCGCACAGCGCCTGCGCGGCGTGCTGCGGATCAATGCGTCCGCCTGATCGGGATTCCAGCACGATGCCATCGAAACGCCGCTCGCGGCGCGATACCAATGCGCGTGCGCTTGCATCCCATCGCACCACGTCGGTGTCGATGAAGCGCTCGGAAAAGTCGCGTTCCAAACGAGCTTCATCCAGTGGCGCGGCGCGCAGGATCTGCGCTTCGCGCGGATCGTCGCGCAACTCGGCGATCACGATCCACGGCACGCCATACAGCACGCTGTCGGGAAACAGCCGCGCGCTGCGCCCGTTGGCGAGCTGGTAACGCAGCGGATCGCCGGCCGATTGATGCGCGATGCGGTCGGGGAAGGCATGCGCGAGCAGATCGCCAAGCAGGTGCGCCGGCGCTTCCTGCGGCGGTACAGCTTCGAGGCGCAGGCGGCGACGCCATTGCTTCGCGGTCTGGTCGATGGCGGCGAGCGCCTTGGCATCTCCCCCTGTGCTTGCTTGTTGATGCTGGGAGTCTGTCGCATCCACGGGGCGGGGCGCGTTCGCCGAACCCCACCCCGACCCTCCCCTGCGCGCAGGGGAGGGAGTTGCCTGTCCTCCCCTCCTCGCGGAAGGGAGGGAGTTCAAGCGGAATGCGGCGAGCGCCTGCCAGCGTTCGGCCAGCGCATCCGAGCGCGAACGCAACGGGTCGCGCGCGTCGGTCAGTGCGGCCAGATCGCAGGCCAGCGCCGCTTCGACGAGATCGCCGTGTGCCTGTCGAAGCATGGGTGCCAGCAGCATCGCCGCCAACCGTGGATGCGTGCCCAGCGCGAGCATGCGCCGGCCCAGCGGGGTGATGCGTCCGCTGCGTGTGGCATGACCGTCATCATCCACGGCATGGGCAGCATCCTTGGCACCATCGCCATGCCATGACCGGCCATCGCTCGAACGCTCGTCGGCAGCGGCTTCCAGCGCACCCAATCGCCGCAGCAGATCGCGCCCGGCGGCGAGCGTTCCCGCCGGGGGCGGATCGAGAAAGCGCAACGACGCAGCGCCCCACGCGGCCATCTCCAGCGCCAGCCCGGCCAGATCGACCTGCGCGATTTCCGCGCGCCGCTGCGGCTCCAGTCGTTTCGATTCCGGCCATAGGCGGTAGGCCCAGCCAGCGGCGACACGCCCGGCGCGGCCGGCGCGCTGCTCGGCCGAGGCTTGCGAGATCGCCACCGTCTGCAGGCGCGAGAATCCCGAATTCGGATCGAAACGCGGCTCGCGTGCCAGCCCGCTGTCGATCACCACGCGCACACCGGGCAGGGTTACCGAGGATTCGGCGACGTTGGTCGCCAGCACCACGCGGCGTTCGTTCGCTGCATGCGGAGCGAGCACGGCGGCCTGCGCGGTAATCGGCAGTTCGCCGTGGAGGGGCAGGATGATGACGCGCTCGCCCCCTCTCCCCAACCCCTCTCCCGCAAGGGGAGAGGGGCTTGACTCCGAGTTGCCGAGAGATAACTCCTCCCCCTTCCTCTGGAAGGGGGAGGCTGGGAGGGGGTTGGTCGAGTACAAGTGTTGCGACCCCTCCCCATCCCTCCCCTGCCAAAGCAGGGGAGGGGGCTGGTCGCCGAGCATCCTTTGCACCTGCGCGATCTCGCGCTGGCCGGGCAGGAACACCAGCACGTCGCCGGGATGATGGGACAACGCATGCTCGATGGCGCGGCGTGCATGCGCGACCAACGGCTCGGCGCGCTCGTCCTGCGTCGAGCGGGATACTTGTCGCGCCGGAAAGTGCGCCGCCTGCACCGAGAACGCGCGACCCTGCGAGGACAGCCGCGGCGCATCGAGAAATTCAGCCAGCCGCGCGCCATCGAGGGTGGCCGACATCGCCACGATGCGCAGGTCTTCGCGTAGTTGCGATTGCACGTCGAGCGCGAGTGCAAGGCCGAGGTCGGATGCGAGGTGGCGTTCGTGAAACTCGTCGAACAACAACGCGCCGATGCCGTCGAGGGTCGGATCGTCCTGGATCATCCGGGTGAGGATGCCCTCGGTGACCACCTCGATGCGCGTTCGCGCCGATATCCGGTTCTCGAAGCGGATGCGGTAACCGACCGTCTCACCGACCTCCTCGCCGAGCTGGCGCGCCATGAATCCGGCCGCCGCGCGCGCAGCCACGCGGCGCGGTTCGAGCAATACGATCTTGCGCCCGGCCAGCCACGGCGCATCCAGCAGCGCCAGCGGCACCTGCGTGGTCTTGCCCGCGCCGGGCGGGGCTTCCAGCACCAATCGCGGATGCGCGGCGAGGCTGGCGCGGATCGCGGGCAGCAGTTCGGCGATGGGGAAGTCGGCGTGGTTCATGCGTGAAGGATAGCGAGGCAACAGGGACGTGGCTTCCGTGACGCGCCTGATCGTTGCCATGGGTGTGCGCGCGGTGGCATTCGTCGCGGTCACTGGCGACAATCCACGCAGACTTCCATGCCCTGCGACTGTTGCAGTCGATCGACCGGGCTGTCGTTGCGCGCAGCCGGCTGATTCCGGGTCGGCTCGTGCTGCGGCAGCCGTGACGAGGTGATCCATGACCCAGATCCTGAGTGCCGAGCATCCGGACGTGCAGGCATTCGCATCGCTCAACAGCGCCGACGCGATCGAGCGGCTCAACGCGCTCGACCGCGACGACGTCGCGGCGATCCTCGCGCAGTTGCCGCTCGAGCGCGCGATCGCCATCTTCGATCGACCGGAGCTGCACCACGCCGGCGAGCTGATCGCGCAACTGCCCGCCGCGCGTGCCACCGCGCTGCTGGAAGGCATGGCCGACGACCGCGCCGCCGACGTGCTGCTGGAACTGGGCGATGGCGACCGCGCGCGCCTGTCTGGTGGCTTGCGCGCGGGCACGCTGGAAGCGCTGCGCCGATTGATGCGCTATGCGCCGCGCACCGCCGGCAGCCTGATGTCCACCGAGTTCGTGTCGGTGCCGGCCGACTGGACGGTTGCGCAGACGCTGGCCTATGTGCGCCGCGTCGAGCGCTCGCGCGAAACGGTGTACGCGATCTACCTGCTCGATCCGCGCTCGCACGAACTCGAGCGCATGGTTTCGCTGCGCCGGCTGATCGCCGGCGAAGCCGACGAATCGGTGCGCGCGGTCGCCCAGCCCACCGATCCGGTGTGGGTCGGCACGGGCACCGATCAGGAGGAGGTCGCGCGCCTGATCCGCCTGCACGACCTGCTCGCCATCCCGGTGCTGGACGAGGCCCGGCACGTGCTCGGCGTGGTCACCGTGGACGATGTGCTCGATGCGCTGATCGCCGAGAGCACCGAGGACGTGCACAAGTTCGGCGGCGTGGAAGCGCTGGACCGGCCGTACATGCGCATCGGCTTCCTGTCGATGATCCGCAAGCGCGCCGGCTGGCTGAGCGCGCTGTTCCTCGGCGAGATGCTCACCGCCAGCGCGATGCAGCACTACGAGGACGAACTGGCGAAAGCGATCATGCTGACCTTGTTCATCCCGCTGATCATGAGCTCGGGCGGCAACTCCGGTTCGCAGGCGACCTCGCTGCTGATCCGCAGCCTGGCGCTGGGCGAGCTGCGCCTGCGCGACTGGTGGAAGGTGGCGCTGCGCGAGATCCCGACCGGACTGGTGCTGGGCTCGATCCTCGGCGCGATCGCCCTGCTGCGCATCGCGATCTGGCAGCTCGGCGGCATCTACGATTACGGCCCGCACTGGATGCTGCTGGCGCTGACCGTGGCGGCGACCCTGGTCGGCATCGTCACCTTCGGTTCGCTGTCGGGTTCGATGCTGCCCTTCGTGCTGCAACGGCTGGGCTTCGATCCGGCCAGCGCCTCCGCACCCTTCGTCGCCACCCTCGTGGACGTGACCGGGCTGGTGATCTATTTCTCCATTGCTGCGCTGATTCTCGGCGGCACCATGCTTTGATTTTTCGGGACTCGGGACTCGGGACTCGGGACTCGGGACTCGGGACTCGGGACTCGGGACTCGGGACTCGGGACTCGGGACTCGGGACTCGGGACTCGGGACTCGGGACTCGGGACTC
>JAFEBV010000032.1 GCA_018242485.1 Pseudomonadota bacterium
CACCGCCGACAGGTAGCGGGCGAGCTAACCGCTCACCTGGAAACCATGGGCTGGATGGTGACAGGGCGACTCACAACCCAGCACCCACAGCGCCGGACCTCTCTGCATACGTACATCCCTTCCGCAACGTTCGTGCCATGTCGGTTTGTAGTCTCTAGAGCGTTTTCTATTTAGCCATGCATGAATAGCCTGCGGCATTGAAGTACTTGGCGCACTCTTGCGGAGAGAAGGCGTCGAGGAGTGTCCCGATTTCGCTCCATAGCGCGTCGACGGTGCGGAGTGCGGCTTTTTTGAGCAGCGCTTTGAGTTTGGAGAACACCATTTCAATCGGATTGAAGTCGGGCGAGTACGGGGGCAGATAGCGGATGCGTGCGCCGACGGCTTCGATGGCCGTTCGCACGTCGGCGCTCTTGTGACTGCCGAGATTGTCGGCGATGACGATATCGCCTGGCTTCAAGGCGGGGCAGAGGACTTGGCGTACATAGACAAGGAATGCCTCTTGATCCATGGGGCCGTCGAGCGTCATCGGCGCGGTGACTTCGTTCACGCGCAACCCGGCGATGAACGTCGTGGTGTTCCAGTGACCGTCCGGAACGGAAGCATGGCACCGCTCGCCTTTCGGAGAACGCCCGCGCGGGCGGGTCATATGAGTGTTCGCGCCGGTTTCGTCGATGAACACCAGCTTGCGTACATCAAGCGCGGGTTGGTGTTCCTGCCACTCGGCCCGTTCCTGTTTCACGTCTTCTCGTTCGTGCTCGCTGGCGCGCAGAGTTTTTTTTAAACGTCAGGTTCCATTTATCAAGCTGATGCCATAGCGCGGTCGTTTTGATCGTCACGCCGTGCTCAGCCAGCCGCTCGCTTAACTCAGCGAGCGTCATATCAACCTGTGCGCCGAGCCACGCCCGAATACGCGGCTCCATCGCCGCCACACGCGAACGGCGATACCCGCCCAACTTCTGCGCTGCCCGCTCCCCCTTCTTCTCGTAACGATCCTTGACGTGGTACACCCAGCGCAGGCTCACTTCCAGCCGGTTGGCAATCGATGTCGCCCCCTCGCCGCGCTCAAGCCCGCGCAGCACCCGATCCCGTAAATCCTGCGAATAGGCCGCCATACGCGCCCCTCCCAAAAGGCAGCCGCAGTCTAACGCATATTATGCAACATTAAATAGAAAATGCTCTAGAGCATTTTTCGACATGGAATCGGACCACTTTTGCACAATGATGGATCAAACTGCCTGCGCGAATTGACGCTGCGGAGACAAAATGAAGCTACTCGAATCAACGGAAAACTGAGTCCGTCACCCGGAAACGGGTCACGGCTGGCGGCAAACCCGTTCCGAAACGAGTCTAACCAGAGCAGTGGCGAAGGGCATGGGAAGTCTTCACCATAACATTACTCAAGC
>JAFEBV010000033.1 GCA_018242485.1 Pseudomonadota bacterium
ACGCCAGCGACCGACCTCGCCACGCTTGACTTCATCGAGCTCACGGGTCTTCTCGGTGAACCCGGTCGCGCTAAGTCGCCGCGTGCTGCACAGGATGTGCGCATAGTGGTTGCGCGTATCCCCGGCCCGACTGGGCCGGTGAATCGCCACGTCCGCGATGCAGCCGTGGCGGGCGACGATCTCGTGGGCGAACCGAAGCGCCACCTCCAGCCGACCGGCGGCATCGAGCTCGCTAGGCAAGGCGACCTCGAACTCCCGCGCCACCGTCGAGTTGATCCGCCGTTCGCTGTGCTCGGCCGCATTCCAGACCGCCGCCCGATCCGACGCCCACGCCGGGGCCGCTTCGGGCAGCACCAGGTGCGAGAACTCGAGGTCGCGCTTGCGCTTGCGCATGTAATCGTGGATCAAGCCCGTGCGCGCGTCCACGATTCGGCAGCCAGATCGATAAGCCGCAGCCTCTGTCGCCGAGCGACCGACCGAACGTGAGACTGTCCTCACGCTTAGATGGTAGATAGCCATGCGTGCTCAGAAACTCCTGCCGTGAATGCCAATGCGTGATCCGCCCACCGCTGGTGAACCTTGGTCCATCTCGAACCTAGCAGGTGAGATTACTTGAACTTACTTACTGCGCCCTTGCTCAAGCTCGCTCTTGGCAAGCCTGCCCTGCACCGCTGCTACCAGCTCGTCACGCTGAGTCACCACAGAAGTCGGGAATGACTCAGCGAAAAAGCGAACACGAATTGCCATGTCGGCGTCGCCCTGCCCGTCCAGAACGCGGGCGAGCGTGCTCCATGCGAGCTTAGTCTTGCGTAACCGCTCCTGCGCCGCCCGCCGCCACGGCTCGCCCTGCCCCGGTGTGGTGTCACCTTGACGCACGGTCTTAATCGCTTGTTCAATCTTCCACTTGGACACGCGCGACCCCTGCCTCTTGTCCATGTGCCGGATCGCCTGCTTCGTGCCTTTCTGACCCTGCCCTCGCGCCCGCCTCGGGGTCGCTTCGGCATCGACGCCCTGGGCACGCATGTGTTCTGCAAACCCCTCGCGCCACGCCTGTAGGTCGCCCTTGCGAGGGTCAAGCCGCTGGCCCTGATAGCCAAGCGCCTTGACGGTCAAGTGCGCATGCGGGTGATCCGTGTCGGCATGGTGCACCAGCAGGAAGTCGTGCTTGCCTCCAAACTCGGCGTGTGCAAACGACCGCGTTGCCCGCTCAACGGCCTTGCGATCGGTCCCTGATGGCATCGATAAAACCAGGTTGATCGTGTCGCGGGTGTCCTTTCTCTCCCCTGCCCCTCGCCCACTCCACCAGTCCACCACCATGTCCTTCACCCCATCCCGGCCGATGACAACGGTTCCATCCTCCCGCTCCCCTTCCAGCTTTCCATTTCGAGTCACATAGCTCAGGTGTTCCCGCAGATGCCGCTGGCCACGCGCGGAACCCGACACCTTGACCATAACCTCCGGCTTGCGCGTAACGACGCGCCGCAGCTTTGCCAAGGTTGTTTCCCGCCCGCTCGTCTGCTGTCCGCGACCAACGGACGCTCCAAGAACAGCCCTGCCCTTCTTGGCCCGCCGTCCGCGAACAGCCGTCTGAAAGATGAAGCCAGCTTCGTCCAGCCAATCAAGATCATGACTCATCGACGCCCTGCCCAAACCGTCCTAACGCCCGATCTCGAACTGCCATGACTTGATAGGCCGCATCGCGTACGGCCGCACGCAGTTCCTCCACACGAACCTCCGAGGCATCACCACGACCAGAACGGTGGATGTGGTGTACCAGCGTATTCAGATTCCGCCCGACTCGCGCTAGCTGCTCTGTCGTCGAACGCAACGTATCCAGCTCCTTGTCGTTGAAGGGCAGGCACCGCCCTAACGTGGCTCCAACAAGGGTGACGATCCAGCTCGGAAGCGACCGTTTTTCGCTCGCCGCCAAGGCTTCTACCTCGTCAAAAAGACTGGCAGGAAGTCGTACGTCGACCTTCCTCTTGCGGCCACGCTTGGCCGGGTCCACCGGACTAACCGGGGCGGGGTTGACCTCCAAGACCTTTTCTACCATCTGGCGCATCAGCTTTGACGGGGTGCTGCCCCGAGATTTCGCCAAAGCCTTGAAGCCTTGAGAGTGCTCGTCCGCGATGAGGAATTTCATGGTCGCCATAGAATAGAGCATAACGGACCATAAATACCGGCACAATCCCTATCCTGCACTAGCTCATTCGCTTCGCTCCGATTTCAGCGTGCTGAAATTTCACGTCCTTCCGGGACGCCAAAATGCGAGGCGTAACGCAGGGTCGAGCTCAATCGCCAAGACCGCAACGGTCATCTTTGCCGGGAGGGGGATGGGTGCGATTGCGGGGTAGGCAGCCAGTCAGGCGGCCAACGAATCAGCGAAATTTCAGCACGCTGAAATTCATACGGGCCAAGACCGTGCTATTTCGTCCGACCCGTTCGCCCACCGCGAGCGCACCGACGGGGTGTTTGAGGCACCCCTTTGGCGCGCTCCCCGTGGACGACGGGCGGCGGTTCCCTTCGGGAATCCGCCCACGGCCGATCCCTGTGCCCAAGCACCTGCGCGGCATCCGTGCCACCAGGCCGCCATCCAGGCGGCCACTCGCCGTCTCCAGCGGCTCGCCGACCTACTCGGTCGGTTCTGTCATCATGCAAATGTGCAGTTGTGATATATCAGAGCGTAGAATATGACGCTCAGAAATTAGCCGCCTGTTGTTACCATGAAGCGCTCAAAAAAGGCCATTGCGCTTCGGATGCACCTGATCACAAAGACGGATCTCGACCTCTTGGTTGACCACACCGCGATCGAGCGGGTTCACGTGACCGTATCCGATACGGGCCGATGGTTTGCTGTGTTCCACGTGAAGAAGGTCTCCGGGAAAGTGGAGGCCTATCGGATCGTGACTCAGCGGCACGAGCCCAGGGAGTGGGCGAATCCGAAGATACTTTTTCAGTTCCTGTTGCGCGAATACAACGTCGCGTCAGGGACGTTCTTAACCACGCCCATGCCTGCCTCAGACAGTGGAATTGATCGCAGTTAGACGCAACTCCTCAAGGGGGGCGAACAACTCCATCCCCCCTTCGTTGACCAGCAAGACAAGCGGCGTGCGGGAACCGCCATCCGGTTTCTTTTGTTCGGTGTAGATCACTGCCCACGCTTGGCCTTGATAGGAGGCCAACATCCGGACGGGCAGGGCATGCGCGCTTCGAGCCGTCGGCGAGGTGGTTTCATCCGCATCCCCAAGATCTGCGCCGCCCATAGGCTTCTCAAGTGCCTTGGCATGCATCTTGGTCGCCTGCTTGAGCAACTCGGGCGCAGCGCTGCCTTTCGCGGCCAGCCGCTCTGCCAGCGCCGATACGCTATAGCGAGTGATGGGTTCGCCGCCTCGCAGCATCCGCTCCGCAGCCGCAGGCTCGGACTTCCAGAGCTTGTGCAAATGCCCCAAGGCCGTCACATCGGCGGCCAACCCCTCAGCTAGAGCCACCTGAAAGACCTCGGGCATCTTGGCGATCGTCGCGTAGGCGCTGATCCAGGCGTTGGATTTACCCAGTTTTTCGGCCAAGACCCCTTTCGGGGTGCCCGCTTCGACCTGTGCCGCGATCCAACGATAGATTTCAGCCGGCGTCAGATCCTCGCGCTGGATGTTTTCCACCATCTGCGCGAAGCCATCGAGGTCGTCGCGAACGACCACCGGGATATCCTCAAGACCCGCCTGTTTGGCCGCTCGCCACCGCCGCTCACCGGAGACAATGAGATAGCCCCCGCCGGGCTGTTGCCTGACCACGATGGGCTGGATGACACCGTGTGCAGTGATCGAGGCAGCCAGTTCGGACAAGGCCTGGCCGTTGAATTTCCTGCGGGGCTGCTCGGGATCAGGATCGATGTGGTTCAGCGCGACGCGCTTGATGCCACCCGATGAAACATGATCGAGGCCGGCCGTGAGTGCATCCAGCCCGGAAAGATCAAGCGCCATGCGACACCCCCATGCGATTCAGGATGAGATCCAAAGCCTGCCGGATTTCCTTGCCAGCTTCCTTGGCCGCCGTCTTGCCGATCTTCCACACTGGCAGCCGCTCCGCAGCTGCTTCACCGATCGAGCTGCGCAACGCAATCGCGGCAGGCAGTACGAACTTGGGGTAACCGGCCAGCAAGTCCGTCAGTCCGCGACGCTGGGCGGGGGAGTGGGTGTTGAAACGGCTCGGGAGCATCCCGAGGAAATCGAGTTTCGCGTTGTACTTCGATTTAATGCCAGTGACGGTCTGCAGGAGTGACTTGATGCCGTCCAACGCATATTGATCGAGGTCAATGGGCGCGACCGCCGCGTCGGCGAAAATAAGCGCCGCCTGCGTGCGCAGCCCTGGTACGGGAGGGGTGTCTATCAGGCATAGGTCGTAGGAACCAGGTGCGCTCGCCATGTTTTTCAGGAAGGCATTGATGACCTGCACCGGAGCCCGATCGATTTCGACGAGCTTTGCTCCTCCCTCGAGCAGATCGATGTGGGGTTCCATCGCCGTCACTGGCCAGGCAATCGGCGCTTCACCAAACAACATCTGCGATTGGAGCTGGGGCAGGGCATAGGTCTGGAGGCTCGAACTGGCATTTCTCTGGCTATCGAGGTCGACGACAAGCACCCGCAGCCCCTGTTCGGCCGCGTGGTGAGCCAGATGTACCACCAGGGTGGTCTTGCCAACCCCACCTTTCTGGTTCGCAACGGTCAAGGTCTTCATTGCGTGTCGAGCTCCTTGTGCCCATGCTCCTTCAGCCAGAGATTGACCGCCTCGCTCAAGAAGCTCTGCCACGACCTTTCCTCGCGCACGAGCAGCATTTTTAGGCGTTTGAAGTCCCGTTGGGACATGCGCAGCACGGCACGGCGCTCACTGTTGGCTTCCGAGCGATCGGGGCTCATGGCGCACCGTCCTGGTTGACGATCATCGTCGCCGAGTGAGGCCATTCACCGGTGGCTTCGTAGATCGAACGGAAGGCGATTTGCTCTGCGTCGTACCAAGCAACAATCGCATCGGCCGCCGGCGTTACGTCATCGGCCGATTCAGGCAGTTCGGCGGCATCGAACGTGGCCTGCTGAGACAGCATGGGATTGAATCCACGCCTGTCCAACTCATCAAGCGCCGCACGACAGGCGGTGCGAATTTGCTCATTCGTTCCAGGGCAGTACCAGAGCCAAAGCATCATCGGATTCTCATCTGGTGGTCCACAGACCATAGCACAGTCGCACAAAAACACAACAGCACAAACGCACTGATTACGTTCTGCTGACTTTAGGCCATGTCTGCGCTAGAAGAAGTAATCTGTCGGTTTGCACACAAACCCGGCTGAGCGGTCGGGGCGCCGAAGGCGACCCGAGCGCGATTTGTCCGGGTCTTAGCGGGCAGGGTGGACGGATTCAATGTCCGCCCCGCCCGCTTAGACCGACAACGCGAAATCTGTCCGCTCGCTGTTGGGAGCGTTTAGGACGGATGTCGGCTGGAAGCCGACTCCTTTTGCTTAGAGCGCGGGCAGGACGCCCGCGCAAAGGCGGCCCGCGCAGCGGGACGGGCGACTACATGGATGTAGGAGGGTAGGCGGGTCCCATCGAGCCAATTTTGGGCGAATCGCCGATAGGGATAGAAAGGCTAAGGAAAAAGCTTAGGGAGAATGTGCAAGAGCCAGGCATAGCGCTGGATACGGCAATTCTGACGCGACCGCTATGCCCCCTCCAGCGCGACCGCTATGCCCCCTCCAGCGCGACCGCTATGCCCCAGCGCGACCGCTATGCCCCCTCCAGCGCGACCGCTATGCCCCGCCGCGCGACCGCTATGCCCCGCGCACAGCCAGCGGCAGCGCCCCTTGTGGGGATAACTAGGTCCGACTTGTGGATAACCAAGCGCGACCGCTATGCCCCTTAGACTCGCTAAGTGCTTGATCGCCAACCGGTCAACACCAGCGCGACCGCTATGCCCCGCGACCGCTATGCCCCCACGAAGGACATATCCCATCGAACGCGACCGCTATGCCCCTGGGGGGGGCACAGCGGTCGCGCCCTTCCAGCTGGTGCGGGTGAACGTCGCCGTCTTGAAGTCCTTGGACCACAAGATGACAAGATCGATGCCGACACTGCGAATGTCTGCGGCCGCCGCGTCGAGTGCGTTGCGGAAGTCCCGTTCGCGGGCGTAGCCGGAATCTGCGTACTTGGCCAGATCTTCCAGCTTGAAGCTCAAGGGCCGCTGCTGGTTGGAAACGAAGCCGTGCAGCCATTGAGCTAACGGGCGCTTGCTGAGCGCCTGCCGTTGCTTCCAAGAAATTTGCGAATAACCTGCGTCGAACAAGGCCATCAACCGCGGATTGAGGATGAGCACTTGCGTACCATCGTCGTCGTTGCGTGCAATCTCCTGGATCAACGCGCCCGAATAGGCCAAGTGGTCTTTCTGGATTTCCACAGCGCAGGCCTGCAAGCGTGAAAGCGAACGCAGCAGCCATTCGCGCTGCGACTTGCCGGCATCCCGCCCGATCGCCTTGAGCATTTCCCGCGTACTGAACTTGACGGCATGGCCAAGCGAGTCTCCAGTACCGCGGCGGAACATATGCAGCACATGCTCGAACACGTCGAGATCGGCTTGGTCGAGACGAAATCCCGTGTAAATGATCTTGTAACCACTGATCGAGGCGATCTTCTCGCGTTGCACCGCTTGGCGAGCGCCTTTGCGGATGGGCGCAAAAAGCGCCGAGTACAACGCGGCGGTGGGCACGCCACGCAGGTGCTCGGGCCAGAAGGGCAGGGCGAGCTGCTGGACGTCGAATCTGCTGGGAGTGTTGCCCATCAGCGAACACTCACGAAGGATTGCGGCGGCGCGGTGCTCGTACGAGACCTGCCGTCATGCCACACCCGGAATCCACACATGGAACACCCCAAGCGAAAGACGTAGGAGCGGCCATCGCTGTAGGTTTCCCTCAACCGAAGAGGTTGACCACAACACGGGCAGGTTTCCCAACGCGGCCAACGCTGGTCGGGTGCGCCGACGAACCCCTCGGGCCGTCGGGGCGTTGCCGGCGGGAACAAAAAAAGCCAGATCAACGGTCCGACGGTACAAACAATGACGCCATAGATGATCGTTTGGAGCAGCGAAAGAGTCATGGCATTGCGTCTCCGATGGTGGCCTTGTTGATTGTGGCCACGATGCTCGGGCTTACCCCTCGTTCTTCGAGACCCAAGGGTCTATGTCTCGGAGTTCTCTTGCGTACTTGCGTTCCAGGACGCTCAGGTCGTAGGCGGCCTGCATCGACAGCCAGTCTTCGGGGTTCCCGCCCAGCAAGCGCGCCAGTCGCAAGGCCATGATGGGCGACAAGGTGGTCATCCCCTTGCATAGCTCATAGATGCGCGGTGGCCGCAGTTTCAAGCGAACCGCGCATTCATAGGGGGTCATGCCGCGCCGTTTGATTTCCTTGGCCAGCTCGAGCCCTGGGTGATGGCGTTTTCGATTGCTCATGGCCCTTCCGTCGTACTGTGCTTCTGGATAACTTTACCTTTGTGTGGTATTACTGTCAAACAATATGTATAGAGCATTTCTAGCCATTGCACTGCTGGGCTTCGGCCTTTGCTCCACTCCGGCATTTGCCCAACAGGCCCCGTCGGCACCGGAACTACCGTCCGTGCTGCGGTGTGTGGCCTACGACGGCTCTACCCGGTACGCAACCAAGCAGGTGCCAGGCCTGACCTGCACCCCCTTGAGCCAACCCTCCCAGCCTCCCGTCCACGCTCCCGAATCCATCGCTGGCGGCCAACGCGGCGAGATCTACAGCTTCGACATCGATGGCGTGCATCGGTTCGCCACATCCTTGCCGCCAGGCGTGGCTGTGCAAAACCTCCGCGTCATTCGCTACACCTTCATCGAGACCTGCTTCGCCTGCGGCGCGTCCGACAGCGAATTCAGACGCTTGCGGGTGAACCGCGAAGCCTATGCGCCTGAGATACACGCAGCGGCCCAGGAGTTCGGGGTCGAAGAGGCATTGATCCGCTCGATCGCTCACGCTGAATCGGCCTTCGTCCCCGATGTGATTTCGCGTGCCGGCGCTCAAGGCGTGATGCAGCTGATGCCGGACACGGCTCAGCGATTCGGTGTCACGAACACCCTGAATCCGGCGCAAAGCATCCGCGGTGGTACTCAATACCTTGCTTGGCTGATCCATCGCTACCCCGGCCACCTCGACTATGCAGTCGCCGCCTACAACGCGGGAGAAGGGGCCGTGGATCGATACCAAGGAATCCCGCCGTTCCCGGAAACGCAGCGGTACGTGCGGCGTGTCGAGCAACTTCTTGCGGCATACCGTGGGCAGCCTTGAGGAACCAAGCCTGCCCATCGCCCTAAAATGGCCAAGTCTTCACAGCGCCCTAAAATGTAAAGTTTCGGATGCTGTGAAGGACGCTGACGGCCCCATTTCAGAGCCATGATGGCCTTGTATGTGTCCGAAAACGGCTACTTTGTCATCGGATCGACGCAAGTAATATTCGAAAATGCGGTGAATTTGTAGGCAGAAACAGGTAGATGGAATGGGCACCTGTCAACGGCCCGAACGCCTGAATTAAGCCGCGCCGCGAAGCGGCGTCGGCTTGAATGAATTGTTAGGGCGCACAGCCAGGAGGACGAACATGGCAACCCCGAGCAAACTGAAACCCGGCGCGATGGTGCGCCTCAAGAGCGACGCGAACGCCCCGATCTTTATTTTTGTGGCGCGGCACGGGAGCAAGTATTGCCGCTGCCAGTGCGACAGGTACAAGGGGCTTGATGGCCCCGACGATCCCGGATTTGTGGATGTGTCTGACTGGGACATGGCACGAAAGTACGAACGTGTGTTTGTGCGCCCTAAAACGTAAAGTTCGGGCAACCGGCGTCTGACGGGCGTCACCGGTCTATGCGTCCGACCGCTGCGCCGGCATCGTCACTACTTGTCCCGGCCCAATGGCGGCCGGAAGGGCAGGGGACTAACCTGCGCGCATGTGCGGACGCTTCGTCCAGCTTCCCCCGCAGTCTTCCGAACGCCTGCCGTGGCCAAGTCTGGTACCGGTACTGTCGGATCTGACCGCACGCTACAACCTAGCCCCAACCCAACGCGCCGCCGTCGTTTTGGACGACGACGGCGCGATGGACGTGCGCAAGCTGCGCTGGGGCTTGTTGCCGCACTGGATGAAGGATCCGAAACAATCCTACGCGACGATCAACGCTCGGATCGAGACCGTCGATACGAAGCCTGCCTACCGCTCCGCGTGGAAGCATCGGCGCTGCCTGATTCCCATGCGCGGCTACTACGAGTGGCAAGCCACGCCGACCGGCAAACAGCCGTACTACGTCGCACTGCGCGACGGCGGCGATCTGTACGCCGCTTCGCTATGGGAGCACCGACACGCACTGCAGCTCGCTGACGAACTCGGGTCGTGCACGGTCATCACGACCAATGCCGAAGACGAAGCAGGGAAGGTGCATGACCGAATGCCGGTCTTCATTCCCGCCGAGCTGGTCGAAACCTACTTGCACGGAACTCCGGTCGAGGCCATGACGTTGCTGCTCTCGCTCCCCACGCCGGATTTGACAACGTGCCCCGTTTCACGCCGGGTGAACGCACCCAAAGACGATGATCCAGACCTGCTGACGGCGATCCCACTGGAGCCGAAGGAGTAGGCTGGTCACCCCAGCGTCTCACGTCGGGCGACCCAGCCGAGCGAATCTCCCGCCCATGTCCTTCTCCACCGCCGCCACAACCTTTCGCCTGATTGGCCGCGCCGCAACCGCGCCACCGCGACGGCCGCGGCCGGTCGGCGCGGTGCGGGCGCAGCTTGGTTTTCCCTCGCAAGCGGAAGATTACGAGGACGGCGAGCTCGACTTGAACGAGCTGCTGATCCGCAACGAACCATCGACGTATTTCTACAGGGCCAGCGGGTGGTCGATGCTGCAGGTAGGCATCTGCGACGGCGATATTCTCGTGGTCGACCGCCTGGTTCGCGTACAGGATGGCGATATCGTCCTGGCCACGTGGGAAGGCAACGCTCCCGCCTGCAAGATCGCGCGCCTGCGCAGCGATCATCTGGAGCTGCACTCGGCCAACCCGGAGCACGCTCCCATTGTGTTCGCAGCCGATGCGGACGTGCAGGTGTTCGCCGTCGTCGGCGTGGTGCGCCAGGTTAAACGCGAGCGCCATCGCCATGTTCGCGCTCGTTGACTGCAACAACTTCTACGCCAGTTGCGAGATTGCATGGCGACCCCACTTGCGTGGCCGGCCGGTGGTGGTTCTGAGCAACAACGACGGGTGCGCTATCGCCCGATCGCCCGAGGCGAAGGCCTTGGGCATCAAGATGGGCCAGCCTGCGCACGAACTGCGCGACCTGGTACGGTCAGGTCTGGTGATGTGCTCAGCTAACTTCACGCTCTACGGCGATATGTCGCGGCGCGTGGTCGCAATCTTGCGCGAACAGGTGCCGCGGCTCGAGGTCTACAGCGTCGACGAGTGCTTCCTTGATTTTCGTGGTATTCGCGACCGCGAGGCCTTCGCGCACCGCCTGCGTGAGCGCGTTCGCCGCGGTACCGGCATCAACAACTGCATCGGCATCGCAGAATCGAAAGGATTGGCCAAGCTGGCCAACAAGATCGCCAAGCGCGGTGCCGGCGTCGTCGATCTGGTCGATGCCGACCGGCGCAACGCCGCGCTCGAGGATTTCCCGATTGCGGACGTGTGGGGCGTCGGGCCTCGCTGGGCCGCGAAGCTCTCCGCCATCGGCATCACGACGGCCGCGCACCTGCGCGACGCCTCGCCGGCGATGATTCTGGAACGCTATGGCGTGACGCTACTGCGCACGCAGCGCGAGTTGCAAGGCACTGCCTGCCTGACGCTCGATGAAGTTGAACCGGACCGGCAACAAATCGTGGTCTCGCGCAGCTTCGGCGAGCGGGTCGAAGATCATGCTGCCGTCGCGCAGGCCTTGGCCACGTTCGCCGTGCGGGCCGCCGAGAAGCTGCGCAAGCGCGGCCTTGTCGCGGCCGGCGTGCAGGTGTTCGCCAGCACGGACACCTTCCGGCCTGAGCTGCGACAGCATCACCCGTGCCGCGCGATGACGTTGCCGACAGCAACCAGCGATTCACGGCTGATTCTGGCGAGCGTGCATCGCATGCTCGCCAGCTTCTTGCGGCGCGGTTGCGCGTACAAACGCGCCGGCGTCGCGCTGCTCGATCTGGCGCGACCGAGTGCATTGCAATCCGACCTGTTCGCGCCGGCCGTCGTCGGCGACGACAAACTCATGGCGCTGGTCGATGGAATCAACCGACGCTTCGGCCGCGGCACGGCCGGCTTCGGCGCTACCGGCTGGCAGGCGCGACCCACCTGGGGCATGCGCCAGCGCGACGTGTCGCCTTGCTACACGACGCGCTGGGCCGACCTGCCGATTGCGCACTGCTAACCTGGGTGCAGGCTCAGGCGTAGGCAGTCCAATGCAAGGCGCGGCCATCCCACGGCCCAGCACTGCTGTAGCTGGTCAAGCGGATGCGGTTGCAGTGGTTCGGTCGTTTGCTGCGCATCAGCTCGCCCGCGTACTGACCCCGCACGGGCACGGCGGTACCCTGCGCCCAGCCGGTTTCGGTCTTGTGCTGTTTCAGTTCGCGCATGTCCACCACGGCGCCGCGCACGCCGATAATTTCGTAAAAGTCGATGTTGGTTTGATCGTAGCCCCAGCTCGCATAGAGCACGTCGCCCACCTGCAAGCTGTGCGGTTGCCGGCGCTCGGCCGCGCGCTCGGCCTTGAACGTAGCTTTGGCCGCCCGCGACTGCCTCACGCGCTCGATGGAAGCAGCCCGTTTGCAATCGTCCAAGTAGTAGCCGCAGCAGCGCTTCAGCAGCTTGCAGGATTGTCCAACGAAAACAGCCAAGTAGTAGCGAGCCTGCTCGCCGTTGAGCCGAGTACCGCAGGCGATCAACGTACCGTCGTCCAAGTGCTCAAAGGTATCGGTATTGTCTGCGCAAAGTTTCATGCGTTGCGCGTGCCGCTCATCCCATGCTTTGCGAGCTGCCTGAGCCGGCTTGTGCTGGTGATGTAGCAGGTGATCGTGGTTCATTGTTTGCATTGCAGGGGGCTCCCGTTGGGTGGTGGTCATGCTTCGCTGAGTGCCTTTCGCCGTGAGCGCAGGGCAGCGCGGCCGAACAAGCCAGCGTGCAAGGGCAAAGAGCGCAGCGTCCCTTGCAAGCAGGCGCGGCCGTGCTAACCGATGGCGCGCAGGCAAAAGGGCACTCGACAGGACCAGGAGCCACGGCAGGCGCGGCGCGCGTTCAATGAACGGGCAAGGGCGCGGAGACGCACGCGGCCTCAAACGCGGCAGCCTCTGGGGCAACTCTCAGTGCAAGTAAGAGGTCCGGCCATGCGTCGCCAGATAGCCCGCAAGGGCGTGGCAACTGAGGCAAAAAAAAGGCGGCCGAAGCCGCCTTGGGTGACGTGAGGCGAGGGTTATTCCTCGCCGGCTTTCGGCTCGCGGATAACCAGCTTGCCGTCGAGCGGCAGCGCGGTCAGTTGGACGTTGAAGCCCTTGCCGTCGCGGTTGGGAAAGGCGACGCCGACGCGAATCCACTCGCTGCGCTTGTCGCCTTCGATCTCGTACTCGCGCACGCTGTAGACGTTGAAGGGACGGTTGTTGTTGGTGTCCGACATGATGCGATCTCCTGGAGGGTGGTAGCGCGGGTGCGCGGGGTTGGCAAACGCCGGCCGCACAGGCTGGCGCGCATCCGAAGGGCCGAAACAACGTGGAGGATGGCACAGCCATTGCGCGACCGACAGGCAGGCGTCTACTACCCCGGCCAAGCACCCGGACACCCTCCGTTGCGCGGACTGGACACCAGCCACTCCGCGAGAAAGGAAGTGCTGTGCGCAGTGGGTGCAAACGCTGCAAGGCCTGCCGAAAGCCGCGATACTTGCGCCACGCAAGCAAGGATCGAAGCGATGACGCACTACCTGCTCGCAGGGCGCGTGGTGGATGCCGATGCGCCGGATCTGCAGACGCACTTGGCAGCAGCGCACAAGGCTCGCCAGCGGCCATCGTGCCTGTGCCGCGGCCGCGCGGCGCCTGTGCCGATGTACTTGGCCAGGCATGGCCAGCTGGTGGTCATCAAGCGCTGGCCGAACGGCGGCGCTGCGCACGATGCCGACTGCGACCACTACCAGGTGCCAGCCGCTCTATCCGGTCGCGGCGCACTTGAAGAAACGGCAATCAAGGAAGACGAGGAAAAGGGCGAGACGGAGCTGCGCGTCGCGTTTTCGTTGCGCAAGATGCCCGGTCGCGCGCCGCCGACAGGCGGCGGCGAATCCGGCGATGACGTGAAAACCGAGTCCGCGAAGCTCACGTTGCTGGCAACGCTGCACTACTTGTGGGATGAGGCGGGCCTGACGCGCTGGACGCCGGCAATGGCTGGCAAGCGCAGTTGGGGCACGGTGTACCGCTACGTCGGCCACGCGATCGCCGGCAAGCGGACGAAAGGCGCAGCCCTGGTCGATGCCGTGCTGCTGCCCGAGCCGTACCGCGCCGAGGAAAAAGACGAACACGCAAAGCGCGTGAAGGCGCGCGTCGCACCGCTGGGGCGAACCAAGCCGCCGCAGCTGCTTTTGTGCATCGGCGAGATGAAGTCGCTCGAACCCTCGCGGTTCGGCATGAAATTGCTAGTGAAACATTTGCCGGAGTACCCGTTTTTCATGGAGGAAGATGCCGGCGCGAAAATCTGCAAGCGCTACGCACCGGCATTCGAGCTGGGCGAGCTCGCTGAGGGCGCGCACCTGGTCGCGGCGTTCACGTTCTCGGTGACGCCGACTGGAACCTGCCGGGTGGAGCGCTTCGCAATGATGGCCACGGACAAGAACTGGTTGCCGTGCGAATCATCGGCTGACCTCGATCTGACCGCGGCGTTGGTCGATGGCGGCCGCCGGTTTCGCAAGGGTTTGCGTTACAACCTGGGCCGTGATCGCGCCCTGGCCGGTGTGTTGCTGTCGGACACAGTACCGGCAACGGGCCTGTTCGTCGCCCCGCTCGATGTGGACGGCAACACTTGGCGCGAGGAAGCCGTCAAGCTCGCCGGCGAGGCGCAGATTGACGCCTGGGTGTGGTGTCCGGCCGAGGAAGAACGACCGGCGCTGCCTCCGGCGGCAGCGCCGGGAGCGAGCGCGGCCTAGATCCAGCCGCGCGCTGCCAACGAGCAGTAGCCGGTGCCGCCGACCACGATGTGGTCTAGAACTCGAATTTCGAGCAACGCCAGCGCATCCTTGATGCGAAGAGTAACGGCGCGATCAGCGGCGCTAGGTTCAGTGGAACCGCTAGGGTGGTTGTGGCTGAGTACGACGGCCGCGCTGTTGAAACGAAGGGCCATCTTGGCGACCTCGCGCGGGTAAACCTCCGCGCCATCGATGGTGCCGCGGGAAAGCATTTCCACCGCGAGGATGCGGTGCCGGTTGTCGAGGAACAGCACATGGAACTCCTCGTGATCCAGGCCCGCGAGCTTGGCGATGAAGAAGTTGGCCGAATCGGTGGGCGACTGAAGGCTGCCCTGCCGTTCGAGGCGACGCCGCAAGATGTGTTCGGCTTGCGCGAGGATGGCGTCCTCGTTGGCAATGTAAGCACGCGGACTTGCGTCACGCAGAAAAAGGTCGTGTTGCATGCTGTGCTCCCTGGTCGGCGAAATGCCGGTGCAGGAAGGCTTCACCGCCCGGCGCAGCGGGGCGGCGCACCCGCAGGGGCGCAACGCAGTGGAGCAGCGAACGCTTGCGCCGTCCCGCACGGGCGGTAGGACTGACGCACGCAACCGGCATGCGACCTTGGGGCTGTGGCTTGCACCGCACCGCTTCGGCGCTACAGGTCAAGGTGAAACGAACCGCCGCGACGTTTATCTCGGAGCAAGGGCCTGCACACTTGCCACGAACGAGGCAACATCCTGCTTGCGGCGAATCGGGATATGCAATGCACGAGCGTTGACTTGCATCGTTTCGCTGTCGGCCTCGCCTGAGTGCAGGAAAACCGGCGGCACGCCACAGGAAGGGGACGGGTAGCCCAGGGCGCGCAGCACAGCCCAACCGTCCATCTCAGGCATCTGGACATCGAGGACAATGCAGGCGAACGCTTGGCATTGGATCGCCATCAGCCCTTCGCGGCCGTTGCAGGCTTCCACGACATGAAAACCCGCCGCCTCGAGCAACGTGCGATAAAGGAAACGGGCGGTGGCCTGGTCATCCACCACAAGGACAGGCAGGGCGCGAGGCGCGCTGGCATTCATGCAAAATTCTCTGAGGCGATGGGGCTCCCGCCTGCCGGCGGTGGACCCTGCGGGTCTGCGTTCAGGCAGGATACCCGGCCCGCAGGAAAGGTGTAGGTGCGCAAGGCGACACGCGCGATGGGCGGGTTCATGCGCGCACCGCCCGCATGGCCCGCACTTCCTCCAGGGTGCGCGGTACGAAATGCAGGTCCAGTTCAACGCGGTGGCTCAACAGCTCGACGATGCTGATATAGCCGTGCTCGCCATGCTGATCGTCGGAGAAAATGAAGGCCAATCCGTGGGCCTGGTGCTGGGCGCCAGGCACTTCATCGTCCGCCGCGCCCATGTCCTTCTCCGTGATGTACCAATCGGCGCCGTTCTTGAAGTAGTGCAGGTGCGCCACCGCTTGGTCTCCTTGCCCGTCGGTTTCGTAGGTTTTGGGCATGCCGTCAATCCGTGCGGCCAGCTCGGCCAGTTTGTCGATGAAGAACCTTTTTTCCTCGCCACGCATGGCGAGCTGCAATACCGCCATCTGCACGGGTCCGATAAAGCGGCGCATGTTGGCCAAGGTTTCGGCCGTCAGTCGGCGCGAAGCCAGGGGCGGGGCAAGGGTGTCGGTCGTCATGGTCATCTGCTCCTGTGGTTGGCCCCGTTCGGGGTGGTTGTGACGCCTGCGGTTCGGTACGAACCGAGGGGTCGCGAACGCACCCGGATGGGAACCCAGCGGCCACGGCTGCGTGCGCCGTCAAGGGAAGCGAGCGCAGCGAAGCAGGGCAGGGGCTGGAGCGAGCGCAGCGAGCGACGACGCGGGCCCCTGTCCGGCCCTTGACGGGACAAGCGCGCGGTTGTGGCCCGGCAAGGAGCCGGTACCGGCGACGCGCAGGCGTCACGCCCTTGTGGGCGCGACGCCGCAGGCTTCAGACTCGCTCCTGATCGCCTTCAGGAAGCGCAGTCGTGGCAGCAGTACCGTGGATCGCACGCCTTCGGCATTGGCGCGAAGTTCAGCAAGTCCAAGCGCAGATTCACCGCCAAGCGATCCCGGCGATCCCCGAGCTGCATTCGGTCACGCCGAATGAGGCGGTGTGGCGCATCCCAGTGCCGCGCCAATCCGACTGCTTTCTTGCGCTGGAGAAGCACAACTACCCCCCACCCGAAGAGCACGTCGTCTTCATTGATGCGACACGCTTTTATCTCGCCTGGCTGAAGGGCGATCAGTACATACGCACGTCACCTCACGGTGACAGCGTGATGGCTCGCAAAGACATGCACCTGGATTACAAGTACGCGAATGTCGATCGGTACATGCAAGGCAGCAAGCGAATACTATGGCTACCCGAACCGCATTACCTGCAACTCGGCGGTCGGCACGGCCGGATCCGCTTCACGAACGGCATCACCCGCACCTTGTGGCTCCTGAGCCACAACTGCCAAGCCTTTCCTGCGAGGGTAAGCACGCATGCGGAGGCAGTCGCCCTGCACAACGTGGCAGGTCTTCAGATGATTTGCACGGCCGAACTATTTGCACTCACACTCACCACCAACAAAGTCGATGCGCAATGACGAAGCCCCGTGAGGGGCTTCGGGGCCGTCGGTGCTTGTGAAGTAACCGGGTGCTGCTGCCTAGATGGCGGCTGGTGACACGACAGTTGGGTCTGCTCCGGAGCAAGCAGGGCAGCAACGCATCGGCATCACCGACCGCCACGCAATTCGGCGAGGGATGGTAGCCGCATGGCCGCGACGCCAGGCGCGGGGCGAAGCCCGACAGCCCGGCCCGTAGGGGGCCGCAGCCGATCGTCGCCCCTGATATCCCGCACCGGACGGCCGGGAATCGTCAGAAAAACAGCCGTTCGGCTCGCAACTCCCGGATCTGCTGAACAATTTGCACTGGATCAAAACTCCGCGGCGGCCCGAACGCCGGCGGGGAAAAAGGGCTAGGATGAATCTACAGTGGACGTCATCCTCCTTGACGATATGGAATCTTCCCGCGCGGTGCTTCGCATCGTGTTGGAGAAGACAGCCACTGCTGTAAACATCCACGAATTCGACAATGGACTGAGAGCGCTCGAATGGACGCGCGATCGCGTTCCTGACTTGGTCGTCGTGGATCTGTCTATGCCAGGCATCAGCGGGATCGAGTTCACGCGTCGTTTCCGCATGGAATCACGACACCAGGAAGTTCCCGTGATCATGGTCACGGCGACCGACCATGCCGACGTGCGCATGGAAGCGCACAACGCAGGCGTGGACAACGTGCTGGCGAAACCCTTCTCTCCACGCGTGCTGCTGGGGCTGTGCAACAAACTCCTGCAGGAGCGCGCGGAGCAACGCTACCGGGCAGCCACTACAACAGGCCAATATCGCGCCCTGGGCCTGCACGTCGCTCAGGAAGCCGACAAGCTGACTCCGCAAGCGGAGTCGGGCGTCTACAAAGAACTGGGCAGGCGCATAGCCGAAGCCGTGCGCGGCATGCGCAAAGGCTAACAGGCTAGTCGCTGGCACTGAGCAGATTCGTGACCAGATTGGTCACAGCAGACTGCTTGCTGCGAGAGAGGCGACGGAAATTCGTGAGCAAACGAAGCTCGGCGTCGTTGTAGACAAATTCCTGCATGTGAGCAGCCTCAGCCGGCGACTCAACCCCGTCGCGCAGCATGGGCCCGCGCCCCGTTGCCAACCACTCGAAGCTCACATCGCAGAAGCGGGCGAACAGGGCAAGATTCGCCGAGGACGGCGAAGATCCGCGTGCCGACTCCCACTGCGATATGGCCCCACGCGAAACCCCGATCCTGCGCGCCAATTGTGCTTGGGACTGCTTGGCATGGGCGCGAGCCCGAAGGATGCGGTTGGGAAGCAGCATGAATCACACCATTGCTATGGATTCTAAACGATAGAAGGACTTAACGATATACGTATATTTTAGGTTGCTATTCAATTGGAAGCAAGCTACAGCAAGGCCATGACGCGATGTAGCAAGCTATTCTATCTAGAAAAAAGACTGTGACCAGTTGCGCAGTTTTCCTTCCGCAGACATCGTCTATCACAGAGGTAACCTTAAGCGTTCTGATTTGGACAGATTGGATGTTTGATAGATCAAACAGCGATGATAGCTCAGTCCGGGGAGCGCCCACGAAGCGTCCACCCCTGGCCGCGACAGCGGCCAACGACCCCGCAGAACAACCCATCGGCCCGCTACAACAACCCACGGCGCCAGCGCGGCGAATTGCCGCTCTCGATGCCTTGCGCGGCGTGATGCTGGGTGGCATCGCGCTGATGAACATCGGTCTGTTCACAGCCTCGATGCAAACGATCGACAACGGCATCGACCCGAACCTCCACGGCCTGTCGTGGTGGGCCGATGCGCTGGTGTACACGCTGCTGCACGAGAAGGGGTGGGTTCTGTTCTCGATGATGTTCGGAGTCGGCTTCGCGGTGATGCGCCAACAGGCGCGCACGCACGGCAGCCGCTTCGTGCGGGTTTGGATGCGCCGAGCGGCGGTGCTGCTCCTCATCGGCCTGATCCATGCAGTGCTGATCTGGCCAGGGGACATCCTGACCAGTTACGCGATGGCCGCCGTTTTGCTGCTGTTGCTGGCTCGCAACCTGTCAGCAAAGCACACGGCGATCCTCGGTGCATGCCTGATGGCCATGCCACTGACAATCGTCTTGCTCAGCGCAGCGGACGCATGGGCTCATGGCACCACAGCCCTGCCACACGCGGCCGCGGCCGCAAGGCATCAAGCTGCCGAAGTAGCCGCACTGGCGCATGGAACCTACGGTCAAGCAACGGCAGAACGCCTGAGCTACCTGCTCGGAACCTTTCGCGAGCGCCTGCAATTCCTGCCATTGATCCTCGGCTCGGCATTGATGGGCGTGGCTTTGTACGACGTGGGCGCGTTTAGCCGACCGGAGCAGCATCGTCGATTGTGGAAGCGCATCCTGACAGGCGGCCTCGGCGCCGGCCTCGGCATCACGGCCGTGAGCCTGATGATCGACGCAAGCCCCAACTTCACGGGCCCAACCGTCGAAGCTCACGATTACATGGCGAGCATTTTGCAGCTGCTTGGCTCGTTGCCGCTGGCGATGGCCTACGCGGCCCTGGTCATGCTGGCCTCCCTGACTGAACGCGGTGGCCGCTGGTTGCGCCACCTCGCGCCAATGGGACGTCTGGCCCTGACGAACTACCTAGTGCAGTCGCTGATCGCGACCACGTTGTTCTATGGCTACGGCTTTGGCCTGTGGGGCGAGGTCAGCCGTTTCGGCCAGGTGGCGATCGCGCTGCTGGTGTTCGCAATGCAAGTGCGGTGGAGCCGCTGGTACGTAGAGCGGTTTCGGTACGGCCCGGCCGAATGGCTGTGGCGCTGGGGAACGTACGGCGTAAGGCCTGCGTTCCGGGGAAGTCCGACGGCAGCTGAGGCGGACGGCAATGGAACGAGGGGTAGCAAGCCGGAAATGGCGCAAATATCAGCTATAAGCCATTGATTTAGATACATAATAACTATTATGCGAACTGTCAGTTCGCGCGCCGAAGGCTTGCCTTTAGCATATCGTATGATTCATCTTGACGTATCATTTCAATTGTTTTAATGTGTCTTTATGTGCATTTTGATAGGCCGCAAATGAACGTGCATGGGTGGTGTCTCGGGGGGTGCCTGCTGGTGGCGAATGCCGTGCACGCGGCCTCGCCGGGCGGTGTGACACACGCCGCGCAAGTGGAAGCGCTGGTGGCGAGGGCCAATGCGCGAGTCGCCGCCGGGGAAGCACCGGCGGCCATTGAAGCCGATCTGACCCAAGAGCTTTCCGCATCAGGGGCGAAGGTCGAGCAACAGCCTCCGAGCTGGGATGTGTATGCACAAGCGCGTTGGAAGCGCGAGCGCGACGAACCCGATGGGAGCGGGATGCGGCCATCGGAAAACAAGGAACCAAGACATGACGATGACTCGGCGGATGTATTTCGTGCCTACGCCGGCACTGCAAGCCAAGACAACCCTGTTCCCGGCCGAGCTGACCGACCTGTTGGCAAACGCCGCAGTACGCCAGTTGGCCATCTTCAAGGACGACGCGGGCTGGATGCTCAAGGTTTTGCCCAGCTGGAAGCCGGACTTCTACACGTTGGTTCATCACTCGCGAAAAAAGGAGATTCGTTACTACACGTCCCTTGACCGACTGCTGTCGAGCATCACCCGATCCGCACCACTACCACCCACCATCCTCTTCGGAGAAATCGCATGAATGCTGTACTCGCTTCCGCTCAAACGCGCGGTGCCAAAGCCCTCGCAGGTTCCAACGCTCAGCGCTTCATGGCCTACGCCCTGCTGGTCGCTGTAGGCGCCCTCGTCATCGCCGCGCCTGAACAGGCCCATGCCGCAGCCGCGGCGCTGCAGAAACAGGGCACCTCGGCGCTGTCGTGGATCAAGACTGGGGTTGGCTTGATCCTGACCGTCGCCGTGTTGGGGTCAGGCGTTCTGGCCGCGTTCGGCCAGATGAGTTGGAAGACCGTCGGCCAAATTTTGATCGGTTGCATCGTCGCCGGGATGTGCACGGTGGTTGTTGCCGCCCTCTACACGCCCTGACCGTCGCCGCCATGTCCGAGCCGTCGAACCTGAAAAGCGACCCCCTGTTCGGGGGTCTCACGCGGCCGGCCACGTTGATGGGCCTGCCCATCGAGATTCTCGTGATCATTTCCGGAACCAGCGTCATCGCGTTCCTGATCTGTTTCATGTTCGACGCGGACGTGTTCTGGAAATTGTTTTGTCTGGGACTGGGCGGGGTGGCCTATGCCATCGCGCGCTTGATCTGTGTGCGCGATCCGCGTGCGTTCCGCTACCTCGCGCTGGCCCTGGACACCAAGGCACTCCACCGCAGCCGCCCGAAATGGGGCTGCGGTTCTTATTCACCGATGCCATTTCGCAAGCGGCGCTAGATGTCCGCTCGCGGCGTCACGGAGCGGACTAAGGCTGCGATTACGTCCCCGCAGCACCAGCCCAACAACCCGGATTATTTCGATGCCAGCCGAAGTCAAACCCCTGATGTCGAACGACCTCGATGTTTCGCGGTACGTGCCCTACACGATCCACAGCACCGAGCACAACGTCCGCACCGACAGGGCCGATGTGTGCACGGTCATACACGTCGCCGGGGCTGCCCATGAAGCCGCAGACGACGACGACATTCAATCTTGGCATGAAGTGTTGTGTGGCTTGATTCGGAACTTGTCGTCCGAGCGTGTGGCGATCTACGCGCACACCCTGCGTGAGCCCAGGAACGAGTACCCCGGCGGCGTGTTCGACGACGACTTCGCCGGACGACTCAACGACAAGTACCGCGCCTCCCTGAGCGGCGCACGGATGATGGTCAACAGCCACTACCTCACGCTGGTGCTGCGCGGCCCATCGGTCGCCTCAAGGCTCTTGAATTTCGGCGTGAAGAAAACGCGAGACAGCGTTGCCGAAGCGATTGCCGAGGCGGACAGCAAGCTCGATGAACTGGCCGATACAGTCATCGCCGCTCTGTCGCGGCATGGTGCCCGCCGCGTGGGCCTGTACAACCACAACGGGGCTGTGCACTCGGAAGCCCTTGAGTTTCTCGCCACGCTGGTCAACGGCGAATGGCAACGCATGCCGGTGTCGAAGGGCCAGGTGAAGTTCACCATGGCCACCAGCCGCATCAGTTTCGGCGTCGATCAACTCGAAATCCGGACGCCGACCACGCGGAAGATCGGCGCTGTACTTGCCGTCAACGACTACCAGGTCGAACGCAGTGAACCGGGTCACTTGAACTTGTTGCTGACCCTGCCCTTCCCTTACGCACTGACCCAATCGTTCGCCATTCTGCCGCGCAAGCAGGCTCTGGATTGGATGCTCAAGCAGCAGCGGCTGCTCATCAACGCCGGCGACGCCGGCCAGAGCCAGATTGCCGACATATCGGCGGCGACCGACGATCTCGTATCCAACCGTATCGTGTTCGGCGACCACCACCTGAGCCTGTTGGTATTGGCCGACAACCCCAAGCAACTCGCACAACGCATCGCGCAGGCACGCGCCGCGCTGTCCGAGTCGGGCTTTGTCGTCGCCAGGGAAGATTCGACGATGGAGGCGGCGTACTGGGCTCAGCTACCCGGAAACCTCAGCCTGCGGCCAAGGCCTGCGCCGATCAGCTCGCGCAACTTCATCGGCTTCACCGGCTTTCACAATTATCCCAACGGCAAGGTTTCCGGCAACCAGTGGGGTCCGGCCGTCACCTTGCTCAAGACGACCAGCGGAACCCCGTACTACTTCAACTTCCACCTGCCGACTTCCGGCCGCAAGGCTCAGGACGAACGCGACGTCGATGCTCGGGTACCAGGACACGCCTTGCTGCTCGGCCCGACCGGCGCCGGCAAGACCGTCATCCAGACGTTCATGCTCGCGCAGTGCGAAAAGTTCCGCCCCACGGTCTTCACGTTCGACAAGGATCGCGGCCAGGAAATCTTCATCCGGGCCATGGGCGGCCGCTACGCCACATTGCGCAACGGTCATCCGACGGGGTTCAACCCTTGCACGCTGCCGGACACGCCCGGCAACCGCGACCTGCTTCAGCACCTGGTCAAGAAGTGTGTCGGCGGCAATCTCTCCCCATCGCAGGAAAGGGAAATTGCCGAAGCCGTGGCGGGCATCTACGGCATGGAGTATGCGGAGCGCCGCTTCCTCAACATGATGCCGTTCTTCGACCCGACCGACCCGGATGGAGTCGCGCAGCGTTTCAGGAAGTGGGTTTCAGGCGGATCGCTGCATTGGGTGTTCGACAACGAAATCGACCTGATCGGTTTCGACAACACCCGCCACTACGGGTTCGACATGACCGATTTCCTCGACAACGAGGAAATCCTGACCCCGGCGGTCATGTACCTGTTCCATCGCATGGAAAGCCTCATCGATGGCCGCCGGTTCGTCCTCAACATGGACGAGTTCTGGAAAATGCTCAAAGACCCGTACTTCGAGGCCAAAGCACTCGATGCGGTCAAGACATATCGCAAGCGCAACGCTTTTGCCTTGTTCGGCACCCAATCCCCAGCCGACGTCCTGAGCTCATCAATCAGCAAGCAGTTGATCGAGCAGGTCGTGACCCAGCTTTACCTGCCTAACCCGAAAGCCCGACGCGAGGACTACCTCGACGGGTTCAACCTGACCGAACGCGAGTACGAGATCGTCCGTCACGACATGGTTGAGAACAACCTGCGCGGCTTCCTGCTCAAGCAGGGGGCGAACTCGACCGTGTGCGAACTCAACCTTCGCGGGTTTGAAGATGAATTGGCTGTGCTCTCAGGCACCGCGGCCACCGTCGAGCTTTGCGAACGCGCTGTGGCATCTGCTGGGATCGATCCCGAGAAGTGGTTACCGATGTTTCAACAACTCAGAAGGAGTCAGTGACATGAAGGCATTGAAGAACCTGGCCGTGGCGATCGGCGTCGTCCTTGGCACCAGCACGATGGTCCAGCCGGCCCACGCCCAGTTTGCGGTGATCGACGTGGCCAACCTGCAGCAGAACATCGGGCAGTACCTGCAGATGATCCAGCAGCTCAAGCAGCTGCAAGCCCAGCTCACCCAGGCTGTGCAGCAATACAAATCCATCACCGGGTCACGCGGGCTCGGCAACATCCTTCAGGAAAACTACACGCAAATCGTCCCCGCCAACTGGCAGGAGACGCTGAACATCATGCAAGGAGGCGGCCAGGTAGGGCAGCTCGCCACACAGATTGCCAACGAAGCCAGCCAGCTCAAGGGCTCGAATTTTGCGGGTGCTGCCCAACAGGTGATCCAGGGCCTGCAGCAGAACATGAATGCGAGTGCGTCGGGCCAAGCCCTCAACTCGGAGGTGTATCAGGAGGCAGGCCAGCGCTTCACACGGATCCAGGATCTGACCAACCAGATCAACAGCACCCAGGATCTGAAAGGCGCACAGGACCTGCTGAACCGCCTCCAGGCCGAAAACCTCGATTTGCAAAACGAGGCGCTGAAGCTCCAGGCCATGAACGCGATGCTGACCCAGCAGCAAGCGGTGAAGGCGCAGCAGATGCTCCAGGAAAACATGGCCGCCCGCCGCGGCTCGAAATACTGAGCGCCGCCCGATGACTTTTACCGCGATCAGCCCGACCCTGCGCCTGTATGGCGCAGCGGTCCTCATCGGCCTTGTAGCCGCCATCACCGGCGTCTGGCTCTACACCAGCTACGAAGCGCGCAAGCAAGCCGCAGAACTTGCCGCCCTCCAGGCCATCGAGGCGCAACGACACGCAGCGGTCGAGCGCTTTGTTCACGAGCAGGTAGTCTCCAGCGCGAAGACCGACGACGGGAAAAAAATCGACGATAGCAACGCTCATGCCGCTGCCGCGAAAGCGGCCGAAAAGGCTGCCTACGATTTGATTCAGGCCAACCAGCGTGCACGTCGAAAAGCCAAGTACTGATTTTCCGACGCAACCCTTCAGGCACTTCCATGGCCAACACCACGCAAATTGCACATTGGCTCCTTGACGACATCACAAACAAGATAACGACCTACGCGAATGACAAGGCGGAGATCATGGCTCACATGATCGGGCCTGTCGCCGTGTGCCTGCTGACGATCTATGTGTTGCTGTGGGGAGCCGGCATTGCTTCGGGGCAGATCACCGAGCCGTTTACCGACGGCATGAAGCGTATCTGTCGCATCTGCGCCATCGTGTCCTTCGGGCTTACCGTCTCTATTTACCATGACAGTGTGGCCACGTTCTTTGAAACAATACCGGCAACAATGGCCACCCAGATGGCGGCCGCCAAATCCGGTAGCTCGGGCAGTGCGGCGTCGATTTCAGACGTGCTCGATCAATCCTTGCAAAAAGGCATCGACATAGGTGAGAAGTCTTGGGAGATGGGCGACAAGATCGCCGCGACACCGCTGTCGATTTCCGCCTCGATTGCCGCGACTCCGTACTACCTGCTGGCGATAGCCATAGATCTAGCATGCGCGCTGATCGTTGCGGTCGGAGCCGCAATCTTGTTCATCGCCTTTATCGCTACGGCGTTATTACTCGCCATAGGACCGCTTTTCATCATGCTCGCGATCTTCCCCCAAACGCAACGATTCTTTGAATCGTGGCTGGGTCAGGTCGTGAACTTTTCCCTGCTCTATCTGTTGATTGCCGTCACCATCGGCATGACGTTCGAAATGTTCGATCAATTTCTCGGCGACGTTGCAATGGGCGATATCAACGATATCGTCGTGAGTGCGATCAAGGTCATTGGCGCGGTCATCGCCATTGTCGCGGTGATGCTGCAAACGCGTTCGATTGCCGCCGGTCTTGGAGGTGGGCTAGCCCTCCAAGCCCAAGGCTTGGCCGGAAGACTTGCTTCAGCCGGCACCAACGTCGCGCGAGCCGGAATGACTGGCAATTCAAGAGACCAAATGGGGCGGGGTCTGTCTGAAAGATTCAACGGCGAACGTCCACTGACCGCTGCTCGCCAGGCTGTTACTAGCAGGGTGCGGCGAGCATTCAAAACATCCAACTCTGCTAGTGAGGGCACCCCATGAACAACCGATGGAAGCTGTTATTGGTGTTGGCCGCGGCAGTCTGCCTGGGCGCATGTGCGACCGCTAACGTCGCCCCTAAGTGCAATGGCGATTTCACCCGCGTCAACACTCCCGACAAGTACCCAATCCGCACAACCGACCAGGCGAAGCAGCCATGAGCGCAACAACCAATCACCGTGATTACCTCGAGGCCGCGAAGCTCTGGGAAACCGACCAGATATCCAAGTCGCTGCGAAGCGAACGTCGCGCCTGGATAGTGGCTGGTTTTGCCGGCGCCATCGCTCTGATGTCCGTCACGGCCGTCGCCCTACTGACCCCGCTCAAAACCGTCGAGCCCTTCGTCGTGAAAGTGGACCACAACACGGGAGAGTCCGATGTGGTCACGCTGCTCAACCAGAAGACCGTCGGATACAACGAGGTGATCGACAAATATTTCCTCGCCCGGTACGTCAATTACCGGGAGGAGTTTTCCGACTCGACGGCCTTTCCGAACTACCAGGCCGTTTCGGTGATGTCGAGCCAATCGGTGGGCAGTGCCTACTACAACGAAATCAAACCGGACAACGCAAAGTCGCCGGTGCGCGTCTACGGCAAGTCCGGCATGGTCGATGTCACGGTGAACTCGGTCGTGTTCATGGGCACGGGCGTGGCGCAGGTCCGGTTCACTCGTCGCGAGCGGATGCGCGATGACGATCAATGGACCGAAACGCACTGGATCGCCACGGTCAGCTACAGCTACGTCAACCCGCCCACGGTTGAGAAGGCAAGGCTGGTCAACCCGGTCGGTTTCCGCGTAACCGAATACCGCCTTGATCCGGAGACCGTCAAGTGAAGACCGCACACAAGCTCGCGCTTGCGGCCGCGATTGCCGCAACGATTCTTGCTCCAACCGCCTTTGCCGAGGTGCTTCCTACGGGCGGTCACGAGGACTCCCGCATCAAGACCGTGGCCTATGACCCGAACGACGTGGTGAAGCTCGTGGGGCGCTACGGCTTTTCGACGATCATCGAATTTGCCGATGGCGAAACCATCAACGATGTCGCCCTCGGCGACACGCTGGCATGGGAGGTCGCTCCCTCCAAGAGCAATCTGTTCGTCAAGCCGCGCGAGCCTCACGCGGCGACGAACATGACGGTCATCACCGACCGCCACATCTATCAGTTCCTTTTGCAGGCAGCGCCCCATCGCAACGCTCCGGCCCACGCATTTTTCGCCGTGAAGTTCATCTATCCCGCTGACGAGTCCGCCAAAAAGCTCGCCACCACCGACGCCGCGCGCGCCAGGCAAGCGCTCGACGGTTCGTTGCCCAAACCGAGCAACTACAACTATTGGGCCTGCGGGGCAGCCCAACTGCGCCCGACCGAGGCCTTCGACGACGGCCGATTCACCTACCTCCGCTTCCCCGGCGCGCAAGAAGTGCCGGCGGTGTTTGTCATCAACTCCGACAACACCGAAAGCTTGGCCAATGGGCAAATGCGCGGGGATTTGTACGTGGTTTACACCACGGCGCGCAAGTTCGTCCTGCGTAAAGGCAATGCTGTCGCCTGCCTGGAGAACCGCAGCTTCAATTGGTACGGCGTGGGTACTCCGAACGGAACGACCAGCCCGAAAGTGGAACGCACGATCAAGTCAACGCCAACCTCCGCCACCGCCGTGCCGTCCCAAGCCCTTCCACCGGGGCAGCCCGCGTCGCCGCCGCCGCCGGCGCCTCAACGCATGTCGCTGGAGCTTCCTCCGGGCCTGGCAATGCCTCCCATGAATCTCCCCAACATTGGCACCCCGGCAGTGGACGCCGGCGGCCCAGCGCACTGAACGAGGATGCACGCATGGATCCCAATGCCAATCTGATGTCGAACGACCCTGCCAGCACCGGCACCAACCATGTTGAGGAAGCCCGCGGCATTCCGCAGGTTGGTCGCAAGGGTGGCGTGAACCGCGCCCTGGCGGCTCTGCTCACGGTCTCATTTTTCCTGATTGTCATTGCCGTCGGCGGCTATGTGTTCTGGCAGAAATTGAGCCAGCACACCGCAAGGACGAAGGACAAGCCGGCCGCCGCCGATACTCTGCCTACTCTGACCGAAGCCGCATTCAACAAATCGATTACCCCGCCGCCACCGCCGCCGGGCGTCGCCACCCAGACGACTCCCGCCGCATCGGGAGAAACACCGGCGCAAGCCGGACAGCCACAACTGACGCCGGAACAGAAGGCAGCCGCAGACCGTGCCGAGAGGCGCAAGCGCGCACCGCTTATGGCGTTTACCCAATCCGTCGGTATGGGTGGTCTGTCGGCCATTGCGGGCGGCGCCGGGGAGCATGCCCCCGAGGCAAGCAGCGATAACGCCCGCGGTGCACTGGGAAGCGCCCTGCAAGCCACGCGCACCAGCGACGTATCCGCGCGAACCTTGGCCGATCCGGACATGACCATCACCCAAGGCACCTTCATTGATTGCACCCTCGAGACAGCGATCGACAGCACCCTGCCCGGCATGACCAGCTGCATCCTTCCGCGCGACGTGTACTCCACAAGCGGACGTGTTCTCCTGCTCGAGCGCGGTAGCCGAGTCGTCGGGCAATACCAGTCCGGTCAGCTCCGATCCGGGATGCGACGGATTTTCATGTTGTGGACGCGTATCGAGACCCCGAAAGGGGTTCTGATCAACCTCGACTCCCCCGACACGGATGCGTTGGGACGATCCGGTGTCGATGGCGCGATCAACAACCATTTCTTCCTGCGCTTCGGATCGGCGTTGCTCGTCTCGCTTGTCGATGATCTGGCTCAGTACGCCGTCAACCGCCAGACCAACGGCGGGGGCACGACAAACAACCTCAACTTCGGCAACACGGCGCAAAGCACGACAGACGCCGCAGGCATCATCGTCCAGAACACCATCAACATCCCGCCGACGCTGACAAAAGCCCAGGGTGGCCACGTCGGGATATTTGTCGCACGCGATCTTTATTTCGGGAATGTCTATGGTCTCGCCCCTGCCCAGCAGCGTAACTGACCTCGCGGAAAGCAAGCATCACCTCGAAGCGCCGGTAAACAACCCGGCGCTTCGAGCGTACTTGAAACCGCTCAACGAAATTCTCAAAGGTGACGTGACCGAGGTTTGTGTCAACAGACCCGGAGAGGCCTGGACCGAAGATAACAATGGCTGGGTTCGCCATGCGGTACCTGAGCTGACGCTGGAGAAATGCCAGCAACTCGCCAAGCTGTGCGCGACGACAACACACCAGAAGATCGACGAGACAACCCCTTTGGTCTCCGCAGCCTTGGCCACGGGTGAGCGCGTGCAGGCCGTCATAGCGCCAGGGACGTCCGTCGGCAAGGTCAGCCTGACCATTCGCAAGCCGTCCAAACTGCGCATGACCCTGGACGACTATGAAGCCAGCGGTGCCTTTGACCTGGTGCGTGTCGGGCACCAGGCCAATGTCGCCATCGAAGCGCAATTGCAGGCCTGTTTGAAAGAACGGCGCATCGCCGACTTTTTACGCCTGGCCGTAGCCTCGAAACAGAACATCATTGTTTCCGGCGCCACCGGCAGCGGTAAGACGACGCTGATGAAGACGCTGGTGGATCTCATCCCCGCCAACGAACGCCTCATCACGATCGAGGACACACCCGAACTGCAGATCGTGAACCAGCCTAACCACGTTCGCCTGTTCTACTCGAAGGACGGTCAAGGTGTGAGCCGTGCCACGCCCAAGCAGTTGCTCGAAAGCTGCTTGCGCATGAAGCCCGATCGCGTCTTGCTCGCCGAGCTTCGCTCCGATGAAGCGTTCTACTACATCCGCAACGTGAACTCGGGCCATCCGGGCTCGATCACGTCCGTGCACGCAACCAGCCCGGAGCTGGCGATCGAGCAGCTCATGCTGCTTGTGAAGGAATCCCAGGGCGGCGCGAACCTCTCGCGCGAAGACATCAAGCAGTTGCTCTACATGCTGGTCGATGTCGTGATTCAGTTCGCGAAAGTCGATGGCAAGCGTCGCATCACCGGGATTTACTACAACCCGGCCAAGAAGCACACCCTCCTGTCCTGATGGAGCAATCCGATGGCCGTTGCTGGTAAGCCAGCTCCCCTGCCCGTCCGTGTCGCGCTGGTCGCGATCCTCGCCTTGGGCGCAGTACCCGGGTGGCTGTTCCTCTCCGGGCACTTGTTGAATCTGCTGATGTACAAGGGTGCCGCAAATGCACCGGCAGCTTCGATGATGACGTGGCTGCAATACTGGAAGTTCTACAGCGGCGACCAAAAGACGCACGGATTTCTGCTCCTTAGTGCCCTGATCGCCGCCGCGATCTGCCTCGCCCCGCTGGGTCTCATGCTGCTACCACGTCGGCGCAGCCTGCACGGCGAAGCGCGATTTGCCAGCCACGCCGAAGTGCGACGAGCAGGCCTTCTGACCAACAACGGCGACGGCATCATCGTCGGTCGCCGCGGCAGCGGATATCTGACCGCCGGCCTGGGCGAGTACCCGCACGTTCTGCTGGCGGCGCCGACCGGCTCAGGCAAAGGCGTGGGTGTCGTGATCCCCAACCTGCTCAACTGGAATCACTCGGCCATCGTGCTCGACATCAAGCACGAGAACTGGCAGCTGACCGCCGGGTTCCGGAAGCAACACGGCCATGCCGTGTACTTGTTTGATCCTGCCTCGCCAACGAAGAAAACACATCGCTGGAATCCACTCGCCTATGTCCGCGCTGATCCGTCGCTGCGCGTCGACGATCTGCAGAAGATCGCCAACATCATCTTTCCAGACATACAAGGAACCGATCCGATCTGGACGGCGAGCTGCCGTTCGCTCTTTCTTGGCTTGGGGCTATACCTGCTTGAGACCCCCGGGAAGCCAGCCACGTTCGGCCAAATGGCTCGCGAAGTGTTCTCCGGCGACGACAAGCGCTTCAAACAGATCATCAAGGCCCGGGCCGGCGGCGACAACCCGCTTTCTGGAACCTGCAGGAATGCGCTCGAGGATTACCTCAACACGTCCGACAACACGCGCACATCGATCCGCAAGACCTTCAGCTCGCGTTTCGAGCTCTTCCTCAATCCCGCGATCGACGCCGCGACCGCAGGCAACGACTTCGACCTGACGGCGATTCGCAAGTCCAAAATGACGATCTACCTGGGCATCACACCCGACAACCTCGGCCGTCTGGCACCATTGCTAAGCCTTTTTTTCCAGCAGGTGGTCGATCTGAACACGCGCGAGCTGCCCGAGCACAACCTTGCGCTGAAGTACCAATGCCTGCTGCTGCTGGATGAGTTCCGCTCGCTCGGAAAGATGCAGGTGATCGCCGAGGCCATTGCGTTCCTGCGCGGCTACAACTTGCGCTTGTTGACGATCTTCCAGTCGCCCAGCCAGGTGCGTGAGGTCTACGGCAACGATGCGGCCGAGACCTACTTCGAGAACCATCAGGTGCGCATCGTCTACACGCCAGCCAATGTCCGCGTGGCCAGAGAAATCAGCGAAGAATTGGGCAACCAGACCGTCGCATCCTGGTCGAAATCGCGGCCGACCTTCGGCGGCAAGGGGGGAAGTAACAGCGAATCCGACCAGTCCCGTGCACTGCTGCTGCCGCAGGAAGTTGCCATGCTCGACAGGAACTCCGAGCTGGTCTTGGCGAAAGGGTGCTTGCCCATCGAAGCATCGAAGATCCGCTGGTACGAGGATCCGACGTTCAAGCATCGCGTGGTACCGCCGCCGCCCGTCGCACCAGCCGTCTCCGCTGTAGTCGCTCCGATCGAAGCGTTCGACGACGACAAAAAAATTAACGCAGGTACGCGCGAAATCTCGCATACTCAAGAAGCGTCAAGCTATGACTTCGATTTTACCGGCATAGAGCTGCCGAAGGAGGACATCACCGTAGATGAGGCCGAAGTTCTGGCGGATCGGTACTATGCCGCCGTCACACGATAACTGACTCTAGAGGAGTTACCAGCAATGATCGAACAACAAGCCCCCGCGGGCTCGGCCCGCCGCGTTGTACTGAACGAAATCCGCCGCCTCGACAACGTCCAAGGACCGCCCGACCGGTCCATGCCGGATACGATTGCCAAGCACTACGTGCAAGACGGCAACGCCTATCGATCCGCCTACAACCAAGACAAGATCGAGTTCATCGATCGCGGAAGTCGCCTGCACGCCTACAACCCTGTCAGCACCTTCACCGCGCGTGCGTTGGCCGAAACGGCCTCCGAGCGCGGCTGGAAAAGTTTGGAAGTGACCGGCAAGACGTCGTTCCAGCAATCCATGTACGTCGAGGCAACCACGCGCGGTATCGAGGTTCAGGGCTATCAGCCCACCGCCAAGGACGCTGAAATCCTGCAGCGCCGCTCCGACCGCAAAGAGGCTGCGAGCAATCCGCTCGTCCAGGCCTTCGTGACCGCTGACACGGCCAAGGACCGCAAGGCAGCGATCAAGGAGTTCCCGCAACTCAAACAAGCATTCGATGTCGATGCGGAGGCCAGGGCCTTTGCCGCCGAAAAAATCGATTCCAAGAAGGCCGCGCAGGCCTTCGTCGACCGTGCACGAGACAACATCGCATTGGCCTTGCATCGTGGTCAGGAAGTCGGTCTGTTGCGCCGTGAAGCGCAGCAGTCCAAGCCTGCCCCCGAACCAGAGCGCGATCAGGACCGCTCTCGCTAACCTCGTGAGGGCGGCGGTCAGCGACCGCCGCCCTGCTGCCAGGAGTCGAAACATGGAACAGCCATTCTTTGCCGGCTTCACGCCGGATCAAAAGCGCGAGGTCGCACTAGCCCTTGACCAAGTGCGAGCCATTCGTGACGCCTATGTCGAAGTGAGCGTCTTGTCGGCCGAAGCCACCGGCGCCGATCTGGCATCCTCCAGCAACCCTACGGTGGTACGCGAGCGAGGGGAAGCCATCGCCGCCACGCATGCAAGCAGCGAGGCACTGATGCACGAACTGGTAGATTACAGCGACACGTTCGCCATGAGCCCGACCAGCCGGGCCGGTGCTGCCCGGTTTGTGCAACAACTGCACCTAGCACGTGAAGGCGATGTTGCCGCCTTGGCGACTGTCACCCGGGCGAAGCAGGAATTGAGCGAAGCCGAACAGGCACGCGCAGATTTCGGCACCGGCGGTAAGCGGCAACTAGGCACGGTCGCCGCAGGCGACAGACCCCTGGATCGCCCAGGCGTCATGGATGAGCCAACCACAGCAAAAGCCCCACCTGATGCGAAACCCGGCACGATCGAAGTCGTCAGTGCAGTGCGTGCCGATCAGGCATCCCTGCAAACCGCACTGCCGGAACACTTCAAGCACCGCTACATTCGCGCCGGCGAATCGATTGTTGACGCCAATTCCCCCGCTCGCCTCATCCTCGTGGACAAGGGCCGCCGGCTTCACGCCCCCGACGAGTTTTCGACCGAAACGGTCGCAGCCCTCGTGGACATCGCCGAAACCCGCACCTGGCGCAGCATCAACGTCAAAGGCACCCCCGAGTTCAAGGCAGCCGTCTATCTGGAAGCGGCCAGCCGCGGCCTCGCCGTCAAAGGCTACTCACCCAGCCGTCAGGAACAGGATATAGCTGCTGCGGCTTACGCTCGTCGCCAACAGATGGAGCTTGAAGCGTCCGAACGCTCGGCAGGAAACGTCGTTGCAGCCGTGAACGGGTTCGCGGCAGCGATCACCGCCGAAGCCGAGCCCGGCGGAAGGATCGTCAAGCACGGTCGGGATCATTACAAGCACGATCGCGAAGAAAAGATGAGTTATTTCGTGACCCTCGAGACGGCTGCCGGCGAACGCACGGTATGGGGACTCGACCTCGAGCGCGCACTTCGCGAAGCAGGCGCCAGAACAGGCGACAGAGTCCGTCTCGAACACCAGGGCGACAAGCCGGTAGAGGTGGACGCAAACAAGCGCGATGCCGAAGGCCGCGTGGTCGGCCAGGAACGGATCGCCACCCGCCGGAATGCGTGGGCGGTGCGTCGGCTCGACGCGGAAGCAACACTCCCAGGAGCGTCCAGCGTCGCTCTGGAGCCCCGCTCACCCGACCCGGCACGAGCTGACACAGCCAAGGCTTTCCTGAGCGCACGAAGCGAACAGGAGCGTGAGGATGCCGTTCGGAAGCACCCCGAGCTGCGAGCGGCTTTCGCCGCTGAGGCCCTGGCTGTTTCGGCGGCCACCACGCTGAAGCCCTACTCAGCTCGTCAGGCCTTCCTGCAACGATTCCGTGACGCGATCACCAAAGACCTGGCTGCTGGGCGGCAACTCCCAGACGTGCCCGAGCGTGTACGCCAAGCCCGGGAGCAACGCGATCGGGACGCCTCCCAAGCCCAAGCGCAAACCCGCTGACCGCTGACCGCAGACCGCAGACCGCAGACCGCAGACGCTAACATGACCATGACCGAAGCATCCAAGTCGGCGGGCGGTTACACGCCCGCCGCGCAGGAAACCAAGCCGTTGACGCGCAACGAGGTGGCCCTGGCGATAACCCTGCGCCGCCTGGAATGGGAAAGGGAGCTAGTCGATTCGTTCTACTATTACGAACGCCATCCCGAAGAGCGGGAAATCTTTGTTGAAACGCTGAAGCTCGATGTGGTGAGCGACCCGGCGTACATGACTGAGTTCAGTAACGCTCGCGACTTGTGGAACAAGCCCGCCTACGCCGCCTTGGATGCTACGCTAGAACAGAACAAGGGAAAGCCCGCGACGATTACCGAGGAGGTCGCCAGGCTCGTCCTTGAGCGTGCCGGCCGCCCTACTCCCGACGCGGTTGTCGCCGCCACCAAGCTCGAACGCATGCCCGGCAGCTTCGCCGTGATCGCGCAAGATGCGATCGAACGCCCTGTCCGCGCAGCCCCCGCGTTGGACATCCGCCGTGGCGAATACGCGCACCAGGACCGCATGGATGCGCAGGAGCGCGCCATGCAGGCGGTACAGCACGACACCGCAGCGCTCATGGCTCGCTACAAGGATCTGTCGGAAGCTCATGGCGGCCGCTACGTTGGCGCCGACCTGGCCAAAGAGTTATTCGCCGATTACAACCAGTCGCCCGAAGCCCGCAACCGCTACAACGCGCCCGTGCATAACAGCGCGGCCGTTCTGGCAGCGCAGCTGTTTGACGAAGCCACCCGCGATCGTTCGCACCCCGAGCGCACGCACGCGGTGTTCCTGACCGGCAGCCCCGGTGCAGGCAAAACGTCATCGGTCATGTCGCAAGGCGCGCTGGACCCGCATATCGCCGTCGTCTACGAAGGGCAAATGTTCCGCGCCGAGCAATCGTTTCCCAAGCTCGGCGCCGCGCTTGCAGCCGGGCTACAGCCGGTCATCATCGCAGTCCATCCGCGTCCAGAAACCGCCTTGGCTAACACGTTCACACGCTTTGACGACGTGGGCCGTGGTGCCAGCACGAAGGTCATGGCGCAAATTCAAGGCGAGCTGGTCAGTGGTTTGTGCGAAATATATTCACGCTACGGTGAGGACGTTTCGCTTAGAATCATCGACGCGCGCGACCAAGAAAACCGCGTGGAGTTGCAGGGTTGGAAGCATCTGCGCACGCTCGAATCCGAAGGGTCTCAACATGCGATCAAACAACGCCTTGACCAAGAACTCGGCCGCCACCGTTCCGCCGGCACCATCACAGACGCCTGCTACCAACAAGCCGCAGGCAATGCCCCCATCCGAACCAGCCTCGCCGATCGACGGATGGGTGCAGGGCATGGTTCGAACCATGAACGGCCTGAGCAAGAACCCCGATCTGCTAGCACAGCTACGCAAGCGCAGCTTCTGATTGCTCAGGCCGCTTCGCGGCCTGAGCTTCGCTCCGACGAGCTAGCCAGGGCGCATTTTCTCGCCCGCACGGATCTCGCCTGGGCGAGCAAGTACGACGCCGACCACGGTCCGTCGATCGCCCTGCGCAGCCAGCAGCTCGCCGGCGACCACGGCAAGGCACTCGCGCAAAGTTTTCTCATCGACGGCCCCACGGAAAGCGCCAAGCAGTACCCCGAGTTGGCCAACCCTGCAAAGGCACTACAGGCCGCCGCCGCTCACGCGCACACCATGACGCCGGAGAGTAAAGCGAAAGTCCTCGAAGCGCTGCAGCGACAGCTCGCCGCAGGCGCCGCACGCGGCGAGTTGCCGCTTCTTCGCACACAGCCTAGCGAGGTAGGTATTGACCTTGATCGGGGCCGGTGAATGCCTCGCGGCCTAAAAGGTAAGGAACACAACACAAGCAGCAACGGACAAGACAAGCACGTTGTATGCGGCATGGATGTTGACGGCATCCTGCATTGCCTCGCTGCGTGAGTGCCGCCGAGCATACGTCGCGAGATAGCGCGTCTGGTAGAGAGCACCAGCAAACGCCAGCGCAATCGCGAATGCCAACGTCACACCCAAGATCGCGTGCACCAATCCAAAGATGCACGGCACAAGCACGCGGCGGTCCAGACTCCAACTTTCCGCACCCCGCCGAAATGCGCATTCCTCAATATAAGCGAAGGTAGGTACCGCGGGCAGGAGCAACACCAACACGACCACCGGCAACAATTTCGCCCACCAGACCAGTGCCCCGGGTGCGCCTGACGGCACGTCAGGGAAGTTGAACATGACCGACCCCGTGCCGCCGAGCGCTCTCCACCAACTCCACCCAAGGCATGGAACGAGTACGGTCAGAAGCGAACCAATCGCCAGAACACACGCAATCACGGCCAAAGCCATCGTGAACGAAACCGGGCTGCGAAGCAGGTGCCGCCACCGAGTACGGTTTCGACGCGACAGTGCCGCACGAATGGCTTGAGGCGCCATCCAAGCGGCAAAGACCGTCGTCATCGTCAACGGAACAAGGACTTGGGATGTCACCTCTTCCCCAGCTATTGCCTTCGGCAATTCCATCATAGCCACTGAAGCGCGCAACCGCAGATTCCGGCGAACCCCGCCAGTCAGGCCTTCCTGCAGCGATTCCGGGACTTGTTCGCCCATGAATTGGCTGTCGGCCGACAGATACCAGACCTCCCCAGCACCCGCCACCAATACGCCATCACAAGCCCGCGATGCGTCCCAGCGCCAAGCACCAACCCTGCGTTAGCGCTCCAAGCTCGGCGTCGCGCGTGAACGTTGCGCAAGGCCGGGGATGGGGCGTCCGTGTTCAAGATCGCCGGCGAGACGTTGTTGCAACTTGCCGGTTACGGCACCCACCTGTTGAGGGCTGAAACCGCGTTGATCTGCTGCCGTACGGGCCGCTCTCAGCATGGCCGAAGCGTTGGCCATGTCGCTAGCGCGCTCGGGATGGGCTTTGGCGGCGGCAATGGGATCGCGGCACCATGCGTCGGCTACATCAGCATATGGACCGCGTTCGGCTTCACGCTGGACCTTGGCATGGCCACTGTGATCGTAGATTACAGTGGCGTGTTCGCCGACGGCGAGGCGCTTGTCGAGCTTGTGCGTGAAGTGCGCGACGGTGGAATCCTTGCCGATTTTCTGCAAGGTGTGAAGATCCGTCTCGCCGATGATCTCGCCGACGTAGCGGCCACCGGCGCGGGCGACGAAGGTGCGCGCGTTAGCATGCAGTTGCATGCGGACGATGGCCACAGCTTCCGCGAAGCTGGCGGCAGGCCGATTTTGTCTGGCTGCCGAATACTGTTGCAACTCCGCGGCATACAGCTCGCGCGCCCAACGCGGGATGTTCTGGCCAACACGCACCGCAAGGCCTTGGCGCAACTCGATCGCCAGCGTGTGCGGCTTGCCCATGATGGAGTTGTCGAACACATAGGCGCGATCAGCGAGCTGCGCGGCCTCATGAATGAGCTCCTGGTTGCGCACGTAGCGTTCGCGAATCTTGTCTTCCGGCACCGGGTGGCCGCCGCGATCGACACGGCAGGCCACGCGATCAACAGAAAGTTTCGCGCTGCGAACGTTGACGTGATAAATCGCGACGCGATAGCCGGCAGCCTTGGCGTCGCGCACCAGGTCGATTTTCGACGGGTGCGAAAAAGTGGACTCGGTTACGAGGCTTTTCCCCTCAGCCATGAGACTGTGCCTGCGTTCTTCGGCGAGCCGCTGGCCGGTCTTCGACTCCTTCACGGTCACGGCTGCATGGCCGTAGTGCCGCTTGGCCAGCTCGTCGGCGTTGACGAATTCCGCATCGGGAAAGCGTTTGCAGAGGCGCTGTTCGTACAGTGTGGTCTTTCCGGCGCCGTTGGGACCGACGATGACGTGAAGGGTGGGACGGTCGTCCGTGGCCATGTGGCTGCGCCTGCCTGCGATCATTCTGCGTCCGCTCCCCCTTCATGCAGAACTTCCACGGCACCGCCCGGAAGCGACCGCACATAGCGACCCGCAGCATCGTAACCAACCGCACCGCCGCAGTTGACCAACTGGTCAAAGTACGCGAGCTCGCCGGCGTCGGGTGTGGCCAGAGCCTCGCCCAGCAAGTCTTCAAAAATGTCCCTTTCGTCAGGCGAGAGAAGGTCGGCATTGAATCGACCATCCAAGGCCGCGCGAACGCGCGTCAAGTCAAAGCCAGGTGCCGCCTCGATCGCTTGACCCAGGCGAGCCCAATGCTCCACCTGGCCGCTAATCGTGCGGTTGAACACTTCGGCATCGCGCCGAGCATCCGCCACAAGCGTCTCCGACAAGCGGATGGAGCTGGTGTTGGTGGTCATGGAACCCTCTTTCCATGTAGTGTGGTAAATATACCACACCGTAACCACAATAGCGATGGCTAGATAAGCCCTCGCTCCACCATCGACGTTGGCTCACCCATGCCCAGTATCGCCCTCCCCTACCCTGCCAGCCCGGAACCCAAGCCTTGATCGGGAACGCTGAACGCTACGACCCCACCACCGACAGGATGATCTCGACTTGAGTTGAGTTCAGCCCTGCGCCCTCCAGGCTCAGCATGTACAGCGCCCGCCGTACTTGAGCTCGTTGGGTGAGATCCATTTTCGTGCATGAGCGCGCCAAACTAGAATCGATTAGGCGGTCGATGTGCTCGATGAGGCCGAAGTCAAGAACCCGCTCTGCCGCCTTGTGCGGGTTCCCTCCAACTCCTGAGAACATCCAAACCGGATCGATCCCGTGTTGCACAAGCAAGGCTCGTAGTAACGCCACCGGCGCTTCCCGTTCTCCGCGCTCGTAGTTGGCATAGGCGCGCAACGACAGGCCGAGCGTCTGGGCAAATCGGAGCTGGCTCAAGCCGGTTACCGCACGCACTGTTGCTAGGCGCCGACCAAAAGCGATGTTGTCCTCGGGGCTTGCGATGCTACTCATTCTCCCGCCGCCTCCGCGAGACCTCGCCCGTGCGCCGCTCGTAATTGGTCGCCTTTCGCCCCAGGTGCACCGTCGGCAGGCGCTCGATGCCCTGGGCGGCTAGGCTGCGATGATCGACCTGCTCGGCCACACCTGCGGCGTACATCACCTCGTTCTGCAATTCGGCGTAGCGTTTACGCCAGCGACCGACCTCGCCACGCTTGACTTCATCGAGCTCACGGGTCTTCTCGGTGAACCCGGTCGCGCTAAGTCGCCGCGTGCTGCACAGGATGTGCGCATAGTGGTTGCGCGTATCCCCGG
>JAFEBV010000034.1 GCA_018242485.1 Pseudomonadota bacterium
TCACGATTCACGATTCACGATTCACGATTCACGATTCACGATTCACGATTCACGATTCACGATTCACGATTCACGATTCACGATTCACGATTCACGATTCACGATTCACGATTCACGAGTCCCGAGTCAGAACACGAACATCCCCACCGCCGCGCCGAACATGACGAGCGTGGCGGTTCCGACCACCCACCGCGAGAGCGTCGAACTGGTCTGCCCGCCCATGATGCGACGGTCGGTGGCGACGAGGAACAGCGCCACCATCAGGAACGGCGCGAGCAGGCCATTGACGATCGCCGACCAGTACAGCGCCTTGATCGGATCGACGTTGAGCAGATCCAGCGCGGCGCCGGCCACGGTGGCGAGGATGAACACGACGTAGAACGGCGCAGCGTTGCGGAATTTCTCGTCGAGCCCGTGCGGCCAGTCGAAGGTTTCGGCGAAGGCGTAGGCCGCCGAACCGGCGAGCGTGGGTATGGCCAGCAGGCCGGTGCCGACCAATCCCAGCGTGTAAAGCAGGTAGGCGCCATCGCCAGCCAGCGGACGCAGCGCCGAGGCGGCGTCCTTGGTGGTGTTGATCGTGGTGATGCCGTGCGTGTGCAGGGTCATCGCGGTGGTGAGGATGACGAAGAACATCACGATGTTGGAGAAGAACGCACCCACGCCGATATCGATGCGGCGATCGTGCAGTTCGGCATCGGTCGCACCCTGACGGCTGATCAGCATCAGTCGCCCTTTGGCTTTTTCCTCCTCCACCTCCTGCCCGGCCTGCCAGAAAAACAGGTAGGGGCTGATGGTGGTGCCGAGGATGGCCACCAGCGCGGCCCACGCATCCTTGCCGTGCGGCAGCGACGGCAACGCGGCGGCCTTGAGTACCGCAGGCCAGTCGTTGGTGACGAGAAACGCGGTGGCGGCGTAGGCCAGCAGCGCCAGTGCCAACCACTTCAGACCCGCCGCGATCTGCCCGTAGCGCAGCCACACCATCGCCGCGCAGATGCCCAATCCGAACACCCACACCCATGCATGCGACGAGCCGGCACCGAGCATCTGCGCCGAATCGGCCATGCCCGACAGATCCGAGGCGATGTTGATGACGTTGGCGATCAGCAGCGCCAGCGCGATCGAAGCCACCAGCCAGCGCGGGAAACGCTTGCGCAGCGCGCCGGCCAGGCCCATTCCGGTGACCATGCCGATACGCGCGCACATCATCTGCACCGCGCCCATCAGCGGCCAGGTGAACCACGAGGCCCACAGGAAGCCGGTGCCGAACTGCGCGCCGACCACCGAATAGGTGGCGATGCCGGACGGGTCGTCGTCGGCCGCGCCGGTGGTGACGCCCGGCCCCAGCGCCTTGCCGAACTCGCGCAGCTTGGCGCGCCAGCGCGCGAGGGTCACCATGTCAGATCGTCCGGGATGGCGAACTTCGGATCGGCGTAGGGATCGTCCGCGACCGGAGCATCGGGATCGATCCGCAGCGCGACCAGACTCGGCAGCAGCTCCTGCACCTGCAACGCGACCGCCGCATCGACCAGCAGGTAGCGGCCATCGAGCTGGATCACCGCCAGTTCGCCGGCATTGAGCGCCTTGAGCTGCGCGGGATTGACATGCACGCGGCGGATTTTGCCGTTGTACTCGAAGTGGCGCACGCAGGCGGCATCCGGCGGCGTGACCAGCAACTTGCCGTGCAGCAATTCGATCACCTTCGCCTTGGCTTCGCGCTTGCGCCGCGCGGCATCCTGCTTGAGCCGCTCGGCTTCGATGCGCTCGTCCTTTTCGCGTTGTGCACGCAAGGCATACGCCTTGCCGAGGTCGATCTCCTCGCTGGATCGCGCGGTACGTTGTGCTGGCCGCGCCTGCGCCGGCCGGATGTGTGCCTGCCCGGCGCGATCGGCGCGATGGCGATCCGATGCGCGCGGCGTGGTTGCGCCATCCGTGCGTGGGCGCGGCGCATCGCGCCGTTCGTCCGCCTTCGTCGCGGGCGCGGGCTTGAAGCCCAATCCCAGCAGCAGATCCTTCATCGAGTTGCTCATGCCACCGGTCCGGCGTTGGAGTACGAAACGGGCACGCGGCGGCCGCGCGCCGGCAGGATAGCCTCAATAATGCGGCGGCGGCGGTTCGACGCCGGCATCGCCGGGAATCAGGCTGCGCAGCTCGCCCAACTCGCTCAGCAGCGCCTCGGTGCGCAAGCGCTCGCGGGTCGTTTCCATGCGCGCATCGGCCAGCGCATCGCTCATCTCGATCAGGCTGCGCTCCATGAAGGCGATGCGCGACTCCAGGTCGATCAGGCGCTCCATGATCGCGTCGTCGGCCGCGTTCACGGGCGCACCACCGAACGCCCGCGACCGATGCCGTAATACGCCAAACCTGCCGCTTCCACTTCGGACGGGTCGTAGATGTTGCGACCGTCGAACACCACCTTCGCACGCAGGCGCGCGGCCAGATCGGGTAAGCGCGGGTTCCAGAACGCCTTCCACTCGGTGACCACGATCAGCGCATCGGCACCGTTCAGTGCATCCTCGGCACTCGGACACAGCACGAGATCGTCGCGCTCGCCGAACACGCGCCGGGCCTCGTCCATCGCCTCCGGGTCGTAGGCGCGCACACTCGCTCCGGCCTTCCACAACAAGTCCAGCAAAGTGCAACTGGACGCCTGCCGCATGTCGTCGGTGTTGGGCTTGAACGCCAGTCCCCACACCGCGAAGCACTTGCCTTGCAGCGCGCCGCCGAAATGCCGACTCACCAGTTCGTACAAATGCGCCTTCTGCGCCTCGTTCACCCGCTCGACCGCATCGAGGATGCGCGCCTGATAACCGTGCTGGCGCGCGGTGCGCTCCAGCGCCTGCACGTCCTTGGGGAAGCACGAGCCGCCGTAACCGGCGCCCGGGTAGATGAAGGCATAGCCGATGCGCGGATCCGAGCCGATGCCCTGGCGCACCATCTCGATGTCCGCGCCCACGCGTTCGGCGATGTTCGCCATCTCGTTCATGAAGGAAATCTTGGTGGCGAGCATGGCGTTGGCGGCGTACTTGGTCAGCTCCGCCGAGCGCATGTCCATCACCACGAGGCGCTCGTGATTGCGGTTGAACGGCGCGTACAGGCGCTTCATCACCTCGATGGCATGCACCGAATCGGTGCCGATGACGATGCGATCCGGGCGCATGCAGTCCTTGACCGCATCGCCTTCCTTGAGGAACTCGGGGTTGCTGACCACCTCGAAGGTGCATTGCACACCGCGTTCACGCAAGGCCGCATCGATTGCCGCATGCACGCGATCGCCGGTGCCCACCGGCACGGTGGACTTGTCCACGATCACCTTGGGCGCATCCAGATGCTGGCCGATGCTGTGCGCCACCGCCAGCACGTGACGCAGGTCGGCGCTGCCGTCCTCGTCGGGCGGCGTGCCCACGGCGATGAACAGCACCTCGCCATGCGCAATGCCCTCGCCGGCATCGGTGGAAAACCGCAGGCGCCCGGCCTGCTGGTTGGACTTCACCAGCGCTTCCAGCCCCGGTTCGTAGATCGGCACCACGCCACGCCGCAGGCCCTCGATCTTGGCCGCGTCGATGTCCACGCACACCACGTCGTGACCGACTTCGGCCAAGCAGGCTCCGGTGACGAGGCCGACGTAGCCGGTGCCGAACAGGGTTGCGCGCATCGCGTACTCCGATGGTGCGGCACGCCATCGCCTGCGCGGCCGCAATCACTGGCGATGCGCCCGGGTCGTTGGGCGCATCGCGGTGGTTGACGAGCGCTTACTTCGCGCCGATCGAAACCAGTTCGATCTCGAACTTGAGCGTCGCGTTCGGGCCGATTGGGCCACCCGGCGTACCCTTCTCGCCATACGCCAGTTTGGCCGGAATCCAGAACACGTACTTGCTGCCGATCGGCATCAACTGCACGCCCTCGGTCCAGCCCGGGATCACCTGATCGAGTTTCATCATCGCCGCGCCGCCGTGCTGCGCCGAAGCGTCGAACACGGTGCCGTTGAGCAGGGAACCGGTGTAATTGACCTTGACGCTGTCGGTTGCCTTCGGCTTCGGGCCGCTACCCTGTTTCTCGACGAGGTATTGAATGCCCGACGCGGTGGTCTTCACGCCCGGCTTCTTCGCGTTGGCGGCAAGAAAGGCCGTGCCTTCGGCGAGGTTCTTGCGCCCAAGGTCGGCCGCCTGCGCCTGCTGCTTGACCTGCATCTTCTTGTTGAAGGCTTCCAGTTGCGCCTGTGCCTCGGGCACGGTCATCAGCGGCTTGGCACCGGTGACCATCGCCTCGATGCCGCGCAACACGACCGCGGAATCCACGTCGGCTTTCACCGGCTCCAGCGAGCGCACGATGCCCGCGCCGATCTGCATGCCGATGGCGTAGCTGGCCTTGTCCTTGTCGTTGGCCAAGGGCTGTGCCGGGGCGGCGATGGTGGTAGCCGTCAGGCAGGCCACGGCAAGCACGGTGAGGGAAAGGCAGGCACGGCGCGGGGACATCATCGACATGGATTGGCTCCGAAAGGGGGATCTGGACGACGGCGCAGCCGTCGCAGCGGGTGGCGTATTGTCGCGGCGAACGCCCGTCGCGGCAATGCCGCGTCGAATGTGCAGCGACGAATGTCGTGACGGATTGACCGCATCGGCGCTGCGAGGTTCCACCGGGGGGAGATGTTCTATCCCGATCTGACGGCTCGCTGGCACGAAATTCGTACCCTTTCACGCGGGTTGCCAGCGGCCTATGCCATCAGTTGGGCAAGAAATTTTCGATTCCCTGTTGACATCGCTCGAAATGGTGCTATAGTTCACTACAACACCTAACATATAGCTCACCTCGGAGAGCGCCATGTACAGCAAGTCCCGCAACACCCTGACCGCGCTGATCGTCGCCGCGTCGTTCCTTGCCTCCGGTTGGTTGTTCGGCCGACCGATCCAGGCCGCAGCGCACCACGACGCCGCCGGCGCGATCGCCGCCGCCTCGCCGGTCGTCGCTTCCATCGGCGCAGGCGATTCCGCTTGGCGCGGCCCGCACATGCGGCATCTGAGCCTGGCGATGCCCTACTACTCCTTCCTGCCGATCGTCACCGATCGGCGGGCGGACTGACGGACGCCCGCCATGACCGTCACTTGGAACGACAACGCGCCGATCTACCGGCAACTGAAGGAACGCATCGTGGTGATGATGCTCGACGGGCAGCTCAAACCCGGCGATGCGCTGCCCTCGGTGCGACAGATCGCCGCCGACTACCAGCTCAACCCGATCACCGTCTCGCGCGCGTATCAGGAGCTGGCCGATGAATCACTGGTGGAAAAACGAAGGGGATTGGGTATGTACGTGACCGAAGCGGCGACCGGGAAGTTGCTGGCCTCCGAACGCGAGCGCTTCTTGCGCGAGGAATGGCCGGCCATCCTCGAACGCATCGCCCGTCTGGGCCTGCGCGTGGATGAACTGCTCAACCGCGCCCAAGCGCAGGAGAAGCAGGCATGAGCGCCGTGATTTCCGCCAAGGGGCTGAGCAAGCGTTACGGTGCCCAGCTCGCCGTGGACGACATCAGCTTCGACATCCCCGCCGGGCGCATCGTCGGCCTGATCGGCCCGAATGGTTCCGGCAAGACCACCACCCTGAAAGCCGCGCTGGGGCTGATTCCCTTCGACGGCGGGTTGAGCGTGTTGGGGATGGATCCGCGCAGCCAACGCGACGCGCTGATGGAGCAGGTGTGCTTCATCGCCGATGTCGCCATCCTGCCGCGCTGGCTGAAGGTCGCCGACGCCGTCGACTTCGTCGCCGGCGTACACCCGAAGTTCGACCGCGCCAAGGCGCAGCGCTACCTCGCCCACACCAAGCTGACCCCGCAGATGAAGGTCAAGCAGATGTCCAAGGGCATGATCGTGCAACTGCACCTGGCGCTGGTGATGGCCATCGACGCGCGCCTGCTGGTGCTCGACGAGCCCACGCTGGGGCTGGACATCCTCTACCGCAAGCAGTTCTACCAGAGCCTGCTGGAGGACTACTTCGACGAGAACAAGACCATCGTCGTCACCACCCATCAGGTCGAGGAGATCGAACACATCCTCACCGACCTGATGTTCATCCGCGAGGGCAAGCTGGTTCTTTCCGCGACGATGGACGAGGTCGGCGAGCGCTTCACCGAGGTGATGGTGAACGCCGACAAGGTGGATGCCGCGCGCGCGCTCAAACCCATCGACGAGCGGCAAGTGTTCGGCAAGTCGATCCTCGTTTTCGACGGCGTGCCGAAAAACCAGCTTGCCGCACTCGGCGAAACCCGCAACGTCGGCATCGCCGACCTGTTCGTGGCCACGATGAAGGGAACCTACGCATGAACACGTTCAAATGGCTGCTCAAGCGCGAATTCTGGGAACACCGCGGCGGCTTTTTCTGGGGGCCGGTCGTGACCGGCGGGATCATGTTGTTCTTCCTCGCCGGCACGGTGTTGATCGGCGTGCTGTCGGGGCACGACATCTCCCCTTCCATCCACGCCATGACCACCACGGATCGTGCACAGGTGGCAGAAGGGTTGGCGAACGGCTACATCGGCATGACCTCGCCCATCTACATGGTGCTGGCGTTCACGACGTTCTTCTTTTGCCTGGGCTGCCTGTTCGACGACCGCAAGGATCGCAGCGTGCTGTTCTGGAAATCGCTACCGATTTCCGACGAGGCCACCGTGTTCTCCAAACTCGCGGCGGCACTGGTCGTCGCGCCCCTGCTCGCCATCGGCATCGGCACCGTGGTTTCGCTCGCCATGCTGGCGGTGCTGCTGCTGGGCGGGGCGGTGATGGGTATCCACGTCATCGGCGCGGTACTGGGCGACGTCAACTTGTATCTTTCGCCCCTGGCGATGGTGGGCATGCTGCCGGTGTACGTGTTGTGGGCATTGCCCACCGTCGGCTGGCTGATGCTGGTGTCGGCGTGGGCGCGCACCAAGCCCTTCCTGTGGGCGGTGGGCGTACCGGTGATGGGCGGCACCTTGTTGAGCTGGCTCGATGCCATGCTCAACCTGAATTGGAACATCGGCTGGTACTGGCAGCACATCGTCGGTCGAGGCCTCGGCGGCACGGTTCCGGGCATCTGGTTCGCATGGCACCCTGCCAGCGGCAATACGAATATCGGCGTATTGATCTCTCCCAGCCCCGACGGGCACTTGATCCACCAGCAGGGCAACCTGATGGCGCTGACGCAGCAATCCTGGCATGTGTTCGCCACCGCGGATATGTGGATCGGCGTGGCGGTGGGCGCGGCGATGATCTACGCCGCCATCCGCCTGCGCCGCTGGCGCGACGAGGGTTGAAGCCAATCCTCGCCGACACGTAATCGAGACTTGCCATGAAACCATCCAGTACCCTGCTTGCCGCCATCCTCGCCACGCTCATCGCCGCCAACCTGACGGCCTGTGACGGCGATACCGACATCGGCGACCGCAACGGCAACCACATCAGCTTGCTCAACGACGTGGTCACGATGCACGCGAAGGGTCAGCCTGACGCAGTCATCGATGCCAGCGGCAACCTGTCGATCGGCGACAAGCCGGTCGCGACCACGCCGGCGCAACACGCCTTGCTCATGACTTACCACTATCAACTGGCAGGCATTCGCAAAGCCGGCATCGAAACCGGCATGGCTGGAGCCAACCTCGCGGTACATGCCATGGGCGACACGGTATCCGGTTTGGTACACGGCGACGCCGACAAGGTGTCGTCCCGCATCGACGACCGCGCGAAAGCGGTCGAAGCCAAAGCATTGGCGATATGCGACAACCTCGACGCACTCCAGAAAACCCAGGATCAAGTTGCTGCAGCTTTGCCCGCCTTCAAGCCCTACGCAGCGATCCATGTCGGTGCCGATCATGATTGCAGGAACGATACCCGACGCCACGGCTGAAGCGCAGCCGGATTGCCATCGCTCCCATACACGAACGCCCCGCATCGCGGGGCGTTTGCGTACCAGCCGGCGCAAGCAGGCGTCGGCTTCCGGAGCCGGAGCTCAAGCCCGGCGCGGCTTCCGGCTCTTCGAAACGTAGTGGGTGCCGAGCACGTAGTCCCACAGCAACGTGGTCACCCCGAAGTTGTAGTCGGGATGGAAATGATGGACATGGTGCGCACCCGCCCAGCGCCGCAGCCACGGATGGCGGAAGCGACGGACGTGGATGATGTAGTGGCTCCAGTCGTAGCAGGCGTAGCCCAGGGCGATGGTGCCGGCGAGCAGGGTCGCATAGCCGACCGGCATCGCCAGCGCGAACACCCCGACCATCAACAGCACGATCGCCGGCGGCAGGAAGAACGGTAGCGCCGCATCCACCAGCGGATCGACGTGGTGGTTGGCGTGGCCCTTGCGGAAGGCTTCCAGGGTCACGTCGCCGTGGAAAATCCAGCGGTGGAAGACATATTCCACGAAGGTGAACACGAGCAGGCCGGCGAGCACCACGCCCACCGCAGGCCACAGGCGAACCGGCCCGAGCCATGCCACCGCCGACAGCAACACCACCGGCGTGACGACGTCCAGCACCATGCTGACGCGGTTGTTGGTGCGGGTGGCGGACATGCGCTCGAGCGAATCCAGCCAGCGCTTGAACCAGCCAGCCGGACGGCCGTCGCGGGCCGGCGTCGCGGGCGGCGGGATGGGATCAGGAGCAGGAGACATCGGCGGAAACGGTTCCCGGACGGCACGAATACCGTCTATCGTAACCTGTCGGGCGTTCGTTTCGCCTGCTGGCCGTCCCCCCCCCGCGAGGAGCGTTCATGCTGCGCATCCCCCAACGCCTCCTCCAACGCCTCGCCTGCGGCCTGCTGCTGGCAGTCAGCATGCCGGCTGCCAGCGCCGCGCCAGCGCCGGAAACGCAGACCGTGGTCTTCGTCCGCCACGGCGAGAAGCCCGCCGACGGGCTGGGGCAATTGTCCTGCCAAGGGCTGAACCGCGCGCTGGCTCTGCCGAAGGTGATCGCAGCGCAATTCGGCAAGCCCGACGCTGTGTTCGCGCCCGATCCGGGTCAGGCCAAACTCGATCATCACCGCAGCTACGACTACGTGCGGCCGCTGGCGACCATCGAGCCGACCGCGATCCGCTTCGGTTTGCCGGTGCAGGCGCACATCGGCTATGCCGATACCGCGGCGCTGCTGGCCGCGCTCGACCAGCCCGCCTACCGCAAGGCGCTGGTGCTGGTCGCATGGGAGCACGTCGAGCTGGTGCAGGCCGCGCGCGCGTTGATGACGGCCCACGGCGGCGACGCCAAGCAGGTGCCGGACTGGGCCTACGACGATTTCGACGGCATCTACGTGGTGCGCATCACGCGTGGCGCCGATGGCGCGCACGCAAGCTTTCAGCGCCAGCGCGAGCACCTCGACGGGCAATCCACGCAATGCCCGGATCCGCCGTGATGCGCCTTTCCGCGCGGCATGACGCCGCACCGATCGATCAGTGCCTGGGATCGATCAGTGCTTGCCGGGCGGCGGCACGTCTGCCTCGGTGTATCCGAACAAGCGCGTGGCGTTCGCACCGTTGGCCGGCGGCGTATCGGTATACACGTTCACCCCGCCCTGCTTGTATTGATAAACCGAGCCACTGCTGACCCGCGCCCCGGCCGGGATCGTGAGCGGCTGGCCGTCGGAGGAATACAGGGCAGTCGGAAGCGGTGCGCGCGGAGCCGGTGGCGTGGGTGCGGCGACCGGCACCGGATACGGCACCGCCACGAACTGGGTGCGCACAGGGCCCGAATCGTCATCCGCCGATTCGCCATTGGGCACGGCGGGTGCGTACATGGACGAGTACACGAAGCGCGGCCCACGATAGCCGTGCCAGCCCTGATGCCAGCCGCCACCGGGCGCGTTCTGCGACTGCGCGATGGCGGCGGATTGGCTGATGTAGACCGGCGGCGAAACCGCTTTCGCCGGGCTGATGTATTTGGGATGGCTCAGGTCGCCGGCGAGCGCCGCCGATGCCGGCAGCAGGCTCGCCAAGGCCGAGGCCAGTATCCAAGGATGTCGCATGCGCATGTGGCACCTCCGCGCGACGTCCGATGACGATTCCGCCGCAATGCCCACCCTGCGCCGTGTGCGTCGTCCTTGCAACGGCCGTCCGTCGCCTCGTGGCGGAAGGTTCAGGTTCGCCGTATCGGTGGATAAGGGTTACGCCGATCCGCGTCCCGCATCGTCCTGCGCTTCACCCTTCGCCGTTCAACGATCGACGCCATCCTGTTCCGCCTGCCAGTCCTTGCGGAACGCTTCCAGCAACGCGCGATCGGCGTCGCCCAGCGCCATCCGCGCCAGCAGGTCGGGACGCCGCAGCCAGGTGCGCCCGAGCGCTTGCTGCCGCCGCCAGCGCGCGATCGCGGCGTGGTCGCCCGAGAGCAGCACCGCCGGCACGCCGCGCGTGCCTTCTGCTTCCGAGCGGGTGTAATGCGCGCAATCGAGCAGACCGTCCTCGAAGGAATCCTGCACCGCCGAATCGGCATCGTTGAGTGCGCCGTCCTGCAGGCGGCCGATGGCATCGATGAATACCGCGGCACCCAATTCGCCGCCGGAAAGCACGTAGTCGCCGATGGAAATCTCCCGCGCGACCTCGGTCTGCAACAGCCGCTCGTCGATGCCCTCGTAGCGCCCACACAGCAGCATCACGCGCGGCATCGCGGCCAGTTCGCGCACCAGCGCTTGCGTCAGGCGCTCGCCCTGCGGGCTCAAGTGAATCAGCGGCGCGGGCGCGGCCGCAGCGCGCGCGGCGGCGATGCACGCGCGCAACGGTTCGATCATCATCAGCATGCCCGGTCCGCCGCCGAACGGGCGTTCGTCCACGCGCCGATAGTTGCCGGTCGCGTAGTCGCGCGGGTTCCAGCATTCCACCTGCAACAGCCCGCGCTCGAGCGCGCGACCGACCACGCCGACCTGCGCGCATTGGCGGATGAAATCGGGGAACAGGGTGATGACGTCGAAGCGCATGGAAAAACGGCAAAGGATGAAGGGTGAAGGGTAAAGGAAAGCCGCGCCAACCGGGCCTCGTGTCGCGTCGAGGCGTACAGGCGCAGCGTCTGCTTTCCTTGACCCTTTACTCGTTACCCTTCACGCCTGCTCAGAAATCCGCGTCCCAATCCACCGTGATCCGTCGGCTATCGAAGTCCACCGATACCAGATACGGCTGCACGAAGGGAATCAGCCGTTCGCGCTCGCCACGCACCACCAGCACGTGGTTGGCACCGGTGTCGAACAGGTGATCGACCACGCCGAAATCCGCGCCATCGGCATTGACGACGCGCAAGCCTTCCAGATCGACCCAGTAGTATTCGCCGGGCTTGGGCGGCGGCAGCGCCGAACGCGGGACGAAGATCTGCGCGCCGGCAAGCGCCTGCGCGGCATCACGGTCGGCCATGCCCGGCACGCACGCGACGACAGCATCGCCGTGCGCGCGCCCGATCACCCCGGCCAGCCGTGACGTGGCGTCACGGTGAACGAAGATCCACGGCTGGTAACGGAGAATGGCGACCGGCGGATCGGTCCACGACTCGATCCGGATCTCGCCGCGCACGCCAAACGCGCCGCTGATGCGGCCGAGCGCGATGTTCCGCTCGGCGGCATGGCGCGTGGGTTCGGATCGATCGAGGCTATCGGACGTGGTCATGGATCAACGCTTGCCACGCAATCGCAGCGCGGTGCGAATGCGGCGATGGCATCACGAACGCGCATCGGCACTCGACCATGCGCGGCGACCAACGGGCGCGCAAGCGCACCCACCACTGCCTCAGGCGGCGGCCTTGGCCTGGGTCGCGGCTTCCTTGACCAGCAGGCCGACCTTGTCGCTCAACTGCGCGCCGTGATCCAGCCAATGCTGCACGCGCGCCATGTCCAGCTCCAGACGCTTGTCGTTGCCCGAGGCGATCGGGTTGAAGTAGCCCAGACGCTCGAGCGAACGGCCATCGCGCTTGTTGCGGTGGTCGGTGGCGACGATATGGTAGAACGGACGCTTCTTGGCGCCGCCGCGGGACAGACGGATCTTGACCATGACGATTCTCGGTGAACTCTCGAAGGACACGCCGACCCGCAGGATCGCGGCGACGGCAAGCTGCCAAGCATAGCACAACCGATCGCCCGCCGTCAGACCAGCTTGCTCCCGCGCAGGGCCAGCACGCTCGACGGCGGCGCAAAGCTGTCGGCGCTGGCGGTGTCCCAGAAATCCTCGAACACGCCGTGATCGGTCGCGCCGCCGGCGAGCAGCACGCCGGGTTCGAGGTAGTGGTACATCGACGCGAACGAATGCACCTGCGTCGGCGACACCCGCATGACGACGTGTTCCGGGCCCAGCTCCTGCGGATGGTTCAGCCCCGCGGCTTCCAGCAATTCCTTGAGCGCCTTGAGGGTGTTGTCGTGGAAGCGGTGCACGCGCTCGGCCTTGGTCTGCACATGCAGCGCTTGTTGCCGGCGCGGATCCTGCGTGGCCACGCCGGTCGGGCAGCGGTCGGTGTGGCAGCTCAACGACTGGATGCAGCCCAGCGCGAACATGAAGCCGCGAGCGGCGTTGGCGAAATCCGCGCCCAGCGCGAGGGTACGCGCCAGCTCGTAGGCGCCGGTGATCTTGCCGGCCGCGCCGAGGCGGATCGCGCCGCGCAGGTTCAATCCCACCAGCGTGTTGTGCACGAGCAACAGGCCCTCGCGCAGCGGTACGCCGACGTGATCGACGAACTCCGCCGGTGCCGCGCCGGTGCCGCCCTCGCCGCCATCGACGACGATGAAATCCGGCAGGATGCCGGTCTGGCGCATCGCCTTGGCGATGCCGAACCACTCCCACGGATGGCCGATGGCGAGCTTGAAACCGGTGGGCTTGCCGCCGGAAAGCGTGCGCAGGCGCTCGACGAATTCCAGCAGTCCGGCCGGCGTGGAAAACGCGCTGTGCTGCGCCGGCGAAACGCAGTCCACACCCTGCGGCACGCCGCGCGCGGCCGCGATCTCGGCCGTCACCTTGGCCCCCGGCAGCACGCCGCCATGGCCCGGCTTGGCACCCTGCGAGAGCTTGATCTCGATCATCTTCACCTGCGGGTCGCGCGCATTGGCGACGAACTTTTCCGCGCAGAAACTGCCGTCCTCGTTGCGGCAGCCGAAATAGCCCGAGGCCACTTCCCACACGAGGTCGCCGCCATTGGCGCGGTGATGCACCGAGATCGAGCCTTCGCCGGTGTCGTGGTGGAAACCACCCTTCTTCGCGCCGGCGTTGAGCGCGCGGATGGCGTTGCCCGAAAGCGCGCCGAAACTCATCGCCGAGATGTTGAACACGCTGGCCGAATGCGGTTGGGCGCGGCCCTCGCCGATGACGATGCGGAAATCGTGCGAAGCGATACGCGTGGGCGCGATGGAATGATTGATCCACTCGTGATCGTTGGCATACACATCCAGTTGCGTACCGAACGGGCGGGTGTCGCGCACGCCCTTCGCGCGCTGGTACACCACCGCACGCTGCAGGCGCGAGTACGGGTGCTCCTCGGTGTCGTACTCGATGAAGTACTGGCGGATCTCCGGGCCGATCGACTCGAGGAAATAGCGGATGTGCGCCAGCACCGGGTAATTGCGGCTGACCGCGTGCTGCGTCTGCACGAGGTCGTACACCCCCACCGCAACCAGCGCGCCGAAACCGGCCGCCGCCCAGATCCAGCCGTCGCCGAGCCACACCACCGCCACGCAGGATGCGGCGAACAGCACGACGCAGGCAGCAAACCCCCACAGGCGTTGCGGCAACAGGCTCATGGACATCTCCATCGGGAAAGCTGCACACGTCCAGCGTGGTGCCGGAGTCGGCACCGCATCATGCCCTGCGAGCCGCATCCTGACTAGCTTGCATCCGCGAAAATCGAAAAGTTGCCCCCAAATCTGCCCCCACATGGTGCCTGCTAGGGGGCAAACTCCGACTTGCTCGCGGCTCCCATCGTAGCCGATGCACCTAGGGTTGACGTTGCGCTTATTTCCGATCATCCATACGGCAGCGTATTGAGTCGGACTCGGCATGATCGGCATCCGCCTGTGGCGCGCATCGTCCGCGAAGCACCAGAGTCATACGCGCGCCTGCGCGTACTGCCGTAAAAACTCGCAGAGTCATACGCACGCACGCGCGTACTGCTCCTAAAACTCGCAGATTCATCCGCACCATAGCGCTGGTGGATTGTTCCTCGGCAGGTTGCGGGTGCAGATCGCTTTCCCCTCGGGCGTCCTCGGCCCCGTGCTGCGACCACCGTGGAAGCGGCAGCGGCGCTTGCCCGGCTCCGGAAGGGCTTCGCAGGGCTGGCCGTCACGGTGGCGCTGGGCTCCGCAGCGCGGGCCTGCCTTGAGCTTGCGTCGCTCGAACCGGGCGAACCGGCGGGCGAGTCTTTCATCGGAAATCATGGGTCTATTCCTGCCTACTTTAGATAGGGTCGCCCCGTAAATTCCTCGTATTTAACGACCGTCACCCCTCGGCTCTCGACAGGCGTGCAGTTCGGTCGGGTAGCGCGACGAATGCCCCGACGCGCAGGAACCGAATGCGTCGGCTGGGTTGAGCCTGCCACGGATGTAATGCCGGCAACCCGCACAGGTCACGGGCGCACGCTGAGGCTCGATCCCGCGCAGCCGGCCAGCGCACCACGGGCAGGCTTGCACATGGGCCGGTGCGCCCGGCCACAGATAGACGGGGCCGCAACCTGCACAGATCGCTCCCTGTCGGCCCCGCCACAACGGCGGCACCAATCCCTTGCCAATCTGCTCGCCAGCCTCGCGCAGGCGCAGCCATTCCACCAGCGCCAGATCGGACAGTCCGTCGGCGGTGGCTACGATCTCATCATCCATCACATGCACCAGCCGGGCCGGCAGGCATTCGGCGACGGCCAGCGCCAACATGTGGGCGCGTATTTTTGGAACATCCACCGCAGGATTCGCAAGGGATGCTAGTTTGCAATCTGTGCGCAGGGCTGGCACGGTCGCGGTGCAACTCCTGTCGTTTTCCACCGAGACAGCCGAGGCAGCCGAGGCATGGCTTCCTGCCTTGCTTTCCGCTGTCTCGGGTTGCCGAGGCAGTGCTGAGGCAGCCGAGACAAACCCGGCGTTGCGCAGGATTTCGGCAATGGCAGTCATGGCGTAGCCCCCCACACTTCCGGGCCGATGACGAAAACGCGCACGTTGCGGCCATCGGGCAGGCGTTCACCACGGGTTGAAGCGCCGTCCTTGTCCTTGCGCAATGCGCCCGCGACAGCCAGCACATGCGCCACTGCTTGCGGGTCGAAGCCCGCGCACAGTTCGCGCCTGAACACTTCACGCTCAACGTAGAACAACGGCCCGGCATCGGTTTGCTTGCGGAAGCCCGCGCGATTGACGGTGCGCGTTCCACTGTCCGGCGCGCCCCAATCGGTGAACCGAGATTCACCGTGCAACTCAAGGAATGCCCTCACCTGTGCCAGCATGGCCGCAACCTCGGCATTGCCGACGGTGCCGCGCCCGGCCAGCCACGCCCGGAAGCATGCAGTTACCGCGCACTCAGCTTCGCCCGTCACCCAGCCGGTCAGCCCGTACGAGGTCGCCAACTCGCCCGCCGCGCCAATCAGCGCGAAGCGGTCGGCCACACGCCGAACCTGCCCAGCGGCATCGGCAGGTGCCAGCGTTGCCGCGATGGCGGCACGCAGTTTGCGCAGAATATCGCGCGCGCGTTGCACGTCTTCGGTCAGCTTTTCAATGAACACGCCCAGCGCGTGCCCGTGATGCCGGCCAGCCGCCGCCTTGAGTCGGTCGGCGAAGCCACCAGCGGTCAACCCTTCCGGGACACGCTCAAACAATCCGAAGCCTGCACCCGCATCGGCGGCCAGGTCGATCACGCGCACCTCTTGCCCGGCCCGCACGCGCCCGCCGGATTGCGTCACCAGTTCCGACAAGCCAATCTCGCCGGCAGACAAGAACAACACGCGCCAGCGCGCCGGTGGCCGAGATGATCCGTCGCGGTGCGCGCGCGACTTGCCTTGTCCGTTCGCCAGCATGTAGGCGACTTGCCCGGCGTGCTTCGGATCAAGCTGGCCGATTTCGTCCAGCACCAGCAGCAGGTCGGAATGGATCGCGGCGACACCTTCCAGCCCGTTGTCGGTGGCGCGCCACGTCTTCGTGAAGTCATCCGGTGCCCCGTACACGCTGGCGGCGACCGCGAGCGCCGTTGTCTTGCCGGTGCTTGAACTACCGCGCAGGTGCAATCCACCACCTTCCGCGCCCAGCAATCCCACGCACGGCCCCGCGAAAGCAGCCGACAACGCCAACACCAGCCGCGAGTTTCCGGCGCACGGCGCGGCAACCTCGGCCCGCCAGTCATCGCCCGTGCCACGCTCGCCCAATGCAGCCCCGTCGATGCTTCCCGACTGGAACAGGATCGGCTCGGCTTCGGTGTCGCCGAAGGCTTCACGCGGCAGCACGAACGCATCGCCATGCCATCCTGTGCGATTCACGCAACGCGCCCGCACCTGCGGGTGTTCACGCTGGATGTAGTCGCCCACCAGCCGCCGCAGGCTCGGGTGCGTGGCGATGGTCAGCCCTTCGCGCAGCAGCACGGCGCGCAGGTCATCGCCCGTTCCAGCGTGCATGCTTTGCGGACACGTCCAGCGATGCACATGCCCGTCGGCATCGGCGAACACCAGCAGCCGGCCCCACTCGCCGCCGGCAGCATCGCGTGTCATAGCCGCCACGCGCAGCGGCGAGCACACCCAAGCCGGCGCAGCCGGCCCGGTCACGGTGCCGTCCTTGTCGCGCAGCACGTCGCACCAGTAAACGCCTGCCGGCAACCCTTCGTGCAGTTGCGATCCCAACGCCAAGGTTTGCCCGCGCTCGATGACCTCGAAACGCGGCTTGGCCGTGTTGTCTCGGCTGTCTCGGTTTTGTCTCGGTTCACCCGAGGCAGCGAAACCGTTGTCTGGCGCGGTGTCTCGGTTGTCTCGGTTGTCTCGGTCGAAAACTACAGGGATTGCGTGCAACGCCTCGATATCTGCGCGCGATGCGTCCGGGTGCGCGGCCAGCCAATCGACGCAATCGCCACCGTCGGGCAGATCGAGCTTGTCCACGTCGATCATGCGCAGATCGCAACCCAGCGCCCGCAGGTGCCGCGCCACGTCGGTCATGTACTTCGTGCCGGCCTTGTCGTTGTCAGGCCACAGCAGTGCACTACGGCCCTTCAGCGGCGACCAGTCGGCAGTATCGGCGGATGACGCACTGCCCGAGGTGACGGCGGTCAGTCCGAGTCTGGCGAGCGCATCGGCGCAGGATTCGCCCTCCACGATGATCGTGGGGTCGGTTTCCACCAGCGGGAACGGCGGTTCGTATAGCGGCCAGCCAGCCTCGGGCCGCTCGGGTAGCTTCGGCAGGTAAAGGTCACCCTCGCGGTGCATGGGGCGGATGACCTTTTCGCCATTCGCGTGCTTGAGCCGCATCCTGCAAAACAGTTCCGCGCCGTCCTGCTGGTTGTAACGGTGGATGGCGGTCAGCGCGAAGCCGGCGCGCAGCTTGCTCTTGAATAGCCGCCGCACGGCATCGCTGGCCGACTCGGGTTCACTGCGAAGAACTGCGTTCATCACCGCACCCCCACCAGATCGCGCACGGCCTCGACGAAGCCCAGCCCGCGCAGGCGTTCATGAAACGACACCAGATCGCCAGCGCCGCAACCGGCAAAGCAGCGCCATGCACCACGCGCGGCGGTCAGGTTTACGCTCAGGCTGGCGTCATGATCTTCGTGGAACGGGCATCGCCCCTGCGCCCAGCCGGCAGCGTTCGGGCGAGATAACTTCTCGATGCGCGCGGCGTAGTAATCGCGCGGTGAAGGCAGGCGCTCGCGCCAGTTGCTTGGCGTGCGTGACGTGGTAGGTTTCGAGTAGTTGAAGTCGCTACTGCGAAACCCGCGCCCGGTGCTCGCCGGGCGTTTTCGTGTCGGGAAGGCGTTCATGCAGCCGCCTTTGCGCTGTCGCGCTCGGCAATGCGGTCGGCGATCCAGCTATCAATCTCTGCCGAACTCCACGCGCTCGCGCTCGCACCCAACTTGATTGGCGGCGGAAAGGAGCCGTTGCGGATTCTTCGGTAGATTTCACTACGACTTAGCCCGCAGCGTTTGCGGACTTCGGGCAAGCGCAGCAGCACCAGCCAAACAACCCCGTGCGCCGTTGCGGCGTCCACGGTCTTATCACTAGCAATCTACGGCTTGGCGACAGTCATTGGTTACTCCAGATTGAATGGAACGGCCCGCGTGGTACTGCACGGGATTAGGTGGCACGGCGCGCAGCATGCACGAATTGCAGCTAATGTCAAATCAATCCGTTCCGACGTAATAACCGCGCGGAAAAACCTGCGAAATACCTGCCCAGCGCTGGCCTCGATTGCGCCAGCGCCGGCAGGGTGTCCGGCGTCTTCGCCCCGTCGGGCTAGGCGCGGCGATACGGTGTCATGCGGCCCGGAGGCTTATTGTGTTTGCCGCTTCGGCCATGCTCCGAATCATCTCCAACTGATATCTGAGGCTGTACAACATAGACGCGGCTTCGCGCGGGCTCACATTCATGTTGCTGCCTTCATCGTGAAGACCGTCGATCATGCATTGCACGAGGGTCTCCGCGCAGGCCAGCAGACAAGACGCATCGTCCAGCAGATCATGCGGATTGCTATCCGACGGAATCAGGTACTCAACGCCCAGCTTGAGAAGCCGGCACGATTTCGGGGTGGTTGCTACACTTTCGCTTGCCATGATCGTTGCTCCTTTCAACGGTTGTGGAAGGCGTGGCCGGGTGCCTGACTCACCCGGTCGCGCCGTTTACCGGCTGGTGCCGGATTCGGTCAGCCCGCCTTGCGGATCGGGGTCACGTTGGTATTCATGCGCAGGGCGTCCAGATAGTCGGCGAAGGACTGCATCATCTTCGTGCGCTCGGCCATGTAGGCCGCGCGGTTGTAGACGCCCCGCACGGCGTTGCGCTCGACGTGCGCCAACTGGCGCTCGATCACGTCCGGCTGCCAACCCAACTCGTTCAGGCGCGTTGACGCGAGCGCCCGGAATCCGTGGCCGGTCATCGTGTGCTTGTCGTAACCCAGCCGCCGCAATGCCGCGTTGACGGTGTTCTCGCTCATCGGACGCGCGCTGCTGCGCAGGCTCGGAAAGCAGTAGCGACCGCGCCCGGTCAGCGGCTGCAATGCGCGCAGAATCTCCACCGCCTGCGCAGGCAACGGGATGACGTGCTCCTCGCGCATCTTCATCTTGCCGCCGGGGATGCGCCATTCCGCCGCGTCCAGATCGAGTTCCGTCCATTCCATCGCGCGCAGGTTGCCGGGGCGTGCGAACAGCATCGGGGCGAGCTTGAGCGCCGCGAGCGTAGTCGGCTGGCCGGTGTAGCCGTGGATCGCCCGCAGGAGGTCGGCGACGGCCGCAGGATCGGTCAGCGCCGACCGAGGCCGACTCTTGAAGGGCACCAGAGCGCCGCGCAGGTCGCGGGTCACGTCGCTGTCGATGCGGCCAGTCACGATCGCGTAGCGCATGACCGCGCCTATGCGCTGCTTCACCCGGTGCGCCGTATCGTGCGTGCCGCGCGCCTCGACCCCCTGCACCACGGCCAGCACGTCGGCGGCGGTGATGCCGGCAATGGGTCGGTCATTCAGTGCGGCGGCCAGCCCCAGCAACCATTCCGCCTTGCCCAGCGTCACCGAGGACAGACTCTTGTGCTGCTTGCTCAACCACTCGGCCGCCACCGCGCCGAAGGTGTTCTCTGTCGCCAGCTTCACCCGCAGATTTTCTGCTTGGCGCTCCACGGACGGATCGCGCCCTTCACGCAGGGTCGCGCGGGCTTCATCACGCTTCTGTCGGGCTTCGGCCAACGACACCTCGGGGAACACCCCGAAGCCAAGGCGCTTCTCCTTGCCCCCGATGCGGTACTTCAGACGCCACCAGCGCGAACCGTTCGGCATCACCTCGATGTAGAGGCCGCCGCCATCGAAATGCTTGCCGGGCTTGGCGTTCTTCACGGCGTTGATGGTGAGGGGCTTGGTCGCGGTCGGCATGTGGGGGCAACTCCAAATCCCGTCGCGCCGGCGCAGCGCGACTTGCCCCCAATTCTGCCCCCACCTGCCCCCGGCTGCAATAGGACGAGTTCGGACGGCCTAGGACGCAAATCCTAGGTTTTATGCGGTTCTCAGAGAGTTTGCGGGATGGCCTAGGATGGCCTGAAACCGTCTTATGGTGCCCGGAGTCGGGATCGAACCGACATGGCCTCGCGGCCGAGGGATTTTAAGTCCCTTGCGTCTACCAGTTTCGCCATCCGGGCTTGATCGCATGGTGCCGCAAGGGCGGCTGTCGCGGAAGCGGCCTGTCAAGAACCATGCAGCAGCCAGGCGGCGGTCCCGGGCAGCTTGGACGCCAGCAGCACCCACGGCGTCGACCAGCGTAGTGCGAACGTCGCCAGCAATGCCATCAGATCACACGCTGCCAATATCGCGAAAAACCAAAAAAAAGCCGCGGCACGAGGCCGCGGCTTGAAGTACAACTGATCTTCCGGATGACCGATCAGAAATCCTGACGGTACTGGAAGTAGTAGAACGGACCGCCCGGCAGGTCGTAGGCCGCATCGAACGAGTTCGCGAACGAGGACGCCACCATCGGCGGCTCCTTGCCGAACAGGTTGCGCACGCCCAGCGAGACGTGGGCCTTCCACGGCGCCTTCCAACCCACCTGCACGTCGTGATAGACGGTCGTGCCAACGCGGTTGTAACCGAGAAGGCGACCACCCAGACCCACAGCACTTCCCACCGCCGGGTTGAAGTTGTTGTTGGTGAAGGTGGAGTTCGGGTGGTTGCAGATCAGCGGATCCGCACCAGCCGCCGCGGCCTCAGGCGCGCCGAACGCCGGGTCGGTCACCCAACTGCAGCCGAAGTTCTCGACCATGGGCGAGTAGTAACGCATCGTCCAGCTCGCATCCCAGTCGCCACGGGTCCAGTCAAGGGTGAAATTGGAACGCCACTTCCAGGACGGAGCGCCCTGATAGACACCCACGGAATTGATGCCATCGGTGCTGTTCCGGTGGGTGTAGGTGGAGTCCCACTTCACGCCGAAATTGCCCCACTCCGTTTCCTTCCGGTAGGTCAGACCGAAGTCGATACCGTCGGCGAGCAGCGTGTTGGCGTTGAACTCGACAATGTTGGTATTCGCCAGAGTGCCGCCATTCGGGTTGCGGGTGATCAACGCGCAGTTGTCAAGCAGATTGAGACGGTAGCAGTTGTTCAGGATCGTCTGCGCGGAAAACGCGGTAATTGCGTTGTTGAGGTTGATCTTCCAGTAATCGACGGTGATGTTGAGGCCCTTCAGCATGTCCCAACTCGGGCTGATCACCACGCCGAACGTCAGGTCGTGACCACGCTCCGGCTTCAGCAGCGGGTTACCGCCATTGAGCGCGGTGATCTGCGATGAGCCGGTAGGAGCAACACCGTTGGCTGGCGCGCCCTGGGCGTGGCAAAGCGCCTGCCCGGCGGCCGGCAACGCGGCGATGGTCTGTGTGCCGCACGGATCGGTCGCGTTCGGGAAGTTCTGCTGCTGGCCCGCGAACAGATCGAACACCGAGGGAGCGCGGAAGGTGCTGCCATAGCTGGCGCGCACCAGCACGTCGTCGATCGGCTTCCAGCGCAACGAGAACTTGCTGGTGGTGGGGGAACCCGGGGTCACGCTCATCTGCGTGGGCGACAGGATCGCGCCCGTCGGGGAAACCATACCGATCAGACCGCTGGCCTTGTCGTTGGAATGACGCACGGCAGCGTCGAGTTCCAGCTCCTTGGCGCCCGGCAGATTCTTCAGCAAGGGTGCGTCGATCTCGAAGTATTCCGCGGTCTCCTTGGTCGCGCCGCTCGCCGGCAAGGCGAAGTTGTCGGACGAACCGCCTGCGGCCACCAACGCGTCGGGCGCGAAGAACGAAGTCGAACGGCGCTGCTCGACACCCGCGGCGAACTGCAGCATGCCGCCCTGCAAGGGCAGGATCTCGCCGGAGATGTTGCCGCCGTAGTTGTAGCCTTTGTTGCCGTCGGCCTGCGCTTCGGTGTACCGCACGTAATTCAACATCGCCGACACGTCGGCCGCCGTCACGGTGTACTTCAGCAACGGATTGTCCGCGCGGGTGTAGCTGTTGCCCAAGCCCATGTTCGGACCGCTGAACAGGTTGAACGGCGTGCAATTCTGGATCGCGCCGTTGTTGGCCGCGGCAGGATTGTAAACGCCGCAATGCAGGCCGTTGGCATCCGCGAACGACGGGCCGATCGCGGTCTTGAGGTTGAACAGGTTGATGTAATTGTCGCCGATCTTGGTGTCGCGCTCGCTGTTGTACTGGGCGTAGACATCCCAGTCGAAGTTGCGGCCGGCCACTTCGAACGAGCCTTGCAGGCCGCCGATCGACATCAGCGTGTTGAAGTCGTAGTTGTTCTTGCGCGGGCCGATCGCGATGTTGCGGAGGCGAACGTCCATGACGTTGAAACCGGCCGCCGAGAACGGGTTGAAGATGCTGCCTGCGGGCAGCGGCGCCCGCGACCCGTCGGGATTCTTGAAGAACACCCATTGCGGGCCAAAGGACGTGCGGTTGATGCCGTCGGGCACTTGGGCAAGCTGCTGCGACGACTGGCGCTGGGTGTAGGACACCCGCGCGTAGGCCGACACGTTGTCGGTGATGTCGAAGTGGCCGCTGGCGTACAGGCTGTTGCGGACGGCCGGCTGCTGCAGGTAGTTCACCGGCGCGAAGTTGTAACGGTCGAGATTGCCGAAATGGTGGTAATCGGTCAACTTCGTGCCCGGCGCCGTGGCGATGTCGCTCGCCGGGGGCAGGGACGCATTGCCGCTATTGTTGAAACTGTTGTTCAACGTCATCGAGCCAAGCCCGGCCACGCTGAAACGGCCGAACTGGCTGGAAGACGAGCCGCAGCCGCCGAGCGACGTCGCCTGGCTCAAGTATCCGTTCGGATCGGACGCAGGGTAGTTCGTCAGCAGCGCCTGGCAACCAAAGTGGGGGAAATTGGTCAGTTTGCGGTTGCCGGCGAAAATGGTTCCCTGCTTGGAGCGGCTCAGGCCGATCACCGCGCTGGAACGCTCGCCGTTGGCGCCGATCGTGATGTCTTCAGACTCCTGACCGCCATCGCCATGGGTGGTCTGGCCGTACGACCAGTTGAGCTGCGCGCCATTGAACTTCTTGCGGGTGATGATGTTGACCACGCCGGCGATGGCATCGGAACCGTAGATGGTCGAGGCGCCATCCTTCAGCACTTCGACGCGCTCGATGATCGCCACGGGGATCGAAGACAGGTCGACGACGCCGCTGATGTCGACGGGCCAGCGCTTGCCGTCGACGAGGACGAGGGTGCGCTGGGCACCGAGGCCGCGCAGCGAGACGTTGGTGCTGCCGTCGCTGCCGTTGGTCTGGGTGGTGACCGTGCTCAGGCCAGTGCCGTCGGACGCGGTGATGTGATTGAGCACGTCGAAGGTGCTGGTCAGGCCGGTCTGGGCGATGTCGGCGCGGGTCATCGTGGTCACCGGAGCGGTCGGCTCGGTGTCGACAGCGCGCTTGATGCGCGAACCGATGACTTCGACGCGGCCCACTTCTTTGGCCTTGGTCGAGTCGGGCGCCGGTGCGGTGTTGTCCTGTGCGAAAGCGGACGCGCTGGCCAAGCCGGCGAAGCCGACGGCGCCAGCGGCGAGGCCATATCGCACCGCGTCGCTAAGCAGGTTGCGGATAGGGGTCATTTGGATTTGTCTCCAACGTCAGGGGTGGTGAGCGGATTGCGGAACACGTTCGCCGTCCATGGCAGCACCGGGATACACCACATCCTGGTGCAAGGTTCCCCGGTAACACAGAATGCTAGCGAAGTTTTAACGAAAAAGAAATACCCGTGGGCGAGTTCTACGAATTCATCGCCATGATATTGATTTTCAACGTATTTCGCAAACGGCTGATCGTTTTTCGTCGTATCAGCAGATGTGCCGACGCCCGGAATTGCGATCCCGAAACCCCGGCTTTTAAGGCGGTTGATGATCGAGCAGTCCTGCGCCCGCAACGCCAGAACTCATACCGGCATCTCCATGGTCGCAAGAAACAACCGTCCCCCGCGCCGTATCGGCGACATCATCGGACAGTCACGCGATCGCCGCGACTCGCCATGCAGCCCTTGCATGATGCGTTGCCCCACGACCGAGAGCGGGCACTGGGCACCGACCGCGTATGGGCGCGCAGACTTCCACCCCGATTCCGACGTGGCCGTGCCGCCTCCGCTTCCGGCTATAGTGCGAGAAAGCACTTTCGCATCCCTGTCCTGGATCCGCTCTCGCGCACGAAACCCAGTATCGATGACGCTCCCAAATCACCCGCCCACGAAGCCGCGCCACGAGACCGAGGCGGCCGTACAGCGCGACGACATCGAGCGAGCCGACGACCGTTATCTCGAACAGTCGCGCTCCGCTCGCAACGATCCGCGATGGCTTGCCGACTACGCCTCGTTTTGTCTGCGTACTGGCCGCGCCGAGCGGGCAAGCTGGCTGTTTTTCCGAGCATACCGCCTTGGCGATACCAGCGCCGATCTGCTAAGTCGGTTTGGCTACGCGCAATTCGAGTCGCAAGCGCCGCAGGCAGCCATGGGGCTGTTCGCCGACGCGATCGCGGCCGATCCATCGCACGCACAAGCGCAATACGGCCTGGCCGCATGCCTGCGCATCGAGGGCGCCTGGCCGGAGGCAGCGGCAGCGTTCCAGCGAGCGTTGGCCTTGCAGCCCGACACGCTACCCATCCTGCTCGACCTCGCCGATGCGCACCACAATGCCGGCAATGACTTGCAAGCGCGCGCATGCTTGCGCCGCGCGCGCGGCATTGCGCCAAACGATGCAGGCGCGCTGCTCGAAACAGGCCGTTTGCTGCGCGCCATGGGCGACTGCGACGAAGCCATGCGCTGCCTCGAACGCTGCCGCACGTTGTTGCCTCACGACAACATGGTGTTGCTCGAATCCGCGCGCTGCTTGCGGGCAAAAGGCCAACCGCGCTCCGCGATCCCCTTGCTGACTCCGAGCAGCGCACTGCTGCAGCGCCACGCCGAATACCACGAGGAGTTGGGCAACTGCCTGCAACTGCCGTCCGAGCGCGACGCCCGTACCCGTCACTGGGGGATTGCTGCGGATCTGTGGATTCAACAAGGCGAATTGGATCAGGCCGAAGCGCTACTCGAACGCATGGCCGCCACCAGCGCCGGCCATGCCGTCACCTGGGTGCTGACCGGACTGCTGCATGTTGCGCGCAAACAATTCGACCAAGCGCTCGATGCATTCCGCAAGGCGATCGACGTCGACAGCAATGGGATCGACGGCTACGCGAACCTGGCCATTTTCTCCGAGCAGGTGAACCGGATCGCGGAAGCCGAAGCTGCCGTCGATCGCGGCCTGCGCTTGGCGGAGACGCGCAATGACGTGCCCGGGAACGCCCTACGATCCTTGTTGATCACGGCGGCCAAAGTCGCGCGTCGAAACAAGCAGGCAGAACGCGCACTTGCGTTCTGCTCCCGTATGGACAGGATAGATGCCACGGTCAAGGATCGCCGGATAGTGGCGTCCGAGCGCGCCAAGACATACGACTTGCAGGGCCGCACCGACGAAGCCATCGCGCAGGTCGAACACGGCAACGCCCTTGCGCGGAAAGATTGGGATACGGCGCATCCTGGCGCGAACACTTTCCTGCGGGGCGTCGAATACATGCGCTCGCTGTTCCAGCAGGGCTGGCATGAACGCTGGCATCGAATCGACGATATTGCCGAACGGGGATCTTGGAAACCGGCCTTCCTGATCGGCTTCCCGCGTTCCGGCACAACCTTGCTCAACCAGATTTTGTATTGCCACAGCGCAATCCGCACCAGCGAGGAACAACCGCAGGTGCTTCGCATGCGCACCGCAGTGCAGAACATGCCGGAAGGGTACCCGCACGCGTTGGCGGATTTCGATCGCCACGACGTCGCTTGGCTGCGCCAGTTGTACTGGCGGGAAGCAGGCGGCATGTCGGGCGGGAACGGAGGAATACTGATCGACAAGTTCCCGATGCACACGACCCTCGCTCCGCTGATTCACCGCGTTTTCCCCGGATCGAAATTCATCTTCGCGTTGCGCCATCCATGCGACGTGGTGCTGAGCTGCTTCATGCAGGATTTCGAGACCAACGAAGCGATGGCCAACTTCTTTACCCTAGCCGACGCGGTAACCACGTATGCGCGCGTCATGGAACTGTGGGTCATTTACCGCAACGCGTTGCCGCTGGTAGTGCACGAGATCCGCTACGAGGATGTCGTGGACGATTTCCAAAAGTCGATCGGATCACTATGCGACTTCCTTGAAATTCCGTGGGAGGATGGATTGGCGCGGTTCAACGAACGCTCGCTTGGCCGCGGACGAATCTTCACGCCAAGCTACGAACAGGTGCACCGGCCCATTTACCGCGAGGCGCGATATCGATGGGAGCGCTACCGCAAACACCTGGATCCCTTCCTGCCTACCCTGCGTCCGTGGATCGTACGCTGGGGGTATGACGACCCGCTGGCATGACGGTGGCATTTCGCGGCCCGCCCACACGTCGAATGGCAGCAACCAAACGGGGCACTGGCACGGACACCGGCGATTTTCCATGACATCGGCCTATACAAGCACCGCGCTTCGCCTCGTACAGATGCGGCGTCCATCCGAAGCCATTCTTCTTCTCGAAGAAGCGCTAAACATCCATCGCACCGACACAACCGCACTGCACTTGCTCGCGGATCTGCTGCTGCAGGCAGGCCGTGTCGCTGACGTTGCCGCACGCTATCAAGTCGCGGCAACCCTACTCCCGGACAATGTCAGCATCCGTACCGGATATGCGCACGCAGCACTGTTGCAGGGAGATGCAGAGGAGGCTTTGCGGCAACTCGAACGAATCCTGGAACTGGATCCGAATATTGCCGATCAGGATGGTTGGCTCGGCCCCATGCTGCGATCTACAGCGGATACAGACCGCCGCTGCGAGATCCTGCAGGCATTGTCGGATCGTTGGCCCTCGCACACCGGATTGCTCCGCCTGTGCGCCGAAGCCTGCGAGGATGCCGAATGGCCTGCGCAGGCGCGGGCCGTACTCGAACGCCTGCGCACGGCGACGCCACACGACCCATATCCGCTTGTCGAACTCGGCCGGCTCGCCATCTCTTTGGGCGATTCGCAGCAAGCAACGACGCACTTCAGCGACGCCCTGGCCATCGACCCCAACTACTCCGCGGCGCTATGGCACAGCGCGCAGCTCGACAAAGGGCGTATCGACGAAGCCATGGCGCAGCGCGCGGATCGGCTTTTGCTGGTCGAGCAAGACCCGAACGCGCTGGCAGGCCTGCATGACCTTCTTGCGCGTTACCACGACGGCGCCGGTCGATACGCAAGGGCCGCCTGGCACATGCATACCACGAACGCCCTCAAGGCATCGCTTGTGCCCGAGCGAGCCCGATACGACAAACGACGCCACGAGTCCGATATAAACGCAACTATAAGCGAGTACAACGCAACGTGGCTCGATAACCTCGAAGGCGCCGGCAGCCCCGATCGGCGCCCCGTATTCGTGATAGGGCTGCCGCGTTCCGGCACCACATTGCTCGAACAGATCCTCGCATCGCATCCGGACATCATGGGCGCCGGCGAAACGGGTTTGGCATCGGCAAGCCTGCGACGCGCGCTGACGTCGTCAGGGGGAAGGCACTCAAAACTACACCCAGACGCGATCCGCGAGGCAGCCGAATGGCACGTGCATCAACTCGAACAGCGGCAAATGCGTCTCGCGCCGGATCAACGTGGACTCCGCATCATCGACAAGATGCCTGACAACTACATGCTCGCGGCATGGCTGCGCGTAGCGTTTCCGAACGCAGTTCTCATCCATTGCCTGCGGGATCCGCGCGATGTCGCATTGTCGTGCTGGCGCACGCAATTTGCGGCAGTGCCATGGAGCTTCGATCTGCACGACATCGCACACCGGATCGCGCAACATCGGCGAATCATGCGTCACTGGCGATCTCTGTTCCGCGATCGTCTGATCGATGTGCGTTTCGAGGAACTAGTGACAAATCCCGAATCCGGAATCCGGCGAGCTTTGACCGCGATGGATTGCCAGTGGTGCTCCGATATGCTCGCTTTCCATGGAAGAAAAGGCTACGTAGCCAGCGCCAGCATGAGACAGGTACGCGACCCTCTCAACGCCAGCGGGGTCGGCCGTTGGCTGCACTACGAAGATGTTCTTCGGCCCGTGCTCGACGCGCTGAACGAGATCGCACTTTCGGATCGAAGCGCCGATCAAAGCGTTGACGCAACCTGAACGGCACGCGATCGTCTGCGAGTAAAATGCCGCCCAACACCATCTCGTGGCCGCAGCTTCAATGATATCCACCGGTACCGACACCGGCATGCGTCTCGCCCACGCAGGCCGCTTCGACGAAGCCTTGCCATACCTGGAACAGGCACACTACCTCTCGCCCACCGATCTGGGGTTACTGCATGCGTTGGCCAACGTACTGCAGCGGGTTGGGCGATTCCACCAAGCCATCGCCCGTTACGCTGCCGCCGCGGCCAAATCTCCCGACAACCCCGAAGTGTTGTGCGGGTGGGCGCGCGCATGGCTGGTAGCCGGCGATCCAACACAAGCCCGTGAAAAACTGTCGCTCGCCCTGGACATCGACCCTGCCGTCGCCAATCCGGGCGCCATGCTCGACATGATCGCGACCGAATTGAAGGACACCGACGCTGCATGCGAGCTGTTGGCTCAGCTTGTCGCATCACACCCGACGAATGCGCAACTGCAACTCCACCACGCCTGCTTGCTGAGGGATGCCGACCGCCTTGGTGACGCACGGATCGCATACGCACGTTACGCATCCTTGCGCCCCGATGACCCCATGGCACATGTCGAGTTGGCCAGACTCGCGATCAATTCAGGCGATCGAACTGGGGCGCTCGAAAGCCTGCAAACCGCTCTCGACATCGATCCGGACAACGGATACACCCTCTGGGAACAGTCGCAAATCGCCGGCAATCGGCTTGATGCGGCAACCCTGGAGCATGTGCGTGCGCTCACAGCTGCCGAGACCGACCCTGAAAAGCTGATTGCATTGAACGATCTATTCGCTAGGAATCACGATGCGGCTGGCGAATACGATCTGGCCGCACGCCACCTGATCATCGTCAAGGCGCTCCAACGCGGAATTGGCGCATCACGGGATCCATACCTGCCCATACAGCGCGAGCACGAAGCCGACCTCATGATCCAGTTCGTCACCAGGACATGGATGGAGTCGATGCGTGGTCGCGGCAATCCAGATCCAAGCCCGATATTCGTCGTCGGCATGCCACGCTCCGGCACGACGTTGTTGCAGCAGATGTTGTCGTCCCATCCGGAAATTGTCGGCATCGGCGAACAGACCTTCGCCGAGTCGAGTTTCCGCAGAGCTCTGCGCAATTCGGGCAATTTGCCGATCGAGGAGATGCCAGCCAGCGTCTTGCGTGAAGCAGCGGACTGGCATTGGGCGATGATCAAGGATCGCGTCGGCAGGTTGGGACTCCGTGACGATGCCGCACGGATCATCGACAAATTGCCGGACAATTTCGTACACCTCGGTTGGCTCAGCGTCGCCTTTCCGAACGCCACCCTGATCCACTGCCTGCGCGATCCGCGCGACGTGGCCATCTCATGCTGGCGAGCCCAGTTTTCGCGGATCAACTGGACGCTCGAACTCGACCATATTGCCCATCGCATCGAGCAGCATCGGCGGATCATGCGGCATTGGCGGGCTGCTCTGGGCACGCGGCTCGTCGAGCTTCGCTACGAAACGCTCGTGGCCGACCCCGAAGCGCAACTGCGCCGCTTGCTTGCGGCGATCAAGCTGGACTGGCATCCGGACGTACTGGCCCACGCCAATCGCAAAGGGTATGTGCGCACGGCCAGCCAATACCAGGTCGATGCGGCAGTTACCGCTCGCAGCATTGGCCACTGGCGCCACTACGAAGAAGTGCTGCGGCCGATCCTGCCGCGACTGGAGGCGATCGTCGCGCAGGATGCGCGCGAGGCCACGGCAGATCTGCGTCTGCCGTAGCGGGCATCATTACCGAATTTCGCGGGAACCGTTTGCGCAAATGCGCAGGTCGCGGCGATTGCGTCGCAACTTCCGCACACCCTGCTCAACCGATTTCAATTTCGAAAATCGGCAGGCGCTGGATTCCGGGTTCTGTCCGCCAACAGCGCGGACAGCCCCGGAATGACGACGATGAGGGAACACGGCACGCTTGCGTGGTGATGGCACTGCGGTGTCGTGAAACAGCCTCAAGCGGTTTCGCGGCAGCCTTCCAGCGCGTCGGCGATGCGCTGGCGCTCGCGGTGCAGGGCGGCAGGCGTGTGCGACCCATAACTGTCCAGATACGCGCCGATCTCGCCGATCTCGCGCTGCCAGCCCTCGACATCCACGCGCAGCAGTTCTTCGACCTGCTGCGGCTGCAAGCCCAGCCCGGCGAGGTCGAGATCGGCGGCGTTGGGCAGGTTGCCGATCGGGGATTCCTCGGCGCCGGCGCTGCCGTCCACGCGCTGCAGCATCCATTCGAGCACGCGCAGGTTGTCGCCGAAACCCGGCCACAGGAACTTGCCGTCCGCGCCCTTGCGGAACCAGTTGACGTGGAAGACCTTCGGCAGCTTCGCGCCGGCTTTGTCGAACGACAGCCAGTGCGCGAAGTAGTCGCCGTAGTTGTAGCCGCAGAAGGGCTTCATCGCCATCGGATCGCGGCGCACCACGCCAACCGCGCCGGTCGCGGCAGCGGTGGTTTCCGAGGCCATCGCCGCACCGACCAGCACGCCATGCGTCCAGTCGCGCGCCTCGAACACCAGCGGCACCAGCGATTCGCGGCGGCCGCCGAACACGATCGCGCTGATCGGCACGCCCTGCGCGTCCTCGGTGTGCGGCGAGTAACTCGGGCACTGCCGCGCGCTGACGGTGAAGCGGGAATTGGGATGCGCGGCCGGGCCGTTGGCCGGATCGTAATCGCGGCCCTGCCAATCCTTCACCGGCACGCCATCGGGCAGGCCTTCCCACCACGGCTGGTTGTCGGCGGTGACGCCGACGTTGGTGAAGATGGTGTCGTGGCCGAGCATCGCCAGCGCATTCGGATTGGTCTTGTTCGAGGTGCCGGGAGCGACGCCGAAGAAGCCGGCCTCCGGATTGATCGCCCACAACCGGCCATCGGCGCCGGGGGTCATCCAGCAGATGTCGTCGCCGACCGTCCACACCTTCCAGCCGGCCTGGCGGTGGCCTTCGGGTGGAATGAGCATGGCCAGATTGGTCTTGCCGCAGGCCGATGGGAAGGCGGCGGCGACGTAGTGGGTCTGGCCCTGCGGGTTCTGGATGCCGACGATCAGCATGTGCTCGGCCAGCCAGCCCTCGCTGCGCGCCTGATGGCTGGCGATGCGTAGGGCGTGGCACTTCTTGCCCAGCAGCGCATTGCCGCCGTAGCCCGAGCCGTAGGACTTGATCGTCAATTCCTGCGGGAAATGCATGATGAAGCGGCGCTCGGGATCGAGCTCGCCGGTCGAATGCAGGCCTTTCACGAAGGCGCCTTCGCGCTCGATGCGCGCCAGCGCGGCGGCGCCCATGCGGGTCATGATGCGCATGTTCGCGACCACGTACGGGCTGTCGGTGATCTCCACCCCGCAGCGGCTGATCGGCGAATCGATCGGGCCCATGCAATACGGCACCACATACAGCGTGCGCCCGCGCATGCAGCCGGCGAACAGCGCATCGATCTTCGCGCGCGCGTCGGCCGGGGCCATCCAGTGATTGTTCGGGCCGGCATCCTCGCGCTCGGGCGTGCACACCAGGGTGAGGTGCTCCACGCGCGCCACGTCGGATTTGCTCGAACGATGCAGGAAGCAGTTCGGATGGGTCTTCTCGTTGAGCGCGATCAGATCGCCGCGCTCGACCATCAGCGCGTTGAGCGCGCGCGCCTCGGCGTCGGAACCGTCGCACCAATGGATGCGGTCGGGCTGGGTCAGGCGGGCGACTTCATCGACCCATTGATTGAGTGCTGCGAGTTGGCTGGTCATGGTGGACGTGGTTTCCGGCGTGAGCCGTTCGAGTGGGAAACGGTTGCGCGACGCGACGATGCGTGCGACATAGCCGTTGATTATATCGCGTCCTGGCTGCCAGCCAAAACTAAGGACTTGCGCTTGATGGCGCAGGCATCAAGCACGGACGATGGAAGTCCGACCCACGATGACAGGATCGGTTCCCCGTCAGGCCACGCGACATTGCGCCGTCAGAAGCAATGCAAATGAAGCATGCTGCAAAAGCTCTTGTGAACCTTCGCGTTCATTTGCGTTCATTCGCCGATCCACATGCGCTTGGTTGTGAAGGTTCCGGCTGGCGGCCTGCATCCGGGCATACGCTACTGAGAAATTCAGGATCAATGCTCTTGATCCAGACTCCGACGCAAGCGAAGTTGGTGCCCTCATCCGGCGCTTCGCGCCACCTTCCCCCGGAGGGGGGAGGAACAAAACCACCTCTCCCTTCGGGAGAGGTCGACGCGCCGCAGGCGCGGCGGGTGAGGGAAAGCCGTGTCAGTCCGTTGCGAAGCCATGCAGTACTCCTGACAAAGCAACATCGGTTCCCTTGCAGCCAGTGAGATATCTGAAAGTCGGAGAGTGATGTTCAAGTCGAGAGTAGTGCGGACTGACCCTTTTCAAGGCTTGGCCAGCAGCGGATCGAACAACTTCATGTGCCACGGCCGCATGCCGAGCACGAGGCTCACCCCCGAGCGCTGCTCGAAGGGCAGGCTGGCGTCGGCCGCCATCAAGGCATCGAACTCGCCGGCCAGTTCCTCCAGTCGCCGGCGCAGCAGCGCCAGCGAGTTCGGCGCGCACATGCCGGTGAGCAGCAGCAACGATTCGTTCTCGCCGGAAAAATCGTGGCCGAAAAAATCCGGCAGCAGTTTCAGGCGGAAGAAGCGCTCCATCGGGCCGTGCCGCCGCCAGCGGAAATTGCGCGCGGTACGCACACGGTACTTGTTGCCCGGCAGCAGTTCGATCAGGCCCATCCGATCCAGCCGCGCCATCAGCAGGGTGTACTGCGGCAGGTCGAAGCGGAACGTCGCCAGCACCTGCTCCTGCGTCCAGCGATTGAGGGCGAGGAAGGTTGCCAGCAGCAGGGTCGGATCATCCACCAGCGCCTGCTCGGCTTGTGCATCCAGTTCGGCCAATACCGGACGCCGCTGTTGCGCTTCGGTAGCCAGTTCGTGCAGGCCGATGTCGAGCACCCCGCAGATTTCCTCCAGCCGTTGCAGGCTCAACGCCTGCCGCGAGAACATCCGCTTCACCGCCGCCTCGCTCAAGCCGATGCGCTGCGCCAGCGCGGCATAGGTGATGCCCTGCGCCTTGAGCTGGCGCTTGAGCGCGGCGATGAGTTCGTGGCGCAGGGGCATGCGGGCGGCTCCGCTGGCATCGGGATGACGCAAGGATGCCATGACGCCGGCTCGCGATCCGCGAATCGCCCACACCGGCGCTGAGCTGCCGTTTGTCTCAGCGCCGCGGCTGGTTCGTACGCGCGAAACGCCTGCCAGCTCACCCCGAGACGGCCGCGTGCACGGCGCACCACACGATTGAACAGTCGGCAACACAATCCACGGCAGCCGCTGGACGCTTCGCTTGCGCGCCTTCCCGCAAGGAATACCCGACGGGAAAACGCACGGCATGCCGCCAACACCGTCAGCATCGTCGCTGGCCAATGGGCGAACGCCCGCTCAGGGAATCAGCGTGCGCATCACATGTTCGACGTAAGCCTTGTATTCCTCCAGCCGCAAGCGCGGGCGATGCAGTTGCACCGCCATCTGGATGAAGCCCACGTAGGCCGCATAGGTCAGGCGTGCCCGATGCAAGGCCTCGGTGGGATCCATGCCGGCCTCCCGGTAGCCCGTGGCGATATAGTCTTGTCGCTTCTGCGAAACCCGCTCCATCACATCCCGTACCAGCGGGTGATCCAGACCCTGGAGCAAGGCGGTGTAGACGACGTGCTCACGAGCCTCCGCCGCGACCAGCAAGAACAACTCGCGCAAGCGCTCGCGCGGATCGGAGATCGCATCGAGCCGGTCGAATACCCGATCCTGCTCGGACGCCACCCAGCGCTCCAGCACGGCGGCCAGCAGTGCATCGCGGGTCTTGAAGTGCCAGTAGAAGCTGCCCTTTGTCACGCCCAGATGGCGCGCCAGCGGTTCCACCGCGACGGCCGACAGCCCTTCGCGACACAGTGCGTCGAATGCGGCCCGCATCCAGTCCTCCGCGCACAGGCGTGCGGGACGTTGAGCCTTGCCGTCGACAGCATCCATCCGGCCAGTGTAACCGAACCGCTCGTTCGGATCGGCGCCGATGCGCAGTTCCGCCGCCCACTGGAAGCAGTCTCCCCCGGAATTCGCATGAAATTCGATGGCCGGACACCGCTCTCCGCTCAGCCGCCCTGCCGTGGAAGCCGCCGCCACGCGCGCCCTTGCGGTTACGGGTTGATCGCAGCAGCCGCATGGCCGCCCCGCCCGCCCCGCGACGTTGCCAACGTCGTATGCTGGCGGCGTCCAGCATCCAGTCCCGATGGATCAGCGACGTTCGCCATGACCGCACCCGACGACATCCAGCAACGGCTCGACACCCTCCACGCGATCGGCGCGGCGTTATCCTCCGAACGCGATCTGGCCAGCCTGCTCGAGCGCATCCTCGAGGCCGCGCGCGGCTTCGCGCACGCCGACGGCGGCACCTTGTACCGCATCGAGCACGACACCCTGCGCTTCGAGGTGCTGCGCAACGACACCCTCGGCCGGCGCATGGGCGGCAAGTCCGGCCAGCCCATCGACTTCCCGCCGATTCCCCTGTACCTGCCCGACGGCAGCGCCAACGACACCATGGTGGCCGTGCACGCGGCACTGAGCGGGCAGACCGTCAACATCCCCGACGCCTACACCGCGCAGGGCTACGATTTTTCCGGCACCCGCGCCTTCGATGCGAAGACCGGATACCGCTCGCAATCCTTCCTCACCGTGCCGATGAAGGATCACGACGGCGCGGTGATCGGCGTGTTGCAACTCATCAACTCGCTCGGCCCGGATCGCAGCGTGCGCGCGTTCACCGACGACGACCGGCGGCTGGTGGAATCGCTGGCCTCGCAGGCAGCCATCGCCATCAACAACCGCCGCCTGATCGAGCAGCTCGAAGCCCTGTTCCTCGCTTTGATCAACCTGATCAACGCCGCGATCGACGAAAAATCGCCCTACACCGCCGGCCATTGCGAGCGCGTGCCGGTGTTGACGATGATGCTGGCGGAGGCAGCGGCGCGCAACGCGACCGGCCCGCTCTCGGGTTTTTCGATGAACGAGGCCGATCGCTACGAACTGAAGATCGCCGGCCTGCTGCACGACTGCGGCAAGATCACCACGCCGGTGCACGTGGTGGACAAGGCGACCAAGCTGGAGACGATCTTCGATCGCATCACGCTGGTGGACGCGCGCGTGGAAATCGCACTGCGCGACGCGCGGATCGCACTGCTCGAGGGCAAGATCGACCAGACCGAGCACGACGAGCGCGTGCGCAGCCTGCTCGCGGCGCGCGAACTGGTGCACGTCGCCAACACCGGCGGCGAGTTCATGAAGGACGAAACCATCGCCGCGATCCGTGCCGCAGGCCAATGCACGTGGCGCGACCATGCGAGCGTCGAACATCCGCTGCTCACGCCCGAGGAAATCGACAACCTGTCGATCCGCCGCGGCACCCTCAACGATGCCGAGCGCGAGATCATCAACCGCCACATCAACCTCACCATCGACATGCTCAAGGCGCTGCCGTGGCCGGCGCATCTGACCCGCGTGCCGGAGTTCGCCGGCGGCCACCACGAGCGCATGGACGGCAAGGGCTATCCGAATGGTCTCATCCGCGAACAGATGAGCGTGCAGGCGCGGGTGATGGGCATCGCCGACATCTTCGAGGCGCTCACCGCCCGCGACCGCCCGTACAAGCCGGCCAAGACCCTGTCCGAATCGCTTACCATCCTCGGCCGCATGAAGCTCGACCACCACGTCGATCCCGACCTGTTCGACATCTTCATCCGCGAGCGCGTGTTCCTCGACTACGCCCGGCGCTTCCTCGATGCGGACAAGATCGACCTGCACGCCATCGACTGGCGCAAGCTGCCCGGGGTGAGCGCCGAGCTGGCCGAACACATGATCGCGACCGCCGCTGCGACGTGAAACTCAGGCGAGGTTCTTCTCGATCCACGCGGCGAAGGCGCGCATGATTTTCGCCAGATACTCGCCGGTTGCCGGATTGGCCAGCTTGCCGTCGGCATCGAACAATTTATCCGCACCGCCGATGTAGGCTTCCGGCTGCGCCATCGCCGGCATGTCCAGAAACATCAGCGACTGCCGCAGATGGTGGTTGGCACCGAAACCGCCGATGCCACCCGACGAAGCGCTCACGACGGCGCAGGGTTTCCCGGACCAGACGCTGTGGCCATACGGACGCGAGCCGAGGTCGATGGCGTTCTTGAGCACGCCGGGCACCGAACGGTTGTATTCCGGGGTGACGAACAGCACCGCGTCGCTGGCACGGATCGCATCGCGGAAGGCGACGCCAGCCGGGCCGGGATCTTGCTCCTCGTCCTGATTGAACAGCGGCAGTTGCCCGATATCCACGAAGGAACACGTCAGGCTGTCGGGAGCATGCGCCACCAGTGCGCGGGCGACTTTCCGGTTCAGCGAATCCTTGCGCAGGCTGCCGACGATCACCGCGACCTTGCGTGCCATGTGCGACCTCCTCGTGGGGTTGGTTCCATGATCGCCGACCCCAGGGCAAATCGCCAGCACGAGCCTTGCAACAGATCATCCGCTGCAAGGCTGCAAACCTGCCGATGCGCCGACTGAAACCCGGAATCGCTTGCAGTCCAGCACCATCGTCGTAGCATAGGAGGGGTCAGATCCGCTGCACATCCGCGGAGGTGTCCCATGTACGAAAAGCGTCACGCCCTGCCGGCTTCCGGGCCGTCCATCAAACGCAGGCTCACCGACGACCAGCGCACCACGCTGGCCGAGATCGAAGGCTTCGGCTGGGAACTGCAATTCGTCCGCCAGCCGAGTTATGCCGATCCAGTCGCCGTGGTTTACGACCACCGGCACGGCTATTTCGCCGTGCTGGAGGCGGATGGCCGCCTGAACGAGAATCCGGCCATCACCATTCGCTACTGATCGGCGACGGGGGATCCACGCCCGCGTGCGGCGCAGCATCGCGTCGCGGTAGCTCGTGCCCTGCCCAGTCGTGCTCGTGTGCCTGGACGTGTGCGACAGCCGTGGCAACGCTTGCTACCATCAGGCCGCACGCATCGACCGGACTACGCATGACCGACGCCGACACCGCGCCGCCCACCGCAGACGACGCGCCGCACACGCCTTCCGCATCGCCATTTCGCTTCGTCACGACGTGGCGGAACATGGCCGCCGACGATGCCGCGCGCGTGCGGGACTTCTGGCGCCAGCACCATGCCATCGGCAGTGAAGCCGACGCCGAACGCCGGCTGGCACAGGTGGTGATGATCGCCATCGATGCCGATGGCGGCGTGGCCGGCGTCTCCACGGCGCTCCCCCTGCTCTCGCCGCGCATCGGTCAGCCGATGTACTACTTCCGCGCCTTCGTGGCACCGGCATGGCGCACATCCAAGCTCGTGCGCGACATCACCAATCGCTCCTGCGCAGCGCTGGAATCGTTCGCGCGCGAACGCGGCTTCCCCTGCATCGGCGTGCTGCTGGAACTGGAAAACGAAGGCTTCTACCGCGCCTTGCGCAAGCCGGTGTGGTGGAATCCGCGCTTCTACTACGCCGGACGCAGCGAACGCGGGCTGGAATTGCGGGTGTTCTACTTCGATGGCGCGCGCCTGAAAAGCGCGGAGGAAGTGCGGCAGATTCGCCTACCCGAGCATCCCTGACCAACGGCGGCGCAGGGCAGTCGCGCCACGTCATGCCCTTTGCACTTTCGAGTGTGTAAGGCGCTGGATTCCGGGTTCTGTCCGCACACGGCGCGGACAGCCCCGGAATGACGATCGCGTAGACAACCATCCTCTTGGGTCAGGGATGGAATCAACCAGCCGCAGAATCGGCCAGCGTCGCCAGATCGGCCGCATCCACGAAGCGCAGCGCATCGGAGTTGACGCAAAACCGCAGCCGCGTGGGCGCAGGGCCATCGGGAAAGACATGACCGAGGTGGCCGTCGCAACGCGCGCACAGGATTTCATCGCGGATCATGCCGTGGCTGCGATCGCGCACCGCGACCACGTTTTCCTGCGCGATCGGCTGGAAGAAGCTTGGCCAGCCGGTGCCCGAGTGGAACTTCGCATCCGAACGGAACAACGGCAGCCCGCAGCAGATGCAGACGTAGACGCCGTCGCGATGGTTGTCGAGCAGCGTCCCGCAGAACGGCGCTTCGGTGCCCTTGCCGCGGGCAATGCGGTACTGCGCTGGCGTGAGCTGCGCCTGCCATTGGGCGTCGGATCTTTCCACGCGCGCCGATTCCACCGGACCGACCAGTTCGCCGCGATGGTTGTACGTTTTGACCTTCATGTCCGCTCCATCCTGTGCTTGCGATGGGGATGGGACGAACGAAGCGGGGATTCCTTGCACGCTCCGGTCGTCAATCGCGATCCCCACGGAAGACGATACTGCAACAGGTGGTGGCGCCCTCGGCTTTCTGCAACTCCGACAGATCCACCGCCAGCACGCGGATGCCGGCGCGTTCCAGCCGTTCGCGCGTACGCGGAAAATTCGCCGGATGGATCACGCCGCCCGTGCCGACCCACAGCGCATTGGCCGCGTGTTCCTCGGCTGGATCGATTTCGATCAGGCGATAGTCGGCGAAGGGTTCGCGATCGACCCAGCGCGGCTGGATCAACAAGGTGTCTGCCGCGACCTGGGTAACGGCCGATTTCAGGTGCAGGCATTCGCGCGTGGGCACGGCTTGCACGGTGTAGCCGAATGGCGTGAGGTGCGCTGCAAGCTGGGCGATACCCTCGACGTTGCTGCGCGCTGCTTGTCCGACGAACACGCGCCGGCCCACGCGCAGCACATCACCGCCATCGAGCGTGCCCGGCGGATCGATCACGCGCAGTTCGCGGTATTGAGCCAGCGTCGCGGCAACGCTGGAACCTTCATCCCGGCGCGATGCCGCACCGGGTCGCGTCATCACCGCGACCTCATCCATCACCACCGCCACGTCCTCGACGAACACCGCATCGGGCATGGCGTCCTGCGCTGGCAGTTCCAGCATCCGGCAACCGAGCGACTGAAGAGCGTGCCGGTATGCTGCGTGCTGCGCCCGCGCCAGCGCCACGTCGGGCGGGTGGCGATCCACGAACGAAAGCTGGCAAGCGGCGAGGCTGGCGCTGACCTCGCGGACGATGGCGATGGGCACGGCGGGGCTCCAGGTTTGCAGTCGATGCGCGGCGCACGCCGGGGCATCGCGGGGGTGGCGCAGCATCATGGCCGGCAGCGCCGGCGCGGGCAAGCGCCGGCAGCCCCCATCGCCTGTCAACCGGCGCGCCCTGCTATCGTTTCCACGTCATCGACGGCATGGGCGCCGCGTGCAAACACCCATAGACACCTTGCTGCTCGTCCTGCAGGTCGTCAGCGTCGCGCTGGCCTTGCTGATGGGCGTGACGGCGTGGCAGACCCGTCGCCGCCGCGGGTCGGCGCTGTGGGTGGCGGCGTTCGCCACCGGCGCGATCTCGCAGTGGCTGAAGCTGGGCGTGGCGGCTCGCTGGGGGCACGCCGCCGGCTTGCCGTTCGGCCACCTCGGCGGCCCGATCAGCTATGGACTGTTGTATGTGGGCGTGCGCCGCTACCTGCGTCTGCCCGCACGCCTCGATTGGGTCGTTGGCGGCTGCGCCCTCGCCGTCATGGTGTCGTTTGCCGCCATCTGGCACGGCATGGCCTACATCTCGCTGGCGATGACGGCGGTCGTTGCGGCCGCGTTCCAGGCATTGACCGCGGCGACCTTCCGTGGCGTTCGCGGCAACGGCATGGCGTGCGCCGTGGCGACCCTCATCTTCGCCTTCTCTGCCGTCGAATCGCTGGTGCGCGCAGCGGCGATCACCCTCGCCTGGGAGGGCGGCGCGCCACCCGCGCACGTCAACGTCGTCTGGCTGCTCGTCTTCATCGCGATGAACATCCTGCAGGCCGGCGCGCTGATGTTTCTGGTCAATCAATCGCTGCTCGACGACCTGCAGAACCTGGCCGACTACGATCCGCTCACCGGTCTGCTCAACCGCCGCGGCATGGATCGGCGGTTCCAGCGCGGCCGCGCAGGCTCCGGATCGTCCGCGCGGATGGGCATGCTGTGCATGGATCTGGACCACTTCAAGGACATCAACGACCGCTTCGGGCACGGTGTGGGCGACGATGTGCTGCGCCAATTCGGGCAGCGCATCCGCGACCATTCGCGCCCGCTCGACACGCCGGTACGGCAGGGCGGCGAGGAGTTCTGCCTGATCGTCGAGGCCGCATCGGAAACCGAGTTGGTGGCGCTCGCAGAGCGGCACCGCGAAGGCGTTGAAAACACGCCCTTCCAGACCCGGGCCGGGCCATTGCAGGTAACCGTCAGCATCGGCGCGGCACTGGCTGCAGGCGCGCACGAATCCCTCGAAGCGCTGGGCGAGCGCGCGGATCAGTCGCTGTTGGTCGCCAAGCGCGAAGGCCGCAACCGCGTCGCGCTGGCGCCGACACGATCGACGAGCTGAGCAACGGCCGCTCCCGACGGCGCTTCCTGTCGCGTTCCTGAACGGCCACGGTTGCCGGTCAACCGGCCCTGGCCCTCCGCGTTGACTCCCCTCGAACCACCCACCGCCACCCGGCACAACGCAGCACCCACCACCCACCCGGAGCATGCAATGAACGTATCCAAATCCCGCCGCCTCGCCCTGTTCGGCGCCATCGCGCTGGGCCTGGGCTTTGCCGTCAGCGCGCAGGCGCAGTCCGTCGCCCAGGACACCCAGCGCGACGTGAACCAGCAGCAGCGCATCGAACAGGGACTGAAGTCCGGCCAGTTGAGCACCAAGGAAGCCTCCCGGCTCGAACACGGCGAAGCGCGCATCGACCGCACCGAGCAGCGCGACCTACGCGATGGCAGCCTCACCTCCGCCGAGCGTGCGCAGATCCAGCGCGAGCAGAACAACGAGAGCAAGGCGATCTATCGCGACAAGCACAACGATGTGAAAGGCAACCCCGATTCACGCAGCTCCGAGCGCATGCAGCATGACGTACAGCGCGACGTGAACCAGGAAAAGCGCATCCACAACGGCGTGGACAACGGCTCGTTGACCAACCGCGAAACCGCGCACCTGGAAGGCCGCGAGGCCCATGTCGATCACGAGGAGGCGCGCGCCGGCGCCGACGGCAACGTCAACGCCCGCGAGCAGCGCCGCATTCAGGGTACGCAGAACCGCGACAGCAAGCGCATCTACCGCGACAAGCACAACCGCGCGCATCGCTGAAATTCGAGGTTGTCATGAGAAACACGGTCGGGTCGCCTACGGGCGGCCCGATTCGTTTTCCATGCCAACGATTCCGCGTCGGCAAGGCTACAAACACGCGAATCGCCGTCCCCTCGTCAATCCACGCTCGATCCCGCGGCGTGTTCCACACGATTGCCGCCGGCCCGTCTGGCTCGCGCGAGGGCATCGTCGGCGGCCTGCAACAAGGCGATCGCATCCTCGCCATGCGCCTCGTCCAGCGCCACCACGCCCAAGCTCGCGGTGGTCGTCGTCGAGCGCTCGCCGCGCACGTGCGCGATCGACTCGATCTCCTGGCGCAGGGCGTCGGCCAAGGTCAAGCCGCCCGGCAACGGCGTACCGGGCAGGACGATGCAGAACGCACCCGCGCCGACGCGGCCGGCGATATCCACTTGCCGCAGTTCGTCGCGCACCGCCGCGCCGACGTTGTGCAGCACGGTATCGCGCATGTCGTGCCCGGCCGGATCGTCGATGGTTTCGAAACGATCGATGTCCAGCACCGCCAGCGACAGCGGCGCACCGAAGCGGCGCGCCCGCTCCACTTCGATGTCGAGGCGCTCGAGCAGAGCCTGGCGGTTGAGCAGGCCGGTCGCCTCGTCCACCGTTGCCAACCGCTCGCCATCCGCCCGCGCTTGTTCGATGGCGAGGCGCTGCGTGTGTGATTCGATCAGGATCATCGCCTGCCGTGCCAGTCCGGACAGCAGGCGCAGACGGTCGGCATCCAATGTGCCGGAGTGCACGTCGAACACCGACAACGCGCCGACACGCAGGCCGTCATCGGTCGTCAGGCAGACGCCGGCGTACATGCGCTGCGGCGAGGTTTGCTGTATTCCGGACCAATCGGCGGTGCGCGGATCGGCTGCCAGATCGGGGATCGACAACGAGCCTTCGCTGACGACCGCCAGAACCTCCGGGCACGCATCGCGCGGCGACGATCCCGTCTCCATGCCAAATGCGGCCTTGATCCACACACGATCGCGATCGACCAGCGCCAAGCGTGCCTGCGCAGTACCGCACACGCGTGCGGCGATTTCCACCAGAAAATCGAACGCCTCCTCGGCCGGCGTGTCGAGCAGGCCGCTGCGCTGCACGGCGGCGATCCGTTCCTCGTCGTCGACGGCTCGCGGAACACCCGCGCCGGCGGATTGCGGTTCGCTCATCGCGGCGGCCCCCATCGAAGATCACGCGCCAGCTTCCGCGTCGCAGGCGGCGCGGTCAAGCCACCCGTCAGCATGCTCGCCGAGCGCTCGCCTTCAGCGCAGGCGATGGCGTGAGCCCTTCCCGGCAGCCGCTTGCTCGCGGTCGCGCGCCTCCTGACACGCCACGCACAGACGCACACCGGGCACTGCCTTGCGCCGCGCCGGCGGGATCGGCGCGTCGCAGTCTTCACAACGCAGGCGACCGGCCCCGCGCGGCAAGCCGCTGCGCGCCCGCGCGATCGCGTCCTGGATGGTCGCGTCGATCTGTTCGTGCACCGCGCCGTCGCCGGCCCAGCCGGTGGCCATGTGGATGTCCTCGATGCCGCGTCCGTCGAGCATACGCCTGCGCGCCGGCACGCATTGGGTATGATGCAGGCAGGGATCGTCGCCACCGCTGGCCTCGGCCACCAGCGACCGTCAGGGGAGCCGGCTCATGTCCTTGCGTCTGAAGTTCAACCTCGTGCTGGTCAGCGTGTTCCTGCTGGGCGTGATCGTCGCCGGCATCTACTACGACCGCTATCTGGAGCAATACGCGCTCGACGAGGTGCAGTACAACTCGCAGGTGCTGATGGAGACCGCGCTGGCGGTGCGCGGCTACACCAGCGACAACATCAAGCCGCACCTGGACCCGCTCAACGCGCAGACCTTTCTGCCGGAAACCGTACCGGCGTTCTCGGCGACCGAGGTGGTGCATCGGTTGCAGAACCGCTACGTCGGTTACGACTACAAGGAAGCCGTGCTCGACCCGAGCAATCCGCGCGACCGCGCCGCCGACTGGGAGGCGGAGATCATCCAGCGCTTCCGCGCCGGGCACTCGGGCAAGGAGCTCACCGGCTTCCACGGCGAGGGCATGGCGCGCACGATGTACGTCGCGCGTCCGATCAAGATCACCAACCCGGCCTGCCTGGCCTGCCACTCCACCCCCGAGGCCGCGCCGCCCTCGATGCTCAAGGTGTACGGCTCGAGGAACGGCTTCGGCTGGAAGCTGGGCGACATCATCGGCATCCAGTTGGTGCAGGTGCCGGTGTTCTACCCGATGGAGAAGGCGCGGCGCACCTTCACCAACTTCATGCTGTCGCTGCTGGCGATCTTCGCGGCGATGTTCGCGGCGATGAACCTGGCCCTGTCGGGCTTCGTGATCGGGCCGATGGCGCGGCTGAACCGCAAGCTGGAGGATCTGGCGACCCGCGACTTCCTCACCGATCTGGTCAACCGGCGGCGCTTCTTCGAGCAGCTCACGTCCGCGATGGCGGAGGCACGGATCGGCAAGCAGGGGTTGTCGGTGATCATGCTCGATCTGGATTTCTTCAAACGCATCAACGACACCTTCGGCCACGACAGCGGCGACATGGTGCTCAAGAACGCCGCCCTGCGCGTGCGCGAACTGCTGCGCAGCTCGGACTGCGCGGCGCGTTTCGGCGGCGAGGAGTTCTGCATCCTGCTGCGCGAGACGCGGATCGACGCCGCGGCGGCGCTGGCCGAAGCGGTGCGGGCGAAGATCGCCGATGCGCCATTCGGCGACGTGGGCAAGGTCAGCGCCAGTTTCGGCGTGGCCGAATGGGATCACAAGGAAGACGGCCACACCCTGCTTTCGCGCGCCGACAAGGCGCTGTACGTGGCCAAGGAAACCGGCCGCAACAAGGTGGTGCGCGCCGAACCCAACCCCGGCTGATCGACGATCCGGAATGACCCGCCCGGCCCCGGTCAGGCAGGCTGGGTTCAGCGCTGCCGGCCCGTCCTGGTGTAAAGTCGCCCCATCGCGGATGCAACCGCGATGAATTCTTCACAAAAACAAGGAGCTTCCCATGAACGCCCGTGTCCTCCTCCTCGCCGCTGGCCTGTCGCTTGCTTTCGCCGCACCCGTGTTCGCGCAGGATGCCTCTCCGGCGGCCGCCTCGGCCGCCTCTGAGCATGCCGCCAAGCCGGCCAAGCACCACCACGCCGCCAAGCACCACGAAGCCGCTGCTGCTTCGGCCGCTTCGGATGCGGGTGATGCGGCCGCCTCGCCGGCCGCCGATGCCGCCAAGCCGGCCAAGAAGCACCACGCCCACAAGGCTCGTAGCCACCACGACAAGCTCGACCACAGCTACGACAACAAGCCGGTGAATCCGCCGGTGAGCAAGTTCACGATCCCCGCTGGCCAGTAAGATCGGTCACTGCAACCACGCCACCCGTATCGACCGATCCGGGTGGCGTGGTGTCGTTCGCCAACTCATGAATACGAGTCGCAATGTGGAGCCGGGCTCGCCGCATGCGCCCGCGTCGCCTTCGCCACGCTGACGCCGTGACATCCAACCAAGCGCGTGCGCGGATCGCCTGCCTGCTGGCTGCGGCGATTCTGTTCGGCGGCTGCGCGACCACACCATCTCCCTCGCCCGTACCAGCGGTCATTGCCCCCGCAGTGCCCGCATCCGATTTCACCATCGCCGCCGTCCAGCTCGATGCCTGGAACGCGCTCGGCCAGATCCTCGTGAACACACCGGGCGTGGCCTACCGCAGCCGCGCGCAGATGCTGGGCCTGTACGAGGTGGATTATCGCGGTGAACGCCTGTTGCTCATCACCCACGGCATCGTGCTGGATGCCGACCATGTCCAGCCCACCACGACGGTGCGGATCGCCGCCGCCGATGGCTCGCCCGCTGCCAGCCCCGCGGCCATCGATCTGTTGCAACAGGTGCAAGCGCGACTGCCCGGCGAGTTGCAGCACATCGCCAGCTTGCCGGCGACGGAGAAGAACCCTCCGAAGTCGAAAAAGAGGCGGCGCTGAGCAACGCGCAGCGATGCTGCGTGACGCTCGTGGCTCAGCCCATGCGGATCAGTTCCGTGATCCAAACAAGCCCTGCGCATCGGCATAGACGAAGTCCGCGGCGAGCGCATCGAAGCCGCCTTCGTCCAGCACGCGACGCACGGCATGATCCACCGCACCCAACGCCAGCGTGGCCAGCCGGGTGGCGGTGCTGACCCGTGCCACGCCCAGCGCCGCCAGTTCGGCCAATGGTGGTACGCCCGCGCCGGCGGCGACGTTCACCGGCGCATCGACGGCGCGGATGAAGGCGGCGAGCGTGGCGCGGTCAGTGAGCCCCAGCGGATAGATGCCATCGGCACCGGCAGCAAGGTAGGCGCGCGCCCGCGCGATCGCATCGGCAAGGTGCTCGGCGGGATCGGCGGCCGGGTGCAGCCAGTGATCGACGCGCGCGTTGATGAAGATCGGCACGCCAGCGGCATCGGCGGCCGCACGCGCGGCGGCGATCCGCGCCGCGGCCTCGGCGGGCGGACGCAACGGCCCGTGCCCGGGCATGCCGTCTTCCAGATTGATGCCGACCGCGCCGGCGGCGATCACCGCGCGCACGCTGGCACCGACTGCCTCTGCGTCGTGGCCGTAGCCGCCCTCGAAATCCACGCTTACCGGCACATCCACCGCGCGGGTGATGCGCGCCACCGCCGCCAGCACTTCCGGCAACGGGACGCACTCGCCGTCGGCGTAGCCCAGCGACCACGCCATCCCGCCGCTGGTGGTGGCGATGGCGGGAAATCCACGACGGGCGAACAAGGCCGCGCTGCCGGCATCCCAGGCATTGGGCAGCAGCAGGATCGCCGTGCGATCGTGCAGGCGGCGGAAGGCCTGCGCGCGCGCGATTTGAATGGCGTGATTCATGATCGTGCTTCCGTTCCTGCGAGCATTTCAGCCTACACCGCACGACCCGTGTGCGCCGCGCATGCGCTGACATGCGTCATGGAAACCAGAAAGCGAGCGCGCCACACTGCCAAGGTTCATCCCCGAGCCACGCCATGCCCATCCGTTATCCATCCGTCTCGACCAACATCCTCGACGCGATCGGCGACACCCCGTTGCTGGAAATCGAGGACGGCATCTTCGCCAAATGCGAATTTCTCAACCCTTCCGGTTCGATCAAGGCACGCATCGCGAAATACATCATCGAGCGCGCCGAGGCCAGCGGTGCGATCAAGCCCGGCGACACCATCGTCGAGGCCACCTCCGGCAACACCGGCAATGCGTTTGCGATGATCGCGGCGGTCAAGGGCTACCGCATGCTCGTGGTCATGCCCGAGGGGCTGTCCAGCGAGCGCGTCGCGATCTCGCGCGCCTTCGGTGCCGAGGTGCTGTTCTGCGGCAGCTTTCACGTCAACGCCGCGCTGGAGCGTGCGCGCGAGCTCGGCCGCCAGCCGGGTTTCTTCTTTCCCGGCCAGTTCGAATCCGAATGGAACGTCGAGGAAAACCGCGAATGGCTGGGTCCGGAAATCCTCGCGCAACTGCCCGCCGGCCGCGTGCCCGACGCCTTCGTGCACGGCGTGGGCACCGGCGGCACCCTGATTGGCGTGGGGCAGGCGTTCCGCAAGGTCAACCCGAACGTGCGCCTGTTCGCGATGGAGCCTTCCGAATCGCGCACCATCCTGTGCGGCGAGGTGGCGCTGCACCAGATCGAGGGCATCTCCGATGGCTTCGTGCCGGGCATCTTCGCCCGCCACCGCGCGCTGGTCGGCGATACCACCAGCGTAGCCAGCGCCGAGGCGGTGGAACAGATGCGCATTCTCGCGCGCACCCGTGGACTGTTCTGCGGGCCCAGTTCCGGCGCGCATCTGATCGCCGCACGCCATGTGCGCGCGCAGCATCCGGAAATGAAAACCATCGTCACCATCTTCGACGACGAGGGCGAGAAATACCTGCACGATTTCTTCATGCATCCGGATGCTGCCGGCAAGCCGCTGCCGTTCCATTGAAACCCGATTGCACGGCGGTTGCGGATTCGATTTCTTGGAGGAATATCCCATGACCCAACGCTTCGACTACCACCACGCATCGCCGGAAGGCTTCAAGGCCATGCTCGGCCTGCAACGGCACGTGGATAACTGCGGGATCGAGCACTCCCTGCTCGAACTGGTCAAGACCCGCGCCTCGCAGATCAACGGCTGCGCCTATTGCCTGGACATGCACACCCAGGACGCGCGTGCGGCCGGCGAAACCGAACAACGCCTGTACCTGTTGAACGCGTGGCGCGAATCGCCGTTCTACAGCGCACGCGAACGCGCGGCGCTGGCGTGGACCGAAGCGCTGACCACGATCGCCGACACCCGCGACGTGCCCGACGAAACCTATGCGCAGGCGCGCGCGCAATTCAGCGAGAAGGAACTGGTCGATCTGTCGCTGGCGGTGATCGTGATCAACGGCTGGAACCGGCTGGCGATCCCGTTCCGCGCCGAGCCGGGGCACTACCATCCGGGGCAGTACGCAAAGTGAAATGCCAGGCTTTCCGGGATTTCCCCGCAAGGCCCGCGCAAGCTTGTCAGCCCAGCGGCTGACCTGTGCGTTGCGGCATACTGCCGGACAGGCAGACAGGGGGATGCACCGTCGTGGTCGTGCGTGCGCGTCGGGTGGTGGATTCAACGCAGGATGATGCGACCGGCGCCACTCCGCCGGGATCGCCGCACGTTGGCTGCGATCTGGATCGACCCGACCATCCGCCGCAGCAATCTTCCGTAACGAACCACCCTTGCGGCGACACCCACGCCACGGCGTCACGATTCATCGTCATCCTCGTCGCACTGCTGCTGGCGCTGCTGCCGATCGGTGCGGCAGGGGCGCAACCGCTGGATCTGCACGATCTGGGCGCGCCCAGCTTCACCAGTTTCTCCACCCACGACGGGTTGCCGAACACGGTCATCCAGGCCGTGCAGACCGACCGCGAGGGCTTCGTGTGGGCAGCCACGCCGGTGGGCGTGTATCGCTACGACGGCCAGCGCTGGACGGCGTCGCCCGACCCGGCGATGGCGCACCCTGTCGATGCCCTGTACGTCGATCACGAAGGCACCCTGTGGGCGGCCATGACCAGCAACGGGCTGGCCCGCTACGACGGCCACCGCTGGCATGTGGAGAATCGCGCCAGCGGATTGCCCACGCAGGACATCCGCCGCTTCGCCGAGACCACCGACGTGCAGGGGCACGTCACCTTGTGGGCGCTGACCTGGGATCGCGGCCTGATGCTGCGTCGCGACGGCCGCTGGCAACTCGACCCCGACAACGCCAGCCTGCCGCCCAAGGTCATCCTGTCGATGGCGCAGACGATCGTGCTCGACGGCCACCGACGCCAGTGGGTCGGCAGCAACACCAGCGGCCTGTGGTACCGCGACGAGGGCATCCCCGGCTGGAAGCCGTGGGACGGCAAGGAGCTGCGCTCGGTACAGATCGAGTACCTGCGCACCACCATCCGCGACGGCCACGAAGTGTTGTGGATTTCGGCGATGGGGCTGGGTCTGTGGCGGCTGGACGAGCACGGACTGCGGCGCTGGAGCGTGGCTGACGGCGGCCTGCCCAGCAACCAGATCTACGACTTCACCAGCACGAAGTCCCTCGACGGCAGCCCGGTTTTGTGGGTGTCCACCCGCGGCGGTCTGGTGCGTTTGCACGACGATCATATTCAAGTATTCAACCGCAGCCACGGCCTGCCCTCGGACGTGATTCGCGGTCTGTACGCGTGGCGTAGCCCGGGCGGCAACGAAGTGCTGTGGCTGGCCACCGAAGGCGGCGTGGCGCGCAGCGTGCTGGACGCCAACGCCTGGACCACCGCCTCGCTGGCGGGCGCGCACAGCACCGGCGTGTACTCCGTGCGCGTGGATACCGATGCGGCCGGTCGCGAACGCCTGTGGGTGGGCGCCAACGATGGCGGTTTGAGCCTGTACGACGACGGTCGCTGGCGCACCTTCACCCAGGCCGACGGCTCGCTGGCCGGCCCCGGCGTGCGCGTGATCCAGCCGATCCAGTTCGACGGAGCGGGGCTGTGGATCGGACAGGTGGGCGGCGCGCTTTCGCGCGAACGCGATGGGCCGGATGACCCGATCTTCGAACGGGCGCCGACGCCGTGGCCGGTGTCCAACGGCGATGCGGTGCTGAGCGTGTTCGAGCGCCGCCTCGACGGCCACAACGAGTTGTGGGTCGGCACCCGCACCGGTTTGTACCTGCGCCGCGATGGCGCCTGGAGCGCCACCCGGTTGCCGGGCGTGAACGTGCCGTGGCGCTGCATGAGTCTGGTCGAAACGATCGACTCCGCGAGCCATCATTGGTTGTGGGCCTCGACCGACCACGGGCTGGCGCACTTCGACGGCACGCACTGGGAATTGTTCGGCCGCAAGGCGGGGCTGCCGGACGACGACCTGATGGCGATCCGCACGATCGACGATGCGCACGGGCGCCCGGTGTTGTGGATCGGCACCTGGTTCGACGGCATCGCCCGCGTGGACATCGGCGATCCGGCGCATCCGAAGGTGCTGCCCAACGATCTTCCCAAACCGCCCAACCCGTCCACCTATGGCGCGCTGGCCGATTCCAAGGGTCGCGTCTACATCTGCACCAACAACGGCGTGCAGCAACTCACGCCGGCCGGCGGCGGTTACCGTTCGCGTGTGTTCACCCGCGCCGACGGCATGGTACACGACGAATGCAACGTCAACGCCCAGTTCATCGACAGCCACGACCGCTACTGGGCGGGCACGCTGGGCGGGCTGACCGTATACGACCCGAATGCCGAACTGCACGACGACCACGCCAAGCCGCTCAGGCTGCTCGACGTGCGCATCGACGGGCGCGCGGTCGATGCCGATCCGGTGCACGTCCCGGCCGGCGCGCGCGACATCGCGATCCACTACGGCCTGCTGTCGTGGAACCGCGAGGAGGATTCGCGCTACCGCACCCAGCTGATCGGCTACGAGGATGCGCCGGAGGAATGGACGGCCGAATCCACGCGCAACTTCAGTTCGCTGCCGCCGGGCGACTACACCCTGCGTGTGGAAGCGCGCGACTACGCCGGCAACCTCGCCAAGCCCTTCGATCTGGCCATCGAAGTGGATGCGCACTGGTGGCAGCAGCGCTGGGCCGAACTGGCCGGCGTGCTGCTGCTGGTGCTGGCCGGCTACGGCATCGCCCACCTGCGCACGCGCCGGCTGCGCGCGCAGCGGCGTGCGCTGGAACAGCGCGTGATCGAGCGCACCGCCGAACTCGACACCGCCAACACGCGTCTGCTGGAATTGTCGTACACCGACGCCCTGACCGGGCTGGCCAACCGCCGTCGCCTGCTGGAGCGCATCGACAAGTTGCCGACGGACGTGGCCACCGGCACCCCGACCGCGTTGGTATTCATCGACGTGGACCACTTCAAGAATTTCAACGACACCTGGGGCCATCCTGCCGGCGACGAAGCCCTGCGGGTGGTTGCTCAGACGCTGCGCGAACGCGCGCCGGAGTGCGCGCTGGTCGCGCGTTACGGCGGCGAGGAATTCGCCTGCCTGCTGCCCGGAGAGGGTGTCGAGACCGCGACACAGGTTGCCGAAACTTTCCGGCAAGCGGTCGCCGAACGCGACATCGTCCTGCCCGGCACGACCCAGACGCGGCGGGTGACCATCAGCGCGGGCGTCGCCAGCGCGACGATCCACGCCCTGCAACAGACCCATCCGCTGCTGCGCGAGGCCGACATGGCGCTGTATCAAGCCAAGCGCGAAGGGCGCAACCGCGTGTGCGTGCTGGAACAACCGCCTGGCGCGGCGTCCGCTTCCGCATCGTGACCGGCATGCGGTAGCCATCCCGGCGACGCGCGTACGCGCCGATGACGCCCGCCGCCGCTTCGCGTACAGTCCCAACTCTCCGGCCGAGGGTTGCCGGCGTCGTCCAGCACGGACGCGCGCGATCGGCCTGCACGATGGATACGGGACGATGGACCAGCGGCGACAGGACATGCAAGACAACAGCGAACCGCCGTCGCAGCACGAACAGAACCGGCAAGCGTTCCTGCGCTACCTGCCGCGACGGATCGCCGATTTCGAACGCCGCATCCTGCGCTACCGCTTCGCCGGCTGGGATCCGAAAAGCATGGTGGTGCTGAGCGGCGATGCGCATCGCCTGGCCGAGGCCAGCAGCAATTACGCGCTGGACGGCACCCGCGACGCCCTGCTGGCGCTGGCGTGGCGCGTGAGCGGATTCGCCGCCAGCATGCGCGGGCCCGACCCGAAACAGACCGAAGGTCTGTTTGCGTTGCTGTCGGCCGTACTGCGCTCGTTGCCCGCCGCGCCGGCGAGCGCAGCGCCTGCAACGCTGACGCCGATCGGAGACGCCGCAACCGCAACGGAATCCGGCATCGCGAACAACGCCGAATCCACCGACACGTCGACCGCCCCGGACGCCGGCGATGCCACGTCGGCACCCGGTGTCGACGCCGCAGCCGACGCGGCCGAACTCGATGCGGAAATCATTCGTGCCGCAACCGGGGATGAAGTCGCCACACATGCTGGTGCGGCGACAGCATCGCAACCCATCGAATCCAGCCAGACCGAATCCATCGCCGCCGAACCCGTTCTCGTCGAATGCATCCCTGCCGGATCGCAACGCGCCGAATCGATTCGCACCGAACCCGCTCCCGCCGAACCCGATCTTCCGCACCACACCCCGTCTGCTGCGGAATCGACCATCGCATCGGGCGATGAAACGACGAACATCTCCGCTCCCGCAGCGAACGCAACGGGAACGCCGCGCGCGACCGCCGCGCGCTTCGATCCAGCAGGTCTGGACGATGCCGAGGAACTCGACGTGGCCGGCGATGGCGGCATGCGCCGCATCTTCCACTTCAGCGACGGCAACGCATTCGCGCACGAACTCGGCGCACGGCTGGAGGCGCAAGGCCACGCGGTGGAATCGGTGGAGAGCATCGAGGAATTGTCCGAGATGCTCACCTGCCTGATGCCGCACATGCTGCTGGTCGACGCCTCGCAGGCGTCGCGGCTGGGGATCGTCGGCGCCCTGCGCCGCGACGCGCAGCATCACGCGCAGCCGCCGCGGCACATCCAGATGATCCTCATGGCGCCGCAGGACACGTTGGAGGTTCGCCGCGCCGCCTATCGCGCCGGCGCCGACCTGCTGCTGTTCCCGCCCTTCGATGCCGCCGGCGTGGCCGAGCGCCTGCATGCGCTGCACGCCGCGTCCGCTGCCGAACCGGTGCGGGTGCTGGTGGTCGACGATCAGCGTGCCGACGCGCTTTTCGCGCAGGCGGTGCTCGCGCGCGCCGGGATGCGCGCGCGCGTGGAGCACGACCCCATGCGGGTGGCCGATGCGCTGGCCGCCGAACACGCCGACCTGATCCTGATGGATCTGCACATGCCCTTCGCCAACGGCGTGGAGGTCACCATGCTGCTGCGCGACGACCCGCAGTTCGCGCGCATCCCGATCGTGTTCCTGTCCGGCGAGAGCGACCCGGATTCGCGGTTGGAGGCGATCAACGCCGGCGGCGACGATTTCTTGTTCAAGCCGATCCGCCCGCGCCACCTCGTCGCGGCGGTGCGCGACCGCGTGCGGCGGCTGCACGCGGTGGAAAAAGTCGCCACGACGAACTGACGACGGCACGCCGCACGAGCGCGCAGCACGTCGTCACATGTTGCGCCGGTACTCGCCACCCACGTCGTACAGCGCGTGGCTGATCTGCCCGAGGCTGTGGGTCTTGACCGCCTCGATCAAGGCCTCGAACAGGTTGCGCCGCTCGCGGGCGACGTGTTGCAGCCACGCCAGCCCGTGACCGTCATGGGCATCGGGCTCGCTGATTTCGTCGGCATTCGCGGTGTGCCCATGCTCGGTCTCGCCCGCCGGTGCATAACGGTTGCGCCCGGATTGCCACTGCCGCACGTTGGCGATCTGCTGCGCCTTTTCTTCCGGCGTGGAGCGGATCAGCTCGATGGTGGTGGCGATCTCGCCGCCGTGTTCCTTGGGCAGGAAGGTGTTCACGCCCACCAGCGGCAGCGTGCCGTCGTGCTTCTTGTGCTCGTAGTACAGCGACTCCTCCTGGATCTTGCCGCGCTGGTACATGGTGTCCATCGCGCCGAGCACGCCGCCGCGCTCGCTGATCGCCTCGAACTCCTTGTACACCGCCTCCTCGACGAGGTCGGTCAGGTACTCGACCGCGAAGCTGCCCTGCCACGGGTTCTCGCAGAAGTTCAGGCCCAGCTCCTTGTTGATGATCATCTGGATCGCCACCGCGCGGCGCACCGATTCCTCGGTCGGGGTGGTGATCGCCTCGTCGTAGGCGTTGGTGTGCAGCGAATTGCAGTTGTCGAACAGCGCGTACAACGCCTGCAAGGTGGTGCGGATGTCGTTGAACTGGATCTCCTGCGCGTGCAGCGAACGGCCGGAGGTCTGAATGTGGTACTTGAGCATCTGGCTGCGCTCGTTGGCGCCATAGCGCTCGCGCATCGCCCGCGCCCAGATGCGCCGCGCCACGCGGCCGATCGCGGTGTACTCCGGATCCATGCCGTTGCTGAAGAAGAAACTCAGGTTCGGTGCGAAGTCGTCGATCCGCATGCCGCGCGCGAGGTAATACTCGACGATGGTGAAGCCGTTGCTCAGCGTGAAGGCAAGCTGGCTGATCGGGTTCGCGCCGGCCTCGGCGATGTGGTAACCCGAAATCGACACCGAGTAGAAATTGCGCACCGTGTGGGCGACGAAATACTGCTGGATGTCGCCCATCATCCGCAGCGCGAACTCGGTGCTGAAGATGCAGGTGTTCTGCGCCTGATCCTCCTTGAGGATGTCGGCCTGCACGGTGCCGCGCACGGTGGAGAGCGTGTGCGCCTTGATCCGTGCGTAGGTGTCGGCATCGACGAGCTGATCGCCGGTCATGCCGAGGAAGGCCAGCCCGAGACCGTTGTTTCCAGCCGGCAATTCACCGTGATAGCGTGGCCGATCACGACCGCCGAAGAAGGCGTCGATCTTCGCCTGCGCATCCGCCCAACGCGCCGGATCTTCCTTCAGGTATTTCTCGACCTGCTGGTCGATGGCGGTGTTCATGAACATCGCCAAGATGATCGGCGCGGGCCCGTTGATGGTCATCGACACCGAGGTGTTGGGCGCGCACAGGTCGAAGCCCGAATACAGCTTCTTCATGTCGTCCAGCGTGGGCACGTTGACGCCGGAATTGCCGATCTTGCCGAGGATGTCCGGGCGTTGCGCCGGATCCTCTCCGTACAGGGTCACGCTGTCGAAAGCGGTCGAAAGCCGCGCCGCCGGCAAGCCTTGCGAGAGGTAATGGAAACGGCGATTGGTGCGCTCGGGCGTGCCTTCGCCGGCGAACATGCGGATCGGATCCTCGCCGCTGCGCCGGTACGGATACACGCCGCCGGTGTAGGGATAGCTGCCGGGCAGGTTTTCCTTGCCGAGAAAGGTCAGCAGTTCGCCCCAACTCTTGTACGTGGGCGCGGCGATCTTCGGCACCTTCTGGTGCGACAGCGACTCGCGGTAGTTCTCCACCCGAATGGTCTTGCCGCGTACCTGGTATTCGTTGGCTTCCTCGACGATCGCGTGCAGCCGCTGCGGCCATTCGCGCAGCAGCTTGAGCGATTCGGACGACAGCGACTGCACCGCATCGTTGTAGCGCTGGCGCAAGGTCAGCAGCGTGCGGTCGGCAGTTCCTTCCCCCTCCGGGGGACTGCTGGCGCAGGATGCGCCAGCGAACAGCGAAGCTGGCCCGGCAGGGCGAGCGCCAGGGATGGCGCGAGTCACGTGGCGCGCAGCGCCGGATGAGGGAAGAAAATCATGCGTTGAATCCTGCTTCCCAGCGACCTGTTGGATCTTTCCCTCATCCGCCCTACGGGCACCTTCTCCCGGAGGGAGAAGGGACTCGGCCTCGTACAGCGCAAGCTGCTTCGGCAATTTCACATCCCCGAGTTCATGCAGCGCCTGCCAGCACGCCTGCGCGCGGTCGGCCGCCTCGGCCTGCTTGCCGATCGATGCATTGATCGCCCTGCCCTGCTCGGCGATCTCGGCCAGATAGCGCGTGCGCTGACCGGGGATCAGCACGGTCGCGCGCGGTTCTTTCAAGGTGGTGTCGAGTTGCGGCCGGAAGTCACAGCGTGAAGCTTCCGCCTTCGCGTTTCGTGCATTCTCGTTTCCTGCTTTCCCGATTCCCGATTCCCCATTCCCTATTCCCAGCTTCTCGCGCAGCAACCGGCACAGGTTCACGAACATCCAGCTGATACCCGGGTCATTGAACTGGCTGGCGATGGTCGGGTACACCGGCACGTCGGCATCGGCGACCTTGAACGCGGCGTGGTTGCGCTTCCACTGCTTGCGCACGTCGCGCAGCGCGTCCTCGGCACCGCGGCGGTCGTACTTGTTGAGCACGATGAGCTGGGCGAAGTCGATCATGTCGATCTTCTCCAGCTGGCTGGCCGCGCCGTAATCGCTGGTCATCACGTACACCGGGAAATCGACCAAATCCACGATCTCCGAATCGGACTGGCCGATGCCGGCGGTCTCCACGATCACCAAATCGAATCCCAACCCCTTGAGGAAACCGATGCAGTCCTTGAGCACCGCATTGGTCGCCACGTTCTGCCGGCGCGTGGCCATCGAGCGCATGTAGACGCGATGGCTGCGCAGCGAGTTCATGCGGATGCGATCGCCCAGCAATGCGCCACCGCTGCGCCGACGCGTGGGATCGACCGAAATCACCGCGATGCGCATGTGCGGGAAGCTGGCGAGGAAGCGGTTGAGCAGCTCGTCGGTGACCGAGGACTTGCCCGCGCCGCCAGTGCCGGTGATGCCGATGACAGGCGCAGGCCGGGACTCGGGACTCGGGACTCGGGACTCGGAGGCAATGCTGGAATTCCATTGTTTGCGCAGCAAAGCCAATTCGGATTCGGAAAAAAATCTGTCTTCGATCGCGCTCAACATCTCGCCGATCGCGATTTCGTTATTGAAAACCGGCTTGGCGCCCTTTGCCGAGTCCCGAGTCCCGAGTCCCGAGTCCCGCGCGCGCGCAGCGCGCGCCACCACATCCCCGATCATCTCCACCAGCCCCAGCTTCATGCCGTCGTTGGGGTGGTAGATGCGCTCGACGCCGTAGTCCTCCAGTTCGCGGATTTCCTCCGGGGTGATGGTGCCGCCGCCGCCGCCGAACACGCGGATGTGGGACGCGCCGCGCTCGCGCAGCATGTCCACCATGTACTTGAAGTATTCGACGTGGCCGCCCTGATAGCTCGACAGCGCGATGGCGTCGGCGTCCTCCTGCAAGGCCGCGCGCACCACGTCCTCGACGCTGCGGTTGTGGCCGAGGTGGATGACCTCCACGCCCTGCGCCTGGATCAGCCGGCGCATGATATTGATCGCCGCGTCGTGGCCGTCGAACAGGCTGGCGGCGGTGACGAAGCGCAACGGACTCGCCTCGGGGGCAGGAGCGGCGGCGTGACCGCGCTCGGCGGCGACAGGGCTGGGCGTGCTCATCGTGACTCCGGTACTCGGTGTGCGAATCGTTGATTGTACCCTTCCCGCCCGCCTGCCCTTCCGCGCGGATTGTTACACTGCACGGTCATCATCCTGCACAGCGCGACACAGGCGGACATGGCGAACACAGCGGTTCCCGGCGCACAGCCCCAGCCCCATGCCGACGCCGAGCACGCCTACCGTCAGGCGCGCGAACGGCTGGCCGCCGACGACCTCGACGGCGCTTCGCAGTGGCTGGAACGTGCCGCCGCGGTGGAACACCCGGCCGCGTTGACCGAGCTTGCGATCGTGAACCTGCACGGTTTCGGTCGCGAAGCCGATCCGTCGCACGCACTGCAACTGCTGCAACGCGCCGAACAGGCCGGCGGTACGCCGGAGACGCCGTGGTTGCTGGCGCAGATCGTGCTCGGCGGCGTCTTGTTGCCATTCGACGCCGCCCGCGTCGATGCGCTGCTCGCCGATAGCGCGCGCCGGAGTTTTCCTGCCGCGCTGCGTGTGGCTGGCCTGTGCTTCGGACGCAGCGACAAACCGGAACTGCAGCACGCCGCCACAGTCTGCCTGCAACGTGCAACCGCGTTGCGCGATCCCATTGCCGCCGCGCTGTACGCCGCCCGTTTGCACACGGGCATCGGCACGCTTCCCGATCCAGCCGCCGCGCGCGCACTGGCCGCACAATTGCATGCCATCGACATGCCGGTCGAATTGCCGACGACGCTGGCATCCTCGGCACCCGCAGCGCCATCGAACCGCAACGCCGAACCACCGTGGGATGCGTTGCAAACCATCGACACCACCACGCGCGACATCCAGCACCTGTGCGAATCACCGCAGATCGCCACCTGCGACGGCCTGCTTTCCGACGAGGAATGCCGTTACATCATCTACTCCGGCGTGCGCTATCTCTCGCGCTCGCAGGTGATCCATCCGCAAACCGGGCAGCGGCTCGAGTACGACATCCGCACCAGCCGCGACATGAGCTTCGCGTCGGGCATCGAGGACCTCGGCATCCGTCTGCTGCAACAACGCATGGCCGCGTTGGGCGACTCGGAACCAGCGCATTGCGAACCACTGGTCTTGCTTCATTACGCGCCCGGCGAACAGTACCGCCCGCATCGCGATTACTACCTGCCCTCCGCGCCGCAGATGGCCGACCCTGGCGGACAACGCAACGCCACCGTGTGCGTGTATCTCAACGAGGTCGAGGCCGGCGGCGAGACCGCGTTCCCGGCACGCCACCTCGATGTGCGCCCACGCCGCGGTCGCGCGGTGCTGTTTCGCAACGTCCACGCCGACGGGCGTCCCGATCCGGACAGCTTGCACGCCGGCATGCCGGTGCGTGCCGGCGAGAAGTGGCTGTCCACCTGCTGGATTCGCGCCCGCCCGCTGCGCACGTTCTAATGGATTGCGCGTGGTGCGATAGAATGGGCGGCTCCCCCGCTCAGGATGCGGGGCACGCAGCCAAGGCTGCCATCCACCCACCGTCTTCATCAACGGAGTCGCCTCATGATTTTCGAGCACCTCGCCAAGTTCGGCCACGAGGAAGTCGTCTTCTGCCACAACCCCGATGCCGGCCTGAAGGCCATCATCGCGATCCACAACACCGTGCTGGGGCCGGCGTTGGGCGGCACCCGCATGTGGCCGTACAAGAACGACGAGGAAGCCCTCAACGACGCGCTGCGGCTCTCGCGCGGCATGACGTACAAGAACGCGGTCGCCGGCCTCAACCTCGGCGGCGGCAAGGCGGTGATCTGGGGCGATCCGAGCAAGGACAAGTCCGAGGCGCTGTTCCGCGCCTTCGGCCGTTTCGTCAACTCGCTGGGCGGGCGCTACATCACCGCCGAGGACGTGGGCATCGACGTCAACGACATGGAATACGTGTTCCGCGAGACCGAGTTCGTCACCGGCGTGCATCAGGTGCACGGCGGCTCGGGCGACCCCTCGCCGTTCACCGCCTACGGCACCCTGCAGGGCCTGATGGCCGCGTTGCAGGTGAAGTTCGGCCACGAGGAAGTCGGCAAGCACGCCTACGCCGTGCAGGGCGCCGGCCACGTCGGCATGCACTTCATCAAGCTGCTGCGCGAGCAAGGCGCCAAGGTGTACGTGACCGACATCAACCAGAAGCTGGTCGATCAGGCGGTCAACGAATACGGCGCCGAGGCGGTGCCGCTGGACAAGATCTACGACACCGACGCCGACGTGTATTCACCGTGCGCGCTCGGCGGCACCGTCAACGAGCACACCCTGCCGCGGCTGAAGTGCAAGGTCATCTGCGGCGCGGCCAACAACCAGCTCGCCAACGACGCCATCGGCGACGAACTGGAAAAGCGCGGCATCCTGTACGCGCCCGACTACGCGGTCAACGCCGGCGGGGTGATGAACGTCTCGCTGGAGATCGACGGCTACAACCGCGAGCGCGCGATGCGCATGATGCGCACGATCTACTACAACCTCGGCAAGATCTTCCAGATCGCCAAGCGCGACGGCATCCCCACCTACAAGGCCGCCGACCGCATGGCCGAGGAGCGCATCGCCCTGATCGGCAAGGTCAAGCTGCCGCACATGGGCCAGCCGCGCTTCCTCGGCCGCATGCGCCACGGCTGAGCGGCTTTGTGTGATGGTTGAAGAAAGGGCTTTCCTGCCCTTCTTCAACTCGTCGAGCCCGGTGCACGCCCGGACTCGGCTCCGCCAAATCAACCACTGCGTGTTTGATTTGCGTGCGATCCATCCATGGATCGCATCATCGGTTCAGGACTGACTCATGCGAACTTTTCCGCTGGGTGAAGAGATCGACGCACTGCGCGAAGCGGTGCGTCGTTTCGCCGACACTGAAATCGCCCCGCGCGCCGCGCAGATCGACCACGACAACCTGTACCCCGCCGACCTGTGGGAAAAACTCGGCGGCATGGGTCTGCTCGGCATCACCCTGCCGGCCGAGTTCGGCGGATCGGAGATGGGCTACCTCGCGCATATGGTGGCGATGGAGGAAATCTCCCGCGCCTCCGGCTCGGTCGGTCTGAGCTACGGCGCGCACTCCAACCTGTGCGTGCAGAACCTGTTCAACAACGGCAACCCCGCGCAGCGCGCCAAGTACCTGCCGAAGTTGTGCTCGGGCGAATGGAAGGGCGCGCTGGCGATGAGCGAGCCGGGTGCCGGTTCGGACGTGGTCGGATCGATGAACTGCCGCGCGCAGCTACGCGATGGCGTGTGGGTGGCCAACGGCAACAAGATGTGGATCACCAACGGCCCCGAGGCCGACGTGCTGATCGTCTATATGCGTACCGCCGGCAAGGACGCCGGCAGCCGCTGCATGACCGCCTTTCTCGTCGAGCGCGGCATGAAGGGATTCTCCACCGCTCAGAAGCTCGACAAGCTCGGCATGCGCGGATCCAACACTTGCGAACTGGTGTTCGAGAACTGCGAGATTCCAGTCGAAAACGTGCTTGGCGAAGTCCATCAGGGTGTGAAGGTGCTGATGAGCGGCCTGAACACCGAACGCCTCGTGCTCAGCGGCGGCCCGATCGGACTCATGCAGGCCGCGCTCGACATCGCCCTGCCCTATGTGCGCGAACGCAAACAGTTCGACGTGGCGATCGGCACCTTCGGCCTGATGCAGGGCAAGATCGCCGACATGTACACCGCGCTGCAATCCAGCCGCGCCTACGCCTATCAGGTCGCTCGCGACTACGACGCCGGCCACAAGTCGCGCGTGGACGCCGCCTCCTGCCTGCTGCACGCATCGGAAAGCGCGGTGCAGGTGGCGCTGGAAGGCATCCAGGCTCTGGGCGGCAACGGCTACATCAACGAATACCCGACCGGCCGCATCCTGCGCGACGCCAAGCTGTACGCCATCGGCGCGGGCACGAACGAGATCCGTCGCATGCTGATCGGGCGCGAGTTGTTCGAGGGGAAGGGGTGATTCGTGAATCGTGAATCGTGAATCGTGAATCGTGAATCGTGAATCGTGAATCGTGAATCGTGAATCGTGAATCGTGAATCGTGAATCGTGAATCGTGAATCGTGAATCGTGAATCGTGCA
>JAFEBV010000035.1 GCA_018242485.1 Pseudomonadota bacterium
ATTCACGATTCACGATTCACGATTCACGATTCACGATTCACGATTCACGATTCACGATTCACGATTCACGATTCACGATTCACGATTCACCATTCACGATTCACGATTCACCATTCACGATTCACGATTCACCATTCACGATTCACCATTCACCATTCACCATTCACGATTCACCATTCACGATTCACGATTCACGGCTACTCATACCCAAACTGCCGCAGCGCCGCGATGTCGTCCGCCCATCCTTCGCGCACCCGGCACCATGTTTCGAGGAACACCTTGCGGTCGAACAGGCGTTCCATGTTCTCGCGCGCGGCGCGACCGATCTCGCGGATCGCCTCGCCACCCTTCCCTATCACGATCGCTTTCTGCCCTTCGCGTTCGACCCAGATGGTCGCGGCAATACGGAACAGCGCGCCTTCTTCTTCGAAGCGGTCGATGGCGACCGCAGCCGAATACGGCACCTCCTCGCCCAGCCGCAGCAGCAGTTGCTCGCGCAGCAGTTCGGCGGCGAGGAAGCGTTGACTGCGGTCGGTGATCTCGTCCTCCGCATAGGCCGGCGGCGCTTCGGGCAGCAGCGCCAGCACATCGGTCACCAGCGCATCCAGCCCTTTGCGCTTGAGCGCCGACAGTGGATGCACGGCATGGAATACGGCACTCTGCGCATGCTCGGCGATGAACGGCAGCAGCGCCGACTTGTCCTTGAGCCGGTCGATCTTGTTGATGACCAGTACCACCGGCACCTTCGCCTCGGCGAGCGCCGCCAGCGCCAGGCCGTCCTCGTCCATCCATCGCCCCGCCTCCACCACCAGCAGCGCCGCGTCCACGCCGGCCAGCGCACCGCGCGCGGTGCGGTTCATGTAGCGGTTGAGCGCGCGCTTCTCCGCACGATGGATGCCCGGCGTGTCCACCAACAGCAACTGGCCCGAAGAAAAGCTGGCGATACCGAGCAGGCGATGGCGGGTGGTCTGCGCTTTCGGCGAAACGATGCTCACGCGCGCGCCGACGAGGGCGTTGACGAGGGTGGACTTGCCAACGTTCGGACGGCCGACGACCGCCACCGTGCCGGAGCGGAACGATGGATCAACCACGCGCCGGTTCCAACGCGCGCAGCACTTCGGCGGCAGCCTGCTGTTCGGCAGCGCGGCGCGAAGACCCTGTGCCTTCGGCGTGCAGCGGCGGCTCGACGATGCGGCAGTCCACGCGGAAGCTGCGATCGTGTTCATCGCCGGAAGTGTCGATCAATGCGTACTCCGGCAGCTGGACTTGCCGCGCCTGCAGCCATTCCTGCAAGCGGGTCTTGGCGTCCTTGGCGACCTTTCCGACCGGCAGCGATTCCAGCCCCAAAGCAAACCAAGGCAACACAACGTTGCGGCAGGTATCGAAACCAGCATCGAGATAGACGGCCGCGACCACGGCTTCGAGTGCGTCCGCAAGGATCGAATCGCGGCGCTGCCCGCCACTCTTGAGTTCGCCGGATCCGAGGGAAAGCTTCTCCCCCAAGCGAAGGCCGCGCGCCAGCCCTGCCAGTGAGGATTCGCGCACCAATTCGGCACGCGCCCGCGTCAAAGCGCCTTCGTCTGCCTTGGGCCAACGTTCGTACAGCGCATCGGCGACGATCAGGTTGACCAGCGCATCGCCGAGGAACTCCAGGCGCTCGTTGTTACGCGCGCCGGCGCTGCGATGGGTCAGGGCCTGCTGGAGCAGACCCCGATCGGAGAACGCATGCGCAGCGAAATCATCCACCACCGGGGATTGGCTTGCCAGTTGATGCGTTGGTCGCGGTGTATTCGAAATGGCCCACCAAGAAGATATTGTAGAAAAGCGGCTTCCTTGCATCGTAATTCACGCTGAACGACAGGCCTTCTTGCGTACGTTTGATCACAATGCCGTTGGGGAATGTCTTGACCGTCGGATCGATCGAATCGACATAACTCACCTCGAAATGCCGGGAAATGGCATCGCGCATGTGATAGTCGTCCATGTTGTTGATCGCCGGATCCTGCATGGTTGCATCGAGCCCCTTCTTGATCGATGCAAACTCGCTGTACATCGGGATCAACCGCATCGCCATGTAGGCGAAGAAGCCGATCACGATCATCACGATGACGAACCCCATGAACGTGATGCCTTGCTGCCCCTTTGGCGTGCGCATGTACTTCTCCCCCGGCGAGTGTGGACGGTCAGCGGATGATAGTACCAATCCGCGAGCCGTCCATCTTTTTCGCGCCGAAATCGATGTTCAGCCAGACCAGCTCGGCTTTGCCCACGATGTTGGCCTCCGGCAGGGTATGGTGATCCCAGAACCGGCTGTCCTCGCTGTTGTCGCGGTTGTCGCCCATCATGAAGTACTCGCCCGACGGAACCGTCCAAGTGCCGTTGGCCCGCGGATCCTGGGCCATTTCGGGAAGATCCTTTTGCAAAATCGTGTGGCTGCGCCCCGGCAAATCCTCACGCACGACCGTCGCCCCGGTCATGTCGGCGCCGCTGCCTTGTCCGACGTAGGGGCCGATTTTTTCCGACGGAACCGGCTGGCCATTCACCGTCAATTGGTAGTTGTTGTAACTGATGGTGTCGCCCGGCAGGCCGATCACCCGCTTGATCCACACCTGATCGGGTGCGATCGGCGGATGGAACACGATCACGTCGCCACGCTGCGGCTCGCCGACTTTGACGATCTTGGTATCCAGCACCGGCAGGCGCAGGCCATAGGCGTACTTGTTGACGAGGATGAAATCGCCGATCAGCAGGTTGGGCATCATCGATTCGGATGGGATGCGGTAGGGCTCGGCCACGAACGAGCGCAGCAGCAGGATCACCAGGATCACCGGAAAGAACGAGCGCGCATAGTCGACCACCAGCGGGACGCGGGTGCGCGCGCCGGCATCGCGCAGATTGGCTTGCAGGCCGTCGCCCTCGGGCTGCACATCCAGCTCGGGCATCTCGCGCTTCAACAACGTCAGCATCCGCTCGACATCTTCCTTGTTCGCTACGCCGATGCCGATGCCGGCCTCGTTGCAGCCGACTTCCACATCCGGAACACGCTCTTTCGCCAGCGCCGCGCGGATGCGCATCGCCGCCGCCTCGGTTGCCTCGTCGATGGCGGACTGTTCCTCGGCCATGGCCTTGCGGCGCGCGGGAGCGAAGAAGATGGTATCCAGCAACCAGATCAAGCCAGTCAGCGCGGTCAGCACCGTGAACAACAGGGCGAAGTCGTATCTCATGGGTGTGACATGTCCTCGTGATGTCCGGCTATCCCGGATGGAACCCGCTGCGCCGACGCCGCAGGCCTGCGCGCAGCATCGCCTGCATTGCCCGAAGCGCGCCCGTGCGATTGGTCATGGATCGGCCGCGGTACTTCAACCACCACCGTCCACCTGCAATACCGCGAGGAAGGCCTCCTGCGGTATCTCGACCTTGCCGACCTGTTTCATCCGCTTCTTGCCGGCCTTCTGTTTTTCCAGCAGCTTCTTCTTGCGCGTGGCGTCGCCGCCGTAGCACTTGGCCAGCACGTTCTTGCGCATCGCCTTGACCGTGGTGCGGGCGATGACATTGGCGCCGATCGCGGCCTGGATCGCCACGTCGAACATCTGCCGCGGGATGAGTTCCTTCATCTTCTCGGTGATCTCGCGGCCGCGGCGGTCGGCGTGCGAACGGTGCACGATCAGGCTCATCGCATCGACCTTGTCGCCGTTGATCAACACATCCACGCGCACGAACGGGCCGTGCTCGAAACGCACGAAATGGTAGTCGAGCGAGGCGTAACCGCGGCTGCACGACTTCAAGCGATCGAAGAAATCCAGCACCACCTCGGCCATCGGCAGCTCGTAGCTGATCTGCACCTGCTCGCCCAGATACAGGATGCCCTGCTGCACGCCGCGCTTTTCCTCGCACAGCTTGATGACGTTGCCGACGTGTTCGGGCGGGGTGAGGATGGTGGCGAGGATGATCGGTTCGCGGATTTCCTCGATCTGGTTCGGCGGCGGCAGCTTGGCCGGATTGTCGAGAGTGACCACGCTGCCGTCGGTGCGCAGCACCTCGTACACCACCGTCGGCGCGGTGGTGACCAGATCGAGGTCGTACTCGCGCTCGAGGCGCTCCTGCACGATCTCCATGTGCAGCATACCGAGGAAGCCACAGCGAAAACCAAACCCCATCGCTTCGGAAGATTCCGGCTCGAAACGCAGCGCGGCATCGTTCAGGCGCAGTTTTTCCAGCGCCTCGCGCAGCGCCGGATAGTCGTCGGTGACCACCGGGAACAGGCCGGCGAACACGCGCGGCTTCATTTCCTGGAAACCCGGCAGCGGATGTTCAGCCGGCGACTGCGCCGAGGTGAGCGTGTCGCCGACCGGCGCGCCATGCACGTCCTTGATGCTGGCGGTGACCCAGCCCACTTCGCCGGCACCCAATTGATCCAGCGGTTTGCGTTTGGGGGTGAACACGCCCACGCCATCGACCAGATGCGTGCGCCCGGTGGACATCACGAGGATCTTGTCGCCGGGCTTGATCTGCCCCTGCATGATGCGCACCAACGACACCACGCCGAGGTAGTTGTCGAACCACGAATCGATGATCAGCGCCTGCAGGCGCTCGGTGTCGCGCGGTTTTGGCGGCGGGATGCGCGAGACAATCGCTTCGAGTACTTCGACCACGTTCAGCCCGGTCTTGGCACTGATCGGCACCGCATCGTCGGCGTGAATGCCGATCACCGCCTCGATCTCGCCCTTCACCTTGTCGATGTCGGCGGTCGGCAGGTCGATCTTGTTGATGACCGGCACCACTTCCAGCCCCATCTCCACCGCCGTGTAGCAATTGGCGACCGACTGCGCTTCCACGCCCTGCGCGGCGTCCACCACCAGCAGCGCGCCCTCGCAGGCGGCCAGCGAACGGCTGACTTCGTAACTGAAATCGACGTGGCCGGGGGTGTCGATGAAATTGAGTTGATACACCTGCCCGTCGCGCGCGGTGTACGGCAGCGACACCGACTGCGCCTTGATGGTGATCCCGCGTTCGCGCTCGATCGGATTGGAATCGAGCACCTGCGCCTCCATCTCGCGCGCCTCCAGCCCGCCACACAACTGGATGATGCGGTCGGCGAGCGTGGACTTGCCGTGATCGATGTGGGCGATGATCGAGAAATTGCGGATGTGCTGCATCGGTCGGCGCGTCGGTTCGGTGCGGCACACGCTTTAGCCGGGGGCGCAGGCGGCGCCCGCGGCGCGATGCCGGGAATCAGCCGGGCATTATCGCACACGCGAGAGTAGTGGAATGGAAACACCCAGCCTTGCCATCCCGCGCGCAACGAGGGAGTCATGGGTCGATGTGCGAGATCCTTCGCTGCGCTCAGGATGACACTGGAATTCGGCCTGTTCCGATTCCCGATGACGGCGCGCTGCTGCGCGCCGCTCTGCTGGCAGGTATCGAAGGTCGATCCGGTATCCTGCCAGTGCTGTGCAGACGCCCGGCCCCCGCTCAACTCTTGGCGATCGGCCCCACGGCGATGAAGCGGGTCTGGTCGTCGCGGCGCACCAGCAGCATCACGGTGTCGCCGTCCTTGACTCGGGAACTGGCTTCGGAGAACGCATTCGCGCTGCCGATCTCGTGGTTGCCCACGCGCAGGATCACATCGCCCGGCTGCACACCGGCGCGGCGCGCGGCGTCGGCCACCACGCGGGTGACCAGCACGCCCTGTCCGGCATCGAGTTTCATCGCCTTGCGCTGGGCGGGATCGAGGTCGCGCACGGCCATGCCGAGCTTGCCGGAGGACGCCACCGCCGGGGCCTGCGGCAGGCTGCGCGCGCCGGGCAGCGTGGCCGCCGCGGTCGCGTTGGCCAGATCGTCGAGCACCACCGGCAGGCTCAGGGTCTTGCCGTTGCGGCTGACCTGCAACGTCGCATGCGTGCCCGGCGGCAGTGCGCCGACCAGCGGCGGCAGGTCGTTGGAGCTGTCGATCGGGGCACCGTTGAAGGCCGTGATCAGGTCGCCTGCCTGCACGCCGGCCTTGGCCGCGGCGCTGCCCGGCTCGACCTGCGCGACCAGCGCGCCACCGCTGCGCGACAGGCCCATCGCCTGCGCGATCTGCGTGGTCACCTGCTGGATGCGCACGCCCAGCACGCCGCGGCGCACCTTGCCGGTGGCCTCGATCTGGGTGACCGCGTTCATCGCCGTCTCGATCGGGATGGCGAAACTCACGCCCATATAGCCGCCGGACATGCTGAAGATCTGCGAATTGATGCCGACCACTTCGCCCTTGGTGTTGAGCAACGGTCCACCGGAATTGCCCTTGTTGATCGGCACGTCGGTCTGGATGAAGGGCACGTATTGCTGGCCCGGATCGAGCGAACTGCGGCCCACGCCGCTGACAATGCCGGCGGTCACCGAATGATCCAGCCCGAATGGAGATCCAATCGCCACCACCCATTGCCCGGGCTTGAGCGAGCGCGCGGTGGCCAGTTTCAGATACGGCAAGTCGCTGGCCTGCACTTTCAGCAGGGCGATGTCGGACATCGGATCGGAGCCGATCACCTTGGCGGTGAATTCGCGGCGATCGGCCAGATGCACGATCACCCGGTCGGCACCCTCCACCACATGATGATTGGTGAGGATCTTGCCGTCGGCGGAAATGATGAAGCCGCTGCCGATCGCGGTGCCCTCGTCGGGCTGCGGGGTCGGCATCGGGATGCCTTGCTGGCCGAAGAAGCGCTTGAGGATGTCGGGCATCGGATCGCCGTCGTCCTGATCGTCCATGCGCACCGACGGCTTGGCCTTGCGACCGTCGTGGATGGCCTCGATGGACACCACCGCGGGGCCGTCCTGTTCGACCAGACCGGTGAAGTCCGGCAGGTTCACCTCGGCCGCATGGGCGACCGGAAAGCACGAAGCGACGGCGATGGCGACGGCGGCGGCGAGCGGAACGAGGCGGGAGGTCATGGTGTTCATGGGCAGTCGAGGTTGGAGGATGGATGAGTGGCCATGCGACGAAGACGCACCGGGCAACGCGGACGCAACGCCGCACAGCGTCGGCATGCAGGCCGCGTTACAGGCACTGCGTTTGCGGCGATGGGACTACGGCACCGTCCACGACACCGTGCGCACCGCGTCGGAGCCCTGATTGAGGGCGTCCTCGGTGAACACGTCGCGGGTCTGGCCGGACTTGCGATCCTGCAGGTAGGCCGCCAGATCCGGGTCGATCGCATAGGGTTGCGGGAAGGGCTGGAACTTCGCCTGCGTCGGCGCAGGCGCGCTGGCCAGCGTCGTGCTCAGCGGCTGGCGATAGGCGGTCACCACGCCCGCGCGCACCGGGATGGGCAACTGGATCGGCTGGATGGTCGGCTCCGGCGCCGGCAAAGTGGTGCGGGCGATCGGCATGACTTCCGCTGCCGCGTGCGGGTCGAGTGCGACTTTCGGCACCGGCGCCCAGTGCGGCGCGCGCGCGGTATTGAACACGAACAGCCCCGCCACCGCGAACGAAGCGGCCAGCGCCAGCCCGCCCGCCCAGCGTGTGCGCCGGCTGAAACGCGGAGCAGCGGACGCAGCAGCGGCGGCATCGGCATCGATGGCGCGACCGACCCGCTCGGCGAAGCCCGCCGGCAACGGCTGCGCCATCTTGCGCATCGCCCCGGCCTGCAACTGCCAGCGCTCGAAGCGCGCGCGCAAGGCCGCATCGTGCGCCAGCCGCTGCAACAGGAAGCGCGAGCGCTGCGCATCGAGTTCGCCGTCCATGAAGGCCGACAGATCCTCGAGCAGATCATCGTTGAGCGGTGGGCCTTGGTTGTCGCGCAGGGAACTCATGGACGCACCCGTTCGGAATCCAGCAAGGGCCGCAGTTTCTGGTCGATCGCCTCGCGCGCACGGAAAATGCGCGAGCGCACGGTGCCGATCGGACAGCCCATCCGCTCGGCGATTTCCTCATAGCTCAGGCCGTCCACCTCGCGCAAGGTGACGGCCACGCGCAGTTCCTCGGGCAGCGCCGCCACCGTGTCGGCGACGGTGTGCTCGATCTCCTCGCGCAGCAGTTCGTGCTCGGGGGTGTCGTCGTCGCGCAGGCGCGTGGCACCGGCGAAGTTCACCGCGTCGGCGACGTCGATGTCCTCGGCGGGTGGGCGGCGGTTGGAAGCGACGAGATGGTTCTTGGCGGTGTTCACGGCAATCCGGTAGAGCCAGGTGTAGAACTGCGCGTCGCCGCGGAAATTCGCCAGCGCCTTCCACGCGCGGACGAAGGTGTCCTGAGCGACATCCTGACACTCGTTCCAGTCGTGCACATAGCGCCCGATCAGCGCCACGACCCGGCTCTGGTACTTGCGCACCAGCAGGTCGAAGGCCGTTCGGTCGCCGCGCTGCACACGCTCGACCAGTGCCCGGTCCAGTTCGTTCTCGCCCATCCGCGCCCTGTCTCCTTGCGCACGGTCCTGGGTCGCGGCTTGTGACCGTGGATCGTGGGGAAAGTTCCGCCACGTTCGCGATCCCAATCCGGCACCCGGGGCCGTGCATGAGCGACGATGATACGGGCATTGCGGCCCGACCCTGAAACCTGCCGTCGAATTGGAGCGATCGCTCCGCCACCTTGGGCTACCCTGTCCGCGTCGATCCCGTGCGCGGCACGCCCGCGCCGCCCAACCTCCACGAGGACGCCGCATGCTGTTCGATGGTCTCCGCTTCCGCCACTGGCGCACGCAGTCGCGCGCCGACGGCATCGTGCTGCTCACCCTCGACCGCGCCGATGCGCCGGTCAACGCGATCTCGCAGGCGGTGCTCGACGAACTGGAACTGATCGTCGAACGCCTCGCCCTCGAGCCGCCGAAGGCGGTGGTGATCCACTCGGCCAAGCCCGGCGGCTTCGCCCCCGGCGCGGACGTGAAGGAGTTCCAGGGTTTCGATGCCACCGGCCGCGTCGAGGACGTGCTGCATCGCGGGCAATCGATCTATCGGAAGCTCGCCAGCCTGCCGTTGCCGACCATCGCCGCGATCCACGGTCACTGCATGGGCGGCGGCACCGAACTGGCGCTGGCCTGCCGGCATCGCGTCGCCGCCAACACGCCCGAGACCCGCATCGCCCTGCCCGAAATCAAGCTCGGCATCTATCCGGGCTGGGGCGGCAGCGTGCGTCTGCCGCGAATGATCGGCGCGCCGGCGGCGATGGATCTGATGCTCAGCGGCCGCAGCGTGTCGGCCAAGGCCGCGCTGGCGATGGGTCTGGTCGATCGGCTGGCCGAAGCGGATCTGCTGCTGGACGTGGCGATCGAACTCGCCGGTCGCCGTCCACAGGCGCCGTTCAAACAACGCCTGCTGGCGTGGGCGACGAATACCTGGCTGGCGCGGCAGATCCTCGCGCCGATGCTGGTCAAGCAGGTCGCGCGCAAGGCACGCAAGGAACACTATCCGGCACCGTTCGCGCTGATCGCCACATGGCAGCGCAGCGGTGGCGGCATGAGTGCGCTGCTGAAAGCCGAGGCCAAGACCGTCGCGAAGCTGGCGAAGACGCCGACCGCGCGCAACCTCGTGCGGGTGTTCTTCCTGCACGAACGGCTGAAGTCGCAGGGCAGTCAGGAAGGCATCGAAAAAGCCGGCGGCATCCGCCATGTGCACGTGGTCGGCGCCGGGGTGATGGGCGGCGACATCGCCGCGTGGTGCGCCTACAAGGGCTTCGAGGTGAGCTTGCAGGACCGCGAGATGCGCTACATCGAGCCGGCCCTGCAACGCGCCGACGCCTTGTACGCGAAGAAGATCAAGGACGACACGAAGCGCACGGAAACCCGCGCACGCCTGCAAGCCGATGTCGGCGGCGCCGGCGCGACCAACACGCAACTGGTGATCGAGGCGATCTTCGAGAACGTGCAGGCCAAGCAGGAGCTGTACGCGGGCATCGAACCGCAACTGCCGACCGCCGCCATCATCGCATCGAACACATCGTCCATCGCGCTGGCCGATCTGGGCGCGAAACTGGCGCAACCCGAACGCTTTGCCGGCCTGCATTTCTTCAATCCGGTGGCGATGATGCCGCTGGTGGAGATCGTCCGCCATCCACGCCTCGATCCCGTCACCGAGCAACGTCTGGCCGCGTTCTGCCGCGCCATCGACAAGCTGCCGGTGTCGGTCTCTGGCACGCCCGGCTTCCTCGTCAACCGCATCCTGATCCCGTACATGGTCGAGGCGATGCGCGCCTATGCCGAGGGCATCCCGGGCGTGGCGATCGACAAGGCGGCGCTGCGCTTTGGCATGCCGATGGGGCCGGTGGAACTGGTGGACACCGTCGGCCTCGACGTGGCCGCGAGCATCGGCAAGATCCTCGGCGATTTCCTCGGGCTGGAACTGCCCACGGGGCTTGCGGACAAACTCTCCGCCAACCAGCGCGGGCGCAAGGATGGGCAGGGTTTCTACAAATGGGAGAATGGCAAGGCGGTCAAGCCGCCGCTGCCCGCAGGTTACCAACCGCCCGACGATCTGGAAGACAGGCTGATAATGCCGATGCTCAACGAGGCGGTCGCGGTGCTGCACGCGCGCGTGGTGGACGATGCCGATCTTCTTGATGCCGGAGTGATTTTCGGCACCGGCTTCGCGCCCTTCCGCGGTGGCCCGATCGCTTATATCCGCAGCGTCGGCGCGGACGTACTCAAGGGCAAACTCGAAGCCCTGCGCGGCAAGTACGGCGAGCGCTTCGCGCCACGCGCGGGCTGGGACAATCCGGCGCTGCGCGACTGAGTTACGCCACTCAACGTGCGGCGGCTTTCACCGCGCCGCCGAGTCGATCCAGCACCGACTGCACCAGCGCCTCGTCGTCGGCCTCCACCGTCACCCGCACCACCGGTTCGGTGCCCGATGCGCGGATGAACGCGCGGCCACGGCCCTCGATCTGCTTCTGCGCCGCCGCCAGTTCGGCGAGCACGGCCGGATCCTCGGCCGGCTTCGCGCCGCCGTCGAAGCGCACATTGGCGGTGCGCTGCGGCAGGCGCTGCAACCCTTCCAGCGCCTGTGCCAGGGTGCGCCGCGTGCGCCGCAACACATCCAGCACCTGCAAAGCGCTGACGATGCCATCGCCGGTGCTGGCGCGATCCAGACACAGCAGGTGGCCGGACGCCTCGCCGCCGAGCACGCCGCCGCCGGCGACCAGTCCACGATGCACATGGCGATCGCCGACATGGGTGCGCACGAAACCGATGCCGCGTTCGGCGAAGGCACGTTCCAATCCAAAATTGGTCATCAGGGTGCCGACCACCGGCCCGCGCAGGCGACCGCTGGCCTGCCAGTCCAGCGCCAGCACGTACAGCAGCGCGTCGCCATCGACGATCCGGCCCTGCCCATCGACCATCAGCATGCGGTCGCCGTCGCCGTCGAAGGCGATGCCCAGATCGCAGCCACCGGCGCGCACATGCGCGACCAGCGCCTCCATGTGGGTGGAACCGACCTGATCGTTGATGTTCAGTCCGTTCGGCGCGGTGCCCAGCGCCTCGACCTGCGCGCCGAGTTCCTCGAACAGGCGCGGGGCGATGTGGTAGGTCGCGCCATGCGCGCAATCCACCGCGATGCGCAGGCCCTTGAGATCGAAATCGCCCGGCACAGTGGACTTGCAGAACTCGGCGTAGCGCGAGCCGGCGCCGGGGATGCGTTCGGCACGCCCGAGCTGCGCCGAAGCGACGGTGGAAAACGGCGCATCGAGCATCGCCTCGATCGCCAGTTCGGTGGCGTCGTCGAGCTTCTCGCCGCGCGCGTTGAAGAACTTGATGCCGTTGTCGTGATGCGGGTTGTGCGAGGCGCTGATGACGATGCCGGCGTCGGCGCGCAGCGAATGGGTGAGGAAGGCGATGCCCGGCGTGGGCATCGGCCCGCACAGGTGCACGTCGGCACCGGCGGCGACCAGCCCGGCTTGCAGCGCGGACTCGAACATGTAGCCGGAAATGCGCGTGTCCTTGCCGATCACCACCGCCGAACGTGGGTTGGCGCTTTCCAGCACGCGCCCGAGCGCCCAGCCCAGCTTGAGCACGAAGTCGGCCGAGATCGCCCCTTCGCCGACGTGGCCGCGAATGCCGTCGGTGCCGAACCAGCGTCGATTGCTCATGCCTGCGTCTTCCCCTTGAATGTGCGAGCGTGCCGTTGCGCTTCAGGGCGCGGCCACGACCACCGCGGCCTCCACCGGCGCCGGCTTGCGCAGCAACAGCGCCAGCAAGGCGGCGAGGCGGTCGCGCATCTGCCGACGATCCACGATCATGTCCAGCGCGCCGTGTTCGAGCAGGAACTCCGAACGCTGGAAGCCTTCCGGCAAGGTCTCGCGCACGGTCTGTTCGATCACCCGCGGTCCGGCGAAACCGATCAGCGCCTGCGGCTCGGCGATGTTCAGATCGCCCAGCATGGCCAGGCTGGCCGAGACGCCGCCGGTGGTCGGATGGGTGAGCACGACGATGTACGGCAAGCCCGCCGCGCGCAGGCGGCCGAGCGCGGCGGAGGTCTTGGCCATCTGCATCAGCGAGAACAAGCCCTCCTGCATGCGCGCGCCGCCGCTGGCGGTGAAGCACACGAAGGGAATCTTCGCAGCCAGCGCCGCTTCCGCACCGCGCGTGAACTTCTCCCCGACCACCGAACCCATCGAGCCGCCCATGTAGCGGAACTCGAAGGCCGCGACGATCACATCCTGGCCCTTGAGCTGCCCGCGCAGCACCACCATCGCGTCCTGCTCGCCGACCGTCTTCTGCGCGGCCTTGATGCGCTCGAGATATTTCTTGCTGTCCTTGAACTTCAACGGATCGGTCGGGCCGAGGTCGGCGGCGATCTCGCTGGTCGAACCCGCATCGAGGAAGCTCGCCAGCCGCGCACGCGCACCGATCGGTCGGTGATGGCCGCACTTGGTGCACACCTCGAGGTTCTTCTCCAGCTCCGGCCCGTACAGCACCGAGCCGCACTTCTCGCATTTTTCCCACAACCCTTCCGGGATGCTGCGCTTGTTGCCGCCTTCGGTGCGGATGCGCGCGGGCATGAGTTTCTGCAGCCAGCTCATCGGTGGGGGTTCGTCCGAGTCGATCGAAGGGTCGCAGTTTACCAGCCGGGACGCTGACGCCCGTTAGCAAAATGTTGCGCAGATTGCGCGACGATCAGCGTTGCGCCTGCAATGACAGCATCATCCATCCAGCGCCGCGCGCAGTGAATCGAGAAATTCCCGGGCGCGACGCGCGGCATCCTCGACATCCGTTGCAACAGCCAGCGCTTCGACCAGAGCGCTGCCGACCACCACGCCATCGGCACAGCTCGCCAACGCCTTCGCGGTCGTGCCGTCGCGCACACCGAAACCCACCACCACCGGCGCAATGGATGCCGCACGTAAAGCCGTCACGCGCTCGCGCACGGCTTCGGCATCGAGGCGATTCGCGCCAGTGACGCCGGCAAAGCTGACGTAATACAGATACCCCTGCACCGCGCTCACGATTCGTGCAAGCCGTGCTTCTGAAGTCGTCGGTGCAGCGAGCGCGATCAAGGCAAGCCCGTGCGCATTGAAGGCGGCACGGATGTCGCCGGCTTCCTCGGGCGGCAAATCGACCAGCAACACGCCATCGACTCCCGCTTCCGATGCTTCGCGTGCATAGCTCTCGATGCCGCGGATCACCACCGGGTTGAGATAGCCCATCAACACTACCGGCGTATCGGCATCCGTCGCACGGAACGCACGCACCATCGCCAGCACTTGAGCGGTGTTCACGCCGCGCGCGAGCGCGCGCTCGGAGCTGCGCTGGATGGTCGGGCCGTCGGCCATCGGATCGGAGAACGGCACGCCCAGTTCGATTGTATCGGCGCCTGCCGCGACCAGTGCGTGCATGACCGGCACCGTCGCCGCGGTGGAAGGATCGCCTGCGGTGAAGAAGGGGATCAGGGCCTTGCAGCCGCGGGCCTTGAGCGAGGCGAAGCGTTGGTCGATGCGGTTCATCTGAATACGTAACCTGCTGATGATCCCCTCTCCCATCGGGTTGAGGAGCCGCGATTACGATCTGCCGGCGGCAGATCGTGCGGTGACGAAAGCCATCGCATCCATGCGATGGCCGGGGTTGCTTGATGAGGCGAAGCCGAGTCTAGCAACGGGGTGGGAGTGAGGGGTCGAAGCGCCGGGTATGTCACGGGATTGCGACCCCTCATCCGCCCTTCGGGCACCTTCTCCCGGAGGGAGAAGGGCTTCTCTTGGAGTTATCCAGCTACAGCGTAATCCCCTCCCGCGCCGCGATGGTATGCACATCCTTGTCGCCGCGACCGGAAAGATTCGCCAGCACCAGCGCATCCTTCGGCAACTCGTGCGCCAGTTGGATCGCCTGCGCGACCGCATGACTGGATTCGAGCGCGGCGAGGATACCTTCAGTGCGCGCGAGCAGATGGAACGCCGCCAGTGCCTCGTCGTCGGTCACGCCGATGTACTGCGCGCGACCGGAGTCCTTGAGGAAGGCATGCTCGGGGCCAACGCCGGGATAATCCAACCCCGCCGACACCGAATGGGTTTCGGTGATTTGCCCATCGTCGTCGCAAATGACATAGGTGCGATTGCCATGCAGCACGCCCGGGCGACCCGCCGCGAGCGAGGCCGCATGCCGGCCCGTCGCGATGCCCTCACCCGCCGCCTCGGCTCCGACGATGCGTACCTCGCGGTCGTTGAGGAACGCATGAAACAATCCAATTGCATTGCTGCCGCCGCCCACGCAGGCGGTGATCGCATCCGGCAGTCGACCGTATTCGGCCAGCATCTGCGCACGCGCTTCGCGCCCCACGACGGCGTTGAAATCGCGCACCAGCAGCGGATACGGATGCGGGCCGGCGACCGTGCCGATGATGTAGAAGGTGTCGTGCACGTTGGTCACCCAGTCACGCATCGCCTCGTTGAGCGCGTCCTTGAGCGTCTGCGAGCCTGAGGTCACCGGCACCACCTTCGCGCCGAGCAGCTTCATGCGATAGACGTTGATCGCCTGCCGCTGGATGTCCACCGCGCCCATGTACACCACGCATTCCAGCCCCAGCCGTGCGGCCACCGTGGCCGAGGCCACGCCATGCTGCCCCGCGCCGGTCTCGGCGATGATGCGGGTCTTGCCCATGCGGCGGGCGAGCATCGCCTGACCGATGGTGTTGTTGATCTTGTGCGCGCCGGTGTGGTTGAGGTCCTCGCGCTTGAGCAGGATGCGCGCGCCGCCGACGTGCGCAGTCAATCGCGCGGCCTCGTAGATCGGACTCGGGCGGCCAACGTAGTGCTTGTAGTCGCGTGCGAGTTCGGACTGGAATGCGGGATCGTCCTTGTACTTGCGATACGCAACTTCCAGTTGCGCCAATGGCTCGATCAGCGTCTCGGCTACGTAGATACCGCCGTAGTCGCCGAAGTGACCGCGCGAATCGGGATAGTGGCTGAAATCGATGTTCGACGATTCGCTCATGACCTTGCTTACCGAGTTTCTGGTTGGATATTCACTTGCATTGTCCAGCTTCCCCTCTCCCGGCGCTGACGCGCCACCCCCGCCTTCGCGGGGGCAGGCTCCTCTCCCGCAGGGGGAGAGGGTTTCTCCCGCGCACCCGCACTGCACGAAGCCATCTCCTTCCGCCGGCCATTTGCATCGCAGTAGGTATGCGATCGAAAAACTTGTCCCCTGCATGGCGTCAGCCCCTCTCCCCTTGCGGGAGAGAGGCTGGGGAGCGGGGCGAATCCGCCGCACGCACAGTCGTCACGAATGCGCGCATCGCCGCATGATCCTTGATGCCCGGTGCCGATTCGATGCCGCTGGCTACATCCACGCCCCAAGGGTGCGCGATGCGAACCGCTTCATCCACGTTGCCGGCGTTCAATCCACCCGCCAGCAGCCATGGGCGTTCGACATGCGCCCCGGCCAGAACGCTCCAGTCGAACCGCTCGCCGCTGCCGCCCGGCGCACCGGGCGCGTGGCCATCGAACACGAATCCTGCCGCCGAAGGATACCGCACCAGCCGTTCCCGCACGGCATCCGCATGCACGCCACCCATCGCCAGCGCCTTGAGAAACGGCAATCCGAACGCGGCGCAGAAAGCATCATCCTCGTTGCCGTGGAATTGCAGCACATCGGGCTGTACTCGTTCGATGATGGTGGCTATGTCCTCATGCTTCGGGTTCATCATCAGCGCAACCACTGCTGTCGCGGCAGGCACGATTTCACGCAGCCGTGGCACCTGTTCCATGCCAACGCAGCGCACACTGCGTGGAACGAAAACGAGGCCGACTGCATCCACACCCAGTTCGCACGCGAGCCGCACGTCCTCGACACGGGTCATGCCGCAGAGCTTGATCCGAGTGCGACCTTGGCTGGTAGTAAACAGCCTCACAGCGTCACCTCGGCGGGCAGTCCCCATTGCTCTGGATACAGCGGGCCGATGAAGGTCAGTCCCTGCGCGAGTGCAGTCGGGCCGGCGCGCGTGCGATCGCGTCCGTGCAGCAGTTCCCCCATCCATGTCTCGGGTTTCTCGCCGCGTCCGATCGGCAACAGCGAACCGACGATGTTGCGCACCATGTGGTGCAGGAAGGCATTGGCCTGCACATCGACCACCACTTCCTCGCCCAGCCGGTGCACGGCGATGCGCTGCATCTCGCGGCGGGCGTGCGTAGCCTGACATTGCGCAGCGCGGAAGGCGCTGAAATCGTGCTCGCCGAGCAGCGCCTGCGCGGCGCGGTGCATCGCCTGCGCGTCCAGCGGCAGCCGTTCCCAAGTGAGGTAATCGCGTTGCAGCGAAGGTCGCACCGGGCGATTGAGGATGCGGTAGGAATAGCGCCGCGCACGCGCGCTGTGACGCGCGCTGAATCCGGCATCCACCGGCACCGCCCAACGCACCGTGATCGCATGCGGCAGGCGCGAATTGGCACCCATCATCCAGCCGCGCGGCGGGCGCTGCGCATCGGTGTCGAAATGCGCCACCTGACAGACCGCGTGCACCCCGGCATCGGTACGCCCGGCGCATTGCACGGCGATCGGCGCGGCGGCGACGAAACCCAGCGCGGCCTCGACTTCCGCCTGCACGGTGCTGGCGTGCGACAGCCGCTGCCAGCCGTGGAAGCGGCTGCCGTCGTATTCGATGCCGAGCGCGATGCGCATGGTCGGACGCGGACGCGCCACCGCATCGCGCTCGCGCGCGATGCGGGCGCCCTCACCAACTGTCGATCATGTCGAGCAGGGAGAAGGCTTCTTCCTGCTGCGACGCGTTGCCGTCGATCAGCGCCGCTTCCAGCATGGCGCGCGCGTTGTCGATGTCGCCATTCTCGATGTAGGTGCGCGCAGCCTCGATGCGTTGCGGCACCGTCCACTTTCCGCCGGCCGGCTGCACGGGTGGCGCCGCCGCGGTAGCCGACGCCATCGGTTTGACCGACGGCTGAGTGGGCAGATCCGGCCACGGTTCGACGACCTTCGCGGCTGGCGCTGCCGATACCTGCACCGCGCACGGTTCTGCGGCCGACGGGGGAACCGATGCTGTCGCCGGTTCGACTGATGACAGGTTCGGGACTGGCGCGCCAACGGGCGCTGGTGTTGGCGCCGGCGCGACCACGGGAGCCGGCGACGACGTGGGCACGGCGACCGCTGGGGCTGCCGTCGCCACCTCGGTCACGGCCGACGGAGCGCTTTCGAGGATCGGCAATTCCGTCGTGACCTTGGATGCATCCGCTTTCTCCGCTGCATCCGTCGCCACCACCGGCGCCACCGCCGTGCGTGCGCGCGGCAGACCGGCCGCCAATTCGCTCACGTCGAAATTGCGCCGGCGCGGTTCCGGTTCTTCCTTCGCGGGACGTCGCAACATCAGACCGAGCAGGCCCGCGAACAGCAACAAGCCGCCGCCGATGAGCACGAAGGGGCGCAGGTACCACGGCGTCGCCGGTGGCGGCGGCACAACGGGTGGCGTGCGCGCGGGCGGTGTTGCCTTCGCCGGCGAAGCCGCTGGCGATGCTGCGGCCACCGTTGCCGGCGATGCAGCTGCGGGCGACGCAGGCGATGTTTGCGCAGCCGACACATCGGCCGTCGTCGACGCCGAAGCAACCGGGGATGCGGCAGCAGGATTGGCCGGCGATGCAGCCGCCTGCGCGTCCTTCTTCTCCAGTTCGGCCAGCCGCGCCTGCAGGGCCGCCATCTGGCTGTCCTTGAGGCTCAGCAGTTTCTGGCTGTCGGTTTTGATCTTTTCCAGATCGGCGACGTGCGCTTTCAGATCCTTGATCTCGGCCTGACGTGCAGCCAAGTCCTCGCGGCTCTGCGCCAATTCGGCACGCACTTCGCTGCCGGAGCCGCCCCTGCTGGATCCGGATTGGCTGCTGCCACCGGCGTTGCCCGCAGGCGGCAGAATTTCCAGACGTGCGCCACGCGGTTGCCCCGGGGGATCGCCTGCCTTGGCCAGGCGCGCGGATGCCGATGCGCGCCGGGGAGCGGCTGCATCCGCAGAGGATGTCGCCGTGTCGGCGGCATGCGCCGCAGCCGCTGCCGCGCCTTCCACCGGCTGCAACTGTGGCGTCGGCTGCGCGCCGTGTCGCCAGCTCTCGACCTGCTCATGCACCAGCGCGTTGGCTTCGTCGGGCGTGATCGCCGCCATCGCCGCGGCATCGGGCACGCGCAGTTCCACACCCGCCTTGAGCCGATTGATGTTGCCACCGACGAACGCATCCGGATTGGCGCGTTGCAGAGCGATCATCACCCGGTTCAACGATACCCCCGGCGTCTGCATCTGCCCGGCGATGGACGAGAGCGTCTGCCCGCGATCGACGGAAAGGGTCGACTTCGACGCAGGCGCCGCCGGCAATGGTGGTGGCGTGGCGGCCACCGGAGGTGGAGCTTCGGAAGGCGACGGCGGGAGCGGCGCCGGCTCGGGAGGTGGCGTGGTAGCAATTGGTTCTGGCGCAGGCATCGCAGGCGTGGGTGTAGACGGCTGCGCTGCTGGCTCCGGTTCAGGCGCAGGTGGTGTGGCAGCGACCGGCGCTGGCGCTGGCGGTTGCGCGGCCGTCGCGGGCGCAGGCGTTGCCGGCGTCGGCGGCGCGGCGATGGGGCTCGCAGGCTCCACCGCTTTGACCACCGGCGGCGACACCGTGGGCGCGGGCATCGGCGTGGACGTCACCGTCGGTGCACTGATCGCCGCGTGCGGCACCTCCGCCACATGCGGTGGCTCCAGCATCGCGGTGTATTCGCGCACCATCTTGCCGCTGCCCCACTCCACTTCCAGCAGAAAGCTCACGTAGGGATCGGTCATCCTCTGCGGCGTGCTCACCCGCACGACCGCCTCGCCGCGCGCATTGCGGGTAACCTTGAACACGAGATTCGCCGACATGTCGTGCGGGCGTTGCAGGCCGACCGCCTCGAATGCCTCGGGCGAGGCCATGTGCACGACCATGTCGTCCATCTGCCCGCGATAGTCCAGGTTCAGCGGGATTTCCGCGACAAACGGTTCGTTGAGCTTGGACTGCACCTCGATACCGCCCAGACCCACGGCGCCGACCTGTGCCGCAGCCAAGGCGCAGGTCACGGCCATGCCGAGGATTGCCGGCCTGAGTTCACGAAGTTTCGATGGATCACGACGCATGCAGCACACTCCGGAAAAGTGGGCGACGCCGCCCCGGTCGATGCGAATCGACTTCATGGGCGTGCCGCAAGTCGGCGCTAGCTATACGCTTGTGCCAGGCATTCCGCAATCTGCACGGCATTCAGGGCGGCGCCCTTGCGGATGTTGTCGGCGACGATCCACAGATCCAGCCCGCGCGGATGCGAGATGTCCTCGCGGATGCGCCCGACATAGGTCGGATCGCGCCCGGCGGCATGCGTCACCGGAGTGGGATAGCCGCCGCCGCGCGGCTCGTCCACCACCTCCACGCCCGACGCGCGCGCCAGCAACTCGCGCGCCTGCGCGGCGGTGATCTTCGCGCGGGTCTCGATGTGCACCGCTTCCGAATGCCCGTATACCACCGGCACGCGCACCACGGTCGGGTTCACCTGGATGGCGTCGTCGCCGAGGATCTTGCGGGTCTCCCAGACCAGCTTCATCTCCTCGGTGGTGTAGCCGTTGTCGCAGAAGTCCCCGCCGTGCGGGATCACGTTGCGCGCGATCTGCACCGGGTACACCTGCGCCTGCGCCTCGCCGCCGTTCACCAACGTCGCGTTCTGCCGTTCGAGTTCCTCGATCGCCTTCTGCCCGGTGCCGGACACCGACTGGTAGGTGGCGACGTTGATGCGCTCGATCCCAACCGCGCGATGGATCGGCGCCAGCGCAACCAGCATTTGCATGGTCGAGCAATTCGGATTGGCAATGATCCCGCGCGGACGGTTTGCGATCTCCTGCGGATTGACCTCCGACACCACCAGCGGGATATCGGGTTCGTAGCGGAAGGCCGAGGAGTTGTCGATGACGACCGCGCCGGCGGCGGCGAACTTCGGCGCGTACTGCTTGCTGATCGAACCGCCGGCGGAGAACAGGGCAATGTCGATACCGCCCTCGACCGCGGTGGCCGGATCGAAGGTCGCCAGATCCTGCACCACGAGTTCGCGGTCGCCGAACTTCACCCGCTTGCCTGCGGATTTCGCGCTCGCCACCGCGACGATTTCATTGATCGGGAACTTCCTCTCGGCCAGTACCGACAGCATCACCTGCCCCACGGCGCCGGTTGCGCCGACCACGGCCACGTTGAACATCTTGCCCATGCCTTCCTCAAGCCTCATGTTGCGTTGAACCTCAAATATCGCCGATGCCGAACTCCAGGGTCGGCCACATCCACGGCTTCCGGCGCCCCCTTGGGCACGAATTGTCGGCTACGGCTCGAAGGGCGTCCACACACGACGGAACGAGATCTCATGCCACGCCCTCCCTTGCAAGTTCCCCGGCAGCACTTCGTTGCGAAGGATGCGACACGGCCAGCGCCGCAACGAAGCGCTGCCGACATCGCCAACGTTCCCGTTGCGGCAATTCATTGCGCAAGGCGCAATGTCGACCGGCATCCGGCGATCGCAAAATCGGCGCGGCTTACCGCGCGCGGTTGCAGGGAATGCCGACGCGCGAAACCACTCCATCCCGACCGCCCGATCCCGCCGGACGTTCTTCAATATGCGAACCGCTGGCGGCAATTCGCAATGCAGCACGCGCCCGTCATCGGATCCGCAGATACGCCGTGATCCCATCAAGGAACATCTGCACCGACAGCGCCACCACCAGCATGCCCATCAGCTTCTCGGCAGCCGACAACACGCGCGTACCCAGCACGCGATGCAGATAGGTCGCGGCGAACAGGGCCACCGCGGTGGCCAGCCACGCCACCAGCAGGGCGATCGACCAGTCGGCCTGACGGTGCGGATCGGAGTGGCTGAGCAGCATCACCGCGGCCATGCCGGAGGGGCCGGCGATGAAGGGGATGGCCAGCGGCACGATGAACGGCTCGCCCTCAGGCGCATCGCCGAACATGCCGTCCGGGCTGGGGAAGATCATCTTGATGCCGATCAGGAAAAGAACTATCCCGCCGGCGATGCTCACCGATTCCTGGCGCAGATGCATGGCGGCGAGCAGGTACTGGCCGCCGAACAGGAAGGCCATCAGCACGCCCAGCGCGATCAGCAGCTCACGCGCCAGCACGATGCGCTGGCGGCGCGCCGGCAGCGGCCGCAGCAGGGTCAGGAACACCGGGATGTTGCCCAGCGGATCGAGCACCAACAGCAACAGCAAAGCGGCCGACCAGGTGCTCATGGCGCGCGCTCCGGCGCACTGGTCGCGGCCATCGGCAGAGGCAGCGGTGTCGTTGCTGTCGAACTCGCAGCGATCCCGTCATCCGCGGCGATTTGTATCGGTGGCCATGCAACCGGCGGCGACCACACCTGCCCGCGGTGTTCGCGCCCGGCCGCCGAAAGCAGGTGCACGCAGGCATCGGCATACGCGCTCGCCGGCGGCCACGTTCCCGGCCGCTCGGACATGAAGGCTTTCGCACGCAGGCCGGTCTGCATCTGCCCGGGTTGCAGCGCGGACACACGCACGCTGGATTGTTCGAGTTCGTCGGCCAGCACTTCCAGCAAGCCAAGCAACGCGAACTTCGACACCCCGTAGCCGCCCCAATACGCACGGCCCACGCGATGCGGGTCGTCGAGCACGAACACCACCGCCGCATCCGGCGCACGCCGCAGCAGCGGCAGGCAGGCGCGGGTGAGCAGGAAGGGCGCGCCGACGTTGACGTGCAGGGCGTTGACGAATTCCAGCGGATCGGTGTTCTGCAGAGGGGTCAGACCCTGGAACTCGGCGGCAGCGTGCAGGATGCCATCCAGCCGACCCATGCCATCCTCGATGCGCGCCGCCATCTGCGCGTAGTCGTCGGGGGTGGCACCGAGCAGGTCGAGCGGATAGATCGCCGGCTGCGGGCCAATAGCCGCCAGTTCGTCATGTAGACGTTGCAGGCGCGGCACGCGCCGGCCCAGCAGCACGACCGTCGCCCCGGCCATCGCGCAGGCGCGGCTGGCGGCCTCGCCGAGCGCGCCGTTGGCGCCGCTGACCAGCACCACGCGGCCGGCGAGTGCGCCGTTTGCTGCGCCACCGTTGGAAGCCGCGTCGCTCACCCGCGTCGCGCCTCGGTGGCGATGCGCTGGAGTTCGCCGCTGGCGTGCAGTTCCAGCACGATGTCGCAGCCGCCGATCAACTCGCCGTGGATGAACAACTGCGGGAAGGTCGGCCAGTCGGAGAACTTCGGCAAACTGGCGCGCACTTCCGGGTCGGCGAGCACATTGACGACATGGTAATCCGCCGCGCACGCGTCCAGCGCCCGGCACGCGCGCGCGGAAAACCCGCACATCGGGTGCTGTGGCGTGCCCTTCATGAACAACACGATCGGGTGCGCCTCGACCTCGGCGCGAATCCGCTCCATCACATTCATCACGATTCCCGAAAAACGCCCGCGCCGTTGCGGCAGGCCGTGGCAGACCTGACGGCCGTTTGGCGGCCATCGACTGCTAGAATTGTAAACCTTGCGGGCCGTCCACCGCCTGCCGTCCGTCCATTCCAAAGGAGTCGTCATGGCCATCGAACTGCCCGCCCTGCCCTACGCCCGCAATGCGCTCGCACCGCATATCTCCTCCGAGACCCTGGACTTCCACTACGGCAAGCACCATCAGGCTTACGTGGACAACCTCAACAAGATGATCCCCGGCACCGAATTCGCCGAAGCCACGCTGGAGGCGATCGTCAAGAAGGCGCAGGGCGGCATGTTCAACAACGCCGCACAGGTGTGGAACCACACGTTCTACTGGAACAGCCTGTCGCCCAACGGCGGCGGCGAACCCAAGGGCAAGCTGGCCGATGCCATCGTCAAGGCGTTCGGCTCGTTTGCCGCGTTCAAGGAGGAGTTCACCAAGGTCGCCATCGGCACCTTCGGCTCGGGCTGGGCGTGGCTGGTGCAGCGCGCCGACGGCAGCCTCGCCATCGTCAGCACCTCCAACGCCGCCACCCCACTCACCGGCACCGACAAGCCGCTGCTGACCTGCGACGTGTGGGAGCACGCCTATTACGTGGATTACCGCAACGCCCGCGCGAAGTACGTCGAGGCGTTCTGGAATCTGGTCAATTGGGACTGGGCGATGAAGAAGCTGGGCTGACCGGTACTGGAATTTCCATCCGCCGCATCCGGCGAGGATTTCCCTTTTCACTGCAAACATTCATCGGCGCGTTGGATCTTGCCCATACGCGCCGCATCGCATCAGCACAATCGGAGCATGCGCGTGGGCTTGAAACGTTACCGATACCTGGCGCGCATCGCGCTCGAGTCGCTCCGCGGCAACCGCGGGATGGTGCCGCCCGAATCGATGATCTTCGTCGGCCACGGCGATTTCGTGAAGATCGGCAACGAATTCCGCACGCACCTCATCGATCTCGCCGACCTGCGTCCCGACAGCCAGGTGCTGGATGTGGGCTGCGGCATCGGTCGCATGGCGATCCCGTTGACCGATTACCTGACGACCGGCGAGTACGCGGGCATCGACATCGTGGAAAAGGGCATCGTCTGGTGCCAGCGCCGGATCACCACCCGCTTCCCCAATTTCCGCTTCATCCGCAGCGACATCCACAACAAGATGTACAACAAGCGCGGCACGACGCGGGCGCGCGACTACCGCTTTCCGTTCGAGGACAACCGTTTCGACGTGGTGTTCCTCACCTCGGTGTTCACCCACATGCTGCCTGCGGATCTCGAGCACTACGCCGACGAGATCGCGCGCGTGCTCAAGCCGGGCGGTCGGTGCCTCGTGACCTTCCTGCTGCGCAACGACGAGTCCACGGCATTGGTCGATGCGGGCGTCGCCCAGGGCCCGATGGCGGTCAACCAGCATGTCGATGGGCCGGCATGGACCAGCGATCCGCGAACGCCCGAGGCGGTCACCGCCTACGAGGAAGGTTGGGTGCTCGACCTGTTCGCGCGATTGGGACTGCACTTGCAGCCGCCGATCCGCTACGGTTCGTGGTGCGGCCGCAAGGAGTTCCTGTCGTTCCAGGACATCGTCGTGGTGCGAAAGGCGGGTTAGTCGTTTTATCTCGTAGTGGTGCTAAAGGCGGGCTAGATGTTTGATCTCGCAAGTCACTTCACGGATCGATACGAACCGTCCATTCAGCGCGGCAACTCGCCCGCCTCCCACCCGCCCCCCAGCGCCTTCACCAGCGCGACCGAATCCACCAGCCGCGTGCCGAGCAGGGACAACTCCGCACGGCGTGCCGCGTAGGCTGCGTTCTGCGCGGAGGTGACGTTGAGGTAACTCACGGTGCCGGCCTTGTATTGATTTTCCGCGATGCGCAGGGATTCCTCCGCGGCCTTTGCCGCTTCGTCCTGCACGCGCGCTTCCTGTTCGCCGATGCGCAGGGCGACCAGTTGATCCTCGACGTTCTGCAATGCGGCCAGCGCGAGTTGCCGGTAGTTGGCGACGGCGGCATCGTAGCCGGCGCGCGCCTGCGCGGTCTGCGCGTGGCGGGCACCGCCGTCGAACAAGGTCGCAGCCAGCGCCGGGCCGAGCGACCACACGCGGCTTGGCGCGGTCAGCCATTTCGACAGGCTCGAACTCTGGTAACCGCCGCTGCCGGACAGGGTGAGGTTCGGGAACCACGCCGCTTCGGCGATGCCGATGGCGGCGTTCGCGGCGGCGGCCTGGCGCTCGGCCACGGCCACGTCGGGGCGGCGTTCGAGCAATTGCGAGGGCACGCCGGCGGGGATCGCCGGTGGTTGCAGTTGCAGCGGCTCGGCGGCGATGGTGAAATCCGCCGGCGGCTTGCCGACCAGCACCGCGATGGCGTGTTCGAGCTGCGCGCGGGCGATGCCGATGTCCAGCGCCTGCGCCTGCGCGGACTTGAGTTGCGCCTGCGCCTGCACCACGTCGCCGCGCGCGGCCACGCCGGCGGCGTACTGGTTCTGCGTCATCGTCAACGCGCGCTGGTAGGCGGCCACGGTGTCGTCGAGCAGACGCTTCTGTTCGTCGGTCACGCGCAATTGCAGGTAATCCTGCGCCAGCTCGGACTGCAAGCTCAGCCGCGTGGAAGCCAGCAATGCGGCGCTGGCCTGCGCATTGGCGCGGCTTTGTTCGACGCTGCGGCGCACGCGGCCCCACAGATCGGGCTCCCAACTGGCGACGAAGTTCAGGCCGTAGTTGTCGGCTGGATTGGACGATCCGTTCGTGCTGCCGGCGTAGCGGCCCGAGCGCGTGCCTGATGCATTGGCCGACAGGGTCGGGAAGAATGCGGCGCGCGCATTGGCGACCAGCGCGGTGGCCTGTCGGTACTGCGCCTGCGACTGCGCGAGCGAGGGATTTGCGGTCTCCAGTTGCTGTTCCAGCGCGTCGAGCGTGGCATCGCCAAACACTTTCCACCACGCTCCACGCCCGACTGCATCGGTGGGTTGTGCCGGCTTCCAGTCGGCTGCTGCGGCCGGGGCTTCCTTGTACGCGGAAGGAATGTCCAGCTTCGGCCGGACGTAATCCGGGCCGACCGCGCAGGCGGCGAGCCCGGCGCACAGCAGCGTCGGCGCAAGCGCGCGCAGCGACATGGGTAGCGAGAGTGTGATCGTGCTCATGGCGAAACCGGCGTCAGGTCGTGGTCGTCGGATGCGGGCGGCTCGCCGCGCAGGCGCTGCCAGCGGCGGCCCGCCCACAGGCGGAAGCGATCCAGGTACAGGTACACCACCGGCGTGGTGTACAGGGTGAGCAACTGACTGACCGCCAGCCCGCCAAGGATGGCCACGCCCAGCGGGCGGCGCATCTGCGCGCCCTCGCCGAAGCCCAGCGCCAGCGGCACCGCACCGAGCATCGCCGCCAGCGTGGTCATCATGATCGGGCGGAAGCGCAGCGAGCAGGCGGCGAAGATCGCATCGCGCGAGCTCATGCCCTGCGTGCGCTCGGCATCCAGCGCGAAGTCGATCATCAGGATCGCGTTCTTCTTCACGATGCCCACCAGCAGCAGCACGCCGATCAGGGCGATGATGCTGAACTCCATGCGGAACGCCAGCAGCGCCAGCAGCGCGCCCACGCCGGCCGAAGGCAGCGTGGAAAGAATCGTCAACGGGTGCACGTAACTTTCGTAGAGCACACCCAGCACGATATACACCGCCAGCAGCGCGGCGAGGATCAACCACGGTTGCGCGCCGCTGCTTTGCTGGAAAGTCGCCGCAGTGCCGGCGAACGCGCCGTGGATGGATGCGGGCACGCCGATGCCGGCCATCGCGTGGTCGATCGCCTGCGCGGCTTGGCCCAGGCTGATGCCGTCGGCGAGGTTGAACGACACCGTCACCGCCGCGAACTGGCCCTGATGCTGCACCGACACCGGGGTGGTGCCCGGGCCGAAACTGGCGAACGCCGACAACGGCACCATCTGCCCGGACTTGTTCTGCACGTAGATGTCGCGCAGGGTCTGCGGGTTCTGCAGGAACTGCGGCGCGACTTCCATCACCACGTGATACTGGTTGAGCGGGTTGTAGATGGTCGATGCCTGACGCTGCCCGAAAGCATCGCCGAGGGTGTTGTCGACCTGCTGCGTGGTGACGCCCAGCCGCGCCATCGCCGCGCGGTCGAAGTGCAGCTCGGTTTCCAGTCCGCGCTCCTGCTGGTCGGAATTCACGTCCTCCAGTTCCGGCACCTGTTTGAGCGCTGCGGTGATCTTCGGCCCCCACGTGCGCAGATCGGACAGGCTGTCGCTTTGCAGGGTGTACTGGTAGGCCGAATCGCTTTGCCGGCCGCCGGTGCGGATGTCCTGCGCGGCGAACAGGAACATCTGCGCGCCCGGTTCGCTGGCCAGCTTCGGGCGCAGCCGCGAGATCACCTGATCGGTGGACAGCTTGCGCTGCGCCAGCGGCTTCAAGCCGATGAACATGAAGCCGTGGCCGGCGCCGGTGTAGCCGACCACCTGATCCACCGCCGGATCGGCGTTGACGATCCGCATCAGATCCACGACCTTCTTCGACACCGACTGGAACGAGGCGCTCTGGTCGGTCTGCACGCCGCCGATCACCCGCCCGGTGTCCTCGGGCGGGAACAGGCCCTTGGGCACGATCACGTACAGATAGACGTTCAGGCACACCGTCACCAGCAGCACGAACATCACCAGTCCCGGCGCGGCCAGCGCGCGCCGCAAACTTCGCTCGTAGAGCGCGCGCAGCGCATCGAAGCTGCGTTCGCTCCAGCGGAAGAAGCCGTTGCGCTCGTGGCCCTGCGCATCCAGCGCGTGCGGGCGCAGCAGCTTGCTGCACATCATCGGCGTGGTGGTCAGCGACACCAGCAGCGAGACGAGGATCGCCACCGACAGGGTGACCGAGAACACCCGCAGGTAGCGGCCGACGATGCCGTCCATCAACAGGATCGGGATGAACACCGCGATCAGCGACAGGCTCATCGACAGCACGGTGAAGCCGACCTCGCGCGCGCCCAGCAGTACCGCGCGCATGCGCGGCACGCCTGCCTCCATGTGGCGGGTGATGTTCTCCAGCACCACCACCGCATCGTCCACCACGAAACCCGTGGCGATGGTCAGCGCCATCAGCGAAAGGTTGTCGAGGCTGTAACCGGCCAGGTACATCACCGCGAACGTGCCCACCAGCGACACCGGCACCGCCACCGCCGGCACCAGCGTGGCGCGCCAGTCGCGCAGGAACACGAACACCACCCCGATCACCAGCCATACCGCGATCAGCAGAGTGGTCTCGACGTTGTGCAGCGAGGCGCGGATGGTGCTGGTGCGTTCGATCGCGGTGGTGATCTGGATGTCCGCGGGGATCGACGCGCGCAGTTGCGGCAGCAGCGCCAGCACGCGGTCGCAGGTCTGGATGATGTTGGCGTCGGGCTGCTTGATGACCTGCAGGATGATCGCCGGCTGCCCGTTGGCCAGACCCATGTTGCGCACGTCCTCGACCGAATCGAGCACCTGAGCGACATCCGACAGGCGCACCGGGCGGCCGTTGCGCATCGCCACCACCAGTTCGCGATATTGCTCGGCGGTGCGCGCCTGATCGTTGGCCTGCACGATCCAGTGGCGGTCGTCGAGTTCGAGCAGGCCCTTGGGGCGATTGGCGTTGGCGTTCTGCAGCGCGGTGCGCACGGTGTCCAGCGCGATGCCGTATTTGTTCAGCGCGGTGAGGTTCATCTCCACCCGCACCGCCGGCAGCGAGCCACCGCCGACCGTCACCTGCCCCACGCCCTCCACCTGCGCGATCTTCTGCGCGACGATGGTCGAGGCCGCGTCGTAGATCTGCCCGCGGTCGAGGGTCTTCGAGGTCATGGTGAAGACGAGGATGGGTTGATCGGAGGGATTGGCCTTGCGATAGGTCGGGTTGCCGGGCATGCCGCTAGGCAGTTGCGCACGCGCGGCGTTGAGCGCGGCCTGCACGTCGCGCGCGGCGCCGTCGATGTCGCGCGAGAGCGCGAACTGCAACACGATCCGCGTGCTGCCCTGCGAACTGGACGAGGTCATCTCGGTGACCCCGGCGATGCGCCCAAGCTGGCGCTCCAGCGGCGTGGCCACCGAAGTCGCCATGGTTTCCGGGCTGGCACCGGGCAGCGAGGCGGAGACGAAAATCGTCGGCAGGTCGATCTGCGGCAGCGGCGATACCGGCAGCAGGAAGAACGCGATCAGCCCGGCGAGGAACACGCCGAAGGTCAACAGCGTGGTCGCCACCGGCCGGCGGATGAAGGGCGCGGAAAGGCTGGTCAGGCGCTCGGTCATGGCGGGGCGACTTCCACCGCCGCGGGATCACTCCCGCCATCCGTCCTGCGCGCGAAGCGGTCGAAGAACAGGTAGATCACCGGGGTGGTGAACAAGGTCAGCACTTGGCTGACGATCATGCCGCCGACGATGGTGATGCCCAGCGGATGCCGCAGTTCCGAGCCCACGCCGGTGCCGAGCATCAGCGGCAGCGCGCCGAACAGCGCCGCCATCGTGGTCATCAGGATCGGCCGGAAGCGCAGCAGGCAGGCCTGGCGAATCGCTTCGCGCGGCGGCAGGTGTTCGTTGCGCTCGGCATCCAGCGCGAAGTCCACCATCATGATCGCGTTTTTCTTGACGATGCCGATCAGCAGGATGATGCCGATGATGGCGACGATGCCCAGATCGTCGCCGGCCACCATCAGCGCCAGCAGCGCACCCACGCCGGCCGACGGCAGCGTCGAAAGAATCGTGATCGGGTGGATGTAGCTCTCGTAGAGCACGCCCAGCACGATGTACATGGTGGCGATCGCGGCGAGGATCAGCAGCACCGTGCTGGTGAGCGAGGACTGGAACGCCGCCGCCGCGCCCTGGAAGGAAGTGTCGATGCTGGCCGGCATGCCCAGCGCGGCCTCGGCCTTGCGGATCGCGTCCACCGCCTGCCCCAGCGAGTAGCCGGGCGCGAGGTTGAACGACACCGTGGTGGCGGGGAACTGGCCGAGGTGGCTGATCAGCAGCGGGGTGGGCTTTTCGATCACCCGCGCCACCGTGCTCAACGGCACCTGTCCGTTGGCGACCGCGGATTGACTGCTGCCGCTGGTCACCCCCGGGGTGGCGCCCTGCGGCGTGCCGCCGCCGGGCTGCGAACCGCCCGGCGAGTTCACCGAGCCCTGCGGCGTCTGCGCGACCGAATTGGCATTGCTCAGGCCGGGCACGTACAGATCGGCCAGCGCCTTCGGCCCCTGCTTGAACTGCGGCTGCACTTCCAGCACCACGCGGTACTGGTTGGCCTCGGTGAAGATGGTCGAAACCAGTCGCTGGCCGAAGGCGTCGTAGAGGATGTTGTCGATCCCCGCCGGGGTGATGCCCAGCCGCCCGGCGCTGTCGCGATCGATGTCCAGATACGCTTGCAGGCCCTGCGTCTGCAGGTCGGAAGCGACATCGGCCAGTTGCGGTTGCTGGCGCAGTTTGTCGACCAGTTTCGGCACCCATGTATTGAGGTCGTCGAGGTTGGGCGAACCGAGGGTGAACTGGTACTGCGTGCGGCTGACCCGATCCTCGATGGTCAGGTCCTGCACCGGTTGCAGGTAGAGCGCGATGCCCGGCAGCTTCGCGGCTGCGTCCTGCAGGCGGCGCATCACCGTCTGCGCGTCGTCGCGGCTGCCATGCGGCTTGAGGTTGATCAGGAAGCGGCCACTGTTGAGGGTGGCATTGGCCCCGTCCACGCCGATGAACGAGGACAGACTCGCCACGTCCGGATCCTGCAGGATCAACGCGCCCAGTTGGTTCTGCCGCTGCGCCATCGCCGGGAAGGAGATCGACTGCGAGCTTTCCGAGATGCCCTGCAGCACGCCGGTGTCCTGCACCGGGAAGAAGCCCTTGGGGATGAGCGCGTACAGCAGCACGGTCAGCGCCAGCGTGGCGAGGGCGACGATCAGGGTCGCGCCCTGCCGGTCGAGCACCCAGTCGAGCATGCGCCCGTAGCGCTCGATCACCGCATCGATGAAGGCGTGGCTGCGGCGCGCGAAGGCGCTTTCTTCCTCGGGTTTCACCTGCCGCAGGATCTTCGCGCACAGCATCGGCACCAGCGTCAGAGAGACGACGGCGGAGATCACGATGGTCACCGCCAGGGTGATCGCGAACTCGCGGAACAGCCGCCCGACCACGTCGCCCATGAACAGCAGCGGGATCAGCACCGCCAGCAGCGAGACGGTCAGAGAGATGATGGTGAAGCCGATCTGTTTGGAGCCCTTCAGCGCGGCCTGCAACGGCGACTCGCCTTCCTCGATGTAGCGCGAGACGTTCTCGATCATCACGATCGCATCGTCCACCACGAAGCCGGTGGAGATGGTCAGCGCCATCATGGTCAGGTTGTTGAGCGAAAAACCGGCCAGGTACATCACCCCGAACGTGCCCACCAGCGACAGCGGCACCGAGAAGCTGGGGATGATCGTCGCCGGCAGGTTGCGCAGGAACAGGAAGATCACCAGCACCACCAGCGCCACCGCCAGCAGCAGCTCGAACTGCACGTCGTGCACCGAGGCGCGCACGGTCACCGTGCGGTCGGTGAGCACGGCCACGTCGACGCTGCTCGGCAACGAGGTGGTCAGGCTCGGCAGCAGTTGCTTCACCCGATCGACCACGTCGATCACGTTGGCGTCGGGCTGGCGCTGGATGTTGAGGATCACCGCCGGCGTGGTGTCCTTCCACGCCGCCAGTTGCGAGTTCTCGGCGCCGTCCACCACCGTCGCCACATCCGACAGCCGCACCGGCGCACCGTTGCGGTAGGCGATGATGATGTCGCGGTAATCGGCGGCCGAGGCGAGCTGGTCGTTGGCGCCGATGGTGTAGCTGCGGGTGGGGCCGTCGAAGCTGCCCTTGGCGGCGTTGACGTTGGCGCTGCCGATGGCGTTGCGCAGATCCTCCAGACTCATGCCGTAAGCGGCCAGCGCGGTGGGGTTGGCCTGCACGCGCACCGCCGGGCGCTGCCCGCCGGAGAGGGTGACCAGACCCACGCCGTCGATCTGCGAGATCTTCTGCGCCAGCCGGGTGTCGGCCAGATCCTCCACCTGCGGCAGCGGCATGGTCTTGGAGGTCAACGCCAAGGTGAGGATCGGCGCGTCGGCGGGATTGACTTTGCTGTAGATCGGCGGCTGCGGCAGGTCGGCGGGCAGGAACGATCCGGAGGCGTTGATCGCCGCCTGCACTTCCTGCTCGGCCACGTCCATCGACAGATCGAGGCTGAATTGCAGCGTCACCACCGACGCGCCCGCCGAGCTGGTCGAGGACATCTGGTTCAGCCCCGGCATCTGCCCGAACTGCCGCTCCAGCGGCGCGGTCACCGACGAGGTCATCACCTCCGGACTGGCGCCTGGATACAAGGTGGTGATCTGGATCGTCGGGTAATCCACTTCCGGCAACGCCGACAGCGGCAGGAAGCGATAGGCGAGAAAACCCACCAGCAGGATCGCCGCCATCAGCAGCGAAGTCGCCACCGGGCGCAGGATGAACAGGCGCGAGGGATTCATGGCATCGGATAACCGTCGCGCATCGACACCACCCTACCCTCAGACGTTGCAGGAGATGGTGATTTTCCCTTCCCCCTCCGGGGGAAGGTGCCCGCAGGGCGGATGAGGGCAGAACCCGTGGCGACAACGGTTGCTTCGAGAGGAGTGCGCTTCCACGCAACTGGGCGTTTGTGAAATACGACCGATGGCAAAGGCCATGGAATGCCATGGACTACAACCTGCATCTCCTTGCACCGTGCTGGCGACATGGCATCAATTGCCATGCGCCCCACTCGCAGCAGGGCTGCCACCATCGCTTGATCCAGATCCCTTGCGATGCCGCCAGCCACCCTCGCGTGCGCCCGGGCTGCCATCGCCTCGCCGCGAGCCATGTCCCTTTCCACCGCCCGCATCGGAGTCGGGGCTGGGCAGGGTATCAGCCAGATTCGACGCCACCGCGCCACCGGCGAGCTTGGGCACCGTCACCGGGCTGCCCTCGCGCAGGCGATCGCTGCCGTCGGTGACCACGCGCTCGCCGGGCTTGAGGCCCTCGGTCACCTGCACGGTGTCGCCTTCGGTCACGCCAGTCTTGACCGTGCGCACCGCGACCGTGTCGTCGTCGCCGATCACGTACACGAACAGGCCGGACGAGCCGCGTTGCAGGGCCGATGCCGGGATCAGGGTCGCCCCGTGCAGGGTGTCGAGCATCAGCCGCACGTTGACGAACTGGTTGGGGAACAGCGCCTCGTCGTCGTTGCCGAACTCGGCCTTGACCTTCACCGTGCCGGTGCTGGTATCGATCTGGTTGTCGAGGCTGGCCAGCGTGCCGCTGGACAGATGGGTCTTGCCGGCGCGATCCCACGCCTCCACCGCCAGCGTCGCGCCTGCATGCAGCTTGGCGCGCAGCGCCGGCAGGTTGTCCTCGGGAATGGTGAACAGCACGTCCATCGGCTGCATGCGGGTGATGACCGCGACCGCGCTGCCGCTGCCGAGATTGTTGCCCGGATCGATCTGGCGCAGACCGACGCGACCGCCGACCGGCGCGACGATTTTCGTGTAGCCCAGATTGACCTTGGCAACGTCGAGCGCGCCCTTGTCGGCCTCGATCGCACCCTCGTACTGATGCACCAGCGCGGTTTGCGTGTCGAGTTGCTGGCGCGAGGTCGAGTCCTGCTTGAACAGGGTCTGGTAGCGGGTCAGATCGAGTTTGGCATTGGTCAGTTGCGCCTGATCGCGAGCGAGATTGCCCTGCGCCTGTGCGAGGGCGGCCTGATAGGTGCGCGGGTCGATCTGCGCCAGCAATGCGCCCTGCTCCACGTGTTGCCCTTCGCGGAAGGCGACCTCCTGCAACTGCCCGGACACCTGTGCGCTCACCGTCACCGTGCGCAGCGGGGTCACCGTGCCCAGACCATTGAGGACGACATGGATGTCGCCGCTGACCGCCTGGGCCGCACCGACCGGGGTCGCCATGCGCCCACCCGGCCCGCCGCGCCCCGGTGGCGCTCCATGCCCACCGCGCGGACCGCCGAAACGGCTGGCCTGCGAGGCGGCAGTGTCACTGGCGAGGTAGTGGCCACCCCAGCCGATGAGCCCGGCGACCACCACGATCGCCAGCACGATCGGCCAACGACGACGGCGTGCAGGGGGCGAGGGTTTGCCTTGAGATGTGTTCATCGAAACCTGCGTAAGAAACGATTGCCGAGGCATTGCGAGGCGCGCACGATGCCTGCTTGCGACCCTTCGGGAGCTGGTACAACGCACGTGAACCGCCGCAGTTGACCACATCGCAGCATGAATGAACATCGCGCGCCGTGAGATAGTCGCCACGGCAAAAGCCGCATCGCCACGCGCATCCCACCCCGTGCGGCTGCTTGTATGGTATGCACGCATTGCGCAACGTCCGCGACATCGTTGGTACTCCAATCACAAGCGTCAGGAAGACCGATCGCATGGATCACCCCTCCCCATCGCAATCGCGGATCGAACGCCTGGAAGCGGTGCAGGCGATGCTGCTGCACGTCGGTCGCCTGTCTTGCGGCACCGGCGATCTGGAGATGTTTCTCAAGGCCGTGCATGCGGCGGTGGCGAAAATCCTGTACGCGGCCAATTTCTACGTCGCCCTGTACGATCCGCGCGACGCCAGCCTGCGCTTTGCCTACTTCGTGGACGAGGTCGATCCGCCGGAGGATCCGCAGCAGCGCTATCCGCTGCGCGATCCCGACCAATCGGCCACGGCGTGGGTGATCCTCAAAGGCGAACCGCTGACCCTCAAGGGCTCCGACTTCGCCGACCCGCACTGGCACGAACACGCCGCGACGTGGCGCACCGGCACCGCCGCCGCGCACTGGATCGGCATGCCGCTGCGCCGCTCCGACGGTCATGTTCTCGGTGCGCTGGTGATCCAGAGCTACCGCCCCGAGCGCATCTACAGCGATGAGGACATCGCCCTGTTCGGGCAGATCGCCGACCACATCGCCACCATGCTCGAGCGCCTGACCGCCACCCAGCGGCTGGAGGAAGCCATCGCCGAGCGCACCCGCCAGCTCGAGCACGAGGTGGCCGAGCGGCGCAAGGCGGAGGAACTCCAGCGCGGCCTGTACGAGATCGCCGCGCTGTCGGCCACCGACGCCAGCATCAAGCAGGTGTACCGCGCCGTGCACGACGTCACCGCACGGCTGATGTACGCGCACAACTTCTTCGTCATGCTGCACCACGAGACCACTGGCGAATTCAGCCTGCCGTACTTCGCCGACGAGTACGAGGCGCCACTCCCGCCGGATCGGCGCTTTCCCATCTGGCGCGGCCTGACCTCCTACGTGGTGCGCACGCGGCAACCGCAGCGGGTCGATCCCGAGCGCCGCGCGGCGCTGGTCACGGCCGGCGAAATCCAGGAAGCCAAGGGCCATCTCGGCATATCCACGTGGATGGGCGCGCCGATGATCGTGGCCGATCGCGTGTACGGGGTGATCGTGGTGCAAAGCTACGATCCCGCGATCCGCCACTGCGAGGCCGACCTCGACCTGCTCGCCTACATGGCCACCCACGTAGCCGGCGCGCTGTCGCGGCGCGAAGCCGCCGAACAGCTCGCGCGCCGCAACGAGGATCTCACCGGCACCCTCCACCAGTTGCGCAGCGCGCAGGACGAACTGGTGAGGCAGGAGAAGATGGCCTCGCTCGGCGGGTTGGTCGCCGGCATCGCCCACGAGATCAACACCCCGCTGGGAATCTGCGTGACCGCAACCTCGCACGTCGAGGAGGAACTGCACCTGTGGCATCGCTGGCAGGACGAGGGTTCGTTCGACGAGGCGCACTTGCGCGAGATGCTCGAAGAGCTCGACCTCACCGTGCATGTGCTCAACAGCAACATCCGTCGCGGCGCAGAGCTGGTGCGCTCGTTCAAGCAGATCGCGGTGGACCAGTCCTCGGGGCAGCGCCGCGAGTTCGACCTGGCCGCCTACATCGACGAGATCGTCATCTCGCTCAAGCCCAAGCTCAAGCGCGCACCGTGCAAGGTGGTCGTCGAATGCCCGCCCGGCATCGCCATGAACACCTTCCCGGGCGCGCTCTCGCAGACCCTCACCAACCTCGTGATGAACGCGATCGTGCATGCCTTCCCGGGGCGCGAGGACGGCACGGTAACCATCCAGGCGCAGGCCGAGGGTGCGGATGTCGCGTTGAGCGTGAGCGACGACGGCATCGGCATGGACAGCGCCGATCTCAAGCGCTATTTCGACCCGTTCTTCACCACCAAACGCGGCAGCGGCGGCACCGGCCTGGGCGCGAACATCGTGTTCAATCAGGTGACCAACGTGCTCGGCGGCACCATCCGCGCCAGCAGCGCGCCGGGTACCGGATTGCAGGTGTGGATGCGCCTGCCGCGCACCCGTGGCGAGTTGTCGCCTGCAGGCTGAGCGGTGCCGCCGCTGCCACGCCTGGGCGGCAGCAACGGCGATGTCTCACGCGGGTAGCACGAATGCCTCGCAACCATCGCCTCGCGCGCTGCGGACGACATCGCCGCAGGCTACCCGCGCTTGCGAATATCCTGCGCTCGGCTCATGTCCTTCCGCATCCGGCAAGCCGGGCGATGACCGGATCGACCTGACGGCGACGACCCAGCGCATCGCCCACCCTCCGCAGCGCATCCGCCAGTGCGCTCGGCGTGTCGGCGCGCAGCGTGGCATGGCCAACCTTGCGCCCTGCCCGCGGCGATTTGCCGTAGTCGTGCCAATGGCCGCACGGATCGGCAAGCACGGCAACCGCGTCGGGCAGCTCGCCGATCCAGTTGAGCATGCAGGCGTGGCCGACCATCCGCGTGCTGCCCAGCGGCAGGCCGAGCACGGCGCGCAGGTGGTTCTCGAACTGCGAAGTCTCGGCGCCCTCGATCGTCCAGTGGCCGGAGTTGTGCACGCGCGGGGCCATCTCGTTGGCCAGCAATTGCCCGTCGGCAACAAACAGTTCCAGTGCGAACACGCCGACGTAGTCCAGCGCCTGCGCGACCGCGCGCGCATGCGCGACTGCTTTTTCGGCAAGCTGCGCATCCACCACCGCCGGGGCGAGACTGGCGGCGAGGATGCCGTGATCGTGCCAATTTTCGGTCAACGGCCAGGCGCGGAACTCGCCCTCGCGCGAGCGCACCGCGACCACCGAGACCTCGCGCTGGAAAGGCACGAAAGCTTCGAGGATCAAACCCACGGTGCCGACCTGCGCGCCCAGCGCCTCCCATGCGGCATCCGCATCGGCTTTCCCGAGTACGGAGCGCTCCTGCGCTCCGCCCAGCGGGCCAGATTCGCCGTTCGCTCCGGCATCCTGCCTCCGCAGTCCCGAGTCCCGAGTCCCGAGTCCCGCCGTAATGCGGAACTGCCCCTTGCCGTCGTAGCCCAGCCGTCGCGTCTTGAGGATGCACGGCGTGCCGATGCGGGCGATCGCCGCGTCGAGGTCGGCACGGCTGGCGATGTCGGCGAACGCCGGCACCGGAATGCCCAGTTCGCGGAACAGCGACTTCTCGGCCAATCGGTCTTGCGCGGTCGCCAACGCACGCGGATTGGGAAACACCGGCACGCGCTCGGTGAGCCAGCGCGCGCTGGCTGCCGGCACGTTCTCGAAATCGAAGGTTGCCACGTCCACCCGTTCGGCGAATTGCGCGAGCGCGGCGTGGTCGGTGTAATCGGCATGCAGCATCGGCGCGAACTGCCCGGCGCAAGCATCGGCCGCACTGTCGAGGACGAGCAGGCGCAGACCCAGCGGCGCGGCCGCGAGCGCCAGCATGCGTGCGAGCTGGCCGCCGCCGAGGATGCCGATGGTGCTCATCGCGACGTCGCGCCCGGGCTCACAACCGGCAGGCGCGGATCGGAGTCGTCGAGCACCTCGCGGGTCTGTTTGGCGCGGAAGGCATCCAGCGCCGCGCGCACCGCCGCGTCCTCGTGCGCGAGCAGGGCGGCAGCGAACAACGCCGCATTGGCGGCACCGGCCACACCGATGGCGAAGGTCGCCACCGGGATGCCGGCGGGCATCTGCACGATCGACAGCAACGAATCCAGCCCGCTCAGCGCCTTGGACTGCACCGGCACACCCAGCACCGGCACGGCGGTCTTGGCGGCGAGCATGCCCGGCAGGTGGGCGGCGCCACCGGCCCCGGCGATGATCGCGCGCAGGCCGCGCGCGGCCGCTTCCTGCGCGTAGGCGAACAACAGATCCGGGGTGCGGTGCGCCGACACCACACGCACCTCGTGGGTGATGCCCAGCGCATCCAGCCGCGCGCTGGCGTGTTGCATCGTGTCCCAGTCGGAACGCGATCCCATGACGATACCCACGCGCGGCGAAGTGATGGACGGGTTCATAGGGTCATGGCTCCACGCATCGAAATGTGAAATTTTTGTTGTCAATGCCCGTCCAGCAATGGAAAATCCGTTGTCTACCCTGTCAGGCGCGCTTTGCCAAAGTGAGGTTCGATGGATCGCCGACTGCTCGACATCCTGTGTTGCCCCAGCACCCGCCAGCCGTTGGCGATGCTGCAATCGCTCGAACTCGAAGCGATCAACCACGCCGTCGGAAGCGGCAGTCTGCGGCGAGCCGATGGCAGTGCGCAAGCCGAACCGCTGCGCGAGGGGTTGCTCACCCGCGATCGCACGCTGATCTATCGCATCGACGACGGCATCCCGGTACTGCTCGCGGACGAATCGATTTCCTCAGCGCAGATCACAGATTTTCCCGCATGAGCCGCCTACGCTGCGCGCATCACGGTGGCGTGTTTTCGCCATGACCGCGTCGATCCTTCAGGCCAGCCCATGAGCGACGAACGCATCCCCTCCAGACCGAACCCGCCGGCCGCGCGCACGCTCGCCGACCTCGTCGACGGCCTGCGCGCGCGTCTGCGCGAGCCGCTGGTGGCGATGTTCGATGCACTCGACGATGCCCTGTTCGATCTCGGCGAACGCGCGCATTCGGGCGAAGTGCAGCAGCGCCACTTCGACGCCCTGCGCGAGTGCCGCAAGCAGCGCAACGCGGTGCAGGAGCAGTTCCTCGCCGCACTGGGCACCGTACACGCGAAGAAATCGGCGCAGGCCGCGCCCGATGGGCGGCTCGCGCTGGTGGATCCGGACGACCTCGAAGTCGAACTGGCCATCGACGCCATGGTCGCACGCCTCGGCCAGCGCCTGGCGCATGTGCTGCACGCGCTCGACCAGCGCATGGCGGTGGTGCTGGGCGAGCCGAACGTGGATCTGCAAGGCCATCCGCTCGGTCTGGCAAGCCTGTGCGGCGCGTTCCAGATGGCCGCCGAATCCCTCGACATCGACTTGCAGGCCCGCCTGATCCTCTACAAGCTGTTCGAGCGGCATGTGCTCGGCGCGCTGGAACCGGCCTACGCCGAGATCAATGTGCGCCTGGCCGCGGCCGGCGTGTTGCCGATGCTCGGTCACGGCCGCGTGCGTCACCATGCGACACCGGCCGCCGCGCATCACGTCGCACACCCGCATGCGCCCGAACCCGTGGCCGTGCATCTGCCACCCGAGCACGCGGCGACCGCCACCGAAGCGGCGGTCGCGCGCGATCACGACGAACACGAACTGCTGACGGCCTTGCGCGACCTGGTCGTCCGGCAGACGGTCATGGCTCTGTCTGCGCAAATGCAGCCATCAGCAACCGATCCGGTGCAGGCAGCCGATGCGATCGATCAGACCTTGACCCAGCTCGGTCAGGGGCCACTGGAAGGGCAGCCTCTACCCTCGCCGCGGGCGATCGCCCGACAGGTGCTGGAAGGCGCGCTGCACGCACCCAACGCAGCCGTGCCATCGGCGCAGCAGGTGGCCACGGTGGACATGCTCGGTCGCGTGTTCGATGCCATGACCGGCGACGAAAGCATCCCTGCGCCGATGCAACCGGTGGTGCAATCGCTGATGTTGCCGGTGATGCGCGCCTCCCTGCGCCATCCGGGTCTGATCGCCGAAAACGCGCACCCGCTGCGGCAACTGATCGATCTGGTTGCCGACAGCGCGGTCGGTTGGTGCCCGAGCGTGGATCCGGGTTCGCGCGCGCTCAACGACCTCCAGTATTCCCTGCAGAAGATCGCCAGCAGCACGTCCACGCACGACGCCGACCACATCGCCGCGCAGTTGCGCTCGCAACTCGAGCAGCAACGGCGCCGCTCCGAACTGGCCGAACAACGCGCGGTCGAAGCGCATGCCGGGCGCGAGCGGCTCTGGCAGGCGCGCCGTCAGGTCAATCAGGCGCTCGTGCAGATCCTCGGGCGGGCGAGCATCCCCTCGTGGGTGCGCTACCTCATCACCCGCCCGTGGATGAACTACCTGGTGCTGCTGTGGCTGCGTCAGGGCCCGGCATCGGCGGGGTATCGCGACGCGCTGGGCTTCGCCGAATCGCTGGCGTGGTGCGCCGGCGCCGGTGCCAGCCGGGTCGAACAACTGCGCATGCGCGCGCTGTTGCCGATCATGGAGGCGCAATTGCAGCAGGGTCTGGCGACCGTGGCCTATCAGGACAACGAGATCGGCCAGCTCGTCAACGAGTTGCAGCAATACATCCGTTACCGCGTCGGCGACCTGCCCGCGCCGGCCTTCATCGAATCCGAGCCGCCGGCCGGCAGCGCGCCGGGAGCCTTGGCCGCCGATCCGGGCAGCGTGGAAGAACAGCCGCTGCCGCAGAACGTCAACCCCGACGTGCTGGCGCGCGTACGCGGCCTGCGCCCGGGCACATGGTTCACCTTCGCCGACCAGAAACAGGGTGCCGAGCGCGTCAAGCTGTCGTGGGTGAGCCCGTATTCCGGACGCTGCCTGTTCGTCAACCGCAATGGGCAGAAGATCCGCGAGCAGCGTCCCGAGGATCTGGCGCACGCACTGGAGCAGGGCTTGGCGAACATCGTCGATGGCGCCGACGAGGTGCTGCAACGCGCGCTCACCCACGCCCTGCGTCGCGCACGCAAGGGTGGCGACGAAGGCACTGCGCGCAGCGCCTGAGCTTTGACGCTTCGGTACACTGCACGCAGTCCATCGCATCTGCCGGACTGTCGCCGGACTGGTGTTCGACGCGGCAAGTCGTAGGTGCGGACACGTTTTCTGCGAGTGCCCGCCCCGAAACCCACCCCGCGCCGCGATGCCCGACGCCGTCCCTTCTTCATCGTCACCTCCTGCCAGGTCGATCCTGACCGCGGCATTGCGCGGCGTGGGGCAGGTCATGTTCCAGCGCCATGCCGCGGTCGGCGCGCTGTTCCTGCTCGGTCTGGCGGTGCATTCGCCGCCGCTCGCGCTGGCCGGATTCCTTGGCGCGCTGGCCGGCACCACGCTGGCGAAGCTGTGCCAGTGGCCACGCGCGGACATCGACGACGGCCTGTACGGCTACAACGCCGCGCTGGTGGCGATCGCCGCGGTCGCGTTCTATCCGTTCGGTTGGATCGGCGTGGGTGTGGCTGTGATCGGCTCGATCGTATCGACGAGCCTCATGCACGCGATGCGCCGATACGGATGGAAGCCCTACACCTTTCCCTTCGTCGCCACGACATGGATCGCCTTCGCGGTCGTCGCCCGCAGCGGCGGTGCAGCCACTCACCCGATATCGATTCACCACCTGCCGATCGACGCCTTCGCGCAGTCGTTCGGGCAGATGATGTTCCTCGACAATTCTCTTTCCGGCGTCATTTTTCTTATCGCCCTCGCCGTCGCTGCACGGCGAGCGGCGGCGCTGGCAGCACTTGGCGCTCTGGCTGCGCTCGCCCTCGCCCACGCCTTGGGTTGGCCCGGCGAACGCATCGCTTCCGGCCTGTACGGCTATAACGCGGTGCTCGCCGCCATCGCCATCGGCATGCTCACCCCGCGCCTTTCCGCCGTCATCGCCGCGGCGTTGCTGGCGACCGCGATCACCCACCTCATGCTGCAAGCCGATCTGCCGGCGCTCACTTTCCCGTTCGTATTGGCGACATGGCTGGTCGGCGCGGTCGTGCCGGCGCATCCAGTACAATCCCGCGCATGAAAGAACCCCTCGTTGCACCCGATTCCGCACGCGTACGCGCCGATGTCGAACGTGCGCTGGCCGAGGACATCGGCAGCGGCGACGTGACCGCCGACCTGCTGCCGGACGCGCCGGCGCAGGCCTGGGTGGTGTGCAAGCAGGCGGCGGTGATCGCCGGGCGGCCGTGGTTCGACGCTACCTTCCACGCCCTCGATGGCGATGCGCGCATCGACTGGCGCGTCGCCGAAGGCGAGCGGGTCGGCGTCGGCACGGTCGTGTGCGTGTTGCACGGGCGTTCGCGCGCGCTGGTCAGCGGCGAGCGCACCGCGCTCAATTTCCTGCAGACGCTCTGCGCCACCGCCACGGCGACCGCCGCCTTCGTCGATGCCGTGCGCGGAACGCGAACTCGCATCCTCGACACCCGCAAGACCCTGCCCGGCCTGCGACTGGCGCAGAAGTACGCGGTGCGCGCTGGCGGCGGCAGCAACCACCGGCTCGGCCTGCACGATGCGATGATGCTCAAGGAAAACCACATCCTCGCCGCCGGTTCGCTCGCCGGGGCGATCCACCGCGCCCGCGCGATGCTCCCGGATATCCCGTTGATCGTCGAAGTGGAGACGCTGGACGAACTCGATCAGGCGCTCGCCGCGCGCCCGGATCGCATCCTCGTGGATGAGTTCTCGATGGACGACCTGCGCGAAGCGGTGCGCCGCGCGCGCGGCCAAGTGCCGCTGGAGGTATCGGGCGGCGTGGGGCTGGAAGCGGTGCGCGCGCTGGCGGAGACGGGTGTGGACTGCATCTCGGTCGGCGCGCTCACGAAGCACGTGCAGGCGGTGGATCTGTCGATGCGCTTTGGTGAGCCGCCGGAGCGGTGAAGGGTGAAGGGTGAAGAGTGAAACGCGGACAGGCTTTTTCACGATTCACGATTCACGATTCACGATTCACGATTCACGATTCACGATTCACGATTCACGATTCACGATTCACGATTCACGATTCACGATTCACGATTCACGATTCACGATTCACG
>JAFEBV010000036.1 GCA_018242485.1 Pseudomonadota bacterium
GGGACTCGGGACTCGGGACTCGGGACTCGGGACTCGGGACTCGGGACTCGGGACTCGGGACTCGGGACTCGGGACTCGGGACTCGGGACTCGGGACTCGGGACTCGGGACTCGGAGCTCGGGATTCGGTATTGAGTGAGCAGTGCGTGGTGAACGGTAAGCGGGAAACGCTTTTCCCCTTCCCCCGCTTGCGGGGGAAGGCCGGGATGGGGGCGGGTTCTCGTTTCTGCATCCCCCCACCCCAACCCTCCCCCGCAAGCGGGGGAGGGAGTTGATGGATGAATCACTGATCTGGTATCGGTTACCGTCTGCTGGCGCTTTTCTGTCCTCTGTCCTCTGTCCTCTGTCCTCCGATCATGATCGACATCGGCGCCAACCTCACCCATGACAGTTTCGACCACGACCGCGACGCGGTGCTGGCGCGTGCGCGCGCGGCGGGGGTGACGCGGATGATCGTCACCGGTGCCAGCCGCGAACATTCGCCCAAAGCGCTGGAACTGGCACGCGCGCATCCGGGCGTGCTGTACGCCACCGCCGGCGTGCACCCGCATCACGCCATCGAATACACCCAAGAATGCGATGCGGAAATGCGCGCCTTGCTTGCACAACCGGAAGTGGTCGCGGTGGGCGAATGCGGGCTGGACTACTTCCGCGATTTCGCCCCGCGCCCAGCGCAGCGGCGCGCGTTCGAACGGCAGTTGCAGATCGCCGCCGACCTTGCCGCCCACGGTGCGGGCAAGCCGCTGTTCCTGCACCAGCGCGACGCGCACGCCGATTTCGTGGCGATGCTGAAGAACTTCGCCGGCCGCCTCGGCGCGGCCGTCGTGCACTGCTTCACCGGCAACCGTGACGAACTGTTCGACTGCCTCGATAACGACTGGCACATCGGCATCACCGGCTGGCTGTGCGACGAACGCCGCGGCTTGCACTTGCGCGAACTGGTGAAGCACATCCCCGCCAACAGGCTGATGATCGAAACCGATGCGCCCTACCTGCTGCCGCGCACGGTCAAACCTGCACCGTCGCATCGGCGCAACGAACCGATGTACCTGGCGCACATCGTCGAAGAACTGGCGCGCGATCGCGGCGAAGCAGTCGAAGCTACGGCGGCGGCAACGACCACGACCGCGACGGCTTTTTTCAAGTTGCCCGAGGCCCACCCCGCACAACGCTGATCGCTTCGGAGCCTCCCTCAATGCGGCGCGATCTCGCCGCACCCGTGCAGCTCCGCCACGTCCGCTGCGACCACTCGCACGCTCCATGCCCGCCTGCGTCCGCTGACATCGCGGCAGGCGCCGCGTTGCATCTGCACCTGTAGCGGCGTGTCGCCTGCCGGCAGGTACCAGGTGCCATGGAAATCGAACTGCGATGCCGCGTCTCCGGGCGCGCCACGATCCAGCACGAGGTTGGCATTGGTCCAGTGTCCGGACTCATACAGCCGCGCCTCATGGCGGGCACCACGGTCGGCCTGAAGATCGATTTTCCAGTTCACGCCCGTGCCATGAAATGCGGGCACCGGGCTGGGCGTGTCGGCCACCGTCGAATCCACCGCAGACGTCCCTTCGGGGATCGCCGGCGCAGGCGTGCTTGCGGGTTCGGCACACGCCGTCAGTGCAGCCACCACCACGACCAGAAGGCTCGCTCGCATCGTCACCTCAACTGCGCAACCCCACGCCGCGCTTGAGCAGCCACAGCCCCAGCATCGTCAACGCCGCGACGAAACCCAGCATCAGCACGAACGCCACCCACAGCGGCACGTCGCTCACATTCAGCATGCTGTAGCGGAAGGCGTTGACCATGTAGAAGATCGGGTTCAGGTGGGTGGCGTGCACCGCCCACGCGGGCAGCAGCTTGATCGAATAGAACACGCCGCCGAGGTAGGTGAGCGGGGTGAGGATGAAGGTCGGCACGATGGCGATGTCGTCGAACTTCTTCGCGTACACCGCGTTGACGAAGCCGGCCAGCGAGAAGATCACCGCGCCCAGCAGCACCGTGGCCAGCATCGCCAGCGGGTGCGGCAGGTGCAGCGGAGTGAAGCACCACGCGATCGCCAGCACGATCGCGCCGACCATCGTCCCGCGCAGCACGCCGCCGGCGACGTAGCCGCCGAGGATCACCCAGTGCGGCATCGGGCTGACCAGCAGCTCCTCGACGTGGCGACCGAACTTGGCGCTGAAGAACGACGAGGAAATGTTGCCGTAGGCGTTCTGGATCACCGCCATCATCACCAGTCCGGGGACGATGAACTGCATGTAGGAGATGCCGCCCATGCTGCCGATGCGGCTGCCGATGAGCTGGCCGAAGATCAGGAAGTACAAGGTCATGGTGATCGCCGGCGGCACCAGCGTCTGCGTCCAGATGCGCAGGATGCGCGTCACCTCGCGGCGGGCGATGGTGCGCAGGGCGACGAGGTTGGCGCGCAGCGGCGCGACCGGAACCTCGGCAGGCAGGGGCAGTGTGTTCGCCTTCATGCGCTCGCTCCCTGCGCGGCGGCGCCCTCGCCGGTCAGGCGCACAAACAATTCCTCCAGCCGGTTGGACTTGGTGCGCATCGAGCGCACGCGGATGCCGGATGCATTCAAGGCCGCAAACACGCGGTTCAGATCCATCGCCCGCGGCATGTCCAGCCCGAGCGTGTGCGCATCCAGAGCCTGCAGGCAGGCCCCTTCGATGCACGGCAGTTGCGCCGGCATGTCGCCGTCGATGTCGAACAGGAAACCCTCCACATCCAGCCGCGCCAGCAGCGACTTGATCGGCCCGCGCTCGACGATGCGCCCGTGGTCGATGATGGCGAGGTTGCGGCACAGGTTCTCGGCTTCCTCCAGATAATGCGTGGTGAGGATGACCGTGGTGCCGGCGGCGTTGACCTCGCGCAGGGTCTTCCACATGCCGCGACGGATCTCGATGTCCACGCCGGCGGTGGGCTCGTCGAGGATCAACAGGCGCGGCCGGGTCATCATCGCGCGAGCGATCATGAGCCTTCTTTTCATGCCGCCGGAGAGCGTGCGCGAGATGGCATGCGCCTTCTCCGTCAACTGCGCCCGCGCCAGTTCTTGTTCCGCGCGCTGCATCGCCTCGATTCGCGGCACGCCGTAGAAGCCGGCGTAGTTGCCGAGGATGTCGCGCGGCTGTTCGAACATGTTGAAGTTGATTTCCTGCGGCACCAGCCCGATCTGTCGCATGCAGGCGCTGCGGTCGGCGTCGAGGTCGATGCCGCACACGCGCACCTGCCCCGAGGTTTTGTTGACCAGCGAGCTGACGATGCCGATCAGGGTGGACTTACCGGCGCCGTTGGGGCCGAGCAAGGCGAAGAAATCGCCGTGCTCCACGCGCAGGCAAACGCCATCGAGCGCCTTCACGCCGCTGGCATAGACCTTGCGCAGATCGGTGATTTCCAGCGCGGGGGCGGGATCGGCGGAACACTCTGTCATGGGGGCCGTGGGCACGCGATTCGGGCCGGAAAGCACGCGGGGCGGTAGTATATCGGGCCGGCCGCACGCATCGCGGCAACGCTCTGTCGAGGATTTGTGCCCGTCCACTTCCCCCTGAAACTCGTGTCGAGCCGCATGCTTGCGCCGACCGTGCGCCACCTGGCCTTCGTGCGCGACGACGGACAGCCGCTGGATTTCATCCCCGGCCAGTTCCTGCAGGTGCATTTCCACTACGAGGACGGCAGCGCGACCAAGCGCAGCTACTCGGTGGCGACCATCCACGACCACGCGCTGGGGCCGGGCGAGAACGTGGAGATCGCGGTCAGCTACGTGGCCGGCGGCGCGGCGACCAAACTCTTCGAGGCACTCCCGGAAGGCGGGCGCATCGAGGCCAGCGGCCCCTACGGGCGCTTCTGCCTCGGCGCTGCCGACGCCAACCAACGCTACCTGCTGATCGGCACCGGCACCGGCATCACCCCGTATCGCGCGATGCTGCCGCAGTTGGCGCAGGCCATGACCGAGCGCGGCATCGAGGTGGTGCTGCTGTTCGGCGCGCGCCGTCCGGAAGAGTTGTTGTATGCCGATGACTTCCGCGCCTTCGCTACCGCGCATCCGGGTTTCCGCTTCGTGCCGTGTTTCTCGCGCGATCTGCCGACCGATCCGCATCCTGACGTGCGCCACGGCTACGTGCAGACCGCGCTGGCCGAATTCGCACCCGATCCCGCGCGCGACATCGCCTACCTGTGCGGCAATCCGTTGATGGTCGATGCCTGCTTCGAGGCGCTCAAGACCGCCGGCCTGCCAGTGCCGCATATTCGCCGCGAAAAATACATCAGCGGCAAGTGACGACAGGATGTCGTCATCCCGTGCAGGCCATGGATGGCCGTTGACACGGGATCCAGTTCCTTCTGGATGGCGTCATCCCGTGCAGGCCATGGATGGCCGTTGACACGGGATCCAGTTCCTTCTGGATGGCGTCATCCCGTGCAGCACATGGACGTGCGACACGGGATCGAGACTCTCATCCCGTGCAGAGTCATCGCTCCCTCCCCCGCTTGCGGGGGGTGATGAGGCGCGACTACGAACTGCCTGTGGCAGTTCGTGCGCCGAAGAACGCCCGGTAGGGCCGGTTGGTTGGGGTGGGGGCATGGGCGCGACACCCCCCATCCCAGCCTTCCCCCGCAAGCGGGGGAAGGGGCTAAAGCCGTCGCGGTCGGAGGTGTAACGATCAATCATTCCCTCATGGACAGTCGAGATCGTTCCAGACTGCGCAAGTTCATGTCCCAATCCGAGAACCGGTGAACGACGACGATGACAGCGGTGGTTTCGCCTCCGCACATGTAAAGCATGCTTGACATATGGCGAGTCACCGCGTACCTTGCGCTTGTCAAGCATCCTTGACACACCACCACCGCCGACGCGGCTGCACCACAGGATCGCCGTCATGACCACGCTCACCGAGAAGCAATACCGTCTGCGTTCCATCATCATGATGGTGCTTTACGTCGTTTTGATGCTGACGATCTTCCCGCTGGCCAAACACGCCGATGCCGCGACCGTGCGTGCAGCGTTGGCACTGGCCTGCGTGGCGCCGGTGGTCGCGGTAATCTGGATGATGATGCAGCGGATCATGGGCAGCGACGAGTTGCAGCAGCGCCTGCACATGCTGGCCTTGAGCGCGGCCACCGGCATCGTCGCCGCGGCGAGCCTGCTGGCCGGCTTCCTGCAGACGGTGCATGTGATCGCCGTGGATGGCGACGCGCTGATCTGGGTATTTCCCGCTCTGTGCATCGTCTACGGCGTGAGCCACCTGATATTCAAACGCCGCTACGGTGGCGCGGGCTGCGAGGGATGAAAAACCTCGTGCGCGAGTTGCGCGAGCAGCGCGCCTGGTCGCAGGGCGAACTGGGCGAGCGGCTCGATGTTTCGCGGCAGACCATCAATGCCATCGAAACCGGGAAGTACGATCCTTCGCTGCCATTGGCCTTTCGCATCGCCCGCTTGTTCCGCTCCCCCATCGAATCGATCTTCACGCCCGGAAAGGATGTTTGAGCCGTGACCCAACGCAACCTGCTGCGTATCGTCCTCGCCATTGGCGCCGTCGGTTATCTGGCGTACTCGCTGCTCGCGCACCGCCACGATGCCGCGCCCACGCGCACGGCGTCCGCCAGCGAACAACTTCCACCGCCGCCGCCACGCAAGCTCGGCGCGCTCGCGTTCTCGCCCTGCACGTTGTCGTCCAAACTCGCGCCCAGCGCAGTGGCCGCGCAATGCAGCCATCTGGACGTGCCCGAGGATCGCGCGCATCCAAACGGGCGGACGATCCGTCTGGCGATCGCCTGGCTGCCAGCGCGCGACGACGATGCCGCGCCCGATCCGGTGTTCATGCTCGCCGGCGGGCCGGGGCAATCGGCGCTGGAAACCTATCCGCTCGCGGCACCGGCATTCGAGGAAACGCGCAAGAAGCGCAACCTGATCCTGGTCGATCAGCGCGGCACCGGGCAGTCGCATCCGCTGGCCTGCAAGCAGACCGACACGGCCACGGGCGATGGCACCCAAGGCGCGGCGGACGATCCGGCGACGATCCGTCGCCTGACCACGCAATGCCGCGACGTGTTGGCCAGGGACGCCGACCTGCGTTTCTACACCACCACCGATGCGATCGCCGACCTCGACGCGGTGCGAGCGGCGATCGGCGCGGACCAAATCGATCTGGTCGGCATTTCCTACGGCACCCGCGTCGCCCAGCAATACGCACGCACCTATGCAGCGCACACCCGTGCGGTGGTGCTCGATTCGGTCGCGCCCAACGAGCTGATCTTCGGCAACGATTTCGCCCGCAATCTCGGCGATGCGCTGGCGCTGGAATTCGCGCAGTGCGCGCAGATCCCTGCCTGCAAGGCGCGCATGGGCGATCCGCTGCAAACGCTCGATCACCTGCTCGCCCAGCTCGCCGCGCAACCGCAAGCCGTCGCATACGCCGACCCGCTGACCGGCGAATATCAGCAAGGCAAGCTCACCCGTGCCGACGTGGCGATGCTGGCGCGCATGTATGCCTACCAGCCGATCGCGCTGGCGACCCTGCCGCTGGCGTTGAGCGAGGCGATGAAGGGCCACTACGCCGCGCTGAAAGCGCAATCGCAGATGCTCTCAGGCAGCCTCGTCGATTCGATGACGACCGGCATGCAGTTGTCGGTGATCTGCACCGAGGACGCCGATGGCCTGAAGACCGACCCAGCGCAGGCCGGCAGCGTGCTCGGCAACCTGCTGGTGACGACCTTGCAGGCGCAGTGCGCGATCTGGCCGCATGGGTCGCGTCCTGCCGATTTCCACCAGCCACTGGTCAGCGACCTGCCCATTCTCGTGCTCGAAGGCCAGTTCGATCCGGTCACCCCGCCGCGCTACGGCGAGCAGGTGGTGAAAAATCTCAAGAACGGCCGTTTGCTGATCCTGCGCGGACAAGGCCACAACGTGATGGGCGTGGGCTGTACACCCAAGCTGATGGCGCGTTTCCTCGACACCGCCGATGCGAAGTCGCTCGACGCGACATGCCTCGACGCCCTGCCTGCCACCCCGCCGTTCACCAGCTACAACGGCTGGGAGCCGTGATCGGAGGACAGAGGACGGAAGACAGAGGACAGAAGGTGATCCGTCAACAGTAGTCCGGACTCCCTATATCGATGATCCACGAAGGCCGAGGTCGTGCAGTAACAACTCCCTCCCCCACCTGCGGGGGAGGGCTGGGGTGGGGGCATCACCGAGACACATCCCCCCATCCCGACCTTCCCCCGCAAGCGGGGGAAGGAGACTTGCCAAGCCCTGCCACTCGCCACTCACTGCCCGCTTCCCCAGTTCTCAATCCCCAATCTCCAATCCCCATTCCCACCCCTACCGCCATGATCGAAGCCAAAAGCCTGCACAAATCCTTCGCCAGCAAGACTGGCACGGTGGTCGCCGTGGACGATGTCAGCTTCACCGCCCGCGATGGGCAGATCACCGGCCTGCTCGGCCCCAATGGCGCCGGCAAGACCACCACCCTGCGCATGCTCTACACGCTGATGAAACCCGAGCCGGGCCACGTGAGCGTGGATGGTTTCGATTCGGTGCGCGATGCCGAGGCGGTGCGCCGCCGGCTGGGCGTGCTGCCGGACGCGCGCGGGGTATACAAACGGTTGACGGCGCGCGAGAACATCGCCTATTTCGGACGTCTGCACCGGATGAACGAGGACGCCATCGCCGCGCGCATCGGCCTGTTGTCCAAGGCGCTGGAGATGGACGACTTCCTCGACCGGCAGACCGAAGGCTTCTCGCAGGGCCAGCGCACCAAGACCGCGATCGCGCGCGCGCTGGTGCACGATCCGCGCAACGTGATCCTCGACGAGCCGACCAATGGGCTGGATGTGATGACCACCCGCGGCCTGCGTGAGTTCCTGCGCAAGCTGCGCGAGGAAGGGCGCTGCGTGATCTTCTCCAGCCACATCATGCAGGAGGTCGCCGCGTTGTGCGATCGCATCGTGGTGATCGCACGTGGCCGCGTGGTCGCGCAGGGCAGCGCGGAGGAGCTGCGCGCGCAGACCGGGCAGGACAATCTGGAGGATGCCTTCGTGAAGGCGATCGGTTCCGACGAGGGCTTGCACGCATGAACGCCGACACGATCGCCGCGATGCTGGTGGTGATGCGCAAGGAACTGGCCGACCTGTTCCGCGACAAGCGCACCATCCGCATCACCCTGATGATGAGTGTGTTCACTCCGCTGCTGATGCTGGGCATCATCGCCCTGACCCAGAACCGCGTCAGCAGCCAGTTGGAAAAGCCGCTGCGGCTGCCGGTGGTCGGCGCGCAGTACGCACCCAATCTGGTGGACTGGCTGCGCGGGCAGAACGTGGACGTGCGCCCGCCGCCGGTCGATCCGGATGCGGCGATCCGCGCTCAGGACGAGGACGTGATCCTGTCCATCGACAAGGGCTATGCGGACGACTGGCGTGCCGGCACGCCGGCGCAGGTGGAGATGATCCTCGACAGCTCGCGGCAGGATTCGCAGATCCCGGTCGAGCGTTTGCAGAACCTGCTGGAAAACTACGGCCGCACAGTAGCCTCGCTGCGCCTGCTGGTGCGCGGGGTCAGCCCGGCGATCGCCAGCCCGGTGCGGGTGGCGCGCCGCGATCTGGCCACGCCAGAGAGCAAGCGCGGGCTGGCCTTGTCCTTCCTGCCCTATCTGCTGATCCTCGGTGCCTTCCTCGGCAGCGCCTCGCTGGTGATCGACGCCACCGCCGGCGAGCGCGAGCGGCAGTCGCTGGAACCGCTGCTGGCCACCCCGGCCGCGCGCGGGGCGATCATGAGCGGCAAGATCGCCGCCGCCTGCATCCTCGGCCTGCTCAATGTCGTGCTCACTTTGGTGCTGTTCAAGCTGGCCTTCACCTATGGCCCGGCCACCGGCATCGTGTTCGACGTTTCGTTCCTGACCATCGCCAAGCTGCTGCTGGTGCTGCTGCCGATGGTGCTGCTGGGCACCACCCTGCTGACCCTGATCGCCGCCTCCAGCAAGAGCGTGAAGGAAGCGCAGAGCTACATGAGCGTGCTGATGATGCTGCCGATCATTCCCACGGTGATGCTGATGGTCAACCCGATCAAGAACCAGCTCTGGCAGTTCGCGGTGCCGTTTCTGGCGCAAAATCAGCTGATCATGAAACTGTTGCGCGCCGAGGACGTGACCGCGAACGAGTGGGGCATGTACCTGCTGGCCAGTTTCGGCCTCGGCGCCGTGCTGTGGGCGATCGCCGCGCGGCTGTACCATCGCGAGAAGCTGGCAGTGTCGGCCTGAGACTCATTCGATGGCAGCCTGAAACGACGAAGCCGGCTTGCGCCGGCTTCGTCTTGAACAACCATCGGGTGCGATCAGGTTCGATCAGTTGCCCGGTTCGATCAGTTGCCTGGATTGAACACGAAGGTACGTGTGCCCGACACCGGCTCGCCCGGCGGTTCGAATTTCCACTTGCGGATCGCATCCAGTGCCGCCGCATCGAACACGCGCTTGGGATCGGCCCTGACGATACTTGCGCCGGTCACGCTGCCGTCGGCACCCACGGTGAAGGACACGGTCACTTCACCGGAGATGCTGTCGCGCAGTGCCGCACGTGGGTAATCGGGTTGCACGCTGCTGACCACCGGCGGCAGGGAGCCGGGCGCACGCTTGGGCTTGGGTGGCTCCGGTGGCGGTGTCGCAGGCGTTGGCGCAGGCGTGGCCGCCTGCTGCGGTGGCGGTGCGGTGACGGGTGTGGGCGCTGGGCGCGTGGGTGCCGTCGGCGATGTGTGCGATGTCGCTGCTGGCGAGGCCGCCGCAGCGGCCGCCTGCTCCTGTTGCTGCTTGGCCTTGGCATCCGCAGCCGCCTTGTCGGCCGCGGCTTTCTTCTCCAGATCGGCCTGCGCCTTCTTCGCCGCATCCTGTTGCTGCTTGAGCTCGTCGGCCGCCTGCTTCTGCATCATCGTGCGCAGGCGTGGTAACGACGGTGCGTTGGCGTCCACGCGCTCGAGCAAGGCAAAAATGCGCGCGGCTTCCTGCCGGCCAGCCTCGTCGCCCTTCTTGAGGTTCTGCTCGGTGGCGATCATCGCGTACGGGAACAGGTCGGTCAGCGCCGACTTCACGGTCTCGTCGTTGGGATTGCGCGCACGCAATTGCAGGTAGTACTCGATGGCGTTGTTGCCGGCCGGGGCGTACAGGCGCTTTTCGTTTTCCGCGGTCTTGGCCTTGGTCAGCAACTCCGCGTCGGTATCGACGTGTTCCGGGGATGCGGCAGCGGATTCAGGCGCCGTCGCCGCGGAACTGGCCGCTGGCGCAGCGGGTGACGGCGCATTCTTCTTGCCGCAGCCGCTGATGCCCAACGCCGCGACGATCGCGACGGCCAGCGCCGCGTGCCGCCAAACCATACTCAACGCAGGTTGCTTCATGGAACGGCCCTCAAGGGATGGCACATGCGCCGAGTTTAACCATATTTTTCCCGCGTGGTGTGCGCTGTTTCACCAGACGGCAAGGAAATGTCCGGGCAGGACGAAATGCCAAGGATACCCGCCCCCCCGCCTGCGCGGGGGCAGGCTCTACGCGGGGATGGTGCATCGGCACGCACGCTGCGCGTGCGGGTGGGATTGGAGGAAAGACGCTGGATGACCAGCCTTCGGCTGTTGTGAAGCGCTTCCCGCATGCGCGGGGATGGTGCATCGGCGCGCACGCTGCGCGTGCGGGTCGATGCGTCACTTCCCTATGCAAAAACTGGAAAAAATCGCTCCGAGCAGGTCGTCGCTGCTGAACGCGCCGGTGGTCTCGCCCAGCGCCTGCTGGGCCAGGCGCAGTTCCTCGGCGGCCAGCTCCCCTGCCCGGTCGATACTCAGTCGAACCGCGGCCAATTCCAGATGCTCGCCGACGCGCCGCAGCGCATCGACGTGGCGGGCACGGGCACTGAACGTGCCGTGCGTGTCCTCGGCGGATAAACCCGCCACGGCTTTCAGACGCTCGCGCAGCGTTTCCAGACCACGCCCGTCGCGGGCGGAAATCCACAGGGTGTCGGGTTCCTGCGCCGCCGGTGCCGTCGCCATGAGGTCGGCCTTGTTGTAAAGCCACAGGATGCTTGCGATGCCTGCAAGTTCCGCCTCCAGCCGCTGCCGTGCCAGCGCGGGATCGGTCGCATCCACGACCGCCAGCACGAAGTCGGCGGCCTGCAACTCTGCGCGGGCGCGGCGGATGCCCTCGACTTCGACCGCGTCGGCGGTCTCGTGCAAACCGGCGGTATCCACGAGGGTGAGTTCGATGCCATCGATACGCACGGTTTCGCGCAGCAGGTCGCGGGTGGTGCCGGCCTGGGCGGTGACGATGGCGCGGTCGCTGCCGGCCAGCGCATTGAGCAGGCTGGATTTGCCGGCGTTGGGCAGGCCGGCGATGACCACGTGCAGGCCATCGCTCAGGCGCTGGCCACGGGCGGCATCGGCCAGCAGCGCGGCATGGGTGGCGCGCACATCGTCGAGTCGCTTTCTCAGACTTGCATCGGCGAGGAAGTCGATTTCCTCCTCGGGAAAGTCGATCGCCGCCTCGACGTGCACGCGCAGCGCGATCAGGCCGGTTTGCAACGCCTCCACACGACGGGAAAATTCGCCATCGAGCGAGCGTCGGGCGGCGCGGGCGGCGGCTTCGCTGCCTGCTGCGATCAGGTCGGCCACGGCTTCGGCCTGAGCCAGATCCAGCCGGTGGTTGCGCCACGCCCGTTCGGTGAACTCGCCCGGCCGCGCCATCCGCGCGCCCAGTTGCAGGCAGCGTTGCAACAGCATGCCCAGCAGCACCGGGCTGCCATGCGCCTGCAACTCGACCACATCCTCGCCGGTATAGGAATGCGGCGCAGGAAAGCTCAACGCGATGCCATCGTCGATGATCTCACCGCGATCGTCGTTGAAGTTGGCGTGATGGGCATGCCGCGGCCGCAACGCGAGGGCGCTGATCGCCTGTCCGATCCGCAGCGCCTGCGATCCAGACAGGCGCACGATGCCCACGCCACCGGCACCCGGCGCGGTGGCGATCGCGGCGATGGTATCGGCTGCGTGCATGTCCGCCCTCCGCGCCACCTCGGCCGAGGGATCAGGCCTTCTTCGGCAAAGCCCCGGGCGCGCCGTGCTTGCGCATCAGCCACCACTGCTGGAGCAGGCCGAGGGAACCGTTCATCACGTAATACAGCACGAGGCCGGATGGGAAGAAGGCGAACATCACGCCGAACACCATCGGCATGGCCTGCATCATCTTCTTCTGGGTCGGATCCATGCCTGGCGTCGGGGTCAGGCGCTGGGTGAAGAACATCACCGCCAGATACAGCACCGGCAGCACGAAGTACGGATCCGGATCGCTCAGGCTGTGGATCCAGCCGATCCACGGCGCATGCCGCAACTCCACGCTGTACAGCAGCACGCGGTAAAGAGCGAGGAAGATCGGGATCTGGATCAGCATCGGCAGGCAGCCGCCAGCGGGATTGACCTTTTCCTTCTTGTACAGCTCCAACATCGCCATCTGGAACTGCTGCTTGTCGTCGCCGTAACGCTCCTTGAGCGCCTCCAGCCGCGGCTGCAGGGCGCGCATCTTGGCCATCGAGCGGTACTGGGCGTCGGAGAGCTTGTACATCGCCAGCTTGATCGCCAGCACCAGCAGCACGATCGCCCAGCCCCAGTTGCCGATCAGCAGATGCAGTTTGGACAGCAGCCAGAAAATGGGGCCGGCGAACAGGGTGAACCAGCCGTAGTCCACGGTCAGTTGCAGCCCCGGCGCGACGTGCGGCAGCACGTCCTGCAAGGCCGGACCGACATACAACCGCGACTGCCCGGTGTGGCTGCCGCCGGCCGGAATGCTCATCCCCGGCCCCTGCGCGATGATGCTGTACCAGGTTTGCCCATCCACGGTGTTGCTGGCGATCGACAGTTTGGTGGCTTCCTTCGGATCGGGGATCCATGCAGCGAGGAAGTAGTGCTGCACCATCGCCATCCAGCCGCCGGTGACGGTCTTGTCCAGCGGGGTTTCGAACTTGGTCAGGGCGCGGGTTTCGTACTTGTCCTCGGGGCTGTACCACGCCGCGCCGACGAAGGCATAGGCCTCCGGATTGGTCAGGCTGCCGCCGGCGGTGTGCTTGATGATCGGCGGTACCCGGCGCAGCCAGCGGTAGTCGTTGCCCGTCCACGTGGCCGTGCTGCCGTTGCGGATTTCCTCGCGAAGGTCGATGACGTAGCTGCCGCGGTGCAGGGTGTAGGTCTTGCGTACCTGCACACCGCTGGGATCGGTCCACAGGAAGGTTTGCGACACCGACTCGGCGCCGGCGGCGAGTTGCTTGCCGGCGCTGCCTTCGACCTGATACACGGCCGCGTGGTTGGGCGCGTGCCCGCTGGCGCTGACGATGCCCGACTCGGCGACGAACAGGTGCGCGGCGCTGTCGTCGAGAAGCTCGAACGGCGGGCTGCCGCGCTGCTCGCCCTGTGCATAGGCCAGCAGATCCGCGCCGACGAGGCTGGCACCGCGCGGGTCGATGCGCAGGCGCAGCACGTCGTTGGCCAGCTCGACGGGCGGTGCGGCAGGTGCGCTGATCGCGGTAGGCGCGGTGGTTCCTGCCGGTGCGGTCGTTGCGGGAACCTGCGTGGGCAGCGGCACAGCCGGCAAGCCGGCCGTCGATGCAGGTGAGGCGGATGCCGACGTCGCCACCGATGCGGCGGTCGGGCGGTTCGCCGGCGGAGGAGCGTGATCCTGCTCCCAGGCTTGCCAGATCAGGACGGCCAGCATCAGCCACGCGAACAACAGGAAGGTACGGGTCTGATTCATCGCGGGGTGTCGTCCTGCGGATCGCGCGGGGCTCGTGACGCCGTGCCGGTTTCCGGCTGCGGGCGCTGGGATTCGGATGGATGGTCGGCTACCGGCGACGGGTCGGTGCTCGCTGCCGATCGCTGGTGTCGCGGGTGGGGCATTGTGGGGGTCGAGGTCGCGGGCTTCAATGCACCCGCGCGCCGCCACAGTGAGGCCAGCGCCGTGCGCAGGGCGTCGGCCGTCGCACCGCGGGATTCACGCTGGGCCACCAGGGCGTAGTCGCCAGCGGGTATGGATGCGCGTTGATGACGGAAGCTTTCGCGCACGATCCGGCGGATGCGGTTGCGCTCCACCGCCAGCGCAGCAATCCTTTTCGGTACGGAAATGCCCAGTCGCGCGACCTTCTGCGCACCTTCCGGGTCGGCGACGGCTGCGGTGAGGATGTGCAACCGGAACATGCCGCCGCTCACGCGGCGACCGTGTTCGAAAACCGCCTTGAACTCGCCCGGCGTGCGCAGGCGTGCCGTTTTCGGAAATGTGGAATCGGCGCCGCATTCATCGGCTGCGGACACGGGCGGTTCGTCCGGCGATACGGCGCGCAGCGACGCGCGCGCAGGTCAGACGGCGAGGCGCGCGCGACCCTTGGCGCGGCGACGGGCCAGCACCTTGCGGCCGTCGGCGGTCTTCATGCGCGCACGGAAGCCGTGATCGCGTTTGCGCTTGAGGTTGCTGGGCTGGTAGGTGCGCTTGGTGGCCATGGCGTGCGGCTCGGTTTTGCGAAGTCAAGACTTTCAATCATAACGACGATTGCGTCGTCACGCAAGGCGTTCTCGTCTGGGATGACGGCATCGCAGCGGTTGGCGGGTCGCTGAAAACAACCTGCTAGACTGCATCGGTTCCCGACCCTCCCGTGCAGGCGATCATCGTCCGCATCGCCCGGCATGCCGTTTTCCCGGCGCGAAACCGCCACCTGTCGCCATCCCGCCCGTATCCGATGTCATCCCTCTGGCCGCGCTGTCTGGAACGCCTGGAATCCGAACTGTCGGCCGAGGTGGTGTATACCCTGATCCGACCGCTGCAGGTGGACGAGCGAGAAGGCCGGCTGGCGCTGTATGCGCCCAATGCCTATGTGGTGGACGAGTTGCAGGCGCACCTGCCGCGCATCACCGAACTGGCGACCCATTTCGCCGCCGCGCCGGTGAGCGTGCGGCTGGCCATCGGCGGGCTGGCGCGAACGCCCGCGGTGGCGCCATCGGCAGCGCCACTCGAGCGTGCCGGCGAAGCCGCCACGCCCAACACCCTCGATCCGCACTACACCTTCGACACGTTCGTCGAGGGCCGCAGCAACCAGCTCGCCAAAGCGGCGGCATGGCAGGCCGCGCAGAAACCGGGCGACCGTTTGCACAACCCCTTGCTGCTATACGGCGGCACGGGGTTGGGCAAGACCCACCTGATGACGGCCGCAGGCAATGCCATCCGCGCCGCCAACCCCGACGCGCGGGTGCTGTACCTGCGCTCGAACGATTTCGCCAGCGCCTTTTTCCGCTCACTGCAGGACAAGACCTCCGACCAGTTCAAACGGCAATTCCAGCGCATCGACGCCCTGCTGATCGACGACATCCAGTTTTTCGCCGGCAAGGATCGCACCCAGGAAGAGTTCTTCCATACCTTCAACGCCCTGTTCGACAGCCGCCAGCAGATCATCCTGACCTGCGACCGTTATCCGCGCGAGGTCGAGGGGCTGGAGCCGCGGCTGAAGTCGCGGCTGAACTGGGGCCTGTCGGTGGCGATCGATCCGCCGGATTTCGAGACGCGGGCGGCGATCGTTCTGGCCAAGGCCGGCCAACGCGGCCTGCAGATCCCCGAGGACGTGGCCTTGCTGATGGCGCGGCGGCTGCGCTCGAACGTGCGCGACCTGGAAGGCGCGCTCAACACCCTGGCCGCCCGCGCCGGACTGCACGGCCGGCCGATCACCGCCGAGTTCGTGCACGAGGCGCTGCGCGATTCGCTGCGCGCGCAGCAGCAGTCGATCTCCATCGACAACATCAAGAAGACCGTGGCAGGCTACTATGGCCTGCAGGTGAAGGCTCTGGACTCCAAGCAGCGCACCCGGCAGTTGGCGCGGCCGCGGCAGGTGGCGATGGCTTTGTGCAAGGAACTCACCGAACACAGCCTGCCGGAAATCGGGGATGCCTTCGGCGGGCGCGATCACACCACGGTCATCCACGCCTGCAAACAAATACGCAAGCTGGTGGAAGAAGACGCAAAATTGCACGAGGACTGGGACAAGCTCATCCGCAAGCTCACCGAATGACAAGCCTGTGCATAACCTGTGCGCGGCGCCGTGGAGCGGAATTTGTACACCGCTGTCCACAGGACGAGGCGGGTTTTACGCACAGGATCGCGCCGGGCACCTTGCAAGGAATTTCAACCGGCTAACCAACTTTTCCGCAGTCTTTCGTCGCACCAACACCACCAATATCTCTATCAGATTCACTCAAAGGCAATCAGGCGAGCCCATGCGTTTTTCCCTCCAGCGTGAAGTGTTGCTCAAGCCGCTCCAACAGGTCGTCAACGTGGTTGAACGCCGCCAGACCCTGCCGGTGCTGGCCAACCTCCTGCTCGTCGCGCGCAACGGCACGGTGTCGTTGACGGCCACCGATCTGGAGGTGGAAATGGTTGCGCGAACAGCCGCGGAGATCGCGCGAGAAGGTGAGACGACCATCCCCGCACGCAAACTGTTCGAACTCGTGCGCGCCTTGCCTGACGGTTGCCAGATCACCTTGAATCAGACCGACGACAAGGTGGTGCTGCAGGCCGGACGCAGTCGCTATACGTTGGCCACGCTGCCTGCCGTCGATTTCCCGGCGATCGAGGACATCGAGTTGCTCGAGCGCGTGCGCGTGGCCGAATCGGCGGTGCGCGTGCTGATCGAGCGCACGGCGTTCGCGATGGCGCAGCAGGATGTGCGCTATTACCTCAATGGGCTGCTGCTGGATCTGCGCGAGAACGCCTTGCGCTGCGTGGCGACCGATGGGCACAGGCTCGCATTATGCGAAACCGCATTGCCGAATGGAACGCAGATCCGCAAGCAGATCATCCTGCCACGCAAGGGCGTGCTCGAATTGCAGCGCCTGCTGGAAATGGCCGACCGCGAAATCGAACTGGAAATCGGCCGCAACCACCTGCGCCTGCGCCGGGAGGATCTGACCTTCACCTCCAAACTGATCGATGGGCGCTTCCCGGATTACGAGGCGGTGATCCCGATTGGTGCGGACAAGGAAGTCAAGGTCGATCGCGACGCCCTGCGGGCAGCCTTGCAACGTGCGGCTATCTTGTCCAATGAGAAATACCGTGGCGTCAAGCTGGAAGTGACGCCCGGCCAGTTGTGCCTGAATGCGCACAACCCGGAGCAGGACGAGGCGCAGGAGGAAGTCGAAGCGGACACCCATGTCGAAGGTCTGGCGGTGGGGTTCAACGTCACCTACCTGCTCGACGCGCTGGGTGCTCTGGCTGGCGACACGGTCGTGATCGCCCTGCGCGACGCCAATTCCAGCGCCTTGCTGCGCGAGGCAGGCAACGACCATTGCCGGCATGTGGTGATGCCGCTGCGCCTGTGATTCGGATGGTTTGACGGCTGCAGCACATCATCCTTGATCGCTGTCGTGCGCATCGAACGCCTGAATTTGGCGCGGTTTCGCAGCTTCACGGCGGTGGAGTGGCGGCCGGAACCGGGAATCAACCTGATCACCGGCGACAACGGTGCTGGCAAAACCTCCTTGCTGGAAGCCGCACACTTGCTGGCGCATGGCCGTTCGTTTCGTGGCAGCGTACGCGATGGCCTGATCCAGAACGGGCAGGCGGATCTTGAAGTGTTTGCGCAATGGGGCGAGCGACATGGACGCAGCCGTGCCGTGGGTTTGCGTCATGCAGGGCGCGAATGGCAGGCTCGGCTGGATGGCCAGCCATCAACAAGCCTGGCCGAATTGTGCACCGCGCTGGCAATGATGACCTTCGAGCCGGGCAGCCATGAACTGATCGCCGGACGATCCGAACCACGGCGTCGCTTCGTCGATTGGGCGTTGTTCCACGTGGAACCTGAATTTCTGCCCTTGTGGCGTCGCTATGCGCGCGCCTTGCGCCAGCGCAATGCCTTGCTCAAATCCGGTGAGGCTGGAGCTTTGCTGGAAGCGTGGGATCAGGAATTGGCGCAAGCCGGTGAGCCGATCGCTCGGATGCGCGCCTTGTATCTGCAACATCTCGCGCCCCTACTGGCTCGAGCCATGGCGACGTTCGTCCCGGAATTGGGAGAACCGAAATTGGTGCATCTGCAGGGCTGGAAACGTCAGGAACAGTCGCTGCTCGAAGCGCTGGAACGGAATCGGGCACGGGATCTCGCCTTCGGACACAGTTCGGTGGGGCCGCATCGCGCCGACTGGAGGATCGATTTTGCCGGCTTACCGAGTTGGAACGCCCTGTCACGCGGGCAGGAAAAACTCGTCGCACTCGCCTGCTTCTTCGCGCAGGGCCAAGCCTATGCTGACGCGCGCGGCGAATGGCCGGTGGTCGCCCTGGACGATCTGGCATCGGAACTGGATCGCGACCACCAGCGCCGTGTACTGCTGGATCTGGCGGCACTGGGCGCGCAGGTGTTGATCACCGGAACCGAGCTACCAACCGCTTTGGTCGATGGTCGGGTACCGGCGACAAGGTTCCACGTGGAACAAGGCGAAGTCCGCAGACTGGTATAATCACCTGTTGCTTCGCGCGACGCCGCCGTCGCCCATTCCGCGCACGCAGATAGGCCCATGACCGACGAACCCACGCCCGGCGAAGCCCGGCCGAACGACACCTACGATTCCTCGCGCATCACCGTCCTGCGTGGCCTCGAGGCCGTACGCAAGCGGCCGGGCATGTACATCGGCGATGTGCACGACGGAACCGGACTGCACCACATGGTGTTCGAGGTGGTGGACAACGCGATCGACGAGGCGCTGGCCGGTTATTGCGACCGCGTCGAGGTGGTGGTGCATGCCGATGGGTCGGTGTCGGTGACCGACAATGGCCGCGGTATCCCAACCGATATTCACAAAGAAGAAGGCGTTTCGGCGGCCGAGGTCATCATGACCGTACTGCATGCCGGCGGAAAGTTCGACGATAACAGCTACAAGGTGTCCGGCGGCCTGCACGGCGTGGGCGTTTCGGTCGTCAACGCGCTGTCGTCCAGCTTGTGGATGGACATCTGGCGGGATGGGCGGCATCACCAACAGGAGTACGTGCTGGGCGAGCCGCTGTTCCCGCTAAAGGACGTCGGCGCATCCAGCCAGCGTGGCACACGGATCCGCTTCAAGCCGGCGGCCGAGATCTTCACCGACACCGAATTTCACTACGACATCCTTGCCCGCCGCCTGCGTGAATTGTCGTTCCTCAACTCCGGCGTGCGCGTCGAGCTCACCGACGAACGCGGCGAAGGTCGCCATGACGTGTTCGAGTACGAAGGCGGCATCCGCAGCTTCGTCGAGCACCTCGCGCAGGTGAAAACGCCACTGCACCCGTCGGTGATCGCTGCCACCGGCGAGCAGAACGGCATCACCGTGGACATCGCCCTGCAATGGACCGATGCCTATCAGGAAACGATGTTCTGCTTCACCAACAACATCCCGCAGAAGGACGGCGGCACTCATCTGGCCGGCTATCGGGCGGCGCTGACCCGCACCCTCAACACCTACATCGAGCAGTCCGGCATCGCCAAGCAGGCCAAGATCACGCTGGCCGGCGACGACATGCGCGAAGGCATGATCGCAGTGTTGTCGGTCAAGGTGCCGGACCCCAGCTTTTCCTCGCAAACCAAGGAAAAGCTCGTATCTTCCGAAGTGAAACCTGTTGTTGAAGCGATCGTCGCCGAAAAGCTGGGTAACTTCCTGCAAGAGCATCCCGCCGAGGCGCGTGCCATCACCGCCAAGGTGGTCGATGCCGCGCGTGCCCGCGAGGCTGCGCGCAAGGCGCGTGAACTGACCCGGCGCAAGGGCGCGCTCGACATCGCGGGACTGCCGGGCAAGCTCGCCGATTGCCAGGAGAAAGATCCTGCGCTGTCGGAACTGTTCATCGTCGAGGGCGACTCCGCCGGCGGCTCGGCCAAACAGGGCCGCAACCGCAAGACCCAGGCGATCCTGCCTCTGAAGGGCAAAATCCTCAACGTCGAGCGCGCGCGTTTCGACAAGATGCTCGGCAGCGCCGAGGTCGGCACCCTGATCACCGCGCTGGGCTGCGGCATCGGCAAGGACGAGTACAACCCCGACAAGCTGCGCTACCACCGCATCATCCTGATGACCGACGCCGACGTGGACGGCTCGCACATCCGCACCCTGTTGCTGACGTTCTTCTACCGGCAGATGCCGGAACTGATCGAGCGCGGCCACGTCTACATCGGCCTGCCGCCGCTGTACAAGATCAAGCAGGGCAAGACCGAGCTGTACCTGAAGGACGATGCGGCACTCAACCAGTATCTGGTCAGCAACGCGGTGGAGGGTGCCGAGCTGCATCTGGGCAACGGTGCGCCGCCGATCGTCGGAGTGGCGCTGGAGCGCCTGCTGCTCGATCTGGCTACCGCGCAGGAAGCCATCGAACGCAACGCGTGGCGTTTCGATGCCAGCGTGCTGCACGCCTTGCTCGAACTGCCACCGCCCGCCGATCCGACCGATGCGGCAGTCGTCGATGTGTGGCTGACACGTTTGCAGGAACGGCTGGCAGGTGCCGGTCTGGGGCGGGCGCAGTACGGCCTGCGGGTGATCGTGGCGGAAGGGCATCCGCCGGCACTGGCGATCGAGCGTCACCAGCACGGTCTGGCGGTCAATCAAACCCTGCCGCTGTCCTTGCTGGAGACCGGCGAATTGCGTCCGGTCGGCGATATCGCGCGCACGCTGGAGGGTTTGTTGCAGGCCGACGCCAGCGTGCGTCGCGGCGGTCGCGCGCAGTCGGTGGGTCGTTTCGTCGAGGCGCAGGCGTGGCTGCTGGAGGAAGCGAAGAAGGGCCGCACCATCCAGCGCTTCAAGGGCTTGGGCGAGATGAACCCGGAACAGTTGTGGGACACCACGGTCAATCCCGAAACCCGGCGCCTGCTGAAAGTGCGCATCGAGGATGCGGTCGCCGCCGACCGCATCTTCTCGACCTTGATGGGGGATGTGGTCGAGCCGCGCCGCGATTTCATCGAAGACAACGCGCTGCGGGTGGGCAACCTCGACGTGTGAAGCGCGCGTCGAGAGATGGGCGTCGGTGCCGTGCGCGCCTGCGACGCCGCACCGCATATCCTGCTTCCCGAGTCCCGAGTCCCGAGTCCCGAGTCCCGAGTCCCGAGTCCCGAGTCCCGAGTCCCGAGTCCCGAGTCCCGAGTCCCGAGTCCCGAGTCCCGAGTCCCGAGTCTCCGCGACCTCTTCAAGTCGCCCGAGCGACCCCATTCAGCGCAAATTGAACTTGAGCAAAGACACTAATTCCGTTTAGTCTGTCAGACCCGACGCGCGCCATCCAAGGTGTGCGGGTCTTGGAGTGAGTCGCATGCCTTCGAATCGCCATTGGTTCCTGCTGCCGGCCTTGGCCATGTCGGTGGCGTTGCTCGCGCCGCTCGTGGCGTCCGCGCAGGACGACCAGGTGCAGCAAACCGAGCGCCATGGGCTAGTGAACAAGAAGCAGCCGGTCGCACCCAAGCTTTATCCGAATGCAACCCGTGCCGAGCCGGCCGCGAACGCCAGCAGCGATGCGATGGTGAAGAACGTCAACCAGCTCCATGCGCTGGTCGCGGCCAAACAGGACGATCAGGCGATCGCCCTGGCCAACGGCATGATCGCCGACCCCAAAGCCAATCACTTCGACAAGGCCGCTGCGTGGCAGGCCATTGGTTACGCCAGCTTCGGCAAGTCCGATTACGCCAAGGCCGCGCAGGCGCTGGGCAATGCCATCGCCGAGGATGCCCTGCCAAACAACGACCACTACCAGACCATGCTCAATCTGGCCAAGGCGCAATTGGCCACAGCGCAATACGACGCGGCGCTGGCCACGCTCAACCGCCTCGCCACCGAGACCCGGGACGACAAGCCCGAGTACGACGGCCTGCGTGGTCTGGCGTACTTTTCCAAGAAGGATTATGCAGCGGCGGTACCGGTGTTGCAGAAGTCGATCGCCGCTTCCGTCGACAAGCCCAGCGCCAACGAGCAGCAAGCGCTGTTCGGCAGCTATTTCGAGCTCAAGCAATCCGACAAGGCGATCGCGCTGGGTGAGGCGCTGCTCAAGACGCATCCGGACGACAAGGCCGCGACCATGAATCTGGCTGCCGCCTACCAGCAGGCCGGTCAACCCGACAAGACCAAGGCCTTGCTCGGGCAGGCGCGCAAGGCGGGGATGCTCACCACCTCGGACGACTATCGCAAATTGATCCAGCTTTACAACAACGCCAAGGGCGGCGAAAGCGACACGATCGGGATCATCAACGAGGGCTTGCAGAAGGGCATCCTGCAACCGAGCGTGGACGTTTACGCGATACTGGCGCAGGATTACTACACCCTGAACCAGACCGAGCAGGCGATCGACGCGTACAAGAAGGCCGATGCCCTCTCGTCGAACGGCGAGGAGGCGCTCAATCTGGCGCGGGTGTACAACAACGCTGGGCGTCGGGCGGAGGCCAAGGCAGCGGCCGAGCATGCGTTGTCGAAAGGCGTAACGGATCGAGGGGCGGCGCAGCGGATCATCAATGCCGGCGCGGTGCCTTCGCCACCGAAGAAAAAGCGGTGAGACAGGGTGCGAAACGCCGGAGGCGATTCTCTGCCGACCGGCACGATGTGACGGGCCGTGCTTGATCGGCCATGGGTTTGCGCTAAGCTAGGGGTTTCCGCGTCGTTTCCGGCGCGGAAGGTGTCGGGGTTCAACGCAGGTCAAGCCAGGTCGCCAAGCGAATGACGTCCACCTACTTCTCCCGCCCGGGCCAAGACACGTTCAGTTGGCCGCGTGTGTGCGGCATCGCGTTCGCGATCACCGTGCAGGCATCGCTGTTCATGATGCTGCTGGTGCCGCCCTCGGCCAGCGACACCGTCAAGGACGACACCGACAAGCCGCGCGCGGTAATCATCACCCCGCCGCCGAAGCCGCCGCCGCCGCCGCCGCCGCCGCCGAAGGAAATCAAGACGCCGCCGCCGCCGAAGGATGTGCCGCCGCCACCCAAGCAGGTGTCGACGCCGCCGCCGCCGGTGCCGCCGCCGCAGGTCATCACCAACCAGCAGACGCTGATGACCCCGCCGGCGCCGCCGCAGACGCCGCCCGCGCCTGCGCCCAAGCTGGCGGATGTGGGTGGCAGCGTGGACATCAGCTTCATGCGCGCCAACCCGCCGGAGTACCCGCCCAAGGAAATGTCCGATGGCGTCACCGGCGTGGTGACCCTCGTGTGCAGGATCAGCGCGCAGGGCGTGCCCGAATCGTGCGATGTCGAAAAGGACACCAGCCACAACCGCAACCTGCAGCGTGCAGCCAAGGATGCGGCAATGAAATGGCGCTTCAATCCGACCGTGCACAACGGTGTCAAGGTCGAAGACTACGTGCGCGTTCCCGTCGAGTTCAAACTGTAATTCCATCAACCAAGGGCTAGCCCAATGCTGCAAGACGCCGCCTCCACCGCCGCCGCCTCCCCGGCCGCCGCCGCCACCGGTCCCTCCAATGCCGAGCAGCTCAGCCAGATGGGCTTCGAGCACATGTGGGGAACCTTCATCAGCGGCGACAACATCGTCGGCGCCTGCGTGTTCGCCACCTTGTGCATCTTCATGTCGCTGTCGCTGTTCTACATGGTGGTGAACGTGTTCCGGAACTTGCGCATCCGCACGCGCTCGGACAAGGTCATCAGCGTGTTCTGGGACACCCAGAACGCACAGGACGCGATCCAGTACATGGAGCAGCAGCCCAAGAACGAACCGTTCTCGAAAATCGCGCTGGATTGCGCCGAAGCCGCCGCGCACCACCAGCGCAACGAGGGCGGCCGCCTGACCGGCGCGCTGAACCGCTCGGAGTTCATCGACCGCGCGCTGCGCCAGGCGGTTTCGCGCGAGAGCGAGAATCTCGAGAATGGCCTGACCCTGCTGGCCACCGTCGGTTCGACGGCTCCCTTCGTCGGCCTGCTCGGCACCGTGTGGGGCATCTACCACGCCCTGATCAACATCGGCCAGTCCGGCGAGTCCTCGATCGGTGCGGTGGCAGGACCGGTGGGCGAGGCGCTGATCATGACCGCGCTGGGCTTGTTCGTGGCCATCCCGGCGGTGCTGGGCTACAACTTCTTCGTGCGCCAGAACCGGGTGACCAACTCGGCCTTCGACGCCTTCGCGCACGACCTGCACGACTTCTTCGCCACCGGCGCCCGCGTCGGCAGTTGATCGGCGCGCGCGACCGCAACGGAGCAATCGACCATGGCTTTCAGCAGCAACGACAGCGGCGGCCCGATGGCCTCGATCAACGTCACGCCCCTCGTGGACGTGATGCTGGTGCTGTTGATCATCTTCATGATCACCACCCCGCTGATGCGGCACAAGATCCAGGTGAAGCTCCCCAACGCCGTGCTGCACAAGAAGCCTAACGAGCCGCCGCGACCGCCGGTCACGGTGTCGGTCAAGGCCGACGGCAGCATCTTCTGGAACGACGATCCGGTCGACCAGTCGCTGCTCGACAGCAAGCTGGCCAGCATCGCCCCCCTGCTGCCGCAACCCGAGGTGGACGTGCGTGCCGACAAGGACACCCACTACAGCTCGATCTGGAAAGTGGTCAAGACGGCGCAGTCCAACGGTATCCTGAAGATCGGCTTCGTCGCCGCCCCCCACGGCAAAGGCGGCTAGAGGAACGCAACCATGGCATTTTCCACCAACGCCGGCAGCGGCCCAATGGTCGACATGAACGTCACGCCCCTCGTGGACGTGATGTTGGTGCTGCTGATCATCTTCATGGTCACCATGCCGCCGACCACCTATCCGATCGGCGTGGATCTGCCGATCCCGACGATCAACCCGCCGCCGCCGACCAAGGCCGAGCCGATCAACCTGAAGATCGATGCCGGCGGCAACATCACCTGGAACGGTACGCCGGTGCTGCTTGGCAGCCTGCGCGATCAAATGCAGATCGAAGCCGACCGGTATACCGACGACAAGCAGCAGCCGGTGATCCAGATCGACACCGATCCCAACGCCGAGTACGACGTGCTGGCCAAGGTGTTGGCCGCGGCGAAGAATGCGGGCCTGGTCAAGGTGGGATTCGTCGACAAGGGGTGAACCCGCGCTTCGCGCGACGGTCGACGCCGCCTGTGGGCGGCGTCGCCGTTTTCAGGCCACCGGAACACGGCACGTCCGGGCGTGCTCCCGTTAGTTGTGCGCGTCCCGGATGACGTGCAGGTAGCCGCGCACGGTTTCGTGTAAGCCCGCATACAGGGCTTCGTCGATCAGGGCGTGGCCGATCGAGACTTCGGCGATCTGCGGCGCGGCGCGCAACAGGTCCCCCAAGTTGTTCTGATCGAGATCGTGCCCGGCATTCACGCCCAGCCCGATGGCCTGCGCGCGGGCGGCGGTGCGCGCACAGGCTGCCAATGCGTTGGCCACGTCGCCGGTCGCGTGCGCAAGCGCATACGGTCCGGTGTACAACTCGATCCGCGCCGCGCCGATATCGGCCGTGCGTTCGAGTGCCGGCGCATCGACGTCCATGAACAGTGATACGCGGCAGCCGAGCGTGTTGAAGGCGTGTATCAGTAGCCGCAGGCGTTCGCCGTCGTGTTTCAGGTCGAAACCGTGATCGGAGGTGAGCTGGCCGTCGCCATCGGGGACGAGGGTGACCTGCGCAGGCCGAGCCTGTTCGATCAGCGCAAGAAGCCCTGGATAGCCACCGCGCGGTGGCGCGAACGGGTTACCCTCGATGTTGAACTCGACCCCGTGGTCACGGCACACCGCCGCCAGCATCGCCACGTCGTCGGGTCGGATGTGGCGCAAATCCGGGCGCGGGTGCACGGTGATGCCGCCAGCGCCGGCGGCGATCACCGTTTCGGCCGCCTTGCGCAGATCCGGGCGCGCGCCGCCGCGTGAATTGCGCAGCACCGCGATCTTGTTGAGGTTGACGCTGAGCGTGGTGGTCGTTGGCATTTTTCCAAGCCTGGCAGGGGATCATGCGCTTGCGGGCGATGGTGTCGGATGGGTCAGGGATCGAATGATCCGGATCGACCGATGCGATCGCCGCGGAACGGACGTGCGCAGGGTGGTTGGGCGTGATCGCGGTCACGATCCGCGCAAGCCGGGCACCCCGGCAACCGCCTTGCGCTTCAATTGATGCGGTAGCGGCAGCATACTGCGCCGATGATGCGCCTGTTACGCACGCTTCAGCTGGTTTTCGCGCTTGCCGTCGGCTGCGGGTCGGTTGCCGCGTGGGCGTTTCCCGGCGAACCGCTGGTGCAGCGCTTTACCCCGGCGGACTTCAAGGCCACGCCCTACCTGTTCGGCCTCGCGCGCGATCCGGAAGGCCGTCTGTATGTCGGCAACATCGATGGCGTGCTGCGCATGCAGGGGCGTGAATGGGACGCCCTTGCGCTTCCGGGCGGGATGGCGGCGGGCGTGCTCGTGCGTGCCGCCGATGGCCGCATCTATGTGGCCGGCCACGACAGTTTCGGCGTGCTGCAGACCGATGCCGACGGACATGTCGCTTATCAGGATTTACGCACCGCCTTCGGGCTGAAAGGCGCCGACCGGGCGCTGGGTTGGATGAGTCAGGCGTTGCCTGTCGAGGGCGGGGTGTATTTCTGCGCGCAGTACCAATTGCTGTACTACGGCTTCGACGGCCGTCGTCAGCGCTGGCCGCTGCCGCCCGATTACAGCGGCTTCGGCGCGTGGCACGGCCAGCTCTACACCCTGGACATGAAGCAGGGTTTGCTGCGCTGGGACGACGGCAAGCTGGTGCCGGTGCCGGGCGGGGAGATCATGCGCGGCCACCGCGGCATCGAGGTCATCGGCCAGAAGGATTCTGCGGTGGTCGTCTCGGTGGGCGGCTTCTACCACTTGGATGCCAAGGGGGTGAGCCCGCTGGCCGTGCCACCAATGCCTGCGGATGCGGGCATCTTCACGACCAGCAAGCCCTTGCATGGCGGCGGTTTCGCGATCGCCACGGCGACGGGTTACCTGCTCGAATACGATGCCGGCGCGCATCTGCTGTCCCGCCACAAGGTGGCTCGCGCCGCGATCTCGGCACTGGAAACCGACGGCGACAACGGCCTGTGGGTAGCCAGCGACGATGAGTTGCTGCGCTTGCAGGTACCCTCGCCGTGGTCGCGAATCGATACCTCCGAGCTGGGCGGCGTGGTCGCGGATGTGGAAGTTCACCGCGACGCCCTATGGCTGGCGATCGGATCCCGCGGCGTGGCGCGCCTGACGCCCACTCCCGATGGCGTGCGCACCGACTGGATCGAGGGCGAGAACCGCAACCAGGTGTTCGCGCTGGCGAGCACCGAGGATGGATTGCTGGTCGCCCGCGACGGCGGCATCGATGTGATCGACGACGACGGCAAGGTCGTTGCGTTGCGGCACGACGACCAGCCGGTGTTCGCCATCGTGCGCTCGCACTACGACCACGATCTGGCTTATGCGCCGGGCGACGAGGGCGTGCATGTGCTGCGGCGGGTCGATCATCGCTGGACGTATGCCGGGCTCATGCCGGCGCCGGAGCTGGCCTCGCAATCGCTGATCGAAACCGCGCCGGGCGTGTTGTGGGTGAACAACACGCGCGGCATGCCCGAGCGCTGGTGGGTCGACCCCGTGCAGGTGCGAGCGCTGCGACGCGAGCGCTTCAGCGCGATCGGCGCGGATGCCACGGTCGACGCGAACCGTGCCGCGCAGATCTTCGCGCTCGGCAAGGACGTGTTCGTGGCGGTGGGAACCAAGGCCTATCGCTTCGACGGCAAGGCGTTCGTGCCGTTTGCGGGCGAGCCGTTCTCGCTGATGCAGAACCCGAATGCCTTCCAGCTGTTGACCACGCCAGCCGGCACGTTCGCCTTCACCGGCTCGCGCTTGTATCGAGAAGGCGCGGCGGGACGCTGGGCGCGCGAGGACTTCGGTGCGCAACCGGTCGCTTCGCAAAGCCTGTTGCGTTACGGCAGCGATCGCGTCCTGCGGATCAGCGTATGGCGCGCGCTGCTGCAATACCGGCCGGATGCCGCTGCGCCGGGTAATCCGTCGCCGCTTCCCGTGCACCTGATCTCGGTGCGCACGCAGGACGCCCACGGGGTCGCGCAGGATCTGCCGGTCGTCGCCACCGCACCCACGGCCTTCGCGCAGGACACCTCGCTCACCTTGAAGTACACCGTGTTCAGTGCCGAACCGGGCGTGGAATACCGTTACCGCGTGCACGGGGTGAGCGACAATTGGTCGGATTGGCGCGAGCAGTCGACGCTGGCGATGGGCGGGCTGGACCAGCCCGGCGACTACGCCGTGGAGATCCAAGCGCGCACTCCCAGCGGCCGCGCGGTGGAGTCGGCAAGCTATTCCTTCAGCGTGCTGCCGCGCTGGTACCAGATCACCCTCGTGCGGTTGTTGCTGGCGCTCGCCGCGCTGATCGGCTTGTGGCTATGGATCCGCTGGCGTGAGCGCCGACAGGCGCGGGCTTACATCGAGCGCCAGCTAGTGCTGGAGGCTAAGATCGCCGAGCGTACGGCTGAACTGGAAGCGGCCAACCACAAGCTGGCCGAACTGGCCACCGAGGACAGCCTGACCGGCGTGTCCAACCGGCGCGCGCTGGAATCGGCGCTCAAGCGTGAATGGCAACGCTGCATGGATCTGCGCATCCCGATCGCCTTGCTGATGATCGACGTCGATCACTTCAAGCAGTTCAATGATCGGCATGGCCATCAGGCCGGCGATGGCGTACTTCGCGAGGTCGCAGCGCGCCTGTCGGTCGGCTTGCAGCTCCAGCGCGAATTGTTGGCGCGCTACGGCGGCGAGGAGTTCTGCCTGCTGCTGCCGGGCTTGGCGATGACCGAGGCCGCCGCGCGCGGCGAACGCCTGCGCGCGTCCTTCGAGGTCGATGGCTCGCCGGTGACCATCAGCATCGGCGTGGCCGCGCGCGTGCCGCGCGCCGACGACAGCCCGGACGCCCTGCTGCGCAACGCCGACGAGTGCTTGTACGCAGCCAAGCGCGGCGGCCGCAACCGGGTGGAGGTCGCGCCGCCGCCGGCCGGATGATGCCGACGCCTTGCGTGCGACGAGTTTTGCAGCGACGAGACGAGCGCAGTCAGCGGTGGAACGCGCCGGCGCGCTCGGGCTGGTAGGTGACCGCGGCGACCTTCACCTTCAGCACGCCGCCGCCGGGTTTGGGCCACTCGATCTCGTCGCCCTGCGACAGCCCGAGCAAGGCGCTGCCGACCGGCGCGAGGATGGAAATGCGCGTGCCGCTGGCGTCCACGTCCTTCGGGTAGACCAGGGTGAGCTCGAAGGTTTCGCCGGTGGTGACCACGCTGAAGCGCACCGTGGAGTTCATCGTCACCACGTCCGGCGGCACTTCGTGCGGTTGCACCACCCGCGCCCGCGTCAGTTCGTCCTCCAGCTCCGCGCGGCCGATACAGCGCGATTCGGCCAACAGCCGCTCCAGACGCTCGGCATCGAGGGTGGAAATGACGATGTCAGGTCGCTTGGCCATGTCCCACTCCATGCTTGCTTTGACGATTCGTGTGGATTCCAGCTTGCATGCGCGGGCGACACTTGGCAATCCGTGAATGCTGGTATCAGCCGGTGACGACGAAGCACCGTGGTGGATCAGACAGATCGCGCAATGCCACCACGAGGGTATGCGAACCGGATGGGTCGAGGCGATGGAAGCGCCAGCGCGTGTCCGCGCCGACATCCGCAGGCAGACTGGCGAGCCGGGGATCGGCGTCGGTGGCATCGACCTCGAACCGCCATGCCGACAGAAATCCGAAGATGCCGCTGCCGGTCGCCTTGCAGGCGGCTTCCTTGGCCGTCCACAGGCGCAGGAAGGCGCACCGCGCCGGCTCGGCGTCCAGCTTTTGCAAAGCTTGCGCTTCCTCTCGCGCGAACCAGCGAGCAGCCAGCCGCGCCACCGGCAGCGCGCGCTCGACACATTCCACGTCCACGCCCACCCGGCCCTGTGCGGCGATCGCCACCACCGCACCGCCGGCGGTATCGCTGAGATTGAAGTCGGGAGCGCCAGCGTGCAGCAGAAACGGGCGACCGTGGGTCTCGCGGCCGAAGCGCAGGGCGGCTGGCGGCAGCCCGACATAGGGCGCGAGCAGGGTGCGCAGGAGGGTGTCGGTGCGCTGCCGTCGCGCAGCGATCGGTGGGAGCAAGCGCTCCGGCCACCACCATACATCCAGTGGCGCGGCCAAACATGCGCGGTCGGCGTGCTGCGTGAGGCCTACCGGCTGCCAGCCCATCGCGGTACTCTCACCGACCGCGGTCATGCCGCGCGACTCAAGCCGAAGGCGAAGGGGGCCGCTCCACCGGCGGCGTTTCCGCGGTGGGCGAGGGGCTTGTCGCAGCCTGCTGCCGCGCCTGCGCCTGCTCGCGATACATGCGCAGTTCCTCGGGGGTGATGATGTGGCCGCTGTCGCGGCTGCTGCCGCCCATGCGCAGCGCCATCAATTGCACGATGCCGGTGAGAACGAAACCCAGCACGGCGACGGCGCACACGACGCCCAGCAGCATGGAATGCGCGTAGCACAGCACGATGAAGCTGAGCAGGGCCAGCGCGAACATCAGCCAAGGCATGTGCGTGCCCTCGCGACAGGGGACGCCGTCAGTCTAGCAGGCCACGGATCAAGCATCGCATCGCTGTCGCACCACCGCCGCGATCAGGAGGAATGCCGCGCGGCGGCGTTGGCGTGCGCGGTCATCAGGGTCATCGTCGCGATCACCGCCAGAGCCAGGCTGGCCAGCATACAGGCCAGCCCCACGGCGATTGCATTGGCGAACAGCGCCGCCACCAGTGCGGCCACGGCGAGCAGGAACAGGAACCAGGCCATCGTGTGCTCCAGTGGGGGTCGGCAGCGGGCTCAGGCGTTCGCGTCGTGAGCGCGGTGCAGCGCCACAGCGTACTCGACTTCGTGTTTCGAGCCGAGGAACACCGGCACGCGCTGGTGTAATTTTTCCGGCTGCACTTCCAGCATGCGCAGGCGCCCGGTGCTGGCCGCGCCGCCGGCCTGTTCCACCAGCAGGGACATCGGGTTGGCCTCGTAGAGCAGGCGCAGCTTGCCGCCCTGCGCGCGATTCTTGGCGTCCAGCGGATAGATGAAGATGCCGCCGCGGGTGAGGATGCGGTGCACGTCGGCGACCATGCTCGCCACCCAGCGCATGTTGTAGTCCTTGCCGCGCGGGCCATGCTTGCCGGCCAGCATCTCGTCCACGTAGCGCTGCATCGGCGCTTCCCAGTGGCGCTGGTTGGAGACGTTGGCGGCGAACTCTCGGGTCTCCTCGGGAATGCGCACGTCACGGCGGGTGAGGATGAAGCTGCCGATCTCGCGGTCGAGGGTGAAGACGTGGGTGCCGTGGCCGACGGTGAGCACCAGCAGCGTGCTGGAGCCGTAGGCGGCATAGCCGGCGGCGACCTGCGCGGTGCCCGGCTGCAGAAAATGCTCGTCGCCCGGCGCGCTCACCCCGTCCGGGCAGCGCAGCACCGAGAAGATGGTGCCGACGGTGACGTTGACGTCGATGTTGGAGCTGCCGTCGAGCGGGTCGAACACCAGCAGGTAGTTGCCCTTCGGATAGCGATCCGGGATCGGCTGGCTGTGATCCATCTCCTCCGACGCGCAGGCGGCCAGGTGCCCGCCCCAGGCGTTGGTCTCCAGCAGGATCTCGTTGGAGAGCACGTCGAGCTTCTTCTGCGCCTCGCCCTGCACGTTGATGCTGGCCGATCCCGGGGTGCCGGCATCGCCGAGCACGCCGCCGAGGTCGCCCTTGCCCACCGCGATGGAGATGCTCTTGCAGGCGCGCGCGACCACCTCGATCAACAAGCGCAGGTCGGCGCAGATGCGCCCGGCCTGCTGTTCCTCGATCAGGTAGCGGGTCAGGGAGATGGGGCTCATGGGGTGCTCGACGGGAGGATGCGGGCATTGTACGTTGCCAGCCGATCGCCCATGCTGGCAACGAGCCTTTCTTCCACCTGCTTGGGAGTCGTAGCGTGAAACTGCATCATCCATTGACCGTCGCACTGGTCGCCGCCTTGTTCGTCGCCCCCGTCTTCGCCCAGCCGCCGGCACCCGTCGCGGTGGCTCCGGTGAAGTTGAGCGCCTCCGACCGCGCCTTCCTGTCCGATACGCTGGCGACCAACCAGCTGGAGATCGATGTGTCGGCCTACGCCGCGACACAGGCGCACGACGAAAAGGTTCGCCAATTCGCCGCGAAGCGTACGAGCGAGTACAAGGAGCGGGGCAAGCAATTCCAGAAGGCCAACGACGGCATCGTGATAGCGCCCGCGCCCACCCCGCAGCCCGGCCCCAACCTGCTCGGTCGGACGGGCGTGGATTTCGACCGCGCCTTCCTCGGCATGTTGATCGCCTATGATCGCGGGCTGGCGGCGAAATTCGACGGCGCCGACGGCCCCCAGCATGGCGCGGCGATTCGGGAGATGGTGAAGACGACGCTGCCGACCATCCGCCATCAGGAAGACGAGGCCAAGGCCCTGCTGCGCGCGTTGCCGACGCGCTGAAGGCCGCTTGATCCCCGGAAAGAAGAACGGCCATCCGGGGGATGGCCGTTCGGGTACTGCGATGATGTCGGGCGAATCAGAAGCGGGCTTCCAACGAGCCGGTAACCGTGGAAATGTGCCCATTGAAGCTGCCGAGGCCAAACACATTGGCGTCGTACTGCGTGTAATCCCAGTTCACGCCCACGCCGAAGTTGCGGTTGAAGTCGTATCCCGCGCCGACGCCGAAGTACGGTTTGGTCGTGTTCTGGCTGGACGACCCGACACCCGCAAGCTCGAGTTTGGTGTGATTGAAGGCAACGCCCACGCGACCGTCGATGAAAAAGCCGGTGTTGTTCGGGCCGAAGTTCTTCTTGCCCACGATGCCCAAGCCCCAACCGTCGGTCTTCAGGCGGTTGCCGGCGTTGTCGTTGTGGTTGCCGTAGTTGGTGTACGACCCTTCGACCGCGAAGTTCTCGGTGAAGTAATAGCCTCCACGGATGCTTGCCGCAGTGTCGGAGTCATTACCCGAGACACCTTTGACCGTCATGGTGTCCTGGCCGAGTTCGCCACGCACGAACCAGCTGTCGTCGGCGGCGGCGGCTACCGAGGACGCGCCAGCCAGCGCGAGCAGGGAAGCAAAGAGAATGGTCTTGTTCATGATGAAGCTATTCCGTCGTCAGCCCGAAATCAGGCAGGCGTAATCTAAGGGCGGCCACCTGAATGTCAAGTTTATGTTAAGCAAACCGCGCCTGAATCATTAAACTTTCGTTCAGATATCGCCGTCGGTGGCCCAGCCCTCGCCAGTGCCGCGGTTCATAACCGTATCGGAAGCCAGTACCTGCCCGGCCGGAATCGATTCGCTTTCTGCAAGTTCACCGTAGATCGGTGCAAAATCGACGGCGGTCGCTTCCATGAGCTGCTGGTAGCCGTCGATCACGAAATATGTCTTCTGATACGTATCGATGCGGTAGCGGGTGCGCATGACACGGCGCAGGTCGAAACCGATCCGGTTGGGAGCGCTCGATTCGAGGCAATGGATCGACTCGCCCTTGGAGGACACGATCCCGGCACCGTAGATGCGCAGGCCGGACGGTTCGCGGATCAGGCCGAACTCGACCGTGTACCAATACAGCCGGGTGAGCTGGGCCAGCGTCTCGGGGCCGAAGGCATGCGCGCGCAGGCCACCCTGCCCGTAGGCCTGCATGTAGTCGGCGAAGGCCGGTTCCAGCAGCAGGGGCACATGGCCGAACAGGTCGTGGAACAGATCGGGTTCGGACAGGTAATCGATCTGTTCGGGCTTGCGGATCCACCACGTCACCGGGAAGCGGCGATGGGCGAGGTGGTCGAAGAACGTCAGTTCCGGCAGCAGTCCTTCCACGCCGACGATCTCCCAGCCGGTGGCGCGGCGCAGGATCGCGTTGACCTCGTCGAAGCGCGGGATCGCGTCGGAACGCACATCCATGCGCGCCAGATTGTCCAGAAAAGTTTGCGAGGCGCGCTGCGGCAGCAGGGCCTGCTGGCGGGCGAACAACACCGCCCAGGTGTGGTGGTCGGTCGGCGTGTAACTGGCCCAGGGCTGCTCGACGACCGTGGTGGTATAGACCGGCACATAGCCCTTGTCGGTCATCTGGTGTTCCACGCGCTGCGGGTTGGCGTTCATGGCGGCAGTTCTCGGAAACGTGACTTGAGCTGCCAGTGTAGTGAACAGATAACGCAAGGTGCTTGCTTTGTTGCGTCAATAAAGCCTAAATGCGCAATGAAACTATGTAATGCGGCTGAATGACGCAATGAATCACCTGCAAACGAGCTTCGACCGTGTGGACTTGGCCATCCTCGGCGTGCTCCAGCGCGAGGGCCGGCTGACCAATGCCGAGCTGGCGACGCGGGTGAACCTGTCGGCCTCGGCCAGCCTGCGGCGAGTGCAACGGCTGGAAGCGGCGGGGGTGATCGACGGTTACGCCGCACGCCTGAACCCTGCGGCGGTCGGCTTGGGCCTGCAGGCGTTCGTGCGCGTGCAACTGCGCAGCCACGCCGCCGCCGAAGTGCAGGCCTTCGTCGAACGGGTGGCAGACTGGGACGAGGTGATCGCCTGCCATGCCCTGACCGGCGACATGGACTACCTGCTGCACGTCCTCGTGCAGGATCTGCAGCACTTCTCTCGCTTCCTGCTCGACCGTCTGCTCAAGGATGGCGACGTGGCCGACGTGAATTCGAGTTTCGTGCTGCTCACGGTCAAGCGTGAGCGCGCGCTGCCGCTCGCGCATCTGCAGGCCGCGCCGCCCGATCCGGCACCGCAATCGCGCTGACAATCGGCGCATGCAGATCGAACCGTTGCGGCGGGCATCGTCAACGCAGTGCGCGCTCGCGCGTTGTAGCGGACTCACCCACCGGTGGAGACCACCATGCTCCGTTTGCCGTTGACGTTCGCCCTGTCGCTTTCCATCCTGTTGGCCGCGCCGGTACTGGCGCAGTCCGCGGGTTCACCTGCGGACGATGCGCCGGCGGCAGCTGCCAGCGCTACGCAACAACATTGGCACCATGGCCCGAGCCTGAAGGAGCGCTTTGCGGCGGCCGACTTGAATCACGACGGCCGGTTGACGAAGGAGGAGGCGGCGTCGATACCTTTCGTCGCCAAGCACTTCGACCAGATCGACAGCAATCACGACGGTTATGTCACCCTCGAAGAAATCAAGGCGTGGCATCAGGAGATGAAGGCCAAGCGGGCGCAGCGCGCTGCCGAGCATGCGCAGGGCGGCGATGCGATGGGCTCGCCCGCGCAGCCGGCCGGTTCGGGCGAGTGATTCTCGCCTGACCGGCAGGCGTGTGGGTCAGTTCGGTGGTGGCGGGATGTCGCCACTGCCGTGCTGGATTTCGTCCGGATGGATACCCTCTGGATCCATCTCGTCCGGTTCGTCTTCCCAGCTGTAGCGCTTGCGCGGCAGCGCTGGATCGACGCGCCGCCAGGCGATCGCTGCCAGCACGCCGGCGACCGCGCCGGACAGGTGGTATTCCCACGAGATGCCCAACTCGTGCGGGAACACCGTCACCAGCATGCTGCCATAGAGAAAGAACGCGATCATCCCGGCCGCGATGGCTTGGCGGTCGCGGCGCAGCAGGCCGAGCACGAACACGAGGAACATCAGCCCGTGCGCGATCCCGCTGGCGCCGATGTGGGCGCTGCCCGGCGCACCGAGAAACCATGTACCGACGCCGGCGAGCACCCAGATCAGCGGCACCGCGCGCGCCGTCGCCCGCGGGTACAAAGTTCCGGCCAGTGTGCCCAGCACCAGCAGCGGCAGCGCGTTGGAACTCAGGTGTTCGAGCGAGGCGTGCAGCAGCGGCGCGGTAAGGATGCCGATCAATCCATCGGGATCGTGCGGGCGCAGCGCCAAATCGTCCAGCGAAAGACCGGTGAGTGCCTGAAATGCCGCGATCGTCACCAATACGGCGACGAAGCAGGCGCTGATCCACGCCGCATCGCGAAAGCGCCGGTTCATCGGCTTGGCCTGCGCGTGGGCGGCGGCGGGGTCGGGCAGGGGCAGATCCATCGCCTGAACATGGGGGCGATGGGGTTACGCGCAAGCCTGCAGCCGGCTCGCTCGCGTCGCGCCGGCTAGAATGCGCGCATGAACGCGCCCGCCAACCCCGTGATCCACCTCAAGACCGCCCGCCCGCCGAGCCATCCCAACGCGAGGCATCCGTGGATCTACCAGAAGATGGTGGAAAAACCCGCGGCGCGGCCCAAGCCCGGCAGCGTGGTGGAGATCCACGACAACACCGGCGACTGGGTCGGGCGCGGCTTCTACAACGGTCATTCGCGCATCACCCTGCGTGTGCTCACCCATGACGCTGCCGAGGCCATCGACGCCGACTGGTTCCGCCGCCGCATCGCCCGCGCCGTGTCGTTGCGTCGTGACGTATTGAAGCTGGATGCAGTCAGCGATGCCTGGCGCGTGGTGCACGCCGAGGGCGATGGCCTGTCGGGACTCGTCGTGGATCGCTATGCCGACCTGCTGGTGGTGGAGTTCTTCTCCGCCGGCATGTTCCGCCATCGCGAGTGGATCTACGAAGCGCTGCGCGAGCAGTTCCCCGGTTGCCGCTTCTATGCGTTCGCCGAGGATCACGTGCAGAAGCAGGAGAGTTTCGACTTCCGTGCACCCGATGCGCCGGCACCGGCGATCATCACCGAATACGGGGTGAAGTTCCGCGCCAGCCCCGGCAGCGGCCACAAGACCGGCTTCTTCGCCGACCAGCGCGACAACCGCGAGTGGTTCGCGCGCCATGTCCAAGGCGCACGCGTGCTCGACCTGTGCTGCAACTCCGGCGGCTTCGGCATCTATGCGAAGGCGCGCGGCGCGGACGAGGTGATCGGTTTGGATCTCGACGAGGAAATCCTCGCCATCGCCAAGAAAAACGCCCAGCTCAACGATGCGAAAGTGCGCTTCGTGCAGGCCGACCTGTTCCCGTGGTTGCGCGATACCGCCGCCAACGGCGAGCAGTTCGACGCGGTGATCCTCGACCCGGCGAAGATGACCCGCGACCGCGAGCAGGTCATCCCGGCGCTGAAGAAATACCTCGACATGAACAAGCTGGCGTTGTCGGTGCTCAAGCCCGGCGGCTTCTTCCTGAGCTGCTCGTGCACCGGGTTGGTCAGCGAGGAGCAGTTCCTCGACATGCTGCGCCGCGCGGCGTTTTATGCGGGACGCTCATTGCAAATCCTGAAAGTCGCCGGCGCCGGCGCCGACCATCCGTTCATGGCCAGCGTGCCGGAGAGCCGCTATCTGAAGGCGGTGTTCGCGCGGGTGGAGTGATTCCGCACCCGGTTCAACGGCGGCGCATGCCAGTTTGTCTTGGTTCAACGGCGGCGCATGCCTGCTTGCTTTGTATCAATGGCCGCGCATGCCTCCCGCATCGTCATTCCGGGGCTGTCCGCGCTGTTGGCGGACAGAACCCGGAATCCAGCGACTCTTCACACTCGAAATAGTTCGGACAAGCGGCGCGACGCGACAAGGCGCAGCGCAGGCGTGTTTCGATCACGGCGAATACGCAGCCGGAATGCGGTCGGCGAGCACGAGATCGACGGTCTGCTTTTTGCCATCGCGCAGGAAACGAATCGGCAGGCGCGGGCCCGCAGCCAGCGTGCGCAGGCGCTCGCGCCAATCCGCCAGCGAGATCGTGCCGACCGCCAAGCCGCCGATCGCCACGATGCGATCGCCGGTCTTCATTCCGGCCCGTTGCGCCGCGCTGCCGTCGGCGACATCCACCACCTTGAGCGCATCGCCATCGGCGAACAGCCACAGGCCGCTGCGGTCGAATTCGTCGGGCTTGCCGGCGCCCGTGTTTGGCTTGAGGTACATGGTCTTCTTCGCGTAGTCGAAGGCGACGTCGAAGCGCCGCAGCACGCCGCCGCCGAGGTTGCCGGCAACGGTGGGATCGCTGAGCGCGCCGGTGTCGCCGACGAACAGTTCGCCCGCGATCCCGTCGATGGACAGGCCGCCGAGTTGCAGCGTGCCGAACCGCACCGGCCGCCCCCGCGCCGCGCCGCCGACGCCCCAGCCGATCACCGCTTCCGGCGCGGCATGGTATTTCGCCACAAGCGCATGCTCGCGCACGAACGGCGATCCCATCGTCAGCGAACTGCGCGATCCGGTATCCACCGTCAGCATCACCGGCAAGCCATCGAGGGTCGCGTCAATTTCCGGCACGGTGCCAGCGAGCTTGAAATCCAATGCTGTCGCGTTCGCAGGTGGCACAAACTTGTCTGGATCGGAAATCGTCAGCGCGTGCTTCGCGTAGTCGATCGACACGTCGAAGCGGCGGAACATTTCGTAGCCGACCAACCCGTCGAGCGTCACGCCCTCGATCTGCGGCAAGTTCCCGAGGTCGATCACATAGAACACCGGATCGGCCAGCATCGCATCGCCCACGCGCACCTGCTTGCCGCGCGCGACGCCGACATCGGCCTGTTGCGTGCCCACACCGGTGCCGCCCATCTTGCCGACGCTGGCCAGCCCGAACTTTTTCGCCGCGGCGGGCGTGAGCAGATTCATGCCGCCGGTATCGACGAGAAAGCGTGCCGGCTTGCCGTCGATCGCCCCATCGACGTAGATGTGGTTGTTGACGAGGTCGAAGGGAATCGTGGTGACGCCGGCGGCGTTGTCGATGTGCGCGGTGGGCGCCATCGCGGGCGCTGCGAAATCGGCATCGGCGATCGCGACGTTCGCGGCGATGCGCTCGAATTGCACTTGGTGATGATTGCGCGGGTCGGTGCGCCCGGCCGCATCGGTCTGGTCGGTGGCGATGTGGAATGGAACGCGGATCCCGCCCACGTCGCGATAGTCGGAATACGACGTCGTCACCGTGTCGCCGCCCATTTTCTGCACGCTGCGCGCCAGCAAGCCGGTGTCGGCGGCAAACCAGAGCGTCACGGGATTGCCGCCATCGGGCGTGGCGGTGATGACATCGAAGCGTTTGCCATCGATTTTCAGCACGGTCACAGCGCCATACGTCGCATGGCCGCGCTGCGGATACCAGTAGCCCATCGCCGCCAGCCACGCACTGGAGCGTGCGTTGCGGACGGCGTCCGGGTCGTCGAGCACGGCGACTTCGCCGCCGGGCGAACGCGACCACGCGTGCGCGCCGTCGTAGCCATCGGCGCCATCCACCGGGCCGATCCGGTAACTGTCGCTGGCGCGACCGGTCTGCACATCTTCGATCTGTTGGAACGCGCCTTGAAGCCCGCCCGCGCTCAACTTTCCAGAGCTGTGCAATGAATGCACGGTGTCCCAGTGCGCGCCGCCGCTCGCCGCCTTGCTGCGCGCGAACACCGCGCTCGCATCCTCGGCCTGCGCCGTGGTCAACAGCAGCAACGCGATCGTGCCGCCCAGCATCGATGCCCTCATCCGATGGTTCATGTCCGTCTCCGTGGCCTGATTTTTCAACTTGCGCGACATGGCGCGTTGTTGAATAATCAATCATATATTCAACAAAGGCAAGCCAGCCGATGGCACGGAAGATGAAATCAACCGGCATAGTCGAGGACGCGAAGCAGATCGCGGTGCTGTCCACGCCGATCCGGATCGAACTGGTTACCGCGATCCAGGCTCTGGGCGGCGCGGCGACCGTCGCCGAACTGGCTGCACAACTCGGGCGGGCTGCCGACGGCCTGTACTACCATTTGCGCGCGCTCACGCGCGGCGGCTTGCTCGAAGAAGTCGCCGAACCGGACGCGCGTCGTTATCGGCTGATCACGCCGCCCGGCGAACGCATGCGCCTGCGTTACCAGCCCGGCGCGACCGCGAATGCGCGCGCTGTATCGAAAGTGGCTGCCGGCATGTCGCGGCTGGCGCAGCGCGATTTCCAGCGCGCGCTGGCCAATCCGGACACCGTGGTCGAAGGCCCGGCACGGGAATTGTGGGTGGCACGCCTACGCGGCTGGGCCGATGCCGACGATCTGGTCGAGGTCAATCGCCTGCTGGGTAGGCTCGCCGATCTGTTGCTGTCCTCGCGGCCTGCAAGTGGCGGCAAGCTCGTCGCTCTGCATTGGCTGCTGGCACCGCTGGACGCGCAATCGCTGCGTCGCGGCGATACCGCCGCGCCGAAGCCGCGTCGCCGGCGGGACTGAATCGAGGTGTTGCAGCCACGCACGCAGGCGACGCCTGCGCTCGCGCTGGCGTAGCATGGCCGTCCCCTTGGAGGCTTGCCCCATGTCGAATCCGGATCATCCCGCCGCCGTCACCGCCGCTCAGGCCGAGGAGGCGGTGCGCACCTTGCTGCGCTGGGCCGGCGACGATCCGGCGCGCGAGGGCCTGCTCGATACCCCGCGGCGGGTGGTCGAGGCCTACCGCGACTGGTACTCGGGTTACGCCGAGGATCCGGAGATTTATTTGTCGCGCACCTTCGAGGAAGTCGGCGGCTACGACGACATGATCGTGCTGCGCGACATCGCCTTCGAATCGCATTGCGAGCACCACATGGCGCCGATCATCGGCAAGGCGCACGTGGGCTATCTGCCGCACGGCAAGGTGGTGGGCATCAGCAAGCTGGCGCGGGTGGTGGAGACCTTCGCGCGGCGCTTGCAGGTGCAGGAAAAGATGACCTCGCAGATCGCGCGCTGCATCGAAGCCACCCTCAAGCCGCTGGGCGTGGGCGTGGTGATCGAGGGCGCGCACGAGTGCATGACCACGCGCGGCGTGCACAAGCGCGGGGTGAGCATGGTCACCTCGACCATGCTTGGCACGTTTCGCGAGGACGCGCGCACCCGCGCGGAGTTCCTGCGTCTGATCGATGCGGGATCGATGCGTTGACCACGCCGATACCCGATGCGCAGATTGCACGCGCGGTCGCGGCGCTGGCGCGTGGCGAACTGGTCGGCCTGCCGACCGAGACGGTGTACGGCCTCGCAGCGGACGCGGGCAACGCCGACGCGGTGCGGCGGGTGTTCGCGCTCAAGGGTCGGCCCGCCGAGCATCCGCTGATCGTGCACATCGCCGATGCCACGTGGTTGCCGTTGTGGGCCGATCCGGTGCCGGATGCCGCGCTGGCGCTGGCCGCGGCGTTCTGGCCGGGGCCGCTGACTCTCGTTCTGCGACGAGCGGCCGGGGTGCTCGATGCGATCACCGGCGGGCAGGACACCGTCGCCCTGCGCGCGCCCGCGCATCCGCTGGCGCGCTCGCTGCTGCGCCGTTTCGGTCGCGGTATCGCCGCGCCATCGGCCAACCGCTTCGGGCGGATCAGTCCAACCACCGCCGCGCACGTGCGCGCGGAGTTCGGTGATCGCTTGCCGATCGTGCTCGATGGCGGGCCGTGCGCGGTGGGCATCGAATCCACCATTCTCGACTTGTCCGGCGCGACCCCGGCGATCCTGCGCCCCGGCGCGATCAGCCGCGCGCAGATCGAGGCGGTGATCGGGCCGCTCGGCGAGCACGTCGATGCGCCGCGCCCGCGGGTGTCGGGCGCGCTGGAAAGCCATTACGCACCGACCTGCCCGCTGCGCTTGCTCGATGCCGCCACCATCGATGCGCTGTTGGCGGCACCAGAAAACCTGGAGGGTGTGCTGGTTCTGCGTTGTGGAGGGAGTATCGATCCCGCGCACGGCATGACCCTGCCGGACGATGCGGCCGGCTACGCGCATGGCCTGTACGCGGCGCTGCGGTCGCTGGATGCGCGCTCACCTGCAAGCATCCTCGTCGAGTCAGTACCCGACCAACCGGCGTGGGCAGGCGTGCGCGACCGCCTGCGCCGCGCGGCGGCAGGTTCATGAATCTTGAGGATGCGTTGAATATATTCGCGTTGACTTGAATCGACGGCATGATCGGAAGCGCCTGCTGTCGAGCCGCGAAGTCAGCCAAAAATCAGCTTCACCAGTTCGGCATCCGCCATCTGTTTCAACTCGGCGTTGTTCCGGTCGGAGGTCACCATCGCCTCGGCGATGCACCATGCGCGCTCGCCGGCGGTGAGCCCACGTCGGCCCAGCAACACCGGGGTCAGGCCCTCGCGGCTGTTGGTCAGGCCGAGCGGATCGTCGATGGGCGCGCTGGGTTTGGGCAATCCGACGCCCGACGCGGCTGCCTGCTGCAGGCGCTCGATGCGCCGCAAGGCGCGTTCGGCTTCGCTGCCGATTGCGTCTTTGCCCGACAAGGGCATCGCCTCGGCCAGCGCGCCGTACACTTGCGACAGATCGTTGGCGGTGCCTTGCTGGGCGGCCAGCGTGTTCTGCAATGAACGTTCGAGTTCGATGATCTCGCTGGCCGGATCGTGCAGTACCTGCGCGTCGAGCATCTGCCGCACGCGCACGGCCATCTTGTCGTACATCTCCGGATGGGTGAGCTTGAGCGTGCGCACCGCGATCTGCCACGCATAGGCCACTTGCTGCGCGGTGCGCGTCTCCGGCTGGGGGAGCTCGTCCTCGTCCTTTTTCTTGTCCAGTTCCTTGATCGCCGCGTCGATCTTCTCGCGCAGCGGATCGTCCTCGAACTGCTTGTAGTGGCGTCGGAACGCGGCGCGGCAGTCGAGCAACAGGTTGCGCAGGAGTCGGTTGGACATGGTGAGTCCGATTGCCGGGTCGGCTCGGCGCTGCGGCGGAACGCCATTCTTGGCACGCCGTGCGGCCCGCGACAAGCCCCTTGGGTGGCGGCCCGTCGGGCGTGGCGGCCGCGCTTGTCCGCCGCATGCGTCGCGGCGTACAGTCCATGCCGGAACGGGGAGCGCCGATGGAGTATTCCAGTCTCAGCGTGCTGCTGGTGGAAGATCATGGATTCCAGCGCCGGCTCGGCCTGCGCCTGCTCGCCGACCTCGGTGTGGGCACGGTGCTGGAGGCGGCCGAGGGTTTCGAGGCGCTGGATCTGCTGCGCGGCCTGCCCAAACCACCCGATGTGGTGCTGGTCGATCTGGACATGCCGGGCATGGACGGGGTGGAGTTCATCGGCCTGATCGCCCAGCACAAGCTGGCACCGGCGATCGCGGTGGTGAGCGCGATGGACGCCGCATTGCTGCACTCGGTGCAGGTGATGGCGCAGGCTTCCGGGCTGCGCGTGCTCGGCAGCGTCGAAAAACCGTTGTCGCCGGACAAGCTGCAACGCGTGCTGGGCCTGCTCGACAGCACGGTCGGCGCGGTCGCCGCCGCCGACCCGGACGTGGACGTGAGCCTCGAGCAAATCCGCGAAGCGCTCGACGCCGGCAGCATCGTGCCGCACTTCCAGCCGCAGGCCGAGTTCGGCAACGGCAAGATCGTCTGCGTGGAAGCCCTCGCGCGCTGGATCCAACCCGGCGGGCAGATCCTGTACCCCACCAACTTCATGCCGCTGATCGAGGCCAACGGGCTGATCGACGCGCTCACCACGCGCATGCTGGTGGACTCATGCGCATGGCGCAAACGTTGGGCGGATGAGGGCCTGCGCGTGCGCGTGGCGGTGAACGTGTCCGCGCACAACCTGACCGGCCCGCAGGTCGCCGACCACTACGAGCAGGTCGTGCGCAGCCACGGCATGCGTCCGGACGATCTGGTGCTGGAGATCACCGAGGGCGCGGTGATGAGCGACACCGCGCGCGGGCTGGCGATGCTCGCGCGCTTGCGGCTGAAGGGCTTCGGGCTGTCGGTGGACGATTTCGGCACCGGCTATTCCTCGCTGTCGCAGCTCTCGCAGATCCCCTTCACCGAGTTGAAGATCGACCGTGGCTTCGTGCACCGCGCACCCGAGCAGCCGCGCAAGCTGGCGATGATCGAGACCAGCCTCGACCTCGCCCGCAAGCTTGGCCTGAAAGTGGTGGCCGAGGGCATCGAGACGATGGAGGAATGGCAGTTGCTGGCGCAGCTGGGCTGCGATTACGCGCAAGGCTTCCTGATCTCGCAGGCGGTGCCCGGCGAGCGCCTGCAGGAAGCCATCGGTCACTGGCGGCAGACCAGGCACTGACGTGGTCGGCTGGCGCGGCAGGTCCGCGATCCGCTTCCAGTTGCTCGGCCTGTTCGGCCTGCTCATCGTCGCCGGTTCGGCGGTGCTTTCGCTCGACGAAATCGAACGCCGGGAGCACCAGCAGAATCTGCACACGTTGGCCGACCAGACCCTGGTCAGCCTGCGCCTGATTCAGTCGGTGTCCGATGCCTACGGTCTGGACGACATCGGCACGGTGTTCCGCGTGCGCAACTACCTGATCGGCTGGGACGACGGCCTCAAGGCCGCCGACGTTGCGCGCCGGCGCATCGATACCGACTGGAGCGCGCTGGCCCAGTTGCCGCGCACCCCCGACGAAGCCGCATTGCTGACCGACATCGGCGCCGCCCGGGTGCGTGCCGACGCCGCGACCGTACGCTTGCGCGAAATCCTGCAAGCCAAGGACATCAAGGCGCTGGGGCATTTTGCCGACACCGAACTGTTCCCGGCGATGGATCCGGTCACCGGACGGCTGCAGCGACTGGCCGCGCTGGTGCTCGCGCACGGCCAGCAACAGGTGGATGATGAAAACGCGCGTGCGCTGCGCAATGGCGAGATCCGGGTGGGCGTGTCCTTGCTGGCGCTGTTGCTGGCGGCGTGGTTCGGCAGCGGCCTGCTGCGCAACATCTACCGTGGTGTGGAAGCCCTGCTCGCCGCGACCACGCAGATGCGTCGCCACGATTACACCAGTCCGCCCAAATACCTTCCCAGCGGCGAACTGGGCGAGGTGCTCGACGGTTTCCTCGCCTTGCGCGCGGAGGCGCGCGATGCCGAGATCGAGCAGGCCGAGCTGACGCTGCGCAACGAACAGGTGCGCGCGACGCTGGCGCGCAGCGAGGAGTTCCAGCGCTCGCTGTTCGCCGCCGCGCAGGTGGCGGTGATGTCCTTCGACCTCGACGGCCGTTTCACCAGTTTCAATCCTTACGCGGAGATGCTTTCCGGATACGCCGCGCGGGAGATGATTGGACATTACAAGATCGACCTGATCCTGCCGATCGAGGAAGCCGAAGAGGTGGCCCGCCACCTGAGCGCCGCCCTCGGCCGCGTGGTGACGGTGGACGAGCGCATCCTGCCGCTGTTGATGGACATGGGCGCGCAGGCGCAGGAATGGACGCTGCTGCGCAAGGACGGCGAGCGCGTGCCGGTGCTGCTGGCGCTGTCGGCGATGCGCGGCGAGGGCGGCGCGGCGACCGGCCATCTGGTCATCGCCACCGACTTGACCCGCATCAAGGAACTGGAGGCGGCACTGCGTTCCAGCGAGATCGGCGCGCGCGAGGCCAGCCGCGCCAAGGGCGAATTCCTGGCGGCGATGAGCCACGAGATCCGCACCCCGATGATCGGCGTCACCGGCATGCTCGAGGTGCTCTCGCACAGCCAACTCGATCCCGAGCAGCGGCGCACGGTCGCGGTCATCCAGCAGTCGGCGGCCTCCTTGCTGCAGATCATCGGCGACATCCTCGACTTCTCCAAGGTCGAGGCCGGGCGCATGGATCTGGCGCCGACCACGATCAGCCTGCAACAACTCCTGCGCTCGACCATCGCCAATTTCACCGGTTCGGCGTCGAGCAAGGGGCTGGTGCTGGAATGCCGGATCGACCGCAACGTCGGCCCGGCGCACATCGTCGATCCATTGCGGCTGCGGCAGATCCTGTCCAACTTTCTGTCCAACGCGATCAAGTTCACCGAGCAGGGTTTCGTCCTCGTCGCGCTGGAGCGGCTCGGCGGCGCGTCTGCGGGCGAGCGCCTGTGCATCCGCGTCACCGACACCGGCATCGGCGTCACCGCCGAGCAGCAGCAGCGCCTGTTCCAGCCCTTCAGTCAGGCCGAGGGCAGCACCACGCGGCGGTTCGGAGGAACGGGTCTGGGCCTGGTGATCTGCCGGCGTCTGGCCGAGTTGATGGGCGGGCAGGTGACGATGGAAAGCACGCCGGGCGCGGGCACCACCATGCGCCTGCTGCTGACCCTGCCGGAAGGCCAGGTCGAGGATCTGGAAACCCTCGACGAAACCCAGCCGGCACCGACCCACTTCCAGCCGCGCGCGCTGCCCAGCGTGCCGCAGGCGGTGGCCGAACGCAGCCTCGTGCTGCTGGTGGACGACCATCCCACCAACCGCCTCGTGGTCGCGCGCCAGCTCGCGCTGGCCGGCTACGCCTGCGAGACCGCCGAGGACGGCGTCGATGGTCTCGCCCAGTGGCGTAGCGGCCGCCACGCGCTGGTGCTCTCGGACATCCACATGCCGCGCATGGACGGCTACCAGCTCGCGAGCGCGATCCGCGAGGAGGAGGCGCAGCGCGGCCTGGCGCGCACGCCGGTGGTCGCGCTCACCGCTGCCGCGCTCAAGGGCGAAGCCGAGCGCTGCCTCGCCGCCGGCATGGACGATTACCTGAGCAAGCCGGTGACGATCCCGCAGCTCGCCGCCTGTCTGCAGCGCTGGATGCCGCACCTCGCGGTGTCGGTGGGTGCGGCGATGGCCGCCGCCGTGCCGCTGTCTCCGGCGGCGCAGCCCGCAACGCCGCCGCTGCCGCAGTTGCACGGCGCGCCGGCGGCGCTCGACCGCAGCGTGCTCGACGCCCTCACCGGTGGCGATGCCGCGCAGAACCGCGCGGTGCTGGACGACTACCTCGGCGCCACCGCAGCCGACCTGCAGGCGGCGCGGCACGCGCGCGAAGCCGGCGATGCCGCGCAGCTCGCCCGCGAGGCGCACAAGATCAAGGGTGCGGCCTTGCTGGTGGGCGCGCAGGAACTGGCCGCCGCCGCGCTGGCACTGGAGGAAGCGGCGAAGTCCTCCAACTGGCCGCAGATTCTGCCGTTGTCGGCCGATGTGGAGACCGCCGCCGAGCGCCTGCGGTTGCACGTGGCGCAGGAAGCCTGAGGACTCGTCGCAGCGTGGCGGACGTAGTTGCGCCGCACCTGACGCCGCCCGCGCATCGCGCTATCGTCGGCTTTTCCCGTGTCGAGAACCTGCCATGCGCAGCCTTCGTACTCCGCACACCTCGGCAACGACCGCATCGTCCCACGGCCGTGCGCTCGCTTTCGCCGTCGGCATTGTCTGCGCGCTGACCGGCGCCCACGCCGCCGACCGCGTCATCGGCCGTGCCTTCGCCACCCGCTCGGAGGTGTACGCGCCGCACGCGATGGCCGCGACCTCGCAGCCGCTGGCCACCCAGACCGCGCTGTATGTGATGAAGCAGGGCGGCAGCGCGGTGGATGCGGCCATTGCGGCCGACGCCGCGCTCGGCCTGATGGAGCCCACCGGCGCCGGCATGGGCGGCGACCTGTTCGCCATCGTCTGGGATCCGAAGACGCACAAGCTCTACGGTTACAACGGCTCGGGCCGCTCGCCGAAATCGCTGTCGTTGGCCGAATTCGAAAAGCGCGGCCTGAAGGACATCCCGCCGCTCGGCCCGCTGCCGGTGTCGGTGCCCGGCTGCGTGGACGGCTGGTTCGCGCTGCACGACCGTTTCGGCAAGCTGCCGATGAAGAACGACCTCGCGCCGACGATCCGCTACGCGCGCGAAGGCTTCCCGGTCAGCGAGGTAATCGCCTACTACTGGAACGCATCGGTGCCGCGGCTGTCGAGGTTTCCCGGTTTCGCCGAGCAATTCACCCGCGACGGCCGCGGGCCGCGCACCGGGCAGATGTGGACGCGCCCCACGCTCGCCGACACCTTGCAGAAAATTTCCGACGGCGGCCGCGACGCCTTCTACAAGGGCTCGATCGCGTACACGATCGCCGATTACATGCAGGCGCAGGGCGGCTACCTGTCCTACGACGACCTCGCCTCGCACCACGGCGAATGGGTGCAGCCGGTCTCGACGAACTACCGTGGCTACGACGTGTGGGAACTGCCGCCGAACGGGCAAGGCATCGCCACCCTGCAAATCCTCAATATCCTCGAAGGTTTCGACTTCTCGAAGATACCCTTCGACAGCGCGCAGCACGTGCACCTGTTCGTCGAGGCCAAGAAGCTCGCCTTCGCCGATCGCGCGCGTTTCTACGCCGATCCCGAATTCGTGAAGGTCGATGTCGCCGGCCTGATCTCGAAGGACTACGCAGCGCAGCGCCGCAAGCTGATCTCGATGGACAAGGCCGCGCGCGTGGTCGCGCCGGGCACCCCGCCGCAACTCGACGCCGGCGACACCGTGTACATGACCACCGCCGATTCGTCCGGCATGATGGTCTCGCTGATCCAGTCCAACTACCGCGGCATGGGCAGCGGCATGACGCCACCCGGGCTGGGCTTCATCCTGCAGGATCGCGGCGAGATGTTCGTGCTCAAGCCCGGCCATCCCAATTCCTTCGCGCCGGGCAAGCGGCCGTTCCACACGATCATTCCCGCCTTCGTCACCAGGGACGGCAAGCCGTGGCTGAGCTTCGGCGTGATGGGCGGGGCGATGCAGCCGCAGGGGCACGTGCAGATCCTGATGAACCTGATCGACTACGGCATGAACCTGCAGGAAGCCGGCGACGCGCCGCGCATCCAGCATGACGGCACCACCGAGCCCACCGGCCAGAACACGCCGATGACCGACGGTGGCGAGGTGGATCTGGAAACCGGTTTCCCGTGGGAGACCGTGCGCGCGCTGCTGCGCATGGGCCACAGCGTGCGCTACGCCGACGGCCCGTATGGCGGTTATCAGGCGATCGAAGTCAATCCGAATGGCGGCTGGATCGGTGCTTCCGAATCGCGCAAGGACGGGCAGGCGGCGGGGTATTGAGCACATGATCAACAACGACCTGAACGTCGATCACTGGAAGGCGCAACTCGCCGCGCGCACGCGCGTGCAGATTGCGGACTTCCTCCAGGCCGACGCGGCGCAGTTCCTGCGCGACTGCCTCGCCAAGCGGGTGCCGTGGCGGCTGGCCGAACACAGCGCCGGCGAATCGCGTACACACGGCCACGACGATGCGCTGGACGAGGCCGGCTATCGCGAGGTGCTCGATGCGGCCTACCGCAGCGCGCGCGATTCCTTCCAGTTCGTGTACGACAGCTACATGCTTGGCCACGCCCGGGCGCATGGCTGGGATCCGGATCTGCCGCTACACGGCGTGCTGGATTTCTTCAACAGCCCCGACTACCTCGAATTCGCGCGCTACCTCACCGGCGACGACACGATCAATGCCGTCAACGCCCAAGCCACGCGCTATCGTCCGGGCCAGTTCCTCACCCCGCACGACGACAAGAACAGTATCGAGGGCCGTCGCTACGCCTACGTCATCAACCTCAGCCGTGGCTGGAAGGCCGACTGGGGCGGCCAGCTCCAGTTCCTCGACGCCGAGGGCAACGTGATCGACACCCTGCTCCCGCGCTGGAACACGCTGTCGATCTTCCGCGTGCCGCAATTGCATCTGGTGAGTCTGGTTTCGCCGTGGGCGGGCGAGGATCGGTTGGCGATCACCGGCTGGATGCTGGCGCGCTGAGGATCAATCTGCCGGCACCGTGCGCCCGCGCGCCCACTCTTGCAACGCCTGCACTTGCTCCGCCATCAGCACCGATAGCGGACGGGTGTTGTGCAGTTCGGCAAGGATATCGTCCTGCGTGAGCGGCCGGCGCGCGGCACGGGCGGCGTACAGCGAGGCGACGATCGCCTGTTCGATCTCGGCACCGGAAAAGCCTTCGCTGGCGGCGGCCAGCGCGGGCAGATCCATCGCCGCGGCATCGACCTTGCGCCGTGCCAGATGCAGGGCGAACACCTGCGCGCGCACATCGGCGGAGGGTAGATCGACGAAGAAAATCTCGTCGAAGCGACCCTTGCGCAACAATTCGGCCGGTAGATCCTGCACCTGGTTGGCGGTGGCGACGAGAAACACGCGACTGCTGCGCTCGGCCATCCACGTCAGCAGGTAGCCGAGCACGCGCCGCGACACCCCGCCGTCGGCATCCGCCGAGCCGCTGGCCAGCCCTTTCTCGATCTCGTCCATCCACAGCACGCACGGTGCGAGCTGTTCGGCCGAGGCCAGCGCCTCGCGCAGATTCTTTTCCGTCTCGCCGTGGTACTTGTCGTACAAGGTGCCGAAGTCCAGCCGCACCAGCGGCACCCCGAAGCCGCCGGCGATCGACTTGGCCACCAGCGATTTGCCGCAGCCCTGCACGCCCAGCAGCAGGATGCCCTTGGGCGGATCGAGCGGGTAGTCGGTCGGCGTTGCGGCAGCCGCCATCGCCGGATCGGCGACGAACAGTTCGCGGCGCTGCTCCACCCACTGCTTGAGCCGCTTCGCGCCGGCCACGTCGGCGAACTTCGCGGTGTCGTATTCGAAATGCAGGTGACCGGAACGGTTGAGCAGCTCGAACTTCAACTTCGCCAGCCGGGGAATGTCGCCCGCATCGAGCACGCCATCGTCGAACACCAGTTGCCGGGCGATGCGCGCGGCGTCGGTCATCGACAGCCCGACGAGGTTGCGCACGATGGTCTTCACCGCTTCGGCATCGAAGGTGACGCGCTTGCCGCCGTTTTCCTTCGCGTATTCGATCGCGACATCCTTGACCAATTTCAGCAGCGCATTGGCATCGGGCAGGCGCAGCTCGAAACGCACCGCCAGCTCGTCCAGCCCGGGCGGCAGCTCGATCTTGCTGCCCACCAGCACCACCGTGTGTTCGAGGCAGTTGCGCCGTTGCGCGATTTCGCGCAACTGCCGCTGGGTGCCGGCGTAGCCGAGGTAGGGCATGAAATCCAGCAGCAGGTAGATGCCGCGCTGCTGCGCCTGCTGGATCGCGCGCAGCACGCTGGTGGCATCCGGCGGGCCTTCCGGCGGATCCTCGCGATCCATGTCCAGCCGGCTCAGGCCTTGGGTGATCGACCAGCGATACAGCGCGCGGAACACGTCCACCAGCACCCGCCGGAACAGCTCGACCACCCGCGGCTCGTCGGGCGTCTCGATCACGATCAGCGGCGTGTTGGCGCGCAACAGCGCAGCCAGATCCTGCAATTCCGTCATCACTCTCGGATCGGCGCGAAGGGAACGAGAACGATAACAGAGCGGGGAACGCAGAGCGGTGATTGGGGGGAACTGGAACTGGGAGTGTGAACTGTGAGTGTGAACTGGAAATGGAAACTGGGAACGGAGAGCCGGTGGCGAGGCTTGTGCTTGTCTCCTCCCCCTGCGGCAGCAGGGGGAGGTTGGGAGGGGGTGAGATCTGGGAGATGCCGCAGTGGTCGGTGCGTCCGCCATCCAATAGCATAATCGTATGTCGATATACCGTTGACAGATATATCGGACACGGATATAGTGTCTATCAAGTCACCGATCGAGCCCGTCCGATGCCCAGCCCAGCGCCATTACCCGCACCGCTGTCCCCGGCCATGCACCACATCCTGCTCGCCTTGCTGGAAGGCGACTTGCACGGCTACGCGATCATGCAGGCGGTGGAAGCGCTCAGCGACGGTGCGATGCGGCTGGGGCCGGGCACCCTGTACGGCACGATCAAGCGTCTGCTCGAGCTGCATCTGGTCGAGGAAACCGACGAGCGCCCGGTGGCCGATGACGACGAGCGTCGCCGCTACTACCGGCTCACCACCGCCGGGCGCGAAGCGGTGCGCGCCGAGACCTCGCGGCTGTCGCGACTGGTGCGCTTCGCCACCCGCCACGCCCGCGGCGCGCTGGAGGTGCCGGCATGAACCCTCGCCGCGATCCATCCTGGGTGCGCGTGTTCGAGCGCATCTACGCCGCCGCGTTGTACCTGTATCCGCGTGCCCATCGCGAGCAGTTCGGCACGCCGATGCGGCTTGCGTTTCGTGATCGCTGCCGACAGGCGGCGCGCGAAGAGTGGGGTGTGGAACGCTGGTTGATCGGCGTTGCCTTGCCCGATCTATGCGTCAGCGTCGTGCGTGAGTGCTTTACCCCTTCCCCAAACATACAGTCAGGAGATCCCATGCGCATTGCCACTGCCATTGTCCTCGAAGTCGTCGGTTCCGCTCTCATCGCCTTGTGCATGATCGCCTTGTGGTTCGCCGTCCAGAATGACCGCTTCAGCCACCCGGGAGCATTCGACGCGCTGTTCGCGCTCCAGTTCGCCTGTGGCGTTGGCGGTGCGGTCTTGCTCGCAATCGGTATCCGCCAGCTCAAACCAGCCACCCGCGTGCGAGCCGCGTGAACCGGATTCCGCGCCACCGCGACCCCGCCTGGATCGGCGTGCTCGAGCGCATCTACGCCGCCGCGCTGTGGTTGTATCCGCGTGTCCATCGCGAGCATTTCGGCACTCCGATGCGCCTTGCGTTTCGTGATCGCTGCCGCGAAGCGCATCGCGAGGGTCGCGGGCCGGGCGGGGTGTTGCTGCGTGAATTGCTGCCGGATCTGGCCGTCAGCGCCAGTCGCGAACGCATCGATGCCATCGCCGGACTGCCACCCATGAAACGCATGCTGTTGCTCGCCCTGTTGTGCGCGTTTGCCGCGACGATGGTCTTTCACGCCCGGCTCGGCGATGCGGCGGTCGCGCTCAAGGATCGCTGGGATCAGTATCAGGCCGAACTCGACAACCGCGCGCTGCGGGCGCACGAGGCCGATCTGGCCGCGGCGGCGATCCAGCAGCGCCTGCCGCATGCCGACGTGCTTGCGGCGCAGTTGTATTTCTCCGCCGCAGATGGCTTCCGTCGCCGCTATCCGGATGCGTCAGGCCTGCACGAGACGCAAGCCGAGAAGGCCGCAGCCGAGGCCCTGCTCGATCGCGCCGATGCCGCCTTTGCCCGCGCCCTGCGCGCCGACGACCGCTGGGCGCTGTGGCTGGCGGTGACCTACTGCCCGGCGCGTGAGTCCATCTGCGCACCGGAGGTTTCGTCCGCACGACTGCGCGAAGTCGATGCCGATAACGGCGCGGTGTGGCTGCTCGATCTGGATCAGGCGAAGCAGGCCGGCGATGTGTCGCGGCAACGCGCCGATCTGACGAGGATGGCGCAGGCAACGCGCTACGATTGGCACTACGGCGACGAAATACGCGGCATGCTCGCTGCATTCGATCTGCGACCACTGCCCAGTCGATTGAAGCAAAAATATGCCGACGGCAGCACCGCGACGAGCGCCGACTCGGCCAGCCTCATGGCGGGGCGGGTCGGTTCAGCCAATGCGACCACCGCGATGACCGGCGCGCAAACGTTGTTCGATCTGTGCAAATCCACCGAGCCGGTGGTGCGGGCCGACTGTCGTGCTGCAGCTCGGTTGCTGGCCGATCGCGGCGACGGTGCCATCGATCGCATGCTCGGTTTGGGGCTGTGGCGGCGCGTGGCCGACGCCAGCGAGCGCGAGCAGGTGGCGCAGCGCTACCGCGACGGGCGTTGGCAAATGCAGCAATACGCACGTGTCCTAGTCGAAAACTCCGCCACCGTCCTGCATCGCTGGCGCGCGGCGTGGGCGGCCGAACCCGGCGAATGGCAGGTGCTGCAACGCCTGCTGCGCGAGCAGGGCATCGCCTTGCAGGCACCGGCGGATTTCAAGGTGCCCGACCCGCGTTGAACGGCAGCGTGCGCCAACCCCCTCCCAACCTCCCCCTGCTGCCGCAAGGGGAGGGGCCGGGCGCGGCGTTGACCGTCCCCATCGCCGAACACCCAAAGCCGCGCGCCATGCGCAGGGCGCGAGCGGCGGTTCGGTGAATCGTCCTTTCCCCCGTGATTACGGCACATGATTGCGGTACGGCTGTCGCCGCCGCGCCGCGCGGGGTAGAGTGAAAGCCCCACCGCAGCCAAGACGTATCCCATGCGCGAGTTGATCCTGTTGCGCCATGCTCATGCGGAAGCCGCGATGCCCGGGCAAGACGACCACGACCGCGCGCTGTCGGCACGCGGGCGTGCCGAAGCCGCCGCCGCCGGAGTGTGGTTGCGCGAGCACGGCTACCTGCCCGACCGTGCGTTGTGCTCGAGCGCACGGCGCGCGCGCGAAACCCTCGACCTCGCCCAGGACGCCATCGGCCACGGTGAAACCGAGCGCGTGGATGCGATCTACGAGGCCACGCCCGGCGCGTTGATCGCGCTGGCCGACGCCCACCGCGACGTGCCGCGGCTGCTGATGGTCGGCCACAATCCGGGCTTCGAACACCTCGCCGCCCTGATGAGCACCGGGCAGTCGGGCGATTTTCGCGGCATGCACACCGCCGGCATCGCAGTGCTGCGCCTGCCCGCCGATGCGGCGATCGAGCCGGGCGTGGCGAAGCTGGTGGGTTTCTGGATGCCGTGAGGCCGAGCATGCGGCGTCGATGGAAGGCGCTGCTGCCCGGATTGTTGCTGTGCCTGCTGCTGTCTTCCTGCTCCAGTCTGCGCCCGCGCGATCTGGATCGCGCGCAGGCGCTGGCCGCATCCGTGCAGCCCACGGCGCTGGATTGCGCTCGTCCCAATGCCTGTGCGCAGGATTCGCCGCTGCGCGACCTGGCCGATCGCGCGGTGGCGCAATCCACGCCGACGCATCCGGTCAACTACGTCGATATCGTCGAATACGGGCAGGATTCGATGCAGGCGCGCATCAACCTGATCCGCGCCGCGCGCAGCACCATCGACCTGCAAACCTACATCTTCAGCCACGACGACACCGGCTACCTGTTCTTCAACGAACTGCTTGACGCCGCCCGCCGCGGCGTGCAGGTGCGGCTGCTGGTGGATCAGTTGTTCGGCCCGTCCGACCCGAACCTGCTGGCGGTACTGGCGACCGCGAACGCCAATTTCCGCATGCGTCTGTACAACCCCACCTTCGACCGCGCGCGCACCACGCCGCTGGGCTACGTCGGCGCGATCGCCTGCTGCTTCCGCCGCTTCAACCAGCGCATGCACATCAAGCAGATGGTGGTGGACGGGCTGGTCGGCATCACCGGCGGGCGCAACATCGACGACCACTATTTCGACTGGAGCACCGACCTGGCTTATCGCGACCGCGACGCCATCCTCGCCGGGCCGTCGGCTGCGGAGATGCAGTGGAGCTTCGATCAGTACTGGAACAGCCCGCGCAGCGTGCCGATCGCGCGCCTCAAGGATGTCGCGCAGGTGTTGCTGGATCATCAGGGCGCACCGCCGCACACCCCGCTCGCGCAGGAGCACCGCAGCCCGCGCGTGCTGGCGATGGCGCAGGCAGCTTCTGACGAGGCCGACATCGACGCGCGTTTCGTGCGCACCGCGCAAGCGGTGGAGAACGTGCATTTCATCGCCGATGCGCCGACCAAACAGGAGCGCACGCTCACCGAAGGCGGGCGCACCACCGGCGACTTGCGCGGGCTGATCGAATCGGCGCAGCACTCGGTGCTGCTGCAAACGCCGTATCTGGTGCTCACCCGCGGCGCGCGGCGGATGTTCCGCGCGATGCGCAAGCGCCCGCATCCTCCCACCGTGACCATCTCGACCAATTCGCTGGCCTCCACCGACAACCTGCCGGTGTTCGCGCTGGCGTGGAAATACTCGCGCCGCAACCTGCACGAGCTGGGCTTCCACATCTACCAGCTCAAGCCCTACGCGCCCGGCGTGCCGGTCGAAGTGGAAGATGACGAGGATGAAGACGATGCCGCTACGACGAACGCAGTGAAACCACCGCACAAGCCCAGACGCCTGCGGGTTCCCAGCGATGCCACGCGCTTTCCGGGGCTGGGTCTGGGATCGAAAGCGCCACGCTTGCGCAGCTCGGGTCTGCGAATCAGCCTGCACGCCAAGTCGATGGTGATCGACGGCCGCATCGGCATGATCGGCTCGCACAATTTCGATCCGCGTTCGGACAACTACAACACCGAGGGCGTGCTGGTGTTCGACGATCCGGTGCTGGCGCAGGAGCTGCAAGCGGCGATCGAGCAGGACATGGCGCCGGAAAACTCGTGGCTGATGGCGCGCCGCCCGCGTACCGCACTCACCCCGCTGACCGGGCGCATCGGGCGGCTGTTCGAGCGCTTGCCGTTGCTGGATTTCTGGCCGTTCCGCTATTCCACCAACTACGAGCTTGTCCCCGGCTGCCAGCCGGTGCCGGTGGGCGACCCGCATTTCGCCGCCTGCTGGACGCCGGTGGGCAGCTTCCCCGAGGTGCGCATGAGCTTCAAGGTGTTCGCGGTGCGCGTGCTGACCGCGTTCGGCGCGGGGCTGGCGCCGATATTGTGAAGCCGTGAATGGTGAATCGTGAGTGGTGAATGGTTGAAGCGAAGCCGTGGCGGCCTCGCCACACGGGGTGTCCCTACCTCAACGCTCTCAATTTGGATCTGAACCGTCTTGCCATCAGCCACGGCGAGATATGTCTGCGGGCGTCCAGGCGTCACATTCCCTCACCCGCCGCGTCTGCGACGCGTCGGCCTCTCCCGGAGGGAGAGGCGGAATTTCCCTTCCCCCTCCGGGGGAAGGTGCCCGAAGGGCGGATGAGGGATCGAATATCGGCTACAACATTGTTGGTTGCGAGTATTGCCTGCCACCTTCCTCAGCGATCTCCAATCTTCCCCATTCCCCATTCTCGGCTTTCCGATTGACCACCGCCGCGTCTAGCCCTAGGCTGCACGTTCCACTCCGGGGGAGTCGCCATGCCGATTTCGTTCAATATCGAGCTGTCCGATCAGGAAATCGAGCGCCTGCGTCAGGCGGTCAAGACCAAACCCCATGCCACCGACAAGGCGGCGATCGAGGCCACCACCGCGGCGGCGATCAAGCTGATCGAGGATGCCACCCGCGGCGAGGTGCCGGGCTTCATCGCCACCCGCCTGCACAAGCTGGACAAGATGATCGCGATGGTGCGCGACGATGGCTGGGCGCTGGAGCCGGCGGATCTGGATCGCGTGCTTTCGGCGCTGAACTACTTCGTCGATCCCGACGACATCATCGCCGACAACGTGCCGGTTATTGGTTTTCTCGACGACGCGATCATGATCGAGATCAGCGAGCGCGAGCTGGAGCCGGAGCTGGTGGCCTACGACGAGTTCTGCGCGTTCCGTCACGACGAAGCCGCGCAGCGCGGGCTGGATCCGTCCAAGGTCGGCCGCGCCGACTGGCTGGCCGAGCGCCGCACCGAACTGCACGACCGCATGCGCCGCTGGCACTCGCGCGATTACGGCGAGGGCTACGGCGATTCCAGCGGTTACAAGGCCAAGACCACCTACGTCGGCAACGCCTGGCGGCCGAGCCTGTTCCGCACGACGTGATCGTGTGGTCACCGTCCGCCTGTTGCGCAGTTCACGTTGACCGCATGCGCGTATCGGTAATGACTGGGCTGATATTCCGGTCAGTTTCGCCGTGCCGATCATGACGACCGCCGTTGCGGAGCAAATCCTCTAGCGCGCGCAGGCATGATCGCGAGGATGCAACCTGCCACCGCCAACCCGCGCGTCGATGCCCTGCGCCCGCTGCGTTACCTCGTGCGGGTGCCGTTGCTGCTGTTGCACGTGTTGGTGGCGCTGCCGATCGCGGTGGTGCTGATCGGCCTGCCCGATGGCGGCTGGCGGCTGCGCAGCGGCGAGAGTCTGCGCCAGCGCGTGATCCGCGCGTGGCAGGGCGGACTGCTGCGCATCTTCGGGCTGCGCTCGCGGCGCATCGGCGCCCCGCTGCCGGGGGCGGCGTTGTTCGTCGCCAACCATGTGAGCTGGATCGACATCACCCTGCTGCACAGCCAGCACGCGGTGGGCTTCGTGGCCAAGGCGGAGATTGCGCGCTGGCCGCTGGTGGGCTGGATGGCCAACCGCGCCGGCACCATCTACCACCGCCGCGGCAACGAGCACTCGCTGCGCGACGTGATGGATCAATGCGTGGAGCGCCTGCGCGCCGGGCAACCGGTGGGCGTGTTCCCGGAGGGCGGCACCGGCGACGGGCAGACGGTGCGGGTGTTCCACGCGCGCATCCTGCAAACCGCGGTGGATGCCGACGTGCCGGTGCAGCCGGTGGCGCTGGGCTATGGCGAGCATGCGAGCGCGCAGACGCAGGTCGCGTTTGCGCGTGGCGAATCGTTCGGTCGCAATTTCATCCGCCTGCTCGGCGCACGCGGGCGGGTCGTGCAAGTGCACTTCCTCGAACCCATCGCGCCGGTCTCCGGTGGCCGTCGCGGCATGGCCGAGAACGCGCGCGCGCAGATCGCGCAAGCGCTGGCACGATGAGCTTGCCGGGGCGGTTCGCGCCGCCGGTCTGGTTGCGCAATCGCCACCTGCAATCGGTGCTGTCGTCCAGCGGCTGGCGTCGGCGTGCTGGTGTGCGTACCTTGCAACGCTTGCAAGTGCGCACCACCGAATACCTGCTCGACGCCGGCGATGGTGTGCGTCTGCAAGGCTTCCACAGCACCCTGCAGCGCACCCCGCGCGGGCTGGTGCTGTTGCTGCACGGTTGGGAAGGCAGCAGCGAATCGGGCTACCTGCTGCATACCGCGGCGACGCTGCTGGAGGCCGGTTTCGACGTGTTCCGGCTGAACTTCCGCGACCACGGCGATACCCACCATCTCAACGTCGATCCTTTCCATTCCTGTCGCTTGCAGGAAGTGCTTGGTGCCGTGCGTGCGCTGGTCGAAGCGATTCCGACCCAGCCTCTGCTCGCCGCCGGTTATTCGCTGGGCGGCAATTTCGCCTTGCGTCTGGCACTGCGCGCGCCGCAGGCCGGCATCGCCCTGCGCCACGCGGCGGCGGTGTGCCCGGTGCTCGATCCGGCGCAGGTGCTGGTCGCGCTGGAAACCGGGCTGCCCCTGTACCACTGGTACTTCATGCGCAAATGGCGCGGATCGTTGCGCCGCAAGCGCGCACTGTTTCCGCAGCGCCATGATTTCGACGACGCGGTGCTGCGCCTGCCCATGCGCGCGTTGACCGCATGGATGGTCGGGCGCTACACCGATTTCCCCGCGCTGGCCGATTACCTCGATGGCTACACCATCGGCGGTGAGCGACTGGCGGGCTTGCAGGTGCCGGTGAGCATCCTCGCCGCGGCGGACGATCCGGTGATCCCGGCGGATGGATTTTCTGGGTTGCATCTGCCGGCGAGCGCGCATCTGGAGATCGCCGAACACGGCGGCCATTGCGGATTTCTCGACAGCATCCGCGCGCAAGGCTATGCCCAACGATGGATCCGCGACCGCCTGCTGGCGGCGGTGGAAATCGGGCAGGGCGCTTCGGGCTGAAGCCGTCGCGGCAGGCGATCGGGCGCGGCGGGCGGTTCGGCGAGGCAGGGTACAATGCACACTTTCCTGAAGGACGACACCTAAGCATGCTCGAAGACGTGCTCGATGCCCTGCGCCGCAATTCGCCCGAAGCCGTCGCGCTGGCGCGCGAGGAAGTGGCTGCCACTCCTGGCAACGCCGCCGCCCATCACCTGCTCGGGATGGCTTTGCACGAGGCCGGCGACCTGCCCGCTGCCGCCGCCAGCCTCGATCACGCCATCGAACTGGCGCCGGACGAAGCGCTGTACCACTTCAGCCGCGCCCGCGTGGGCTGGTCGGCGGGCGATCACGCAGCCGTCGAGCGCGCCACCGCGCATGCGCTGGCACTCGACCCCAACCAGCTTGGCGCGTACCTGTTGCGGATTCAGGTGGCGCTCGCCACCGGCGATCACGCGGAAGCCGAACGGCAATACAACCTCGCCGAAAAAGTCGATTCGGAAAATCCGCACCTGCTGGCCATCGCCGGGCAGATCGAAATGGGCAAGGGTGAACCTCAGCGCGCCATCGACCGCCTGCTGCGCGCGCGCAACGCGCGTCCGCACGATCCGCAGATCCTCACCCTGCTCGGCATGGCTTACCTGCGGCAGGATCATCCGGCGTTCGCCGAACAGGTGCTGCGCAATGCGCGCGACCTGGCCCCGGCCTCGCTCGACGCGCGCCGCCTGCTGGTGCAGGCGCTGTTGGCGCAAGGCCGTCACGAGGATGCCGGCATCGAGCTGGCGCATTGGCGCACGGCGTTCCCGCATGACCCGGGCGTGGTGCTGGTCGCCGCGGAACTGAAGCTGCGCAGCGGTGATGCGCGCGGCGCGCTGGCCGACGCCCGCGCGCTGCTGGCGCTGCAACCGCAGGCATTGCAGGGTTTGCAGATGGCCGAACAGGCGCTGGCGGCGATCGGCGACGTGGCGCTGGCGCGCACGGTGTGGGACGAATGCCTCGCCCGCGAACCGCGGTTGGATCCGGTGTGGTTCAACCGGCTGCAATCGGTCGAAGATCACGATGATCGTGCACAGGTTCTGCGCCGCTGGCGGCAAGCGCTGCCCGAGAGCGCGGCAGCTTGGCTCAATCAGGCACGGGCGGACGAGTCCGACGGCCGCGATGCCGATGCCGAGGCGGGCTACGACGCCGTGCTCGAACGCATCCCGACGCATGCCGATGCCTTGTTCGGCAAGGCGATGTACGAATTCCACCGCGATCCGGCGCTGGCGCATGCGCGCCTGACCGCTTTGGTCGCGATGGCGCCGTCTTCGGCGGTGCATCCGGTATTGTCGATTCGCGGCTACGTGCTCGACAGCATGGATCAGCACGAGGCCGCGCTCGGCGACTGGCTGCCCGCGCATTTCGGGCTGGGCAACCCGCCGCATGACCTGCCGTTGCCAGAACAAGCCCTGCGGGCGTTACCCTTGCCTGCGCCGGTAAGCGGCGGTCCGGATCCCGTGGTGCTGCTCTGGGGCCCACCCGGCAGCGGTTCGGAGCGCATCGCCGCCGCGCTGCTTTACGCACCCAGCCGACCGTTGATGCAAGCCGGCGCGCAGTTGCTGCCGCGAATCGTCGCCTTGCCGGAAGCCTTCCTTGCACAGGCGCTCGACCCGGCGCATCTGCACGACATCGCCGCACAGATCGCCGCCGAATACATCGAGACGGTCGAACCCTACGTGCAAGCCGGCAATGCGGGCGTGTTCGATTGGTACGGTTTCTGGGACGCGCGTCCGGTGCCGGCGTTGCGCACGGCGCTGCCGCGCCTGCGCCTGATCGCACCCCTGCGCGACCCGCGCGACCTGCTGCTGAACTGGCTGGCCTTCGGCGCGCCGGCCGGCCCTGCTTTCGTCGATCCGATGACCTGCGCGCACTGGCTGGCCTTGCAACTCGAACACCTGTTGTTCAGCCGCGACGTGCTGGGCCTGCCGGTGCTGTTGCTGGACATGGATCGCTTCGATGCCGATCCGGTGGCGGGCATGCAGCAGATCACCGACTTCGCCGATTTGCCCAACGCACCCGATCCACAACCGGCCATCACCCGCCGCACCGGCCCGGGACGGATACCCACGGCGTTGCCTGCTGGACGCTGGCAGGCTTACAACACGTGGTTGGGCCCGGCTTTCGACGTGCTCGCGCCGGTTGCCGATCGTCTGGGTTACGGATCGGCATCGTCGTAGCGATGAGGCGGCAGCGCACCGGTAGTGCGCGTCTTGCATGGAGGTTTGCATGAAACTGCACTCCGACAGCTTTACCGATGGCGGCCCGATCCCGGTCACGCTGGCGATGGGCGCGCCCGCCGGATTTGGCGGCAACCGCAATCCGCAACTGGCGTGGAGCGAGGTGCCCGAGGGCACGGCTTCGTTCGTGCTGTGGTGCGTGGATCCGGACGTGCCCACGATGGCCGAGATGGTTGGCAAGCCCGGCGTGGAGATTCCCGTCGAGCAGCCGCGCTGCGAGTTCACCCACTGGCTGATGACCGACATTCCCGCCGACGTGCATGCAATCGCCGAAGGCGCATGGAGCGATGGTGTCAGCGTCGGCGGCAAGCACGCGCCGCGCGGCCCGCATCCGGCTCGACACGGTCTGAACGATTACACGAACTGGTTCGCCGGCGACGCCACGATGGGCGGCGACTGGCGCGGCTACGACGGCCCATATCCGCCCGCCAACGACCTGCGCCTGCACCGCTATTTCTTTCGTCTGTTCGCGCTGGATGTCGCACACCTCGACCTGCCCGAGCGCTTCACCGCTGCCGATACTTTGCAGGCCATGCATGGCCATGTGCTGGCCGAAGCGCGCATCCACGGCACCTATTCGCTGCACCCGCACCACCACGCATGAGCACGCAGGCGTGGCTGTTGTGGGGGCTGTTCTTCAGCTCCTTCGGCGTGGGTTATTTCATCTACGGCAAGAAGCAGCGCCGCGCGGTGGCGCTGCTATGCGGGATCGGCTTGATGGTGTATCCGTATTTCATCGGCAACCTGTGGGCGATGCTCGGTATCGGGATCGCGTTGCTGGTGTTGCCGTTCGTCGTGCGGGTGTGAGGGGGCGGTACTTGGTGTGGGAGAGCAAGAATTTGTCGATCTTCGCTCCGGAATAGGCCTGACGCAGACCCAGTTCGCGCCCTCATCCGGCGCTACGCGCCACCTTGACTCGCGCCATCCGTGGCGCTTGCCCTTCGGGCCAGCTTCGCTGTTCGCATGCGCATCCCGCGCATGCAGTCCCCAAAGGGGGAGGGACGAGCGATCCTTCTCCCTTTGGGAGAAGGTGCCCGCAGGGCGGATGAGGGAACACGGTCGCCGATCACCGCAGAAGGCGATTTTCGACAGCTTCCTCACGGCGCGATCTTGCGCTTGAGCGCGCGCGCCAGCGGTTGCGGCAGGCTCGGCAGCGAACGCAGCAGCCACGGCAGGATGCGGCGTTTGGCGCCGGCGAGTGCTTCGGGCACCACCGCCTCGATCAGGTGCGGGCCGGGCTGAGCGAGTGCGTATTCGAGCGCGACACAGAAATCCTCGGCGGTATCCGCGCGCACGCCATGCACGCCCAAGCCCTGCGCCATCCGTGCGAAATCCAGCGCCGGGCCGCGCAGATCGAGCTGGCTGCGCGCCTTCGCACCGATGCGCTGCGCACCGACGCGTTCGAGTTCGACGTTGAGCACCGAGTACGAGGCGTTGTTGAAGATCACCACGGTCACGTCGAGTTGCTCGCGCGCCAGCGTCCACAGCGACTGGATGGTGTACATCGCGCTGCCGTCGCCGATCAGTGCCAGCACCGGACGATTAGGGCAAGCAACTGCCGCGCCGACGGCATTGGGCAGGCCCTGACCGATCGCGCCACCGGTGAGGGTGAGCAGATCGTGACGCGAGCAGCCGGCGGTCATCGCGCCCAGCAGCAGACCCGAGGTGATCGCTTCGTCGATCAGGATCGCGCGCTCGGGCAGCAGGTGACCGACCGCCTTGCAGACTTTCTCGGCGGTGAGCCTCCCGCACGGGCGACCGGGTCGCAGCGGCGCCTGCAACGCGGGCTGCGCCTGCGTCGCGCCCAGCGCGCCGGCGAGCGCTTGCAGGCTGGCGACGGCATCCTGCGCCGGCGCGGCCAGCGTGTGCACCGTGCAGCCTGCGGGGACGAGATCGCTCTTGCGCCCCGGATAGGCGAAGAACGACACCGGCGGTTTGGCATCGACGAGTATGAGATGTTGCACGTCGGCCAGTTGCACGCCGGCCAGTTCGGCCAGATAGGCGATGCGCTCGATCGCCGGCAAACCCGCGCCGCGTTCCAGCCGCGTCGGAAACGTTTCCGCCAGCAGCTTGACGCCGCTGTGCGCCGCGATGCGCGCGGCGGCGAGCAGAGCCGGCTCACGCAGCGCGGTCGCTCCCAGCAGCAGCGCGGATTTTCCACCCGAGCGCAGCGCTGCGGCGATGGTTGTGATCGTGGCATCGTCCGCCGCTGTCGCAGGCGCAGCCGGTGGCATCGCGCACGCCACGCCACCCTCGCCCCACGACACATCCGCCGGCAGGATCAGGGTCGCCACTTGCCCGGGCAGTCCGCGCGCGGCGACGAGGGCGTCCACGGCATCACGACACAACTCCGAAGTGGATTTCGCAGTGCGCACGAAGCCGGGCGAGACATTGCGCGCGACGGTTTCGATGTCCGACTGCAACTGCGCATCCAGCGGCACGTGGTAAGTCGCGTGGTCGCCGACGATGTTCAGCACTGGCACCTTGCCCTTGCGCGCGTTGTGCAGGTTGGCCAGCCCATTGCCCAGCCCGCAGCCCAGATGCAGCAAGGTCGCCGCCGGCTTGTCGGCCATCCGCGCATAGCCATCGGCCGCGCCGGTGGCCACGCCTTCGAACAGCGCCAGCACCGCGCGCATGCGCGGCTCGTCGTCGAGCGCGGCGACGAAGTGCATCTCCGAGGTACCGGGATTGCTGAAACAGACCTCGACACCGGCATCGGCCAGGGTTTTCAGCAGGGCTTGCGCGCCGTTGGGCATGGGTGTCTCCGCGCTGATCGGGGGTCATGATGGCATTCCTTGTGTCTGATGAAACCATAGCCATCCGACGTTCGCGCCCTCATCCGCCCTGCGGGCACCTTCCCCCGGAGGGGGAAGGAAAAGACGCCTCTCCCTCCGGGAGAGGCCGACGCGCCATAGGCGCGGCAGGTGAGGGAATACGGTATTCGACCGTCGCGCAGCTCTGGAACCGCATCCATGATCCCAAGCGGATGCCTGTTCAAGGATGTTGTTTGCTTGATCCCCCATCCAGGTGCTGCGCACCGATGTCGGCCACGCGCGTCACCCCCGCCATCGTCATGGTGAGTTTGAGTTCGCGCTGGAAGGTGGCCAGCAGCGCACGCAATCCGGACTCACCCGCGCCAGCCAGCGCCCACACCCACGGCCGACCGATCAGCACGCCACGTGCGCCCGAAGCGAGCGCCTTGAAGACATCGGTACCGCTGCGCACGCCGCCATCCATCAACACCTCGACCTGCGCACCGACCGCCTGTGCGATCGCCGGCAGTTTCGAAATCGACGAAGCCGCCGCATCGAGTTGGCGACCGCCGTGATTGGAGACCACGATGCCATCGGCGCCCACGTCCACCGCCGCGCGCGCATCGTCCGCATCGAGGATGCCTTTGAGCAACAGGCGACCCTTCCAGCGCTCACGCAGCCACGCGATGTCGCGCCACGTCACGCCGGCGTCGAACTGCGCGTTCACCCACGCCCAGAAGCCTTCGAGGTCGCGCGCTCCGGGCACCTGTTCGGTGAGGCAGCCAAAGCGCAGCGGCTTGCCGCGGATGCCCACATTCCACAGCCAACGGGCGCGCGGCAGCAATTGACTGGCGCGCAGCAGGCTTGCACGAATACCGTGCGCACCGATGCCATTGCGGGTGTCGCGATGGCGCATGCCGGGGATCGGCAAGTCCACGGTGAACACCAGCGTGCGGCAGCCCACGCCCCACGCGCGTTGCAGCAGCGCCAGCACGGCCTCGCGATCGCGGATCATGTACAGCTGGAACCAGAACGGCGCACCGGCTGCGGCCGCCACTTCATCGAGCGGGCAGATGCCGACGGTCGAGAGCGTGAACGGCACGCCCGCCGCGTGGGCCACGCGCACCGCCTGCGCCTCGCCGCGGCGCGCCATCATCCCGGCCAGCCCGACCGGAGCCAGTGCCAGCGGCAGCGCGCAATCCGTGCCGGCGAGCGTGGCGCTGGTATCGACCCGATCGACATCCACCAGCACGCGCTGGCGCAGGCGCAGGCACGCGAAATCGGCGAGGTTCGCGGCCAGGGTCTGCTCCATGCCCGCGCCGCCGTCGATATAGTCGAACAGGAAGCGCGGCAACCGCCGTTGCGCGAGGCGGCGGTAATCGGGGGTGGTGGCGGGATACGACAGTCCCATCGTCTCTGCCTCAACCGTGGAGGATGGAGCGCGCCGCCGCGCGCGCGGTGAGGATGCAGCCGGGCAGGAAGGTGCCTTCCAGCGAACGCTTGCCGCAGGCCCCGCCGCCGCCGAAACCCGCCGCCTCGCCCACGCAGTACAAGCCGTCGATGGGCACATCGTGGCTGTCGAGTACGCGGCTGGCAAGGTCGGTGCGCAGTCCGCCCAGACTTTTGCGGGTGATCAGTTGCACGCAGATGGCGATATACGGCCCCGCGCCACGCATCTGCAAGGGCGCGGGCTTGCAGGTGCGCAACGCATCGGGCCGCCACTGCCGCGCGTGGCGGATGCGGCGGATCTGGTCGTCGTTTTCCAGCGCGCTGCCTTTGGCGAAATTTGCATCATAGGCATCGACGGTGACTTGCAGTACCGCCGCATCGACATCGTGCGAACACGTCAGCGCATTCATCTTCGCCGCCAATCCGGCGAGCGTGTCATCGACGAGGAAGTGATCGCTTTCACGCTGCATCTGTCGCACCAGCCGATGGTTGCCGAGCAGGGTTTCCTTGAGGAAACGGATGAACTGTTTGTCGCGGATGCGCGGGTTGTGCTCGGCGCCGGAGATGGCCAGTTCCTTCGCGGCGATCTTCCAGTTGAGCAGATGCCACGTCCACGGTTTTTCCTGCTCGGCCACGCGCTGGCACAGCCAGTTCGTATCGAAACCGGTCACCAATGGCTCGGAGCCGATGCGCCGTCCGCGATGATCCAGCCACAGCGCCGATTTGCACGGGATCAGCGACAGCCCGTGGCCTTCGAAATGCGGTTGCGGATGCGGAATGCCGGCGGCGTAGTTCCACATGTCGCCGGCATGGGTGATGCGCGCGCCCAGCTCCGCCGCATGCTGATGCAGTTGCCCATCGGCGAACGGATGTGCGCCGTTGAGCATGCGTGTCGGCAACGGCTGACCCTGCGGCCAGTTCGCGCGCACCTGCGCATGGCTGCCGTTGATGCCGCCCATCGCCAGCACCACTACCGGCGCTTGCAGGCGCACCTGCGCGCCGCTGGATTCATCGACCGCGATCGCGCCGGCGATGCGCCCGGCCTCGCGTTCCAGCGCGACGACCCGATGGCCATGCAACACGGTCAGCTTGCCGCCAGCATCGGCTGCACGCATCGCCGCGATCATCGTCAACGTCAGCTCACGCGAGCTGCCCCAGACGACGTGGTAGCGCGGCAAACTGTTGCCCTCGCCGAAGCGCCCGCGCTCGACCCAGTTCACCGCCGGCATGAAGCCGATGCCGTGCTCGCGCAGCCAGTCGTGCACGTCCGCGCGCGAATGCTCGACGTAGTGCCGCGCCCACGCCAGCGGCAGTTCATCGTGCGGATCGAGTTCGCCGAAACGGATCCAGTCGCGCAGCGCGATCTCCGGCGTATCGGGGATCTTCATCTTCGCCTGCAGCGGCGTGCCCACCAGCGCCATCCCGCCGAACGCCCAGCGTGCCAGCCCGCCGAAGCGCTCGCGCGTGTCGCGATCGACCAACATCACCGAGCGCCCGCCGCGCAGCAGTTCCAGCGCGCACACGATCCCGGCCAGCCCGCCGCCGATCACCAGCACGTCCGCCTGTGCCATCGTCATGCGAGCGCCTCCCGACCGTCATCATGACGCAGTGGGAGCGGGCGTGGGGTACGGGCTAGCGTCGCAAGGTCGAATCCATCGATTGCTCGTGGATCCCGCCAATCAGCCATTGCAGCTCTGACATTCCAACCCCTCCTGCGGACTGCCGAGCCGGCAGGCATGGTCTTGTGGATCGCCGCGGTACTACACTGCCCCATTCAATCAGGAGAGCGGCCATGCAAGGCGATGCCAAGGTCATCGAGTTCCTCAACAAGGCGCTGTACAACGAGCTGACCGCGATCAACCAGTATTTCCTGCACGCCAAGATGCTGCACAACTGGGGGTTGAAGGCGCTGGCCGCGCATGAGCGCGGCGAGTCGATCGACGAGATGAAGCACGCCGACAAGCTGGCCGAGCGCATCCTGTTCCTCGAAGGTCTGCCGAACTTCCAGGCGCTGGGCAAGCTACGGATCGGCGAAAGCCCGGCGGAAATGTTGCGCTGCGACCTGTCCCTGGAGCGCGATGGCCTGCCCCTGCTGCGCGTGGCGATCGCGCATTGCGAGACATGTAGCGACTTCGTCAGCCGACAGTTGTTCGCCGACATCCTCGCCTCCGAGGAGGAGCACATCGACTGGATCGAGACGCAGTTGTCGCTGATCGAACGCATCGGCGAACAGAACTACCTCGCCCAGCAGCTCGAAGCCGAGTGACCGTCGCGCGACGATCGTCTTCACCGCCCCGATCCGCTCCGATCCCATGACCGACCTGTCCGCCTTCCCCATCGCCCGGCGCTGGCCGGCGCGGCATCCCGAGCGCATCCAGCTGTATTCGCTGCCCACGCCCAACGGCGTGAAGGTGTCGATCATGCTGGAGGAATGCGGCTTGCCCTACGAAGCGCACCGGGTGGACATCGAGCAGGGCGAAAGCCACCTGCCGGAGTTCCTTGCGCTCAACCCCAACGGCAAGATCCCCGCCCTCATCGACCCGGATGGTCCGGGCGGGCAGCCGCTGGGGCTGTTCGAATCCGGCGCGATCCTGTTGTATCTGGCCGAGAAGACCGGCCGCTTCATTTCCGCCGATCCGGCGCGGCGCTGGGAGACGAGCGCGTGGCTGTTCTTTCAAATGGCCTCGATCGGGCCGATGTTCGGGCAGGTCGGCTTCTTCCACAAATACGCCGGCCGCGAATATGCGGACAAGCGCCCGTTGCAACGCTACGCCAGCGAATCCAGTCGTCTGCTTGGTGTGCTGAACGAACGGCTGACCGGCCGCGACTGGATCATGGGCGAGGACTACAGCATCGCCGACATCGCCACCCTGGGATGGGTGAACAACCTGATCGGCTGGTACGAGGCCGGCGAACTGGTGGACTACGCCAGCTTCCTTCATGTCGATGCGTGGCTGCGGCGCGGACTGGCGCGTCCGGCGGTGCAGCGGGGGTTGACGATTCCGAAGGCGTGAGGGTCATCGACGATGTGGCGGGCCAGACCGCAAAAGTTCAGCCCGGCAACCGTCAGGCGAAAGTTCGTTCCTCAGCCGCTGTCGCCGCGCACCCGCTGCACCCGCTGGCGGTATTCGCGCACGTTGTCGCCTGCCACGCGCGATTCGCGGGTGCCGGTGATCTCGCCGATTTTCTGATCCATCTCCCCACCGGTCACGGGCTTGGCATCGACCCCCGCCTCGTGCTCGAAGTCGTAGGACTTGTCGGTATTGCGGTAATACCGGTACATGGCCCAGTAGAAGCCGATGCCGCCGGCCGGGCCGAGCAGGAGGATCCATGTGCCGCTGTCGTGGTGGCTCATGTTCAGTGTCCCGCGATGGCGATGGCGATGTATTCGAGGAAGGTGCCGATGGTGAGCGCGACCAGCAGCAGCTTCCATTGCTCGATCGGCACGCTGCCCATGGTTTTGCCGGTGCGGGCGTTCACCGCGATGTAGTGCAGCATGCCGCCGTTGGGCCCGGGCTGGTGGTAGGAATACAGCCACACCGGCAGGTACATTGCCACCCAGCGAGTGCCATGCACGTCGAGGCGTTCCTGTTGCCAGCATACGCCGCGGTCGAAGCGGCTCACCGAGGCTTCGACCTGGGCGCGGGCGATCGACAGCAGTTCGTCTTCCAGATGCGGGCGCAGTTGTTCGACGTTCTGGTCGCGCTTTTCCGATGAAAAACCCGCAAGGTAGGACGCATTCCACTTCACCGCGTTCTTGGTATCGAACGGCAGGATCGCGTTGATGATGTTGTTGGTGTTGGTACGGGTGTCGAGGTTGCCGCGGTTGGCCGAGGATTCGATCGGCAGGTCGTCCACGGCGTAGTCCACATGCCGTTGCACCTGGTACTGATCGGCGTCGTAGTAGGTCTTCTTGTCGTTGCCGCTGCCTTCGGTGTAACGGCGCGTTTCGATCTCGCCCATCCCGGCCACGTCGGCGCTGGCGTTGGCATCGACGATCATGTACGGCAGGTACACGCCGACGACGTTTTCCGGCGTGAACTGTTCCTTGAACGCCTTGAGCGCGAAAAACTGCCGCTTGCCCACGAACTGGCGGATGCGCGCGATGGCGTCGTCCTTCTTGATGTGGATCGGCAGCACCGCGTCGGGCACCGCGCCGTTGGGCACCTGTTCGTTGACGCCCAGCACATGGCGGCACCAGTGACAACGCGCGGTCATCGCGTTCTCGGTGTTGACCGTCACCTCGGCGCCGCAACCGGCGCATTTGAAACTCATCATGCTGGCCGTATCGGCCTGGATGTCGCTCGCGCCCGTCGCGACGATCGTGCCTTCGAGCGTGTCGATGTTTTCGCCCAGCCCGAGCTCTTCCTCCACCCGCGCCGAGGTCCACTCGTTGCGGCAGTACAGGCAGATCAGTTGATCGGTGCCGGGGCGCTGCTTGATCTCGGTCGAACCGCACTTCGGGCAGCGGTTGACGCCGTCCTTGAGCTCGGGCGACGCGGTGTCGATGGCGACCGGGTCGGGTGCCTTGATCTCGTCGCGAATGGGCTGCGGCAGCGTGTCCGGGTCGATCGGGAAGCTGCCCGGCGGCGGCGGCACGTCGCGCGGCGAGCCCGGCCCGGTGGGCATCGGCGTCGGAGTTGGCGAGGATGGATCGTCGGGGTTTGCCATAGGAGTGCGATTCGAGTGCCTGACGTTTCCAATTTACCAGCGGATGAATTCGACCGTGCCTTCGACGATCGGATGCGGATTGTTGATCTCTCTTTCGTACTTCGAGGAAATCGCAACCCGGCCGGGGCCGGTCAGGCGCAGCCACAGGTGGCGATTGGCGTATTGGTTGCTGAAGATCGACACCTTCGCCCGCGGGTATTCGGCGATCAGCCAAGCGGAAACGCTGAGGTCGCGATACAGCAGCGCATCCGCCTGGACGTACACCGATTCATGGGGCTGCAGATCGCGGAACATGGTGTTGCCGGGCGAATGCAGCAGCAGCAGGCCCTGCTCGTTGGGCGCGGAGAAGATGTCGTCGTACATGCCGAGCGGGCGCTCGATTTCGATGTCGTTGCCGTTGCGCACCTTGAAATACAGGTTGTTCGCCGAGGGCGCGTAGGTCACCGCATCGGTCGCGGCAAGAAAACAATGGTTGCGCACCCACATGGCCTTGCCGCGGTCGAGTGGCAGGGACACGATCTCGCCCGGATGGTTGTCCGACAACGCCAGATGCCCCGGCCCGGTCGCCTCCAGCAGGTAGCGCTCCATCTTGGCGAGGAAGCGCGTGAAGAAGGACTTGCCGTCCTTGTGGTTGGCGAGCTTGACGCTGGATTCGGCGAAGGTGAGCTTATGGTGGGGAAACCAGATGCGGTCGCCGGCCTGCAGGTCGAAGTCAGCGACCGGCACGAAGGATCCGGCGATCTGCACATGCGAGCGGCCGAACTGGATGTGCGCCATGTCCTTGGCGCCGGGCAGTTCTTCCCAGCCCGAATCGGAAACCAGCGCATTCACCTTCGCCGGATTGCCGCAGGTGCGGCAGGTGCCGCGTTCGCTCAGCGGCCCGGTCATCCGGCAGTAGGGGCAGGGATAGGCATCCACCGAGCCGGGCGTGATTGGCGTGCTCATGGCGCTGCCCTCACTCGGTCAGGTGGTGGTGGTACATCGACTGGATGCCGACGCGGCCGGGGCCGGTGAGCTGGGCCATGTACAGCTTCGAGAACCAGCCGGTCTTCACGCCCGCAATCGGCACGGTGTCGAGGGTGACCGAGGAATCCTTGTAGAGCAACTTGCCCGCTTCGATGAGGATGGTTTCGCCGGCGCCGAGCGTGCGCTGCAACACGTCGCCATTGCCGTGCAGCATCAGCATGCCCGGCTGCGCCTGGGTGATGAAGCGATCCAGATACATGCCGTTGCCGCCATGCATCAGGTTGACCAGCCCCTTGATGCGCACGAACGAGTACGCCACGGTGTGCGAGGCGAGCAGGAAGGCGTGCTCGCGCACGTCCAGTTCCATGCCCGGATGGATGGGCATCACCACCAGTTCGCCGGGTGCGTCGCGGGAGAACGCGATCCGCCCGGGCCCGTCGGCGTACAGCACCGAATACGGCATGCCATGCGCGCGCCGGCCGCCGGGCAGGTTGTACTGGTGCAGCGGCACGCCGGGCTCTTTCCAGAGCATCGTGTGCTGCTCGAAATAGACGCTGTCGCCCTGCTGCAGCGCGATCTCCGCGACCGGCACGTACTTGCCCTCGACTTGCAGGGCGGAATTGCCGAACTTGAATTCCTCCATGTCCTTCAGGCGCGGCGCCTCGCGCCAGCCCGAATCGGAGACTTTGTCCTTCACATCCAGCGGCGCGGCGCAGGACACGCATTGGCGGGCGTCGGCCGCGTTGTTCATGCGGCACCACGAGCAGACGATCACTTCCACGGCATCACCCTCCCCTGAGTAACATGGTTATCGTGCGGGTTGGTTCCTGCCTTCCCCAAGGGGCGCGCAAACGCCCTGATCCAGAACCTGTCCTGCCTGCCTGACCGCTTACAACCCCAGCGCCTTGGCCTTGAGCGCGTCGTAATCGGCCTGCGTGATCAGGCCGGCATCGAGCATCTGTTTCGCCTTGGTCAGCTTGGCGATCGGATCGTCGGCTGCGGGCGCGGCCGGCGCTGCGGGCGCGGGCGCAGCCACCGGCTGTTGCAATCCGGCCAGACCGACCGAACCCGAGGCGATGCCCAGCCCCATGATGCCCGCCGCGCCGGCGTTCTGCCCCGCCGCCTGGAAGCCTGCCGCGACGCTGGCCTGCAAGTTGGAATTGCCGCGCGTGCCGGACAGCGCATCGGCGCGCTGCACGGTCTTGAGCAGCTCCTTGGTGTTGGCGTCGTACTCGATGGAAACGATCGCGGTCTTGACGATCTCCAGCCCGCGCTCGGACTTCCACTGATAACCCGACTCGACCGCCGCCGACAGGCTCTTGGCGAAACCCAGCGAATCCTGCTGCAGCTTGGTGATGCGGTTGCCTTTGGCGGGGTCGTTGGAATACAGGCTGAAGGCCGGCGCCAGCGAGCCGACCACTTCGTTGAACAACTGGCTGGCGGCGTCGTTGTCGATGTCGGTGAAATCGAACACCTGCCCGGGAACGAGATAAGTCGCGGGGACGAAGTTCTTCACGAACAGGATCGGATCGACGATCTTCAGCGTGTACGAACCGCGCGTGACCGCGCCGACCTGGGTGTTGAGGAAGGCGTCGTCCCAGTAGATCTCCGACTGCGTGCCGAAGCGGTTGTCCGGCAATTCCTTCAGGCACACGAAGAACGCCATCTGCTGCGCGCCGGGCTGGCCGCCGAATTTGAAGCGCTCCCAGCTCTGCGTGACCAGCGAATCGACGATGCCGTCGCCGGAGAAAATCGACTTGGAATTGATGTTGTCCGAATGCCATTCGTAGGCGCCGGCCTGCGCGGCGAAACCGGTGATCGCGCCGTCCTGGAACAGCAGCAGGCCGTAGCCTTCCGGCACCACGATCTTCGAGCCGTTGGTGATGATGTTGGTCGAACCCTTGGTGTTCGACCCGCGTCCGGCATTGGTGCCCTGCGGCACCGCGGCGAACAGCGCCGCCGTCGGCGGCAGTCCGGCGGGAATGGTGTAGAAATCCTTCCACTGATCGGCGAGCGTGCCGCCGATCGAACCTACTGCTGCCTGAATCAAGCCCATGACATCCTCTCCACGATGCGGGGCAAGGCACGATGCCTGCCCAGTCCGTCAAACTACAACATTCCGGAACGTCGGAGCCAGACGAGGACGGACTGGCTGGTGGTGAGCCGCCCACTCCGTGGGATTCCATTCAGGTATCGCGAAAAACGCTCTGCTCGCTGAGGAAATGCCCGGGGCGGGCACTGGGCGATTGCCCGATCAGTATTCGGGCTTCTGCTCCCGCGCCAGCAACTGGCGCAGGCATTCGGTCGGGGTGAGGTCGCCGTGCAGCACGCGCTGCACACGCGCGGCGATCGGCAGTTCGATGCCGAAGCGGTCGGCCTGGCGGATCACTTCGTCGGCGGTGTCCACCGATTCCACCACCTGCCCGATCTGCGCCACCGCCTCGGCGATCGAGCGACCGCGCCCGAGCGCGAGGCCGAGGCGACGGTTGCGGGAGAGATCGCCGGTGCAGGTGAGCACGAGGTCGCCCAGCCCGGCCAACCCCATCAGGGTTTCCGCGCGGCCGCCGAGGGCGGTGTTCAGGCGCAGCATTTCGTTGAGGCCACGGGTGATCAAGCCGGCGCGTGCGTTCAAGCCGAGGTTCATGCCGTCGGCCACCCCGGTAGCGACCGCCAGAACATTTTTCATCGCACCGCCCAGTTCGGCACCGCGGATGTCGTTGCCGGTATAGGCGCGGAAGGTCGGGCCGTGCAGCACGCCGGCCACCTGCCGGGCGAAGGCGTCGTCGTCGGAATGCACGGTGACCGCGGTCGGCAAACCTTGCGCGACCTCGCGCGCGAACGAGGGGCCGGTGACCACCGCCAGCGGCACGTCGGCGCCGAACACCTCGGCGGCGACTTCATGCAGGAAGCGGCCCGAGCCGGGCTCGAATCCCTTGGTCGCCCACGCCACACCCGCACCGTCCGGTCGCAACGGTGCGATCGCTTTCACGGTCTGGGTGAAAGCGTGGCTGGGCACCACCACCAGCACGAGTTGTGCGCCGGTCAGCGCTTCGCGCAGATCCGACGTCGCCCGCAAGTCTGCCGGCAGCGGAACATCCGGCAGGTAGCGCTGATTGCGATGCTCGCGGTCGATCGCCACCACCTGCGCGGCGTCGCGACCCCACAGCATCGTGGGCACGCCGTTGCGCGCCGCCAGTGCAGCCAGCGCGGTGCCCCACGAACCCGCGCCGACGACGGCCAGCCGTGGCGACGCGGACGTCATCGTCGCGTCAGGCGTTGCCGATCACGGGCTGCTGCTGCGCCTGCTGCATGCGCTGGCGCAATTGCTCGGCGTACACCGCATCGAAATTGATCGGCTGCAACAGGAACGGCGGGAAACCGCCATTGGAGATCAGATCGCTCACCACCTGGCGCGCATACGGGAACAGCACGTTCGGGCAATGGCTGCCGAGCATCATGTCCAGACTGGCATCGTCGAACCCGCTCAGACCGAAAATACCGGCCTGCTCGACTTCGGCCAGATACGCGGTCTTCTCGTTGATGGTGCAGGTCAACGTGATGGTCAGCGACACCTCGTACATGTCGGCCTCCATGCGGCCGACCTTCTGGTTGAGGTTGAGCTGCAACTGCGGCATCGCCTGCTCTTGGAACGCGGCCGGCACGCCGGGCGCCTCGTAGGAGACATTCTTCAAGTACAGCTTGTGCACCATGAACTGCGGACCTTGTGGCGCGGACTCGGCGCCGGCGGCACCGTTGGTGGCTTCATCGGCCATGGATTCTGGACTCCGTGGAGGGGTTGCGTGGGGAGGACTTCGAAGTATCCCATGCGCAGGCGGATGCCGCCAAATTCGGGATTTGGGACTCGGAAATTTTCCTTCACCCTCCGGGGGAAGGCGCCCGTAGGGCGGATGCGGGAAATCTCTCCCGGTTCGCTGAGGAAGAGAAGCACGTTGACGGAAAGTGCGCCCTTCATCCGGAGGAAGAAGGCAAGCCTGTCCATGGTGCCGGGTGCCGGTCCGCGCGTCCGTGCGCGGGCGCGCGCCGGGCCGAGGCGATGCCTCGGCTTTATCCGGCTCGCCCTCGTGCCAGCGGCAGATCGGAGGACTGCCATGCGGCGACGCCGCCGTCGAGCCAGTACACCTGCTTGAAACCAGCCTTCACCAGCCGGCCGGCCGCGCCCGCCGAAGTCGTACCGTTGCGGCACACCACAGCCACCGGCATCTCGCGCACCTTGGCCAGATCCTTGTTCTCCGGATCGAACTGGCTCATAACCACGCTGCGTGAGCCGACCACATGTCCTTTCTCGAAATCACCGCTGGCGCTGACGTCGATCACCAGCGCGTTGTCGCGGTTGATCAGCTCGGTCAGGCGCGCCGGATTGATGCTGCGATAACCGCGGGTGAAGCGCGAGAGTTCGTTGACGATCAGCGCGACGGTCACGCCGGCGAAGCCCAGCACCAGCAGAGAGTGGCTGGAGAAGAAGGTTTGCAGCTCGTGGACGTTCACGGACGGGTGGAGGATGGCAAGACGGACGGCAATTATAGCCTCTCGTCCGTCTGGTCCCGCCAAAGCTAATTCTGTGGGCTGATGTCCGGCAGTCCGCTGACCAGCCACCAGTGCTTGATGGCTGGATCCCAGCGCCAGTGCTCGCTGTAGACCACGCTGCGCGGGATCTGGGTGTTGCGGTTGATCAGGTCGAGCTTGATCTTCTGGTCGACCGTGTCCTTGGTCTCGACGTGCGCGAGCACTTGGTAGCCGGACACCTCGACCTGCTTGAAGCGATCGCGCTCCAGATCGGTGATCGGATGATCCTGCTTGGTTTTGGGATCGACGAAGTCGTAGGCCTTGTCGAAATCGCCCCAGCGCATCGCGCCGGCGAAATCGTAGAAGGTCATTTCCTTGGCGCGATCCTGGCTGGGCTTGATGTTGTCGCAGGCCGACAGCCCCAGCGTGCCGCCCAGCAGCGCGGTGGCGAGAACGACGGCTGCGATGCGCCGGGCGCGGGGAACGATCATCACGAGACCTCCGGGTAACGGGTGGCGGCGTCGGATGGCGCGCGCTGCCACCAAGACTAACCCATCGAGGGCTGGCCCATCGAGTCGATGGCGACGAAGCGCGCGGACATCACCGCCGCCTCGCCGCCGGCCGCCATGGGCACCCGCGCCTGCATGGCGATGCGCGCCTTGCCGTGGCGGCGGAAGGTCTCCAGAAACGTCTCGAAAGCTTCGCCATCCACAGGTGAGGCTTCGGCGACGAGATCCTGATACAGCGGGGCGATGAACTTGACCTGGCTGTCGGCGACATAGACTTCGGCCTTCAGCCCCTGCAATTGCATGCGCAGGGTGACCCAGCCCCACGCGGCGAGGGTCATCACCCCGCCGAGGCTGCCGCCGAAGGCACAACCCTTGTCGTTGACGTTGGCCGACAGCGGCGCGGTCAGGCGCAGCATGCGGCCGTCGTAACACAGCGGGCGCACGCCCATCGCCGCCACCGGCGGCATCTTGCGGAAGTGCAGCGCCAGTTGCGCCACCGCTGCCTCGACCGGATCGGTCGGCACCTGACCGAGCAGCACCTTGGCCGCCTGCGACAGGGTTGTGCGAAGCTTCCTGCGTGCGCTCGTCGATGCCACCGTCGGTTCTGCCTCTGTCGAATGGGTTCGTGGTGTCGCTGCGCGCGGTCGGGCAGCACCGGCGTCTGTTGCGAGCAGCCGAGGCGTTGGGTGCCTGCGGCGTGCCCTTGCCCGGCCTGCGGCTGGCGGCGCGGGAGGATACGCCCACCCGCCATGCCTTGGATAGCGCCCTGACCGCCGAGGCGGTGATCTTCACCAGCCCGGCGGCGGTACGCTTTGCCCGCCGCTTGCTGCCGCAGCTACCGACCGGGGACGGCTCGCAAGGTTCCCTACGGTATTTCGCGCTCGGAACGGTCACCGCGGCGGCGCTGCATCGCGCCGGTGGCGGCAGGGTCGTCGTTCCGCCACGTGCCGACAGCGAAGCCCTGCTCGCCCTGCCGGAGCTGGGCGAGGTGCACGGACGGCGGATCGGGCTGGTCACCGCACCCGGTGGGCGCGGCCTGCTCGCGGCGGCGCTGCGCGAACGCGGCGCGACGCTGTGCGTGGCCGAAGTGTACGCACGCCAGCCCGCGCGACTGAGTCAGGCGCATATCCGCCGCTTCATGGCGGCACCGGATCTAGGCGCGGTGTGCGTGACCAGCGCCGAGGCGCTGGACAACGTGTTGGCGCGGTTGCCGGATGCGGCGCGAATGAAACTCCTGCGCGCCGTCGCGGTCGTCAGCAGTACGCGACTGGGAGCGATCGCGCGCGCGCGCGGGTTTGCGACGACGGTGCTGGCGCGCTCGCCGACGCCGCGCGAGTTGTTCGCCGCACTCGTCGAGCATGCCAGCGCGCAAAGCATCCGGTAGCATTCTCAACTCGCCCATCCCGTTCGTGCTTGCGATGTCCGGCAACGATCCCACCACCTCGTCCGCCGCTTCTACGCGCCGCCCACAAGGCCGCATCCTGCTGTGGTCGATGCTGTTGGCCTTGCTGGCGCTGGGCGCGTGGCAGACCCGCGGCTGGTGGTGGGCGCATGTGGTCGCAGGCAACGCCGGCACGGGTGCCACGGTTGCGCCCGGTGCCGACGATTCGGGCGAGCCGATCGGCGATCCTGCGGCGGCGATCGCCGCCCTGCGTCGCGAACAACGCGACCTCGCCCAGCGCATGAGCGACACCACCGCCGGCCAGCAGGTGCTGCGCGACGAGGTGCTGGGCGTGGGCGAGCGCGCCGCCCTGCTGGAACAATCCGTCTCGCGCATCGCCAGCCCGCGCGGGCAGGGCGAGCAAGCGCTGCGGCTGGACGAAGCCGAACTGCTGCTGACCATCGGCCAGCAGCAGATCGAGCTGGCCGCCGATACCGGTGCCGCGCTGCACGCCTATGCGCTGGCGGACGACGTGCTCGCCGGCTCCTCCGATCCTTCGGTGCTGAACCTGCGGCAGTCGCTGGCGCAGGAAGTGGCTGCAATGAAGGCATTGCCGCCCGATCCGCGCGCCTTCCTCGGCGGCCGGCTGGATGCCTTCGAGGCCAGCCTCGATGCGCAGCCGTTCGATACCGCCACCGACGCTCCGGCAGCCAAGCGCCCGTCGGTGTTCGATCGCGTGGTCGGCAGCCTCGTCGAGGTGCGCCATGCACCGGCGCAGGATCTGCTCGATCCGGCAAGCCGCGACGCCGCGCTGACCGCGATCCGGCTGGAGATCACCCTCGCCCGGCTGGCGCTGGAACGCCGCGATGCCGCCGCGTTCCACGCCGCACTGGGGCGCATCGACCGCTGGCTGCCGCGATTGTATTCGGCGGATACCGTCGCTCGCCAACGTGCGCTGCTGGCCGACCTGCAACGCGCGCCGGTGCGTCTGGAATTGCCCAGCCTCGGCGGCACCCTCACCGAACTGCGCCGTCTGCGGCAGGAGCAACCGCCCCCCACCGCAGTGGCCGCCAGCACCGCGGTTGACGTGGCTCAACACCCTGCCCCTGCGCCGGCACCCACACATCCGGCACCTGCGCAACCGCCGCCGCATCGATGAAAGCGTTCCGCTACCTGCTCGTCTGCCTGCTGCTGGCCGTGCTCGGCGCGTGGTTCTGGCAGCAACTGGCTACCGATCCGGGGCAGGTGATCGTGTCCCTGCACGGCACCACCTACATCACCACGGTGAGCAAGGCCGTGCTGATCGTGGTGTTGATGACGCTGACGCTGTGGGCGCTCGTCGTCCTGCTACGCCTGCCGTTTCGCCTGTGGCGTCGGCGGCAGAAAAAGCAGGCGCAGGCGCGCCTTACCGGTGGCCTGCTGGCCCTGCACGAGGGCCGTTGGATGCGCGCGGAAAAATGGCTGACAGCGGCTGCGGCGCATGCCCCGTTTCGCGCCACCGCGCGTCTGGCCGCCGCGCAGGCCGCGCAGGCGCGCGGCGATGCGGCAGCAGCCGAACAACATCTGGCCGCGAGCAGCGAGGATGCCGCCGATCCCGTCGCCGCGTTGACCCGCGCGCAAACGCAGTTCGACTCCGGTCAAGCCGCCGACGCGCTCGCCACCCTCGACGCCGCCGCACTCAAGGGCGCGCCGCCACCCCGCGCCCTGCTGCTGCGCGTGCAGGCGCTGCTGGCCTGCCAGCGCGCCGGCGAGGCCTACGGCATGTTCGGTGCGCTCAAGAACGCGCAGGTGTTGCCGCCTGCCGCGCTGGCCACGCTGGAAGCGCAGATCGCGACCGCCGCATTGCGTGAATCCGCCGACGCCAATGCACTGGCCGACCTGTGGGATCACCTGCCCACGCCGCTGCGCGCGCGCGCCGAGGTGGTCGCCGCCTACGCCCGCCGGGCCGCCGACATCGGCATGCCCGATGCGGCCGCGAACGCCATCGCGCAGGCACTGGGTCAGCAATGGGACGAGTCGCTGGCCGCGCTGTTCGGGACGCTCGGCCCGGGCCGCAACACCGCGCCGACCGCACGCCTGGACACCGCCGAGGGCTGGCTGGGCGCGCATTCGGACAGCGCCGCGCTCGCCCTCACCCTCGGCCGGCTGAGTGCGGGCATCCAGCAGTGGGGCCGTGCCGAGGACTACTTGCACCGCGCCCTCGCGCAAGGCGCCGGCGCCGATGCGTGGGAGGTTCTGGGTGATGTCCACAGCGCATTGCGCGACGATGCCACCGCCCGGCAGTGCTACGCCAACGCCCTGCACGCAGCGCGCGGTGAAGCGGTGCAAGCCTTGTCCGGACGTGATGTGCGCGAACAGATCTTCGACGCCGCGGTGATCGAAGAGCGCGACGAACACGGGGTGCCGAGGCTGCCGGAGGACGGAAGACAGAGGACAGAGGACAGAAGGTAGTTTGTGGGCAGCCATCGACCCACGCAGCGACGCGCTGCGCTTACCGATTCACCATTCACCATTCACCATTCACTAATCATCGCTCCACGATCGCCGCCACGCCCATCCCGCCGGCGGTGCAGATCGAGATCAGCGCGCGACCCGAGCCTTTTTCCTTGAGCAGCTTCGCGGCGGTGGCGACGATGCGCGCGCCGGTGGCGGCGAACGGATGGCCGACCGCGAGCGAGGAGCCGACCACATTCATTCGCGCGGGATCGATGCTGCCGAGCGCGCCGCGACCGAGTTTCGCGCGGCAGTAGTCCTCCGACTCCCACGCCCGCAAGGTGCACAGAACCTGCGCGGCGAAGGCTTCGTGGATCTCGTAGAAATCGAAATCCTGCAAGCTGAGGCCGTTGCGTTCGAGCAACATCGCCACCGCCAGTGTCGGCGCCATCAGCAGGCCGTCGCCGTGGACGAAGTCCACCGCCGCCACTTCCGCATCGCGCAGGTACGCGAGCGGTTCGTGGCCGTGTGCACGCGCCCAGTCCTCGCTGGACAGCAGGCAGGCGGCAGCGCCGTCGGTGAGCGGGGTGGAATTGCCGGCGGTCAGGGTGCCCTGCCCCGAGGACTTGTCGAACGCAGGTTTCAGCGCGGCGAGTTTTTCCAGCGTCGAATCGGCGCGCAGGTTGTTGTCGCGCTCCACCCCGCGGAAGGGCGCGAGCAGGTCGGTATAGAAACCGCGCTCGTACGCCGCCGCCGCCTTGTGGTGCGAGGCCAGTGCGAGTTCGTCCTGCGCCTGCCGCTCGATCTTCCATTCCTTCGCCATCGCCTCGCAGTGCTCGCCCATCGACTTGCCGGTGCGCGGCTCGGCCACGCCGGGAAAATCGGGCTTCAACTCGCGCAGGCGGAAGCCACGAAACGCGCGCAGTTTTTGCCCGAAGCTGCGCGCCCGCGCGGCATCGAGCAGGCGGCCACGCAGCTTCGCGCCGTAGGCGATCGGCACGTCGGAAGTGGTGTCCGAACCGCCGCCGATACCCACCTCGATTTGCCCCAGCGCGATCTTGTTGGCGATGTGGACGATCGTGTCCAGGCTGGTGCCGCAGGCGCGCTGCATGGTGATGCCCGGCGTGGCCGGCGACAGCCCCGAGGACAGCGTCGCCTCGCGGCCGAGGTTCCAGTCGGAGGAATGCTTGATCACCGCACCCATCGCCACCTCGCCGAGCGGCTGCCCGTGCAGATCGAAGCGCTCGACCAGCGCGCCCAGCGTGCGGATCGACAGGCCGAGGTTGCCCACACCCACATAGGCGGTGTTGCTGCGGCAGAAGGGAATGCGCACGCCGCCGAGCACGGCGACCGGGCGCGTGGTGGTGTGGCGTTCGGCAAGGCTCATGCGGCGGCTCCCGTGATGGCTGTACAGATGGATGCGTCACACGGATCGTGCCTGCATGCGCTAGAGCAAAGGCACGGGGTTGCTGAGGACAGCGGACAAACGATGGAGGACAGATGGTAAACGGTTGCCTGTAATCTGTAGTCGGAAAGACTTGTCGTTGTCCAACACACACCGCCAACACCATGCCCTCACTCTCCCACGTCTGCCTCGGCGCACTCGCGCTGGAACTGCGCCCCGGCGCACAGGCCAGCCGCATCGCGCTGGATCGTGCGCAAGCCGCGCAACTGGCCGATGGCATCGCGCGCGATCTGGCTGCGCTCGTCCCGGATGCGGCCACGTTCGATCTCGCCGTGCTGGCCGCGCATTACGATCCGGTCGAACTGCTGCGCCCGGATTGGCCGCTGCATGCCGCACTCGATGCGCTGGCGCAGCGCGCACCCAGGGTTATGCCCCCTCCCCCGCATGCGGGGGAGGGTTGGGGTGGGGGCGCAGCCCGCATCCTCGCCTTCGGTGCCCACGCAAGCGTATTGCCTGATCCCGTTCCTGCACCCGAGGCCGATTACGCACAAGGCACGATGCGCCTGCTGCCGTTCGCACTGCGTGGCGATCCCGCCGATCCGGCAACCGGTTCACGCATCGCCATGCTGGCGTCATCGATGGAGGAAGTCCTGCTCGAACGCGGCATGGCCGGCGCGGCTACCGCGCTGTTCGCGCAGGATGCCTTCGGTGCACCGATCGAACACGCGCGCTACCTCACGATCCATGACCTTGCCGCGTTGATGGCGATGCAGTACGAGCACGCCGGGCTTGCATCGCTGTGGCCGCTGCTCGAAACGGCGCTGCTCGCGCCGGAACACGAGGCGTGGCTGGACGCGCCGCCCGAGCCACTGGCGCGCTACGCCGACGGCGAAGTCCGCATCGGTTTGCTGGATGCGGAAAGCTGGCGCGCCGGAGGTTTCGCGCCGAAATCCACGGGCGATGACGCGCGCAAGCTCGAGCTTGCTTTCGAGCGATACGAAGCGCGGCAAAGGCAGTTTGCCGCGGTGCTGGCAGCGCATGGAGTCGCCGCGATGTTCGTACATTGCGCCGCGGGGCACGATGCACGCGCGAGCATCACTTCTTCGTGGGCTTGAGGATCACCCCGCAAGCCAGCGCCGCGCCGCCACCGCCGTCGGGCTGGGTGCTGTAATCGTCGGGGCCGGCCTGCACGATCAGCGAGCGTCCGAGCACATCGTCGTTGTAATGGCTGCCTGCCGACACGTCGGGCACGGTGACGTCGAGACTGATGATGCCCTGCGTGTCGGCGGTCTGGTTGGCCATATCGCCGGCGTGGTGGATCAACCCGACCGGATCGCCGTGCGCCACTCCCCGCGGGTTGAAGTGTCCGCCGGCTGAGCCACGGTTGGGCGCGGTGCAATCGCCGCGCTGGAATATGTGGATGCCGTGGCTGCTGCCCGGCGCCAGTCCTGCAACCGAGCCCTGCACATGGATGCCGCCGGTGATGGAGTACACCGCCAGCGTGCCGGTCACGCCACTGCCATCGACGGCCTCGAGGTTGATGCTTGCCTCCGGTTTGGGAGCTTTCGAGGCATGGCTGCCGGGCAGGGACGCGCAGCCTGCAAGCAACACGGCGACAAGACAGGCTGATACCACGACGGAACGCTGCATGCGGATCTCCGAAAGGGGCGGCCTGCATACGCAAGCCCAAGGGTCGAAATGCGGATGCTATCGCGTCGAAGGTGATCGGGGGCTGTATCGGGGTTCAATCCGACTTGTCGCGATGTTTGCGACCGAGCTTGCGGGTGAGGGTGTTGCGGCCCAGGCCAAGCGCCTCGGCCGCGTGCTGGCGATGCCCGCCGGTGTGTTCCAGCGCTGCTGCCAGCAAGGCTTCCTCGAAGCGTTGCTTGGCACGAGCGTGAACCTCGCCGTGGCCGTCGGCGAGCGCGGCGCGCGCCCACGTGCGCAAGGGCTGCGCCCACGCCGCGATGCCGGCATCGCCACCGACGGGCACCGGTTCGGACGCCGCTTGCGCCGGCGCGGTGGACAGCGCGGCGCGCACGTCGGCAGCGCGGATCGTCTGCCCGGGTGCCAGCGCGGCCAGCCGCCAGCAGATGTTTTCCAACTCACGCACATTGCCAGGCCAGGCGTGCGCTTCCAGCAGCCGCTGCGCCTCGGCGGCGAGTTGCTTGGTCGGCGCATTGAAGCGTGCCGCGGCGTTGCCGAGGAAGCGCGTGGCGAGCACACCGATGTCCTGCCGGCGTTCACGCAGTGGCGGCAGGCGCAGGCGCACCACGTCGAGGCGATGCAGCAGGTCGGCGCGGAATCGCCCGCCGGCAACCAAGACCTCGAGGTTCTGATGGGTGGCGGCGATCACCCGCACATCCACGCGGATCAGCTCGCGGCCGCCGACGCGATAGAACTCGCCCTCGGCCAGCACCCGCAGCAGCCGCGTCTGCAGCGGCGCGGGCATGTCGCCGATCTCGTCGAGGAACAGGCTGCCGCCATGCGCCTGCTCGAAGCGGCCGACGTGGCGGCGGGTGGCGCCGGTGAACGCGCCGGCCTCGTGGCCGAACAGTTCGGACTCCAGCAAATCGGCGGGGATGGCGGCGGTGTTGAGCGCGATGAAGGGCGCTTTTGCGCGCGGCGACTCGCGGTGCAGGGCGCGCGCGACCAACTCCTTGCCGGTGCCGGTTTCGCCGGTGACCAACACCGACAACGGTGCCTGCGCGAGCCGGCCGATGGCACGGAACAATTCGCGCATCGCCGGGGCGTCGCCGAGCAAGGCGTGCGGTGTGGTCTCGTGGATTGCGCCCTCGTGCGCCCGGTCGGCGCGCAGCGAATCGTTGGCTTCGCCGTTCACCCACGCACCCGGCAGCGCGCGCCGAGCGAGCGCGACCGCTTCATCCAGATCGAATGGTTTGGACAGGAACTCGTGCGCGCCGCCGCGGAACGCTCCGGCGGTGGAAGCGATGTCGGTCCATGCCGACATCACGATCACCGCTAGCTCCGGGTCGCGCGCCTTGAGCGCATCGAGGAAGCCCAGCCCGTCCATGCCGGGCATGCGGATGTCGGTGAATACCAGCGCTGGTTGTTGTGCGTCCGTCAGCGCGGCCAGCGCCGCTGCCGCACCGTCGAAGGACTGCACCGCGAAGCCGGCCTCGCGCAACGCCTGCGCGAGCACGAAGCGCACGCTGCGGTCGTCGTCGACCACCCAGATGCGCGGAGTCATGAGAAGTGGCCTCCATGTTTCTGGATCACGGCAGGCGCTTGGCTTGCCTCCTCCCCTTGCTCACATCGCGAGCAGGGGGAGGTTGGGAGGGGGTGGTGTTCGCTGGCCGCCTGTGCGGGAAAGGCACCCCTCCCCAACCCTCCCCTTCGCTGCGCGAAAGGGAGGGAGCCGGGTACGCGAAAACCACTCGATGCGTCACCGTCCATCATCATTCTCCACCACCGGCAGCATCGTCCCGCACCGGAATCAGCAGCGTGAACACGGTATGCCCCGGGCGTGAGCGATAACCCAGCGAACCGCCGTGCTCGCGGGCGACTTGTTGCGCCAGCGCCAGACCGAGGCCCGAACCTTCCGCGCGCCCGGACACCAGCGGCAGGAAGATGCGCTCGGCCAGATCCTCGGGCACGCCACGGCCGTCGTCGGCGATCTCCACCCGCAGCGCCAGTCGGTGCGCGACTTCGCCGATCACCACGCCACGCTCGGCGCGGGTGCGCAGATGGATCATGTTGGCACCGGATTCCAGTGCGTTGCGCAGCAGGTTCCACAGCGCCTGCACGAGACGATCGGCATCGCCGGACACCGCCGGCAGGCTGGGATCGTAGTCACGCTCGATCTTCACCGCCCAGCCAGCGTCGGCGTCGGCGAGCACGCGCACGCGCTCGAGCACGGCGTGGATGTTGACCGTCTCGAAGGGGCGCGACGGGGCCGGGTTCACCAGTCGATCGAGCAGGCCAGCCAGACGTTCGACCTCCGCGTCGATCAGCGCGACCAATTCGCGCTCGTCGTCGTTGTCCAGCCGCATCGAAGCACGCCGGGCCAGCAACTGCGCGGCACCTTTCAGCCCGGCCAGCGGGTTGCGGATCTCATGCGCCAGACCCTTGAGTGCCGCGTGCAGCGCCGCTGGCAGGGCGCTGGCCGGGTCGGTGCCGGGAAACTCGTCGGCCGGATGGATCTCGATGCGGATCCCGTCGGCATCGCGCGCCAGCAGCAGGTCGGCGAAGCGCTCGCCGCCACCGGGCGCTTGCAGCCGCGCGCGACGCACCTGCGCGGCCTCCACCGCCGGTGCCAACCGCGCGAGCAGGGATTTCAGCCGCCCATCTTCGCCATCCAGCGCCGCCAGCGGCAGCCCCTCCAGCCGGCGCAGGCTGACGCCCAGCCAGCGCGCCAGCGCCGCATTGCCGCCGAGCAGGATGCCGTTGCCGTCGATCCAGACAATCGGTGTGAGCAGGGCATCAATGGAGGACTTCGACCACATTGCACCATCTTAGGGCATTTTGATAACCGCGTTCGTCATGTCCGAAACAACCGAAGAAGCCGAACAACCTTCAGTTGCAAATGGCCATGTCCGAAAAACTGGGATGGAGCGCTGCTGGTATGGGGAGCGCTGGATGATTGCCAGCCTAGGCATCCGAGAGTTTTGTGCCTGCTGATTGGCGCGCTCGTTTGGTGTCGAACGCCAGCCAGCTTTTCCTCGAACCTGACGGCGACGTTCGAAACCGATTTGAACCGGATTGCGGTAGCGACGTGAATATCGCAGGGTCGATATCCGGAGCGGCGCATCAACCCCGCAAAGCCGCAAGGAACCGGCGCGGCGCGCCCTCGAAACCACCGTTGGACATGAACACGACGTGGTCGCCGGCGCGCGTGCGCGCGCGCAATTCGTCGAGCAGCGCATCGACGGACGGCGCGGCGACACCTTCACCGCGCAGATCGGCGATCACCTTGTCCGCATCCCACGGCAGTTCGGCGCGGCGCAGGAACACCACCGCGTCGGCCGCATCCAGCGAAGGCGCGATCTCGTGTGCGTGCGCGCCCAGCCGCATCGAATTGCTGCGCGGCTCCATCGCCACTACGATGCGCGCATCGCCCACCCGCGCGCGCAGGCCGGCGAGCGTGGTGCGGATCGCGGTTGGATGATGGGCGAAGTCGTCGTACACGGTGATGCCGCGCGCAGCGCCCAGCACTTCCAGCCGGCGCTTGACGCTGCGGAACGATGCCAGCGCGGCGATGGCTACCGAAGGCTCGACGCCCACCGCATACGCGGCAGCGATCGCCGCCAGCGCATTCATCACGTTGTGCGCGCCGAGCAGATCCCAGCGCACCACGCCGACCTCGACGTCGCGATGGAGCACGGCGAACTGCGAGCCATCGGCGGTGATCGCGCGCTGCGTCCACTGCGCATCGCCATCCATCGCGAAGCGCTCCACCGGGGTCCAGCAGCCCATCGCCAGCACTTCGCGCAGGCGCGCGTCCTGCCCGTTGACGATCAGCCGTCCATTGCCCGGCACGGTGCGCACGAGGTGATGGAACTGGCGCTGGATCGCGGCCACGTCGGGGAAGATGTCGGCGTGGTCGTATTCGAGGTTGTTGAGAATCGCCACCTGCGGCCGGTAGTGGACGAACTTGCTGCGCTTGTCGAAAAAGGCGGTGTCGTATTCGTCGGCTTCGACGACGAACTCGATACCGCTTCCGCGCCGCGCTGACACACCGAAGTTCTCCGGCACGCCGCCGACGAGGAAGCCCGGATCGCGGCCGGCGACCTCGAGGATCCACGCCAGCATCGAAGTCGTCGTCGTCTTGCCGTGGGTGCCGGCGACCGCCAGCGTGGTGCGCCCGGGCAGTACCTGCTCGGCCAGCCATTGCGCGCCGGAGGTGTAGTGCATCCGCGCATCGAGGACGTGTTCGACCGCCGGGTTGCCACGCGAGAGCGCGTTGCCGACCACTACCACATCGGTATCTGGCGCGATGTTCTGGGGTGAATAACCCTGCGCCAGCGCGATGCCCAGCGCTTCGAGCTGGGTGGACATCGGTGGATAGATGTTGGCGTCGCTGCCGGCGACCTCGTGGCCGAGTTCGTGCGCCAGTGCCGCCACGCCGCCCATGAAGGTGCCGGCGATGCCGAGGATGTGGAGTTTCAAGGAGACGACCTGCGGGAACGGGAACAGTGGGGATTATGCGGGGTTCGGGGTTCGGCATGCGCAGTTCGACATCCGGAACCAAGCGTCCGGATTAGCCCAACGCGGGGACGATGGCCAGCTTCGAGATCGTTCCCTCACCCGCCTTCGGCACCCTCTCCCGGAGGGAGAGGGTTTGTGTTGGCCGATTCTTGTTTCTCGAGTCCCGAGTCCCGAACCTCAAGTCTCGAGTCCGATATCGGAAATCAAGCGTACCGGCTGCCCAGTGCCTCGACGATGCGCTCGAACACTTCTTCCATCGCGCCCACGCCGTCCACCGAGGTGAGTTTTTCCTGATGGCGGTAGTAGTCGATCACCGGCGCGGTCTGATCCTCATAGACCTGCAGGCGCTTGCGCACCGATTCGGGATTGTCGTCGGCGCGGTGTTCGGCCAGCGCGCGGCCGGCGAGGCGGGCGACCAGCAATTCGGTATCCACATCCAGTTGGATGGCACGCTCGACCGGCTGGCCGAGTTTGCCCAGCAGGACGTCAAGTGCGTGCGCTTGCGCGACGTTGCGCGGATAGCCGTCGAGGATGTAGCCCGAGCTGGTGTCGCCCTGCGACAGGCGTTCTTCGAGAATCGCCAACACGATGGCGTCGGAGACCAGCCCGCCGGCGTCCATCACCGCCTTGGCTTGCAGGCCCAGCGCGGTGCCGGCCTTGACCGCCGCGCGCAGCAGTTCGCCGGTGGAGATGTGCGGGACGCCGAAGTGGTCGCGCAGGCGGGCGGCCTGCGTGCCCTTGCCGGAGCCCGGCGCGCCCAGAAGTACCAGTCGCATCGTCGATAGTCTCGTGAATGTCTTGCAGCGTGAGCACCATGGCCGGCCACATGCGGCTACACTGGCCGCAAGCCACCCACGCCTTGCCATGCGGAGGGTTCACGCTAACCGCTGGCCCGCGGGCAAGTCAAATCCGCTGCGGGTTTGTGTGTGCCGCGCGCCAACGAAGTCGCGTCGCCCCGCAGCCTGCCGCGCCGGTGGCAGCACGACATCCGGGAGGAGCCATGGCCAGGGGCAACCTGCTGTACGCGCAATCCGGCGGCGTCACCGCGGTCATCAACGCCACCGCCGCGGCGGTGATCCACGCCGCGCGCTCGCACCACGTCAAGGTGCTGGCGGCGCGCAACGGCATCCTCGGCGCGCTGCGCGAGGAGCTGATCGACACCAGCCACGAGTCGGCGGCGAGCATCCGCGCGCTGGCGCACACGCCTGGCGGCGCGTTCGGTTCGTGCCGCTACAAGCTCAAGGCGCCGGAAGTCGATCGCGCGCCCTACGAGCGCCTGATCGCGGTGTTCCGCGCGCACGACATCCACGGCTTCCTCTACAACGGCGGCAACGATTCGGCCGACACCGCGCTGAAGCTGTCGAAGATCGCCGCCGAGTTCGGTTATCCGCTGACCTGCGTGGGCGTGCCCAAGACGGTGGACAACGATCTGGAAGTCACCGACTGCTGCCCCGGTTTCGCTTCAGCCGCGAAGTACACCGCGGTGTCGGTGCGCGAGGCGGCGCTGGATGTGGCGGCGATGGCCGACACTTCGACCAAGGTGTTCGTGTACGAGGCGATGGGTCGGCACGCCGGCTGGCTGGCCGCGGCGGCGGGCATGGCCGGGCACGGCCCCGATCAGGCGCCGCACCTGATCCTGTTCCCCGAGCGGGTGTTCGACGAAACCGATTTCCTCGCCCGCGTGCAGGCGATCGTGGCTCGGGTGGGGTATTGCGTGGTGGTCGCCTCCGAGGGCGTGCGCGGGCCGGATGGGCGCTTCCTGGCCGAGGCCGGCACGGTGGATTCCTTCGGCCACGCCCAGCTCGGCGGGGTCGCCCCGCATCTGGCGCAGATTGTGAAAGAAAAACTCGGCGTCAAGGTGCACTGGACGGTGCCCGATTACCTGCAACGCTCGGCGCGACACATCGCCTCGGCGACCGACCTCAAGCACGCGCTGGCGGTCGGCCGCGCGGCGGTGAACTACGCGCTGGCCGGGCGCAACGCGGTGATGGCGGTGATCGTACGCACGGCCGATTCACCCTACCGCTGGAAGATCGCACCGGCGCCGCTGGCCGATCTGGCCAATCGCGAGAAGAAGTTGCCCGCGCATTTCGTCCGCGAGGACGGCCACGGCATCACCGCTGCCGCACGGCGTTACTTCGCCCCGCTGCTGCGTGGACAGGCACCGCCGCCATATGGCCGCGACGGCATGCCGCGTTATGTCGCGCTGAAGAATCGGCCGGTGGGCAAATGCCTGCCGGCGTGGCAAGCATGAAGCAAGCCGTCAACAGCCCTTCATCGGCAGCACCATCGACGTGAATACCGGCACCGTCACCGGGTCGTGCGGCTTGTCGAGGTAGATGCGCGCGCGACCCTGGGCGTCCAGTGCCGGCGGCTGGTTGTTGCCGGGGCGTCGCCAGATTTCGATGGTGGCGCGGCAGGATGGGGTGTCGGCACGGGTAATGACGATGCGATCGTTCAGGATCCAGTGGTTCGCGACGGTCGGCGCTTCCTTCAGGTGAGCCGCGTCGCGGTAGGCGGCGCGCTGCACGCACGGATCGCGCGGCAGCACCTCGATCCGATAGGGCTCTGCCGGATCGCCGGTGAACAGACCCTCCAGCCGCACGCAGGCCTCGGGGATGTTGCGCAAGGTGTGCAGAGTGCCGATGGGTTGCGGCGTGCTGCTGTTGGGTGCGCGCGCGATTTCCGGTGCCGGCGGCGTGGCGGCAAACGTGGTTGCCGCCGTAAGCGTCGCGAATGGCAGCGTCAAGACGAGCGCGATTGACCGGAAGCGGGTCATGTTTGCGTTCCTTTCACGGATATCAGGGTGGTAAAGACTGCCACAGCCGTACTGAATCGACGCATGTTCCCGTGTCGTCGAGACGATGCGTCTGGTTCCAGCGCGCATCGTCGCACCATCCCGGGCGTGCTGAAGCGCCTACCCACCGTTTACCGCCGGATTGTGTTAAAACTTCCCCTCTCTACGCACCCGTACGGTGCCCCACACCGGAAGCCATGACCATGCAGCAGCACAAGCTCGCCATCCTCGCCCTCGCCCTGACCCTGACCGCGCCCGCCTTCGCCGGCGGCGGCGTGGAAAACCAGAAGGGCTCGACCAAGAGCGCCGAAATCCCCCGCTGCGGCCATGTGCTTGGCACCATCGCGCTGGTCGATGGCGACGGTCGCGGCTGGGCGGCCTATGGGCTGGCCGCGCCCTCGACCCTGCTCAAGACCTTCATCAACCGCTCCGGCTGCTTCAAGCTGGTCAACCGTGGCGCCGGCATGGAAGCGATCCAGCGTGAAAAGGCGCTGGCCGGACAGGGGCAGTTGCAACGCGGCTCCAACGAAGGCGGCGGGCAGATCAAGACCGCCGACTGGCTGCTGGTGGCCGACGTGGCCGGGCAGAACCAGAACTCCGGCGGCAGCGCCGTCGGTGGACTGGTCGGCGGGCTGGTCGGCGGGCGCGTGGGCGCGCTGGCGGCGGGCGTGCGCACCAGCAAGGTCGAGGCGCAGACCGTGCTGTCGCTGGTCAATACCCGCACCTCGGAGGAGGAATACAACATCGAGGGCTTCGCCAAGAAGACCGACATCGGCTTCGGCGGCGGCGGCTTCCTCGGCTGGGGCGGCGTCGGCGGTGGTGCCTACGAGAACACCGATGTGGGCAAGGTGGTCGGGCTGGCCTTCCTCGACGCCTACCGGCAGCTGGTCACGCAGATGGGCGGCATGAACGCCGACCAGGTCGCCTCCGCGCCGCGGCAGTCCTTCGTCGCCCGCATGCGCGCGGAAATGCACAGCTCGGCATCGGTTTCCTCGAGCATCGTGCGCCGCCTCGACCCGGGCATGATGGTCTATCCCACCGGCAACCAGCAGGGCATGTGGTGGGAAGTCGAGGACGAAAACGGCAACACCGGCTGGGTGCTGAACGACAAGCTCGAGCCCAAGAAGTGAGCTGAACCGACCGGGTTCGTCGCCGCGACGCAATCCGGTCGATAAAACTGTCTCCATGGCCCGGATGCGGCGAAGCAACCGCCGGGACGAGCGTGTTCCAGTGTTCAACCCTTGCTGCGAGCGCCCGCGAACATCGCATATCCAACCATCACGAAGCATGCGAAATACGCCAGCGCTTCCGCATTCGAATCGAACACCGATGGCGGCATCTTGCTGCCCTTGTCCGATGCGATGTATTCCACCATCGTTGCGGCGTACGGACTCAACGCCCCCCAGCCCGTGCTGAGCGTGCCCAGCGTCGCCACCCACAGCATGAACCCCATGCCGACTGGCGCCATGATGTTGGAGAACCGCAATGCCACCGCGTATTGCAATGCGACGATCGGCAGCGTGCCGATGAAATAACAGAGCGAATCGCGTGCGACGATCGACCAAGGGATCGGTGCCGACGGCAGCGACACGCCCGGCACGAGCAGCGCAGGGATGGCAGCCGTCAGCCACGACGCCACGCAGAAGACAGCAATGAACAGCGCGATCATGGACACGATCACCGCCAGCTTGGCGAAATAAAGCGTTTGCGTCCCGACGGGAAGCGTGTGCACCTGCTTCCAGGCATGGTTGCGGTATTCCACCTGCACCACCATGCTGGTCGCCAGCACTGCGCCCATCGGCAGGAAAAAGATCGCCGAGGATTCCCAGACCGCATGCCAAAGGCGTTCCCAGTAGTCCGGTGCGGCATGCAGGGCGGTCAGACCGCGGTACCGCAGCAGCCGCATTGCCAGCACGATGGACGGCGTGAAGCAGGCGCAGGCAACGACCATCCACACCGTCCATGTGCGACGTAGCTTCAGCCACTCGCCGCGCAGCACGTCCAGGAAAGCGGAGCTCATGCCGCTTCGCGGCACGAGCCGCCCTCGGTCATGTCCATGAAGATGTTCTCCAGATCTACCTGTTCCTGCACGACCGCAACGCCATGAATGCCGATGCCTGAGCCGACGAGGCCGGCAACGATTGCCTCGATGCCGGCGTCATCCAGATGGGGCAATGTCAGGCCTGCCGCGTTCCTTCGCACGATATGACCCGCCTGCCGCAGCCAAGATGCGGCACCGGCATCATCGCTGGTGCGCAAGCGCACCTCGCTGACGGCGCGTCGATGTGCGTGCAAGTCGTCGATGCTCCCCTGGAACAACAGCTTCCCGCGATGGAGGATGCCGACGTGGGTGGCGAATTTTTCGACCTCTGCCAGCAGATGGCTGGACACCAGGAAAGTGATGCCGCATTCGCGATTCAAGCGCTGGAGCAATTGGCGCATCTCGACGATGCCTCCCGGATCGAGGCCATTGGTCGGTTCGTCGAGGATCAGGAGATCCGGCCCGTGCAACAAGGCCATCGCCAGTCCCAATCGCTGCTTCATGCCCAGCGAAAACTGCGCCGCGCGCTTGCCTTGCGTGTCAGAAAGACCGACCCACGACAGAACCTCATCGATACGCGCCGCCGGGCAACGATGAATGCGCTGCAGCAGCAACAGGTTCTCATGCGCCGTGAGGTTTCCGTACGCCGCGGGACTCTCGATCATTGCACCGATCCGGCGCATGGCCTTTGGACGATTGCTTCCCGACAAGCGGCCGCCGAAAACCAGGATTTCGCCATCCTGTGGTGCGAGCAGACCCAACAGCAGCCGTAGCGTAGTGGTCTTGCCAGCGCCGTTTGGCCCCAGGAAGCCATATATGGCACCGGCTGGAACCGCCAGATCGATGCCCTCGAGGGCGACGCCGCCACGAAAGCGATATGTCAACTGGCGGGTCTGAAGGCAGAGCATCGCGCGTTGTTTGTTTTGTTGTTAGAGTTAAAGTTACCCAATCCAAAGTTTTAAGTCAAACTTAAATTCAACTGTCGTGAACACTCTGCCGCTACCCATGTCCCTGCGTACCCGCAGTGCTCGCCTGGCCCGCTGGATCGGCATCTTGATGGCCGTGCTTGCGTCGATGCTGTTTACTGAGCGCTTCGGGGCCATCGGCGTCGATCTCCTGCGCGAGGGCGTGTCTGCCTCGATTCGCCTCCGATTCGGAATGGCGGCAACGGCGGCCATGCCGGAAGCCTTCTACATCTCGGCGCTCTGGTGGATCCGCGCCGCCTTGCGCGAACTGGCCACCGGCGCATTCCACACCTCCGTGCTGGCGGCGGCTTTGCAGCGTGTCGGTACGCTCCTCGCGCTCGGTGCAGCGGCCGCTCTGTTTGTGGTACCGAGCCTGCAACGGCTCCTCGGTTCCGATCCGGGCTATCTGATCGCCTACGACATCCGCAGCATCGCGCTGTGCGTGGTAGGCGCGACACTCGCCATGCTGGCTCAAGTGCTTGAGCGTGCAGGAGAAGTGCAGTCCGAACTCGACGGGATGTTCTGATGCCGATCCGCATCACGCTCGACGACGTGTTGGCGCACTCCGGCCTTACCGCACGGGACGTGGCGGCCCGCATAGGGGTCAGCGAAACCCACCTGTCCCTGTTCCGCTCGGGCAAGGTGCGCGGAGTCAGGTTTTCCACACTGGCCAAACTGTGCCTGGTGCTGGACTGCCAGCCCGGCGCTTTGCTGGCCTACGATCCGAATCCGTCGGATCTCGACCGCCCTGGCGAGGGTGAAGTTTGAGGCCTTCGTCCGCCTCAGTCCGTGTATCGCTTCGCGATTCGAGAGCCCAAGTGTCCACGATACCGGCAACTTGGCGCGGGTCGACCGGCTTTACGATAATCGCTTGGTTCAGCCGCATCGGGCAGTCTGAACCCGCTGGGAAAACCACCTGTTCGAACCATCATTCGGCCGACTTCGGCCACCGTTGTACGACGTCGCGTCGGATCGCTGGATCTCGAGCGGCGGTGGTGCCTCGACGGCACACATCGGCTGGGCGTGGAAAAGTATCGCTGCGGCGGATGTCGGGATCGGTGTTCGCATCGGCAGGATCCGGGGATCGAATGAAGCCGCGAGGCTGCCACGTTCGCCCTGCACAGTGTCCTAGGAAAATTGCTGCGAATCGGTACTTGCCGTCAAAGCCTAAGGAAGCGTAGGCTGCGCCGGGTGGAACGTTGCACCAAACAGGGGATCTTTCGATGAAGTTTTCAATGAGAGCGCAGAGCGCTCTCGTTTCGATGTTGGCTGCGGGTGCCTGTTTCGCCCAGTCAGCGGCCCCATCTGGCGCAAATCCTGCCCCTGCAATCCCGTCGACTGCTCAAGTTTCCCCCTCACCACAGCCCGGTGCAGAAGTAGCCGCTGCGGCTGCGCCGTGTTGCACGCTCGCCAAGGACACGGTCGTTGAAATTGAGATCGCGGAAACCTTGAATTCCGCACAACAGAAACCCGGCGACAAATTCAAATTGCGGCTGGCCGAGCCGGTGATGCAGGCGGGCGTGCCGGTGCTGCCGGCGGGGGTGGAAGGCGTCGGCGAAATCATCGATGCCGGCCCGTCGCGCGGTGGCGGCGCGCCCGGCAAGTTGATCGTCGCGGCGCGCTACTTGGACTATGACGGCGTGCAACTGCGGCTGCACGCGATGAAGCTAGGCGGTGCGGGCAAGGATACGATCGGTGCTTCGCTGGGCGCCGGGATCGTGATCGGCCCGTTCGCGATGTTCATCAAGGGACACAACATGGAGTTCCCGGCCGGCACACGCGCGCAGGCCAAGTTGGGCGCCGCGGTCAATCTGCCGCCGCTCGCACCGCAACCTGTGCCGGCCCCCGCGAATGCCAACGTTCCCTCTACGTCACCACTTGCTTCACCCGCTGCCTCACACGCTGCTCCGACCACGCCTGCACCATCCACCCAGGAGTAATTCGATGTCTCTTGCTATCCGTTGCGCCCTCGTCGGCGCGTTGATGTTCGCCACGACTGCGCATGCGCAGAACACGCAACCAGTCGCCGATGCTGCTGCGGCCCCTGCTGCCACGCCGGCAACTGCTCAGGCCGCGCCCGCTGCCGATGCCAGTCAGTCCACGACCCCGGCGGCCACGCCCGCGCCCGCTGCCGATGCCAGTCAGTCTGCGACCCCGGCGGCCACACCCGCGCCCGCTGCCGATGCCAGTCAGTCCACGACTCCGGCGGCCACGCCCGCGCCCGCTGCCTCGACGGCCCAGGCCGCGACAACGACTTCTCCCACGGCAGCCGCTGTTGCCGCCGGCAAGGTCGGCGCGCCGCCGGAAGGCAAGGGCCAGATCGTGTTCTTCCGCGAAAAGAAGTTCGTCGGTGCCGCCGTCAGCTTCAAGGTGCGCGAGGGCGACAAGGAGCTCGGAAAACTCAGTTACGGCTCCTATTTCGTGGTTCCGGTCGAACCCGGCAAGCACGACTACATCGTGCACTCCGAAGCCAAGGACACGCTGCACATGGAAATCGAAGCCGGCGAAACCTACTACGTCGTCGGTTCGATCAGCATGGGCTTCCTGGTCGGTCGCCCTAACCTGGCTCCGACCGACAAGGCCGAGTTCGACCATGTTGCGGATGGCCTGAAGCTCGCGAACTGATCCGCCCGCGTTGCGTATGCATCGCCTGACGCCCGGTCTCGCCGGGCGTCGACTTTTGGGCATGCATGCGGGCCGGAATAGCGCCAGCCGGCCGGCTTTGCGATAATCGCCCGGTTCAGCCGCCGCGTGCGGCCCGAACCCGCTGGAAAATCCACCTATTTGAACCATCATTCGGCCGTCCTCGGCCATGGGGAGCGCGTTCATGCTTGAGCAGTACGGTTTGTGGTTGGCTTTGGGATGCGCCGCGCTGGCCATCGTCTATGGTCTGGTGTCGGCGAAGTGGATCACCTCGCAGCCCGCCGGCAACGAGCGCATGCAGCAGATCGCTGCGGCGATCCAGGAAGGCGCGCAGGCGTATCTCAACCGCCAGTACCTGACCATCGGCATCGCCGGGGTGGTGCTGTTCGGGGTGATCTTCGCCACCCTGCACGCCTACACCGCGATTGGCTTCGCGATCGGCGCGATCCTCTCCGGTGCGGCCGGTTACATCGGCATGAACGTCTCGGTGCGCGCCAACGTGCGTACCGCCGAAGCCGCGCGCCGTGGCATGGGCCCGGCGATGGATGTGGCCTTCCGCGGCGGCGCGATCACCGGCATGCTGGTGGTCGGTCTGGGTCTGGTCGGCGTGGCCGGCTACTACCTCGTGCTGCAGAGGATGGGCGTGGAGAACGAAAAGGCGCTGCACGCGCTGGTCGGCCTGGCGTTCGGTTCGTCGCTGATCTCGATCTTCGCGCGTCTGGGCGGCGGCATCTTCACCAAGGGCGCCGACGTCGGCGCCGATCTGGTGGGCAAGGTCGAAGCCGGCATCCCCGAGGATGACCCACGCAACCCGGCGGTGATCGCCGACAACGTCGGCGACAACGTCGGCGACTGCGCCGGCATGGCGGCCGACCTGTTCGAGACCTACGCGGTCACCATCATCGCCACCATGCTGCTCGCCGGCCTGACCTTCGCCAGCAGCCCGAACGCCGTGCTCTATCCGCTGGTGCTCGGCGGGGTGTCGATCATCGCCTCGATCATCGCTACCTTCTTCGTGAAGGTGAAGACAGGCGGCTCGATCATGGGCGCGCTGTACAAGGGCGTGATCGTCTCGGCGGTGCTGTCGGCGGTCGCGTTCTGGTTCGTCACCGACAACCTGCTGCCGCAGGGCCTGACCACCGGCGACGGGCTGGCGATCTCGAAACTGGCGCTGTTCGAGTGCTCGGCGATCGGTCTGGTGCTGACCGGCCTGATCGTGTGGATCACCGAGTTCTACACCGGCACCCAGTACAGCCCGGTCAAGCACATCGCCTCGGCCTCGACCACCGGCCACGGCACCAACATCATCGCCGGCCTCGGCATTTCGATGAAGTCCACCGCCATGCCGGTGATCGTGATCTGCGCGGCGATCTGGAGCGCCTACGCGCTCGGCGGCCTGTACGGCATCGCCATCGCCGCCACCGCCATGCTGTCGATGGCCGGCATGATCGTGGCGCTGGACGCCTACGGCCCGATCACCGACAACGCCGGCGGCATCGCCGAGATGTCCGAACTGCCCAAGGACGTGCGCAACGTCACCGACCCGCTGGACGCGGTCGGCAACACCACCAAGGCGGTGACCAAGGGCTACGCGATCGGTTCGGCCGCTTTGGCCGCACTCGTCCTGTTCGCCGACTACACCCACAACCTGAAGGTCCACTTCGGCGCCGACACCGCGTTCGACCTGTCGAACCACTATGTGATCATCGGCCTGCTGATCGGCGGCCTGATCCCCTACCTGTTCGGCGCGATGGCGATGGAAGCCGTCGGCCGCGCGGCCGGTTCGGTGGTGGTGGAAGTGCGCCGCCAGTTCAAGACCATCGCCGGCATCATGGAAGGCACCGGCAAGCCGCAGTACGACAAGGCCGTGGACATGCTGACGAAAGCGGCGATCAAGGAAATGATCGTGCCCTCGCTGCTGCCGGTGCTGGTGCCGGTGGTGGTCGCGTTCGGCTTCAAGTTCCTCGCCGGCAACTCGCAGGCCGGCGCGCAGGCGCTGGGCGGCGTGCTGATCGGCACGATCGTCACCGGCCTGTTCGTGGCGATCTCGATGACCACCGGCGGCGGCGCGTGGGACAACGCCAAGAAGTACATCGAGGACGGCAACTTCGGCGGCAAGGGTTCCGAGGCGCACAAGGCCGCGGTGACCGGCGACACCGTCGGCGACCCCTACAAGGACACCGCCGGCCCGGCGGTGAACCCGCTGATCAAGATCATCAACATCGTCGCCCTGCTGCTGGTCCCCCTGCTTTAATCAAGCTGTCGATGTCGCGCGCAGCGCGACGATCGCTCACCCTCTCCCTTTGGCTGAGGTTGCTTGGCGAGACACAGTCGAGCCTGGCAACGGGATGGGGTGAGGGTTCGACCCTCGCGAACTCCAAAGAAAACCCCGCCTCCGCGCGGGGTTTTCTTTTCCCCGTCCACCTATTCCGCAGAAACGCCCCGAGGATGAATCGCCGCCAACCGCGGTGCTGTCAAGTGTTTCCCCTCTGTCGGCAGAGCGCGTGGCGCTGCGTTGTCTCCTGCACAACCCCCGGAGACCCGCCATGACCGCTGTCGTCGCCACCCCCGCCCGCCTCGGCGGAACCATCACCCTTGATGTACTGCGCGATAACGTGCTGCGCGAGGCAGGCTGGATTTTGATGGGCGGATCGGCGCAGTTCCGTCACGGCGCGCTGTCCGCATTGCGTTGGAACCTGAACCGCCTGTCGGAATTCGATGTGGATGAAAAGCTGCTGCGCGTGGCTGACCTGCTCGATGCGCGCGCCACGGCCATCGCCCGGCACGACGCCAACGAGCCGGTGGCGATTCTGGCTCTGCAGCGTTCGCTGGAGGATTTCCAGCGATGTCTGGCCAACCGATGCTGACACTCCGACGGCAGTCGAAGTCGGGTGGTCGACTCCTCGATACCCGGTCCGGATTGCCGATGATTCACCCCGTCGATCCGGATTTGAATGCGGTACCGGCGACGCTGGAATTACTGGATCTCCAGACCGCGTTCAGGCCGTCATCGCGCCGATCCCAGCGCCCCCGCCGACGCCTCGCGCGTGTGCAGGTTGAAGGTCGCGCCCTCGACGAGGATGTGCACCTTCAGGCCCAGCAGGCACACCGGCTGGCTCTGGCTGACGTTGGCCATCGAGGAAAACGACAGGCCGTCGGCATCGACGATGGTGACCGCGCCGCTGCCCTCGACCTCGATCACGTTGTCGGGATTGATGAAGGCGGCGGTGTCCTCGTCCAGGCCGATGCCGATGGCGAAGGGGTTGTAGGCCAGCGCGGCGACGAGGCGGCCGAGGCGGTCGCGCTGGCGGAAGTGCTGGTCGATGATGAAACGGTTGGTCAGCCCCAGCCCCGGCGCGAGGCGCACGCTGCCGGCGCGCGGCGAGGAGCCTTCCTTGCCGAAGGCGATCATGTGCTCGGACAGGATGCTGGCGCCGGCGCTGGTGCCGGCCACGTGCACGCCGTGCGCGTTGCGCTCGCGGATCAGCTTCGCCGCCGGGGTGCCGCCGAGGATGGTGGAGATGCGCAACTGGTTGCCGCCGGTGAAGAACACGCCGTTGGCCTTCTCCAGCCGCCGCAGCACGTCCTCGCGTGCGCCGTCCTCGCGCTTGTTGATGTCCAGTGCGGTGACCTTGTGCACGTCGAGGCGGTCGAACAGATCCTCGTACTTGCTGCCGGTGTCGGGCAGGCGGCTGGCGGTGGGGATGACCACGATGTCGGCATTCTCGCCGCCGCACAGTTCCACGAAGCGCCGCAGGATCCTGCGCCGGCTCTGCTTGTCCTCGGCGCCGCCGATGGGGACGATCCAGCCGCGCTGGCCGCCGTCGGGAATCCTGCTGGGCATCGGGTGGGGTTTCCTTGCGTGGTTTGCGTGCGCGGAAAGCTACCACGACCGGGGCGGTCGTGGTTGTGATGGGGGCTGGTATTGCGTGATGAGTGTCGAGGTTTTCCCTCATCCGCCCTACGGGCACCTTCTCCCAAAGGGAGAAGGAATCTATCTCCTTCCCCCTTTGGGGGAAGGTGGCGCGCAGCGCCGGATGAGGGAATGCCGCTGGCACTCGCGTCATCCATCAAGCGCGCTCGATTAGTGACCAACGCATCTCCCGCACGCCACGCCGTATGATGCGGCGACCTGCCATGCTCTTCCGATTCCCCATTCCCCATTCCCCATTCCCCATTCCCCATTCCCCATTCCCCATTCCCCATTCCCCATTCCCCATTCCCCATTCCCCATTCCCCATTCCCCATTCCCCA
>JAFEBV010000037.1 GCA_018242485.1 Pseudomonadota bacterium
AATCGTGAATCGTGAATCGTGAATCGTGAATCGTGAATCGTGAATCGTGAATCGTGAATCGTGAATCGTGAATCGTGAATCGTGAATCGTGAATCGTGAATCGTGAAAGCACGGTTCGCAGAGGCTATCGCTTTCTCCCATCCTTATTTCCGCGGCTGTAGGCATGAAAATTTCTCAGACCGATCTCCCCGGCGTGCTGCTGATCCAGCCGCGCGTGTTCGCCGACGCACGCGGCTGTTTCTACGAAAGCTACAACCGCAGCGCGTTCGTCGAGGTCGGAATCGATCCGCATTTCGTGCAATCCAACGTCTCCGAATCGGTGCGCGGCGTGCTGCGCGGGCTGCATTACCAGTGGCCCAGTCCGCAGGGCAAGCTGGTGTCGGTGCTGGCCGGCGAGGTGTACGACGTGGCGGTGGACATCCGCCGCGGTTCGCCGCATTTCGGGTGCTGGACGGCGGCGATCCTGAGCGCGCAAAACCGTCGCCAGTTGTTGATACCCGAAGGCTTTGCGCATGGCTTCGTGACCCTGAGCGAGCACGCGGTGTTCGCCTACCAATGCACGGCGTTGTACGACCGCGCTGCCGATGCCGGCATTCGCTGGAACGATGGCCGCATCGGCATCGACTGGCCGGTCGCGCAGCCGTTGTTGTCGGACAAGGACGCGAATGCGCCCTTCCTCGATGAGATTCCAGGTGAGCGCCTGCCGGAGTACGCCGCATGAGCATCCTGCTGCTGGGTGCGGACGGTCAGGTCGGCTACGAACTGCACCGCGCCTTTGCGCCGCTGGGTGCGATCGAGGCCTGCACCATCAGCGGCGCGTTGCCGGATGGTTCGCCGTGCACGCGGATCGATTTCACCGATATCGGCAGCCTCGCGCAATTGATCGCACAACGACGGCCAGCGCTGGTGCTCAACGCGGTTGCGCACACCCAGGTCGATCGCGCCGAGGACGAACCCGATCTGACTGCCCGCATCAATGCGCAGGCGGTAGATGAGATTGCACAAGCCTGCGCTGCGCATGACGCCAAGCTCATCCACTACTCCACCGACTACGTGTTCGGCGGCGATGGCAACCGCCCGTGGCGCGAGGACGATGCAACCGCGCCGCTGGGCGTGTATGGCCGAACCAAGCTGGCCGGCGAGGAGGCGGTGCGCGCCAGCGGCTGCCGTCACCTGATCCTGCGCACGGCCTGGGTGTACGGCGCGCGCGGCCAGAACTTCCTGCGCACGATGCTGCGCGTGGGCCGCGAGCGCGAGGAGCTGCGCGTGGTCGCCGACCAGATCGGCTCGCCCACGCCGGCGCGCTGGATCGCCGCCGCCACCGCGCTGGCGCATGCGCGCAAGCCCGAGGCCAGCGGTACCTGGCACCTCGTCGCCGACGGGCAGTGCAGTTGGCACGAGTTCGCCGGAGCGATCTTCGACCGCGCACGGGCCGCGAAGCTGATCGAACGCGCCCCGCGCGTGCTGCCCATCGCCAGTGCCGACTACCCGACCAAGGCGACACGGCCGGGCTATTCGCGACTGGACACCTCGCGCTTCGCCGCCGATTTCGATCTGCGCCTGCCGGAGTGGCGCGAGGGCCTGGCGCAGGTGATCGGGGAATTGGCCGAGGCTGCGCGAGCTTGATTTGACCCATCGAAAACGGATGGCGTCAGGCCGAGTCCGAACGAAATCCCCGGCAGCGGTCAGGCGATGCAAACCGCTTTGCGGCACAATATCGCGTTTGGATCGGTGAATCGCCTGATCCGCATCGACGGGGAAAGTTCATGAAAATGTTTTGTCTTGCGGCGCTGGCCGCCCTGTGCCTGTCCACCCAGGTTTTCGCGACCGATGCACCGCCCGCAACCGCGCCGGTGACGACGGTCTCCAACCCGCCGCCGCTGGCCGATTTCCTCAAGCGCGATACCTTCGGCACGATGAGGATCTCGCCGACCGGCGAGTATCTGGCCGCGACGGTGCCGCTGTCCGACCGAACCATCCTGGTCATCCTGCGCCGCAGCGACAACACGATGGTCGGTCACGTCACCGTGGGCGAGCACAAGCACGTGACGGATTTCCAGTGGGTCACGCCAAAGCGGATCCTGTTCGGCGTGTCGATGAAGTTCGGATATCTGGACGCGCCGCAGTCCACCTTCGAGATCTTCGCCACCAATGCCGATGGCTCCGACCAGCGCGGGGCGATCAACTTTGGCTACATCCTCGACACGGTCGGTCATGACGACAAGTACGTGTTGATCGGCGGCCACGCCGATCATGGCTACACCGAAGTGCAGAAGATGGACGTGAACAACGGCATCGCCACGCAAGTCGCGCGCGCACCGGTGCAGAACGCCAGCTTCCTGCTCGATGGGCACGACGTGGCGCGTTTCGCGTGGGGCATGGTCAGCGACCGCAAGCTCAAGACGTACTACCGTGCCGGCGCCGACGCGAAGTGGGAATTGATCAACGACGAAGCGCAGACCGGCTTGAAGGTCACCCCGGTTGGGTTCGCCGCCGATGGCAAGACGTTCTACCTGCAAAACGAGGAAACCAACGGTCCCGACGGCCTGTATGCCTTCGATGCAGCCACCCACAAGAGCGAGATCGTGTACCGCGCGGCCAAGGTCAGCCCGGCCGGTTTCCTGCGCTCGCCGATGGATGGATCGATGTACGCGGCGGTGTTCGAGGATGGCTTGCCGCGGGTGGAGTACATCGACCCGGACAATGCTTACGCGAAACAGTTGCGCGCCGTGCAGGCTGGATTCAAGGGCGCGATGGTGCTGCCCACCTCGTACACGCGCGACGGCTCGGAGGCGGTGTACGTCGTCTATTCCGACCGCATCCCTGCCGACTATTACCTGTACGACCGCAAGGACAACCGGCTCACCTTCCTTGCCAGCAAGGCGGCGTGGTTCAAGCCCGACATGCTGGCGGCGATGCGGCCGATCAGCCTGACCGCGCGCGACGGCATGCCACTGGAGGGGTACCTCACCCTGCCGCGTGGCAGCGACGGCAAGAATTTGCCGCTGGTGGTCAACCCGCACGGCGGGCCGTTCGGTCCGTTCGACCAGTGGGGCTACAACCCGGAAGTGCAGTTGCTCGCCTCGCGCGGCTATGCGGTGCTGCAGCTCAACTATCGCGGTTCGGGCAACTACGGCCGCGCTTTCGAGCACGCCGGCTACAAGCAGTGGGGCGGGGCGATGCAGGACGATCTCACCGACGCCACCAAGTGGGCGATCGCGCAGGGCATCGCCGACCCGAAACGCATCTGCATCTACGGCGCCAGCTACGGCGGTTACGCGGCGTTGATGGGCGTGGCCAAGGAACCCACGCTGTACCGTTGCGCGATCGGCTACGTGGGCGTGTACGACATGCCCTTGATGTTCAGCGGAGGCGACATCCACGAATCGATGTTCGGCCACAATTTCCTCGTCGAGACGCTGGGCGAAAAGAACCTCACGGCCATTTCCCCGGACGACCTCGCCGACCGCATCCAGGTCCCGGTGATGCTGGTCGCCGGCGCCGAGGATCGCCGTGCACCATTCAAGCACACCGAACTGATGCGCGATGCCCTGCAGGCCGCGCACAAGCAGGTGGATGCGCGCATCTACGCCGGCGAGGGGCATGGCTTCTACAAGGCGGCCGACCGCACCGACCTGTACACGCGCATGCTCGCCTTCCTCGATCGCAACATCGGCGCGACGGCGGCCAAGGCTGCGACCGACACATCCTCATCCCATTGATGGCTTCCGGATCACCCGCCATGCACAAGTTGCTCCACATCGCCCTGGTCTCCACCTTGCTGCTTTCGGCAGGAACGTGCGTGGCCGCCGACGCGCCGCCTCCCGCCACGACGAAACCGACTGCTGCCGCAGCGCCGATCCCGGTCGCCGATTTCGTGCGCGACGACAGCTTCGAGGAACTCAAACTCTCCCCCGGCGGGCAGTACCTCGCGCTGTCGGTCAACATCACCGATACCGATGGCCGCACCAAGCGTGTGCTGGTGGTCACCGATCGCTCCGGCAGCAAGCCGTTGGGCCATTTCAATCTGGCCGGCAAGACCGAAGTGCAGAACTTCTGGTGGGTCGGCGACAAGCGCCTGGTCATCAGCGCCGGCGAAAAATCCGGCCTGCTGGAGAAGCCGCGGGCCACCGGCGAGTTGTTCGCAATGAATGCCGACGGCAGCGATCAGGGCATCTTGGTCGGCTATCGCGCGGTCAACATGGAAGCCGGATCGCACATCAACGTGGGCAAGCGCACCGAAGCGGACGCCGCCACCATGACCGATCCGCTGCCGAACGATCCGGGCCACGCGATCGTGGCGATCTGGCCGCATGACGAGGGAGCATCCGGATTCGAGAAAGCCGCGCGCATGGACGTGGCCAACGGCCAGACCGTGGTGCTGGCGACCGCGCCGGTGCGCAATGCGGAGTTCACCACCGATCTGCAGGGCGGGATCCGCTTTGCTGTCGGTTCCAACGACGACAACATGAACAAGACGTACTACCGCGACGGTGCCAACGCCGCGTGGGTGCTGCTCAACGACGAGACCAGCAGCAAGATCATCCTCACTCCGCTGGGCTTCGGTGCCGATGGACACACGGCCTACCTGCGGCGCGAGGATGCCGGCAACGGCCCGGACGTGCTGGTCGCCTACGACACGACCACGCATACGATGAAGGAGGTGCTGCGTGATCCCGTGGCCGATCCGCAACCCGTCTTTGGGCCGCGTGGCGAGCTGATCGCGGTGCGTTATCTCGACGGCAAGCCACGCACGGTGTTCCTCGACGATGCCAGTGCGCTGGCGCAGTCCTTCCACAGCCTGCAGGCCAGCTTTCCCGATCAGGACGTGCTGTTCACCGGTTTCACCCGCGATGGCACGCAGGCGTTGCTCTATACCTATTCCGACCGCAGCCCGGGCGATTACTACCTGTTCGATCTGGCCAGCAAGAAGGCGGTGCACCTGCTCAGCCATCGCGACTGGATCGACCCGGATCGCATGGGCAGCCAGCGTCCGGTCACGCTCAAGGCCCGCGACGGCCTCGTGCTGCACGGATTCCTGACCGTGCCGGCCGGCAGCAACGGCAAGAACCTGCCGCTGGTGATCAACCCGCACGGCGGGCCATTCGGGATTGCCGACACATGGGGTTTCGATGGCGAGGTGCAGATGCTGGCCTCGCGCGGCTACGCCGTGTTGCAGGTGAACTACCGCGGCTCGGGCGGCTTTGGCCGCGAATTCGAGCTTTCCGGCTACCAGCAGTGGGGGCGGACGATGCAGGACGATCTGACCGACGCCACCCAATGGGTGATCGCGCAGGGCATCGCCGATCCGCGACGCATCTGCATCTATGGCGCCAGCTACGGCGGTTATGCGGCATTGATGGGCGTGGCGAAAGAGCCTTCCCTGTACCGCTGCGCCGCAGGTTACGTGGGCGTGTACGACCTGCCGACCATGTATCACACCGGAGATACTCAGGATTCCAAGTGGGGTACGAACTACCTGCATCGAACCCTTGGCGATGACAACCTCGAATCGATCTCCCCCGACCATCTGGCCGACCGCATCACTGTTCCCGTCTTGCTGGCCGCTGGCAAGGAAGACGAGCGTGCTCCGCCGATCCACACTGAGAAGATGCGCGACGCGCTGGAGAAGGCCGGCAAGCCGGTACAGGCGACCATCTACGCCGGCGAAGGCCACGGCTTCTATCTGGAGGCCGATCGCGAAAGCTTCTACAACAGCCTGCTGGCCTTTCTCGACCGCAATATCGGCGGGGGGCGCTGATGTGCGTGAATCGTGAATCGTGAATCGCATGGGGCGGGACGCTCTCGCTGACGACTGACTACTGTGTACCTTCTGTCCTCTGTCCTCTGTCCTCTGAACCTCACCTCACCCCGTGCATCCAGCGCTTGACCAGCGGGGTCAGCAGCAGGGCGAGCGCGGCCGCGCCCAGACCCAGCCAGAGCATGTGCGTGAACAGGTCGCCGTACTTGTGCTGGGCCACGACGAGGTCGATTTTCTGCCCCTCCTGGATGTCCAGCGCGGCCCAGCGGCCGAACATCGCTGCGGCCTGTTCGGATAGCGAAGTTGCCAACCAGTACGCGCCCATCATCAGGCCGATCACGCTGGGCACCGATAGCTGGGTGACGGCGGCCAACCCGATCGGCGAGAGCGTGATCTCGCCGATCTCCAGCACCACGTAGGCCAGCAGCAGCCACCACACCGAGGCCAGATGGCCTTCGGATACCGTGCCGTTGGCGGCGGACAGCACGAGAAAGGACAGTCCGCAGAAGGCCAGCCCGATGGCGTTCTTCAGCGGCTTGCTGGGATTGCGGCCACACCGTTCGAGCCACGGCCACAACCAGCCGAACAGTGGGGTGAGTGCGACCAGCACGAAGGAAGCCAGATACTCCAACGATTCGGCGGTCTGCGGCAGCACCAGCACGTCGCGCAGGAAGAATGCGAACCCCAGCAGGCCGACGCCGGCGACCAGTCTGCGCGCAACCTGCGGCGACGAGCGCAGCGCCAGCGCCACCGTCGGTGGGGCGAGCACCAGCGGGATCACGCACCACGGCCACGGTTTGCCGTTGAGTTCGACCAGCCACGTCGGCAGCGCCGACCACGGCCACGGCAGGTGGCGCGGGTCGTAGATCACGATTGACGGGAAGAAATCCTTGTCCAGCATGTGCTCGGTGAACAGCAGCCACGAGCCGTAGGTCTGTTCGTACATCGCGAAGAACAGCAGCGCGCTGGCGATGAAGAACACCACCGCCAGCATCTGCTCGCGCTGCACCTTGGAACAACGTGCCACGAGGTACCACGCCAGCCACGCCAGCCACGCGAACACCAGCGCGAATTGCACGTACAGCACGCCGCCGCCGAGTTGCATCAGTCCCCAGATGACGGGCAAGCCGAGCACCGCGCCGAGGTAGATCGCATGTTCCACGGTGAGCGGGCCGAGCAGGCGTCGGCGCAGTTTCGCAGGCTCGCGCGGTTCGGCATGGCCTTGCAGGTATTTTTGCCCGCTGACGAACATGCCAAGGCCGGCGAGCATGCCGATGCCCGCTGCGCCGAAGCCATAGCCCCAACCGTACACCTCGCCGAGATAGCCGCAGATCAGGCTGGAGAACAGCGCACCGACGTTGATGCCGGCATAGAAGATGGTGAAGCCGGCGTCGATGCGCGGATCGTTTTCCGGGTAGAGCTTGCCGACGATGGTGGAGATGTTGGGCTTGAGGAAGCCCACGCCGCTGATGATCAGCGACAGCGACAGGTAGAACACCGCCAGCGCGAACCGGTCCTGCCGCACGACGCCGTTCACCAAGGTCGCGGCATGGCCTTCGTAGGCCATGCCCAGATGCCCGAGGCACAGCAGGATGCCGCCCAGCACCACCGCCTTGCGCATGCCCAGGAAGCGGTCGGCGAGGATGCCGCCGAGCAGCGGCACCGCATAGACCATGCCGCCGTAGGCGCCGGTGACGACCAGCCCCTGCGATTCGAGGAAGCCGTGGTGCTTGATCAGATACAGCAGCAGCAGCGCCTTCATTCCGTAGAAGGAGAAGCGCTCCCACATCTCGGTGAAGAAGCACACGTACAGGCCCTTGGGATGGCCGAACATCTCGTCGGATGCTGAGGGCTGGATGGCGGCGGCGCTGGCGGACATGCGTGCTCCCGGCTGGGTCGGGCGAGTATATCGGCGGCTGGATCGTGAACTTGAAGCCTTGTCGCCGGATCCTTGGGAGTGGGTACGGCTGGGTAGATCCGGGAGTGCGGTGCTCTTTGCCTTTCCAGCCTTCTCCCTCCGGGAGAAGGTGCCCGAAGGGCGGATGAGGGCGCCAACTATACTGGCGAGAGCATTCCCGGCGCTTGCATCACTTTCTGGAAGGAATGATGGGATGTGGTTTGAAACTGCCGTGTGAGCGGGCGGGAGCGGATTCATGGGGCAACACTGCCGCCTACCTGCGCTAACATCCTTGTTTTCACCACGCGGCAGCACGCCGCGCGCTCCGTCTGATCTCAAGGAGTCATCCATGCTGCGCCCCCGCCTGCGTCCCTTGTCCCGCCTGCTGCCCGTGCTGCTCGGGCTGGTGCCGTTGACCGTGCTCGCCGCCAATGCGCCGCCGGCGCGGCAACCGATGAGCGTGCAGGACATGATCCGCATGGATCGCATTTCCGAGCCGGCGCTCTCGCCCGACGGCGGGTTGGTCGTATTCACCGTGGCCAGCCTCGATGCGGCCGGGGTCAAGCGCAGCAACGCGCTGTGGATCGGCAGCACCAAGGCTGGCGCGCCCGCGCCGCATCGGTTGCTGGCCGAAGGCGTGTCCGGCAGCACGGCGGCGTTCTCGCCGGATGGCAAGGCGGTCTATTTCATCGCCTCCAAATCCGGCAGCGACCAGCTCTGGCGCGTTCCCGTCGCCGGCGGCACGCCGGAACAGGTGACGAGTTATCCGCTCGACATCGGCGCCTACAAGCTCTCGCCCGATGGCAAGGCGCTGGCGCTGAGTTTCGCGGTGTTCACCGACTGCAAGGATCTGGCCTGCACCCAGACGCGGATGAAAGCAAATGAAGAACGCAAGGCCACCGGCGTGATCTTCGACAAGATCTTCATTCGCCACTGGGACACCTGGGTCGATGGCACGCGCAACCAGTTGTTCACCGCCGCCATCGGTGCCGACGGCAAGGCTGCTGCCGAACCGACGCTGGTCAGCCGCGGTATCGACGGCGACATCCCCTCCAAACCCTTTGGCGATACCAACGAATTCGCGTGGTCGCCGGACGGCAAATCGCTGGCCTTCGACGTGCGCATCGCCGGCCGCAGCGAGCCGTGGTCCACCAACTTCGACATCTACCTCGTGCCCGCCGACGGCAGCGCCGCGCCGCGCAACCTCACCGCGAAAAACCTCGCGTGGGACGCCGGCCCGGTGTTCTCGGCCGACGGCAAGACCCTGTACTACCGCGCGATGAAGGTGCCCGGCTTCGAGGCCGACCGCTTCGGGCTGATGGCGATGGATCTCGCCACCGGCGCGACCCGCGAGATCGATCCGCAGTGGGATCGCTCGGCCGACGGCATCACCTTGTCGGCGGACGGCAAGACCATCTACACAGGCACCGACGACCTCGGCCGGCACCCGTTGTTCGCGGTGGATATCGCCAGCGGCAAGGCGAAAAAGATCGTCGCCGACGGCAGCGTGTCGGCAGTCGCGCTCGGCGGCAACACGCTGATGTTCGCGCGCAACTCGATGAAGTATCCCGATCAGGTCTATGTCGCCCGCCTTGACGGCAGCGGCCAGCGGCAGATTTCGCACAACGACGATGCCATCCTCGGCCGCGTGGCGATGGCCGACTACGAGCAGTTCTCCTTCCCCGGCTGGAACGACGAGAAGGTGTATGGCTTCGTGCTCAAGCCGTGGAACTGGCAACCGGGCCAGAAGTACCCGGTGGTGTTCCTGATCCACGGCGGCCCGCAGGGCAGCTTCGGCGACGACTGGAGCTACCGCTGGAATCCCGAGTGGTATGCCAGCCAAGGCTATGCCGCGGTGATGGTGGACTTCCACGGCTCGGTCGGTTACGGGCAGGCCTTCACCGATGCGATCAGCCAGCACTGGGGCGATCGCCCGCTGGAGGATCTGAAAAAGGGCTGGGCCGCGGCCTTGCAGAAATACAGCTACCTCGACGGCAACAACGCCTGCGCGCTGGGCGCCAGCTACGGCGGCTACATGATCTATTGGCTCGCCGGCAACTGGATCGAACGCGACGGCAGCAAACCATTCAAGTGCCTCGTCGATCACGACGGCGTGTTCGACAACCGCATGATGGGCTACGCCACCGAGGAGCTGTGGTTCTCCGAGCACGAGAACGGCGGCACGGTGTGGGAAAACCCGGCCGGCTACGAACGCTTCAACCCGATCGACTACGTCAAGGATTGGACGACCCCGATGCTAGTCGTGCACAGCCAGCACGATTACCGCATCCCGGTGGAGCAGGGCATCGGTGCGTTCACCGCGCTGCAACGCAAGGGCGTCGAGTCGAAATACCTGTACTTCCCCGACGAGAGCCACTGGGTGCTCAAGCCGCAGAACAGCGTGCTCTGGCACGACACCGTGGCGGCGTGGCTGAAGGAGCACTTGCAGGCTGGACAATGACGTTCGGCGGCAAATCAGGCGTCGTCCGGGCGACTCGCGACAAGTAATGCTCTTGATCGTCATTCCCGCGAAGGCGGGAATCCAGTGCCTTCCATTGCAACCAGGGTGCTTCAATTCCTGAAGTTGCAGGGGGCTGGAATTCGGCTGTTGAATGCCGCAGGAATGATGAGCATGGGCCGATCCGGGGACCATGCGTCACGCCTACAACCAGCGAATCCGCCGCAGCATCACGTACAGCGCCACGCACACGCTGATCGCGATGAGGATCAGGATCAGGTAGCTGTAGCGGCCGTGCAGTTCGGGCATGTCGGTGAAGTTCATGCCGTACCAGCTCGCCATCAGGGTCGGCACCGCCAGCAGCGCGCCCCAGCCGGCCATGCGCTTGACCGTCTCGCCTTGCGCCATGGTCACCAGCGACAGGTTCATGCTCATCGCCGCGGTGAGCATTTCGCGCATAGTCTCGGTGGCCTCGTTGACGCGCGCCATGTGGTCGGCGACATCGCGGAAGTACATCCGCACCTCCTCATGCACCATCGGCGATGGCGCGCGCTGGAGCTGGTGGAGGATGTCCTGCATCGGTGCCACCGCCATCTTCAGCGCGGTCAGTTCGCGCTTGAGCTGGTAGAGCTTGCGCACGGTGTCGCGGCGGAAATCCTCGGCGAACAGATCCTTTTCCAGCGCATCGAGTTCCTGCTGGAAGGCCTGCACCACCGGCAGGTAGTTGTCCACCACGAAATCGAGCATCGCATACAGCGCGAAGCTCGGCCCCAGCGCCATCAGTCGCGGCTCGCGCTCGCAGCGCGCACGCGCCGGCGCGTAGGTGAGCGATGCGCCGTGACGGATGGTCACCAGATAACGCGGGCCGAGGAAGCCGTGGGTCTCGCCGAAGGCGACCTTGCCCGCCACCGCCTGCGCGGTCTTGATGGCGATGAACAGCGAGTCGCCGTAGGGCTCGACCTTCGGCCGTTGGTGCGCGCTGTGCGCATCCTCGACGGCCAGATCGTGCAGGCCGAATTCCTCCTGCATCTGCTTCATCAAGGCTTCGTCGGGCTCGTACAGACCGACCCAGACGAAGCTGCCGTCGTCGCGCGCGAGCACGTCGCTGACTTGCTCGAAGTCGATTTCCGGAAGGCGCGTGCCGTCGGCGGCGTAGGCCACGCAGGCCATCACCTGATTGTTCGGGGTCGCCCCATCCATCCGCGTTCTCCCCTGCTGCGTTTCAGATCGCCGGCGCGGAAGGTTTACCGTGATCGACCGTGCGCGTCCGTCCAGCGTAAGCCAGCGCGAGGTGGATCGGCAAAAACAAGGCGATCCAGTCGCCGTTGCGCTGGATGCGGAAAGGCAGGAACTTCAGGAACAGGGCGATGCCGGCGCTGATCGCCACCAGCATCAGGAGGCGTGCGTGCCAGCGTCCGGGCGTGCGCCCGCGCAGGCGCGCCCATGCGCCCGGCAGCAGCGCGAAACACAACGGGCAGGTCAGCAGGATGTTCTCGTTGCCGTAGATCGCCACGTGCGCTGTGAAGGCCCAGATCAGGATCAAACCGGTGCCGAGCACGCCGCAGGCAAGCCAGTACGTTGCAGAGAAAAACGCCGTGGTGCGTGGCAGCGCACGCGCGCCGAACAGAAACAACGCCGCGACCAGCAACCCGGTCGCCGCGAACCACGCCCGCCACGCGGGGAAGTCGGTGGGCGCCGGCGGCAACCGTTGCGGCAGCAATCGTTGTTCGCCGGTCACCAGCGGCGTGCCGCGCGCGGTGTGCAAGGTCGCCAGCGTGTCGTGCAGGCGCGATGGAATGAAGGCCTCGTCCCACAACGACAGCGGACGGTCGGCATACGGGCCGAGCGCGAAATGCATCGACAGCCCCAGCCACCATTCCGGCGCGCCCAGCCGCACCGCCTCGGAGCGATAGGTCAGCCCATGCGAGGGCGTGATCATCTGCGCGCGCAGTTGCCCGTCGAGTGCGTAGTCGAGTGCGTCGCGCACGCGGGTGGTGCAGTCCTGGGTGAAGTAGTCGTAACGGTAGCGCGCGTGCTCGGGCAACGCATTCCATTGCAGCCGGCGTTGCAACTTGATCGCCTGATCGGGCGTGAGATCTAGCCACTGCACCACCGCACCGCGGCCAGCGGCCGCGTATTGCGCCAGATCCTCGCGCGCTGGCAGTGCGACGAGCTGGTAGTTCGCGCGGCCCTGAATGAAGTGCAGGAAGAAGCCCGGCTCGTCGAGGTCGAAATAGCCGAAGTTGTAGAGGATCGGCTCGCTGGCCGGGTCGTCGGTGCGATCGTCGATCAGGATCGCGTCGTGGCCGAAGCGCGCCCAGTATTCCTCGCCCGAGCCCATCGTCACCACGCCGATGCGCGGCGCGGCGAGGCAGGCTGCGGGCATGAGCAGGGCGAGAGTGGCCAGCAGCAGCAACACGCAGAATGAACGCAGGCGTCCGAAGTTGCCGGGTGGCAAGGGTTCGTGGGTCACGAAAGTCGCTCGAGAATCGGGCTTTCCCTTCCCCCTCCGGGGGAAGGTGGCGCGACTGCGCAGGCAGGATGCCGAAGCGAACGGCGTAGCCGGCCTGAAAGGCACGCGGCAGGAGCCGCGTGTCAGCGCTGGATGAGGGAATGCCCTATCCGCCGCTGCACTCATGTACCACGGCACGTCCAAACGTATTCCCTCATCCGCCCTGCGGGCACCTTCCCCCGGAGGGGGAAGGGAAAGGCACAACGCTCGATCCATCCTGCGCACCCTCCAGATGAGTACCGACGACTGAACACCTTCTGTCCTCAGTCTTCTGCCTGCACGCTCACGATCAGCGCCTTCACCCGCCGCGCGTCGGCGCGGGCGATGCGGAAGTGGAAACGCCCCATCGCCAGTTCCTCGCCGGACTCGGGCAGGTGGCCGATGGCGTCGGTGACCAGCCCGCCCACGGTGTCGTATTCATCGTCGGGAAAGTCGGCGTTGAAGCGTTCGTTGAAATCGGCGATCGGCGTGAGCGCATCCACCACGAACTGGCCGTCGTTCTGTGCGGCGATCTGCGCGGTGGGGTTGGCGTCGTCGTGCTCGTCGTCGATCTCGCCGACGATTTCTTCCAGCACGTCCTCGATGGTCACCAGCCCGGATACGCCGCCGTACTCGTCCACCACGATCGCCATGTGGTTGCGCGAGAGCCTGAACTCCTTGAGCAGCACGTTCAGGCGCTTGGATTCGGGGATCAGCACCGCCGGACGCAACAGCTCGCGGATGCTCGCCGGGCCGCCGTCGGCGACCACGCCGCGCAGCAGATCCTTGGCGAGCAGGATGCCGAGGATTTCGTCCCTGTCCTCGCCGTGCACCGGGAAGCGCGAATGCCCGGACTCCACCACCGCCTTCATCAGATCGACGAAGCGAGCGTCCACCGGCAGCACCACCATCTGCGCGCGCGGCACCATCACGTCGGCGACGGTCTTTTCGGAGACGCCGATGGCGCCTTCCATCATCTTCAGCGTGTCGGGCGCGATCAGGCCGTCGTCCTGCGCCTCGCGCAGCACTTCGACCAGTTCCTCGCGGTTGCGTGGTTCGCCGGAAAACGCCTGGCTGAGGCGTTCAAGCCACGAGCGGCGATCCGGCGTCGGATGCTCGGGCGTTCGACTGTCGTCGGACATGGATGCGCAAAGCGCGCCCTCAAGGGCGGTGCAACAGTGTATCGCAGCGCAGCGCGTGGTGCGGCCGCAAGGTCTGACATCAGGCCTGCACGTCGAAGACATAGTTGCCGGAGGCATCGCGGCGGGCATGATCCGGCGCGCCGTAGCGATCCCACACCGCGGTCATGCCCAACTCCCGCGCGAAGGCGTGGAACTCGGGCATCGCACGCATGGCGCGCAGCCCGGGTTGCCACAGGCAATGGAAGGATTGCGCGTCGTTCGTGCTCCAGTACTTGCTGCGGCGCATCAAGGACAGCATCCGTGCCGCCTCGCCCATCTGCAGCAGGGCATAGACGACCGACCCGGGCAGTCGGACACGGGTAGCGGCGATGCGTTCGATCGCCTCGAATGCCAGCTCCCGCGCGACGGCGTCGCCATATACGGCGCGCGCCAGCGTCAAGGCGAGGCCGTCGGGCAGGCCGGGGCCGAGGACGTGCAGGCCGGTGGCCAACTGCGCCGTCGCCTCGTCGCGTCGACCGCGCGCCGCCGACACCAGATGCAAGCCCAGGTCGGCGTGCAGCAGACCGGTCTGCGCCGCACGTAGCAGCAATGTTTCGGCGCGATCCACGTCGCCGGCATAGAAGTGCTGGGTGCCGCGCCACAACAGAGCGTTCGGATACAGCGGGTCGAGCGCAAGCGCGTGGTCGAGCAAGGCGCAGCCGCGTGCGATGTAGCCGGTATTGATGAACGTGGAGCCGGACCAGAACACCGCGGTGATGTCGTCAGGATCGAGCGCCAGCGCGCGTTCGCTCGCCTCCCGTCCTTCCAGGAAACGATGCTCCTGCACGGCGTTCAGAGCGATCGCCGCGTGCGGTTCGGCCAGGCGCGGGTCGAGCGCGATCGCGCGGGCGGCGTCGCCCTGCACCGATGCGGATGCGGAGTCGGCCCGTTCCGGGACGTAGATCGGTTCGAGCGCATGGATCGAGGCCAGCCGCGCATGCGCGCGCGCAAACTGCGGGTCGAGCGCCAGCGCTTTTTCCAGAAAGCCGATCGCTTCGGGGAAGCGCGGGCCTTCGCGGCGGTTGAAGATTCCGGCCGCCTGCAGGTACAGCGCATAGGCTTCCGGATCGCATGTCGCCACCGGCACCAGCCGCTGCTGCGTGTCGCCGTGCAGGATCACGTCCAGTTCGCGCACGATCGCCCGCGCGATCCGCTCCTGCAAGTCGAACACATCCGCCAGTTCGCCGTCATAGCTTTCCGACCACAGGTGATAGCCGTCCTCGACGTGGATCAGCTGCGCGGTGATGCGCACCTTGTCGCCGTGCTTGCGCACCGAGCCTTCGAGCACGTGCGCGACCGACAGCGTGCGGCCGATGTCGCGCAGATCCTCGTTCTTGCCCTTGAACGAAAACGCGGACGTGCGCCCGGCGACCTTCAGATCCTTCAGCTTGACCAGCGCATTGAGGATTTCCTCGGCGATGCCGTCGGAGAAATACTCCTGATCGCGGGTCGGCGAAAGATCGGCGAAGGGAAGCACCGCGATCGACTTGCGCGGTGGCGCGGTGGCGGTGGCCGGAATTGCGGTGACTGGAGTTGCGCCGACCGGGGGTTGGGTCGCCGAGGTGGGCGCGCGCGCCGATGCGGCGTCGTCAGTACGGGTGTCGTCGTTGCTGCGGTTGGGCGACGTGGCATGCGCATCGGCCGGGTCGCGGCGAATGCCCTGCGGGGTGATGTCGAAGAACCACGCCAGCACCAACGCGATCGGGAAGCCAATCGCGACCAGCACGGTCACCAGCATCGGCACCCAGTCCGGCAGTTTGAACTCGGGGGCGATCGTCGCCGCGATCTGGATCAACAGCCAGCCGCCGACCAGCCACGCGCCGCCGACCTTGAACACCTTGCGACGTTGGAGTTCCTCGATCAGGCGCATGCCCGGCGTCCGTCCTGTCCCCGTGCGGATTGTGCACGAGTACGCGCGGTCGTGGTGGCCGCTGCCGGCGTTCGCGTCGCTGCCGCGTCGGATTGGTTTGGCGCGGGTGTCGGCGTGTCGCGCGCGGGCGTATCAACGATAGGGATCGGGCAACCCCAGCCCAGCGAGGATGTGGCGTTCCAGCGCCTCCATCGCCTCGGCCTCGCGTGCGTCGTCGTGATCGAGGCCGAGCAGGTGCAGCACACCATGCACGGTCAGATGGGCGTAGTGGGCAGATAGCGGCTTGTGCTGTTCGCGCGCCTCGCGTGCGACCACCGGCGCGCACAGCACGATGTCGCCCAGCAGCGGCAGCGTCACGCCTTCAGGGATTTCGGCCGGAAAGCTGAGCACATTGGTTGCGTGGTTCTTGCCACGGTAATGGCGGTTGAGGCTGCGGCCTTCACGCTCGTCCACGAGGCGCAGGCACAGGTCGGCGCGCAGGATGCGGCCTTCCAACGCAGCGGCAACCCAACGCCGAAAACTCGTCGCTGCGGGCAGGCCCTTGCGCGGCAGGCCGTAGCTGACGGCGACATCGAGCTGCACGGGGCCGCGGGTCATGGACGGGATCCTCGTTGCGCAAGGACGATCATGGCGCGCGTCCGGGTTGGGCGGCGGGCGGCTGGGCGTCGCGCGCATCGTAGGCCTGCACGATGCGCTGCACCAGCGGGTGGCGCACCACGTCGCGCGCCTCGAAGAAGGTGAAGGAGATGCCCTCGACCCCGCGCAGCACGTCGACGGCATCGCGCAGACCGGACTTGACGGATTTGGGCAGGTCGATCTGCGTCAGATCGCCGGTCACCACCGCGGTCGCGCCGAAGCCGATGCGGGTGAGGAACATCTTCATCTGCTCGATGGTGGTGTTCTGCGCCTCGTCGAGGATCACGAAGGCGTCGTTGAGGGTGCGTCCGCGCATGTAGGCCAGCGGTGCGATCTCGATCACGTTGCGTTCGAGCAGCTTGGCGACTTTTTCCACGCCGAGCATCTCGTACAGCGCGTCGTACAGCGGTCGCAGATAGGGATCGACTTTCTGCGCCAGATCGCCGGGCAGGAAGCCGAGCTTCTCGCCGGCCTCCACCGCCGGACGCACGAGCACCAGCCGCTGCACGCGGCCGGCGTTGAGCGCTTCCACCGCGCTGGCCACGGCGAGAAAGGTCTTGCCGGTACCGGCCGGTCCGATGCCGAAGTTGACGTCGGCGGTGGCGATGGCATGCAGGTACTTCGCTTGATTGGCGCCGCGACCGCGAACGGTGCCGCGCTTGACCCGGATCGCCACGTCCTGCGGCTGGAAGTCCTTGCTGGCCGAGGACAGCAGGGGTGTGGACTGTGCCACGGCGGCGGCCACATCGGATAGCAGCAAGTGCAACTCGTGCGCGTCCAGCGGTTGTTCGTCGAGGCCGTCGTAGAGTTTGCGAATGAAGCGCTGCGCACGCTCGGCCATCGGCTCCGGGCCGCTCACGCGAAACACGTTGCCGCGATTGGCGATCTCCACGCCCAGCCGCAGTTCGATCTGCCGCAGGTGCGCATCGAACGGCCCGCACAGGTTGGCGAGGCGTTCGCTGTCGTCGGGTTCGAGGACGAAATCGTGCGGGGGCGATGGATTCATGCGCACACAGCGTAGCGCGATGCGCCGTCGGGGTCATCCGCGCCGTATGCGTGCGGCATGCGTTCGGCACCCTGTTAGGATTCGACCTGCGATGCAATCGCCGGAGGATGCGATGGCCGATCACTCGAACCGGGCGCTGCGGGCCAGGATTGCCAGACACATGCTGTTCTCCACGACCGCGTTGCTGGTGACGGCATGCGCGCCGAAGACCCCGCAAGTGCTGGGCACGCTCGAATGGGATCGCATCACCCTGCCGGCGCCGGTGTCCGAGCGCATTGCCAGCGTGAGCGTGCGCGAGGGCGATGCGGTCGTCGCGGGCGCGACCGTGATGATGCTGGAGAGCGTGCGCACGCAGGCCAGGCTGGATGCGGCGAAAGCCGATGTCGCGCGTTTGCAGCAGGCGCTCGACGAACTGCGCGCCGGCCCGCGTCGCGAGGACATCGCGCAGGCGCGCGCACGCCTGGCCGGTGCGCGCAGCGTGGCGACGAATGCGCGCCAGGCGCTACAACGCGCGCAGGCGGAATTCGCTCGACAGGTAATTCCGCGAGCGAGTCTGGATGCGGCGATCGCACAGTCCGGCAGCGCCGACGCCGACGCGCAGGCGGCCGACCATGCGCTGGCCTTGCTGCTGCACGGCAGCCGCCCCGAGGACATCGCGCAGGCACAGTCTGCCGTTGCCTCTGCGCAGGCGCAGGTGGACTCGATCGCGGTGGACTTGCAGCGCGTGCGTATCGACGCGCCGCGCGCCGGCCGTATCGACAGCCTGCCGTACAAGCAAGGCGATCAACCGCCGATCGGCGCACCGCTGGCGATCGAACTGGTCGGCGACGCGCCGTACGCGCGCGTGTACGTGCCCGAGCCGCTGCGCGCCGGCGTGAAGATCGGCACTGCGGCGCGCGTGGTTGTCGATGGACGCGCGGGTTCGTTCGCCGGCCGCGTGCGCGCGATCCGCAGCGAACCTTCGTTCACGCCGTACTACGCATTGACCGGCGAGGATGCGCCGCGCCTGTCGTATCTGGCCGAGATCCAGTTGGGCAAGGATGCTGCCAGCTTGCCGATCGGCGTGCCGGTGCATGTACAGTTCCAAGTTGGTGGCGCGCGATGAGCGAGCCGGCCGCGGCTGCATCTTCCCAGCCCAATACTCTCAAACTGAGCTTGGTCTGCCTGTACGCAGTCATGCCAACCATCACGCAAAATCATGATTGCTTGATGGCGATGCCATGCTTGCGCGGTGATCGGACAGCGCTTCCCTCACCCGCCCCGCCTGCGGCGCGTCGACCTCTCCCGGAGGGAGAGGTGATTTCTTCCTTCCCCCTCCGGGGGAAGGTGCCCGAAGGGCGGATGAGGGCGCCATCGTTGGCGGCTTCGGGGCGTAAGTTCAGAGCGTTGCATAGCAACATCCTCCTGCAAGCAGGAGGAGGGGTGCTAGCGCGTGCCGATGGATGGCCCCGCGATGACTGACACCACCGCCATTCGCGCCCGTGGCCTGAGCCGCCGTTTCGGCAGCCTGCTGGCGGTGGATAGGGTCGATCTGGAAGTGCCCGCGCGGCGCGTCCATGGTTTCCTCGGCCCGAACGGCTCGGGCAAATCCACCACCATCCGCATGCTGTGCGGCTTGCTCACGCCCAGCGAGGGCGAGATCGAAGTGCTGGGCCTGCGCATCCCCGAACAGACCGAGGCGCTACGCCGGCGCATCGGCTACATGACACAGAAGTTCTCGCTGTTCGAGGACCTGACGGTGCGCGAGAACCTCGAGTTCATCGCCGCGATCCAGGGTGTGCCAAAGCACCTCACCCGCCAGCGCATCGACGCGCTGGTCGAGCGCTACCACTTCACCGATCGACAAAAGCAGCTCGCTGGCACCCTGAGCGGCGGCCAGAAGCAGCGCCTCGCGCTCGCTTGCGCGGTGATCCACGAGCCCGAGCTGCTGTTCCTCGACGAGCCCACCAGCGCGGTGGATCCCGAATCGCGCCGCGACTTCTGGGAAAAACTCTTCGAGCTGGCGGACATCGGCACCACGATCCTCGTGTCCACGCATTTGATGGACGAAGCCGAGCGCTGCCACCGGCTGGCGGTGATCGATCGCGGTCGCCTCGTGGCCGACGGCACGCCCGCCGCGCTGACCGGCGAACTGGAAGGGCGCACGCTGCTGGTGCATGCCGACGACCCACGCCGCGTGCAACGCTTGCTGGTGGAGGTGTCCGGCGTGCTCGGCGTCGCTCAGGTCGGCACGGCGTTGCGTGTGCTGCTGGCCGCCGGCGTGCAGGAAGCCACGCGCCAGCGCATTGGCGCGGCGCTGGCCAACGCCGGGCTCGTCGCGCAGGTTGCGGATGCCGCGCCCAACCTCGAGGACGTGTTCGTCGCCGTCACCCGCAGCGACAGGCGCGATGGCGAAGGCGAGCGTGCGGCATGAGTCTGCGCCGCCTGTGGGCGATCCTGGTCAAGGAACTGCGGCAACTGCGCCGCGACCGCATGACCGCGGCGATGATCGTCGGCATTCCGGTGATCCAGCTCACCTTGTTCGGCTATGCGATCAACACCAACGTGCGCGGGCTGGACGCGGGCATCGCCGATCAGGCCCACACCACGGCCTCGCGCGCGCTGGTGATGGACATGCTGGCGACCGAGGTGATCGCCCCGAAATACGTGGTGCGCACGCCGCAGGAATTGACCGCGCTGTTGCGCGAAGGGCGCATCAGCGTCGGCGTCGTCGTTCCGCCCGATTTCGAGCGCCGCAAGGCGGAGGGGCGCGAAGCGGTGCAGGTGCTGGTGGATGGCAGCGACACCGCCGTGCAGGGCGCGGCCGCGCAACTCGCGCAGATCCCGCTCGACAGCCATCTTCCCGACGCGCGCGTGCCGCCGGAGAGCACGCCGCCGACCGGGTCGATCAGCGTGGTCAGCTTCTACAACCCCGAACGGCGCTCGGCGGTCAACATCGTGCCCGGCCTGATCGGCGTGATCCTGACCATGACCATGGTGCTGTTCACCGCCATCGCCATCGTGCGCGAGCGCGAGCGCGGCAACATGGAACTGCTGATCGCCACCCCACTGACCAGCGCCGAGCTGATGATCGGCAAGGTGCTGCCCTACATCGTGATCGGGCTGGTGCAGACCACGGTGGTGCTGGGTCTTGGCATCTGGGTGTTCGCGGTGCCGGTGCGTGGCAGTCTGCTCGCCGTGTATCTCGCCGCCGGCCTGCTGATCGTCGCCAACCTCGCGCTGGGTCTGCTGATTTCCACCCGCGCGAAGACGCAGTTCCAGGCGATGCAGATGTCGTTCTTCGTGTTCCTGCCCTCGATCCTGCTGTCGGGGTTCATGTTTCCGTTCGCAGGGATGCCCCAGCCGATCCAGTACGCCGCCGAACTGTTGCCGCTGACGCATTTCCTGCGCCTGATCCGCGGCGTGATGTTGCGCGGCGGCAGCCTGTGGGAACTCTGGCCGGATGTGCTGGCTCTGCTTGCGTTCACGCTGGGGATGATGCTGCTGGCGATCGTGCGCTTCCGCAAGCGGCTGGATTGAAGCTTCGCGCAGTCATCGGCGGCGAGGAAGGTGGATAGCCGGTTCCGGATTCCGGATAGGTTAGTTCACAGAACGCGGTGCATGATGAAAACATCGGTCGAACCCAGTGTCGCGTGGCGGAAAGCGCTTGGCACGCGACCGACGATCGCGAAACCGTGGCGTTGCCACAACCGGACGGCGCGCTCGTTGCTGCTGACGACGTAGTTGAACTGCATGGCCGTGAAACCCGCGCGCCGCGCCTCCGCCAGCGAGTGCTCGCACATCGCCGAGGCGACGCCACGGCCGCGGGCGCTGGCCGCCACCATGTAGCCGGCATTCGCGACGTGGTCTCCCAGGCCGGGTTGGTTCGGGCGCAGCATGTAGATGCCCACGACCCCGCCGTCCAGTTCGGCGACGAAGCAGCGCGTCGGCGACGTGGCCCACATTGCCCGCGCATCTGCCAGCGAGAGATCCGGCGGGTAGCTGTAGGTGTCGCCGCCAGCGATGACCTCGCGGAACACCGGCCAGGCCAGATCGAACTCGCCAGACGCGATCTCCCGGATCGACGGTGCCGTCATGCCGCCGAAACCTGCCCGCCGGTCACCACCCGCCCCCGCAGCGAATTGCTCATCGCCTGGGTGATGGTTACATCGACGAACTGGCCGATCATGCGCGCATCGCCGGGGAAGTTGACGTAGCGCATGTTCTGCGTGCGCCCGGTGAGTTCGTTCGGGTTCTTCTTCGACGGGCCTTCCACCAGCACCGACTGCACGCTGCCGACCATCGCCGCGGAGATCTTGCGCGCGTTCGCGGTCAGCGCGGCTTGCAGGCGTTCGAGCCGTACATGCTTCTCCGCCGCCGGGGTTTCGTCGGGCAGATTGGCGGCCGGGGTGCCTGGGCGCGGCGAGAAAATGAACGAGAACGACTGGTCGAAGCCGATGTCCTCGACCAGCTTCATCGTCTGCTCGAAGTCCTTGTCGGTTTCGCCGGGGAAGCCGACGATCAGGTCGGTGCTGATGCAGATGTCCGGCACTGCCTCGCGCAGCTTGCGGATGCGCGCCTTGTATTCGAGCACGGTGTGGTTGCGCTTCATCGCCGACAGGATGCGGTCGGAGCCGGCCTGCACCGGCAGATGCAGGAAGCGCGCCAGCTTGGGCACCTCGCGGTGGGCGGCGATCAGGGCGTCGGAGAATTCCAGCGGATGCGAGGTGGTGTAGCGGATGCGGCCGATGCCGGGCAGGGTGGCGATGGCGCGGATCAGCAGCGCCAGGTCGGCCTTGTCTTCGGTGCCGTCCATCGCGCCGCGGTAACCGTTCACGTTCTGCCCGAGCAGGGTGACCTCGCGCACGCCCTGTTCGGCCAGCGCGGCGACCTCGGCCAGCACGTCGTCGAACGGGCGGCTGACTTCCTCGCCGCGGGTGTAGGGCACCACGCAGTACGAGCAGTACTTCGAGCAGCCTTCCATGATCGACACGAAGGCGGTCGGCCCTTCCGCACGCGGCTCGGGCAGGCGGTCGAACTTCTCGATCTCCGGGAAGCTGATGTCCACCTGCGGGGTGCCCGAGTCGCGGCGGGCGTCGATCATCGCCGGCAGCCGGTGCAGGGTCTGCGGGCCGAATACCAGATCCACATAGGGCGCGCGCTCGACGATCGCCGCGCCCTCCTGCGAGGCCACGCAGCCGCCCACGCCGATGATGAGCTGCGGATTGTCCTTCTTCAGCAGCCGCCAGCGGCCGAGCTGCGAGAACACCTTTTCCTGCGCCTTCTCGCGGATCGAGCAGGTGTTGACGAGGATCACGTCGGCCTGCGCGGCGTCGTCGGTCAGTTCCAGCCCGTGCTCGGCGGCCAGCACGTCGGCCATTTTCGCCGAGTCGTACACGTTCATCTGGCAACCGTGGGTGGTGATGTGCAGCTTGCCGGCCATCGGCGTGCATCCGGAAAGGGAAGCGGCTATTGTAGCCTGTGGCATTGCGCGGGGCGCCGGATCGGCAAGACGCGAACTCGACGGGGGAAATGGGCAGGGCATGATGCGACGCGTGCAATTGCTGTGGGCGACGATCCTCGCACTGGGCCTGTGCGGCCCGGCGGCGGCGGGGACGTTGTACCGCTGCGAGGGCGGCGCGGACACGCCAACCAGCTACACCAGCACCAAGGTGCCCGGGCAGGTCTGCAAGCCGATCCATTACGCCGCCACGCCCGCGACATCGAAACGCTCGCCGGTGGCATTCGGCTATGGGGTGGGTGCCAATGCCGGTGGCATGACCGGTGGCGGGGCGCCCGTCGCTGCCTCCGCGACGCCCGTTCCGGAGTCCGGTGCTGGCCTCGCGGGGTCGGTGGCGATCCCGACCGCGCCGGGGGCGCCCGCGGTGACTGCCGTGGTCGCCGCGCCCGCGCGGCCGGCGGGGATGTCCACTGGCGGTGCTGGCAGCGCCCCGCGGGTGGTGTTCCACACTTCCGAGGACGGCCCGCTGGTCGCCCCGGTCATCCCCACCGGGGTGCAGGCGCGGGTGACCCGCGGCACCATGTACAAGTACAGCCACGACGGCATCAACACCTATACCAATATCGCACCGCCGGGGAACGTCGGCGCCAAGGTGCTGTTCACCTACATCGAAACCTGCTTCGCCTGCGGAGCCATGCCAGGGGTGAACTTCGGTCGGTTGGCGCTCAACACCACCGCCTATGCCGCCGAGATCGCCGCCGCCTCGCGCGCCTACGGGGTGGACGAGGGGCTGATCCGCGCGGTGATCCACGCCGAGTCCGACTTCAACCCGAATGCGGTGTCCAACAAGGGCGCACAAGGGCTGATGCAACTCATGCCCGGCACCGCCGCGCGCTTCGGCGTGGCCAATGCCTTCTCGGCGGCCGACAACATCAGTGGCGGCGTGCAGTACCTGGCCTTCCTGTCCAGGCGTTACAACGGCGACGTGAGCCTGATCGCCGCGGCCTACAACGCCGGCGAGCGCAACGTGGATCGCTATGGCGGCATCCCGCCGTTCGCCGAAACCACCCGGTATGCCGCGCGGGTGGCGACCCTCGCCGAGCGCTACCGCGCCGGGAAATAGCCGAGTTCAGGGTTCATCGGGGCGGACATCCGGGGTTTCGTAGCGCGCGGAGGGGTTGCGGAGGGGTTTTTCGGCCATCTGGCGTTGTCGGCTGAATGGGCGTTCCGCTACACTTCGCTGTCCGCGCGCGGCTGGGGGTTGCCGTGTGCGCTGTCTATCTGGATTTCCTGCGGAGAGTCGATGGCTAACGAAGAGGTCAATACCGGCCGCCGCCGCTTCCTGACCGCCACCACCGCCGTGGTTGGCGCGGTCGGGGTCGCCGGCGTGGCGGTACCGTTCGCGCGCTCGTGGTTGCCGAGCGTGGAAGCCCTGCTCGCCGGCGGCCCGGTGGACGTGGATATCAGCAAGCTCGACAACGAGCCGGGCATGTTCATGCGCGTGAAATGGCGTGGTCAGCCGGTATTCGTGTACAAGCGCACGCCCGAGGAACTGGCGATCCTGCCCACGCTCGATGCGCTGCTGGTGGATCCGAAGTCGGATGAGGCCAGCCAGACGCCTGCGTTCGCGAGGAACGAGGCGCGCGCGATCAAGCCGGCGATCGGCGTGCTGGTCGGCATCTGCACCCATCTGGGCTGCGTGCCGATCCACAAGCCGGAAGTGCAGCCGCAGCCGTTCGACCCGAACTGGAAGGGCGGCTTCTTCTGCCCCTGCCACGGCTCGCGCTACGACCTCGCCGGGCGCGTATTCAAGAACGTACCCGCGCCGAAAAACCTCGAAGTGCCGGACTATCGCTACGTGGACGACAACCATCTGGTCGTCGGCGAGCCGCCGAAGGGAGCCGCCTGATGTCGGACAATGTGTTTACCCGCGCGGCCTGCGGCGCGATGGACTGGGTCAACGAGCGTGCGCCGGGGCTGATGCCGGCCTACCGCAAGCACATGACCGAGTACTACGCGCCGAAAAACTTCAACCTCTGGTACTACTTCGGTTCGCTGGCGCTGCTGGTGCTGGTCAACCAGATCGTCACCGGCATCTTCCTGACCATGCACTACAAGCCCGGCGCGGACACCGCGTTCGCCTCGGTCGAGTACATCATGCGCGACGTGCCGGCGGGCTGGCTGATCCGCTACATGCACACCACCGGCGCCTCGATGTTCTTCATCGTGGTCTATCTGCACATGTTCCGCGGGCTGATGTACGGCTCCGGGCGCAAGCCGCGCGAACTGGTGTGGCTGCTGGGCATGGTGATCTTCCTGACCCTGATGGCCGAAGCCTTCATGGGCTACATCCTGCCCTACGGCAACATGAGCTATCACGGCGCCAAGGTCATCATCAACCTGTTCGGTGCGATCCCCTACGTCGGCGGCGCGCTGACCGAATGGATCCGCGGCGATTTCGTGGTCGGCGACGCCACCTTGAACCGCTTCTTCGCCCTGCATGTGGTGGCCCTGCCGCTGGTGCTGCTGCTGCTGGTGGTATTGCACCTGGGCGCCCTGCACGAGGTGGGCTCCAACAACCCCGACGGGGTGGACATCAAGAAGGGCCCGAAGGGCAACCGCTGGTCGCCCAAGGCCCCGACCGACGGCATTCCCTTCCATCCGTATTACACGGTGAAGGATCTGTTCGGCGCGGCGTTCTTCGTCACCGTGGCGGCGTTCATCATCTACTTCGAGCCCACGGTCGGCGGCTGGTTCCTGGAACCGGACAACTTCACCCCGGCCAACCCGATGGTGACCCCCGAGCACATCAAGCCGGTGTGGTACTTCACCCCGTTCTACGCCATGTTGCGTGCGGTGCCCTCGTTCCTCGGCACGCAGATCTGGGGCGTGCTGGTGATGGGCGCGGCGGTGCTGATCCTGCTGTTCATCCCGTGGCTGGATCGCTGCGAGGTGAAGTCGATCCGCTACCGGCCGGCGCTGCACAAGGTGCTGCTGATGGCCTTCGTGGTGGATTTCCTGGTGCTGATGTGGATCGGCACGCAGCCGCCCACGGCCACCATGAACACGCTCGGGCAGTCGTTGACCGCGCTGTATTTCCTGTATTTCCTGCTGATGCCCTGGTGGTCCCGCATGGGTACGACCAAGCCAGTACCCGACCGGGTGACCGTGCATGACTAAGCGCAGCTCCGTTTTTGCCCTTGCCCTGGCGGCGCTGGCTGCGCTCGCCCCGACGCTGGCCCTGGCCGGTGAAGGCGAGGGTTTGCTGGATGCCAACACGCACCTGACCGACCGCGCCTCGCTGCAACGCGGCGCCAGCCTGTTCATGAACTACTGCTCGGGCTGCCATTCGCTCAAATACCTGCGCTACGGGCGCATGGGCGACGATCTGGGTCTGACCGAAAAACAGGTCACCGAGAACCTCAACTTCACCGGCGCCAAGAACCTCGACCACATCAACGTGGCGATGAATCCGGCGGAAGCGGAAAGCTGGTTCGGCAAGACTCCGCCGGATCTGTCGCTGGAAGCGCGCTCGCGCGGCCCGAACTGGATCTACACCTACCTCAAGTCGTTCTACGTCGACGAGTCGCGGCCGTCGGGCTGGAACAACACCCTGCTGCCCAATGCGGCGATGCCGAATGTGCTCTGGCAGTTGCAGGGCAGCCAGGACGCCGTCACCGAGCCCAAGCACGGCAACGAGCCCTGCGAAAAGGGCGAGGTGGAGGGCAAATGCATCAAGGATCTGGCGCTCGATCCCAATCGCGTCGGGCAGATGACGCCGGCGGAGTTCGATCAGGCCGCCCGCGACATCAGCGCCTTCCTGCAGTACGCCGGCGAGCCGGCGGCGATGGAGCGCGAATACTGGGGCTGGAAGGTGGTGCTGTTCCTTGCTTTCTTCACCTTCCTGGCGTATTTGCTCAAGCACGAATTCTGGCGCGACGTGCACTGACATGGCACGGGCAGCAGCGCCAGCCGAATCGGGGCCCAAGCCGGCGGCGGGGGGAGGCAACATGGTTGCAAGTCCGCGTCTGCGCAACGCATTGACGTTGTTTTCATCGCGCGACAGCGTGGTATGCCATCGCGTCCGGTTGGTGCTGGCCGCCAAGGGCGTCAGCTACGACCTGATCACGGTCGACCCGGCCAATCCTCCCGAGGATCTGGTCGACCTCAATCCCTACCACAGCGTGCCGACCCTGGTCGATCGCGATCTCGTTCTGTACGCCGCCTCGGTGGTCACCGAATACATCGACGAGCGCTACCCGCACCCGCCGTTGATGCCGGTCGATCCGCTTTCCCGCGCGCGCCTGCGGCTGGCGATGCTGCGCATGGAGCACGAATGGGTGCCGCACGTGCAGTCGATCCAGCACGGCACCAAGGTGCAGGCCGAGGCCGCGCGCAAGCGCCTGCGCGAGCTGTTGCTGGCCGCGTTGCCGCTGTTCAAGGCCAGCAAGTTCTTCCTCAATCCGGAAATGAGCCTGGCCGATTGCGCGATGGCGCCGATCGTGTGGCGTCTGCCGGCGTTGGGCATTGTCCTGCCGAAGGATTGCAAGCCGATCGAGGATTACGGCCTGCGCATTTTCCGCAACCCCGGTTTCCTGCGCAGCCTCACCCCCGAGGAAAAGCTGCTGCGTGAGATCGCGCCCTGAAGCGCCTTGATCCCGTGACCGCCGCGCGCCTGCCACCGGTGATGACCTCCAACCGCCCCTATCTGTTGCGGGCGATGTACGAGTGGATCAACGACAACGGCATGACCCCCTATCTGCTGGTCGATGCCGCGTATCCAGGCGTGCTGGTGCCGCCGCAGGCGGTGAAGGACGGGCGGGTGGTGCTCAACATCGCCGCCCGCGCGGTCAGCCAGCTCAGCCTCGGCGACGCGGAAGTCGGGTTCCTCGCCCGCTTCGGCGGCGTCAGCCAGCCGGTGCGGGTGCCGATCGGCGCGGTGCAGGCGATCTACGCGCAGGAGAGCGGGCAGGGCATGGCCTTGCCGGAAGACGCGGCCGGCACGCTGGCCACGGCGCCGGTGCAGCCGCCTGTCGGCGATACCGGCGAGCCGCCCGAGAAGGGCCCACCCGCGCCGGGGGCGCGACGCGGGCCGAAGCTGCGCGTGGTGAAATAACCGCCTGCGCAGGTCGAGCTGCCGTGGCAGTGCACGCCAGAGGCTGCCATGGATCGGCGCATGCAGTAACTTGGTCGCGGGACGATCCCGCGGATGATGGAGTGGTTGGGGACACACATGAAACTCGTATTTCCAAACGGCGAGCACCCGCAGGCCTTGCTCGCCACCGGCGTCAACCGAATCGGCTCCGCGCCCGACTGCACGGTGGTGCTCGACCGCCCGGGGATCGTCCCGGTGCACTGCGAGATCCACCAGAGCGGCATCGGCGTGAATTTGCAGGTGCCTGCCGACGGCGGCGTGGTGCTGGTCAACGACAAGCCGGTACGCGAGATGATCGCGCTGCGGGTCGGCGACAGCATCAACATCGGTGGCATCATCGCCCGCGTGGCCGCGGCCGACGCGCCGCGGGCGGTGGCTCCCACCGGCACCACCGGCTCGTTCTCGCCCGTGGACGAGGACAGCGGCGCCACCCGCATGCGTGCGGCGGTACCCAAGTTCATCCTGCGCGGGGTGTCCGGGCCGGTGTTCGGCAAGATGTATCCGATCACCGGGCTCACCGTGATCGGCCGCGCACCCGAGTGCACGATCCCGGTGGCGGTGGACGAGATTTCCCGCCGCCACGTCGAGATCAAACCCGTCGCCGACGGCGTCTCGGTGGAGGATCTGGGCTCGGCCAACGGCTCCTACGTCAACGGCCAGCGCGTGCAGAAGGGCTTCATGAAGGCCGGCGACGAACTGCGCCTGGACGCGGTGCGCTTCATGCTGATCGCGCCGGGGCAGGAAGTGGCGGCCACGCGCAAGATCGAACCGGCCCACGCCGGCGGAGTCGCCAAGGGCGGCAAGGCCAATGTGGTCGGCATCGTGGTCATCGTCGTGGTGATCGCGGCGGTGGCGGTGTGGTTCGCGATGCAGCACTGAGGCGGTGAATCGTGAATCGTGAATCGTGAATCGTGAATCGTGAATCGTGAATCGTGAATCGTGAATCGTGAATCGTGAATCGTGAATCGTGAATCGTGAATCGTGAATCGTGAATCGTGAAT
>JAFEBV010000038.1 GCA_018242485.1 Pseudomonadota bacterium
CGCATGCTTCGGCTTCCGTTTGTCTGGGAGCACGAGCATGTCGGAGCGCAGTACGTTCTGGTTGTCGCACCTGTCGGCAATCGAAGCCGAGGGCATCACCACGAAGGCGTACGCCGAGCGCGAGGGGTTGTCGCCGCAGGCGCTCTACCAGTGGCGCAAGCGCCTGGTGGCCGGTGGGCGCCGCAGTCACGCCGAGCTTGGCGGATTCGTCCCGATCGGGATCGAACCCTCGATGACGCCCCGCGTGAGCTGCACGGTGGTGATCGACGCGCAGCTACGGCTCGAATGCGCAACGCTGCCGGGCGTCGACTGGCTGGCTGCGCTGTCGGCAGCGCTCTCCGAGCGGGGGCGCTGATGCACCCGGGGCACCGCATCGGCGCGGTGTATCTGTACCGGCCGGCGATCGACTTTCGCAAATCCATCGGCGGGCTGTCGGCGCTGGTCGAGCAGGAGCTGGGGCTGAGCCCGTTCGGCGACGCGCTGTACCTGTTCATCAACCGCCGCCGCGACAAGCTCAAGGCGCTGTACTGGCACCGCAACGGCTTCTGTCTCTGGTACAAGCGGCTCGAAGCCGAGCGTTTCGCCTGGCCTTCGGCCGAGGCCGGCGAGCCCACCTGCGCACTGACGATGAAGGAGCTCGAATGGCTGCTCGAGGGCTTCGATCTGTGGACGGGAAAGCCGCATAAAACGCTGCATTACCAATCAGTTACGTAGCGTGATCGGGTATAATTCCGGCATGCCACCACGTATCGCCGACCCTCGTTCGAATGCCGCTTTCGGCGTGTGCGCATCCACCCTCCCCGAGCAGTTGCCCGACGATCCGACCGCGCTCAAGGCCTTGCTGCGGGAACAGCAGCGGGCCTTCGAGGCGCGTGAAGCTGAACGACAGGCAGCCTTCGATGCCCGTGAGGCCGAACTGCAGAAAGCTTTCGAGGCACGCATCCTCGAGCTCTACGAGCAGCTTCGCCTGGCGCGTCGGCGCCTGTTCGGACCCAGCAGCGAGTCGCACGCGGGCCAGGGCTGGCTCTTCGACGAGGCCGAGGCGCTGGCCGAATCCGCCCCCGCAGCGGGCGACACCGCGACCTTGCCGCCGCCCGCCACCGAGACGACGGGCCAGATGCCCACTGACGCTGGCAAGAAGAAGGCGCGCGGCAAGCGCAAGCCCTTGCCGGTCGCGCTGCCGCGCATCGATGTCGTCCATGAGATCCCCGAGGCCGAGCGCACCTGCGCCTGCGGCACGCCCATGGTCGAGATCGGTCAGGACGTCAGCGAACAGCTCGACATCGTGCCGATGCAGGTGCGCGTGCTGCGTCACATCAGGAAGCGCTATGGCTGCCCCCAGGGCGACCAGGCGCCGCTCACCGCGCCCGCCCCGGCGCAGGTGCTGCCCAAGAGCAACGCCAGCAACGACCTGCTGGCGATGCTGCTCGTCACCAAGTACGTCGATGGGCTGCCGCTGGCGCGCTTCGAGTACGTGCTCGCGCGTGCTGGTGTCCTCGTGCCGCGCCAGACCCTGGCCCGCTGGGTGATCGGCACGGCCCGGGCGCTGCAGCCGATCGCCAACCTGATGCACGACGTGCTGCTCGGGCACGACGTCATCCACATGGATGAGACCCCGGTGCAGGTGCTCAAGGAGCCCGGCCGGGCGGCCACGAGCAAAAGCCAGATGTGGGTGCAGCGCGGCGGGCCGTCAGGCAAGCCGGTGATCCTCTTCGAGTACGATCCGAGCCGCGCGCAGGCGGTGCCCTTACGCCTGCTCGAAGGCTGGAAGGGGCATCTGATGGCCGACGCACTCGAGAGCTACGGCGCGATCTCCTTCACCGAAGGGGTGACCCGGCTCGGTTGCTGGGTGCATGCGCGACGTCGCTTCGTCGACGCCGGCAAGGTACTGCCCGAGGGCAAGCGCGGCCGCGCCCATGAAGCGCTGGCGCTCATCGGCAAGCTCTACGCCATCGAGAAAGACGCGCGCAAACTGAACGACGCCCAGCGGCTGGTGCTACGCCAGACCCGCAGCCGCGCCGTCATCAACGAGCTGCGCCGCTGGCTCGACCAGGTGCTGCCCACCGTGCCGCCCACCTCCGTGCTCGGCGGCGCGCTCGGCTACCTGCATCGGCAGTGGCCGCGCCTGATCCGTTACCTCGAGCGCGGCGATCTGCCGATCGACAACAACCCGGCCGAAAACGCCATCCGTCCCTTCGTCGTTGGGAGGAAAGCGTGGCTCTTCTCGGATACGCAAGCCGGCGCACGTGCCAGCGCGCTCATCTACTCGCTGGTCGAAACCGCCAAGGCCAACGGCGTCGAGCCGTACCTGTGGCTGCGCCATGCGCTGCGCGGGCTGCCCGCCGCGACCACTGTCGAACACTTCGAGGCCCTCCTGCCCTGGAATCTCAAGGCTGAGCAATTGATCACAGCGTAGCGAACTCGGGAAGGATGGGGTTCGTGGAGCGCTTACTCCCAATGAAATATGGTATTTCCAGGCGAAGGACTATGCATGCCATGATTTCACCAACACAGCGACGGTGACTGCGGATGTAGTCCCCCTCGTCGGGGTGGTACAGGACACGGCCAGTGCGAGTTTCCACCTTGTTGCCTAAACAAGCGGCGCGCAGTTGCCTGACGCATGACCAGGCCGAAGCGGTCGTGCTTGCCGAGTTCGCCCGCCACCGCTGGAGCGGCAGGACGTAACCCGCCTGCCTGCAACCCGAGCACCGAAAAGCAAAAAGGCCAGTCCGTGAGGGCTGGCCTTTTTGCTTGATGCGTGTTTGGACAGGACTTGAACCTGTGACCTTCGGGTTATGAACCCGACAAGCTCACGAACTGCTCCACCCCGCGTCCGCAAACCGCTTACAACATGCTTACGTGAAACCGCACCCTGCTGTTACAGCGTCTGACGACATGCGCCGAGTGCTTGATTTACTGGTGCCGGCAATAGGAATCGAACCCACGACCTTCTGATTACAAATCAGCTGCTCTACCAACTGAGCTATGCCGGCAGCGAGCGCGGATTATAGCGCAAGGCAATGCCATGAAGACGTACCTTGA
>JAFEBV010000039.1 GCA_018242485.1 Pseudomonadota bacterium
CATTCCCCATTCCCCATTCCCCATTCCCCATTCCCCATTCCCCATTCCCCATTCCCCATTCCCCATTCCCCATTCCCCATTCCCCATTCCCCATTCCCCATTCCCCATTCCCCATTCCCCGCTCTCCATGCGCATCATCAGCTTCAACGCCAACGGCCTGCGCTCGGCGGCGAGCAAGGGTTTCTTCGACTGGTTCGCGGCGCAGAAGGCCGACGTGCTGTGCGTGCAGGAAACCAAGGCGCAGGAGCATCAGTTGCGCGGCGAGGGACTGTTGCCGAAGGGCTATCACGCGCACTTCCGCGATGCGAGCACGAAGAAGGGCTACAGCGGGGTGGCGATCTACTCCAAGCGCGAGCCTGATGCGGTCATCACGGGGTTGGGTCGCGCGGATTTCGACGAGGAAGGCCGCTACCTCGAGGCGCGCTTCGGCAATTTGAGCGTGGTGTCGATCTATGTGCCCTCCGGTTCCTCGGGCGATGAGCGCCAGCAGTTCAAGCTGCGCATCATGGATTGGTTGAAGCCCATCCTCGATGGCTTCCTCGCCAGCGGCCGCGACTACGTCTTGTGCGGCGACTGGAACATCGTGCGCGCGAAAAACGACATCAAGAACTGGGCCTCGAACCAGAAAAACTCCGGCTGCCTGCCGGCCGAACGCGCCTGGCTCAATGGCCTGATCGCCGATGATTGCGGCGACGGCACGCCTGCGCCGAAACATGGCTGGATCGACACTTTCCGTGCGCTCAAGCCCGATGCAGTGGAATACTCATGGTGGTCGCAGCGCGGCGCGGCGCGCGCCAACGATGTCGGTTGGCGGATCGACTACCAGCTCGCCACGCCGGACTTGAAGAATCAACTGAAAGCCTGCGCGATCCATCGCGAGCCGCGCTTCTCCGACCACGCGCCCTACGTCGTGGATTACGCCCTGTGAGCACGCAGACTGGGGCGAGCGCCAAGCCGCGCAAACCGTCGGTCTGGCGCGCCTTCGCGCAACCGGCGGCGGGCACGATGCTGTTCTTCGGCTTCTCCTCGGGCCTGCCATTCCTGCTGGTCGCCGGTACCTTGTCCTACTGGTTGAAAGAAAGCGGCATCGTGCTGAGCGAGATCACCATGATCGCCAGCGCGGGGATGGCCTACGCCTTCAAGTTCGTTTGGGCGCCGCTGCTCGATCATTGGCAGTTGCCGTTGTTCCGACGCTGCGGACGGCGGCGCGGCTGGCTGCTGTTGGCGCAACTGGGCGTGATTGCCGGCCTGCTGGCGATGGCTTGGCTGACGCCGGCGCGGCTGGAGGCCTTCATCTTCGCCACCCTCGCGGTGGCCTTCTTCGGCGCCACCCAGGACATCGCGGTGGATGCCTACCGCATCGAGATCGCGCCGGTGGAAGCGCAGGGCGCGCTGGTGGCGGTGTATTCGCTCGGCTACCGGCTGGCGCTGATCCTCGCCGGCGCGGTGGCCCTGATCATGGCCGACCACGCGCCGTGGCGGATGGTGTACGTGGCGATGGCCGTGTCGATGGCGCTGCCGCTGGCGGCGAATTTGCTGGCGCGCGAGCCCGACGCCCATCGCGCGAGTGCGGCGAGCTGGGGCGCGGCACTGCGCGCGAGCGTGGTCGATCCGTTTGCCGATTTCTTTCGCCGCTACCGCTGGCAACTGGCGTTGTTGCTGCTGGTGTTCATCCTGCTGTTCAAGATCCCCGAGCAGGCCACGGTCGGCGGGGTGATGGGGCCGTTCTACCGCGACATGGGGTTCAGCAAGACCCAGATCGGCGCGATCACCAAGATCTACGGCATCTGGATCGGCATCGCCGGCACCTTCGTCGGCGGCGCGGCGGTGGCGCGCTGGGGCGCATGGCGGCCGCTGGGCGCGGCGCTGGTGCTCACCGGCGCCTGCAACCTGCTGTACCTGTGGCTGCTGCTGCACCCGGGCAAGCTGCTGGTGCTGACCGCGGTGATATCCGGCGAGAACTTCATGCTCGGCGTGCTCGGCCCGCCGACGGTCGCCTTCCTGTCGGCGCTGGTCAGCCGCGAGCACACCGCCACGCAGTACGCGTTGCTGTCCTCGCTGGTGAACCTGCCGGGCAAGTTTCTCGGCTTCTTCGCCGGCGAGATCGCGATGGCTGCCGGCTATGGCGGCTTCTTCGTCATCACCACGCTGTCGATCCTGCCGGCGGCAGCCCTGTGGTTGCTGCTGTGGCGGCGGGTGGAGGCGCAGATCGAACCGTATCCGCCTCAGGCGCGCGGTGCTGGATAAATCGCACCGAGCACGCGCGGCCCGCGCGCACCTGTGACCGACGGCAGGTTGCCGGGCTCGCCACGCAGGCGCGCACGCGCCAGCCACGCAAAGCCGACCGCCTCGACGAAATCCGGATCCAGCCCGAGCGCGGCGGTGGTGTCCACGCGCACGCCGGGCAGTTCGCCGCGCAGCGCATCCATCAACACCGGGTTGTGCACGCCGCCGCCGCAGGCGTACAGCTCGCGCACGTCGGGCGCGTTCGCGCGCAAGGCCTGCGCGATGCTGCGTGCGGACAGCGCGAGTAGCGTCGCCTGCACGTCGTCGGCGGCGATGTCACAGAGCATGCGCGCGTCCAGCCAGTCGAGGTTGAACACTTCGCGGCCGGTGCTCTTGGGCGGCGGCGCGGCGAAGTAGGGATCGTCGAGGCAGCGCGCGAGCAGAAGATGATCGACATGGCCGCTGCGCGCCCAAGTACCGCCCTCATCACGCGCGATGCCGCGCTGGCTCATGGCCCACGCATCCAGCAGGCAATTCGCCGGACCGGTGTCGAAGCCGATCACGGGACGGCCGGGCACCAGCAGGGTGAGGTTGCCGATGCCGCCGAGGTTGAGGATCGCACGCCCGATCGCCGGATCGGCCAGCACCGCCGCATGCAGCGCCGGCAGCAGCGGTGCGCCTTGCCCGCCGGCGGCGACATCGGCGCGGCGGAAATCGGCCACGGTGGCGATGCCGGTGCGTTCGGCGATCACGCTGGCATCACCGATCTGCAAGGAAAAGGGATACGCACCGTTGGGACGATGGCAGAGGGTCTGCCCATGCGAACCGATCGCGGCGATGCGGTCGCGCGGCAAGCCCGATGTGGCGAGCAAATCCAGCGCCGCCTGCGCGAAGCATTCGCCGATGCGCACGTCGAGGTGGCCGTAGTCGTCCAGGGTCACGCTGGCACGGCTGCGCGCGAGGGCGACGATGGCCTCGCGCAGGTCCTGCGGATAGGGATAGGTGCGTGCCGCGAAAACCTGCACCGGCGGCGCGCCGGCATCCGCGTCGCCGAATGCACAGATCGCGGCGTCGATGCCGTCGGCGCTGGTGCCCGAGATCAGTCCGAGATAAAGCTCCGGCTCAGCCACGCGAGCGACGCAGCTTGCGCGTCGAGGCCACCATCTGCCGCTTCATCGCCTGCTTCACCGAGGCCGGCGCATTGATGACGTTCTGCGCCACCGTCTCGTGGGTGAGGAACTGCATGCGGTTGAGCTGCGCCAGCGCGGCCGCGTTCTGCTGGTGGAAGCTCGCCAGTTCCGCGCCGGCCAAAGGCTGCGGCTTGGGCATGGTCACCGACAGCGGATTGCGGTATTCACCGTTGATGCGGAACTCGTAGTGCAGGTGCGGGCCGGTGGCCATGCCGGTCATGCCGACGTAGCCGATCGTGGTGCCTTGATCGACGTGCTGGCCGACGTGATAGCGGCCGAAGTGCGACATGTGTCCGTACAGCGTGGTGTAACCGCGACCGTGGTCGAGGATGATGCAGTTGCCGTAGCCGCCCTTCCAGCCTTCGAAGATGACCTTGGCATCGCCGGCGGCGACGATCGGCGTGCCGGTCGGTGCGGCGTAATCCACGCCAGTGTGCTTGCGCATGTAGCCCAGGATCGGGTGCATGCGTCCGGCCAGCGTGAAACCAGAAGAGATGCGGGTGAACTCCACCGGCGTGCGCATGAAGCTCTTCTTCAACGGCGTGCCGTTCTGATCGACGTACTCGGTCTTGCCGTTGGGATGGGTGTAGCGGTAGGCGAAATAGCGCTTGCCGTTGTTGTCGAAGCTGGCGGCGAGGATGTTGCCGGTGCGTACGCGCTGGCCGTCGCGCCAGTAGTCCTCGTACACCACCTGGAAGCTGTCGCCGGGCTGCAGATCCTGCGCCATGTCGATGTCGTAGGAAAAGATCTTCGCCATCTCGATCACCGCCGCATCGCTCAGTCCGGCCTTCTCGCCGGCGTTGAACAAGGAGCCGGCGATCACCCCGCTGGTGGACTCCAGCCGACGCTCGAGCGGGCGATGGATGGTCGTACTGGTGACCTTTGCGCCATCGAACTGCAACTGGATGCGGGTGGCATCGTCCTTGTCGTAACGCAGGCCGCGCAGCACGCCGGGCGAGGGCACGTCGAAGGCCAGCTCGGCGCCTTCGTGCAGGTGGGTCAGGATCGCCTTCGCGCCCTTCTGCGCGAGCACCTGCGCCTTGGTCGCGGCGGACAGACTGAACTGGGCGAAGATACCATCGAGATTCTGCCCCTTGCCCACGCGCACGAGTTGCCAATTTTCGGCGGGCGCTGGCGCTTCGCTTTTCGGGATCGCCGGCAGGGTGAGGATGAACGATGCCCGCGCCGCCTTCTGGGTGTGCATGGCATTGCTGAAACCCGGAACGATGGTCACCACCAACGCGCCCATCGTCGCGAACAGGCTGGCGAGCATCCAGTGCTCGCGCGACCAGCGACCGCGGAAATCCTCGCTGCCGGCCGCGTCCAGGCGTTTGAACCAGGATTTCGCGGAACGAACCGCCGATGGGCTATCGTGCCGCGGCGTGCCGGAGGTCGGTGCGGTCGGGTGATCCATGCGGAAAGGTTCCCGTGGGAATTCAGACGCGCGCACCATATATTGCTTGAGATTATTGCGTCAAGTCATTGTTGTAATTGAATTTTCTGCTTTGCAACATTTAACATCACTTTAACGTAACATGAACGTCCATCTCGGCAATACCGCGCCGGGCGACGTTTTGCGCACATGAGCGGAATGATGATGAGCGAGCTTTCCGACAGCCTCGACCTGATTGCGCGCGGCGCATCCGACATCCTCAAGCGCGAGGAATTGCAAGCGCGGCTCCAGCTCGGCAGACCCCTGCGGGTGAAGGCCGGGTTCGACCCGACCGCACCGGATCTGCACATCGGCCACACCGTGCTGCTCAACAAGATGCGGCAGTTCCAGGATCTCGGGCACACGGTGATCTTCCTGATCGGCGATTTCACCGGGATGATCGGCGACCCGACCGGCAAGAACGTGACGCGCAAGCCGCTCACCCGCGCCGACGTGGAAGCCAATGCGCGCACCTACGCGCAGCAGGTGTTCAAGGTGCTCGATCGTGACAAGACCGAGCTGCGTTTCAACTCCGAATGGTTCGACGCGATGAAGGCGGCGGACATGATCCGTCTTGCCGCATCGCACACCGTGGCGCGCATGCTCGAGCGCGACGACTTCTCGAAACGCTACAAGAGCGAACAGCCCATCGCGATCCACGAGTTCCTGTACCCGCTGGTGCAAGGCTACGACTCGGTCGCGCTGGCTGCCGATGTCGAACTCGGCGGCACCGATCAGCGCTTCAACCTGCTGATGGGCCGCGCCCTGCAGGAGCAGGCCGGCAAGCCGCCGCAGATCGTGCTGACGATGCCGCTGCTGGAAGGCATCGACGGCGTGCAGAAGATGAGCAAGTCGCTGGGCAACTACATCGGCATCGACGAGCCGGCGATCGACATCGTCACCAAGACGATGAAGATCGGCGACGAGCTGATGTGGCGCTGGTTCGAACTGCTCAGCTTCGATGTGTCGCTGGCGGAACTGGCGCGCATGCGCGCGGACGTGGATGCCGGCGCGCTCAATCCGCGCGACGCCAAGCTGCGGTTGGCGCGCGAGCTGGCTGCGCGCTTCCACGATGCGCATGCCGCCGAGCAGGCGATCGCCGGCTGGCACGCGGTGGTGCGCGGCGAAGGCGATACCGCGCTGCTGCCGCTGCATGAAATCGCCACGCCCAGTGAAGGCCTGCGCATCGCCCCGCTGCTGGTCGCCGCCGGGCTGGCGGCGAGCAACGGCGAGGCCACCCGCAAGCTGCGCGAGCGCGCGGTGCGCATCGATGGTGAAGTGTTCGAGGACGCGCAGCGCGTGTTCGCACCGGGCTTCACCGGCGTGCTGCAGATCGGCAAACGCAACTTCGCGCGGGTGCGGCTCGCGTCCATCCCGGACTGAGTTGACTCACGGACAGACTGCGGGCGCGGCTTATACTCGCCGATTGCCCTGCCACGTCCGTTGCCCGTGTCCGACCGCTTCCAGCTCGTCGCGCCCTACCAGCCTGCCGGCGACCAGCCGCAGGCGATCGCGCGGTTGATCGATGGTTTCGAGTCGGGACTGGCGCGGCAGGTGCTGCTCGGCGTGACCGGCTCGGGCAAGACCTACACCGTCGCCAATCTGATCGAGGCGGTGCAGAAACCGACGCTGGTGATGGCGCCGAACAAGACCCTCGCGGCGCAGTTGTACGGCGAGTTCAAGGCGTTCTTTCCACACAACGCGGTGGAGTATTTCGTCAGCTATTACGACTACTACCAGCCCGAGGCCTACATCCCCTCGACCGACACCTTCATCGACAAGGACAGCTCGATCAATGAACACATCGAGCAGATGCGCTTGTCGGCGACCAAGGCCTTGCTGGAGCGACGCGACGCGATCATCGTCGCCACGGTGTCGGCGATCTACGGCCTCGGCGATCCCAACGAATACTTCAACATGGTGCTGCACATGGTGCGCGGCGAGCGCATCGACCAGCGCGAGCTGATCCGTCGCCTGACCGAAATGCAGTACGCGCGCAACGATGTCGAACTGCGCCGCGCCACCTACCGCGTGCGCGGCGAGACCATCGACGTGCACCCGGCCGAGTCGGAAATGGAAGCGTTGCGGATCGAACTGTTCGACGGCGAGATCGAGAACCTCGCGCTGTTCGATCCGCTCACCGGCGAGGTGCTGCACAAGTTGCCGCGCTACACGATCTATCCGAAGTCGCATTACGTCACCACCCGCCGCACCGTGCTGGATGCGATCGAGACGATCAAGGCCGAGCTGCGCGAACGGCTGGAAACCCTGTACACGGCGAACAAGCTGGTCGAGGCGCAGCGCCTGCAGCAGCGCACCACCTTCGATCTGGAGATGATGGCCGAGGTCGGCTACTGCAACGGCATCGAGAACTACTCCCGCCATCTCACCGGGCGCATGCCCGGCGAGCCGCCGCCGTGCCTGTACGACTACCTGCCGGCCGACGCGCTGCTGGTCGTCGATGAATCGCACGTCAGCGTTCCGCAGATCGGCGCGATGTACAAGGGCGACCGTTCGCGCAAGGAAACATTGGTCGAGTTCGGATTCCGCCTGCCCTCGGCGCTGGACAACCGGCCGTTGAAGTTCGACGAATGGGAGCGCCGCGCGCCGCGCACGGTGTTCGTCTCCGCCACGCCCGGGCCATGGGAGCGCGAGAAGTCGGCGGGGCAGGTGGTTGAGCTGTTGGTGCGCCCGACCGGACTGGTCGATCCGCAGGTGGAGGTGCGTCCGGTGGCGACGCAGGTGGACGATTTACTCGGCGAGATCCGCGAACGCACCGCGCTGGGCGACCGCGTGCTGGTCACCACGCTGACCAAGCGCATGGCCGAGAACCTCACCGAGTACCTTGGCGAGCACGGCGTGCGCGTGCGCTATCTGCACTCGGATGTCGAAACCGTCGAGCGGGTGGAAATCCTGCGCGACCTGCGCCGCGGCGTGTTCGACGTGCTGGTCGGCATCAACCTGCTGCGCGAGGGGCTGGACATGCCCGAAGTGTCGCTGGTGGCGATCCTCGATGCCGACAAGGAAGGCTTCCTGCGTTCCACCGGCTCGCTGATCCAGACCATCGGCCGCGCGGCGCGCAACCTGCGCGGCAAGGCGATCCTCTACGCCGATTCCGTCACCCGTTCGATGAAAGCCGCGATCGACGAAACCGACCGCCGCCGCGAGAAGCAGGTGGCCTTCAATGCCGAGCATGGCATCGTGCCGCGCAGCGTGAGCAAGCCGATCGCGGATATCATGGAAGGCGCGCGTGCCGAGCCGGGAGAAACGAAAGCGGCGCGCGGGAAAGCCCGCAAGGTCGCCGAGATGGCCGCGGACTACGCCACCCTCGATCCACGCCGGCTTGCGGCACTGTTGCGCGAGCTCGAACAGAGGATGTATCGGCATGCGCAGGATCTGGAGTTCGAAGACGCCGCGCGCCTGCGCGATGAAATCCAGCGCATTAAGTCGTGGCAACTGGTGTCGTGATCCGGACTGACCCACCCATCGCCGAGGGACATCGCAGCGGCATGCCGCGCGCGCGTGCATGCGTGCGTCGCCCTGCGGTGGCGCGATGAAGAAGCAGGCCTGGTGGCTGGTGGTGCTGGCGGCGATCCTCGTCGCCCTCATCGTCTTTGGAGTGCACAAGAGCGAAAGCGCGGTCTTCGACCTGCTGCGCGAAACGATGGGGCGGATCCGCGCGATGCGCGACGAGGCCCCGTACTGGGTCGCTTTGGTCTATTTCGTTTTGTACGTGCTCAACGGCGCGTTTTCGCTGCCCTTCGGCGGCCTGCTGACCGCCGTCGCCGGGGCCTTGTTCGGACTGTGGTGGGGGCTGGGACTGGCCTCGGTGTCGGCCTCGGTCGGCGCGGTCGCCGGTCTGCTGGTCTCGCGCTACCTGTTCCACGCCGCCGTCGAGCGCCGCTTCGGCGCGCGACTGGCGCCGATCCACAAAGGCTTGCAGGACGAAGGCGCGTTCTACCTGTTTGCGCTGCGCATGGTGCCGGTGTTCCCGTATTGGCTGCTCAACCTGCTGATGGGCCTGACCAGCATGCGCGTGTACACCTTCTGGTGGGTGAGCACGCTGGGCCTGCTGCCGATCGAACTGGCCTACGTGTTCGCCGGCACGCAACTGGCGACGGTCGAAAAACCCGGCGACATTCTTTCGCCGGGCCTGATCGCCGCGCTGGTCGGGATCGGCATCCTGCCGCTGCTGCTCAAGCGCACGGTGGGCTGGGTGGAAAAGCGTTATTTCCGCCACGATGGCTGATGCCGACGTTTGATGCGAACGCTTGATTCCATCGGCAAACGCGCCTTGAGCACGTCGGCACGTCGGCACGTTGGCGTGCCGTCGCTGGGCTGCCGTCACCCAACGCGCCGTTTCCGAACGGCGATCCCGGCGCTGTGATAGACTGAACGGCTCGATCCGAGCGTTGCCCGGGCCGATCCTGTCGCGGATGTTTTCGAAGCGCGGCCGGCATCCGCTCTCCTGGTCGCGGGAGAGCTTCCTCCACCGCAAGGTGGGTCATGCATCACACAAGGCAGACCATCATGGCAGTCATCCACAACATCAAGGCCACGAGCCGCCACACGCAGGGGAACAAGGGTGCGAGCCGCCGCCTGCGTCGCGAGGGTTTCATTCCGGCCGTCGTCTACGGCGGTCACGCCGAACCCAAATCCGTGCAGCTCGAGCACATCCCGGTCTGGCTCGCCTCCCAGAACGAGTGGTTCTACGCGAGCATCCTCGATCTGGAACTCGACGGCAAATCCGAGAAAGTCCTGCTGCGCGACATGCAGCGCCATCCGTACAAGGCGCAGATCATGCATCTGGACTTCCTGCGCGTGAGCGAGAACGAGGCGATCCGCCTGAAGGTGCCGCTGCACTTCCTCAATCAGGACAAGTCGCCGGCCGGCAAGACCGCGGGCGTGCTCGTCACCCACGAGCTCACCGACGTGGAAGTCAGCTGCCTGCCCAAGGATCTGCCGGAGTTCATCACCGTCGACCTGTCGGTGCTGGATGTCGGCGACATCGTGCATCTGTCGCAGATCACCCTGCCGGCCGGCGTGGAGATCCCCGCGCTCAAGCTCGGCAAGGAACACGACGTCGCCGTGGTCATCGCCAAGCACGCCCGCGAGGAGGTCGAACCGGCCGCCGAGGTTTCGGCCGATGTTCCGGCCAGCCAGCAGGCGGCTCCGGATGCGGCCAAGGCGGCTGCAGACAAGGCCAAGCCGGCGGACAAGGGCAAGAAGTAAGCCCCGTTTCAATGTAATGAAACCGTCGCGCGCAGCGCGACGATCATTCCTCCAGCCCTGCCGGGCGTTCTTCGCTGCGCGAACTGCCACTGGCAGTTCGCAAGCGCAGCTCATCACCCTCTCCTGCCGGGAGAGGGGCTTGCCACTGCACGAATTGTCGTCCGCATGCCCGCACTGCGCCTGATCGTCGGCCTGGGTAATCCCGGGTCCGAATACGCCCGCACCCGGCACAACGCCGGTTGCTGGTGGATCGATGCGCTGGCCGAAAAACTCGGTGCGCGGTTCGGTATCGAATCCAAGCTGCAGGCCGAAACCGCCAAAGCCAGCATCGGTGGCGAGGCGGTGTGGTTGCTCAAGCCGTTGACCTTCATGAATCACAGCGGCCGCGCGGTGACGGCGGCGCTGCGCTACTGGAAGATCGAGCCCGAGCAAATGCTGGTGGCGCACGACGAACTGGATTTGGCGCCGGGTACCGCGCGTTTGAAGTTCGATGGCGGCCATGGCGGGCAAAACGGACTGCGCGACATCATGGCCTTGCTCGGCCACGGCCGCTTCCACCGCCTGCGCATCGGCATCGGCCACCCCGGGCACAAGGACAAGGTCACGCCGTGGGTGCTGGGCCGGCCCGGTCGCGACGACGAGGCGGCGATGCTTCGCGCCATCGACGAAGCGCTGGACGTGCTGCCGCTGGCGGTCGCCGGCGATTTCAACGAGGCGATGAAGAGGTTGCATACCAAGAGCCGTGAATCGTGAATCGTGAATCGTGATTCGTGAATCGTGATTCGTGATTCGTGAATCGTGAATCGTGAATCGTGAATCGCAAGAGCGATAGCTTCAGTATCCACAGTGTTGATTGATCCACTGGCAATAGCTCCAGAGGTCACGACATTCACGCAACGCACGATCTCAGTTGCCGGCTTTTACCCATTCACGATTCACCATTCACGATTCACGGACTTCAAATGGCCATCCGCTGCGGCATCGTCGGGCTTCCCAACGTCGGCAAGTCCACCCTCTTCAACGCATTGACCAAGGCGGGCATCGCCGCGGCCAATTTCCCGTTCTGCACGATCGACCCGAACGTGGGCGTGGTGCCGGTGCCCGATCCGCGCCTCGGCGAGTTGGCGAGCATCGTCAAGCCGCAGAAGATCATCCCGACCGCGATGGAGTTCGTGGACATCGCCGGTCTCGTCGCCGGAGCGAGCAAGGGCGAGGGGTTGGGCAACAAATTCCTCGCCCACATCCGCGAAGTGGATGCGATCGCGCATGTAGTGCGCTGCTTCGAGCATGGCGACATCGTGCACGTGGCCGGGCGCATCGATCCGATCGCCGACATCGAGACCATCGACACCGAGCTGGCGCTGGCCGATCTGGATTCGGTGGAAAAATCCCTCGCCAAGACCGAGCGCGCGGCCAAGGCCGGCGACAAGGAAGCCATCGCCCGCCGCGACGTGCTGGTGCGCTTGCGCGAAGCCCTCGATCAGGCGAAACCGGCGCGCGCGTTGGGTTTGTCCGATGAGGAAAAGGCGCTGGTGCGCGACTTGTTCCTGCTCACTCTCAAGCCGGTGATGTACGTCGCCAACGTCAAGGAAGACGGTTTCAACGCCAACCCGCACCTCGACCGTGTGCGCGAGCGCGCGGCCGGCGAGGGCGCGCAAGTGGTGCCGGTGTGCGCGGCGATCGAGGAGGAACTGGCGCAGCTCGACGATGCCGACAAGGGTGCCTTCCTTGCCGACATGGGCCTCGACGAGCCGGGTCTGAACCGCGTCATTCGCGCCGCCTACACCTTGCTGGGCCTGCAAACCTATTTCACCGCCGGCGTGAAGGAAGTGCGCGCGTGGACGGTGTTCGTCGGCGCGACCGCGCCGCAGGCCGCCGGGGTGATCCACACCGACTTCGAGCGCGGCTTCATCCGCGCAGAGACTATCGGCTACGACGACTACATCCGCTACAAGGGTGAATCCGGTGCGCGCGATGCCGGCCGCCTGCGCCTGGAAGGCAAGGAATACCGCGTCAAGGAAGGCGATGTGCTGCACTTCCGGTTCAATGTGTGAGGTAGAGGACAGAGGACAGAGGACAGAAGTCATGACTGCCGAACGCCGTGAAGTGACCTTGCGCTTCCTCGCCGAGCCGGCCGACGTCAATTTCGGCGGCAAGGTGCACGGCGGCATCCTGATGAAGTGGATCGATCAGGCCGGCTATGCCTGCGCCAGCGGCTGGAGCGGCAGCTATTGCGTCACCGTGTACGTGGGCGGGATCGCCTTCGAGCAGCCGGTGGCGATCGGCCATCTGGTCGAGGTGCGCGCGCGCATCGTGTTGACCGGCCGCAGCAGCATGCACATCGCCGTGGACGTATACAGCCGCGGCCTGCGCGAGCCGGAATGGACGCGCACCACGCATTGCCTGATCGTGTTCGTGGCCGTTGACGAGGCCGGCAAGCCGCATCCGGTGCCGGCATGGATCCCGGAAACCGAAACCGACCGCCTGCTGGCTGACTATGCCGGCGACATGAAGGCGCAGGCTGGTCGTCTGGAAGCGCAGCGCGAACAATGGCTGGCAGCGGTGGATGACGGTCACTGAGCGCACGCATCGTTTGTAATCAATGCAAACGGTGCATACCGCAATACGCCTGATGGTTCAGGCGTGCCTGCTTTCTTCGAGCAATGCGCGATGCCAATCGAACCACGCCAGCACCTGCGCGAATTCAGCGTCCAGCGGTGCCATGGTTTCGATGCGCGCACCGCTGCGCGGGTGCGTGAACGCCAGCGTGTGCGCATGCAGCAGCATCCGACCGATACCACGCGCACGAAAGATACGGTTGTGATGGCCGTCGCCGTGGCTGGTGTCGCCGATCAGATGATGGACGGCGTGCTTGAGATGGCGGCGGATCTGTCGCCAGCGGCCGGTGTGCGGCGCGCATTCGAGCAAGGCGTATCGCGAGGTCGGAAAGCCGCCTGAGGGTTCGGGCAATTCGCCGGTCGCGAGGCGGCGAAACGCCGTGACCGCGGGCTTCTTGACCGGTTTGCCCGGGCCGCCGTCGAGCGGATGATCGATGACCCCGATCTCGGCGGGCCAGCCGCGGCACACCGCGAGATAGGTTTTCTCCACCGCACGCTGCATGAACTGCGTACCCAGCGCAGCGGCGGTGTCGCGGTCGAAAGCGATCAACACGCAGCCGCTGGTGGCGCGATCGAGCCGATGCACCAGCACCACCTCGCGCGCGAACTGCATTCGCAGGCGATCGACGAGAAAGTCATCCTCGTCGCGCGCCATCGGGCTGGCGTGCGCCATCAGCCCGACGGGTTTGTTGACCACCGCGAGCACGTCGTCGGCGAACAGGATCGGCAGGGAAGGATTCATGCAGCACGTCGCCGCGTCGATTGCGGCGAACGCCATGATCCCTTATCCGCCATCGCGGCGACGCTTGCGATCCATCCGCTCGGCGTGATCACTCCTCCGCTTCGGCGATCAAGGTGGCGATGGCAGCGCCGAGTTGCATGTCCTCGAGCGTGCCGAAGCGCTGCATGCGCAGGCGGCCCTTGCGGTCGTACAGCAGCAGCGTCGGCGTGCCCTGCATGCCGTAAGCGCGCATGGTCAGCGGAATGGCGTCGCCGTCGGCATGCGCGTCGATGCCGACCGGGAAATGCACGCGATTTTCGTGCAGGAATGCCTTCAATGCAGCCGCGCTGCCCTGCGCTTCATGATGCTCGAACACCGTGTGCAGGCCGATCACCGCCAGTACGTCTTCCGGAAACGTCTGCCGTGCGCGCAGGGCCTGCGGGATGCCATGACCCACGCAGCCCGGACACAGCATCTGGAACGCTTCCAGCAAGACGACCTTGCCGCGCAAGCTCTCCAGGCTCAGCGCAGCCGGCGCATTGAGCCATTCTTGCACTTGCCATGCGGGCGGCATCGTCGTTGGCATCGAAACTACCCTCACGCAAGGATGGCGAAGATCGCCTGTATGACGAAGATCGCCGAAAAGTTTTCCTCACCCGGTTCCATGGTGACGCAATTCTACAGCGTCGTCATTCCGGGGCTGTCCGCGCTGTCTGCGGACAGAACCCGGAATCCAGTGTCTTGCATCGAACGCACCTTCATCACGCACAACGCGAGTCAGCGCCTTCGCGGCCATGCCATCACGAAGGCGATCAGCGCGCCGGCGCCGGCGATCCACACCGTCAACGGCGTGTCCAACCATTCGTGGCCGCCGACGTGGAAGGCGTACAGCAGCACCCCGCACACCGCCAGCGCGGTGCCGAGCAGGGCCAGCACGGTCTGTCGTTGCGCGGCGCGCGAGCTTTCCGCCAGCGCGGCCAGATCGTGCGACTGCATGCGCAGCTCGACCTGTCCGGCCAGCGCCTTGCGCAGGTAATCGTGCAGCATCTGCGGCATCTCCGGCGCGCCCAGCAACCAGCCCGGCAGCTTCTCGCGCAAGCGCCGCATGAGCGCGGCGGGGCTGCGTTCGCGTTGCAGGATGTCCGCCAGCACCGGCTGCGCCACCGCCCAGATGTCGCAATGCGGATCGAGCGTGCGGCCGATGCCCTCGATGTTGAGCAGGGTCTTCTGCAACAGGATCAGCTGCGGCTGGATGGTGAGCTGATTGGCGCGGGCGAGCTTGAACAGCTTGAACAGCACCTCGCCCAGCGCGATCTCCGCCAGCGGGCGGGTGAAGTAAGGCTCGCAGATCGTGCGCACGTCCGCTTCCAGCGCGTCCAGCCGCAGGGTTGCCGGCATCCAGCCGGCCTCGATGTGCAATTCGGCGATGCGCCGGTAATTGCGCTCGAAGATCGCGGTGAAATTTTCGGCGAGGAAGTAGCGGTCGATCTCCGGCAGCGAGCCGACGATGCCGAAATCCAGCGCGATGTAACGCGGCTTGCGCGGATCGGCGAGGTCGATCCACAGGTTGCCGGGGTGCGCGTCGGCGTGGAAGAAATTGTCGCGGAACACCTGCGTGTAGAACAGGCGCACACCGGTCGCAGCGAGTTTGGCGCGGTCCACCCCGGCCGCATCCAGCGCGGCGATGTCGTCGGCGCGCACGCCGCTCACCCGCTCGATGGTCAACACGCGCTCGGCGCTGTGCGACCAGAACACCTCGGGCACATACAAATCAGTCGAGCCGGAAAAGTTACGCCGCATCAGGCTGGCATTCGCGCCCTCGCGTTGCAGATCGAGCTCACCGCGCAGCGAGCGTTCGAGTTCGGCGACGATGTCCTGCGGGCGCGTCATCTCGGGATCGGGGCCGATCTTTTCGGCCAGCCGCGCGAAACTGCGCAGCAGCGCCAAATCCTGTTCGATGCGCCGCTCCACGCCGGGGCGCAACACCTTCACCACCACCGCGCGGCCATCGGGCAATTCGGCGGCGTGCACCTGCGCCACCGAGGCCGAGGCCAACGGCGTACGCTCGAAGGATCGATACAGTTCGGACAGTGGCCGGCCCAGCGCCGCGACCACGATCGCCTCGGCCTGCTCGCCGGGGAAGGGCGCAACGCGATCCTGCAACTGCGCCAGCGCATCGGCGATGTCCGGCGGCAACAGATCGCGACGTGTCGACAGCACCTGCCCGAATTTCACGAACAGCGGTCCGAGATCCTGCAGTGCGAGGCGCAGGCGCTCGCCGCGTTCCAGCGCGGCCACGCCGCTGCGCGCCGGCACGAACGGGCGCAGCAGTTTCAGCCAGCGCGCCAGCCGGGTTTCGTCGAGCAGGGTATCGAGCCGATAGCGCAACACCACGCGCAGGATCTGGCCGATGCGGGTGGCGCCTTTCACGTTTCCGTCCCACGCCGCGCCGGTGAATCGGTGGGGGGCACATCGCCGCCCAGTTTCTGGTGCAGGCGATGCATGCGCGCGTGCAGGCGCTCGACGCGATCGCGCAGGGCGTCGACCTCGTCGAAATGCGCATCCAGTTCGGCACGACCGAGCACGTCGCGCGATTCCTCGGTCAGGTAGTCGGCGGTGTCGCGCGCGAGTTTTGCCGCGCCGTCGCGGCCGAAGCGCAACGCCGCGCGCACCGCGTTTCCAACCTGCACACCCAACACTTCGCCGAACACCTGCACGAAGGGCAGGTTCCAGTCCGGATCGAAACGTTCGGCAAGCTTTTGCAGTTGCCGCGCGAGATCGGCATCGCCGGCGATCTTCACCTTGCCCGGCCCGGTGCCTGCTGCGGAGCGCAGGAACGGCAGTTGCGAGAGCAGCCCGCCGAGGGTGCCGCGCACGGCCAGATCCGGCTCGTTCGTGGCATCAACCGGGCCGACCACCAAGCGCCCTTCGCGTACCGTCACCGCGAGCGCGAGCGCCGGTGCCTGCAAGGACAACTCGATGCGCCGACCTTCCAGCGCGGCGATGGCATCGCGGGTGGAGGGGTCGAGCGCTAGCACGCGATTGAGCGCGGCCTCGATGGCGCGGCCGGCGAGTGGCTTGATGGCGTCGAAGGGCGAAGTGGCGCTCATGCGCGCATTGTAGCCGGGCGCGCGGATCGCATCGGTGGCTAGCTTGCCTGCACCCACGCCGCGCGCAAACGGTGCAGGCCTTCCTCGAATCCCACTTGCGGCACATAGCCGAAATCGCGACGCGCAGCAGAGATGTCGTACCAATGCGCGGTGGCGAGCTGCTCGGCAAAAAAGCGCGTCATCGGCGGCTCGCCGCGCAGCGGCAGTACGCGCCATGCCGTTTCCAGCATCGCACCGGCGGCGTAGGCCACGCCGAAAGGAATGCTGCCGCGCACCTGCGGCGCGCTGACCGCTTCCAGCAAACCGTTGATCGTCTCGCGCAGCGTGCGTGGCTCGCCGTTGGAGATGAAATACGCCTTGCCGGCGCAGGCCGCGCCCACCGCGAGATGTTCGAAGGCATCCACGTGCGCCTGCGCGGCGTTGTCGATGTAGGTGGTATCGATGCGGTTGCTGCCGTCGCCGACAAAGCGCAAGCGCCCGGCGCGCGCACGCGCGACCAGCCGTGGCAGCAGGTGGTTGTCGCCCGGCCCCCAGATCAGCCGTGGACGCAGAGCCACCGTCGCCAGGTTCACGTCATTCGCTGCCAGCACGGCTTTCTCGGCGATGGTTTTGGTAGCCGGATAGGCGGCCTTGAAGTGCTCGCCATACGGCGTGTTCGCCTCGTTGCCGCCCTCGACCGCGACTTGGCCGCGATGGGCGACGCTGGGCGTGGAGGTGTACACGAGGCGCTCGATGCCCTGCGCGCGGCAGGCGGCGATCACGTTCTGCGTGCCGACCACGTTGGCCAGACGATAGCTTTCGTAAGGACCCCAGCCACCGGCCTTGGCGGCGACGTGGAAGATCGCCTCCATGCCGCGCGCGGCATCGCGCACGCTCGCGGCATCGGCCAGATCGCCCTGCACCGCGCGCACGCCGAGCGCATCCAGTTCCGGGTAACGCCCGCGGTTGAAGCTGGCAATCTCATGTCCGCGCGCAACGAGCAGGCGGCAGATCGCCTGCCCGAGAAAACCACCGCCACCAGTCACCAGAATCTTCATTTGTTACTCCCTCCCCTGCTTGCAGGGGAGGGTTGGGGTGGGGTTGGTTGTCGCCCGCAAAGTTCTCGTTCGATCACCTGATACACACCCTCGATGTTTTGCAGAACGTCATGATTCCAGAACCGGATCACCTTATAGCCAAGGGCTTCGATCCGCGCGGTACGCGCTGCGTCAGCGCTGCGTGCATCGGCATGCTGGCCGCCATCGACTTCGATCACCATACGCGCATCGATGCACACGAAGTCCACGATGTGTCCCGCGATCGGGTATTGCCTGCGGAATTTCCGACCCAACAATGCCCGCCCACGTAGCACCGTCCATAAACGGCGCTCAGCGTCCGTCATCTGCTCACGCAAGCGTCGCGCGGTGCTCCATTTTCGATCCATGCAACCCCACCCTAACCCTCCCCTTCTGCCGAAGGGGAGGGGATAAAAGCTCGACCAATCAACGCGGCCCAAAGACGCTGCTCGACATCCCTCAACTTCGAATGCAAGCGTCGCGCGGCGCTCCATTTCCGATCCACGCAACCCCACCCTAACCCTCCCCTTCTGCCGAAGGGGAGGGAACTTGAGATGCCGCCCACGCTGCCAGCTTCTCGCGGCCGATCTTGGCATTGTGGCGGATGTCCACCGGAAACTTCGGGTGGATGAGGAAGCGCTCGATACACGCGGTGGGCGGATGGCGTTGGCCGATAGCGCGCAACTGCGCGAGGATGCGAGCGTGCTGCGTGGGCGCGATACCCGTATGCAGTTCCACGCACAACACTGGCTCATTGAACCCGCGACGGCCAAGGGTAGCGGCGTGACCATGAATCGATGAGTCCTGCGATACCTGCGAGGACGCGATGGATGGCTTCCGTGCAATGCCTACTAGCGCGGTGCGCCGCACCTCGGGATGGACGTTGAACACCGGCTCGACTTGCTCGGTGCACAGCGTGCCATCGACGGTCTCGACACGGTGCGACTTGCGCCCGCAGAACCACAACCGCCCCTGCGCATCGAAATAGCCGACATCGCCCATGCGGTGGACGATGCGCGTGTCCGACGATGCGATGTCCTCACCGCCGCTTGCTTGCGCGTGTGGCGACGCATCATCGAGCCCTTCCCTCTTTGCGTGGGGCGATGAAGCGCGAATACGCCCTGCCGGCGGGAATTCGTCCACCGAAGAAAGTCCGGCAGGGCCGGAGACTTGGATGGTGGCAAGCCGCTCGCGGATCTTCGCCAACCGCGTCGCTTCGGGACGCTCGAAATACGCATCGGTTGCGGTCGGGCCGGCGACGGTGATCTCGCCGACTTCGCCATCGGGCACCAGCAGATCATCCGACCATTCGGGAATCGCCTCGTCGCGGATGCGGATGATGCGCACCACGTTCGGTGCCACCGGCCGGCCGACGCAGGTGCCCGCACCGTTCTCTGTGGCTGCGCGCGTGGCTTGCAATTCGCGGCCTTCGATCACCGCCACCGGCAGGCATTCGGTCGCACCGTAGGGCGTCCACAACTGCGCGTCTTCGGGTAGCAGTTCGCGCATTTTCGTGACCACATCGGGTGGCACCGGCGCGCCGGCCGACAGCACCTTCCGTATCGTCGGCAACTTCGCACCATGCCGCGCGAGCACATCCACCAATGCGGGCGAGCCGAACAGTTGGGTCACGCCGAATCGCGCGATGGCATCGTGGAGTTTGTGCGGATCGGCGCTGGCCGGGCGCGTGGGATCCATGTCGGGGATGATCGAGGTCAGCCCCAGCGCGGGATCGAACAAGGCGAACGGCGGGAAGGTCGGCAGATCCACGCCACCGGCTTCGATGTCGAAGGCTGTGCGCAGCAGTTCGATCTGCGCGACGAAATGCCGATGCCGGTAGACGACGCCTTTCGGCACACCGGTCGAGCCGGAGGTGAACAAGATCGCGGCGATCTCATTGGGTTCCGTATCGGCAAGCTGTGGGCCCGCGCCAGCACCCAGCGCCTCGATGTGCTGGAGCGTTTTCCCACCCCAGCCCCAACGCCGACCGACAGTAATGCGAATACGCGCGGATTTCGCCCAGCGCAGCACGATGCGCGCCGCGTGCGCCAGCGGGATGCCGATGAAAGCCTGTGGCTGCGCCTCGTCCAGACACTGCTTCAAGGCGCGTTTGTCGATACCCGGATCCACCAGCACCGGCACTGCGCCGAGCTTGAACAGCGCGAACATCAGCAGGAAGAACTCCGGCGACGGCCGCACCATCAGCACCGCGCGCACGCCGCGCACGATGCCGGATTTCGCCAACCCAGCGGCGATGGCGTCGGAGCGCGCATCGAGTTGTGCGTAGGTCAACGTGAGGTCGTAACGTGCAAGGCCATCGCGCCCGCGCGTGCCCGGGCAGCGCAACGCGATCTGCTCGCCACGCTGCGCGGCCATGCGCGGCAGGGCGGCGGCGATGTTGCTGCGATGCACCCCCTCCCATGCGCGCAGCGCAGGGGAGGGTTGGGGAGGGGTGCTTTTGCTGATGTGTTCCATCGTCGCCAACAGACTACCCTTCCCAACCCAATGCTCTCGATTTGGGTTCCGTAGCGTCCGAAGATGGTGCCCTCATCCGCCTTGACGCGCCGCTCCTGCGGCGTGCCCTTCGGGCCGGCTTCGCCGTTCGCTCCGGCATCCTGCCTTCGCAGTCGGGCACCTTCCCCCGGAGGGGGAAGGGAAAAGCCGCTTCTCCCGTTGCACCGTTATTGGACAAGACTTCAGGAAAGCGCATGCGCATCCAGAAACGCGCGGATCGCTGGCACCAAGACTGCATGCTTGTCCTCCAGCACATAGTGCCCGGCATCGGCGAACGTCTGCACCTGCGCATCCGGCAGCGCGCGCGTGAAACCGTCGAGGAAGTGCTGGTCGAACACGAAGTCGCGCAGGCCCCAACCGATGAAGGTTGGTCGATCCGCGTACTCGTGCAGGCGTCGCCCGGATTCGGCCACCAGCGGCCAGGCGCGATCGGAGGGCGACAGCGGGATGTCCTGCACGAAGCGCAGGGTCGCGATGCGATGCGCCCACGAGTCGTAGGGCGCGACATAGGCACGGCGCACCTCGGCGCGCATCGCCTGCTCGACGCCCTGCCCGGCGGCGCCGGCGGCGAAGGCATTGAAACCGCGGATCAGCAGGGCGCCCAGTTTCCAATCGCGCCCGAGCCGCAACTGCCACGGCATCGGCTTGGTCTGCGGCAAGGGGAAGGCGGCGGTGTTGAGGATCACCAGCCGTTTCACCCGCGCGGTGTTCCGTAAAGCCCAGCCGAAGCCGATCATGCCGCCCCAGTCATGTACCGCCAGCGTGACATCGCCGTCGATGCGCAAATGCTTCAGCAGCGCATCGAGGTCGTCCACCCGCGATTGCAGGGTGTAGTCGTAACGGGGCGATGCACCCGGCGCATCGTCGGGCTTGTCCGACAGCCCCATGCCGACGTGGTCGGGCACGATGCAGCGGTAGCCTTTTCCACCCGCCGGGTCGCGCAGGCCCAGCACGAGGTGCCGCCAGTAATAACTCCACGACGGATTGCCGTGCAGCATGACGACCACTTCGCCATCGCGCGGCCCCTCGTCGAGGTAACTCATCGCGATGCCGGGACGCACCTCGAAACGCTGCGGGGTGAAGGGGTAGTCGGGATAGTTCATCGGGCCGATTGGATGGCAGGCACGTCGATTGGACGCACGCATGAAGGCGCTATTGCAGCACGGATTTACTAGGGTGACGGCTGCCGCCTTTGGCGACGAACAACGAAACGCTGGTCAGCCGGGAAATGCCGCGTCGCCTACCACACCACCTCGGCCATCGAGCAGTTCAGGCCCGAGCCAATCCCCAGCAGGGCCACGCGCTGGCCTTTCTTCAGGCGGCCCATCTCCTTGAGCTTGGACAGCACGATCGGCACCGAGGCCGGGCCGATGTTGCCGTGCTCGTGGAAGATGGTCAGCACTTTCTGCGGGTCGATGCCCAGCGCCTTGATGAAGGCCTGGGTGTGCACCTGCGACACCTGATGGATCACGAACTCGTCGAGCTCGTCCACCACCCAGCCCATCGCCTGCTTGGCGGCGATGAAGGTTTTCTGCGCGAGCTTGAGGCCCTCGATCAGCAGCATCTTGGTGTCGGTGACCATGCGGTCGAGGTTGCCGCGGCACAGCTTGTTCCACTCGGTCGCCGCGCGGGTCACGCCGCCCTTGTAGCGCGGCGCGTCGGGGGTGAGCTCGCTGCGCGAGAGGATCATCGCGGCCGCGCCGCAGCCCAACGTGAGCGAGGCCAGCTCGTTGCGGAAGTCCTCCTCGCTGACATCCGGGCGGCACATGCGCTCGAGGGTTTTCTCGTACACCAGATTGGCGGTTTCGCCATCGACCACCAGCGCGTACTCGATCTCGCCGCGCTCGATCATGCGGCTGGCGATGTCCATGCCGTTGAGGAAGGCCAGGCAGGCATTGGCGACATCGAAGTTCTGGCAGTTCTCGCCGAGCTTGAGGTTGCCGGAAATGATGCTGGCGGTGGATGGTTCCAGATAATCGCGACTCACCGAAGTGTTGACCAGCAGACCGATCTTCTCGCGCGGCACGCCGGAGTCGGCCAGCGCCTTCTCGGCGGCCATGGTGGCGGCATCGGAGGCCTCGGTGCCGGCGTTCCACATGCGCCGCGCGTGGATGCCGGCGATGTCGCGCAGCACGTCGGTGCGGATGCCCAGCCGTTGCAGGGTGGGCTGCAGGCGCTGGTTGATCGCATCCGAAGTCAGGCGCTCGGGAGCGTCGATGTGCGCCAGACCGGCGATGGAAACGTGTTCGAAAAGCATGGGCGGAACCTGTAGCCGTAACCGGCCTACGCTACTAGGTCAGGCGCCTGCCCGCAACTTGCGCCACCATGCCCCACGCCGCGATCAGCCACAGGCTTCGTCGGCGAGTCATGCTGCGCGCCGGGTTACCATGCGCGCGGGACGCGGGGCGCGTGGACAAACCGGGGACGCGAATGCTGCACATCGATGAGCACATCGCCATCGCCGAGGACGAGCTCGTCGAGCGTTTCCTGCGCGCCGACGGCCCCGGCGGGCAGCATGTCAACCGCACCGAGAGCGCGGTCGAACTGCGCTTCGACATCGCCCGTTCGCCTTCGCTGCCCGAGCCGGTGCGCGCGCGCCTGCTGGCGCGTTCGGATCGCCGCGTGACCGCCGACGGCGTGCTGGTGATCCAGTCGCGGCGTTTCCGCGATCAGGCGCGCAACCGCGCCGATGCGCGCGAACGCCTCGCCGCGCTGGTGCGGGCCGCCACGCAGGCGCCCAAGCCGCGGCTGGCGACGAAGCCGACGCGCGCCTCGAAACTGCGCCGGCTGGAAGGCAAGAAGCAGCGCGGGCAGATCAAGCGCGACCGTCGCGCGGTGGATGCCGACCCATGAAGCCGATCGCGTCGGAACTGCCTGCCAGCGCCCCGCGCACCGGCAATGCGTTCACCCGCTGGCTCGGCCGCGCGGTGCTGCGGCTGGGCGGCTGGAAGGTCGTCGGCGAGTTTCCGGACGTGCGCAAGATGGTGGTGATCGTCGCCCCGCATTCGTCGTGGTGGGACGGCGTGTGGGGCATGGCGGCGAAGGTCGGGCTCGGATTGCGCGTACTGGTGATCGGCAAGCAGGAACTGTTTCGCGGCCCGCTGGGCTGGCTGCTGCGGCACTTCGGCGCGATCCCGGTCGATCGTGCGCGCGCGCACGGCGTGGTGGAAGGCGTGGCCGCGCGCTTCGCGAACAACGACACGTTGTGGTTCGTGGTCGCGCCCGAGGGCACGCGCAAACACGTCGAACACTGGAAAAGCGGCTTCTGGCACATCGCCCGCGCCGCCGACGTGCCGGTGCTGTGCGTGTACTTCCATTATCCCGAACGCCGCATCGGCGTCGGCCCGCTGCTGCACATGACCGCCGATGCGAAGGCCGACATGGCGCGCATCCGCGCGTTCTACAAACCGTGGATGGGGAAGAATCGCGGGACGACGTGAGTGCATGCGGCGAGGCAGACGGTCGCCATCACCGCTCCGAATGCCCCGCCTCGAAGTAGTCGCCGCGCGCGAACAGGCCGGGCTTGACGAGGTTGACGAAGGCGCGCGCGTGCGGGCTGAGAAACTTGCCCTTGCGCACCACCACGCCGTAGCTGCGCGGCGGGAAGTATTCGCGCAGGTTGCGCACCGCCAGCCGCGCGCGGTCGGCTTCGGTCAGGCAGATACCGGTGACGATGGAGATGCCCAGCCCCATCGCCACGTATTGCTTGATCACCTCCCAGCCGCCGACTTCCAGCGCCACCGAGTAGGGCACGCGGCGCTGCTGGAACACCAGGTCCACCAGCCGCCACGTGGTCAGCCGGCGCGGCGGCAGGATCAGGCCGTAGGGCGACAGATCCTCCAGCCGCAACGGCTCGGCGGTGGCCAGCGGGTGCCCGCGCGGGACGATCAGCATCGGGTCGAAGGAATGCGTCGGGGCGTAGTCGAGGTCGCTGGGCACGTCCAGCATCGAGCCGACCGCCAGATCCACGCCGTCCGAACGCAGCAGGCCCAGCCCGTCCTGCCCGGTGACGTTGTGCAGCACCAGTTGCACTTCCGGGTGCCGATCCTTGTAGGCCTGCACCAGTTCGGGCAGCAGGTAGAGGATGGTCGAGGTGCCGGCGGCGATGTTCAGCGCGCCTGCGGCCATGCCCTTGAGCTTGATCTTGAAATCCGCGTCCAGCCCGTCCAGCCCTTCCACCAGCGGCCGCGCCAGTTCGTACAGCGCCTCGCCGGCGTGGGTCAGGCCGAAGCGCTTGCCGCTGCGCTCGAACAGACGGGTACCGAAGTGGCGTTCCAGCGCCTGCAATTGCAGGCTCACCGCCGGCTGGCTGATGAACAGCGCCTCGGCGGCGCGTGACACCGAGCCCAGCCGGGCGACCTGGCAGAACGCCCGCAGCGGCTTGAGGCGCTCGCCTTTGTAGTAGAACCGGGACGTGGATTCGGTCACGAATCGGTCAATCATTAACAGAACTAATACTAATCATTCAATCATATCGTTTGTCAACCGTGCTGCACTGCATCTAAGGTCGAAGCCCCGGTAACGAGGCCATCGACATGACCGATTCGATCCAGCGGCAACCCGAAATCGACTCCGACGCGGGCGAGCTCGACCTCGCCCCGGCCGGCGTGCGCGTGCAGGCCCCAGCCGTTCCGGCGCAGGCCACGATCCTCAGCGCCGAGGCGCTGGCGCTGCTGGCCGACCTGCACCGCCACTTCGAGGCCACCCGGCAGGCGTGCCTCGCCGCTCGCCGTGCGCGGCAGGCGCGTTTCGATTCCAGGCAGCTCCCGGACTTCCGCGCCGATACCGCCGCGATCCGCGCCGGGGAGTGGAAAGTCGCGCCGATCCCGTCCGTGCTCGCCGACCGCCGGGTCGAAATCACCGGTCCGACCGACCCGAAGATGGTCATCAATGCGCTCAATTCCGGCGCCAACTGCTTCATGGCCGACTTCGAGGATTCCACCTCGCCGACCTGGATCAACCTGATCGCCGGTCAGCAGGCGCTGTGCGAGGCCGTCGCCGGCACGCTCAGCTTCACCTCCGAGCAGGGCAAACGCTACGAGCTCAAGCCCGAGGCCGAGCGCGCGGTGCTGATGGTGCGCCCGCGCGGCTGGCATCTGGCCGAGAAACACGTCCTCGTGGACGGCACGCCGATCTCCGCCAGTCTGTTCGATCTGGGCCTGTTCGCCTTCCACAACGCCAAGACGCTGCACGCCAAGGGTCGCGGCCCGTTCTTCTACCTGCCGAAGATGGAGTGCATGGAAGAAGCGGCGCTGTGGGAGGCCGTGCTGACCCGCATCGAAACCCTGCTCGGCCTGCCGGCCGGCACGATGAAGGCCACCGTGCTGATCGAGACCCTGCCGGCGGCGCTGGAGATGGACGAGATCCTGCACGCCCTGCGCGAACGCATCGTCGGCCTGAACTGCGGCCGCTGGGACTACATCTTCAGCTACATCAAGAAGTTCCGGAAGCACCGCGAGCGCATCCTGCCCGAGCGCGGGCAGGTCGGCATGACCCAGCCCTTCCTCAAGGCCTACAGCGAGCTGCTGATCAAGACCTGCCACCGGCGCGGCGCGCATGCGATGGGCGGGATGGCAGCACAGATCCCGATCTCCGGCGATCCGGCTGCCAACGAGACAGCATTGGCCCGCGTACGCGCCGACAAACTGCGCGAGGTCACCGCCGGCCACGACGGTACCTGGGTGGCGCACCCGGCGCTGATCCCGATCGCGCGGCAGATCTTCGATGCGCACATGCCCGGCCCCAACCAGCACCATGTGCTGCGGGACGACGTGCAGGCCAGCCGCGACGAGCTGATCCGTCCGTCGCTGGGCACCATCACCCGCAAGGGCTTCGAGAACAATGTCGAGGTCTGCGTGCGCTATCTGGCCGCGTGGCTGGACGGCAACGGTTGCGTGCCCATCCACCATCTGATGGAAGACGCCGCCACCGCCGAGATCGCCCGCGCCCAGCTCTGGCAGTGGCTGCACGCCTCGGCCAGCGGCACCGACCCGCTGCATCTGGACGACGGCACCCCGGTGGACGGCGTGCTGTTCGACCAAGTGATGCTCGGCCTGCCCAGCCAGCTCGCCGCCCTCGGCGCGCTGCCCGGCGCGGCGCGCATCCCCGAAGCCATCGCCCTGCTGGAGGAGCTGACCCACGGCGAGATCCTCGCGCCGTTCCTGACCGTGCCGGCGTATCAGAAGCTGGATTGATCGGGGAATGGGGAATGGGGAATGGGGAATGGGGAGAAAAACTCCTTCCCCGCTTGCGGGGGTGATGAGGCGCGCTTACGAACTGCCTGCGGCAGTTCGTGCGCCGAAGAACGCCCGGAAGGGCCGGAGGGCTGGAGTTGATTCGCTCAATCCAGGTTACGTCGCAAGCGAAGTTGACGCCCTCATCCGCCCTTCGGGCACCTTCCCCCGGAGGGGGAAGGAAGAAACCGCCTCTCCCTTTGGGAGAGGCCGACGCGCCGAAGGCGCGGCGGGTGAGGGAATGCTGTGTCAAATCGCTGCGAAGCCATCCACTCCAGATTCCGCAATCTTGGTTTCGATGCAGCAAGTGAAGTATCTGAATACCGGCAAGTGAAGCTCAAGTTGAGAACATCGCCCGAATCACCAATCACCAATCACCAATCACCAATCACACCCCCATCACAGCCACCGCCAAGGAACCCCCCATGAAAACCCTCCCCACCGCCGAACAGCTCAAGCTCGACTGGACCAACCACGCCCGCTGGAAGGGTGTCACCCGCAGTTACACCGCCGAGGACGTGGTGCGCCTGCGCGGCACGGTGCCGGTCGAGCATTCATTGGCGCGGCTGGGTGCGGAGAAGCTGTGGAAGTCGCTCAACAATTCCGATTACGTCAATGCGCTGGGCGCGCTGACCGGCAATCAGGCCATGCAGCAGGTCAAAGCCGGTCTGAAGGCGATCTACCTCTCGGGCTGGCAGGTGGCGGCAGATGCGAATCTCGCCGGTGAGATGTACCCCGACCAGTCGCTGTATCCGGCCAACTCGGTGCCGCAGGTGGTCAAGCGCATCAACAACTGCCTGCTGCGCGCCGACCAGCTCAACCATGCCGAAGGCAAGGACGACATCGACTGGCTGCAACCCATCGTGGCCGACGCCGAGGCCGGTTTCGGCGGCGTGCTCAATGCCTTCGAGCTGATGAAGGCGATGATCGAGGCCGGCGCGGCGGCGGTGCACTTCGAGGATCAGCTCGCTTCGGTGAAGAAGTGCGGGCACATGGGCGGCAAGGTGCTGGTGCCGACCCGCGAGGCGGTGGACAAGCTGGTCGCCGCGCGATTGGCGGCGGATGTCTGCGGTGTGCCGACGCTGATCGTCGCGCGCACCGACGCCGAGGCCGCCGACCTGCTGACCTCCGATGTCGATGTCAACGACCAGCCTTTCCTCACCGGCGAGCGCACCGCCGAAGGCTTCTTCAAGACCCGCAACGGTCTGGATCAAGCCATCTCGCGTGGCCTTGCCTACGCGCCCTACGCCGATCTGGTGTGGTGCGAGACCGGCAAGCCCGATCTGGAGTTCGCGCGCAAGTTCGCCGCCGCCATCCACGCCAAGTACCCCGGCAAGCTGCTGGCCTACAACTGCTCGCCCAGTTTCAACTGGAAGAAGAACCTCGACGACGCCACCATCGCGACCTTCCAGAAGCAGCTCGCGGCGATGGGCTACCGCTTCCAGTTCATCACCCTGGCCGGCTTCCACGCCTTGAACTATTCGATGTTCAACCTCGCCCACGGCTACGCGCGCGGCGGCATGAGCGCCTTCGTCGAATTGCAGGAAGCCGAGTTCGCCGCCGCCGACCGCGGCTTCACCGCGGTCAAGCACCAGCGCGAGGTCGGCACCGGCTACTTCGACACCGTGACCCAGACCATCCAGGGTGCGCACGCCTCCACCGTCGCGCTGAAAGGCTCGACCGAGGAAGCGCAGTTCCGCGACCGCAAGCCGGAAGCGGCGGTGGCGTGAGGCATCGTTGAACCCCTTCGGCGGATCCGGTCGGCCAAGGATGGCCGATCACGCATCGATCACGCATGGATCAATGCTTGCAAGCCGAGCCCGGGCGTGTACCGGGCTTCTGCACAGGCTGACATTCGCAAAATGAAACTGTTCGGGCTTTCCCGATAAATTGCCTGCTTCCACGATTTCTCCGACACTCCGCCCTTTCGTGTGCTGCCTGCGGGGTGTGGCGTGCGCACGTTGATCGGGGAAAATCCAATGCGTGCTTGCTTTTTGCTTGCCATCGCCAGCCTGCTGGCCATCGCGCCCGTACGCGCGCAGTCGCCTGCCCCGCCGAAGATCACCGAAACGCAGGTCAGTGCCTCCCAGATCAAGCTGAGCTTCGACCAGCCGATGCTGACGTGGGAAGAACGCAGCCCGCTGCGCGCCATCGCGATGCAGCCGGAGGTGCCCTGCACGTGGTATTGGGAGGACGACACCACCTTGCTCTGCCGTACCGCCGGCCATCTGAAGCTGTTTCATGTCGCCAGCGCCTATCGCCTGCGGATCGATCACGGCCTGTGGTCGCAGGCGGGCATGGAGCTGCCGCCGCAGTCGATCGTGGCCGAGTCCGAACGGCCGCAACTGCGATCGGAAGTCAGCGACTGGAAAGCCGGCGTACCGCAGATTCACCTGACGACGGATGCCGCGGTCACGGCCGAGGCCGTCGCGCGCGTGATCGCGGTAGATCTGGACGGCCAGCCATTGCGCAGCCGGGTCGAGGCCCTGCCGGACGAACCTCCGCGGGTCTACGCGACCGAACACACCTTCGATCTGCAATTGCCGGATCTGCCGACACGGGAAGGCGTGCTGCACATGCGCGTGCATCCGGGGCTGGTCGGCAGCGCCGGGCCCTTGCCGGGCACGCAGGACGAGGTGCTGCTGACCGCGGCGGTGCACGAGCCCTTCCGCCTGCGCGCGGTCGCGTGCAATCCGGACTACTGGGCGAAAGCCACCCCTGCCGTTGCTGGCAAGCCGACCCCCATTGCCTGCCTGCCCGGTCAGCCGATCGGCTTGTATTTCTCGCGCACACCCAGCGACGCGGCCATCGCCGCGATCGCGGCGGCCTTGCCGGCCGGGGTGACCCTGATCGAACGCAAGGATGTGCAGGACTCCTGGAACTATGTTTCCAGCAGTCGCGACGACCCCGCCGAGCGCAGTCCCCAGGCCGGGGTTTTCGTGAAGGCCGACGTGGCCCACGCCGACCTGCGTCTGTCCCTGCCCACGAGGCTGACGGCCACCGACGGCGCGATCCTCGCCGATCCCGTTCGCATCGACCTGCAGTTGGGCGACTATCCGCCCGCCTTCGAGCTCAAGCCCGACGTGCTCGTCGCGCCGGTGGGCTCGACGGCCTTGCCCGACCTGCGCACGCGCAACCTCGGCAAGGATCTGTCCATCGACACGCTGGCCATCGGCGCGGACGTGCAGCCGGCAGCGACGACGGTGCGCCCGTCCTCCACCCGCAATGCGCTGCAACTGGCCAGCCTGCCGCAGGCGCCGGCCACGATCCGCGAGCACGGCGGGCTCATCCTCGCCGGCGCGCGCAACGAGCGGGGTGTGGGCTATGCGCTCGCGTATGCGCCGTTCGAGGTGCTGGCCAGCGTCGGCGACGGCCAGTTGCTGGTCTGGGCCAGCCGCTGGGGCGATGGCAGCGGGCTGGCCGATGCCACGGTGGAACTGCTGGATGTGGATCGGAATGGCCGCGTGCAGGTGATCGGCACGGCCACCACGGCGGCCGATGGCGTGGCGCAGTTGGCCTATGTGCCGCCCTCGCATGACTATGAAATCCGCGACATACCCCTGTTGGTGCGGGTGCGCCAGGGTGGGCAAAGCAGCGTGGTGCCGTTGTCGCTGGCGCTCTATGGTGAGGCTCGGCCGCTCATCGCGAGCGATCGTCGCAGTGCGACAGGCGAACGCGCCTGGCCGCATTTCGCGGACGGTGCCAAACACAGCTTCGGCGTCACCGACCGGCCGCTGTACCGCCCCGGCGATGCGGTGCATTACCGGGTCTGGTACCGCCGCCGCGACGGCAACCGCCTGCTGCGCACGGATGCGGACAAGGCGCAGTTCGTGCTGCGCTCGCCGGATCGCGGCAAGGTGCTGCTGCGCTGGCAGGCCGCGCTCGATGCACAAGGCAGCGTGGCCGGCGAGGTGCGCCTGCCCGAGCTGCTGCCCGATGACGAATACTGCATCCACGGCGTCTCCGGTGGCGAGACCTCATTCGACTTCGACGAGGACGGTGCCTGCTTTCAGGTCACCCGTTACGAGGCGCAGGCGCTGTGGGCGCAGATCCAGCCCGACCATGCCAGTGTGCTGGCCGGGCAGAGTCTGCGACTGAATCTGCAAGCGGGGTATTTCTCCGGCGACGCCGCTGCCGCAGTCGCCGCGCAATTCAGCGGCCTGCTCACCCCGCGGCGGGTGGAAGACACCTTCCCCGCGGTGTCCGCCTACACCTTCATCGCGCCTTTTACGGGCGATGATCCCCGTCCGGGTGCCGATCCGCTACGCGGCCTGAACGTGCAGGCGACGACCGATGGCAAGGGCAGGGCGCAGTTGCAGGTGCAACTGCCCCCATCCATCGATGCCGATGAGCACAAGGATCATCCCATCGTGTTCGGCCTGTTCGAATTCAACGCCTCCGTGAGCATTCCCGGCAAGGCCAGCGCCAGCAGCGGCACCGCGCAGGTGCGCTATGCGCAGTACCGCGCTACGTCGGCCTGAAGTCCGCGGCGTGGTGGCTGCCGATGGATCGCGATCCGGGTCTGCAAGCGGTGGTGGTCAGCCACGATGGCCAGGCGATCCCGGGGCAGAGCGTGCAGGTCGCTATCGAAAGGGTGAACACGGATGCGCACGCCAGCGCGCCCAGCGTGGTCGGGCATTGCGAACTGAGCGTGGATCGCGCCACGCCCTGCACCTTCCGCGCGCCCAAGCCCGGCCTGTACCGCTTCCGCGCCAGCGCGCAGGGCGCCGCGCCGACCGTGCTGGAGCGCTGGATCGGCGAGCGGGCACCGGTGACGAACACCGAAGACAAGGCCAAGGCCGGATTGAAACTGGTGCAGGCCAGCGATGGCACCCATCCCGCACGGGTGGAACTCACGCAACCCTATCGGCGCGCGCGCGTGCTGTTCACCCTCGAATACGGCAAGGTCGTACGGCACTGGGTGCAGGCGCTGCCGGCCGGCGCGAGCACCATCGAGGTACCGATCCAGACGGCTTGGGCACCGGGCGTCACCGTGCATGCGCTGGTACGCTCCGCCAATCCGGATGCGCCCGACGGCGGATTCGCTACGCCCACGCTGGATGCGACGCTGGACATCGCCATCCCCAAGCCGCCGACCGCCGCGATCGCCGTCAGCGTCGAGCGTCCGCGTTTGCCGCCCGGGCAGGATCTCGTGCTGCACCTGGCCAATGCCGCCGGCGGACTGCGCCACGCGACCATCGCGGTGGTGGATGATTCGATCTACCAGCAGTCGCAGGACATGGCCGCGCAGGCCGATCCGGCGCGGGACGGCTGGCTGGCCGACCTCGCCCTGTGGCAAACCACCGCGTGGTACGGGCTGGAGGGATGGAAGGCGTTCGGTAATCCGTTCTTCGTGGCACCCAAGCCTTCCATTCCTCCGTCTCCCAAGGAAATGCCGGCACCCAAGGTGGCGGATGTCGCCGGCAGAATTGGCGGCTCGGGCTTGGTCACGACCCCGGCACCCCAATTGGATCGTGTCGAGGTCATCGGCTCGCGCATCAAACGCACCGTCGATACCTTCGGGCGCTCGCAGGCCGTCACCGTCCTGCCGCCGCGGGAAGGCGCGGCGCAGGGCGGGCGATCGCTGCCGCAGGTGCGCAGCCGTTTCCTCGACACCGCGTACTGGAATGCCGACCTGCCGCTGGCTGCCGGGCAGTCGCAGGATCTGCACATCCATCTGCCCGACAACCTCACCCGCTGGCGCGTGCTGGTGTGGACTTACGATGCCGAGGATGGCTTTGCGCTGCGGCAGGCGACGGCCGAGACCGCGCTGCCGGTGGAGTTGCGTGCCGGCACGCCCGCGCGGCTGTTCGTGGGCGATCACGCCACCGCAAGCGTCTCGGCGCGCAATCACGGCAATACCCCTGCGCGCATCGGGTTGCGGGTGCAGGCCGACGGCGCCGGGGTGAAAGATGCGCGCGGCCGGCAGGATCGGGTTGCCGGCAATGCCGAAATCTCCCAGCCCATCGCCCTCACGCCCACCCTGCCGGGCGACGTGCAGATCCTCGCCCGCGCCGACAAGCCCGGTGGCGGCGATGCGCTGGCTGCCGGGGTACCGGTGGAGTCCACGCTCGGCGCGTCGCAGGTCGTGCAGGCCGGCTGGCTCGACGCCGACGCGCTCAACCTGCCGCTGCCGACCTTGCCGGTCGGGGCGATGTCGCCGGTGCTGGAGGTGCAGGTGCACCGCGGGTTGAGTGGCTGGCAGCAGGGCTGGCTGCGCGACCTGCGCGACTATCCCAACCGCTGCTGGGAACAGACCCTGAGCCGCGCCGTCGGTGCCGCGCTGGCGATCGACTCCGGGCAGGACAAGGCGCTGTGGCTGGATGCGAAGCAGGTGGTGCGCGATGCGATGACCGTGGCACCCATGTTCCAGGACGAGGAAGGCGGCTTTCGCTATTTCATCGCCAGCTATGGCGATTGGCGAGGCCCCGCCAGCCCGGCGCTGTCGGCCTACACCCTGCGCAGTTTCGAGTTCTTGCAGGGTTTGGGATTCCAGCCCCCGCAGGAGGCTGCCAAAATCCTGACCGGCACCTTGGCCGACAAGCTGAGAACGTTCGGCACCGACCCGCCCCAATCGGCCTACGACCCACGCTGGGAAACCGCCGCCGAAGCGGCCGGTGCCATCCTCGGGCCGGGGTTGCTGGAAGACAAGGCGCTCACCGCCTTGTGGAACGGCTGGGGCAACCTGAGCTGGTACGGCCGCGCCGAACTGGTGCGCGCGCTGGCGCGCAAGCCGGCCCTCGCCGCGCAGGCGCAGGCAGGCATCGCGCGCCTGCGGCTGGCCGGCACCCAGCGCGGCCTGCGTCGGGTGATCGCCGACAGCCGCGATTTCAGTTTCGTCATGGGCTCGGATCTGCGCGACCAGTGCGGGGTGGTCGGCGCGTTGTACGAACTCGACCACGGCAGCGCCGGCGAGACCGCGCGGCGCAGCCTGCTGCGCGGCTTGCAGGATCTGTACGCCGGCGGCACCGCGAGCCTGGATACGCAATCCAGCGCGCAATGCCTGATGGCCCTGCACACGGTCGCCGCGACCCTGCCCAAGGACGATCAGGCGTGGTCGGTGCTGGCCACGCTGGGTTCGACCGCGCACCCGCTGGCGCTGGCCGCAGGGCAGCAGCAGGCGCAATGGACGCAGCCGCTGGAGGCGAAGGCCGCAGGTTTGCCGCTGCGCCTGCAAAGCCAGTCCCCCGCCAGCGCGACCCTGAACTACAGCGCGCAACTGAGTTACCAGATCGACCTGCGGCAGGCACCGGCGCAGGCGGTCGGCATGCAACTGGAGCGCAGCTATCAGGTGCTGCGCGAGCACGCCTGGGTCGATCTGGACAAGGCCGCACCGCTGCGCGCGGGCGAGTGGGTGCGGGTGACGCTGACGCTGGCGGTGCCGGCATTCCGGCATTTCGTGGCGATCACCGATGCCGTGCCGGGCGGGCTGGTCTCGCGCGATGTCGCACTGGCCGGCATCGCCGGCGCGGATCTCAAGCGCCTCGCCGATCCGGGTTCGTGGTGGTTCGACAGCCGCCAGACCGGCGCGAACACGGTCAGGCTGTACGCCGAATCGCTGCCGCCGGGAACGCATGAAGTCCATTACTACGCGCAGGCCGCGCAGCCGGGAACCTACTTCGCGCCGCCGGCGACGGCGGAACTGATGTACGGCCGCGCCAGCCGCGCGACCACCGCGGGTACGAGCGTGGTGATTTTGCCCGCGCCGACGTCGGGGCGGGATCGCGGGCACTGAATCTTGGGTGGATGCTGCCAGCTACGTTTGCGACGCCGGAAATCCACCCGCCAACCCCCTCCCAGTCTCCTCCTTCCGTTGGAAGGGGGAGGGGCTTTATCGTTGTGGTGGTACCACCTTCTTCGATCCGATGGGAGGGGGCATCGGTGTCATGGCGGCTTGCTCCCTCCCCTTCTCTGAAGGGGAGGGTTGGGGTGGGGTTGTGATCGTGCGCAGGTGGCGCCCACATGACCCTGCATCGAGGTTTTGCTGCACAATCGCCGCGATGCAGTTGCCCGATGCCGCACGCCACGACCTGATCGCCCTCGGTTGGCCCGATGATGCGCGCGCGCGGGCGGCGCTCGAATCGATGCCCGACGGGCGCATCGCGCGGGTGAGTGCACAGCACCGATCCGGCTACATCGTCGCCACCGGTATCGGCCGCGAGTTTTCCGCACAGGCGCTGGCAGCATGGACGCGCCGCGATTGCGCACCCGAGCAGCGCGCAGTGGTTGGCGACTGGGTGCTGCTGGAACCGGCGCGCGACCAGATCGTCGCCCTGTTGCCGCGGCGTTCCTTGCTGCAACGCGCTGCAGCCGGCGAGTCGTATCGACGCCAGTCGATCGCCGCCAATGTCGATACCGTGTTCGTGGTCAGCGGGCTGGATGCGGATTTCAATCCACGCCGGCTGGAACGCTACCTGCTGCTGGTACGCGCCAGCGGTGCCGAGCCGGTGCTCGTGCTGACCAAGCTCGACACCCATCCCGATCTGGATGTCGCCGAGCCGCTGGCCGTCATCGCCGAGCAGGGTGTGGCGATCGTGCGCGTGAACGCGAAGGATGCGGCCAGCGTGGCGGCGCTGCATCCGTGGCTGGGCGTCGGGCGCAGCGTCGCGCTGGTGGGTTCTTCCGGTGCCGGCAAATCCACCCTCACCAATACCTTGCTGGGCAGGCAGAAGATGAAGACCGCGGCGGTGCGCGCGCACGATGCGCGCGGTCGCCACACCACCACCCACCGGGCGCTGATCGGGCTGCCGCAGGGTGGCGTGCTGATCGATTCGCCGGGCATGCGCGAGCTCAAACCCACTGGCGTTGAAAGTATCGAGGAAGGCGGCTTCGAGGACATCGAGACGCTGGCCGCGAGCTGTCGCTTCCGTGATTGCGCGCACGGCAGTGAGCCGGGCTGCGCGGTGCGTGCAGCACTGGACGCCGGCACGCTGGATGCGGCGCGTTACGCCAACTACCGCAAGCTCGGCGAGGAAATCGCCGACGCCGCGCAGGGCTTCGCCGCGCAACTGCTGCGCAAGGCCGAAGGCAGTGCGCGTGCGCGCGCGTACCAGCAGCGACATCTGCACAAATACGGCAGGAAGTGAGATGACCACCAAGAACACCACGCCACCGCCGCCGACCCCCGAACTGGCCCACTACGCCGCGCTCGACGCGCGCATGGTCGCGGCGGTGAAAGGCACCGACCTGCTGGCGACGGTGAGCTGGCCGGTGCAGGCGCAGGCCGAGTTCCTCGCCGCGCGCGCGCGCGGGGTGCGCCAGTATCCGAAGGTGGATTACCCGCGCCAGCAGCACGCGCCGATCCGCAGCGAGCTCGACGCGATCGTCGCGCAGACCGACCCCACCCATCCGCTGGGCGATTACATCGCGCGCACCTGCCAGAGCTGGCGCATCGTCACCGAGTTGTTCGAGGCGATGGGCACGGCGGAAATCACTGAACACTCCATCCGCCTGTTCGGCCGCCCCGGCGACCGCCTGCCCGGCGACGGCCCGACCAATCTGGAAGCCGCGCGACATTTCATCGAAATCGCCGACGAGATCGACCGCGAACTGGCGACCCTGCCGCTGCCCGAGGACATCCCGGCGCATGTCCTGCAGGGCGAACTCCAGCAGCGGCTGGATACCTTCTTCACCCGCCATCGCATCAACGTCCTGCTCGATCCGGATCTGATCTCCAAGGCCGCCGCCGGGCCGACGCGGATCCGCCTGCGCTCATCGGCTTCCTTCAGCGAATACGACCGCCAGCAACTGCTCGAACACGAGGCCTTCGTGCATTCGCTGACCGCGCTCAACGGCCGCGAACAGCCGTGGCTGAAATCCTTCGCGCGCTCCTCGCCGCGCGTCACCGCCACGCAGGAAGGGCTGGCGACCTTCGCCGAGCAGATCACCGGTGCCATCGACATCGCGCGCATGAAGCGCATCAGCCTGCGCATCGTGGCGATCGACATGGCCCTGCACGGCGCGGATTTCCTCGACGTGTTCGAGTTCTTCACCGATTCCGGGCAGTCCGACGAGGAGAGCTTTACCTCCGCGCAGCGGGTGTTCCGCGGCGCGCCGCTGGGCGGCGGCAGCGCCTTCACCAAGGACACGGTGTACCTGCACGGCCTGTTGTCGGTGCACACGTTTTTCCGCTGGGCGCTGCGCCACCGCAAGCTGCCGCTGTGCCGGTTGCTGTTCGCCGGCAAGATGGCGCTGCAGGACGTGCTGGCCTTCGAGCCGCTGTTCGAGCAAGGCTTCATCGCCCCGCCGCTGTACCTGCCGCCGTGGGTGCAACACGCGAATGGGTTGGCGGGGATGCTGGCATTTTCGTTGTTCGCCAACCGCATCCGCCTCGATCATGTCGATGTGGGCGATCTGGTGCTGGGGATGTGAGGCTCCCTCTCCCGCCTGCGGGAGAGGGACGGCGGTGTCGCTGCGCGACGGCTTGTATCAAGGCATAATCGGCCGCTCGCCGACCATCCGGACTGGCCCAAGGGGAAACCATGTCGCACACGTTCCATTTCATCTCGGGGCTGCCGCGCTCGGGTTCCACCCTGTTGTCGGGCCTGCTGCGGCAGAACCCGCGCTTCCACGCCGGCATGAGCGGGCCGGTCGCGGGCATGTTCAACACCATCACCGGCGAGATGAGCGCGCGCAACGAGTTTTCGGTGTTCATTTCCGACGAGCAGCGCAAGCGCGTGCTGCGCGGGCTGTTCGACAACTACTACGGACCTGAATTCGACCGTCCCGTGATCTTCGACACCAACCGCATGTGGTGCATCAAACTGCGCCACCTGCGCGAGCTGCTGCCGCAGAGCAAGGTGATCGCCTGCGTGCGCCACATCCCGTGGGTGATCGATTCGGTCGAGCGGCTGGTGCGCAAGAACACCTTCCAGCCGTCCTCGATCTTCGGCTACGCCCCGGGCGGCACCGTGTACCAGCGCGCCGACTCGATGGCTGCCAACGAAGGGCTGGTCGGTTTCCCGTTCAATGCGTTGAAAGAAGCCTACAACGACGAAGGCGCGGGCCAGCAGTTGATGCTGATCCAGTACGAGAGCCTGACCCGCGAACCGGCGCGCACGATGGCGGCGATCTACGATTTCATCGGCGAGGCGTTCTTCCAGCACGATTTCGACAATGTCGAATACGAGGCCAACGAGTTCGACATGCGCGCCGGCACGCCGGGTCTGCATGTGGTCGGCGCCAAGGTGCACCCCAACGAGCGCCAGACCATCCTGCCGGCGGATCTGTTCCGCCGCTTCGAGAACGATGCCTTCTGGCGCGAACCATCGCTGAACCTGCGCAATGTGCGGGTGGTGTAAGGCTGTACGGGAGGGAAGCGTCGGAGTCGACGCGAGTCTGATCGTCATATTTCCGTGATGAATATGGCGAACCGATAACGCATTCCCTCACCCGCCGCGCCTGCGGCGCGTCGACCTCTCCCGGTGGGAGAGGTATTTCTTCCCGTCTCCCTTTGGGAGAAGGTGCCCGAAGAGCCTGCCCCGGACTTGATCCGGGGGCGGATGAGGGCATGAGCCTCGGAGGCGAGAGCGCATTTTGATTTTTCTCCCGAGGAACGCCCACTGCCAGACGACGATCAGCCGAAGCGGAGTACGATTCCGGATGACGGAGCGCTCCTGCGCTCGCCCAGCGGGCTGGCTTTGCCGTTCGCTGGCATCCTGCCTCCCAATCCCCATTCCCCAGCCATGATCGACCACACCCTCAAGCAAGCCGCGCTGGACTATCACCGCAAGCTCCCCGCCGGAAAGATCAAGGTCGCCGCGACCAAGCCGATGTTGACCCAGCGCGATCTCGCGCTGGCGTACTCGCCGGGCGTGGCGCATGCCTGCGATGCGATCGTCGCCGATCCCAACGAGGCCTCGCGGCTGACCGCGCGCGGCAACCTCGTCGGTGTGGTCACCAACGGCACCGCGGTGCTGGGGCTGGGCGACATCGGCCCGCTTGCCGGCAAGCCGGTCATGGAAGGCAAGGGCGTGCTGTTCCAGAAGTTCGCCGGCATCGACGTGTTCGACATCGAGATCAGCGAGCGCGATCCGGACAAGCTGGTGGAGATCATCGCGTCGCTGGAGCCGACCTTCGGCGGCATCAACCTCGAGGACATCAAGGCGCCGGAGTGCTTCATCGTCGAGCGCAAGCTGCGCGAGCGGATGAAAATCCCGGTGTTCCACGACGACCAGCACGGCACCGCGATCATCGTCGGCGCGGCGGTGGTCAACGCGCTGAACGTGGTCGGCAAGGACATCGGCAGCGTGCGCATCGCCCACACCGGCGCGGGCGCGGCGGGCATCGCCTGTCTGGACATGCTGGTCGGGCTGGGCGCGAAACCCGAGAACATCCTCGCCTTCGATCGCGACGGGGTGATCCACAGCGGCCGCAGCGATCTGGATCCGGACAAGCAGCGTTATGCGCGCGACACCGCGGCGCGCACGCTGGCGGAGATCGTCGCCGGCGCGGACGTGTTCCTCGGTTTGTCGGTGGGCGGCATCCTGAAGGCGGAGATGGTCGCCACCATGGCGGTGCGGCCGGTCATCCTCGCGCTGGCCAATCCCGATCCGGAGATCCTGCCCGAGGACGCCCGCGCGGTGCGCCCGGAGTGCATCATCGCCACCGGCCGCAGCGACTATCCCAATCAGGTCAACAACGCGCTGTGCTTCCCGTACATCTTCCGCGGCGCGCTCGATGTGGGCGCGACCGGGATCGACGAGTCGATGAAGCGCGCCTGCGTGTACGCGATCGCCGAACTGGCGCGCAAGGAAGCCTCCGACCTCGGCGGTGCCTACGGCGGCGAGTCGCCGAAGTTCGGCCCCGACTACCTGATCCCGCGCCCGTTCGATCCGCGCCTGCTGGTGGCGCTGGCGCCGGCGGTGGCGCAGGCGGCGATGGATTCGGGGCTGGCGCTGCGCCCGATCCTGGACATGGACGCCTACCGCGAAAAACTCGGCCAGTTCGTGTATCGCACCGGGCTGGTGATGAAGCCGATCTTCGAGCGTGCGCGCGCCAACGTGCAGCGCGTGGCGTTTGCCGAGGGCGAACAGGAAGTCGTGCTGCATGCGGTGCAGACCCTCGTCGACGAATCCATCGCGCGGCCGATCCTGATCGGTCGCCCGGCGGTGATCGAGGCGCGCATCGCCAAGCTCGGCTTGCGCCTGCGCGCGGGCGTGGATTTCGACCTGACCAATGTCGATTCGGATGCGCGCTTCGACGACTACTGGCAGCACTACCTGCGCTTGAACGAGCGCAAGGGCATCACGCCATCGGCGGCGAAAAACCTGCTGCGCTCGCGCCCGACCCTGATCGCCGCGGTGATGGTCGAACGCGGCGAGGCCGACGCGCTGATCTGCGGCCTCGTCGGGAGATATCAGAAAAAACTGGGCTACCTGAAATCCGTATTCGCCTTCGACGAGGGCGTGCGCTCGGTGGCGGCGATGACGATGGTGGTCAACTCCAAGGGCGCGTGGTTCTTCCTCGACACCCATTGCCAGATCGATCCCAGCGCCGAGCAGATCGCCGAGGCGACGCAGCAGGCGTGCATCCGCCTGCGCCTGTTCGGCATCGTGCCGAAGGTGGCGCTGCTGTCGCACTCCAACTTCGGCAGCCACGACGACGCCGGCGCGGCGAAAATGCGCCGCGCGCGCGAGCTGCTGGTGGCCGCCGATCCCAAGCTCGAAGTCGAAGGCGAGATGCAGGCCGACACCGCGTGGAACGAGGACCTGCGCGAGCGCATCTTCCCGCACGGCATGCTCAAGGGTCGCGCCAACTTGTTCGTGATGCCCAACCTGTCGGCAGCCAACATCGCCTACAACATCACCCGGGTGATGACCGACGGGGTGGCGATCGGCCCGATCCTGATGGGGCTGGCGCGACCTGGGCACATCCTCACCCCGGTCTCGACCGTGCGCCGGGTGGTGAACATGACCGCGATCGCCGCGGTGGAGGCGCAGATCCGCAAGCGTGAGGGGTGAGGGTGGCGGTCAGGCCGCCGTGCGCCAGGGCTTGATCTTCGCCAGGCAGCGGGAGAGCGATGCCTTCGCGACCTGCGTGTCGTAGTCGGCTTGCAGGCGCAGCCACCAGCCATCGGAAAGACCAAAGAAACGGCACAGGCGCAGACCGGTGTCGGCGGTGATCGACCGGCGGCCAGCGACGATCTCGCCGATGCGCTGCGCAGGCACGCCGATCTCCTTGGCGAGGCGGTAGTTGCTCAGCCCCAGCGGAATCAGGAATTCCTCGGCGAGCATTTCGCCGGGGGCAACGGGCTTGAGCTTGCGAGCCATGGCAACGATTCCGTTGGATGGTGCCAGTCTGCCTACAGATCGCTTGGAAGCAGACCGGTGTGTTTGGCAATGCGTGCCAGCATGCGCGGCCCGATTTCTTCGCTGTCGTGGAAAGAGAACACGTAGTCCGGAAAGCCATCACGCGCAAGAACGCGATGGGAGCCGGATTGTCGTTTGACCTGCCAACCCAAGCGCAGCAACGCACGCAGCAGCACGGCGGCTCTAACCGAAGGCCACTGGCTCACGCCGCCGCGGGAAGCACGAGGTTGATGGCGACGGGCGTCGCCTCGCCATGCTCGATGCGCTCGGCAAGCACTCGCAGCGCAAGCACCTCGGCGCGGGACATGGCCTCGGCCGACGTGCTTCCATAAGCCAGAACTCCCGGAAGCTGAGGCACTTCGGCCAGCCAGCGGCCGTCTTCTTCGCGTTCGATTTCCAGAGTGAGGTTCATGCGCTGAGCTTACACGATGTTTTCCGCTGCATCTGAAGTACCACCGACCCTCACAGATTCCGGTAACTCGGCCCGCTGCCGCCCTCGGGGGTCACCCAGTTGATGTTCTCGTAGGGATCCTTGATGTCGCAGGTCTTGCAGTGCACGCAGTTGGCGGCGTTGATCTGCAGGCGTTTACCGCCGGCATCCTCGACCATCTCGTACACCGCCGCCGGGCAGAAGCGCGTGCAGGGATTGGCGTATTCGCGCGCGCAGCGATCGATGCACAGGTTCGTATCGGGCACGTGCAGGTGCACGGGCTGGTCCTCGTCGTGCGCAGTGGCGGCGAAATAGACTCCGGCGAGGCGGTCGCGCGGTGGCAGGCTGCGCTGCACGTAGTCGCGCTTGGGTTTTTCGTGTGCGCCGACCCGGTCGAGCGTGGCCCAGTCGGGCTTGCCCTTGAGCGTCCACGGCGAATGTCCGGCGGTGACGGTTTCCCAGCCGGCGTTGAGCAATCCGAACCACTTGCCGCGCTTGAAGCCGCCCTTGATGTTGCGCACCTTGCGCAGTTCGTCCATCGTCGGCGAAGCGCGCAGCTTGGCGTCGAAACCGGCCGCATCCAGCGATTGCGCTGCGTGCTGGGCGGCCAGCATCGCCGAGCGGATCGCCTGATGCACGCCCTTGATCTTGGGCACGTTGAGCAAACCCGCCGTGTCGCCGATCAGGATCGCGCCGGGCATCTCCACTTGCGGCAGCGCCTGCCAGCCGCCGGTGACGATCGCGCGCGCGCCGGCGGAAAGAATCGTGCCGCCTTCGAGCATCGGCTGCACACTCGGGTGGTGCTTCCATTGCTGGAAGGCCTCGTAGGGCTCGAACAGCGGATCGTGGTAATCCAGCCCGCACACGAAGCCCAGCGCGAGGCGATCGGCATCGAGGTGATACAGGAAGCTGCCGCCGTAAGTGGCGTTGTCCAGCGGCCAGCCGAGCGTATGCACGATCTTGCCGGGTTGCGCGATGCCGGACTTGACCTGCCACAGTTCCTTGATGCCGATCGAATAGCTCTGCGGCTGGCTGCGCGCATCCAGATCGAAGCGGCGGATGAGCTGTTTGGTCAGGCTGCCGCGCGCGCCCTCGGCGAGCACGGTGAGCTTGGCGTGGATGTCGATGCCCTGGGTGTAGCCGTCCTTGTGCGAACCGTCCTTGGCCACGCCCATGTCGCCGATGCGCACGCCGATCACTCGGCCATCGGCGTCGATGAGGGTGTCGGCGGCGGCGAAGCCCGGGTAGATCTCCACCCCCAGCGCCTCGGCCTGCGGCGCCAGCCACGCGCACAGCGCGCCGAGGCTGACGATGAAATTGCCGTGGTTGTGCATCTGCGGCGGTGTCGGCAGCTTCGTGCGACCGGTCTTGGAGAGCATCCAGAACTCGTCGTGGGTGGCCGGCACGCAGATCGGCGGCGGGTGGTCGCGCCAGCCCGGCAGCAGTTCGTCCAGCGGGCCGGGCTCGATCACCGCCCCGGAGAGGATCTGCGCACCGACCGCGGCGGCCTTCTCGATCACGCATACCGTGAGTTCGGGCTTGAGCTGCTTGAGGCGGATCGCGAACGCCAGCCCGGCCGGCCCGGCACCGACCGCGACCACGTCGTATTCCATCACCTCGCGCGGGGTGTCGGCGTCGCTCATCGCATTCTCCTCATTCCAGCTTGGAATTATTGGGCCTGCCGGCGCATGCGGCAAATCGCGCGGGCGTGCGATCATGCCACCGACGCCGGGCGATCACGGGAAGGCAGGCATGGACGACATCGACGGGTACGCCCCGGAACGGCTGCGGCATGCGCCGCTGACCTGCGTGCTGCATGCGCTGGCGCTGGGGCGGTGCAGTTCCGAGGCATTGACGGCAGCGTGCCTCGATGCGATCGCCGCCGACCGCGATCTGAATGCGTGGACGTGGGTGGATGCGCAAGGAGCGTTCGCCGCCGCGCGCGCTTCCGATGCCCGACGAGCAGAAGGTCGTCCGCTGGGTCGCCTCGATGGTGTGCCGATGGCGATCAAGGACAACATCGACGTGGCCGGCATGCCCACCAGCCTCGGCTTGGCCGGGCGCGAGGTCGTGCTCGCGCGGCACGATGCGGCGGTGGTCGATCGCCTGCGCGGCGCCGGCGCGGTGTTGCTGGGCAAGACCAACCTCGACGAAGCCGTGCTCGGCACCATCGGTCGCAACCCGAATTTCGGCAACGTCGGCAACCCCATCCACGCCAGCCGCAGTGCGGGCGGCTCGTCGGCAGGATCGGCCGCAGCGGTCGCCGCTGGCCACGCCATTGCCGCGCTGGGCACCGATACCATGGGCTCGGTGCGCATCCCCGCCGCGTTCTGCGGGCTGGTCGGGCTCAAGCCCACCCTCGGCGAGTTGCCGATCACCGGCGTGGCACCGGCGTTACGCCGCGCCGACGTGGTCGGCACGCTCACCCGCACGGTGGAAGATGCCGGGCTGTTGCTGGCGCTGCTGGCCGGGCGAGACACCGGCGCGACGGATCCGTGGCAACTGCGGCTGCCGTTCGCGCCACCCGATTGGGCACCGGGCGAACTGGTGGCCGGCGTGGTCACCGATCTGGCCGGGTTGGGCACCGATGCCGAGGTGGTCGCTGCATTCCAGCGTGCCATCGAAGCCAGTGTGCCAGCCTTCGGTGAAATCCAGCCGGTCACGCTGGAACTGGCACCGCTGGAGTTGGCGCATGTCCGCCGCGCCGCCTTGCTGCTGATGGAAGCGGAGATTCTCGCCGCCCACGGCGAGGGCGTGGCCCATGGTTCCGAGCGCCTGCGCAAGCTGCTCGACTACGCGCGCCGCAAATCCGCGGTGGACTACGCGCAGGCCGATCGCCTGCTCGACCTGCATGTGACCCGCGTGCGCGGGCTGTTCGAACGCTTCGACGTGTTGCTGCTGCCCACCGTGCCGCTGCCGCCACCCGCGCTGGGCTGCGAGGAGCCAGCCAGCCTCGCCGATTTCACCGCGCTGGCCAGCCTCGCCGGCTGCCCGGCGCTGAGCCTGCCCCTGCCCGGTGGTAGCGGGCTGCAACTGGTCGGCCCGCCCGGCAGCGACCTGCGCCTGCTGGAGCTGGGCGAGATCCTGCAAGCGATGATCGACTGTCCGACGGAGTGAGTTTCATCCCTCTCCCTCTTGGAGAGGGTGCCGAAGGCGGGTGAGGGAAAGCGCTCGCAGCGAGCCATCCCATTTCCTGTTCAATAAAGACGTATCTGAGTCACCTTGAATCTCGACATGCCATCGCATGGGCTCGTCATTCCATGGCTGTCCGCGCTGTTTGCGGACAGAAAGAACCCGGAATCCAGCGTCTTTTACCTTCGATGTAGAAATCTCATCACTCGCCCACAACTCCGAACGCATAACCGTCAACCCCCATGCCCGCCCACGAACCGTCGCTTCCCGACGTGCGCTACCTCCCCGGCTGGCTGCCGCATGCCGCGGCGGACGCGCTGTTCGCGCAGTTGCACGCGGGCATCGCCTGGGAATGCCACTGCATCGTCCTGTTTGGCCGCGAAGTCGCTTCGCCGCGCCTGTCGTGCTGGATCGGCGACACCGATGCCGCCTACACCTACTCGCGCACACGCTTCGAACCGAGGGCTTGGCCGAGCGAGTTGCTGGCGATCCGTACCCGCCTGCGCGACGAATTCGACGTTGACTGCAACGGCGTACTCGCCAACCTCTATCGCGACGGCAACGACGCGATGGGCTGGCACGCCGATGACGAACCGGAGATCGATCCGTGCGCGCCGATTCTCTCTCTCAACCTCGGCGCCACCCGCCGCTTCGTACTGCGCCGGCGTGACGATCACGCGCTGCGTTGTGTCATCGAGTTGGCACACGGCGGCCTGCTGCTGATGCCTGCGGGCATGCAGCAGCACTGGCAGCATGCGTTGCCGAAGACGTCCCGCACGACAGGCGAGCGGATCAATCTCACGTTCCGGCGGATCCGCGTGGGCATACAGGCCCGGCCCACCTGAACCGCAACCGTCGAAAAGCTCAACGCCCTTTCGGGTGCTCCGCCGCCCGCACCTGCTGCCCGCTGCTCAGCGTCCAGCCCACGACATCGTGCAGCACGCCACTCAGCGCGGTGTCGAAGGCCTGCGCGACCGCATGCACATCGGTGGCGGTCGCGTCGGTGGTCTGGTGGAACACCCGCGCGGCAACCACCCGCGAGCTGGCGAAGTCCACCAGCCGCGCGCTCACCGTCACCTCGATCTGCGGCGACCCGGCAGGCGTGCGGTACACCGCCTGATAGTCGCGCAGATCCATCTGCAGGATGAAGTCGTTGCGCAGGCCGCCGGACTGGCGACCGACCGCGAGGATCTTGCCGGAATCCTCGAACGCGCCGATCGTCGCCTGTTGCACGACATCCGGCACGCGGTCGGGCCAGGTCACGCCCTTGTACACCTCGATGCGGCCGGGCGTGGGGATCACCGCCAGCCGCGGCGAATCGAGCTGGTCGTTGGCGGTGGGTCGGGCGACGGCGAGTTGCCAGCTCACCTGCGGCCAACCCGGGTCGGCTGCGACGTGCGCACGCGGTTGCAGGATCTCCTGCGGCTCGGGCTTGGGCAGGATGCCGCCGCAGGCCGCCAGGGCGAGCGCGCAGGCGAACAGGGCGGCGGTGCGGAAGGCGGATCGTTGCGCGCTCATCGGGGCTGGAACTCCACGGGTTTGTCGCGGCCGAGCAGGTAGCCGGCGGGGTTCTGCTGGATCTTGTCCACGAGGCGATCGACCTGATGCAGCACCTGCCGCATCTGCGCCAGGGTCGGCCCGAGTTGCGCCAGACCCTGATTGCTGAAGCTGTCGAGCGCGCCGCGGTTGGTCTTGAGAAAGTCGTCGGCGTTGCGGCTGAGCGAATCCAGATGCGCCAGCGTCTGGTCTAGATGATCGACCATCGCCGGCAGCTTCTTGCCGACCTGCCCGTCCACCGTACCCATGGTTTTTTCGGCCGTGGCCAGCGTGCGGTTGAGGCGGTCGGTGGCTTCGCGCGCGGACTTGATGGTGGCGACGATGTCGCCGCGCTGCCCGGCGAGGCTGTCGGAGATCGCCTGGATGTCGGCGAGCGAGCGGCTGATGTGGGCGACGTTCTCGTCGCTGAGCAGCTTCTGGGTGTTGTTGAGCACGTTGGTCAGTGTGTTGGCGATGCCTTCCGAGGAATTGAGCAGCTTCTGGAACGCCGTCTGGCTGGCGTGCATCAACGGAATCTTGTCCGTCGTCTGGCTGATGAGCAACGGGGCATTGGGCGAGCCGCCATAGAACTGCACGAAGGACACGCCAGTGGCCAGACTCTGGATCGCCAGCTGCACCTTGGTGTCGGTCTTGATCGGGGTTTTCGCCTTCACCCGCACGATCGCGATGACCCGGCGCGGGTCGCTCGGATCCAGTTGCATGTCGCGCACGTTGCCGACCTCGATGCCGTTGTACTGCACCACCCCGCCGACCGACAGGCCGGTGACCGATTCGTTCTCGTTGAACTCGATTTTGTAATCCTGGAACGAACCATTCGCGGAATATTTGGACGCCCACAGGATGAACAGCAGGATCGCCGCGATCAGGCTGAGGGTGAAGATGCCGATGAGGACGTGATTGGCCTTGGTTTCCACTTCAATGCTCCTTCGCCGCGCGGATGGTCCGCGCGCACTGGCTGTCGCTGCGTGTTGCGTGGATCGTCATGCGTCTTCTCCCGCTGCCCGTTGCGCGGCACGGCCGCGCGGGCCGTGGAAGTATTCCTGCACCCACGGATGCTCGAACTGTTCGACCTGGCGGATCGGTGCATTGATCAGCACGCGCTGGTCGGCCAGCACGGCGATGCGGTTGCAGATCGCGTACAGGGTGTCGAGGTCGTGGGTGATGAGAAACACGGTGAAGCCCAGCGCCTGCTGCAGGGTGAGCAGGAGTTGATCGAACGCCGCCGCGCCGATCGGATCCAGTCCGGCGGTGGGCTCGTCGAGAAACAACAAGTCCGGGTCGAGCGCCAGCGCGCGCGCCAGCCCCGCGCGCTTGCGCATGCCGCCGGACAACTGCGAGGGCAGTTTGTCGCCGGCGGCGTCGGGCAGGCCGGCGAGGCGGATCTTCAGGCGCACGAGGTGCTCGCGCAGGTCGTCGCCGATCTGCTTGTGGTGTTCCTTGAGCGGCACCGCGACGTTCTCGGCCACGGTCAACGACGAAAACAGCGCACCGTCCTGGAACAGCACGCCGCTGTTGAGTTCGATCCGGTGGCGTTCGTTCTCGTCGGCGCTCAGCGCATTGGATCCGAACACGCGGATCGTGCCGGCCTGTGGATGGTTGAGGCCGAGGATGCTGCGCATCAGCACCGACTTGCCGGTACCCGAGCCACCGACCACACCGAGGATCTCGCCGCGGCGCACGTTCAGGTCGAGGTTCTTGTGTACCACCTGTTCGCCGAACTGGTTGGTCAGCCCGCGCACCACGATGGCCAGATCGTCGTCCGAACCGACCTCCGGGCGGTTGCCGGGATGGTCGTCGGTCGCGGTGGGTCGGCGCACGTCGCACAAGGGCGTGCCCTCGACCGGCTTGCGTTCGCCCCCATCCGGCCCGGGCTCGCGGCGATAGGCCTCCAACCCTCGGTTCACAGATTGATCTCCATGAAGAACACCGCGGCGATCGCATCGAGCACGATCACCAGCGAGATGCACTGCACCACCGCCGAGGTGGTGCGCTCGCCCACCGACTGCGCGGTGCCCTGGGTCTGGAAGCCTTCGAGGCAACCGATCAGCGAGATCACCGTGGCGAACATCGGCGTCTTGACGATGCCGACGACGAAATGCCGCAACTCGATCACCTGATTCAAACGCGACCAGTACAGATCCAGCGGTATGCCCAGCGCCAGCCAGCTCACCACCGCGCCGCCGACGATGCCCATGCACATGGCGATGAAGGTCAGCAGCGGCAGGGTCACCAGCAGCGCCACCAGCCGCGGGATCACCAGCAATTCGATCGGATCCAGCCCGAGCGTACGGATGGCGTCGATCTCCTCGCGGTTCTGCATCGCGCCGATCTGCGCGGTGAACGCGCTGGCGGTGCGCCCGGCGAGGATGATCGCGGTGAGCAACACACCGAACTCGCGCAGGAAGGCGTAGGACACCAGCTCCACCACGTAGATCTGCGCGCCATAGGCCTGCAGCACGTTGGCGCCGAGGAAGGCGAGCACCGCGCCGACCAGGAACGACAGCAGGATCACCAGCGGCACCGCATCGAGGCCGACGATCTCCATGTGGTGGATGGTCGGGGTGGCACGAAAGCGCGCCGGATGCGTGAACACTTTCAGGAAGGTCTTCAGGGTCAGGCCCATGAAGCCGATCAGGGCGATGATTTCCACGATGCTGTCCTGCACCGAGAACCCCAGTCGCCCGAGTGCAGCGAAGACGCCCAGTTCCTTTTTCTTCGCCGGCAGCGGCTGCGCATTGACCGCATCGATGCGCGACATCAGCGCCTGCTGCGATGCCGACAGATGCAGTGCATCGGGCTCCAGTTGCAGGCGATCGAGCAGGCGATTGAGCAGCATCGCCCCGGCTGAATCCATGCGCTGCAATCCGCTGGCGTCGATGCGCTGCGCACGGCTCGCGCGTGCCACCAGATCCTCCACCGCCGGCGCGGTTTCCAGCACCCACGCGCCGCCGGCGCGCAGGGTGTCCGCGGCATCGCCGGCGAGCACGAGGGTGGGTGGATCGTTGCCGGGTACCGCGTTCATCGATCAGTCCGGTGGGCTGGCGTGGCAAGTGTAGCCAGCGCCGCGCCATCGTGCGCGTCGCCGGCCGCAGGTTGCGCGCGAACAGGAACAACCACGCACCGACGAGGCTTGCGCATGATCGCGTTAGCCTCCAGTCTGCGCGGCATGGCGACACCCGCTCCCATTGCAGACGCGCAAACTGCCGCGAAGCGGTCAGAGGATCGGCTTGCGGGCGTGTCCTACGGCGATCGCATCGGCTTCGTGATCGAACTGGCCAAACGCCTGCACAGCTACGGCACCACCGCGCAGCGGCTGGAAGGGGCGATCGGCGCGGTGGCGCGGCGGCTGGGGTTGCGCTGCCATCCATGGTCGAACCCGACCGGGATGATCCTGTCCTTCGCCGAGGCGGGCAGCAGCACTGCCGTGTACGACACCACCCAGGTGATCCGGCTGGAACCGGGCGGCATCGAACTGCGCAAGCTGTGCGCGGCCGATGCGATCGCCGAGGACGTGATGGCTGGCCGTTGCGACCTTGCCGAAGGCTCGGCAGCGCTGAAAGCGCTCGACCGCGCGCCGGGACGCATGGCGATGGCGCTGGAAGCCGCGTGCTTCGGTTTATCGGCGGCGTCCGTCGCCGGCCTGTTGCGCAACAGTTGGTTCGACATCGCCGCCGCCGGCCTGATCGGCACCTTGATCGGACTGCTGCACTGGATGGCTTCGGCACGCCCGCGCCTGCTGGAAGCCGAGGAAGCGCTGGCCGCCTTCGCCGCCACCCTGCTCGCCGCGGCGGTGGCGACTTTCGTCATCCCGCTGACGACCAAGACGGTGCTGATCGCCGCGATCATCGTGTACATGCCGGGCATGACGCTCACTAACGCCGTTGCGGAGTTGTCCAGCCAGCATCTGGTATCGGGCACCGCGCGATTCGGTGGCGCGCTGGCAACCCTGATCAAACTCACCTTCGGCACGCTGGCGGCGATGCAACTCGTGCAGGTGCTCGGCTGGCGACCGCACGAGGCGGTGGAACACCGCGTCGGTGCGTGGGTGGAATGGGCATCCCTGCTCGCAGCCGCGTATGCGTTTGCGGTGCTGTTCCGCGCGCATCGCCGCGATTATCCACTGGTGATGGCGTCGGCGGCGCTGGGTTATCTGATCACCCGCTGGGTGGGTTCCAAACTAGGCAACGATGCCGGCGTGTTCTTCGGCAGCATGGCCATCAGTGCGCTCAGCAACGCCTATGCGCGCTGGGCCAAACGCCCCGGCGCGCTGGTGCGGGTGCCGGGCATCATCCTGCTGGTGCCCGGCAGCGTGAGTTTTCGCAGCTTGACCTTCGTGCTCGAACGCAACCTCATGCTCGGCCTGAGCACGGCGGTGGCGGTGGTGACCGTATTGATTGCGCTCGTCGCCGGTGTACTGTTCGGCAACCTGCTGATTTCCGCGCGGCGGAATCTGTAATGGTCGGCGGCGTCTGAAAGCACGACGCCGGCGCAAAGCCGGCGTCGCAGGGTTACGTTGCCCAATCGGCTTTACTTGGTAATCGCGAATTCCGCGAGCGTGCGGCCCTTGGCGATTTCCGCGACCAGCCACTTCGGCTGCTTGCCGCGCGCCGCCCAGGTTTCCTTGTGGTTGTCGGGGTTGCGGTATTTGGGTTCGAGTTTGGAACCGGCCTTGGCACCCTTGCGCCTGGGTGCCTTGGCAGCGACTTTCTCGGCCTTCTGCGGCGCGCCATGACCAAACAGCTCGCCTACGGTGTAGCCGGCCTTTTTGGCGATGGCATTGATCTGCCGGCGCACGCCGGCGGCGGGTTTGCGCTTGTCCAGCTTCTTCTTGCGCTGGTTCGCCTTGGAAATCAGGGCGCCGAGTTCCTTGGCCGACAGGGTTTCGATATCGATCGACATGGGTGGATTCTCGTTGTTCGTGAGGGGTTGCCCACGGGGCGGGGCACGAACATGTTAACCCTGTCTGTACGAAAAGTGAAATGCCGGGAATTATCGACTCCCGGCAAGGCAATGGTTTTTCGTGGTTATCCGATTTGCCGATTCAACCCAGATCCAGCAGGCTGTTGAGAAACAGCCTGCTGGTGCGATCCAAGGATGGACGAGTTGAGACTGCGCCGCAGGCGCGAACGGCGATGCCGGCCCAAAGGGCGAGCCGCCGCAAGCGGCGAGTCAAGCGCAGGTAAGCACTTTCTCAACACTCTGCCAGACGCGCAAACACGGCGGCGCGGTCGAGTTGACTGGCTTCGGTGTCACGCCGGCCACGGTATTCGCAGGTGCCGGCAGCCAAGCCGCGTTCGGATACCACCACCCGGTGCGGGATGCCGATCAACTCGATATCCGAAAACATCGGGCCGGGTCGCAACCCACGATCGTCGAGCACGGCTTCGATGCCGGCGGCGTTCAATTCGCGATACAGGTTTTCCGCGGCCGCCGCGACTTCCGGATTGTTTTTTGGATTGATGATGCAAACCGCCACCTTCCACGGCGCCATCGGTTCGGGCCAGATGATGCCGTTGGCGTCGTGGTTTTGCTCGATCGCCGCGGCGACGATACGGGTCACACCGATGCCGTAGCAACCCATGTACATCACCTGCATCTTGCCGGCTTCGTCGAGCACGGTGGCCTGCATCGCCTGCGCGTATTTCTGCCCGAGCTGGAACACATGACCGACTTCGATGCCGCGCGCCAGATGCAAGGTGCCGCAGCCATCGGGCGACACATCGCCTTCGACCACGCTGCGGATGTCGGCGACGATCTGCGGTTCAGGCAAATCGCGACCCCAGTTCACACCGGCGAGGTGGTAACCCTTTTCGTTGGCGCCGACCACGAAATCGGCCATCGCCGCGACCTCGCGATCGGCGACGACAGCAATGTTCTTTCGTGGTCGCACCGGACCGAGGAAGCCGGGCTCGCTGCCGAGGTGATCGAGGATTTCCTCCTCGGTCGCCAGCCGGTAATCCCCCAGCCCGGGCAACTTGGCCAGTTTGATCTCGTTGACGACGTGATCGCCGCGCACCAGCGCCAGCACGAAACCGGTGTGGGCGTCGCCGACGAGGGCGACCGATTTGACCGTGCGGGTCAGGGCAATCCCCAACAAAGCAGCAACTTCCTCGCAGGTTTTCTGCGTGGGCGTGTCGATTTTCCGCATCGATTCGGTTGCGCCCGGTCGCGGGCCGGGTGCGGCGGCCTGCGCCATCTCGATATTGGCCGCGTAATCGGAAGCATCGGAGAAAGCAATCGCGTCTTCGCCCGACGCGGCCATCACGTGAAATTCCTGCGAGGCATCGCCGCCGATCGCGCCCGAATCGGCGCGCACCGCGCGGAACTGCAATCCCAGCCGCGTGAAAATGCGCGTGTAGGCAGCGTGCATGTTGCGATATTCGCGCTCCATGTCCTCGGGCGTGAGGTGGAAGGAATACGCATCTTTCATCAAAAACTCGCGCGCGCGCATCACTCCGAAACGCGGGCGGATCTCGTCGCGGAACTTGCTGTGGATTTGATAGAGATTCACCGGCAACTGCTTGTAGGAGCGCAATTCGTTGCGGGCAAAATCGGTGACGACTTCCTCGGCGGTCGGCGCATAACAGTATTCGGCCTGCTTGCGATCGACGATCTTGAGCAATTGCGGCCCGAATTTCTCCCAGCGCCCGGTTTCTTCCCACAGTTCACGCGGTTGCACGGTGGGCATCTGCAATTCCAGCGCACCGGCGCGATCCATTTCCTCGCGCACGATCGCCTCGACCTTGCGCATCACCCGCAGACCCAGCGGCGACCAGGTGTACAGCCCGGCGCCGAGTTTGCGGATCATGCCCGCGCGCAGCATCAGTTGATGGCTGACGATCTCCGCGTCGGCGGGGGTTTCGCGGGCGGTGTTCAGATGGAAGCGGGACAGGCGCATGGGGTTCAGAGGACGAAGGACAGAGGACAAAGGACAGAAAGCAGCCTGTCCCCAATAGGAGAAATCAGCAACGCAGAAAAATCAGAAAGCAGGGTCGTCGATGCGGGAACGGAAAGCGGATGGAATTTCCGAATTCCGAATAGTAACGAGCGCATCCGTGGGATGCGCTGCTGACGAATGCGCCGAACGTATCGTCCTGATTGCGAGCGAATGACTGCGCACAGCCAGACATCCACCGCACCATGCGCGGCCCGGTTCCGCAAACCCCGCCTGATGCCAACCCTGCCCCTGCGTCGCTGCTACTGCGCGCAGTACAAATCGACCTGCTTCTTGGCGTCGCTCAAGGCTTTGTCGTGCTGGGCGGCATTCAAGGTCACGGGCTTGCCGTCGCCGTTGAGGTCGGTTGTCACCGTGGCATGCTGGTTGAGGGTGTCCACGTTGTCGCGGGCCTGCTTGCACAACTGCGTGCGCTGCTGCTGCGCCGGCGTGGCGCTGCTAGCGGCGTTGCCGGCTGCGACGTGATCTTTGCCGCCGGAAGCCGGTGTCGCGGGCGAATTCGCATCGTCTGTGTCGACAGTGCCGGCCGAGGTGATCGTCTCGTACTTCTTGACGCCATCCGGCGGCTGCTGCGAATAGTGGGATTGCCCGTTGGCATCCTTCCACTTGTAGACGGTCTCGGCCATGGCGAGGCTGCCCGCGAGCAGTCCGATCGCCACGAGCAAACCGATGAGGGGCCGGACTGGGGCCGGGGAATGGTGGCGCATGACGACCTCCGGGTGGTGCGGTCAAGTGAAGGGGCTATGGGCGGGCGGACGACCCACCGGCTACACTCTAGCGCAATCATGGCTGCCATCGTACAAGCCCACCATGGATGAGCCCCCCCGGCCGGCACCGCGTTCGCGCGGGATCTACCTGCTCCCGAACCTGCTGACCACCGGCGGGATGTTTGCGGGGTTCTACGCCATCCTCGCCGCGGCGATCGGGCATTTCGAGACTGCCTGCATCGCGGTGTTCGTGGCCGCCATGTTCGACGGCATCGACGGGCGCATCGCGCGCCTGACCGGTACCAGCACCGAGTTTGGCGTGCAGTACGACTCGCTGGCCGATCTGGTCAGCTTCGGCATGGCGCCGGCGCTGGTGATGTACCACTGGGCCCTGTCCACGCTCAAGCTCGATTCGGTGACGCTGGGCAAGGCCGGCTGGTCGGCCTCGTTCCTGTATGCCGCCTGCGCGGCCTTGCGGCTGGCACGATTCAATTCGCAGGTGGGTGTGGTGGACAAGCGCTGGTTCATCGGGCTGGCGAGCCCCGCCGCCGCCGCGGTGGTGGTGTCGTTCGTGTGGACGATGGATCACCTGGGTTACAGCGGCGAACAGATGCGCTTTGCCGCGCTGGGCGTGACCGTCGCCGCCGGCTTGTTGATGGTCAGCCGCCTGCGCTACACCAGCTTCAAGGGTGGCCGCACCAATCCCTCGCCGCCCGGCGAGCGCGTGCCCTTCATGCTGTTGCTGGTGGTGGTGCTGATGATCGTGGCGATCAACATCTATCCCTCCGTGCTGCTGCTGGCGATCTCGTGGCTGTATGCACTGTCCGGTCCGGCGATGTGGCTTTGGAACAAGATACGCCGCAAGTCCCCATCGACGCCGGCGCAAACGCCGTGAACGCGCACTGGTCGGGCGAGCAGCAGCGCGTGCTCGCCGCACTGGGTTATCTCCTGTACCAACCCATTGTCGTTCGCGTTGCGGATGTCATCAACACGCCCACCGTGGATGCGAACGCTGCGTTGGTCGCCGCGATGCTGCGCGCTGCAGGCGTGGACGCTGCCGGCATCGGCGACATCGACGCATGGTGGCGCGCGCAGGCCTTGCCATCGGTGGCGCAATTGCGTGTCGAGCCGTCGTGCAAACGCGCGATCTGGCCGCGGCTGCGCGCGCTGCGCAAGGGCGCGTCGTGAACGCCGCGGTCGCGCCGCTGCCGCGCCTGCGTGCGCTGCATGCGCGCGACCTGCCGGAATTGATGACGATCGAAAACGCCGCTTACGAATTTCCGTGGACGCAAGGCATTTTCAGCGACTGCCTTGCCGCTGGTTACGAATGCTGGGTGCTGGAGGATGGTGGCCAGTTGCTCGGCTACGGCGTGCTCAGCGCCGCCGCTGGCGAGGCGCACATCCTCAACGTCTGTGTGGCACCAGCGCACCAGCACTGCGGCCTGGGGCGTCTGCTGGTGCGTCGGCTGCTCGATCTGGCGCGCTGGCATCGCGCCGCGCAGGTGTTTCTCGAAGTGCGCCCGAGCAATCCAAACGCGATCGCCCTGTACCACTCCGAGGGTTTCATCCAGATCGGCGTGCGCAAAGGGTATTACCCGGCACACGGCACCCGCGAGGACGCCATCGTGATGGGCATGGATTTGCTGCCGCCGTCACATTGAGTCGCGGTCGGCACGATCTGACCGCATCAAAATCCGTTGCCGGAGCTTTTGGGCGGGCTAGACGTTGGGCTCGCTGCCGCATGATCGCCCGCCGTCGTCCCGGAGCGCTCGATGGTCTCGAACTTCACGCCTTTCGGTGGCGGGTCTTGCGAGTACTGCGACACCCCATGCGCGTCCTTCCACTTGTACACCACGTTCGCCTGCGTCGGCGAGGGCTTGGCCGGGTTCGCCACCGGACTGGCCGCCGGTGTCGGCGCGCCGGTCGCGAAGACGGCGGTCGTCAGCAGGGCGAAAGCGGCAACGCCGGCGAGAATGACGGCATGTCGCAGGCGGCGGGAGGCGGTGAAAGGATGGTCGCGCATGGCAGTGACGTAGTTGGAAAGTGATCGAGCACGGGAGCCGATAGCATAGGCGGTTTCGGTATCGGCCGTGGCGACCGTTCGGCGCAGCGCATCGACCGTCGAACCGCTGCGTCGAAACGTCGTGACGAAGTACTTCAGGTCGGCATCAGCGCCAGCACCGCCACGCCCAGCACGATGCGGTAGATCGCGAACCAGGTGAAGCGGTGGGTGCGGATGTAGCCCAGCAGCCACTTCACCGCGATGAAGGCCACGATCAGCGAGACCACGAAACCGACCGCGAGCGCGGTCCAGTCCTCGTGCGCGCTGCCGCCGGCCTTGATCGCCTTGAGCAGCTCATAGCCGGTCGCCGCGTACATCGTGGGGATGCCCACGAGGAACGAGAACTCGGTCGCCGCCGCGCGGTTGGAGGTGCCGGTGAGCATCGCCGCGAAGATCGTCGAACCCGAACGCGAGGTGCCCGGGAAGATGCCGGCGACCATCTGCGCCACGCCGACCACGACCGCCACCGGCCAGCTCACCGTGCTGCGATCGGGCATCTTCGCCGCGAAGTACTCCGCGCCGAGCATCCAGAACCCGCCGATCAGCCACGCCCAGGCGATCGGGTGCACTTCTTCGGGCAACTTGAAACCGGTTTTCACCGCGATCAAGCCCAGCACCGAGGTGATGAGAAAGGCCACGACGAGCTTGAACAGGTAGTCGCGCGCGCCCGGATCGCTCCATTGCGTGAGCAGGTTCCAGATGCGTTTCCAGTAGATCAGGGTGATGGCGAGGATCGCGCCGGCCTGGATGCCGATGTTGAACAGATCCGAGCGTGCGCCCAACCCGAGTTTCTCGGCCAGCAGCAGGTGCCCGGTGCTGGACACCGGCAGGAACTCGGTGATGCCCTCGACGATGCCGAGGAGGATGACGTTGAGCAGGTCGTGCATGGGCGATCCCGGGCCAAAACAGTCGGCAGTGTAGGCGCAAACCAGTTAAGGCGGGCATGCGACTGCAAGCTTTTTCTGGCTGTTCTCGCGAGCACCAAATGCGGGAAATGAGAAAATATTTCGCACGCAAATGGTGCGTGTTTTCTATCTGGTGAGAGCTATCTGTTTGTTTTGCATGGATATCATGGGCTGGCACGCCACTTGCTATAGTCAAGCATCCCCAACCGCCGGAGCTTTCGCATGTCGTACGAGAACGTCGCCAAACTCATCAAGGATCACGCCATCGAATTCGTGGATCTGCGTTTTGCCGACATGCGCGGCGTGCAGCACCACGTCACCTTCCCGGCGTCGATCGTCGAGCCGGGCCTGTTCGAGGACGGGCGCATGTTCGACGGCTCCTCGATCACCGGCTGGCGCGGCATCAACGAGTCCGACATGGTGCTGCTGCCGGATCCGGATTCGGCGGTGGTCGATCCGTTCGTCGCCGACCCGACCTTGATCCTCGTGTGCGACGTGCTCGACCCGGTCACCATGCAGGCCTACTCGCGCTGCCCGCGCTCGCTGGCCAAGCGCGCCGAGGCCTACGTCAAGGCCAGCGGCATCGCCGAGCAGGCCTTCTTCGGCCCCGAGCCCGAATTCTTCATCTTCGATTCGGTGCGCTGGGCCAACGAGATGGGCCACACCTTCTTCGAGATCGAATCCGACGAGGCGCACTGGAACTCGAAGAAGGAATACGACGGCGGCAACTCCGGCTATCGTCCGGGCCTGAAGGGCGGCTACTTCCCGGTCGCGCCGACCGATTCGCTGCACGACCTGCGCGCGGAAATGTGCAAGGCGCTGACCGCCGCCGGCATCGAGGTCGAGGTGCACCACCACGAGGTCGCCAACGCCGGGCAGTGCGAGATCGGCACCAAGTTCAACTCGCTGGTGAAGAAGGCCGACGAGTTGCTGACGATGAAGTACATCATCAAGAACGTCGCCTTCCGCAACGGCAAGACCGCGACCTTCATGCCCAAGCCGCTGGTCGGCGACAACGGCAGCGGCATGCACGTGCACCAGTCGCTGGCCAAGGGCGGAGTCAACCTGTTCACCGGCGACGGCTACGGCGGCCTGTCGCAGATCGCGCTGTGGTACATCGGCGGCATCTTCAAGCACGCCCGCGCGATCAATGCCTTCGCCAACTCCACCACCAACTCCTACAAGCGCTTGGTGCCGGGCTTCGAGGCGCCGGTGATGTTGGCCTACTCGGCGCGCAACCGCTCGGCGAGCTGCCGCATCCCGTTCGTCGCCAACCCGAAGGCGCGGCGCATCGAGGTGCGCTTCCCGGATCCGATGAACTCCGGCTACCTCACCTTCGCCGCGCTGCTGATGGCGGGTCTGGACGGCATCAAGAACCGTATCGACCCGGGCGCGCCGATGGACAAGGATCTCTACGACCTGCCGCCGGAAGAGGACAAGGCGATCCCCAAGGTCTGCCATTCGCTCGACCAGGCGCTGGAAGCCCTCGACAAGGACCGCGACTTCCTCAAGGCCGGCGGCGTGTTCAGCGACGACTTCATCGACGCCTACATCGGCGTGAAGATGGGCGAGGTGACCGCGTTCCGCGCGGCGACGCATCCGCTCGAGTTCTCGATGTACTACGGCATCTGACGCGCTACTCCCTCCCTCTGCAGGCAGGGGGAGGAGCAGCAGAAGGCCGCTTGTCTCCCTCCCTTGTGCGCAAGCACAGGGGGTGATGAGGCGCGTTGACGAACTGCCGGTGGCAGTTCGTGCGCCGAAGAACGCCCGGCAGGGCCGGAGGGTTGGGGAGGGGTTGAGGGGTTCACGCTGCGAACCGCGCCATCCCAGCCTCCCCCTGCAAGCAGGGGGAGGAGAGGTTGTACTGCAATCCGAGCAGGAGGAGCGATGTCGAAGACCGTTCCCACACGCATCTTCAAGACGGCCTTGCTGCTGTCCGCGTTCCTGCCGCCCACTGCCTTCGCGCAAACGCTACACGCGCCGATCGACAAGGGCGACACCGCGTGGATGCTCGTCGCCACCGCGCTGGTCGTGTTGATGATCGTGCCCGGCCTGGCGTTGTTCTACGGCGGGCTGGTGCGGGCGAAGAACATCCTCTCGGTGCTGATGCAGGTGCTGGTGGTGGCCGCGCTGGCGCTGGTGCTGTGGGTGGTGTACGGCTACAGCTTGGCCTTCGTCGGCGGCAACCCAGTGATCGGCGACCTGTCGAAAGCGCTGCTGCGTGGGGTGTCTCCTGCGTCGAGCTGGCCCACGTCCAGCGCTGGCGTGCGCATCCCGGAGATGATTTTCGTCGCCTTCCAGGGCGCGTTCGCCGCTATTTCTTGCGCGCTGGTGGTCGGCGCGATCGCCGAGCGCGCCAAGCTCTCCGCGGTGCTGGCCTTCGCCGCGCTGTGGTTCACCTTCGCCTACCTGCCGCTGGCGCACATGGTGTGGGCAAGCAACGGTTTTCTGATGCAGCTGGGCGCGCTGGACTTCGCCGGCGGCACGGTGGTGCACATCAACGCCGGCATCGCCGGACTGGTCGGCGCCTACGTGCTCGGGCCGCGCATCGGTTTCGGCCGCGAACGCCTGTCGCCGCACAGTCTGCCGCTGACCTTCGGCGGCGCGGGCCTGCTCTGGGTCGGCTGGTTCGGCTTCAACGCCGGATCGGCGCTGGAAGCCAACGGCATCGCCGCGCTCGCCTTCCTCGACACGTTGATTGCACCGGCCGCCGCGGTACTCGCATGGTGCGCGATCGAGGCGCAGCGGCGCGGAAGGGCGTCGATGCTCGGCGCGGCCTCCGGCGCGGTTGCCGGGCTGGTCGGAATCACCCCGGCCTGCGGCACCGTTGGCGTCGGCGGCGCGCTCATCATCGGCGCGGCCAGCGGGCTGGCCGGATTCTGGGGCGTGAACGCGCTCAAGCGCCTGCTGCGCGCGGACGATGCGCTCGACGTGTTCGGCGTGCACGGCGTGTGCGGCATCGTCGGCGCCCTGCTCACCGGCGTGTTCACCGCGCCCGCGCTCGGCGGGACCGGCGATGCACACTACGCGATCGGCCATCAACTCGGCGTGCAGGCACTGGGGGTGGCGGTGACCCTGCTGTGGTCAGGGGGAATGTCGTTGCTCGCATTCCTGATCGTGCGCGCCACGCTCGGTCTGCGCGTGGATCACGATGCCGAGCGCGAGGGGCTGGACATCAGCGCGCACGGCGAATCGGCGTACCAGCTGTGATGGAAGCTGTTCGCGACCAACGCTGCGCACCTGCACGCATCCCGTCGGGACGTGGGCGAATCCTCCAACGATCGTGCCTCTGGATGGCTGTGCGCTGATGGAGAGGAGCCCGAATCGCAGCGCGGCTGCTGTGGTTGCTCGAATTCATGGCGAATTTGCGGGATGAACGCGCGTTTCATCGGCGATACCAGGACTACACTGCGCGTTCCAACCATTCGGCCGAATCCATGCCCACCTTGCATGGCAAAACCCTGTTCATCACCGGCGCTTCGCGCGGCATTGGCTTGGCGATCGGAGTGCGCGCCGCGCGCGATGGCGCGAATGTCGTGATCGCCGCCAAGTCGGCGGTGCCCAATCCGAAACTGCCCGGCACCATCCACACCGCCGCAGCGGCCATCGAGGAAAATGGTGGCCGTGCGCTGGCGATCCAGTGCGACATCCGCGAGGAGGAGCAGGTGCGCGCAGCGGTCGCGCAGACCGTGGCGCACTTCGGCGGCATCGACATCCTCGTCAACAACGCCAGCGCGATCTGGCTGCGCGGCACGCTGGACACGCCGATCAAGCGCTTCGACCTGATGCAGCAGGTCAACGCGCGCGGCAGTTTCCTGTGCGCGCAGGCCTGCCTGCCGCACCTGCTGCAAGCGGCCAATCCGCACATCCTGACGCTGGCGCCGCCGCCGTCGCTGGATCCGAAATGGTGGGGCCCGCACACCGGCTACACGCTGGCGAAGATGGGCATGAGCTTCGTCACCCTCGGGCTGGCCGCCGAGTTCGGCCCGCGCGGCGTGGCGGTGAATGCGCTGTGGCCGCGCACCCTGATCGCCACCGACGCGCTGAACATGATCCCCGGCGTGAGCGGGGCCAACGGCCGCAAGCCCGAGATCATGGGTGATGCCGCGCACGCCATCCTCGTGCGTGAAGCGCGCGGCTTCAGCGGCCATTTCCTGATCGACGAGGACGTGTTGCGCGAAGCGGGAATCAGCGACCTCGCGGCGTATGCGGTCGATCCTGCGCAGCGTCTGTTGCCGGATCTGTATCTGGATTGAATCATGTCTGGAATGCGCCGGCCGCATTCATCTAATATCGTTGTGGCATGCTTTACACATATCCACAATGAATAATGGTCGGATGCCCTTATCTTGGGTGCATCGCCGCGTGGCGATACCCCATCCAAGGAGAACCACCATGAACACCCATCGCATCCTGTGCGCCCTCGTCGTGGGCGTGGCCATGGCCACCGCCACCCCCGCCGTGTTGGCGCACGACACCGCCCATGCCGCGCACGCGAGCAGCGCCGCCGCCACTGCGCCACAACTGCACGCCGCCCTGCGCGGGCTCTGGCATGGCCATCTGGTGGCCACCCACGACTACGCGCTGGCCGTGCACGCCGGCAACAAGGCCGCGCAGGCCAAGACCGCCGATGCGGTGGTCGCCAACGCCAAACAGATCGCCGATGCGGTCGCCGGGTTCTATGGCAAGCCCGCCGGCGATGGCCTGCTGAAACTGCTCGCCGGCCACTGGCAGGGCGTGAAGGATCTGACCGACGCCGCGCATGCGGGCGACAAGGCCGGCGAGAACAAGGCCATGCAGGCGCTCGCCGCCAATGCCGGGGAGATCGCCAAGTTCCTCGCCGGGGCCAATCCGAACTGGACCGAAGCGAGCCTGCAAGGCGCGCTGATGATGCACACCGCCGACCATCAGGCGCAGGTCGATCTGCTGATGGCGGGCGCACCGCAGGCGCAGCAGGATGCCGGCTGGACGAAGATGCAGGAGCACATGAACATGATCGCCGACGTGCTCGCCGACGGTATCGCCAAGCAGTTCCCGGACAAGGCCAAATGAGGCGATGAAGGGGAGTCGATGAAAAGCGCCAGCGCCCTGCACCAACTCGGCGACACCCAGCGCAAGCTCCTGCGCACGCTGCTTTCGCGTCCGCAGGGCGCGACGATCGAGGACTTGTGCGCGGCGCTGGGCATCAGCCACAACGCGGTCAGGCAACACCTGACCGCGCTGCGGGCGCGCGGTTTCGTCGAACCCGGCGAGGCGATCGCCAGCGGCGGTCGGCCGCGCGCAGTGTATGTCCTGCTGCCGGCGGGCCACGATCTGTTTCCACGCAACTATGCCTTGCTCGCACAGGGCATGATCGAGTACCTGTACGCCCACGGTGGCGTGCCGGCGGTGCAGGGGATGCTGACCGATCTGGGCGCGCGGCTGGGTAAACAGGCAGCCAGTCGCCTCGCCGCTGCTGGCGATCCATCACAGGCCACGCACCTGCTTGCCGAGCAACTCGACACGCTGGGCTACGAAGCCGAAGTGACGCAGGCTGACGGTCACAGCGAAGTGCAGGCGTGGAATTGCGTCTTTCATTCTCTGGCACGCGCCCATCCGGACGTGTGCCGCTTCGATCTGGCCTTCATGGCGCAGGCCACCGGCCGCAGCGTGCAGCGCACCGCCTGCATGCTGCACGGGCAGCCGGCCTGCCGGTTTCGGCTGGGGGAGCGTGCGCCGGGCGCTACGGATGCACCGGAGTAGGCCATGCTTGCGTGCGCAGGGTGGCCGGCATGCTGCGGGTTGCATCGTCAACGGAATGCCCGGATGAGGGATAGGCCGGTGATGGCGCGAATGCAATGTCTTGGGCCTATACTCGGCGCATGAGCCAGTCCCGTCCCGAATTTCTTGCCCTGTCGATCGCCGAGCGCATCCAGCTTGCCGAAGACATCTGGGACAGTATCGTTGCCGAGACGCCGGATGCGGCGATGCTCACTGCGAAGCAGATGCAGGAGATGCAGCGCCGGCTGCTTGCGCATGACAAGGATCCCGCATCGGCCGTGGCGTGGGATCAGGTACGCGCGGAGCTTTTCTCCCGCAGCCATTGATGCGCGTCGTATTCCGCCCCGAAGCGCGGGCTGAAGCCCTCGAGGCCAGAGCTTGGTACGATTCGCGGGCAGCAGGCCTTGGTCTCGAATTCGCCCGCGCGCTCGATGCGGCCATCTTCGCGACGATGCGCCATCCGGATGGCCATCCCGAAATCGGCGCAGGCTGCCGTCAAGCCATCCTCCGGAAATTTCCCTACTCGCTGGTCTACCGCGTTCGGGGTGATGAATTGCTGGTGGTCGCCGTATTCCATCATCGACGTGACCCGGATCGACTGGCGCAGCGCGTCGGGCGCTGAGATCCGTCGAAAGTGGATTGCCCGCAACGCAGAAGGTGGCTGGCATCCCACCCGCGCGCGATGCGCCCATCCTGCACGCTCCGCGGCGGTAGAATGAGCAACCTCGGCACGCGCCATCGGTGCTCGCCGCATCGATCCGGACTTCCATGAACGAAACCACCGATCAGCCCCGCGTCGCGCCGGGCAGCAAGTTCACCAGCCCGCAGGGCACGCGCGCGGTCAAGGACGGCATCCGTCCGAGCGCGCTCAGCGTGATCCCCGACGCCGAGCGCAAGCCGTCGTGGCTGCGGGTGAAGTTGCCGGCGGGCGGCAAGTTCGAAGCGGTGCGCGACATCGTGCGCACGCACAAGTTGTCCACCGTGTGCGCCGAATCCAAGTGCCCGAACCTCGCCGAGTGCTGGGGCCGCGGCACCGCCACGCTGATGCTGATGGGTTCGGTGTGCACGCGCGCCTGCAAGTTCTGTTCGGTGGACACCGGCAACCCGCAGGGCTGGCTGGATCCGCTGGAACCGGCCAGCGTCGCCGATGCGGTGGCGCTGATGGGGCTGAAGTACGTGGTGCTGACCTCGGTGGACCGCGACGACCTGCCCGACGGCGGTGCCGGCCATTACGCGGCGTGCATCCGCGCCATTCACGCGCGCATGCCGCAGACCGCGGTGGAAGCGCTCACGCCCGATTTCGCCGGTCGCCACGATTGCGTGGCCAAGGTGCTCGATGCCGGCCTTGCGACCTATGCGCAGAACATCGAAACCGTCGAGCGCCTCACCCATCCGGTGCGCGATCCGCGCGCCGGTTACCGGCAGACGCTGGACATCCTGAAGTTCGCCAAGACTTACGCGCCGACGACGATCACCAAGACCAGCATGATGCTGGGCCTGGGCGAAACCGACGATGAAATCGAGCGCACCCTGGCCGACATCCGCGCCGCCGATGTGGACGTGGTGACGCTGGGCCAGTACATGCGGCCGACCAAGAACCACCTGCCGGTTGCACGCTTCGTCACCCCCGAGCAGTTCCAGCATTTCCGCGACGTGGCGTTGGGGATGGGCTTCCTCGAAGCGGTGTCCGGGCCGCTGGTGCGTTCCAGCTACCGCGCCGAGCGCGTGCTCGAGCACAACAATGTCGGGCTGGATGCAGCCTCAGTCGATCAGACCATCCTTGACGGCATCCGCGAGTCGGCGTCGTTGCGCTGTTGAGGCTCGCGGGTTCCCTCTCCCCTTGCGGGAGAGGGTGGCGCGTAGCGCTGGGAGAGGGGTGTCTCACTGCGAGGAGTAACCCCCTCCCACCCTCCCCCTGCTGCGCAAGGGGAGGGGAAAGCAACGCATCGCCACGACTACTTTCCTGCGCAGCAATCAATCGTGCGCCGCCTCCGCGAACGCACTGCGCGCGGCTTCCAGCGTCGCGGCGATGTCTTCCTCGGTATGCGCGGAGGACATGAAGCCCGCCTCGAACGCCGAGGGTGCGAGGTACACACCGCGCTCGCGCATGCCGTGGAAGAAGCGCCGAAACATCGCCACGTCGCAGGCGGTGGCCTGCGCATAGGTTTCCACCTTCGCATCGGTGAAGAACAGTCCGAACATACCGCACACGCGGTTGCTGCTGAATGGCACGCCGGCTTCGATCGCCATCGCGCGCAGGCCGTCGGTGAGCAGGCGGGTCTTGCGATGCAGTTCGTCGTGGAAGCCGGGCTGCTGGATCAGCTCCAGCGTCGCCAAACCTGCCGCCATCGCCACCGGATTGCCCGACAACGTACCGGCCTGATAGATCGGCCCGGCCGGCGCGATCTGGTTCATCAGCTCGCGACGGCCACCATACGCGCCGACCGGCATGCCGCCACCGATGATCTTGCCGAAGGTGGTCAGGTCGGGGGTGACCCCGTACAGCGCCTGTGCGCCGCCCAGCGCCACCCGGAAACCGGTCATCACCTCGTCGAAGATCAGCAGCGCGCCATGCCGCGTGCACAGTTCGCGCAGGTGTTGCAGGAAGCCCTCGCGTGGCGGGATGCAATTGGCATTGCCGACGATGGGTTCGATGATCAGCGCGGCGAGGGTGTCACCGTGCGCGTCGAACAGTGCGGTGGCGGCGTCGAAATCGTTGTACGGCAAGGTGAGAGTGAGGTCGGCCAGCGCCTTGGGCACGCCGGGCGAATCGGGCACGCCGAGGGTGAGCGCGCCCGAGCCGGCCTTGACCAGAAACGAATCGCCGTGGCCGTGGTAGCAGCCTTCGAATTTGACGATGCGGTTGCGCCCGGTCGCGCCGCGGGCGAGGCGGATCGCCGACAGCGTGGCCTCGGTGCCGGAGTTGACCATGCGCACCATCTGCACCGACGGCACGAGGCGCGCGATGGTCTGCGCCATCGTCACTTCCAGCGAATTGGGCACGCCGAACGACAGCCCGTCGCGCATCACCTTCGCCACCGCGTCGAGCACCTGCGGATGCGCGTGGCCGGCGATCATCGGCCCCCACGAACCGACGTAGTCGATGTAGCGCCGGCCTTCGACATCCCACAGGTACGCACCCTGCGCGCGCTGGGCGAAGAACGGTTCGCCGCCGACCGAGCGGAAGGCGCGCACCGGCGAGTTCACGCCGCCGGGGATGCAATGCAGGGCTTGCTGGAACAGGTCGTGGCTGGTGCTCATGAAGGGCTCAGGCGTGGTGCATGAAGGCGTCGATGTAGGCGCAGGCGGCGGCGCCCGGATCGGGCGCGTCCCACAGTCCCGACACCACCGCGATCAGGTCGGCGCCGGCCTCGCGCAGGATCGGCACATGCGCCGGCGCGATCCCGCCGATGGCTGCCAGCGGCAGGCCCAGCGGCTTTGCCTCGCGCAGGATGGAGGGCTTGGCCACGCTCGCATCGGGTTTGGTGCGGCTGGTGTGGAACGCGCCGAAGGCGAGGTAGTTCGCGCCGCGTGATCTGGCGGTGCGCGCCAGATCCATGCTGGCATGGCAGGTGACGCCGATCAGTGCGTGCTCGCCCAGTTCCTCGCGCGCGCCGGCGACGTCGGCATCGTCCTGACCCAGATGCACGCCGTCGGCCTGGATCTGCCGCGCCAGCTCGACATCGTCGTTGACGATCAGCGGCACGTCGTGGGGCAGGCACAGCAGCTTCAGCCCCAATGCCTGTTCCATCCGCAAGGTGGGATCGCCGCCCTTGTTGCGGTACTGGAGCAGGGCGATGCCCTGTTCGAGCACCGCGCCGACCCGTTTCAACAGCCGCCGCGTGTCGGGTTCCTCGGGTGTGATCGCGTACAGGCCACGCATGGAGCCATGGTTGCGCATGCTCAACTTCCCCCGGATGGCGTGAAGTGCGAAAATCGCACCCTCTAGTGTCGCATGTGAAGCCATCGCAATGAACGTTTCCGCCCCCGACGCCGTCGCCTACCGCACGTGGATGTGCGTGGTGTGCGGATTCATCTACGACGAGGCGCAGGGCCTGCCGGAAGAAGGCATCGCGCCCGGCACGCGCTGGGAAGACGTGCCGGAGACGTGGTGCTGTCCGGATTGCGGCGTCACCAAGGACGACTTCGAGATGATGCCGCTCGGCTGAGATTCGCCGCGCAAGGCCGATCGATCAGGCGGTTTTGATCGAGTGCATCAATTCAATCGCTGCTGCTGTCCGGTCGCCTCGATCAGCAGGGCGTGGATCGCATCGGCGTCGGGCGCTTCGGGCTGCACGTGCAGGTAGCGGGTGAGGTCGTCGCGCGCGCCGGCGATGTGGCCGAGCTTGAGGTAAGCCAGACCGCGATCGCGCACTTCTTCGCCGAGACCGGGTTGCAGCTTGAGCAGGCGATCCGATGAGCGCGCCACGCGCTCCCAGTCGCGGCGTTCGGCGTACAACGCCTTGAGGTTGCGCAGCATGCGCAGCAGGATCGCGCGATGCGTGGCCGGAGCGAGGATGTGCAGCAGTTCGCTGTCGTCCGGGGTCTGTCCGTCGCAATGCACGCGCACGCGGTCGCGCAATTCATCGGCGCTGAGCGAGCGGCCCTTGTTGAACGGATCCATCACGAGGATGCCGTCGTCCACCGGCAGGCGCACGAGGAAATGGCCGGGAAAGGAGATGCCGTCCAGCGGCACGTCGAGGCGGCGCGCGATCTCCATCTGCACCAGCGCCAGCGACAGCGGGATGCCGAGCTTGCGCTCGAACACGTCGTTCAAATAGCTGTTGCGCGGGTCGTCGTAGGACTCGGTGTCGCCACCGAATCCCACCTCGTCGAACAGATAACGATTGATCACCGCCATGCGCGCGGGCGCGGAATCCTGCGTGCGCACCGGCTCGCGCAGGGCTTCCACGTAGCCGTTGACGATGGCGTCGTAGGGCTCGGGCTGCAACTGTGGGTACTCGTCGCGCGCGATCAGCAGCGCGGTGCCCAGCAGCGGCAGGGCGTCGTCGTCCATCCGTGCCAGCGCATCCCAGCAGGGCAGGCCAGTTGTCGCCTTTTCGCGTCGCGGGTTCATGCCGTCCATGATGGGTCCGTTGGCGGTGGGATCAAGGTGGGGCGGGCGAAGGAGCGTTATCGGCTGCCGGTGGTGGTGTCGTGGGAATGTGGGGGCCGAAGGTCAGCGCGTCGCCCGTTTTGGCGTGAATCTTGTCGGCGACGCCGGCATTGAGCTCGAGCACGTACATCGCCGGCGCGTCGCTGCGGTAGGGCGGACAGGCATCGCCCAGGTCGCACGGCGGGGTGTTCTTCGACACCGAGACGAGCTTGCGCTGCGCATCGAAGTAGAAGATGTCCAGCGGAATATGGGTGTTCTTCATCCAGTAGGCGAGCGGGCCTTGACCTTCGTGGATGAACAGCATGCCGTGCCCGGGTGCCAGATGATCGCGGAACATCAGACCACGCGCGCGTTGTGCATTCGTCTGCGCGATCTCGACGGTGTAGCGATGGCCATGCAGACGCACCCACGAGGAGGTCATCGGCGTGATCTGATAGGCATCTTGCCCGTCCTGCGCCAGCACCTGCCCGATCGGCAGTGTGGTCGCCAACAGAGCCGTTGCCAGCAGGGTTCTGCAGATCGTGCGTGGTGATTGGAGCATGCGAATTCTCGTGGTCGTCATGCGCTGACGTTCGGTCAGTGCGCGGCATCTGTCAAGCCGGATGCGGTCGCGCGGCGATGAAAATTTTCTCTGTGGGGTGTTGACCTTTACCTTGGAGGCTGTATAGTGTGCGGCTCCCTGGCGCGAAAGGCTCCGGGTTCCTCCTTCGGGAGGTTGCGTGAAGTTCTTTGACAGTGTGCGCAGGAAACTTGTGCGGACGCCTGCGGGAGGGTCAACAGATCCAATCTTGCAGAGTCGTCCAAAGAAATTGAGCAGCAATTGCCATGCGATTGGGGTTCAGGTTCG
>JAFEBV010000003.1 GCA_018242485.1 Pseudomonadota bacterium
GGGCGGCTGCTGAGCGAAGACGATGCGCGCAGCAACCAGAGCAGCGACTACGTGAGCCTGAACGGCAGCCTGGTCGCCATCCGCCGCGCCAGCCTGGGCGGCACGAACTGGACGACGGCCTACGAGCACACCGACGCCCTGCGCAGCCCGGTGCACGAGACCGACGCCAACGCCAACCCGACCACGCGCGGGACGCAGTGGTTCACCCCCTTCGGCGAGCCTAGCAACGGCAGCTACCTGCAAGGCCCGGGCTACGCCGGCCACGTCAGCGATGCGGCCAGCCACCTCACCTACGCCCAGCAGCGCTACTATGATCCCGTCCTCGGGCGCTTCCTCTCGCCCGATCCGGTGCAGGCGGATGACAAGGGTGGCGACTTCAATCGCTACTGGTACGCCAACAACAACCCTTACAAGTTCACGGATAAGGATGGGCGGGCGGCAACTATTCCCGGGCAATCGTGCATCGCAGGCGTTTTTTGTAGGCAATACTCTGGACAACTTGATGGGATTGCTGGAAATCAGTCAGGTTGGGAGCATCGATTTGCTCTTGCCGCTGGGGGCAAAGGACAAAATGTCCATCAAAGCAATACCGAGAATCATTCTTCAGTGCCGATCAGTGGGATCGACTATGCGAAGTGGCGAAAAGCAGGTGAGATTAGTGAAGGAAATTCAATCTCGGTAGATTCAAGAGGAGGAATAATAATTCAGCCGCGATCAATCGCTTTTCCACCCACTTTTCAATTTGTCTATAGAGTTAAACAATTACCCATTGACGGCACGGGTAAATTGTTGTCCATAAGCGCCAGCGACAATTGGTTCAAGCCAGTAACGCATGGCAGTGGTTTTACAGGCAATAATTCAAGTGGCGGATTTTTATTTTCTGCCTTGGGCGGTCCAGGCGGGAATCGATGGTATATTCAATACCCATATCAGGCAAGCACCCATGACAACGTTGCGGATTCTTCTCTTATTATTTATACCCCAGTTCCTGCTGCTCACTGATCCTATGGCGTATGCCGAAGGCGCAAAGTTGCCTACTCGAAGCGAGTGTATTGTGCGCGTTTCATCAATGACACCATCGGTAACGCGATTTGATTTAAATGGACTCAATGAATTAATGCCTTTGGCTGCACGTAAACGAGTGCCGCTTGCGGGATATAAGGTGGACGGGGAGCGAATTGTATACTTGCAATTTAGTAATAGATGCGCAAAAAAATTGATAATGACAAAGTCTTTACTTTATAGTATTTTCCGGCCAGAGGATATTTCCATTTCTAAGAAACCCGTAAAACCAGGAATTGCGACAATTAATTTGTATGGTGCGCATTGGAGAGATAACTCGGAACAGTAGGATCCGACGGATGTACTAAGCGAGCGAATCGAGGACACCCATTGGACGCTGGCCGCGACTACTCGAGGACACCCACTATTCCTCAGCTTCAACCGCTACAACAACGCAACGACTGGGACACCCATTATTCGAGACTGCGCCACCCAGCTGCACCGCGCGGCGATGAATTCGGTCGGAAAGAACGACTGGAAGAGAATCGAGGACACCCAGAATTCCCAGCCGCCCCAACACCCACCAGCGGGCAACGACCGCTACACCTTCGACGCCGCCAACCGCATGACGCAGGTCGCCGGCAAGGAGAGCTACCGCTACGACGGCCACGGCCGCCGGGTGAAGGTGACCACCGCCAGCGGGCAGACCGACTACCCGGTGTACGA
>JAFEBV010000040.1 GCA_018242485.1 Pseudomonadota bacterium
CCTGCTCTTCGGGCGGCTGTATGGCGCATCCGGACGACCAACACCTCACCCAGTCGATTTCGTTCGATCGTCGGCACCGTTCGGCTGGGCTTTGGCTGCTGAGTGAATTTTGCAGGGCCGACTAAGTATTTCATCAACACTTTTTTGATTAAAATAACAATTTCCCTCAAATTCAATCAATCGCCCGGAATAACTGTATAACACCTTGACGCCACTCCCTGTTTCAATCAGTACGTTTTGCTGACCGGATCGACACTTTAACGGCACAGCCTGTTTCAGGTGAACCACAACATCCCGCATATAATTTTCACAATCCCGGCCACATGCTCGGTAAATTCTAATGGTCGATGCGGCCTTAAGTTGAGTTGCACTTAGAGAATAATCGTCAGTCTGCGATAAAAAATAAAAACTGATCGAACGCGTGTTATTAAATGCCGCCGCCAGATGATCTGCCGCCACCTGATTTTGTCCAAACGCAGGCGACGCAAGCAGAAAAATAGTCAATGAAACTAACAATTTAAACATACGATTTTATTGGTTAGTTGCCATGCAAGATAGGTTTTTACAAGAAAATTCTCCACCTAAGGCGTCAACGTAAATCCTGAAGATGTTGAACAAGGCCCATTACAGGATTCCGTGCTTGTCGGACTAGCGACATTTACTCTACCAAGCTCATCATGATAAGAGCTTCTTGCGATATCACCGAGTTCTCTTGCCATCCTCGTCTCCATGGAAGTTGCACGATCCTCTTCGCGACTTGTTCCTGACCTAAATGTATATTTTCCATCTGGCGAAACGCCATCAAAAGTAAAGGACGTTTTAAGATTATCTATCATTTGAGCCGTACCAATTCGATCATGCTCTGCAGCATGTGAAATCTCATGCCCAGCTCCGATTGCTGCGGATTGAATTTTCCCGGTAGAACGAACCAAAAGCCCCTTTCTCGGATTTATGGTCGCGGTGCGATTATCGTGATTATAACCATTTTTTACATCATTGCCGCTGTCAAACTGTAACGTATAATGATTTTTCGAATTTATGATTTGCGACATTTCGCCCCTAAACGTGGGAGATAATGATAGATATCCTATCGTTTCAACTGCATCCCATACAGTCGCGCCGTTTTGGAACGCAAACCCAACATCGCGTCCATCCGGGTGAGTAAATCTGTAGGGGTTGTCATTGGCGTACCAGTACCGGTTGAAATCCCCACCCTTGTCATCCGCCTGCACCGGATCGGCCGAGAGGAACCGCCCGAGCACCGGATCATAGTAGCGCTGCTGGGCGTAGGTGAGGTGGCTGGCCGCATCGCTGATGTGGCCGGTGTAGCCCGGGCCTTGCAGGTAGCTGCCGTTGCTGGGCTCGCCGAAGGGGGTGAACCACTGCGTCCCGCGCGTGGTCGGGTTGGCGTTGACGTCGGTCTCGTGCACCGGGCTGCGCAGGGCGTCGGTGTGCTCGTAGGCCGTCGTCCAGTTCGTGCCGCCCAGGCTGGCGCGGCGGATGGCGACCAAGCTGCCGTTCAGGCTCACGTAGTCGCTGCTCTGGTTGCTGCGCGCATCGTCTTCGCTCAGCAGCCGCCCGGACAGGTCGTACACCGGGTAGTCGGTCTGCCCGCTGGCGGTGGTCACCTTCACCC
>JAFEBV010000041.1 GCA_018242485.1 Pseudomonadota bacterium
ACTCATCGGCGAAATCCCTCAGGAATCTTGCGATATGCGTCGATTTTCCGGAGATTCGTGAATCTGTCCAGAGGCACGAGAGTCAATGTTCATGCGGCTTGCGGCGATTCTGCAGGGCCGACTACGCATTGTCCCACTGACCGGCCGCACCTTGTTCGAAATCACCCGCGGCGCAATCGTGATGCTCAACCCGAACGATGCGCGATGCACGCTGTATCCGGAAGAAATTGGCGAACTGCTTGCCAGCGGTACGATTCCACCTGTTCAGAAGGACAAGTTTGGCGATCTAACCGTCGCTGGCATGATCGGTTGCAGCTGCCGCTTAGCTTCCTGCCAAAGGACTTCCTGCTGTACCAAGGAAAGTTCACCAAATTGCAACCCACGCGCGTCGGCGATCTGTTCCATCTTCCGGAAGCGCTGCTCAAACTTCGAATTGGCACGCCGCAGCGCCTGACCTGGATCGAGCGACAGATGGCGCGCAAGATTCACACAGGCAAACAGCAGATCACCCACTTCTTCAGCGATTGCTTCATCCGGGTGATCAGCTGTCCCGGCTTCCGCCTGAAGTTCGGCTAACACTTCATCGAGTTCTTCTTTCACCTTTTCAATTACCAGAAGCGGATTGTTCCAATCGAAGCCAACCATGGAAGCCTTCTTCTGTAGCTTAATTGCCTTGGCTAATTCAGGAATTCCCGCACTTATGCCAGACAGGGCGGACATATCGCCACTCTCCTGCTCTGCACGCTCTTGATTCTTCAACTGCTCCCAAGATGGCGCCGAGGCTCCCACATCAATAGCACCAAATACATGCGGATGCCTTCGCTCCATTTTTTTGCACACAGCTTCCACAACATCCCCGAACGCAAACTCCCGTCTCTCTTGTGCCAGGCGAGCATGGAGCACTACTTGGAACAGAAGGTCACCGAGCTCGTCGCGCAGATCATTTGAGTCACCCTGTTCAATGGCATCAACAACCTCATAGGCCTCTTCGATCGCGAAGGGAGCTAGCGAAATGTGTGTTTGCGCAAGATCCCAAGGACATCCATCGTTCGGATCACGGAGACGCGCAACGATATCAAGCAAGGCATCAATCTGGTTCGGCATCGACTCTCCCTTTGCGCCTTTCGTCCAAGTTCGTAACATTCGAACTTTCAGACGCTTCAAATCTCTGGATCAACTGCCACTGCTCAAAAATCTTTTGCTTGGCAGCCAGCAACTGAACCAGCAATAGATCACGTTCATCGCGCAAACGAGCAAGCTCAGCAGTACCGGATTTTTTATTCTCAGGTACCTCATTAGCGATGCGCCCCGCAGCTGACTTTGGCGAAGCAAGAAAACCCTGAATCTCGCGGACCAGCTCGGGGTAGCGCTTCTTCTTGAATGCCGATGGATCACGACCGGCCTCTCTGGCCACATTGTTTTGCGTAACCCGAGTTCCGGCTGGGAGTATCTCAGGGCAGCCGCTCCGCAATCGGGCAAAAGCGGACCTGAAGGCCGCTTCCGCACCAGCCTTTGTCGCTTCAGGCTCAGGCAAGGACGACATCAATCACCCTTCGCATAGCGTCCAATTGGGCCCTGCGGCTAGCAGTGTCCGGTCCATCATCTTCCCCGGCATCCCACAACTCGTCCTCTAGCACTCCGATCAAGCTCTCAAATTTTGACTTGCGACGCGCATCTACGAGGACGTCACTGCACCCGATGCACGAAGCAACAGAATCAATACCGCCAAATTTGCACTCACCAGCGAAAAGACATATACCAAGCGCATTATGACGAACAGACAAGGTCCCCTGCTGAGCTTTCCGGCGCAACGCAGATTCTTCCGCGCCAGAGACGAATCGAAGTTTCGCTTGCTTGTGAGCTTGACCATGCGGGGAAACGTAGTGGTCTGCAGCCAAGCTAACCGCGTCGCGAACCAACGCATCGATGATTTCGTCTCCGAAATCCTTGCGGAGGGATTCATTTATCTGCAGGGCAGAATAGTTACGCGCGTAATACCGGGTCATCGCTTCGTGCTGGTGCTTCATTTGGTACTGCAGCGCAGGAAGCGTGACAATCCCGGACGCGGCTGCATTGCATGTCAGCGTTCGTCTCAGTTGATGGTATGTAAATGTCCATGTTGCGCCGATCGCGTACTTCTCGGAATCAAGTGTTGGCGTCAGCGCGACTGCTTCCTTCCAATCAGCCTCAGAGATCACGAGCTCTGCCGAGTCGTACAAGCCCGGACAGCGCTCCCTCCAGCCGTCCATAGTACGGTGAACTCGGCGTTCCGGGTCAGCATCCACACGAATTCCGCAGCACCACGGCTCGAACCCACGCGAAAACAACCTTGCACCTTGCTCGCTGAGGTCGTGAATGGCCATGCGTGGGTCTAAAGCCGCAGCCTTGAGTCGCATTCGCGCGACAGCCTTCATGGCATTTACTGCCGTCTGTGCTGCGGACGAGGTGACCCACCGTGCATCATCATCGGGATCGGTCTTTGTTGTGGCCCCCGTGAGCAGGTAGATGTCACCCAGATACTTATCCTTCTCGTGTGAGAGGCAATCGAAACGCAGTGGCACAACCTCATCGATCCTCATACCAGAATACGAAATGAGATGCATTTGCCCTACGAACAGCACTGCACCAAAGTACTTCGAAAGCGCAGTAATTCGCAAATCGCTGAGACTGCCGTTCACTGGAGTTAACCAGCGAGCAATAACGTCGTAGACGCCATATTTGGCGGCGGCATCGCCAAACGTCAAACCACAGAATGCGTCGGAGTAACGGTTAAATGGTCTCAACGTATTTTTATGTGGGTCGAATATTCGACTGCGCCCACGCGCCTCCTTGTAGACTACCAAACAGTAATCAAAAAGCTCTTCAAATTGGACGCTATGCTCAAGGAAGTCAGTCAGCATCTCGCCGCAACGGCGCAGGTGATAGTGATAAATCCTCTGCGGAATGTATGGAGTCTGCCGTACGATCGCCTTGGGAAGCGCGTGTTGAAGCCTTTTGGTTTGGCTGTAATCGAATATGGTGAGGCCGAGGTGTGCTCTTGCGGCATATAGCTCATTGAGCACTCTCGGTAAACTCCGAGCATACGATGGGGTAATACGCTCTGCCAATGAAATGACCAACCGATCGAAACGACCCAGCTGCGTCATTAACACGCGATTCTCATTTGCATGGTCAAACACCCGTTTGACTACGTCGTAAAGAACGTAAGCGGTTTTGGGCGAAATGGGCTTGCGGGGTCCGTACAGAAAGTAGAAGCAAATCAATTTGAGGGTTGCAACATTCGCGGCGCAAATGTCCGAACGACGGCTTTCTTGGGCAGCTTGCGTGAAGTTCAAGCGACAGAGTAGCCCTGCGTACGGGCTCAGGTCCCATATGTCGTCCCCAAAAACCGACAATACTTCACCATTCCGATGACGGCTAATGACGAAGTCAGCACTAGGCACGAGCGTTTCGGACTCGGCAGCCGGAATGGGCACCACCGGGTCATACGATTCGAGCTTCCAGGAATAAGCCACAGTCAAATACCGGCCAATGTGATCCAATGTGACCAGCGCGGATGATGCTCTCCGCTCGTGATCAGTTCTGTTGCCTCTTCTAGCCAGCGTGCGAGCTGGTCATCGCCCGACATAATTGAAAAAATTTCCTGAATTCGCTCGAGAGTCGCTGCAAGTTGACCATGTAATGGAGGGCCTTCCTTTTGCTTGTACCTTGCCAATTCTGTTCGCTTTAATTCATTAAAGGTTGCCAGATTCCACACATAGTCAAAACTTCGTTGCCCACGGTTGTACAGACAAAACAGGCAGCCAGCGGGGCTCCGACAGTCAGCCAACGGGATGGCCCCAACACTTGACTGTGGTGCAGGTGCCGTTTGGCCAATGCAACGCCCTGGTCCAACGGCTTCACGCGAACGCCCTTCTTCCGCGAGACACCTGAAGTAGACACCCATCTCAACAACAGCTTGTTGGTGAGCAGGATAGAGGTAATTACGATTCAGCACAGCTTCCGTGTTCTGCAGTTCACGCGCGGCGTCGCTGATGGAAGCAAATCGCGTTATGACGTTGGCCTTGGCCTTCCTCAGGAGGGAGGGCGGCATCCAGCGGCGACCCACAGCATTGAGCAAGCATGCGAGCGGCTGCGTATTGACGGTGTTTTGGTTGGCCTCATGTGCTGGTCCCAAAGTCACGAACAACTTAGTGGAGCCCACCTCTCTGTAGAAATTTTGCCTGAATTCGCAAAAAGCATCGAAGTATTTGCGGTATCCGGGAACGAGGGAGAACGCTACACCAGCATCGGCGCGCCCCTTAAAAGCCCGGACCTCTATGCGGTCTTCGAAGCTGTGGTACCGAAAGTCCGTAAGCTCAAGCTGTGTTGCCTCCACGCGGTTCATGCCGGTCGCAGCTATGAAAAGCGAGAACTCAGCACCCATCCGCACATTTAGAGCCCGCAGTATGCGACGACGCGACGACTGACCAAGGGTGCTGGATGATCCGAGGGACGCGATTTCTACCCCACCAAGCCTAATAGGAAAAGGGGCTCCTCGTTCCAATGCTTCGTCGTTAATTGACCCGATAATGTCAATAATGTCGCTGACGAATTGTTGAGTGACTTCCAGATTCTGTTTGTCCCTCGATCTTTTAGTCGCTCGCTTTGGCTTCTTGAACCGAACTCCAACCGTGACTTCTGTCAGGGGGCAGCCTAAGACATCGGCAATTTGCTTCCCAACTCTCGTTACCAGGCCATACTGGGTATGCTCTCCGATCTGTCCGAGAGCGTGCCGTTCGGCCAAAGTTCTTGTCCACTTTGTGAACGTCTCAATGAGGCTTTCAACTGATACGCTAAGATCGGCACGATCGGCATACCCCACGAACACGCGAAACGCCCGATAACGCGAGAGAAGTGTCAACGGAGCGGCTCCCACCACGTGCTGACCCTTGGATTCGCGGTACAACGCTTGGGCTAAGGCCTGCCGGTCCGGGCTCGGATCCGTAAACCGGCCAGCAGCCATTTCTGTCTGGAAGCGTCCAGAGCGCATCGAAGATGCATGTGGATATGCTACGCACGACCAGTCCAAGGGGGCATACGAATCTAGACCTATTTCGACAATCATTGCGTCTGCGTCGGGCGCTTGGTGAAAAGCCAGTCGGAAAACTCCTGCTCAATGGCAATCTGTGCGTTAGACTCGTGCACGTAATCGATATATCGCTGTGAGTCTGTTTCGCTACGGTGAAGCAGCAGTTCCTTGATCCTTCCGATGACAGCTATCGGAGGGATATCCCTCCTGCTAAGACCGACTGTGGCGACCAACGTTGCGAACGTTGAGCGTGTACAGTGGAAATAGAAACCACTAAGGTCGATTCCTTGGAGGTTGGCTGAATTCCTGAGGCGAGCCATGTCTTTGTTGATCGACCGAGATCTGTCGGCCCGCACCGGCTCGTAGGGTCGACCGAATCGATTCAGGAACAAGAGGTCCTTTTGTTCTGGAGACGCTTTACTGACTCGGGACATGCGGAGTTCGGATGTTGCGTACTCGAGCAGCTCATTTAGGAAAGCCGTGGGGATGATGATTCGCCCGGTAATTCCGAACTTGGTGTCAACTGGCGGGGTTGCGCCTGGGCCTACCGACAGGTACCGCGCCTCTGGCGTTTCTGCTGGAAGCGCGAGTCTGAGGGTCTGCACTTTCAGATCCAGTATGGTCTGGAGTCGTGCCCCAGTTAGAAATCCGAGTGCGAGCTGCAAGGCGAATTCAGGAGTAGCAACCTCGCGCGCCAGCGCCATTATCGCGTTCCGCATCTCCAAACTGACCGGCTTCAAGCCGCCCTCTAGACGGACCCCTCGGCCTCTCTGCCTGTTGCTAATGGAGAGGTTCGTCGAAGCCACGGTCATGGACCTAGAGAAACCAACCTGATCCGTCACATGGATCAAATGCTCTCGTTGTTCAAACGGTGCCACACCTTGGGTGATCAGGCCTTGGCTGAGTACCCATCTATAAAATCTGATGACGGCACCCATCCGAGCAGTTGCTGTTGAAGGAGCTAACTTCTTTTCACGACGTTTCCGAAGCAAGTGTCCGCGGAAGGCGTATGTGGGTTTTTGATCTTTTTCAGCGCCAAACGCATGCCACCGCAAACCCCGTTCTTCGAGGAATACAGCGAATGCCCGCAGATGGTCCGCTTCGCGTTTGACCGTCACCAAATCAAGTTCGTCTCCGACTACAGAGTCGATGCGATGAGAAATGTAGAGGTTCGCGCAATCCCACAGCTGCCCGTTGGACCACCATAGGACAGGAACTTCCAAAACGGGGCGACGCAGTACGTCAGCGCGCGGCGGCCGCCTTTCAATCGCTACCCCGGAGTCAGAAACGAAGACGTCATGCGCAGTGAACTTCGCGAACGTAATTCTTGCCATTGAGTCCGCCCGAATAGGAAAGCGACCTATCGTGGAGCCGCTTCCCAAAGTATTACGCGGGATCGACCATATGGGCAAGGCGTGAATACGCGTCCATATTCCGTATGTCTCGGGTATCCTCGATGGTGTACGGGGCGATGGTGGCGAAGCTTTGCTGCAAGTCCCACGGACAGCCCTGCTGCGGATCGCGCAGTCGCGCCATGATCGCGAGCAGGTGCCCGATGTCATCGCGACCGGCATCGTCGAACGCGGAATCACCATGTTCGGCGGCGTTCACACGCCCTCGCCCAGCCAGTTGCGGAACGGCAGATTGGCGTCGCCCAGCGCGATGAAATCCGGATTGAGCAACGAATCTTTGGTGTTGTAGCGCAACGACTGCCCGTCGAGGGTGAGCACCGCGCCGCCGGCGGCTTCCAGCACGCATTGCGCGGCGGCGGTATCCCATTCGGAGGTCGGCCCGAAGCGCGGATACACGTCCATGCGTCCCTCGGCGATGCGGCAGAACTTCAGCGACGAGCCCATGCCCACGCGCTCGACCGGCCCCATCTTCTCCAGCGCCGCGGCGGTGCGCGCGTCCAGATGCGAGCGGCTGGCGGCCACCCGCAGCGGGCGTGGCGCCGGCCGCTGGGTGGCCAATTCGACATCGCGCTCGCCATCGCGCACGAACGCGCCGATGCCGCGTTCGCCATGCACGAGGTAATCCATTGCCGGCGCGTACACCACGCCCAGCACCGGTTCGCCGTGTTCGATGAGGGCGATGTTGACGGTGAACTCGCCGTTCTTCTTGACGAACTCGCGGGTGCCGTCGAGCGGATCGACCAGCCAGTAGCGCTGCCAATCGCGACGTATCGCCCATTCGGTCGCCTTGGATTCCTCGGACAGGATCGGCACCTGCGGGGTGAGCGCGGCCAGCCCGTCGCAGATGATCCGGTGCGAGGCCAGGTCGGCGGCGGTCAACGGCGAATGATCGTCCTTGGCCTGCACGTCGAAATCCTGCGCATAGATTTCCATGATCGCCGCACCGGCGCGACGGGCCAGCGCGATGCAGTCGTCGATCGTCCACTCGCTCATGCGATCGCATCTCCTTGTGCGCGCCGCGCGAGCAGTTCGCGCACGATGAACAACGCCGCCAGCGAGCGTCCTTCCGAGCAATCCTCGCGCAGCATCAGCGCATGCAGGTCGGCAAGCTTCCACGGCAGCACTTCGATCTCCTCAGGTTCGTCGCCCGGCAGGCGTTCGGGATACAGATCTTCGGCAAGCACGAGGTGCGAGGAAAACTCCATGTACGCCGGCGAGAGCGCGAGCGAGCGCAGCCGCGTCAGGCGGCGCGCACCGAATCCGGCCTCTTCCTTCAGCTCGCGATTGGCAGCTTCTTCAGGAGTCTCGCCGGCATCCATGTGGCCCTTGGGCAGCCCGATCTCGTAGCGGTGCGTGCCGCAGGCGAACTCGCGCACCAGCAGGATGGTGTGAGGATCGGGCATCGCCGCGATCATCACCGAGCCGGGGCCGCGCGCGCAGGCGCGGCGGTAGCGCCGCCGCTGCCCGTTGGAAAATTCCAGATCCACGTCCTCGATGAGGCGCCCGCCCTCTTCCCGCGCTTGCCGCCCATGCACAATGGGCAATGGACGAGGTGGCGGAATCGAGGCGATATCGGACATCGTCGGCACATCCCCACAGCACAGCGGCGATCGCCGCGTGAATCGGCAATGATATGCCAAGCAGCCGGCATCGCGACACGCGAAATATCCGGCGCGTGACATCGTCGCGCCGCACCGCGATCATGGCAGGCTGCGCACGTCGTAATTTTCGAGATGACCTCGCCAGAATCCATCAACGCCGTCTGGAACGCGCGCGATCTCGCTGCGCTATGGCACCCGTGCACGCAGATGCACGACCACGCCGCCGGCATCATCCCGCTGCTGCCGATCCAATCCGCACAGGGCGCATGGCTGACCGACATGCAGGGTCAGCGCTATCTGGATGCGGTGTCGAGCTGGTGGACGTGTTTGTTCGGCCACCGCGATCCGCGATTGGTCGCGGCGTTGAAAACGCAGCTCGACGAACTCGACCACGTCCTGCTGGCCGGCTTCGGCCACGCGCCGGCGATCGAACTGGCCGAGGAACTGCTGCGCGTGGCGCCGTCCGGGCTGTCGAAGGTGTTCTACGCCGACAACGGTTCGGCGGCGGTGGAAGTCGCCTTGAAGATGGCCTTCCACTACTACCGCAATCGCGGCGACGGCGAGCGCACGAAGTTCGTCGCGCTGGGCAACGGCTACCACGGCGAGACGCTGGGCGCGCTGGCGGTGACCGACGTGCCGCTGTATCGGCGCACCTATGCGCCCCTGCTGCTGGAACCGCTGTTCGCACCCTCGCCCGATGCATATCTGGCCGAACCCGGCGAGGATGCCGAAGCCTGCGCCCTGCGTGCCGCCGAAGGCCTGCGGGAATTGCTGGAACGGCAGGGTCGCAGCGTATGTGCGCTGATCCTCGAACCGCTGGTGCAATGCGCCGGCGGCATGCGCATGTATCACCCACGCTATCTCACTGAAGTGCGCCGACTGTGCGATGCGCATGGCGTGCTGCTGATCGCCGACGAAATCGCGACGGGTTTTGGCCGCAGCGGCACCCTGTTCGCCTGCGAGCACGCCGGCATCGCGCCCGACCTAATGCTGCTGTCGAAGGGGCTCACCGGCGGCATGCTGCCGCTGTCGGCGGTGCTGGCCACCTCGGCGATCCACGACGCCTTCTATGCCGAGCACGCCGCCGGCAAGGCGTTCCTGCATTCGCACAGCTACACCGGCAATCCGCTGGCGTGCAGCGTGGCGCGCGCGGTGCTGCGAATCTTCGCCAGCAATCCGGTGTTGGCCGACAATCGTGCCACCGCAGCGCGGATGGCGACGCTGGCCGCACCGCTGGCCGATCATCCGCACGTCGCGCAGGTGCGCCAGACCGGGATGATCCTCGCCATCGAGATGGTCGCCGACGCACGCTCGCGCAAGCCTTTCGACGCCAGCGAACGCCGCGGCCTACGTGCCTATCGCCACGCCCTGTCGCGCGGCGTGCTGCTGCGGCCGCTGGGCGACGTGCTGTACTGGATGCCGCCGTATTGCATCGATGAGGATGAACTCGCCCTGCTGGCGACGGTGACGCGCGAAGCGATCGATGTGGCGAGTGCGGCATGAGCCATATTTCATCGAAAGGAAGCCACCGATGAGGATTCCACGCTGCTTCGTCGATGCGCCGGTGCAGGTCGGCGCAACCGTCGAACTGCCTGCGGTGCCCGCCGAGCACCTGCTGCGCGTGCTGCGCATGGCCGACGGCGCGGCGCTGATCGTGTGCAATGGCGATGGCATGGACTATCGCGCCAACCTCGTCGTCGTCGGCAAGGGCAAGGCGGCCGCGAAGATCGTCGAAGCATCGCCCAATCACGCCGAATCGCCGCTGCGCATCGTGCTGGCGCAGGCGCTGGCGCGCGGCGAGAAGATGGACTGGGTGATCCAGAAGGCGACCGAACTGGGCGTGTCGGCGATCGCGCCGATCGTGACCGAACGCACCGAGGTACGGCTGGATGCCGAACGCGCACCGCGACGACTGGCGCACTGGCGCGGGGTGGCGATGGCGGCCTGCGAGCAATGCGGACGCGCGCAGATCCCGCAGATCGCCGCGCCGGCAACGCTCGCGAACTATCTGGCAAATGCCGACAGCGATGCGTTGCGGCTGGCGCTGGATCCGGACGGTGAGCCGCTGTCGGCGTTACTGGATACAGACACCTGTGACGCGGCACGGACTCCGGTTCACATCGTCGTCGGCCCCGAAGGCGGTCTGTCCGAACGCGATCTGGCGCAACTGCGTGCGGCGGGTTTTCGTGGGCTGCGGCTGGGCCCGCGCATCCTGCGTACGGAAACGGCCGGCCCGGCGGCGCTGGCCGTGCTGCAAAGCCTTCTGGGCGATCTGCGCTAGGCCACGGACATCTTGCGCGCGTCTTCCAGCACGGCGGCGACACGCGCCTCGACGGCGACCAGATCGGGCACGACGCAGTCGTCGCTGTGGAACGTCGTCTCGGAGTAGATGCCATCGGGCAGCCACGCGTCGCGCGCGGATCGCTCGACCACCTCCGCATCGACGATCGTGATCAGGCGCGGAAAGCCCTGGGTCAGAACCGCGAAATACGGCATCTTGGCGTGGCCACCGACACCCTTGAGTACCGCCACCTTGGCGCCAAGGGTGGCCGGTTCGTCGCGCCAGCCGACCATCTGCGAATACGACACGATGGGCAGACCCCAACCACGCCAGCGCACGCGCCCGAGCAGCCACGACGGTGCTCCGGCTACCGGCTCCGGGTTCGAGTAGGTGATGATTTCCGCGACTGTGGCGTTGGGCAGGATCAGCTTGCCGCCGTGGACGGAGATCAGCACCCCGCGGATGTCCTGTCGCAGCGTCGTGTTCATCGCATCGGCATCCGGTTCGTGTCGTTCGCATCGGCCATCGCGCGACGGAAAGCTTGCGTCGCACGCGGATCATGTCGCGCTGGAATCATTTCGCATTCACCGCTTGCACCGCGCGCTCGGCAAGATTGGACGGCGAGCCCGACGCCATGCCCTGGCGCTCCAACGCGCTGGCCGCGGTACCGTCGAAACAGGTGGCCGAAGTCTGCACGAGCACGGTGCCGCCGCTGGCCTGATGATTGCGCGCGAACTCGACGATCATCGATTCCGCCCCGCTGAGCACCACCAACACGCTGCGCGGATGCTTGAGCGCCGGCGCCAAGGCATGGCTGGCGCTCGGGCTGCCTTCGCGTACAACCCACTCGCCGTTGGCCTGAATGCCCATGCGGGCCGCCATGACCGCCACTTCGCCAGGGCGCGCCGCCTCTCCCGACTGCGGCAGATACACCGGCAGCGCGGTGGACTTGGCCATTTGCTGCGCCAGTCGATCGTGCTTGCCTGCATCCAGTTGTTGCCACAGCAGGATCGGCACCTGCAGGCCGGTGGGCAACGCGCCGAGGAACTGGCGCACCGCATCCGGGCCACCCAGCCCCGACATGATCGCGATGACCCCGCGAGCGGGCAGTACCGGCTTGGCCTGCGCGGGCTCGGTGGCGGTTTTCTTTTCCGGTTCCGGTGCGGCCAATGGTTCCAGCGACAGGCCGCTCAGGTCGAAGCTCGGCGCAGGCGCCGCCATCTTCGGAGCGCTCGCGGGCACACTCAGGTCGACATCCTCGCCAACCAGCGAGAAATCGGCCTTGGCTGTTGCAGAAGCAGTCGCGCCCGCAGAACTTGCCGCAGCCGGCGCGGCAGCGGCTACAACCGCGGCGGGGGTAGCCGGAGCCGATGCCTGCCCGCTGAGAAGATCGTCGAGGCTTGGCGCAGGCGCCTCATCGCGGATACGCGAACGCCCGGCCTCGAAACTGGCGTTGAGTGCGGCCAAACCCGCATCGCCCGCATCCGCTTCGCCCTCGCCCTTCTGCGGCACACGCTCCGCACCGGGAGTCACTGGCGGCAGCAACACGTCGTCGCGGCCGAGCACCTTGGCGGCCAAGTGGCGGGCCCAGCGGGCGAGATCCCAGCCGCTCAGGCGGCCAGTGACATCGGCGTCGTCGAAGATCACCTTCACCGACGGATCGTCGAACAGCGGTTGCCAGCGATCCATGTGCGCGGATTCGGTGCCCTCGTCGATGCTGACCAGCCACACGTCGGGCTTTTGCTGGCGCAGGCCATCGGGATCGAGCTGGTCGAAATCGCCGACCGCAAGCGTCTGCGCGCCCAGTTCGGCCAGCGCGTTGCGCAACTGCTGCTGGGCTTCGCCAGCTGCGCCCAGGATCACGACGCGGAGTGGGGTGTCAGCCATCTTGTTGCACCGGGGTCAGCAGTTCGAACACGTTGCGCATCAGTTCGGCCTCCTGGTAAGGCTTGCCGAGATAGCGATTGACGCCGATCTCGAACGCGCGCTGGCGGTGTTTGTCGCCGGAACGCGAGGTGATCATGATGATCGGCACGTCGCGCAGGCGCGGGTCGTTGCGCATGTGGGTGGCCAATTCATAACCGTCCATGCGCGGCATCTCGATGTCCAGCAGCATCACGTCGGGCACCACTTCGGCCATCTTTTCGATGGCGTCCACGCCGTCCTTGGCCGCCAGCACTTCGAGGTTGTTGCGCTCGAGCACGCGGCCGGTGACCTTGCGCATGGTGATGGAGTCGTCCACCACCATGACCAGCGGAATGCGCCGAACCTCCGGCTCCGCTTCGATCACCGGCTCAGCCGGCAGCGCCGCCTGCGCGGAGGCGCGGCGTACCAGCGGCACGACGTCGAGGATCATCATCACCCGGCCATCGCCCATGATGGTCGCGCCGAAGATGCCCGGGATCGAGCTGACCTGCGGCCCGACCGGCTTGACCACGATCTCGCGGCTGCCAAGCACCTCGTCCACGCAGATCGCGGCGCGGACATCGCCCGAGCGCGAGAGCAGCAACGGCATCTGCAGGCTGTTGGCGGCTTTGGCCGGTGCCTGTTCGAGCAGGCGGCCGAGGTCGTGGATGGCGTAGTCCTCGCCGCCGTACTGGAACACCGGCGCATCGGAGGCCAGTTGTTTCTCCAGTTCGCCGCGCGCAATGCGGCCCACGCCCTGCACTGAGGAAATCGGCACCGCGAAACTCGTTTCGCCGATCTTGACGATGGCGGCCTGGGTGACCGCGAGGGTGAACGGCAGGCGGATGGTGAACACCGTGCCCTTGCCGGACTCGGATTCGAGCTGCAAGCTGCCACCGAGCTGGCGGATCTCGTTGTGCACCACGTCCATGCCGACGCCGCGCCCGGCAAGCCGGCTGACGGTGTCGGCGGTGGAGAAGCCGCTTTCGAGAATGAAGGCGTACAGCGCGTTGTCGGCGATCGTGGCGTCGGCCTTGAGCAGGCCGCGGTCGATGGCCTTTCGACGGATCGCCTCGCGGTTCAATCCGCGCCCATCGTCGGACACCTGCATCACCACTTCCGACCCCTCGCGGCGCATGCTGACGGTGACCGTGCCCTCTTCCGGCTTGCCCGCATCGGCGCGCTCGGCCGGGGTTTCCAGGCCGTGCACCGCCGAATTGCGCAGCATGTGTTCCAGCGGCGCGGTCATGCGGTCGAGCACGTTGCGATCCATCTCGCCCTGCGCGCCTTCGACCTTGAGCTGGATCTGCTTGCCGGTTTCCGTGCCCGCCTGCCGCACCACGCGGCGCAGACGCGGAACGAGCGCGTCGAACGGCACCATGCGCGTGCGCATCAGGCCGTCCTGCAGTTCCGAACTCACCCGCGACTGTTGCAGCAGCAGGGTTTCGTACTGGCGGGTGACATCGTCCAGCGAGGTATGCAGGCTGGTCATGTCGGCCGCGGCCTCGGCCAGCGCGCGGGTCAACTGCTGCTGGGTCGAGAAGCGGTCGAGCTCGAGCGGATCGAAGGATTTTTCCTCGTCGCCGGCACGCTGGTAACGCGCGCTGATCTGCGCCTCGGTCTCGATTTCCAGTTTGCGCAACTGCTGGCGCAGACGGGTGGTGGTCTGCTCCATTTCGTCGAGGTGGGTGCGGAACGTGCCCAACTGCTGCTCGAGGCGGGCGCGGTAGATGGCCACTTCGCCGGCGTAGTTGACGAGGCGGTCGAGCAGGTCGGCACGGATGCGCACCTGCTCCTGCGGAGCGCGCACGCCGATGTCGTCGTCACCATCGAACGCAGCTTCCACCGGCGCCGACAGCGGTTTGAGCTTCGCCTTTCCGGCGGCATCGTCCGCGACAGCCCGGATGGGCTCGACGGTCGGCGCCGGCTCGGGATCCGCCGGAACCGCCTCGCTCGCCACGGGTTCGACCGGAATGGATGCGATCTCGGGCTCCGGCACGGGCATTGCAGTCTCGACGGGATCCGTCGGCACCTCGCTTACGGCCGCGGCTGGTGCCGTGGGCAGGATGCCGCGCGAGAGCGCGTTGAACACGCCGATCATGTGCTGCGGCAGTGCGACGGACTGGCGATTGGTGATTCGCGTGAGCATGCCGTGCAAGCGATCGAAGCCCTGCTCGAGCACGGCCACGCCCTGCGAACCCAGTTCCATGCGCGAATCGGCTGCGCTTTCGAGCACCGATTCCATCGCGTGCGCCAATTCGCCCATCGGCATCATGCCGCACATGCGCGCACCGCCCTTGAGCGTATGCAGGTCGCGCTGCAAACCAACCACGAATTCGCGTTCTGTGGGCGATTCGCTCAGACGCGACAGCAGGCCGTCGGAATGGTCGAGAATGTCGGTGGTTTCCTCGACGAAGATGTCGAGCAAATCCGGATCGACATCGGTCATGTCGAGTGGCACATCGGGATCCGGATCCGTACCCACAGGGATGATCGCGAGAACTGGCGACGATGGCGCTGGAGTCGCAACCGGCGCTTCGTCGACGGGAGCCTCGAATGCATGCGCCGAAGCGGCATCCTGCGCCGCCTGCGCAAACTGCGCGCCCATCGCTTCCGTGGCCGCACGCTCGGCCGCTTCGTGCGCCCGACGGTCGGCATCGGCCTGCTCGGCGGCGAGGCGTTCTGCCTCCGCATGCTCGGCTTCGACCCGTTCGGCTTCGGCGCGTTCGGCTTCGGCGCGTTCGGCTTCGATCCGTTCGGCTTCGGCGCGTTCGGCTTCGGCGCGTTCGGCTTCGATCCGTTCGGCTTCGGCGCGTTCGGCTTCCGCGCGTTCGGCTTCGGCACGTTCGGCATCGGCGCGCTCGGCTTCGGCACGTTCGGCTTCCGCGCGTTCGGCTTCGGCGCGCTCGGCTTCGGCGCGGTGCGTCTGCTCCGCGTATTCCGTTTCGAGCCGCTCATATTCCAGTCGCTCGGCCTCGGCCTGTTCGGCGGCACGACGCTGTTCTTCGGCCAAACGCGCCTGTTCGGCGTATTCGGCTTCGAGCCTCTCGTATTCCAAACGCTCAGCCTCGGCCTGTTCGGCGGCACGGAGATCGGCGTCCGCCGACGCGAGTGCATACTCGTGAGCCTGCGCTGCCTCCGGCACCACGGGCTCCGTCTCCACAGGCGCCTGATCGGCATGCTGCTGCGCGTGGGATTCGACTTCGACGGGTTCGTGCACGGATGACTCGGTAGGCATCGAATCGATGGTCGCCGCGCCGTCAGCACGATGCGTCTCGGCAAGGGGTTCCGACGCTGGGTCGCCGAGCTCAGCCGCGTCGTGGGTCGCCTCCACGGGGCGCCCCAATTCCGTAGCCATCGCGGCGATGAGACGTTCCATTTCCGCCACATCGCCTGCATGGCGCTCGGCTGCCAACCGCTCGGCCTCGGCCTGATCCGCGGCCAGACGCTCGGCTTCCGCTTTTTCCGCCGCGGCTCGTTCGATCGCGACCTGCTCGGCGACAACGCGCTCGGCTTCCGCGTGTTCTTCTGCGGCGAGACGTTCAGCCTCCGCATGCTCTGCGGCGAGACGTTCGGCCTCCGCATGCTCTGCGGCGAGACGTTCGGCCTCCGCATGCTCTGCGGCGAGACGTTCGGCTTCCGCATGTTCTGCGGCAAGGCGCTCGGCTTCTGCATGTTCTGCGGCAAGGCGAGCCGCTTCCGCCTGCTCTGCGGCGAGACGTTCGGCTTCGGCTTGTTCTGCGGCAAGGCGCTCGGCTTCTGCATGTTCTGCGGCAAGGCGCTCGACTTCCGCATGTTCTGCGGCAAGGCGAGCCGCTTCCGCCTGCTCTGCGGCGAGACGTTCGGCTTCGGCTTGTTCTGCGGCAAGGCGCTCGGCTTCTGCATGTTCTGCGGCAAGGCGCTCAGCTTCTGCATGTTCTGCGGCAAGGCGAGCCGCTTCCGCCTGCTCTGCGGCGAGACGTTCGGCTTCGGCTTGTTCTGCGGCAAAGCGCTCCGTTTCCGCATCGTCTTCGACGGGCATCGGCAGGATTGGCGCGCTGGGTTCCGGCAACGCATCGCGCAACGCGATCGCGCGCCCGGCCAAGACCTCCTGCGAGTGGATGATCGGCGCCGCCATCTGCAAGGCTGCGAGCACGGTCTCGATCGCGTTTGCGACATCGCCGAGCAAGGCAATACCTTCGGCGGACGTGACGATACGATGCGCCAGCAGGCGCCGGACATAGCCTTCCGTCGGCGACAACGCCTCGGTGATCAACGGCACTTCGGTCATCGCGAAGGCGCCGCTGATGGTGTGAATCGCCCGCAACAACGCATCCGACGCCTGTTGCGGCGCACCGACGCTGGCAGCCACCCATTGCTGGATGGTCTGCAGGTGCGCGCCCACTTCGGTGCGCAAGATCTCCAGAAGCATTGGATCGACGGTGGCGTAGGCTGCGCCTTCCGGCAACCCCTCGGCCTCGCTTGCCGCGTGCGCGATTTCGGGCTCGACCACGGCGGGCTCGGCTTCGACGTGCTCGACCGTGGCGGACGCAGCGACGGATTCGACAGGCAGCGCTTCCACGGCGACCGGAGCGGGCTCGACCACGGGTTCGGGAGCCGCAACCTCGGCATGCGCCGCATCGACTTCCGGAATTTCCGCTGCCGGCGCTGCTTCCCCGCGCGGCTGGTAGAACGCTTCCTCGCCCGCCGCAAGCCGATCGGCGCACTCCTTCATGCCCTCGATGTCGGCGGTGACGTCGAAATCGCTGCTCATCAGCGCGCCGCGGAATTGCGGCAAGGTCTCCCGCGCCAGCCCGATCAACGCGAGCACTGGCGGACTGGGCGGACGACTTCCGTCGAGGACGCGATTGAGCATGCCCTCGAACTTCCAACTGAATTCACCCAGTTCGCTCGCACCCACCAGACGCCCGCTGCCCTTGAGCGTGTGGAAGACGCGCCGCAGGGGCCGCAGGATTTCCATGTCGCTGGGCGCTGCGCACCACTGCTCGTACAGCTCGCCCAGGTTGTTGATCTCCTCGTCGAGTTCCTCGATGAACACCTCGCGGATGTCGTCGTCGATTTCAGCGCTGTCGGCGAAACCGTAATTCTTCGAGGATTTGGGCTTCGCCGGCGCAGCGGCGACAGGTTCGGCGGCGGGTTGCACCGGGGCTGTGTGCGGAACGACCGCTGCTGCCGGTTCCACCACCGCAGGCGGTTCCACCGACGCTGGCGCGGTCGCGGCGGGCGCAGCTTCGACGACAGGCGTCGCCGGCGCGGACTCCACGACCGGGGCCACGACGACGGGTTCGGCCGGCTTCGGCGGAAGCGGAGGTGCCGTTGCGGCGGCCGCCGCAGCCGCGGCCAACGCCTGCTCGGCGGCAGCGGGAATCGGCCAGTAACCGAGCGCGACCAAGCCCTGTTCGGCCAGTTCGAGGATGCGATCGCGTTGCGGACGATGGTCGCGCAGCGCTTCGAGGAAATACTCCAGACTGGCCAGCGCGTCGGCCAGCCGATCCATCTGCGCCGCGTCGGGAACGCGCTGCAGCTTCACCAGTTCGAATTGGGTGAACACGCTCAATGCGCGCAACTGGCGCGCCGCGCGCGGCTGCTCCAGCAGGTGCATCGCACCGGAGACTTCATCCAGCAATCGCGGCACGTCGTGCAACTGCGCATGATCCCAGCCGGCTTCGATGAAGGCCACGAAGCATTGGCGGGCCTGCACGAAGTTGGCGACCGATTCCTTGATGAGCGCGCCGAGCGCTTCCTGCGACTCGCGCAGCGGTACCGCAACCACACCTTCGGATTCCGCCGCCTGCGCCTGTTGACCAAGCCGCGCAACCTGATCGTCCAGCGTGGCTTCGACCTGCAACAGCGATCCGGCGATCTCCAGCAGGGTTGCCTCGTTCGCCGCACGTTGCCCGTCGGCGATCTGCCGAATGGCCGCGCGCTGTTCCTGCACAAGCTTGCGCGGCACGCCCAGACCCAGCATGCCCAAGGTATCGGCTATGGAACCCAGCGCATCGGCTTGCGTACCGAGATCGGTCGCAGACGAACCGCTGGCGCGCAGATGCAGATCGAGCGCATCCTTGACACGCAGCAGGTCTTCCTTGATGCCTGCAGCAACCGTATCGAGCAGTTCGCGGTTGTGCCCGGCGAGGCTGCCTCGGGCGTGCGCGAGATCGCTTTCGTCGAGTTGCTCGCGCTCCAGCCCGAACGCCTCGCGGATGGCGACGATCCGCGCATCCTCGGTCGGCGCGCTGGAGGCGAAATACAGCAACTGACGAGTCAGCTCGCCCGGCGGGCGCGCCTCGAACGCCGCTTCGCCGTCGTCGGCCAAGCGCTTGATTTCTCCGTCGAGCTTCGCCACGGCCTGCCGCAAGGGCTTGCCGGCGGCGAACATGTTGGCCGCGACCGCGCCGAGAACTCCCGAGGCGATCCAGAACAACTTGCGCGCCGATTCCGTACTGACCGCCGCGAACACGCGCCCGCAGGCATCCGCCAGCGGAGCGGCGGCGTCCGCACGCGCCCCGTCGCGCAGCCACGCGCCCAGCGCGGCCGCGAACGCATCGCGCGCTGGTTGCAGGGTCGAGCGCAATTGCGGGGGCGCCAGCGGCTGAGGCGCCGGCCCGGCCGCTGCGGGCAACGGTCGGTTGACATCCACCGGAAACAGGACGCTTTCCGGCACCACCTTTTCGCCGCGCGCGCCGCGCAGATCGTTGAGCAGCGGCAACAGCACCAGCGGCACGTCCTTGAGGCCGCTCTGCAAACGCTCCAGATAATCCGGCAACTGCATGATGCTGCGCATCAGCGCGGCATAGGCCTCGTCGCGATCGGGCACGGCGTCGCCGAGCAGCGCGTCGGCAAGTTGCTCCATCTCTTCTGCAACCATCGCTGCGCCGTAGATTTCCACCATGCGCAAGGCGCCTTGCACCTGATGCAAATGCGCGGCGCAGGCCTGCATCTGGCTGCGGTCGCCGCCGTCCTCGACGAACGCCTCCAGCGCCATGCGCGCCTGTTTGAGCGATTCGTCGAGCTCGGGCTTGACCCAGCTCAGCGCGGTGAAATTGGTGTCCTGTTCCAGCCTCATCCCGGAGTCCTGTCAGTGTGCCGTTCCATCGTCGCGATGGCACGGCGTCATGCTGGCATGCGAAACGTCCCGATCAGCCCGGCAGCTTGAAGTCGGCGACCGAGCGCCGCAGGTTCGCGGCAAGCTGGGCCAGGTTGCCGATCGACTCGGCGGTCTGGCTGGCGCCCTGCGAGGTCTGCGAGGTGATTTCCTGAATCGTGTTCATCGTCGCGGTGATGTCCGATGCCGCATCGGACTGCTGCCGCGCAGCGGTGGAGATGTTCGAGATCAGGTTGGCAAGGTCGGTCGACACCGTTTCGATCTCGCCCAGCGCCAGACCTGCGTCCTCGGCCAGACGGGCACCCGACACCACCTCGGCGGTAGTCTGTTCCATCGAATTCACCGCTTCGTTGGTATCGGACTGAATCGTCTGCACCAGCGTCTCGATGCGCTTCGTGGCGTTGGATGCGCGTTCTGCGAGACGCTGCACTTCGTCGGCCACCACCGCGAATCCGCGGCCCGCCTCGCCGGCCGATGCGGCCTGAATGGCGGCGTTCAACGCAAGGATGTTGGTTTGCTCGGAGATGTCGTTGATCAGCTCCACGATCGAGCCGATTTCCTGCGAGGACTCGCCGAGGCGCTTGATGCGCTTGGAAGTTTCCTGGATCTGGTCGCGGATGGAATCCATGCCTTGAATCGTCTGCCGCACCACGTCGGCGCCCTTGGCGGCGATCTGCACCGAGCGCTGGGCTACCTCGGCCGACTCGGCGGAGTTCTTCGACACCTCGTCGATCGACGCCGCCATTTCGGAAATCTTGTCGGAGGCGGTGTTGATCTGCTGCGCCTGATGCTCGGCGGCGTCGGCGAGGTGCATGGCGGTCGCCTGGGTTTCCTGCGATGCCGCAGCCACCTGTACGGCGGTCTCGTTGATCGTCGTCACGAGGCTTCGCAGCTCTTCGACGGCGAGGTTGATCGAGTCCGCGATGGCGCCGGTGATGTCCTCGGTCACCGTCGCGCGCACGGTCAGGTCGCCCTCGGCGAGCGAACCGGTTTCGTTCAGCAGGCGCATGATCGCTTCCTGGTTGCGCTGGCTGTCTTCCTGCGACTTGCGGAACCGGGTGCGCTGATCGGAGTAGATCTTGACGGCCGCGCCGATCAAGCCGAGCAGCAGGCCGATGGCGGAAGCAGCCGCCCAGTAGGTGTTGGGGAAGAAACGCCGCAGGGAGATGTTGTTGAAGGCGTTGTACAAATCCTGCGCATTGGTGAGCAACTGCCCGGAACCGTCGGAAATCTGCTTGTTGGCGTCCTGCACCGCGGAGTACTGCTTGGCGGATGAGAGGATGGTGCCGATCGACTGCTGCGCGTCGTTGTTCAGGCGCGCGACCTGCGACAGCGACGCCACCGAACCCGAACCGTTGAGTTTGGTGATGCCAAGGGTGGAATCGCCCTCCTGGAAGCCCTTGAGCACGTTGTTGAACATGGTCGAGTCGCGGCCCAACGCATCGGCCGCGCCCTGCCCGGTCGCACCGCCTACGCGCACCTGCGCCACGTCGCCGGCGATCTTGTTGACGAGGTTGATCTGGCGCATAGCCATGAACAATTGCTGCGCCGGCGCACCGCCGTCGGACATGGCGCGCGCGACCTCGTCGAGGCGCGCCTGCAACTGCGGCACTGCGCTGGTGAACTTGTCGGCGTTCTGGGCGATGCCGGTCACCTGATCCTGGTTGCGGATGATGAGATCGGCATTGGAGGACATCGAACCCCAGGTGCCGGCCAGCGTTTCCAGCGGCCCGCCGACCGCCTGCGCGCCGGCATAGCCGCCGTACAGGCCCTTGCCCTGCTGGAGCTGCTTGACGTCGGTGTCGATGGCATCGCGCGTGGTTTTGAAACTCGTGAACGAGTTCTGGTCGCCGGCCACGGCGTCAGCGCCCTGCTTGGCCAACTGCTGCGACTTCACCTGGATGTCGGCGACGAGGCCGCGCGCCCAGGTCTCGCGGTTGGTCTGCAAGGTCGATGCCAAGTAGTTGGCGACGAACACCGCCGCCGACACACCCACCAAAGCCATCCAGAACGTGGTACCGCGCCCTGCCAGTCCGCCGCCTACATTGCTCATGACTCGACCTCGATCGCCTGTGATTGGGATTCGCCGCTCACGCTGCGGCCTGCCTGAATTCCGGGGTGCGCGTCAACATGGCCATACTGAATACGCCCCAGTCGATATCGCCCACGTGGTAAACCTGCTTGATGAAATGGCCATAGCGCGTACCGGCCGCCATCTCGTCCGCCACCTTGTGGTTGTCGTTGAAGGTGCGCTGGCCGAACAACTGGTCGATCAGCACGGCGACATTGCCGCCCGCCTGCCGGATCACCATGACGCGCTGGCCTTCATACACCACCGTGCGCTCCCCTTCGAGAAACTGCTTGAGATCCACCACCGGCAGCAAGGTGCCGCGCACATTGGCCACGCCCAGCATCCACGGCTGGGTGCCGGGAACGTGGGTGACCTGCGGCATGCGGATGACTTCGACGATTTCCTCGAATCCGGTCACGAGGCGGCGACCGCCGATGCCGAAACCGACGCCACGCCAGTGGCCGGGGACATCGGATTCCTCGGGCAGCCCGGCGACATGCGCCAGCGACAGCGATTGATATTCTGTGAGCTTGGCAAACGCCGCCATGCGCGGCTCGCTCGGCCCAATGCGTTCCGGTTCGACCGCGACGGCTTCGACTTCGACCGGCTCGGCGGGAACGGCACCGGCCTCCGGCTCGGCGGCGGCGACAGCCGACCCGTCGGCATGGGCGGCTTCATCCGTGCGCGTCTCCGATGCTGTCGGCGGCGGCACGTACCGATCAGCGGCGGCGAGCCATTCGCCCGGCTCGGCGATCGGGATCGACTCGATGGTACGCGACGCCGCTACGTGCGGATCGACGGCGACGGCCCCCGCCAAGAGAGCCGAGGCATCGTCGAACTGCGGCAGCGGCGCTGGCGCTTGCGACGGCGCGCCGCCGAATGCGGGCGATTCGGGGGCTTCGGTTTCGACACCATCCACGCCGGTGTGCGAAACCATTTCCGCCTCGACGGCGTCCGCATCGGACTCAACCGCAGCCGTCTCGTGCGCGGGCGGCGCGTACTCCGCGGCGGGATCTTCGGTGAGTTCCGTCGCATCGGCTTGAGCGTCCAGCGCGTCGGCAGCGGGCTCCATTTGCTCGGCCTGCGCTTCGGCCACTGTAGCAGTCGCGCTTGCGCCGCCGTCCGCGGCCAGTGCGTCCACGGGTTCAGCCACTGGCGGAGGCGCATCGGCGGCGACCGGCTCGACCGGTGCCGCATCCAGCTCCGCAGGGCGGATGATCTTGACCGGGCCGGCCTTCTTGCTCTTGTTGCGACGTTTGGCCATGACGGTCAGCCGATCCCCAGCAGGGAATTGATGCGCCCGATCAGATCCGCTTCGTTCGGTGGTTTGACCATGTACTCCTTGGCTCCCTGACGCATGCCCCATGCCCTGTCGGTTTCCATCGCCTTGGTGCTCACGATGATCACCGGAATCGTGCTGGTCTTCGGATCCTTGCTCAACGCCCGCGTGGCCTGGAACCCGTTCATGCCCGGCAGGATCACATCCATCAACACCAGCGCCGGCAACTCCCGCCTGACCAGCTCGACCCCTTCCTCCGCGCTGCCCGCGCTGATCACCTCGTGACCGTGCCGACGCAACATCTCGGTGAATACCGCCTTGTCGGTCAGCGAATCCTCGATGATTGCGATGCGTGCCATGCTAAATCCCCGTTACGGCCCGATCTGTGATGCGGTACTGCGATTGCCGGTACGTTTCAGCCCTTGGGAACGTGGGTGCGAATGGCCGACAGCAACTCTTCGCGGGTGAATGGTTTGGTGAGGTATTGCTCGGAACCGACGATCCGCCCCCGCGCCTTGTCGAACAGGCCGTCCTTGGAGGACAGCATGATCACTGGCGTGGAGCGGAACATCTGGTGGTTCTTGATGAGCGCGCAGGTCTGGTAGCCGTCCAGGCGCGGCATCATGATGTCCACGAAAATGATCTGCGGCTGGTGATCGGCGATCTTCGCCAGCGCCTCGTAGCCGTCGGTGGCGGTGACCACGTCGTAGCCTTCCCGCTTGAGCAGGCTCTCGGCGGTTCGCCGGATGGTCTTCGAATCGTCGATGACCATCACTTTCAGCCCTTGGGCCGTGCCGCCGTTTTTCACGTCATCCATCGATGATCCCCTGTCGCTGCCGGGTTCATGCTGGTTCACCTTTGTTCTGAGGAAGCTGCGGCGCGAACCCTCTATATCTCAGTCGGCCGCGATACTGTCAAGCGTCTTCAACGCATTGCGCGGCATTTTGCACGTCCGGTGGCACCTGACTGCTACCATCGGCGGCACGGCGAGCGGCCACCAAGCCCCCGGGTCGGGAACGAGGATACACCCATGCGGAGCCTCAAGATGCTCGACATCGCCGTGGTCATGGATCCGATCGGCGCCATCCACATCGCCAAGGACTCCACCTTCGCCATGCTGCTGGAGGCGCAGCGGCGCGGCCATCGGCTGCATTACGTGCTCCCGGGCGGCTTGGGGCTGTGCGATGGGCGGGCGCATGGCCCCTGCGCACCCTTGCAGGTGCGCGACGACCCGGCAGGCTGGTACACCCTCGGCGAAGCCGTCAACCGCCCGCTGGCGGGGCTGGACGCGGTACTGATGCGCACCGACCCGCCGGTGGACGCGGCCTACCTGCACGACACCCACATCCTGTCGCTGGCCCAGCGCGAAGGCGTGCTGGTGGTGAACGACCCGCAGGGTCTGCGCGACCTGAACGAGAAACTCGCCGCCTTCCTGTTCCCGCAGTGCTGCCCGCCGACCCTCGTGTCGCGCGATCCAGCGGCGCTGCGCGCTTTCGTCGAGGAACACCAGCAGGCCGTGCTCAAGCCGCTGGACGGCATGGGCGGGCGCTCGATCTTCCGCGCGAACGCCGGCGACCCCAATCTCAATGTCATCCTCGAAACCCTGCTGGGCGGGTCGAAATCGCACCCCGGCCAACTGGTGATGGCGCAGCGCTACCTGCCGGAGATCGTCGCTGGCGACAAGCGCATCCTGCTGGTGGACGGCGAGCCGGTGCCGTATTGCCTCGCACGCATCCCGCAGGGCCGCGAGTTCCGCGGCAACCTCGCCGCCGGCGGGCGCGGCGAAGGCCGCGCGCTGAGCGAGCGCGATCGCTGGATCGCCGCCCAGGTCGGCCCCGAACTCAAGCGTCGCGGGATGATCTTCGTCGGCCTGGACGTGATCGGCGACTGGCTGACCGAAGTCAACGTCACCAGCCCGACCTGCATCCGCGAATTGGACAAGCAGTTCCACATCAACATCGCCGGCATGCTGTTCGATGCCATTGAAAGACGCATCGCCACGCGCAATAACGAGGCGGAATGAATACCATCGCCGCCCCGTTGCCGCCGCGCCGCCGCATCGATCCGGAAGACCGCCTGATCGCCACATTGGCGCTGTCGGCGCTGGTACACGGCATCCTCGTGCTCGGCGTGGGCTTCACCCTCGAAGACCCCGCGCCGGTGGTGCCGACGCTGGACGTGATCCTCACCACCACCCGCACTCCTGAAGCGCCCAAACAAGCCGACTTTCTCGCCGAGGCGAACCAGCAAGGCGGCGGCGACAGCGATCGCGCGCAGCGGCCGGGCGAAGCGCAGTTGGCGGTGGTGCCCAAGCCGACGCCGGGCATCGCCCCGCAGCCGTTGCAGAAGGAAAACCCGCCGCCGCAACCAGACGCCGCACAACGCCTGCTTACCACCAGCGCATCGACACGCGACGTGATGGCGCCGCAGGAAGCGCAGCCGGTCAGTACCCTGCCCTTGCCGACCGGTGCCAAGCTGTCCGAGCAGGATCTGGAAATGGCGCGGCTGACGCCCGAACTGCAACGCCGCCTGCAAGCCGAGGCGCGGCGGCCGCTGCGCACCTTCATCAGCGCCAGCACGCAAGCCTACGAATACGCCGCCTACATGCGCGCCTATGTGGCTCGACTGGAGCGCATGGGCACGCTCAACTTTCCCGACGAGGCGCGCGAGCGCCATCTATCCGGTTCGGTGGTGCTGACGGTGGAGATCCGCCGCGACGGCAGCCTCGCCGGTTCGCCGCAGGTGATCCAGTCCAGCGGCATCCCGGTGCTCGATCAAGCCGCGCAGCAACTGGTGCGCATGGCCGCGCCCTTCGGTGAACTGCCGCGCACGAAGGACAATCCGGACATCCTCAACATCACCCGCACCTTCCACTACGACGCCGGCGGCGCGACCCACGTGGAGTGAGGCCACGGCTTGGGCCGTGGCACCCACGAGGCGCGCGCGAGGCGCTCACGCCATCGGCAGCTTCAATCCCTGTTCCTTCGCGCAGGCGACGGCGATCTCGTAACCGGCATCGGCATGCCGCATCACCCCGGTGCCCGGATCGTTCCACAGCACGCGCGCGATGCGCCGATCCGCAGCTTCGCTGCCATCGCACACAATCACCACGCCGCTGTGTTGCGAGTAACCCATGCCGACGCCGCCGCCGTGGTGGATCGATACCCACGTCGCGCCTCCTGCAACATTGAGCATGGCATTCAGCAGCGGCCAGTCGGAGACCGCGTCGGAACCGTCGCGCATGGATTCGGTTTCGCGGTTGGGCGATGCCACGCTACCGCTGTCGAGATGGTCGCGGCCGATCACGATCGGCGCTTTCAGCTCGCCCCGGCGCACCATCTCGTTGAACGCAAGCCCGAGCTTGTGGCGCTGACCCAGACCGACCCAGCAGATCCGCGCCGGCAATCCCTGGAAGCTGATCCGCTCGCGCGCCATGTCCAGCCAACGGTGCAGGTGCGCGTCGTCGGGAATGAGCTCCTTCACCTTGGCGTCGGTCTTGTAGACGTCTTCCGGATCGCCGGACAGCGCGACCCAGCGGAACGGGCCGACGCCGCGACAGAACAACGGCCGCACATAGGCCGGCACGAAACCGGGGAAGTCGAATGCGTTGGCGCAGCCTTCGTCCTTGGCAACCTGGCGGATGTTGTTGCCGTAGTCGAAGGTCGGCACGCCCATCCGCTGGAACGCGAGCATCGCCTCGACATGCACGCGCATCGACTGCTTCGCGGCGGCGCTGACGGCGTCGGGATTCGTGCGTTGCTCGGTCAGCCAACGCTCCACCGTCCAGCCGATCGGCAGGTAGCCATGCACCGGATCGTGCGCGGAAGTCTGATCCGTCACCGCATCCGGGCGCACGCCGCGACGCACGAGTTCAGGCAGGATTTCCGCGGCATTGCCCAGCAGGGCAATCGACTTCGCTGCGCCGGCTTGCGTGTAATTGGCGATGCGCGCCAGCGCGTCGTCCAGATCGCGCGCCTGCTCATCGACGTAGCGCGTGCGCAGGCGCATGTCGATGCGCGATTGCTGGCATTCGATGTTGAGCGAACACGCGCCGGCGAGCGAGGCTGCGAGCGGCTGCGCGCCACCCATGCCGCCGAGGCCGGCGGTGAGAATCCACTTGCCGGCGAGATTGCCGCCATAGTGCTGCCGGCCCATCTCCACGAAGGTTTCGTAGGTGCCCTGCACGATGCCTTGCGAACCGATGTAGATCCACGAACCGGCCGTCATCTGCCCGTACATCATCAGGCCCTTGCGGTCGAGTTCGTTGAAGTGCTCCCACGTCGCCCAGTGCGGCACGAGGTTGGAGTTGGCGATCAACACGCGCGGCGCATCGGCGTGCGTGGGGAACACGCCGACGGGCTTGCCGGATTGCACGAGCAGCGATTCATCGTCGCCCAGTTCGCGCAGCGATTTCAGGATCGCGTCATAGCAATCCCAATCGCGCGCGGCGCGGCCGATGCCGCCGTAGACGACGAGTTCGGCCGGGTTCTCCGCCACCTCCGGATCGAGGTTGTTCTGGATCATCCGGTACGGCGCTTCGGTCAGCCACGACTTGCAGGCGAGCGTGCTGCCGCGCGGGGCGCGGATGACACGGCTGGGGTCTTTGCGGTTCGATGCGGACATGCGAAGGCTCCGGATGGGTTCGAGGCTGTGGGCGAAGATTTGGAATTATCGCATTGCCGCCGGTCGCCGCGATCGGGGACAACCTGCGATGCTTGCCAACATGTTCCGCGCCAACGCGAGCGCACGTGACCAGCGGAGCGGCTCGCCCGCGATATCGATGTCCGAAAACGGCCAGCGCCCGCGAAACGCACGGCGTAGGATGAACCCATGTCTTTCGCATCCATGCCATCGCCCGCCATCTGCGACCGCGCCCGTGCGTCGAAGGACGCGCGTTTCGACGGGCTGTTCTTCACCGCGGTTCGCAGCACCGGCATCTACTGCCGTCCAGTCTGTCCCGCGCCGACGCCGAAACGTCAGAATGTCTCTTACTACCCGACCGCAGCGGCGGCGACGGCAGCCGGTTACCGACCCTGCCTGCGCTGTCGGCCGGAACTATCGCCTGAAGCGCGCACGCACAGCACCGATGATGTCGTCGAACGCGCGCTCGCGCTGATCGCGGACGGCGTGTTGCAAGAAGATTCCATCGAACATCTCGCGAACCGCATCGGCGTCGGTTCGCGCCACCTGCGCCGCCTGTTCCTCGCGCACACCGGCGCGACGCCGGTCGCGGTGCACGCGACGCGGCGCCTGCTGCTGGCAAAGCAGCTTTTGACGGAAACCGGACTGCCGGTCACGCAAGTCGCGCTCGCGGCCGGCTTCAACAGCCTGCGGCGCTTCAACGCCACGTTCCTGCAAGGCTGCGGGATGGCGCCGAGCGCGTTGCGCAAGCGCCGCGCGGAAACGCCGAGTGGCGCGTTGACACTGCGCCTTGGCTATCGCCCGCCGCTTGCGTTCGCGGACATGCTGGCCTTCCTCGGCAAGCGCGCGATTCCTGGCATCGAGCGCGTCACGGCGAATGCCTATGAGCGCGTGATCGGGTCGTTCGACGCTTCCACGCGCATTCGCGTGACCGCGAGCGCGACGCGGCCGGAGTTGCTGCTGGAAATCGGCAAGGCCGATCCGCGCACGATCCCCGACATCGTGCGGCGCGTGCGACGGATGTTCGACCTCGATGCCGAACTCGCCGCGGTACACGGTGCGTTAGTGGACGATCCCTTGCTCAAGCGCGCGGTCGCGAAACGCCCCGGCCTGCGCGTGCCCGGCGGCTGGGACGGCTTCGAGATCGCGGTGCGCGCAGTTCTGGGGCAGCAGGTCAGCGTGGCCGGCGCGACCACGCTCGCGCGGCGGCTGGTGGATGCGTTCGGCGAGCATCGCGCGTCCGCCGACGAAGGCCTCGACCGTGCGTTTCCGACGCCCGCCCGATTGCGCGACGCGCCGCTGGAATCCATCGGCCTGCCAAAATCGCGCGCGGCGACCTTGCGTGCACTCGCGGCCGCGACGCTCGACGGCCGCATCACGTTCAGCGCGGGCCAGCGTCTCGACGCGTTCGTCGAAGGCGTCTCCGCCCTGCCCGGTATCGGCGCGTGGACCGCGCATTACATCGCCCTGCGCGCGCTCGGCCATCCCGATGCGTTCCCGGCAGGCGACCTCGTGCTGCGGAAGATGCTCGGCGACGGCAAACGCCTTTCCGAACGCGCGACCGACGCGCGCTCGCAGGCGTGGCGGCCATGGCGTGCTTACGCCGTGCTGCATTTGTGGCACCTCGCGAACGATCTTGCAAAGGAGAAAATCTGATGTGGTTCGACGCCTTCCAGACACCGATCGGCATACTCACCATTGCCGCGGACGGAACCGGCCTGCGCCATGTGCTGTTTCCCGACAACAAGTACGACGCGCCCGGCCGCGACGCATGGAAACGCGACACCGGCGCACTGCGCGACGCGCGCGAACAATTGCTGGAATATTTCGACGGCGGTCGCAGGCAGTTCGACCTGCGGCTCGCGCCGAGCGGCACGCCGTTCCAGATGAAGGTGTGGAACACGCTCGCGCGCATTCCCTACGGCGCCACCTGGAGCTATCGCGACCTTGCCGCAAGCATCGGCAAACCCACCGCGACCCGCGCGGTCGGCGCGGCGAACGGTCGCAACCCGCTACCTATCGTGCTGCCATGTCACCGTGTGATCGGCGCCGACGGCAGTCTCACCGGCTTCGGCGGCGGCCTGCCGACCAAGCGCTTCCTGCTGGAACTGGAAGGCGCGCTGCAGCAGGAACTTCCGGTTTAGCCGTCCCGGCTGCACCGCACCACGTCACAAATCCTCGGCGCACACCACGGTATTGCGCCCGCAGGACTTGGCCGCGTACAGGGCGCGGTCGGCGTCGCGGATCGTGTCCTCGAAGGAAAGCATCGGTTCGTGCGCCGCGGCGCCGATGCTCACGGTGATGCCAAGGCGCATGTCGTGGTGCTCGATTCGCGCCGCCTCCACCGCAGCGCGCAGACCCTCGCACCACGCGCACGCAGCGACGGCATCGCAGTTGGTCAGCAGCAACAGAAATTCCTCGCCGCCCCAGCGCGCGACGAAATCCCCCTCGCGCCGCATCTGCGCTACCGTCGCGGCGAGCATGCGCAACGCGGCGTCGCCCACGGCATGCCCGAACGAATCGTTGACACGCTTGAAATGGTCGATGTCGATCATCGCCACCGCGAAACCCGAACCGTTGCGCGCCGCTTCGCTGGCACGTTCGAGCTGCTCGATCATCGCCCGCCGGTTGGGCAGGTTGGTGAGCGGGTCGGTGAGCGAGGCGCGCGCCAGCGCGCTATTGAGGTGCTTGAGCTGGGTCTGGAAGCCGTCGCTGATGCGCGAGATCTTGCCCAGCCTGCGCGCGAGCTTTTGGAAGCCCAGGCTCAGACGTTGGTATTCGTCCAGCAGCGGATGGCCGCGCCAGGCGTCGTTGGCAAGAACGTCCGACAGATGCGCGCCCTCGGCGTCGGCCTCGTCGTTCTGGGTTAGCGCCACCGTCGCCACGCCGGCATGGCGATGCGAGGCGTCCTGGCAATCCGGGCACACGCTGTGCCCGAGCACGGCCTCGGAATGCCGGCCGATGTAGGTTTCCACATCGTCCCAGAAACCGCCGTCGTCGCGCACGCGCTTGCATTTGGAACAGATCGGGATGAAGCCGCTGAGCGTGCGCACGTCGTCCAGCGCCTTGCTCAGTCGCGCATTGGCGGCGGCCAATTCGCGGTTGACACGCATCAACTCGCCCTGATACCCGTCGGAGATGCGGCTGATGCGTTCCAGCCGGTTGTGCAGACGCTTCTGGTCGGCGATCACCTCGCCGCACAACGCCGCCAGCGCGCTCAGATCGGCCGCGGGTTCGGCAAGCAGCACCGCCAGTTGCTCGGAGCGATCGACCACCCTGTTAGGCCCCGACCGCGACGATGAAGAACGGCAGCGTCACCTCTTCCTTGAACTCCTCGATCATCTCCAGCGCGCGGTCGTTGTCCTTGTGGTAGCTCCAGCGCACGCTCACCTGCCGCCCCTGCCGGTGCGAGGCTTCCAGCAGATCGAGCAGATCCATCACGCTCTTGATGCTGCTGGTGTTGAGATAGCTCAGCGCGATCTCGGCCGTGGTTGCGCCCTGCCGATCCGTCAGGAAACCGGCGACCCAGGCCAGCAGCGGTTTGTAGAACTCGAAGGCGTTTTCCGGATAGGACTCGCCGGACAGCGCAAGCGTGCCGGTAGCGGCATCGAAATGGACGGCCGGCGTGGCGGGCGTGGCGGACAGCGACAGGTTTTCCATGGGCACGCTCAGACGACCACGCTCAGGCTGAAATAGGCGCCGCCATCGTCGGTCGGCGTGAAACGGTATTGCAGCGGCGCGCTGGCGCGACGGGCCATCTCGATCAGGCCCAATCCCGCTCCGTTCGCCTCCGGGCCGCGTTCCTTGCGCAATTGCTCCTTGTAGCAGGCCTTCATCTGCGCCTTGTCCATGCCGGCCAGACGTTGCAGACGCTCGGTCAGCGGCTGAATGTCGGCGGAATCGATCGCGTTGCCGGCCGAGACCTCGTAATGGTCGTCGCGACGGGAGATCACGAGGATGTTCGCGTCCATCTCCTGCCGATCCGCGCCAGCGGCGAGGCGCCGTTCGGAATAGTTGCGCACGTTCTGCGCCGCCTCGATGTACACCGAAAACACGTCCATCATCGCCGACGGCTTGCCCTCGGCGCTCTCCAGGTATTTTTTCACCGCAGTGCCGAGCTCTTCCACGATGCCGTGGCTGAACGAGCCGTTGAAGCTGATAAGGATGCCCGCTTCGCGCATCCGATCCTTGATGTCGATCAAGTCCATCCGTCGATCTCCAGGTTTGCGGGTACTGCGGCGGCGAATTGCATCAGGAAGCCCCGGCCCCGCGGTCGAGCGCGAACGCGAACGCGAGGAAGGTAATGTCGTCGCGTTGCGGCAAGCTGCCGCGATAGCTTGCAAGCATCTGCGCGACCGCATCGGCCAAGTCGGCCAGCGGGCGGGCACGCTGCTCGCGCAAGAGCGCCTTCAGGCGCGCCTGCCCCAGCGCGAAACCGCGGTCGCCGCCGTGCTGGTCAAGGATACCATCGGTCGTCAGCACGTAGCGCTCGCCATCCCGCGTGGCGATCGACTGCTCGGAATACGCCAGATCGTCGCCATGCCGGCGATACCCCACGCTCTGGCGGTCGCCCTTGAGCACGACGACTTCACCATTGCCATCCACCACCCACAGCGGCAGTTTGGCGCCGGCGAACACCAGCCGCGAACGATCCGCCGGCACGTGCACGAGAGCCAGGTCCAGCCCGCTTTCCGCGTCGCTGGCATAGCGGTTTTGCAGCAGCGCACGCAGGCCGCGGTGCAATTCGCCCAGCACCGCCGCCGGATGCTCCATGCCGTGCAGAGAAACCGCGTGATCGAGCAGGGCCTTGGAAGCCATCGTCATGAACGCGCCGGGCACGCCGTGGCCGGTGCAGTCGGCCACCGCGAGCAGAAAGCCGCCATCGTCGCGTCGGTACAGGCAATGGAAATCGCCGCCGACGACGTCGCGCGGCAGCCACAGCATTGCGTGCGCTGGCAGCAGCGCGTCCAGATCCTCCGGCTTGCTGAGGATCGAGGACTGGATCAGCCGCGCGTACCGGATGGAATCCATCACTTGCCGATTGGATTCGGCAAGTCGTTCGTTGGCGCTGCGCAAGGCCTCGGTGCGGTCGGCGACCTTCTGCTCCAGGTTCAGCATGTAATCGCCAACGGTCCGCGTCATCGTGTTGAACGAGTGGGTGAGCTGGCCGATCTCGTCCTCGCGATCCACCTCCAGCGTGCGATCGTACTGGCCGGCGGCAATGTCGTGGGTCAAGCGCGTGAGCCGCGCCAGCCGCGTGAGCACCAGCCGCTCGAGCAGCCACGACACCAGCAGGATCGTCAGCAGCAAGGCCGCGGCAAGCAGGATCAGGATCGGCCGGAACATCTGCAGGCGGATGACCTGGCTGGGATCCACCAGCACGATCGCGGCCCAGTGCAACTCGGGCATGTAGCTGATCGCGGCGATGCGCTTTTGCCCGCCGACCGTCAACTCGGTGCGCAGGTCGGTAGTCTGCCCGGCCTTCATGCCCGCCAGCGCGTCGCGCAATTCGTCACGCTGCGCCGGATCGTCGACCAGCGCGTATACCTGCAACCGGGTCTTGTCGTTGTGGTTGTGCGCGATGGATTGCATGACGGCCGCGCTGGAGTGGCCCTGCACGAAACCATCGTCGTTGATAAGCAGATTCTCCACGCCCGCGTCGCCGGTGCGCACGATGCTGTGGATGAAGCCGGACAGATCCAAGCCCGTGCCTGCCACCGCGATCTTGCGGCCTGCCGCGTCGCGGGCGATGGCATTGATGAACAGCTTGGTGACGTCGAGCTGGGCGTCGTAATCCGGGTGCAGTTCGAACGTGTCGACATGCTTGAGGGTCTCGAAGTACCAGCGCATCGTCGGATCGTCTTCCTTCTCGACGAAGCGGAACTCGTGCCCGCCGAACTCGTTTTGCGCATTGTTGGTGTAGTAGTCGTGGCTGGCGGTGACCACGAAAAACCAACTATGGTCGGCGAAGATCCTGCGGTAGCTTTCCAGCTCCTGCATCGCCTGCGCCTTGAGCTGCGGGTTGTGCTCGTCCTGCGCCCAGTCCACCAGCAAGGGCGAGCTGACCAGCTTCTGGGTCAGCACCAGTTCGCGCTCGACTTTGGCGAGGATCCGGCTGCGTTGCTGGTTGGCGTACTGGGTGGCGTAACCCACGCCCAGCGTGTGGATGATGCTCTGGGCGACGCGATAGAAGCCCAGCAGCGAGGCGATGCCCACCGCCGCATAGATGGCGATGACCAGCAGCAGGAAACGCCCGCGCAGCCCCCGGAATGCCTCGCGCATCAGCACCGCCCCCTGTCAGCCTGCCGTTGGACGATCACAGGTGCCACGCCGCTTCGATTTCCCAAGTGCGCTGCACCGCGCCCGGCGTCAGCGCGTGATCCACGCCGAACTTGTTGTACCAGAACTCGTAGCCGACTCCCATCCACAATTTTCCCGGATGCCCGAGCGAAGCGCCCACGTCGGCCATCAGGCGCGGGTGGAACAAGGATTCGGTGCGCGTGCGCTGGCCGAAATCGTTGCGGCCCTTCGTACCGTAGACGTTGAGGTAGCCCTCGAACTGCAACGGCAGCGCCCCGACGTGGAAGGGCGCCATCCACGAGGATTCCATCGCCCAAGTCGCATCGAAATTCTCGGCGCGCCCGACGATGCCGTTGTGATCCCACTCGCGCGCGACCAGCAGGGCCGCCTGCAGATAACCCTTGGGTACGTCGAACTGGAACTGCGGCCCGAACACGAGCATGCGCTTGCGCGGCGCGTAAGGGCTGTCCTTGGTGTTGAGATCGACGCCTGCGAGCAGGTTGGTGGCGCGCACTGGGCCGAACGCGAAGCGGTCGCCGAACAGGGCGTCGGATGCGAAGGCATGCCGATAGATCAGGTACACCTCGCGCGCGCCACGATCGCCAGCGCGATCCGGGTCGTCGCGATCGGAAAACAGCGCGTCGACGATCAACAGGTTGCTGCCGCTGGCCGAGCCCTGCACCCAGGTCAGGTTGGCGATGTTCTTGGCTATCCGCGCAGCCGAGCCATCCGGCGCGGTCACGCCGGGCTCGCTGAAGGCGTTACCGTAGCGATATCCGATTGACAGATCGCTGAATCCCCCGTCGGCGGCGAAAGCGTTGGACGACAGCACCATGGCCAGCAACAACGTCCCCCCAAGTCCGCCACGCGCGCTCCCTGCAATCGCATCCATCGAAGATCCCCTGCGAATCTTGTCCCATCCTGCCACGGCCCGGAAACGATGCAAGCTGCACGGCTTGATGCAAGCATTGCGATCCAGCAACAGCAGGCGCATCAGGCCGACGTCCGACGATTGCGCGCGCGCCGCGTCATCCACTCCGACGCGGCCAGCGCACCCAACGACAACGCCACCGAGACCATCGCCAGACGTGCGATGCCGGCATCGCCGTCGGGCACTTGGATCAGTGACTGGATCGCCAACGCGATCGTGCGCGTTTGCCCGGGGATATTGGACACGAAGGTGATGGTCGCGCCGAATTCCCCCAGCGCCTTGGCGAAGGCCAGGGTCGAGCCGGCGACGATCCCCGGCAGGCTCAGCGGCAACAACACGCGCCAGAAACGCTGCCAGCGACCTGCACCGAGGCTGGCGGCGACCTCGTCGAGATCGCGCGGGATCGCCTCAATCGACAGGCGTACCGCGCGCACGAACAGCGGAAAAGCCATCACCGCCGCGGCGATCACCGCACCCGTCCAACGGAACGCCACCTCGATGCCGAGCCAGTCGTGCAGCCGCGCGCCGATGGCGCCATGCCGGCCCAGCAACACCAGCAGCACATATCCGGTGAGTACCGGCGGCAACACCAGCGGAAGGTGGATCAACGCATCGACGAGGATCTTGCCGCGAAAGCGCCACCGCGCGAGTGCAATAGCCGCGGCGATGGCCAGTGGCGCGGACGCCGCTACCGCCGTCGCGGCGACTTTCAGCGACAGCATGACCGCATCGACCTCATCGCTGGCGAATACGTTCATGACGGGCGCGCGACCCGTTCAGCGGCCATCGGCGAAGCCGGCGTCGCGAAAGATCGCCTGCGCCTGCTTGCCGCGCAAGAAGGCCAGCAACTCCGCCGCCAGCTTCGCATCCATGGCCTGCGCGGTGCGCGCGGCGGGATACACGATGGGCTCGTGCGTATTCGCCGCGAAGGCCGCCAGCACCTTCACGCGCGGCTCGACCCTGGCGTCGGTTACATACACGATGCCGAGCGGGGTATCGCCGCGGGCGACGAACTCCAGCGTGGCGCGCACGTTTTCGCCCTGCGCCAGATGCGCGGCGACCGCATCCCACCACCCGAGCTTGAGCATGGCCTGCTTCGCGTACACGCCGGCCGGCACGCTTGTCGTCTCGGCTACCGCCAGCCGACCGTCGCCCAGTGCCGCCAGCACGTCGGACTTGCGCGCCAGGTCGAGCGACTGAAGCGACGAACGCGCTGGCGCCACCAATACCAGAGCGTTGCGCACCAGTGCGAACCGCGACGCCGGTTCGATGAGTTTGCGCTCCTGCAGGTAATCCATCCAACGGTTATCGGCAGAGATGAAAACATCCGCAGGCGCGCCCTGTTCGATCTGCCGTGCGAGCGCGGAACTGGCCGCGTAGGACACCACGAACTTCGGATGCCCGGCGGCCTCCCACGCATGCTCGACGCCATCCAGGCTCTCCTTGAGGCTGGCCGCGGCGAACACGGCCAATGGGCGGCTGCCGGCAGCCGCCATCGATACTGCGCACAGGCACGCCAACCCTCCGATCAGCCACCGTCTCCATCCACGCATCGTGCGCATGCCTGTTCTCCGCGAAAGCGCAGAGGATAGCGCGGGTCGTTGCGCGTGTTCTGACCCAGATCAACCGGCACGAGCCGCCCGGCGGCCGTCTCCGCCGGCACGATGGAAACTCGCCACGAACCGCCGTTGATGCCCCCTTGGGTCTCAATGAATCGACGGATCCAGCTTGCGCAAGGCATCGGCCGTGTTGACGGCGCCGGTGCGCTCGATGTCCTCGCGGGTGTAGGTGCGGCCGGGCGAGCCCACGCACTCCACCGCGCGGTCGTGGTGCGCCTTGGGCGAGATCGAACGGACGTGGGTACCGGTTTCGCGCAGACAGAATGCATCGGCTTCCTTCTGGTCTGCAGCGGAGACCATGGCCGACTTGTCCGTACCGACGGATACGCCTGCCGACTGCGCGAAAGCGCTGCTGGCGCATACGGCGAGCAAGGCGGGCAGCAGAATCTTGTTCATGGTCATTGTCCGGTCGTGACAGTATGTGGGAAAACCTGATGCATGCTTGGAGTTATACGCCACCGTCTCCCGTCTGGCGCAGGCTCGTGGCCGTTCGTTCATATGCCCGTCAGACGCATGAACGTGGTCTTGCGCCTGCGCACAGGCGATCCATACCCTTCTCGCATGCTTCAAGCTTGTCGACACCCGCTACATCGCCCCTGCCAGCCGCCGAACGCAGTCGCGGTAGCGCGAAGCGATGCGGTCTTCATCCACATGCCGCCCTTCATGCACCACGCGGCGACCGCCGACCGCCACCTCGCGCACGAGATTGCGATTACCGCTGAAGACCCAACTATCCACGAGATTCCCTTCGTCGCGCGCAACCAGTTCGGGCGCCTGCGCGTCGAGTACGATCCAGTCGGCGCGCCGGTCCTCCTGAAGGGTACCGATCGCGCTGCCCGCACTCGCGCTGGCGCTCGCGGCCACGCCACGCAGTAAAGTCTCGCCCACCGAGGGCATGCCGGCAGCGGCGACGACGTTGCGGCTGCGGTTGATCAGGCGTTGCCCGTATTCGAGCCAACGCAGTTCCTCCACCGGCGATACAGAGATGTGCGAATCCGAACCGATGCCCCATGCGCCGTTCGCATCGAGATAGGCCCGCAATGGAAACATTCCGTCGCCGAGATTGGCCTCGGTGGTCGGGCAGATCGCCACGGTCGCGCCGGAACGCGCAATGCCCTGCACTTCCGACGCATCCAGATGGGTCGCATGCACCAGCGTCCAGCGCGCATCGACCGGCGCGTGGTCAAGCAACCATCGCACCGGGCGCGCACCGCGCACGGCCACGCACTCATCGACCTCGGCAGTCTGCTCGGCGATATGGATGTGGCGTGGCATGTCGGACGGCAAAGCGGCAAGCACGGCGGCCATCGCGTCGGGTAGCACCGCGCGCAGGCTGTGCAAGGCCATGCCGACGCGCATCCGTTCGCCTTCGTCGGCGCGCAGGGTTTCGAGCAGGCGCAGGAAGGCATCGATCTCGTGGCCGAAACGCGCCTGTCGCGGCGACAGCGCGCGGCCGTCGAAACCGCCGCGCATGTACAACACGGGCAGCAGGGTCAGACCGATGCCGGTCTCGCGCGCGGCGGCGATGATGGCGCGCGACATCGTCGCCGGATCGGCATACGGCCGTCCATCGGCCGCATGGTGCAGATAGTGGAATTCGCACACCTGCGTGTAGCCGGCGCGCAACATTTCCACGTACAACTGCGCGGCAATGGCCTGCAGATCGTCGGGCGTGATCCGCGCGGCGAAGGCGTACATCGTCTCGCGCCAACTCCAGAAGCTGTCCGTATCGCTCGCACGATGTTCGGCCAGCCCCGCCATCGCGCGTTGGAACGCGTGCGAGTGCAGGTTGGCGATGCCCGGGAGCACCCATTCGCTGCGCATGGCCGCAGCAGCGTGGGCGTGCGCGAAGCGGCCGTCTCGCGTATCCATCCGCAGCTCGCGGATCCAGCCATCGGGCCGCCAGGCGTGGCCGGCAAAGAAGTTCGTCCGCATCGTTTCCATGCGCGGCAGGGTAACGGCTGCCCGCGCGCATCGCCAGCGCGGCTATCATGCCGTAGCACTGCCCAACGGACGCCAACCGATGTCGAACCTCTGGGATGGCCTGCTGATCGACGCCCGCATCGCCACGCTCGCCGACACGGCTGGTTACGGGCTGATCGAGCGCGGCGCGCTCGGCTGGCAGGACGGGCGCATCGTCTTCGTCGGCCCGATGGACGAACTGCCCGGCGCGCCCGGCGCGCTGTCGCGCCACATCGACTCCGTGGACGGCGCGCTCGTCACGCCCGGGCTGATCGACTGTCACACCCACCTCGTGTTCGCCGGCGACCGCGCGCGCGAATTCGAAATGCGCCTGCAAGGCGCCAGCTACGAGGCGATCGCCAAGGCCGGCGGGGGCATCGTCTCCAGCGTGCACGCCGTGCGCGCGGCCAGCGAGGACGAATTGCTCGCGCAGTCGCTGCCGCGCGCGCGCGCCCTGCTGCGCGACGGCGTGACCACCGTCGAGATCAAATCCGGCTACGGGCTGGATGCGGACAACGAAGCGAAGATGCTGCGCGTGGCGCGGCGCATCGGCATCGAACTGGGCATCGGCGTGCGCACCACCTTCCTCGGCGCGCACGCCCTGCCGCCCGAATACGCCGGCCGCGCCGACGACTACGTCAATCTCGTCTGCAACCGCATGCTGCCGGCCATCGCCGATGCGGGTCTGGCCGACGCGGTGGATGCGTTCTGCGAGGGGATCGGTTTTTCGCTCGAGCAGACCCGCCGCGTGTTCGAAGCCGCGCGGCGGCACGGCCTGCCGGTGAAGCTGCACGCCGAACAACTCAGCCGTCTCGGCGGCGCTTCGCTGGCAGCGAGCTTCGCCGCATTATCCGCCGATCATCTGGAATGGATCGACGACGACGACGCCCGCGCGATGGGCGCGGCCGGCACGGTCGCCGTGCTGCTGCCCGGCGCATTCGTGTGCCTGCGCGAAACCAGGCTTCCGCCCATCACGTCCTTGCGCGCGCACGGCGTGCCGATGGCGGTGGCCACCGACTGCAATCCGGGCACCTCGCCACTGCTGTCGCTGCGGCTGGCGATGGCGTTGGCCTGCACGCAATTCCGACTCACCCCCGAGGAAGCCCTGCGCGGGGCGACAGCGCACGCGGCGAAAGCGCTGGGGCTCTCCGACCGCGGACACCTCGCCGTCGGCCTGCGCGCGGACGTGGTGGCGTGGGATCTACGCGAGCCGGCCGAGTTGGCCTACTGGCTCGGCGGGCCGGAAGCGCGGCGGGTGATCGTCGGCGGCATCGGTTGAGACTTGCACGCCGCGTCGTCCGCGCTATAAAGCCATGTCTCAGAAAAGAAACCCCGCGCATGGCGGGGTTCTCCACGAGCCGGATAAGGGCCGACCGAACGCACGCCGGCTTACTTGGCGGCCGGTGCGGCCTTCTTCACCACGGTCTTGACCGGCGCCTTGGCAACCGCAGGTTTGGCGGCCGGCTTGGCCGGTTTCGCGACCTTGGGCGCTGCGACCGCCTTGGTGGTTGCCTTGTGCGGACGCGCGTTGCCGTAGCTACCGGCGAAACGCTTGCCCTTGGGAGTCTTTTTGTCGCCCTTGCCCATGATCGATCCTGTGGTGCGGTGAAAGTGGCGCACAGCCTAGCAAAGATGGGGAACGGGGAACAGGGAACCGAGCCGACAAAGGTGCCGTTCGCAACGCGAAAGTTTGTTCCGCGCGCAGCCTTCTGTCTGCCCTATCGGCGTCTCGGATGATGGCGACGATGAGCCCGCGCCCGAAATCCGTGAACGAGCCTATGAGTGGAAGATGCATAATGAAACGATCCGGCTACCAATAGCGCGGGCTTTGCTGCCTCCTCGTTCATCCCGCGGCGTCCAACCACGTCACGGGTCGAGATTGGCGAGCCGGAGACTCCAGCCACAGGCAGACTGCGGTACGTTCCGCACACCTCGGGATAGCTTCCGCAGGAAATCATGTTGCGCTTGCCGGTGCCGGGACGACGGTATGCGAAGCGCCATAGCTTCTCGCCGCGTGGGTCGATCAGCAGCAATAGCCCGTAGCCGTCGCGCAAAGTGATCGGTTTCCGCCGGGCTTGGCGTTGGCGACTTGGGATGGGATGAGCTGGTCAATGCGTTTGGGCATGGCAGTAGCCTCGTTGGCGATAGGCACTGATCCGTTGCGGTAGAGCTTGCCTGGCGTATTGCCAACCTTGCGGGAACTCAAGGGTATGCGGCCTTTCGCCTCGCGCGCGGCTTGGCTGCGGGTTCTACCGCAAGGCGCAGTCCGAACGCGGACAGGATCGCGGCCAGCGTGTCCAATCGCGGGTTGCGCATCTTCATCTTGCGCGCGGGGATACGCCACTCTGCCGCGTCCAGATCGAGTTCCGTCCATTCCATCGCGCGCAGTTCGCCCGGACGCACGAACACCAGCGGCGACAACTGCAACGCAGCCCGCGTGACGGGGGAGCCTCGATAGCCGTCGATGGCGTGCAGCAGGTGCACCACGTCCGCCGGTTCGGTCAATGCGGCGTGGTGTTTCTCCGGCGATGCCTTCAACGCGCCACGCAACGAGCTGGACGGGTCATGCTCGGCCCTGCCGGTGGCGACGGCATAGCGGAATATCTGCCCGGCAATCTGGCGCAACCGTTTGGCGATGACCAGCGCGCCGCGCGATTCGACACGGCGCAATGCGGCCAGCAGTTCGGATGCCCGGATTTCGTTGATCGGTCGCCCACCAAGGTAGGGCAGCAAGTCGCCTTCCGTGCGCTGGCGGATCATCCGGTTGGTTTCGGCTGCACGCTCGCCCTCGGTACCGTAAGCGTTACGGGAACTCAAGAACGGTTCCAGGAGCTTACGGGATATGCGGACAACAAAAAACCGCGCCGTAGCGCGGTTCTAGGGGTGTCGCGGGGTATCTCAGGAAGTCGAAATGGCGTCCCCACGGGGATTCGAACCCCGGTCGCGTCCGTGAAAGGGACGTGTCCTAGGCCTCTAGACGATGGGGACAGAGGCGGTGTTGATTGCTTGTAACGGTGCGGCTTATGCATGACTCGCCGGGACGACCACGCACGCAATACGCGACAATGTCGCACAGGAAGACTACCGGCCGATCATCTTCCTGAACCTTCGTGACACCCTGCCCGGAATGCGCAGCCAAGCGATGTGGTGGAGCTAATCGGGATCGAACCGATGACCTCTACAATGCCATTGTAGCGCTCTCCCAGCTGAGCTATAGCCCCACATGCTGGCGAACGCGAAGCATAGCTGGAATCACGGAATTGCGTCAACATCGTCTTTCCGCCCATCGGCAAGCCACAGAGCCGCATTCGCGTCAACGCCGGAAACGATATGCGCGCAAGCCATCGCCCTTGCCATCCAGCAACGGCGCAGCCACGGCCTTGAGGTAACGATCGAGGAAGGCGAGCGCGTAGGCATCCACGCCGCGCGCATTGGGCACGGCGGCGAGGCAGGCGGCGATGCGCGCATAACCATCGCAGGGCAGATTGGTCCACAGCAGGTGGCTGGCCGCGGCGAACTCGACGAGGTATTTCGGCGCGCGGCTGACGTCGTAGGCACCGCCTGCGCGCACGAGGTTCGGGGTCATGCCGAAGTCGAGGCTGCCGCCCTGATACATCACCGGCACGCGCAACTCGCGCAGCCGGCGCTGCGCGAGGAAGGGCTGCACGAAGGGCGAGAACGCCAGCACCGCGCGCACGCGCGACCGGCTTTCGTCGGACGATTTCCCGGCGGACAACCCCCAGCCCGGCCAGCCGCCGGCCATGCCGAGCACGGTGTAGCCGCCGAGCGAATGGCCCATCAAGCCGATGCGGTCGAAGTCGATGGCGCGGCCCAGTTCGGGATCGGCTTGCACGCTGCGCAGCGTATCGCGCAGGTCGAGCATGCGCTCACGCCAGGCTTTGGCCTTCCAGATGGCAGGATCGAGAAAAGCGGGTCTGTCGCTATCAGGTGGCGAGGGGAACGTGCGGCGAGTGGCGATGCCGCAGATCGCATCGCGATGGTTGGGCGCAGCGACGATATAGCCATGACGGGCGATTTCCTGCGTGATGTAGATCGCCTGTTCGTTGCAGCCGAACACACCATGCGAGAACAGCACCAGCGGCCAGCGCGCGGCGCAGGCAGCGATGCGCGCATCCTTCGCATCGCTTGCCGCCGGGTACCACAGCGCGATCTCGCGACCGTCGGGCAGCGCCAGTTGGCGCTGGCCCACCTGGTACGGGCCGCTGCATGCGGCGGCAATTCGAACGCTTGCGACTGGCGCCGCCGCTGCCGCTGCTTGCAGCCAAGCACCCAACGACAGGCAAACGAACACGCAAACCAGCATCCTGCGCACACAGCGCGCCGACCATCGGCGCAGCATGGGTGACGCCGTCGAGTTCACGTCTTCGGCAAGGTCACGCCGGTCTGGCCCTGATACTTGCCGCCGCGATCCTTGTACGAAGTCTCGCAGACTTCATCGGATTCGAAGAACAGCATCTGCGCCACGCCCTCGTTGGCGTAGATCTTCGCCGGCAGCGGCGTGGTGTTGGAGAACTCCAGGGTCACGTGGCCCTCCCACTCCGGTTCCAGCGGGGTGACGTTGACGATGATGCCGCAGCGCGCATAGGTGCTCTTGCCCAAGCACACCACCAGCGTGTTGCGCGGGATGCGGAAGAACTCGACCGTGCGTGCCAGCGCGAAGGAATTGGGCGGGATGATGCACACATCCGCCTGCACGTCCACGAAGCTGTTGGGGTCGAACGCCTTGGGATCGACGATGGTCGAGTTGATGTTGGTGAAGATCTTGAACTCGCGCGCGCAACGCACGTCGTAGCCGTAGCTCGAGGTGCCGTAGGAGACGATGCGGTGGCCATCGGCCGCGTGCTTGATCTGCCCCGGCTCGAAGGGCTCGATCATCTGTTGCTGTTCCGCCATGCGGCGGATCCAGCGGTCGGATTTGATGGACATGGGTGGGAGGCGGGGAATGGGGAATGGGAACCCCGACAGGGTCAGCGGTTCAATCGCTGACTACGGGGTCGATCACAAGGTCGCCATTTTGACCGAGCGTGGCGTGGAATGCGATGGCAGCGTGGAGAAGCGGTGCGTTCATTGGGTCGTGGACGCAGCGAATCGCCAACGAAAGTGCCCAACGATTTTCCACGCGAACAGCACGTCCTCCTCCTGCGCACCGGTGCCGATGTTGTGGATCACAAACGGCCGGCCCGAGCCATCGGGCGCACGTCGATCCGAAACCAGGCCGATGTGTGCCAGACCGTTGGGCAGTCGCCAGCTCACGATGTCGCCGGGTTGATAGTCCTGCGCCACCGACGTGATCGGCAGCGCATCGCCGCGACGGTGGAAAAAGGTTTCCAGATTGGGCACGCGGCGATGGTCGATGTTCGCATCCGGCCCGCGCAATCCCCACGCGCGCGGATACGCGGCGAAGTGCGCGGCCATGTCCGCGTGGACGAGTTTCTGCAGGTCGATGCCGTCGGCGCGGAACGCGCGCACGATCACGTCGGCGCACACGCCACGGTCGGCCGGCACGTCGCCACCCGGATAAGCGATGCGCGCGTAGGACGGGTCGTATTGCACGGTGACGCCGACCTGCGCACGGGCCGCCGCGACGACGGTAGCGGCATCCTGTGCATGCACAACCGGCAACGCCGCGATCAGCAGGGACAGGATGGCCGAACGATGGAATGACAACTTCATGGCCTCCCATCGGCATGCGGATGGCTTTGCCTGATTTTCAACAACGCAATTCGTCAGCGTTTCGGCCAGACATTTCGCGATCTGATACGGCTTTCCATCGCCCGCATGCGGGCACGTTACTCGCGCCACTCATGGCGCTCGCCCTTCGGGCAAGCGTCACTGTTCGCAAGCGCATCCTGCGCCCGCAGTCCCCCTGAGGGAGAGCGCCTGCTTCACGATTCACCATTCACGATTCACCATTCACGCTTCAGGTGTTCTGAATCACGATATTCGGAAACGCGATCGTCTTGTTCTTCGCCTGCAGCGACAGCCGCGCGGCGGTGTTGCGGGCGATCAGGCGATAAGCCTGCGCAACCGCGGAATCGGGGGCCGCGACCACGCTGGGATGGCCGCCGTCGGCATCTTCGCGGATGCGCATGTCCAGCGGCAGCGATCCCAGCAGCGGCACACCGTACTGCGCGGCCATGCGCGCGCCGCCGCCCTGCCCGAACACATGCTCGGCGTGGCCGCAGTGGGAACACACATGCACCGCCATGTTCTCGACGATGCCCAGCACCGGCACCTGCACTTTCTCGAACATCTTCAGCGCCTTCTTCGCGTCCAGCAGGGCGATGTCCTGCGGCGTGGTGACGATGATCGAACCCGATACCGGCACCTTCTGCGCCAGCGTGAGCTGGATGTCGCCGGTGCCCGGCGGCAGGTCGATGACGAGGTAGTCCAACTCTTTCCAGAGCGTGTTGCCGAGCAATTGCTGCAACGCCTGGGTGACCATCGGCCCGCGCCAGATCATCGCCGTGTCTTCCTCCACCAGCAGACCGATCGACATGGCCTGCAGGCCGTGGGCGAGCTTCGGCTCGATCGACTTGCCGTCGGGGCTGTCCGGGCGGCCACTGATGCCGAGCATTTTCGGGATGCTGGGGCCGTAGATGTCCGCATCCAGCACGCCCACGCGCGCACCCTCGGCGGCCAGCGCCAGCGCGAGGTTGACCGCCACGGTGGATTTGCCCACCCCGCCCTTGCCCGAGGCCACGGCGATGATGTTCTTCACCTCCGGCAACGGGGTGAGATCGCCTTGCACCTTGTGCGCCAGCACCCGCGAGCGCACGTCCACGCTCGCTGCCGCCACACCCGGCACGCTCAGCGCGACCGTGCGTGCCTGCTGCGCGAGCTGCGCGTGCCAACCGGCAGCTGGATAGCCGAGCACGATTTCGATGGCAACTTTGTCGCCATCGATGCCGATGCCCTTGATCGCTCGGGCAGATCCCAGATCGTTGTCGGTGTGTGGATCAGGGATACGGGAAAGGGCGTCGGTCAGACGTGTACGCAGGTCGGCGGTCATCGATGGCTCCGTGAGCAAAGCGTGCATTTTAGTCCCGCAGGCACCAACACAGCGTCGTCGCGGAGGCTTGTGGAATAATCGACGGCCTTGCCTGCGCTGCTAGGATCACCCGCGATGTCCCCATCCCGTCCCACCGCGCTGGTCACCTGCGCCCTGCCCTATGCCAACGGTCACCTGCATCTGGGGCACCTCGTGGGCTACACGCAAGGCGATATCTGGGTGCGGGCGCAGCGCATGACCGGGCGCACGGTGCACTTCGCGTGCGCCGACGACACCCACGGCACGCCGATCATGCTCGCCGCCGAAAAGGCAGGGCTGACGCCCGAGGCCTTCATCGCCGGCATCCAGCAAAGCCACGAGCGCGATTTTGATGACTTCCACGTCGCCTTCGACTGGTACGACTCCACCCATTCGCAGCGCAACCGTACGATCACCGAAGGCATCTATGCCGCCCTGGATGCGGGCGGCCATATCGCCCGGCGCAACGTGGAGCAGTACTACGACCCGGTGAAGGCGATGTTCCTGCCGGATCGCTACATTCGTGGGCAATGCCCGAACTGCGGCGCGGCCGATCAATACGGCGACAACTGCGAAAACTGCGGGGCGACGTATGCGCCGACCGAGCTGAAGGATCCGCGCTCGGTGGTGTCCGGTGCCACGCCGGAATTGCGTGCTTCCGAGCATCATTTCTTCAAGGCCGGTGATTTCACGCACGTGCTGCGCCAGTGGATCGAGGGCGACGTCGCGCATCCGTCGGTGAAGGCCAAGCTGCGCGAATGGCTGGATGCCGAAGGCGGCCTGCGCGACTGGGACATCTCGCGCGACGCGCCCTACTTCGGCTTCGAGATTCCCGGCGCGCCGGGCAAGTATTTCTACGTCTGGCTGGATGCGCCGATCGGCTATCTCACGGCTTTGCAGGAATTGTTTGCCGGCGGCCGCAAGCCCGGTGTGGGTGCTGCCGATTACGACGCATTGCTGTCGCCCGACAATCCCGCCGAACTGCACCACTTCATCGGCAAGGACATCGTCAACTTCCACGGCCTGTTCTGGCCCGGCGTGCTGCACGGGGCTGGCATGAAACTGCCCACCGCGCTGCACGTCAACGGCTACCTCACCGTGAACGGCGCGAAGATGTCCAAGTCGCGCGGCACCTTCATCAAGGCACGCACGTATCTGGATGCCGGCCTCGATCCGGAATGCCTGCGCTATTACTTCGCCGCCAAGACCGGGGCGGGCATGGACGACCTCGACCTGAACCTCGAGGATTTCGTGGCGCGGGTGAACGCGGATCTAGTCGGCAAGTTCGTCAATATCGCCAGCCGTTGCGCGGGCTTCATCGGCAAGCGTTTCGATGGGAAGCTCGCGGCGGCGCTGCCGGATGCGCCGATGTATGCGCGCTTCGTCGCAGCAGCGCGGGGCGTGGCCGATGCCTACGCCGCCGGCGAATACAGCCTCGCGATCCGACAGACGATGGCGCTGGCCGACGAGGCCAACCGCTACATCGACGAGCGCAAGCCGTGGGTGATCGCCAAACAGGCAGGTGCTGAGGTGGAACTGCAAGCGGTGTGCACGCAGGGCATCAACCTGTTCCGCGTGCTCGCCACCTGCCTCGCGCCGGTGCTGCCGCGCATCGCCGCTGACGCGGAGCGCTTCTTGCAAGCGCCGGTGGCGGCGTGGTCGGCCATCGACACGCCCCTGCTCGATCACGTCATCGCGGCCTACGAACCGTTGCTCACCCGAATCGATCCCAAGCGCATCGAGGCGATGGTGGATGCGAGCAAGGAGCATCTGGAAGCCGCGGCACCGACTCAGCCCGAAGGCGCGACTGTGCGTGCAACGACGCCGCAGGAAACGACGACACCGGCGAGTGACAAGAACGCTGCTCCTCCGATTCCCCATTCCCCATTCCCCATTCCTGGCCTCATCGCCATCGACGACTTCGCCAGGCTCGACCTGCGCATCGGCACGGTGCGCGAATGCGGCTTCGTGGAAGGCTCCGACAAGCTGCTGCGCTTCGTGCTCGACGCCGGCGAACTCGGTCAGCGACAGATTTTTTCCGGCATCCGTGCGGCCTATGCCGAGCCGGAAAAACTCGTCGGCCGCAAGGTGGTGTTCATCGCCAACCTCGCCCCGCGCAAGATGCGCTTCGGCGTGAGCGAAGGCATGATCCTCTCCGCCGGCAGCGGCGGCGCCGACTTGCACCTGCTCGACGTGGATGCCGGCGCGCAGGCGGGGATGGCGGTGAAGTGACGCTTTGGCGCGTGATCGCCCGCGACTACACCATTGCCAAATCGTCATCCCCGCGCAGGCGGGAAGAGTTTCACAACAGCCGAAGGCTGGTCATCCAGCGACTCGCTTTTCGTTGGTTGGCTTGCGGGGCATAGTCACTGGATGACCAGCCTTCGGATCCTGTAATGCATTTCCCGCCTTCGCGGAAGTGCTGTTCAACAGCGAAGCTGGACAAGGGCGAGCCGGGATTCGACTTTATTCAGTCATGCCATTTTTCTTTGCACCCTTGCTCGCGGATTTCGTTGCCGCGCTGATCCTCGGCTGGCTGCTCGGCCCCGCCCTGCAGGATCGTTTCGACGAGGTCGCGGCGGACGATCGCTGGCGCGGCGTGCCGATCCGTGTGTTCGCGGCATTCATCGGATCCTTGCCCTTCGCGGCACTCAGCGCCGGATGGCTGCACTGGGCCTGCGCGGCAGTCGCATGGCTGGGCTGGCTGCCGGGACTGCTGCGACCAGCGCGCCGGCCAGCGCAAACAGATGATCGGGAAAGCCTGATCGAATCCATCGACCGCCTGCTGCCGCAGACGCAGTGCGGCCAGTGCGGATTCGGCGGTTGCCGGCCTTACGCCACCGCGATCGCGGAAGGACGCGCGCAGATCAATCGCTGCCCGCCGGGCGGCGCGGATGGCATCGCCGCCCTCGCCGAGTTGCTGGATCGTCCACGCATCCCGCTCGACCCGGCCTGCGGTGTCGAGAAACCATCGGCAGTCGCCTTCATCGTGGAAGACGACTGCATCGGCTGCACCAAGTGCATCCAGGCCTGCCCGGTGGACGCCATCGTCGGCGCGCCCAAGCGCATGCACACGGTGATCGCCGATCTGTGCACCGGCTGCGAGTTGTGCGTGCCACCCTGCCCGGTGGATTGCATTCGCATGATCCCACCTGCGAACACATAGTCGCGCCCATTGCATTCACATTGGGTGTTGCGCTGCGACAACCACCCCGCCTACCCGTATAATGGGCGGCTGCCCATCCTGAACTTGAAGATCTGCGGGACATCGCCCGCGGACGCGCTCCCATGTCCATCGAAAATCTCCGCAACATCGCCATCGTCGCCCACGTCGATCATGGCAAGACCACCCTCGTCGATCAGCTGCTCAAGCAGTCCGGCACCTTCGGCGAACGCGAAAAGATCGCCGAGCGGGTGATGGACAGCAACGATCTGGAAAAAGAGCGCGGCATCACCATCCTGTCGAAGAACACCGCGATCCGCTGGAAAGCGCCGAGCGGCGAGACTTTCCGCGTCAACATCGTCGATACCCCCGGCCACGCCGACTTCGGCGGCGAGGTGGAGCGCGTGCTGTCGATGGTCGATTCGGTGCTGATCCTCGTCGATGCGATGGACGGCCCGATGCCGCAGACGCGCTTCGTCACCCAGAAAGCCTTTGCGATGGGCTTCAAGCCCATCGTCGTGGTGAACAAGGTCGACCGCCCAGGTGCGCGCCCGGACTGGGTGGTGAACCAGACCTTCGACCTGTTCGACCGCCTCGGCGCGACCGAGGAGCAACTGGATTTCCCCGTCGTTTACGCCTCGGCGCTGCACGGCTACGCCGGCCTGTCGCCGGACGTGCGCGAGGGCAACATGAACCCGTTGTTCGAGGCCATCGTCAAGCACGTCGCGCCGCCGCCGGTCGATCTCGACGGCCCGTTCCAGATGCGCGTGACTTCGCTCGACTACAGCAATTACGTCGGCATCATCGGCGTCGGCCGCATCCAGCGCGGCAAGGTACGCACCAACATGCCGGTCACCATCCTCGACCGCGAGGGCAAGCCGCGCGCGGGCAAGGTGCTGCAGGTGCTCGGCTTCATGGGCCTGGAGCGCCGCGAAGTACCCGAGGCGCAGGCTGGCGACATCATCGCGTTCTCCGGCATCGAGGGCCTGGGCATTTCCGAGACGATCTGCGATCCGTCGGCACCGGAGCAGCTGCCGGTGATGACGGTCGATGAGCCGACCATCAGCATGACCTTTCAGGTCAACAACTCGCCTTTCGCCGGCAAGAAGGAGCGCAGCGGCGGCAAGTTCCTCACCTCGCGGCAGTTGCGCGACCGCCTGATCCGCGAAACCCAGCACAACGTCGCGCTGAAAGTCGAGGAGACCGACGACGCCGACAAATTCAAGGTGTCCGGCCGTGGCGAACTGCACCTGTCGATCCTGATCGAGACGATGCGCCGCGAAGGCTACGAGCTCGCCGTGTCGCGCCCGGAAGTGATCGTGCGCGAGATCGACGGGCAGAAGATGGAGCCCTACGAATCGCTGGTCGTGGACATGGAGGAGCAATTTCAGGGCGGCGTGATGCAGCGCCTCGGCGAACGCCGCGCGCAACTGCTCAACATGGAGCCCGACGGCAAGGGCCGTGCGCGCATGGATTTCATGATCCCGGCGCGTGGGCTGATCGGCTTCCAGACCGAGTTCCGCACGATCACCGCGGGCACCGGCTTGCTGTTCCATGTGTTCGACCACTATGGTCCGCGCGCGGAAGGCGCCATCGCCGAGCGCCAGAACGGCGTGATGATCTCCAACGCGACCGGCCCGTCGCCGGCCTACGCGCAAAACTTCATGCAGGAGCGCGGCCGCCTGCTGATCGAGCCGGGCGAGGAAATCTACGAAGGCCAGATCGTCGGCATTCACGCCAAGGACAACGACCTCACCGTGAATGCGCTGCGCGCCAAGCAGCTCACCAACTTCCGCGCCGCCGGCAAGGACGATAACGAGCAGCTCACCCCGCCGGTGAAACTGTCGCTGGAGCAGGCGCTGGAGTTCATCGCCGACGACGAGCTGGTCGAGGTCACGCCGCTGCAGATCCGTCTGCGCAAGAAGGAACGCACCGAGAACGACCGCAAGCGCGCCGCGCGCACGGGCTGAATCCCGGGATCGGGCCATATCAGGCTGTTCCTAGACAACCAGCCAGGGACGGCTTCCCGTGCGCTTGCGGTGTTCTTCGATGCGCAGGCATGCAGGCGAACGTTCATCCCCCTTCGCCGGGGATCTCGCAATTCACCATCCACGGGATGCCGAAGCGGTCGACGAGCATGCCGAATCGCGCCGACCAGAAGGTCTGGTCGATCGCCATGGTCACCGTGCCGCCTTCGGCCAGCGCATGGAAGCATCGTTCGGCTTCCTCGACGCTGCGCGCTTGTACCGACACCGAAAAGCCGCCGGCCTTGCAGTCCGAGCCGGGTTGGCAATCCGAACCCATCAGCAACGCGTCGCCAACTTCCAAACGCACATGGATGATGCGGCCTTGCGCGTCGGGAGGCATCTGCGCGGCCATCGGCGAGTCGGCGAAGGTGGACAGCATCGCGATGCGGCCGCCCAGCGCGCGTTCGTAAAAACGGAAGGCTTCGGCGCATTGGCCGTCGAAGGTCAGGTAGGCGACGAGTTTCATGACGGATCTCCGGTGCGGGATAGGGCTTCAGTCGTTGCATCGCCGCTAGGCCGCCGAGGCGACGCGCCAGAACGGCGTTGGGAACGCGCCGCCCGACACTGGACTCGCCGCCCGCGACAGCTCGCCAACCCGGTCGGTTACGCCGTTCGCGCCATCGGCGCAAGACTCGGCGGTACGCCCACCCAGCTAGCCGGAACAGCGTACCGCGCCCGTCCGGGAAATTGTTCGGCGCTCGTCAGCGATTGGAAAGCCAGATCTGCGTTGCCATCCATCGGGACGGGGAACTGCATTCATGGTCGGACAGGCCTGCCACGAACGAATGCATGGGTTGCCCGCGCGCCCGTTGCCCAAACGCCCTGCGCTGACAACCCCACCGCGTCCATCGCGACGTTGCATCGTCCATCCACCCGACGAGGGCTACGGCGTACCGCGCCCCTGACCCATGATCGCCGCAAGCCGCACCAGCGCAAGAATCGCGATCCGCGCATTGCGCCCGCAAGTCGCGCACGCGGCTCGCGGTGCGGATATGCGCCATTCGCCGCCTCTACGCGGCAAAGCGGCGCGGCTGCGCGCACGCCGCGCGTGCGCCCATCGTCCACGCACAGACGCGGTTTTGCCTTGCGGCGCATGCATTGTCGGCACTTCACCTGCCGGCTTGCCGCGCCGTCGCCTCCGGGCGCCCGAACAGAAAGCCCTGTCCGAGACGGCAACCGAGCGCCAGCAGGCGCTCCCGCTGCGCGGGCGTCTCCACGCCTTCGCTGATCGCATCGATGCCCAGCGACGAGGACAGGGCGAGAATCGCGCGCACGATCGCCTCGCTGCCACGGCCTTTCTCGCCCGCATCGTCGAGATCGGCAATGAAGGAACGATCGATCTTCAACGCCCGCAGCGGGAAGCGGTGCAGGTAGGACAACGCCGAATAGCCGGTGCCGAAATCGTCCAGTTGCGCGCAAATGCCGCCATCGCACAACGTCTTGATCGTATCCAGCACCGATGCCGAGTTGTCCAGCAGCGCGCCCTCGGTGAGCTCGATGCGCACGCGCCCGGCCGGCACCGCGTAGTCGCGCGCCAGCGCGAGCAGGCGGTGGGACAGCTCAGGCGAATGGAAGTGCCGCGCCGACACGTTGATGCTGATGTATTCGTCGTTCGCAGCCACCTCATGGAAGCGCCGGCAGGTTTCCTCGAAGATCAGCCAGTCGATCTGTTCGATCAAGCCGCTGTCCTCGGCCACGCCGAGAAACTCCGCCGGCAACAGCACCCCCCTGCCCTCGTGGCGCCAGCGCAGCAAGGCCTCGTAGCCGACCACCTTCGCATCGGACAGTTGCACGATCGGCTGGAAGTACGGCACGAAGCGCCCGGATGCGATCGATCGGCGCAGTTCGCCTTCCAGGTCGTGCACTCGCAGCGCCTCGTGGCGCAGCGCCTCGTCGAACAGTTCGTAGCGGCTGCGACCCTTGTTCTTGGCGCGATACATCGCCACGTCCGCGTCGCGGAGCAATTCCTCCGGGCGCCGGTACTGCGGCCCCACCATCGCCACGCCGATGCTGGCCGAGGTGAACAATTCCTTGCCGGCGACCACGATCGACTCGGCGAGCGCGGCGATGATGCGCTGCGCGACCTCGCAGGCCTCGCGCGCATCGCCGATATCCTCCACCAGCACCGCGAACTCGTCGCCGCCCAGCCGCGCCACCGTGTCGGGCATGCGCACCGCGCCGGCGATCAGCCGGCTGGCCTGCTTGAGCAGTTCGTCGCCGACAAGATGCCCGGCGCTGTCGTTGACTACCTTGAAGCGATCCAGATCGAGGAACAACACCGCGAAACCGCGCGCCGGATCGCGCTGATACACCGCCATCGCACGCTGCATGCGATCGAGCAAGCGGGTGCGGTTGGGCAAGCCGGTCAGGGCATCGTGCAAGGCCTGATAGGTCAGCGATTCCTCGGCGCGCTCGCGCTCGGCGATCTGCCCGCGCAGCTTGCGATTGGTGGTGGCCAGTTCGCGGGTGCGCTCCTCCACCCGCCGCTCCAGTTCGGCGTATGCGGCCTTGAGGTTGTCCTGCGCACGCTTGCGCAGCAAGCCGTTGGCGATATGGAAGGCGACGAAGGTCAGCAGTTCCTGGTCGCGCTCGCCGTAACGGATGTCCGCGCTGTAGCTTTGCACCACGATCGCCCCGACCGTGCGCTCGTCGCTCAGCAACGGCACGCCCAGCCAGCACACCGACTGCGCGCCGATGCTTTGCACCTCCCCCTCGCGGGCAAGGCGATCGATCGCCGGGCGATCGGCCAGCAGCGGCTTGCCGGTGCGCAATACGTACTCGGTCAGGCCGCGGGCGAGCTTGCGGGTGGCGATGACCGCGTCGCGTTCGTCCACCGAATACGGGAAACGGAGTTCGTCGCCGTCCTCCGACAGCAGCGCAATCAGGAAGTTTCGCGCATTCAGCAGGCGGTTGACCTCCTCGTGGACGGACGCATAGAACTGTTCGAGGGTATCGGCCGCTCCGGACAGTTCGGCGATCCGGTACAAGGCGCGCTGCAATTGTTCGGCGCGCTGCCGCTCGACCACTTCCGAGCGCAGCTCCAGATTCGCCATCGCCAGTTCGCGCGTGCGCTCGAACACCCGCCGCTCCAGTTCGGACTGCTGTTGCTTGCGCTCGATCGCGGTGAGGATGTGCTGGGCGACGTAGGAAAGCAGGGTGCGATCCTCCTCGTCGTAGCCGATCGTCGGGTCGTAGCTTTGCACCACCACCGCGCCGCGCACCTTGTCGTCGGCCAGCATCGGCACGCCCAGCCACGCAAAACTCTCCGGCCCGTGCTCATCGTCGCGGGAAATGCCCATCTCCCGGCACAACTGCTCCGACGACCCCATGAAGGCGTGGCCGCGGCGGATCAGCGCGACGGTGAGGCTGTTGGGCAGCGCCTCCAGCGGGATCTCCATGTCCGGCTCGGCATCGAAGGGATCAAGCACGTCGGCGAAATACAGGAAGCGCAGGCTCTCCCGGGCGTCGTCGTACAAGGCGATGAAGAAGTTTTCCGCGTACATCAGCCCGGCCACGATCTGGTGCAGGCCGCGCAGCATCTTGGGCATTTCCATCTGCGCACCGACCAGGTCGGCGATCGCATACAGCGCACCTTGCAACTTCTCGGCCTTCTGCAATCGAGCCACGCGCGCGCTCAGGTGCGAGCGTTCGAGCAGAGCCGATCCGAACATGTACGCGCGCTTGAACAGGCGACCCCAATCGTGCGCCGGCTGCGCCGGATCGATCTCGACCGCAGCCGCCAGCCAACCATCGGCGTGCTCGATGCGCCAGCCCACCGCGAAGCCAGCGCCGTTGCTCCGCACATTGCCATCGGCATGCGCTTGCGCCTGCTCCAGCAGGGTTTCCGTCCGCGCCGACAGCGTGCCGCTGCACCACGCCGATGCGCGATCGCTCCGCCCCCACGCCAGCGCCAACTGGACGAATCCCGGTACGGCACGGGCGCGTTGCGCCAAGCCGAAACCCAGATCCGCCATTGGACTGTCGTCCACGGGTTCCGCGGCACCGGCCTGTTCGGGCGGAAGCGTATGGATATCCTTGGCTGGATGCATGGAGGGGGTGCATGGTCCGCAAACCGGCAGCATAGCAATGCCGGTCGCGCGGCGGCGAAGCTCATTCGCCGCAGACAGCGTGGCGTCATGTTCCGCGCCACGCCCCCATCGCGTAGGCTGTTGGGCATGGATGCCGAGGCGACCGACGAAGCGCTGATGCTGGCCTACGGGCGCGGCGATGCGGCCGCGTTCGAGGCGCTGTACGCGCGCCACCGCGGCGGGCTGTTTCGCTACCTGCTGCGCCACCTGCGCCAGCAGTCGCTGGCCGAGGAATGCTTCCAGGACACATGGAGCCGGCTGATCGCCGCCCGCGAGCGCTACCGGCCGGAGGCGAAGTTCACCACCTGGCTGTACCAGATCGCCAGCAATCGCCTGACCGACCATTGGCGTGCGCAGGGCCGCCACGGCGGCTTCGTCGAGGACGGCGAGGAACGCGCGCAGCGCGAGCCCGACCCGTCCACGCCCGAGCGCGAACTGTCGTCGTTCGAGCAACGTCGGCATCTCCAGCGCGCACTGGAGGAATTGCCGGACGAACAACGCGAGGTGATCCTGCTGCGCCTGGATCGAGAACTGGCGCTGGAAGAGATCGCCGACATCACCGGCGTCGGCCGCGAGACGGTGAAATCCCGCCTGCGCTACGCCATGGACAAGCTGCGCGCGAGGTTGCGCTCATGACCCAGACGCCGCCGCCACCCGCGCGCGAACCACTCGACCCCGCCGAGCGCGAACTGGCGAACCTGCTCGACCGCCTGCCCGACGCCTCGCCGTCGCCGCAACTGGACGCGCGCATCCTCGCCGCTGCCAACGCAGCCGTGCGCAGCGCGCCGCAGCCGCGCAAGGTCGCGTGGTGGCGCTCCATCGGCATCGGCGCAGCCGCCAGCGCCCTGCTCGGCATCGGCTTGCTGGTGCAGACGCAACGCCATCGACCGGACACCAGCGCGCCGTTGCCAGCGGCAGCGCCGGAAGCTGGCGCGCCTTCTACAGCAGCGTCATCTGCATCGACGTCGCGTGCAATAGATGTAGCCAACGACGCCGTGCGGACGCAACCGATGCAGACGCCATTAGAAATCAAGCCGCCACCGCCAGCCGAAACGTCGCCAATGACCGAACCTACCCTGTCGGCAGCACCTGCAGGCAGCGCGTTGGCGCGCGAAAAGGCTGTCTCCGTGCAAACCATGCCGCCGCCGAAATCCATCCCGCCGCAGACTGTGGGAGCCGCGCAGTCCTTCCCCGCAATGTCGCCACCCGCGCCACCCGCGCCACCACCGCCAGCCCCACCAACCGTGCAGGCATACTCGACGCCACCGGAACCTTCGCCGACCGCGCAGGCATTCCCGGCGCCGGCAGCACCGGCGCCTGCAAACTCCGACGCCAATGCCGCCCTGCCGCCTAGGCAGGAAGCCGCTGAGCCGACGCGCGCCCGCTTCATGCCTGCGCCACCACCGGCTGCTGCACCTGCGCCAGCAAACAACCGTGTGAGTGGACAGGCACAGAAATCGAATGAGCCAGCCAACATGGCACCGATGCGCGACGAGCGCGGCGCGGCGGCTGCCAAAGTTGGCCAGCCTCCGTCCGCATCGAACATGGGGGGGATGGCTGCAGGCGTGTCGAGCCAGACAACCGCCAGCGGATCGGAAAACCTGCTCGCCATCCCCATCAATGCGGATGCAAAACTTCCTCCATCACAATGGCTGGATCGCATCCGCGCCCGCCTGCGTGCAGGCGATCGCGATGGCGCGCGCGCGAGCCTGCATGCGTTTCAGGCGCGGCATCCGGATGTCGCTATTCCGGATGACCTGAAAATTTGATTGCGGGACTTGGAACTGGGGACTGGGGAAACTTCCCTTCCCCCTCCGGGGACTGCATGCGCAGGATGCGTATGCGAACAGCGAAGCTGGCCCGAAGGGCGAGCGCCAGGGATGGCGCGAGTCAAGGTGCCCGAAGGACGGATGAGGGAAAGACCTCCCAGATCGCGGAGGAAGCAGATCGTGGCAACGGGCAGGGCGCTCCCTCATCCGGCGCTACGCGCCACCTTCCCCCGGAGGGGGAAGGAAAACGTCCCGAGCCCAGCAACATTATCAGCTTGTTCATTCCGTCATCCGCCCGCTGTCCTCTGTCCCCTGAAACCCATGCCCCTCGCCACCCTCACGGCTCCCGCTCGTCACGAATTGTTGGTGAAGAAAAGCCGATTCCTCGCCCAGGCAGAGCCCGTCGCGAGCGTGGCCGAGGCGCTGCAATTCCTCGAAGCGGTACGCGAACCCGACGCCACCCATAACTGCTGGGCCTATCGCATCGGCACCATCTATCGATCATCCGACGATGGCGAACCGGCGGGCACCGCAGGCCGGCCGATCCTCGCGGCCATCGACGGCCAGCACTGCGATCGGGTGATGGTGGTGGTCGCGCGCTGGTTCGGCGGGATCAAGCTCGGCGCGGGCGGCTTGGTGCGCGCTTATAATGGCGCGGCGTCAGAGTGCCTGCGGCTGGCGTCGCGCTTGCCACTCGTGGCGATGACTTGCGCCACCATCGTCTGCGGCTTCGACCACGTCGCCAGCGTGCACCAGTGGCTGGCGAAGGTGGGCGCAAACAAGCTCGGCGAAGCGTATTCCGGCACCGGCATGGACATCGCGATCGAATTGCCGCACGAAAACCTCGCGCGCTTGAAAACGGGTCTGCGCGACGCCACCCGAGGGCAAGCCAGCTGCATGGAAGACCCTGAATGAACGATGCCGCCCCCGCGGACGCCGCCAAGCCATCCCGCAATGCCCTGCGCCCGCTGCGCACGCTGTGGCCCTACCTGCGCCGCTACCCGCGGCTGATCGCCGGCTGGCTGGGCTTTCTCGCTCTGTCCTCGACTTCGGTGCTGGTGCTGCCGGTGGCGGTGCGGTTGATGGTCGATCGCGGTTTCAGTCACGCCCACGGCGGCGCCATCGACGAGTGGTTCGTGCTGCTGCTGGTGGTCGCGGTGGTGCTGGCGCTGGCCACCGCCGGACGCTTTCTCTGCGTGAGCCTGCTCGGCGAGCGCGTGGTCGCCGACCTGCGCCGCGACCTCTACGCCCACCTGTTGCGCCTGGACATGGCCTTCTTCGAGCGCACGCGCACCGGCGAGCTCATCTCGCGGTTGTCGGCGGATACCGAACTGCTGCGCACCGTGGTCGCATCGAGCATGTCGATCGCCCTGCGCAGCGCGATCACCGTGCTCGGCGCGGCGATCATGCTGGTGGTGACCAGCCCGCGATTGGCCGGCACCGCCGCCATCGGCATCCCGCTGGTGGTGCTGCCGATCGTGGTGTTCGGGCGGCGCGTGCGCGGCATGTCGCGCGCCAGTCAGGATCGCACTGCCGACGCCAATGCGCGCGCCGGCGAAACCCTCAACGCCATGCACACCGTGCAAAGCTACGCGCGCGAAACTTTCGAAAGCGGGCGTTATGCCGGCGCGGTCGAAGACGCCTACCGCGCCGCGCGCCGCCGCGTGCGCACCCAGGCCATCCTCACCGCATCGGTCATCGTGCTGGTGTTCGGCGCGGTGGTGGGCGTGCTGTGGCTGGGCGCACACGACGTGATCGACGGACGGATGAGCGCCGGCACGTTGATGCAGTTCGTGTTCTACGCGGTGTTCGGCGCCGGTGCGGTCGGCTCGCTCAGCGAGGTGTGGGCGGAGGTGCAGCGCGCCGGCGGCGGCATGGGCCGGATCAACGACCTGCTCGACGAAACACCGACGATCACCGCGCCGTCCACGCCGACCACGCTGCCAGCGGCTTCGGTCGGCAACACGCCGGCGCTGGCCTTCGAACACGTGCGTTTCCACTATCCGGCGCGGCCCGACATCCCGGCGCTGGAGGATTTCAGCCTCGACGTGCGCCGTGGCGAAACCGTCGCCCTCGTCGGCCCCTCCGGCGCCGGCAAGAGCACGGTGTTCCAGTTGCTGCTGCGCTTCCACGACCCGGATGCGGGCAACGTGCGCATGGACGGCATCGATCTGCGCCAACTCGCACCGCAGGCCCTGCGCGAGCGCATCGCACTGGTGCCGCAGGATCCGGTGATCTTCGGTGCCGATGCGCTGGACAACATCCGCTACGGGCGGCTGGATGCGAGCGAGGACGCGGTCGTCGCCGCCGCGCGCAGCGCCGAGGCGCACGAGTTTCTCGCCGCCCTGCCGCAGGGCTATCGCAGCTTCCTCGGCGAGAAGGGCACGCGCCTGTCCGGCGGCCAGCAGCAGCGACTGGCGATCGCCCGTGCGGTGCTCAAGGACGCGCCGATCCTGCTGCTCGACGAGGCCACCAGCGCGCTGGACGCGCAGAGCGAGCGCGCCATCCAGCAAGCCTTCGAGCGCCTGCGCGCCGGCCGCACCACGCTGGTGATCGCCCATCGCCTCGCCACCGTGCTGCGCGCCGATCGCATCGTGGTGCTCGACCACGGCCGCATCGTCGCGCAGGGCAGCCACGAGCAACTGGTCGCGCAAGGCGGCCTGTACGCGGAACTGGCGCGCTTGCAGTTTGCGGCGTGAGTCAGCGCCGGCCGATCAGCCGCCCGCCTGCTGCCGCCCGATCCCCAGCGGATCGATCAGCTTGAGCGCGCGCTGGATCGCCACGCGCTGTTGCGTGTAGGGCGGCGCGGACTCGACCGCGCGCTTGGCCAAGGCATCGAGTTGCGCGGTGACCGCCGCGTCGCCGGGCAGGTGCGCGATCAGCAGCTTGACGAGCTCGCGCAGGACGGCGATCTCGGCGAGCAGATTGGTTTCCTCGGCGGGATTCATGCTGCCCCCTGTGGGCGCCGCGGCGAGGCGACGCCGCCTCCCTGCGCCCGCGTTCAGCATATCCCTTCCCGGATCGGCGTGGCGCATCTTGTCCTGCAAGACGACCGTCGGTGCAGGGCGGCAGTGCAAGGCTTCCGTGCAGGGCAGCAGTGCATGACGTCGGCGCAAGATGTCGGTGCACGACGTCCGCGTCAGCGCGCTCGCCGGAACGGGAACGCCAACTGGCGCAGCAGCCCTTCGGGTATCGGCGTGTCGGCGCCGAACGAGGCGGGCCGCGCATCCTTGGGCATGTGGTAGGTGCCGAACAGGATGTCCATGACGGGCAGCAGTCCGGCGAAATTGCGGTCGCGCGCCGCGGCTTCATCGCTGTGATGCCAGCGGTGGAATCGCGGCGAAGCGATCGCCGCGCGCAACGGCCCCCAATCCCAATCCACATGCGCGTGCACGCCGACCGCGAGCAGGGTCAGCAGCGGCATGATCCCGGCCACCGCGGCCGGGGCGAAGCCCAGCACGAGTACCGGCACGGTCGTGGCGAGTTTCATGACCACATCGTTGCCCGGATGCACGCGCGTCGCCGAAAGCCAGTCCAGATCCACCGAGGAATGGTGCACGGCGTGGAAGCGCCACAGCCACGGCACGCGGTGGAACGCGCGATGCATCCAGTAACCGATGACCTCGACGATCGCCACGATGGCGATGCCTTGCACCCACATCGGCAGGCGCGACGCAGGGCCATAACCGTGCAGAATCAGGTTTCGATCGACCTTGCCGTACATCGCCCATAAGACCGGTATAACCACGAGGAACGTAGCCAACGCGGTAACGGTGCGCGTCGCCACCGGGGTGAAGAACCAGTAGCCCAGATCGGTGGCGAAGCCGCGCCGCAGGATGCGCAGCCGCTGCGTCTTGGGTCGCAGCCGTTCGAGCATCCTGAACAGCGCCAGCAAGACCAGAAATCCGACGACGAGGGAGCGGATGGGCGGATGCATGCGACGGGTTCCGGGGAAGTCCTTCCAGACGCAACGTTTCCACGGCCCACGGGTTGACCGATCCGGCGCGCAGCGCGTCGATTTGCTATGGTCGCGGCCTTGCGCTGCCGAGCGCCCCATCCCGCAGGAATCCACGCCATGTCCGAGTCCATGTCGAGCCCCAGCACCCTGGACAGTGGATCGCCGCGCACCGAACTGACCCTCCGCGGCCTGCTGATCGGCATCGTCATCACCGTGGTGTTCACCGCGGCCAATGTGTTTTTCGGATTGAAGGCAGGCCTGACCTTCGCCACCTCGATCCCGGCGGCGGTGATCTCGATGGCGATCCTGCGCAACTTCAGAAATTCGACCCTGCAGGAGAACAACATCGTGCAGACGGTCGCCTCGGCGGCCGGCACCTTGTCCTCGATCATCTTCGTGCTGCCGGGCATGCTGATGATCGGCGCGTGGAACGATTTTCCGTTCGGCGTGTCGTTCGCGATCTGCGCGCTCGGCGGCATCCTCGGGGTGATGTATTCGATCCCGCTGCGCAGGGCGCTGGTCACCCAGTCCGATCTGCCCTACCCGGAGGGCGTGGCCTGCGCGGAGGTGCTCAAGGTCGGCTCGGGCGACAGCGTGCACGGAGCCGAGGCCAACCGCGCCGGCCTGCTGGCGGTGCTGTGGGGCTCGATCGTGTCGGGACTGTTCGCGCTGATCGTGGCCACCCGCAGCTTCGCCGGCGACGTGGTCAGCACCTTCAAGGTGCATTACCTCGGCAAGGAAGGCGTCACCGGCTACGATTTCTTCCTCTCCTTCGCCCTGTTCGGCATCGGCCATCTGGTCGGGCTGTGGGTGGGCATCGCCATGCTGGTCGGCGCTCTCATCGGCTGGGGCTGGGGCGTGCCACACTACGCGGTGATGGTGCCGCACGGGGATATCGCCGACATCGCCGCGCTGGCGTGGAAGACCAAGGTGCGCTTCATCGGCGCGGGCACGATTGGCGTGGCGGCGATCTGGACGCTGGCGAAACTGGTCAAGCCGGTCATCAGCGGCCTGGCCTCGGCGATGGCCGCCTCGCGCACGCGCAGCGCCGGCAACGCATCGCTGCTGCCGCGCACCGAACAGGACATCCCGATCGGCCAGGTCGGGCTGATCTCCATCGTCAGCCTGATCCCGATCGGTTGGCTGCTGGCCAGCTTCGTCGGCGCGCACCAGCTCGGCGAACACATGCTGCTGCTGGTCGCCGGCGCATTGGTCTACATCGTGCTGATGAGCTTCCTCGTCTCGGCGGTGTGCGGTTACATGGCCGGGTTGATCGGCTCGTCCAACAGCCCGCTGTCGGGCATCGGCATCCTCGTGGTGATCGGTGCGGCGCTGCTGCTGGTCGCCGGTTTCGGCCGCGACATGGCGCCGGACGAGCAGAAGGCGCTGGTCGCCTTCGCCCTGTTCGTCACCTCGGTGGTATTCGCGGTGGCCACCATCGCCAACAACAACCTGCAGGATCTGAAAACCGGTCAGCTCGTGGATGCCACGCCGAGCAAGCAGCAATGGGCGCTGGTGATCGGCGTGATCGCCGGCGCGGCGATCATCCCGCCGATCCTGAACCTGCTCAACACCGCCTTCGGCTTCGCCGGCGCGGCCGCGCCCGGGCAGCACAATCCCCTGCCCGCGCCGCAGGCCGGGTTGATCTCGGCGCTGGCCTCGGGCGTGATCCGCAACAACATCGACTGGAGCCTGATCCAGATCGGCGCCGGCATCGGACTGGTGATGATCGCCATCGATGAGTTGCTGAAAAAGACCACCAAGGGCGCGCACCTGTCGCCGCTGGCGGTGGGCCTGGGCATCTACCTGCCGACCCAGAGCACGCTGATGGTGGTGGTCGGCGCGGTCGTGGGCTGGTGGTACGACCGCCGCGCGGATCGGGTGTCGAAGAATCCGGAAGGCACCAAGCAGCTCGGCGTGCTGCTCGCCTCGGGCATGATCGTCGGCGAAGGACTGGTCGGAATCATCGTCGCCGCCCTCGTGGCCTTCTCCGACAAGCTGGGTTTTGCCAACCACGACTTCCCGCTGAGCGTGGTCGGCGATGCCTTTGCCGCCGGCCCGGCGGTGTGGATCGGCGGAGCCGCCTTCGTGGTGGTGATGGCGATCCTGTATGGCTGGCTGTCGCGGCTGGGCGAGGCGGGACGGGGCTGAACGCATCCGCGCTTCAGTAGTTGGTAGCCAGCGCTTCCAGCCGCGAGCGCAACACGTCCAGCCGCAAGTCACCAGCGCCCCCCGGTGAAACACGCGCGACGAGGCTGGCCTCGGGATCTGCTCCGGCTGCGGGCAATGGATCGGCGGCGGCGATGCGATAAGCGTCGCGAAACGGTGTCCCCGCACGCGCGAGCTCGATCGCGTGGTCGGTGGCGTACATCGACGGCTCGATCGCAGCGCGCATGCGCTCGGCGTTCCAGCGCAGCGTCGAAAGCAAGTCGGGCAACAAGGCCAGCGCGGCAAGACCATGCGAGAATCCGTGGAACAGCCCGCCCTTGGAAAACTGCAAATCGCGTTGATAGCCACTGGGCAATGACAGCAACGATTCGATCTCCACCCGCGCGGCGGCGACCGGCGCGTAGCTGGCGCGCAGCAGTTCGATCGCGTCGGGATTGCGCTTGTTGGGCATGATCGACGAGCCGGTGGTGTATTCGGCCGGCAGCGCGACGAAGCCGAACTCGGTGGTGGTGAACAACGACATATCCCATGCGAGACGGCGCACATCGAGCAGGGCTGCACCGAGTGCATCGAGTGCGCCGATCTCGAACTTGCCGCGCGAGATCTGCGCACATACGGGGCTCACCTGCATGCGCGCAAAGCCCAGCGCCTGCGTGGTGTGGTCGCGATCCAGCGGCAGATTGACGCCGTAGCCGGCGGCGGTGCCGAGCGGATTGGCGTCGATCCAGTCGTGCGCTTGCCGCGCGCGCAAGGCATCGTCGATGAAGCTTTCCGCGAAGCCGGCGAACCACATCGCGGTCGAGGACACCACCGCGCGTTGCAGGTGGGTGTAGCCGGGCATCGGCAAGGCTTCGTTCGCGGCGCGCTCGAGACACGCCTGCGCCGAGCGCGCGCACAGGGTTTGCAGTTCGCGCAGGCGTTCCTTCAACCACAGCCGCGTGGCGACGAGGATCTGGTCGTTGCGACTGCGCCCGGCATGCACTTTGCGGCCCACCTCGCCAAGACGCTCGGACAGGCGCGCCTCGATCGCCGAATGGCCATCCTCGAAGCGCGCATCCAGCACGAACGATCCTGCGGCGAAATCATCCGCCAACTGCCGCAGTTCGCACACCAGCGCGGAAGCCTCGTCAGCGGTCAGCAAACCGATGCGTTGCAAGCCTTCCACATGCGCGATGCTGGCGCGGATGTCGCAGGCGAAGAACTCGCGGTCGAGCACGACATCGTCGCCGGCGAGGAAGCGCATGATGCTCGCGTCGGTACGCGTACCGGGTTTTTGCCAGAGGTAGTCGGTCATGTAATGCCCGGTGGACGATGAAAGGAAGCCTGCAACTCGAGCCCAATATTCGCAACTCAGTTCTCTGCCAACGTGCATAAGATCGAGCGCATCCATGCTGCATAGCTGAACGAATTTTTCCCTTCTCCCTTTGGGAGAAGGTGCCCGGAGGGCGGATGAGGGAAAGCACTTCGAATAGGACGAACTAGCCAACCCTCACCCCTACCCCTCTTCCAGAGGGAGAGGGAAAGAACCGGGAATCCCGGCGAACTCGTCGAAGCCGAACGCGAGGTTGAGGTTCTGCAACGCCTGCGTCGCCGCACCCTTGAGCAGATTGTCCTCGGTGGCGACGACGACGAGGCGGCGGCCATCGGCAGACAGGGTGAAACCGCCGATCTCGACGTGGTGCGCGCCGGCGATGTGGCTGACCCACGGCGCTTCGTCGAGCACGCGAAGAAGAGGCTCGTCGGCGTAGCGTCCGCGATAGATCGCACGCACCTCATCCAATGAAAACGGCCGCGACAGGTGCAGGTTAGCGGTGATCGTCAGTCCACGAAAATGCGGGGCGACGTGCGGCATGAACTCGACCGGATGCTGCAAGCGCGCCGATACCTCGCGCTCGTGGACGTGGCCGGTCAGCGCATAGGGCATCAGGTTGTCGCGCAGCTTGTCCGGATCGTTCTTGTCCGACGGCGTGGTGCCCGCACCGCTGTAACCGGAAACCCCGAAGCACTGCACCGGGCCGGCCAGCGCATCACGCATCGGTGCGATGGCGAGCTGCATCGCTGTGGCATAACAGCCGGGGTTGGCGATGCGTCGCCGCCCAACCGCCTGTGCGCGCGTCAGTTCCGGCAGGCCGTAATGCCACGCAGCATCGAAGCGATGGTCGGCGGACAGATCCACGATCACTGGATCCATTCCGGCATCGTCGAACGCGGCCACGCAGGCAGCGGCCTTGCCGTTGGGCAGCGCCAGCACCACCGCATCGGCGTGCAGGCTCGGCAAGTCTTCATGCGAGGGCGATGAAAAACGCACATCGCCGCGATACTCGGGCACATGCGTGGAGACTCTCTGTCCGGCCAGTTCGCGCGAGGACACGAATCCGATCTCGAACTGCGGATGTGCGGCAAGCAAGCGAATCAGCTCCGCGCCGGTGTGGCCGCGGCCGCCGACGATGCCGACATGGGCGCTCATGGCGATTCCGCGCCGCGATCGAGCAGGAAACGCAGATGCGCACGCACGCCCGGCCATTCGCTGGCGAGGATCGAGAACACCACGGTGTCGCGGTAGCTGCCGTCGGGCATGATCTGGTGCGCGCGCAACACGCCGTCCTGTTTCGCACCCAGCCGCGCGATCGCCGCACGCGAACGCTGGTTGAACCAGTTCGTGCGGAACTCCACCGCGATGCAATCCAGCGTCTCGAAGGCGTGTCGCAGCAACAACCATTTGGCTTCGGTGTTCAGGCCGGTGCGCTGCACGCGCGCGGCGTACCAGGTGTAGCCGATCTCCAATCGACGATTGCGCGCATCGACGTGGCAATAGCGCGTGCTGCCGACGATGGCGGCGTTCGCATCGCGCACGACGAATGGCAACGACAGCCCGGCATCGGCATCGCGCAGCGCCTGTTGCACATACGCATCGGCCGATTCCGGCGACGGCGCCGATGTGTACCAGAGCTTCCACAGCTCGCCATCGCGCGCGGCCTCGCCGAGCGCGGCGGCGTGTTCGCGCGCCAGCGGTTCCAGTCGCACATTACGGCCTGCGAGCGTCAGCGGCTGCAGCCAGTTCGTGTTCGTATCCATGCCTATCCCTTCAAGGTCGCCGGTCGCGCCCGGCAATGATCCACCGCCTGCGCGATCGCGTCGAACGAATCCAGCCCGTACCAGTACACGTTCCAACGCTCGCCCTTGATGCAGCCGTCGGCCTGCGACAGATAGAACTCGTTGACCGGATTGTCCGGGCGCGAGCGCCAGAACAACTTGGGCACCTGCGCGCGCATCACCTGCCACGCGGCGCGGCCCAAGCCCTCGCCCTGCGCGTCGCCGGCGACCGCGAACTTGTCCAGATGCGGCACCGCCTCGCCATCGTCGAAGGGCTCCCGCGTCAGCACCAGCGCAGCGCGGTAATGCTCGCTGACGAACACCTGCCACGGCTGCGTGCGCTCGAAGTAATCCGGTGCCAGCCGGCGACCGAAGCCGGATTCGATCAGGGTCTGCAAGCGCTCGCGGTCGAGCGCGTTCCAGCCGGCATGCGCGTCGATGCGTTCGCCGCGCCGCACCAGCGTGCCCGAACCGCGATGGGTGAACAGCTCCTTCGCCAGTTCGTCGGGGCGGGTGATCGACACCGACGAGGACGGCGGCAGTTGCATCAACAGGTCGTGGATCTGCTCGATCTTCACGCGCATGCCCGAATGCAGCCACGGCGCGCGCAGCAGCCGTTCGTACTCGGTGCTCAGGTTGATCGAATCGATCAGCCGGCCATCGCCATCGAGCAGGCCGCCGCTGCCGGTGAGGAAGACGATCTTGTAGGGTTGCAGGCGCTGGATCAGCTCGTTCGCCGCCCAGTCGGCGTTGATGTTGAGGATCTGCCCGCCGGCGGTTTCGCCCAGCGAGGCGATCACCGGAATCGAGCCCACGTCGATGGCGGCGTGGATCGCCGGCGTGTGCACCTGCGCGACCTTGCCGACCAGACCGTACTTGTCCTGATCCAGATAGTCGGATTCGAACACCCCCGACTGGATCGAGGTCGCGCGCACGCCGGCCGCCTGCAGGGCCTCGACCAGTCGCAGGTTTTCCTGCGCGAACACGCGGCGCACGACCGCCAGCGTCGCCGGCGTGGTCACGCGCAGGCCATCGACGGTGCGCATGACGATGCCGGCGGCGAGACATTGTTCGTCGAGCTGCGGGCCGGCGCCGTGCAGCAGGATCGGCGTCAATCCAACCTGTTGCAGGAAGGCCAGCGAGGACACCAGCGCGTCGAGGTCGTCGCGCAGCACCGCGCCGCCGACCTTGACCACGGCGAAGCGCGCGGCCTCCATGCGCGCGAAGCGCTTGAGGTAGAGCTGGATCTCCTTCGCGCTGGCCATGTTGGACAGCAGGCGGACGATGGTGGTGCGCATCTGGTGCATGCTCAGGCGCGGCTCAGTACAGGCATACCGGAAGCGACCTCCGGGTGTCGCGTTCGGCGATGGCGATGGCATCGGCAAAGGCAAAGGCAAGGTTCATGCTTCCTCCAGCAGGCGGCGATAGGTGGTGGCGGCGGTGTGCAAATCATCCAACGCGACCCATTCATCGACGGTATGCGCCTGTGCGATGTCGCCGGGGCCGTAGACGAACGTGTTCAGTCCCGCCTGCGAGAGCAGCGAGGCTTCGGTCCAGAAATCCACCGCCGCACCGACCGGCAATTGCAATGCATCGGCCCATGCCAGCGCCTGCGCGTGGCGTGCATGCGACTGTGCCGGATCGCCGGCCGGCAGCGATGGGCCGCGGAATGTCTCTGCGTACTGCGCGAGCACATCGGTATCCGCGCAGCCGCGAAACGCCGCGTGCAGGGCATCGACATCCTGCGATGGCAGAGGCCGGAAGCCAAAGCGCAGTTCGGCCGACGGCGCGATCACGTTGGCCTTGATGCCGCCCTCGATGCGGCCGATGTTGAAGCGCAGGCCGGATAACCCGCCGAACTCGCTCGACGACTGCGCGGCGACGAAATCCAGCGCGCGCGATCCCCAGCGCACCGCGCGATGCAGCGCGCTGGCATCCAGCGCATCCGCTCCCGAAGCATGCCCGGCGCGGCCCTTGAAACGCATCTGCACCGAACTGATGCCACGATGGGCAAGCACCGCTTCGCAGCAAGTCGGTTCGGCGACAATGGCTTGTTCGAAGCCGTGCTCGCGGGCGAGGAAGGCGGCGATGCAGCGCGGATCGTTGGCCTCCTCGTCGCTGCTGAACAGCAAGGCTGCATCGCCCGAAGTTTCCCGTACGGCAGCGAGCAGGCAGGCCGCCGCGCCCTTGATGTCGCAGGCACCCAATCCAATCGCGTGCCCTTCGGCCACTCGCAGCGCGAACGGATCGGCGCTCCAGCCCGGCGCCGCGGGCACGGTGTCCACATGCACGTTGAACAGCCGCTTCGGGTTTCCACGCACGGCCAGCAACGACACCGCACCGGCGCCGTGGTCGGTCAACTCGAACGCGAAACCCGACAACTGCGCGCGCAGGTAGTCGAAGATGCCCTCCGCCGTGATCGCACGCGGCGGATTGCGCGTGTCGAAGGCGACGAGGCGTTCGAGGTGGGTGAGGAGGGTGGGGAGCATGGGGGTGAGGATGGGATTGGGGATTGGGGATTGGGGATTGGGGTCTGCGGTCCGGGGGCTCAATGCTCTCTGCTTAAGCCCCTCTCCCTCCGGGAGAGGGGTAGGGGTGAGGGGCATTCGGAACGTGGAAATCGAGATCTGATCGCCCCTCATCCGGCGCTTCGCGCCACCTTCTCCCAAAGGGAGAAGGGCAAGCCGATGGCAGCCGGCATTGGTTCAATTTTTTCTGTTCATGACGACCAAGTTGAGAACCTTTGTCTGGAGTCTGGGATATGGGTTTTGTGGAAAAGGGAACTGGAAACGAGTGTTGGTAACGGCAATTCTGCTGCCGCACCTTCCGCCCGGATGGCGCTTTGCTCCCCTTCCCCCGCTTGCGGGGGAGGGAGCTGTTCGTCAGCCCCGGATATTCCGAGTTTTCTGGCATGCGACTGTTGCCTTCCGACTACTGACTACCGACTATCTTTCTGTCCTCTGTCCTCTGTCCTCTGTCCTCTGTCCTCTGTCCTCTGTCCTCTGATTCACCTCCGCCCACAGGGTCGAACTCATCCCGTACAGGCGGATGAAACCTTCGGCTTCGGCCACGCCCCAGTCGGCGGACTGCGCATAGGTCGCGCCTTGGGCATGCAGGGTGTGCGGGGATTCGACCGCGATGGCTTGCACGCTGCCGCCCTGCGTCTCCAGCGTCACCGTGCCATTGACGCATCTCTGGCTGGAGCGCAGGAAGGCTTCCAGATCGGCCTTGAGGGGATCGTGGAAGAAACCCTCATACACCAGCTCCACCCATTGTTTCGCCAGCACCGGCTTGGCGCGGTTCTGCGCCTTGCTCAGCACTGCTTCCTCCAGCGCGCGATGGGCAGCGAGCAGCGCGCACAGACCGGGCGCTTCGTACACGATGCGGCCCTTCAGCCCGATGGTGGTGTCGCCGGTATAAACACCGCGACCGACGCCGTAGCGCGCGAACAACGCGTTGAGTTTCGCAAGCAAGAGATGGCCTTCGATGCGCTGTCCATCCAGCGCCACCGCCTCGCCGTGGCCGAACTCGATGCGCACGCGCAGCGGCTCGTCCGGCCAGTCGGCGCGCGGTACGCACCAGCCGCGCGCGCCCTCGCCCGGCGCCTGCCAGCGGTCGATCTCACCGCCGGACATGGTCACCCCCAGAAGGTTCTCGTTGATCGTGTAGGCCTGCTGCTTGCTGCGCACCGCGAATCCGCGTTCGGCCAGATACGCCTGCTCGTAGGTGCGCGTGTGCGTGTGCTCTTTCTGGATCTCGCGGATCGGCGCAACGATGGTGTAATCGCCCAGCGCCTTCACAGTGAGATCGAAGCGCACCTGATCGTTGCCCATGCCGGTGCAGCCGTGGGCAATGGCACGCGTGCCCAGCTCGTCGCAGCGACGCAGCGCGGCGGCGACGATCAGGTAGCGATCGGACACCAGCAGCGGGTACTGCCCCTGATAACCTTCACCGGCCATCACGAAGGGCACCACGAAATCCCGCCACAGCGCGGGGCCGCCATCGACGGTGACGTGCGATGCAGCGCCCAGTTCGCGCGCCCGCGATTCGATCCATGCACGTTCGTCGGCGTCCACTCCGCCGGTGTCGGCGAACACCGTGTGCACGCGCCAGCCGCGCTCGATCAGCCACGGGATGCAGAAGCTGGTGTCCAGCCCGCCGGAGAAGGCGAGGGTGATGTCCGAGGAGCCGTGTATCGTGAATGGTGAATCGTGAATAGTTGAAGCCGGCATCATGGGAATTTCCTGTCGAAGATCAAACGAAAGAGCAAACGATTGTCTGCAATGGTTTTGCTTTCACGATTCACGATTCACGATTCACGATTCACGATTCACGATTCACGATTCACGATTCACCATTCACGATTCACGATTCACGGTCGCGCAGCGACCAACGCCGCCATCACCGCCTTCTGCACATGCAGGCGGTTCTCGGCTTCCTCGATGGCGATGCAGGCTGGCGAGTCCATCACCGCGTCGGTGGCCTTGACGTTGCGGCGCAGCGGCAGGCAGTGGCTGAACACGGCGGAATTGGTCAACGCCATCTTCTGCTCATCGACGATGAAATGACGGTGGGCATCGCGGATGGGTTGCTCCTGCTCCCAGCGGCCGAAGTACGGGAGCGCGCCCCAGCTCTTGGCGTACACGATGTCTGCGCCGGCGTAGGCCGCCTGCGGGTCGTGGCTGATCGAAAGCGAGCCACCGTGCGCGGCGACGTTGTCGCGCGCGCGCTGCATGTAGCGTTCATCGAGCAGGTACTCAGGCGTGGGACACAGCAAGGTCACGTCCATGCCGTAGCGGGTGGCGATGGTCAGCGCGGAGTTGGCAACGGCGGTGTTCAGCGGCTTGGGGTGATACGTCCAGGTCAAGACGTATTTCTTTCCGCGCAGGATTTCACCCGGATTCGCCGCCGCACCGCCGAAGTGCTCGCCCAGTGCGAGGATGTGCGCCAATTCCTGGCAGGGATGAACGATGGTTTCCAGATTGATGACCGGCACCGTGGCGAACTTCGCGAAGCCGCGCAGCACGGCATCTTGCCGATCCACCGACCAGTCCTGGAACTTCGGGAAGGCGCGCACGCCGATCAGATCGACGTAGCGCGAGAGCACGCGCGCGACCTCGGCGATGTGCTCCTCGGCCTGCCCGTCCATCACCGTGCCCAGATCGAATTCGATCGGCCACGCATCCTTTCCCGGCGCCAGCACCACCGCGTGGCCGCCGAGCTGGAAGGCGCCGATCTCGAAACTGCTGCGCGTGCGCAGCGAGGGATTGAAGAACACCAGCGCGATGGTTTTCCCGCGCAGCGCATCGCCCAACCGCTCGCGCTTGAACGCCGCCGCGCGCACGAGCAAGGCGTCCAGTGCCGGGCGGTTCCAGTCCTGGGTATCGAGGAAATCGCGGGGATGCTCGGGGAAAGTCATGGTCATGGTGTGGCCGTGGCGGCAAGGCAGGCACGAGGGTAGTGGCGGAAAACACGCGACGCAGAAACGAAAAACCCGGCGCGGGGCCGGGTTTCATCAGAACAACGAAAACGATCGTTGCGCCGCTACCCGACCTGCACTGGGGCAAGGAACGGTCGGCGCGCGCGCGAGGTCATGCCTGCCGCCATGCGGGCGGAGGTTAGGATCAAGGCATCGGCGCGGAGTGCGTGCATGCGGCGAGTCTTGCACGAAACTTCGTTGCAACGCAACAAGTCATCGGTGATTTCGTCCTTGCAACGTATCGGCGACGCAAACGCATCGCCCCAGCGAACCGGGGCGATGTCTGCAAATCGTGCCGATCAATCAGCGCCGAAAAGTCAGCGCCGGTAACGCGCCGACCCGTCGGCGGGGATGACCGAAACGCGCACGCGCACACGGTTACCGGGGTCGTAGGGCATGCGCGCGGTGTACACGTCGCCCTTGTAGTCGTATTCCACATCGAAGCCCATCGGCGGGCCGTCGTCGTGCTGCACCTGCACCATGCGGCAGCCCGGCGCGTAACCCGGATCGGAGTTGCGGGCGATGTTGTTGCCGATCGCGCCACCGGCGATGGCACCCGCTGCGGTGGCACCGGCGCGGGTACCGCTGTTGCTGCCACGCCCGATGGCATTGCCGATCACGCCGCCGACGATGGCGCCGAGGACGGTGCCGCCAGCGACGTTGTTGCTGGCCTGCTGCGGCGGGCCGTCGCAGCGTTGTTCGTTGGTGGTGTAGCTGTTGTAGACCGGGGTGACACGCAACACGTTGGCGTAGCCATAGGTGGCCGAGGATGCCTGCGCCGGGTACTGCGGCGGCGGCGCGTCGTACTGCGCGGCGGCATCCTGCACGGGCAAGGTCATGGCCATCACCGCGGCCATGGGAATCAGCAGGAAGGTCGATTTCATCGCGATGCTCCTTCGTCGTGGTCGATCATCCGAACGTGATGGCATTTCAGCATGTGATCGCTTAACCCCACCTGATAACAAAATCTGAACAATTCCTGATTGCTACACTGGCGCCCTCTCGCCAAGCATCCCAACACCGTGCATCTGTACAACACCCTGACCCGTCGGGTCGAAGCTTTTGTCCCCGCCGACCCGGCCCGCGTGACCCTCTACGTCTGCGGCCCGACGGTCTACAACTACATCCACATCGGCAACGCGCGCACCTTCACCGTGTTCGACCTGCTGGCGCGCACGCTCAAGCGGCGCTACCCGAACGTGGTGTACACACGCAACATCACCGACATCGACGACAAGATCAATGCCGCCGCACGCGAATCGGGTGTGCCGATCGGCGCGGTGACTGCACGCTTCGATGCAGCATTCGATCAGGACATGCAGGCACTGGGCCTGCTGACCCCCGACGTGGTGCCCTACGCCACCGCGCACATCGCGCAGATCATTTCCATGTGCGAGCGCTTGATCGCGTCCGGCCATGCCTACGCCGCGCAGGGCCATGTGCTGTTCTCGGTCGCCAGCTTCCCGGCCTACGGCCAGCTCTCGCGCCGCGATCCTGAAGAGATGCTCGCCGGTGCGCGCATCGAGGTGGCTCCGTACAAACGCGACGCGGGCGATTTCGTGCTGTGGAAGCCCTCCGACGACACCCTGCCCGGCTGGGATTCGCCGTGGGGTCGCGGCCGACCGGGTTGGCACATCGAGTGCTCGGCGATGGCCGCAGCCCATCTCGGGCAGAGCATCGACCTGCACGGCGGCGGCATGGACTTGCAGTTCCCGCATCACGAGAACGAGATCGCGCAGAGCCAGTGCGCGCACGGTGGCCAAGTGTTCGCGCGCCACTGGATGCATTCGGGCATGCTCAACCTCGGCGGCGCGAAGATGTCCAAGTCGCTGGGCAACACCTTCCATGTGCACGACCTGTTGCAGCAGGTGCCGGCCGAGGCGCTGCGCTACGCCTTGCTCTCCGGCCACTACCGGCAGCCGCTGGACTGGAGCGAGGCGTTGATCGAACAGAGCGTGCGCACGCTGGATCGGCTTTACGGCACCCTGCGCGATCTGGGCGATGTGCACGTCGATGCGCACGCGGCACCGATTCCGCAGGCCATCGAGGACGCGCTCGACGACGACCTCGACACGCCCAAGGTGCTGGCGTTGATTGCCGGCATCGCGGCCTCCGCGCGCAAGGCGGTCGATGCGCCCGAACGCGCCGCACGCAAGGCCGAACTGCTCGGCGCAGGGCGTACGCTGAATCTGTTGCAGTTGGAACCGACGGTGTGGTTCAAGGGAAGTATCGTCATCGCTCCGCAGCCGATGGCTTCAGGCGAAGCGATGTCGGCAACGCTTGCGGTTTCGATCACCGAGGCCGAAATCGAAGCGCACATCGCAGAACGCACAGAAGCGAAGAAGAACCGCGACTTCGCCCTTGCCGATGCGATCCGCAAACAGCTTGCCGATGAAGGTATCGTGCTGGAGGACACTCCGCAGGGCGTGCGCTGGGTGAGGAAACGCGCCGAGCCGATGCGTTGACGCGCATCGGCTGCGTTCCCGAACGCCCGTCCACATGGCCCGCGCCGCGCGCGAGTAAAATACGGCACATGTCCGATGCTCACTTCCCGCTCGAACCCACGGCCGCCGATGCGCAGGCCGCCATCGCCGAGGAATTCGGTTTCTTCGCCGACTGGGCGGAACGTTACCAGTACCTGATCGATCTCGGCCACAAGCTGCCGGAGTTCCCGGATGCATTGAAGCGCGAGGAAAACCGCCTGCACGGTTGCCAGTCGCTGGTGTGGATCGTCGGCGAAGGCGATGCGGCGCGGCTGGATTTTCGCGCGATCAGCGATTCGGCGATCGTCTCCGGGCTGATCTTCCTCGCCCTGCGCGTATACTCCGGGCGCAGCGCCGCCGAGATCCTCGCCACCGAACCGGATTACGTCGCCTCCATCGGCCTGGCCAAACACCTCTCGCCGACCCGCAACAACGGACTGGCGTCCCTGCTCGCCTTCATCCGCGACCGTGCCGCGGAGGCTTCAAATATGGCGTGATGCAGGATCGAAACCGCATCGAACCCTACGTGCACGAATTGTCATACACTCGCTGGCATGAACACATCCAGCCACGATTCCACCGACGCACCCAAGCCGGCGAACACGCGTCAAGCACTCGACGCCCTGCTCGACGGCATCCTGCAACGCCCCGAGCGGCACGCCGAGATCGCCGCGCAGATCGCGCGCGATTTCGAGCAGTTGCAGGCGACGCTGATCATCGACATGAGCGGGTTCACCCGCACCACCCACCAGCAGGGTATCGTGCCCTTCCTGCTGATGATCCGGCAGATGCACCGGGTGTGCTGCCCGGTGATCGTCGAACACGGCGGCACGGTGGTGAAGACCGAGGCGGACAACCTGTTCTGCCTGTTCCCCGGCGTGCAATCGGCGCTGGACGCCTCCATCGACATCATCCGCCGACTGGAGACGGTGAACGTGCTGCTGCCCGAGGATCGCCACCTGTACGCTTCGGTGGGGATCGGCTGGGGCATGATCCTCAACATCGAAGAACACGACCTGTTCGGCGACGAGGTCAACCTGTCATGCAAACTCGGCGAGGACATCGCCGAGAAGAATCAGGTGCTGCTGACCGAGCGCGCACGCGAGCAGCTCGGGCCGGATGCGCGCCTGGCCGAACGGGAACTGAGCATCTCCGGGCTGGCGCTGCGCTATTTCGAATTGCTGCACTGACCGGTCGGCTTGCTGCTAGCACGCAGCCCACGCCACAATGTAAAACCCCGCCAATCGGCGGGGTTTTGTCGTTATCTGCGTGATGACTGAACCTCAGTCGCCCATCTGCTTCTGCCGATGCTCCCAACGCTCCTGCGCGTCGAGCGTGCGCTCGGCGGTCAGGCGCGCACCCAGGCGATCCAGACCGATTTCGTCGCCGGTATCCACGCAGTAGCCGTACACGCCATCGTCGATGCGCTTGAGCGCTTCGTCGATCTTGCCGATCAGCTTGCGGTAGCGATCGCGCGTGCGCAGCTCCAGCGAATTCTCGGTTTCGCGGGTGGCACGTTCGGCCTCGTCGCCGACATCACGCACTTCTTCCTTGAGGTTCTCGATGGTCTGCTTGGATTCCTCCACCAGATCGGTGCGCCACTGGTGCAGTCGCTGGCGGAAATACTCCATCTGGTAGGGATTCATGTACGACTCTTTGGACGAAGGCTTGTAACCCTTCGGCAAGGTCACCCCACCCGTCGGATGCTGGATCTGCACGATCTTGTCCTTCACCTGTGTGCGGATCACCGCCTTGGCGCGTACGCCCTGTGGACGCCCGGCGGGCGGCGCCGGCACGGGCGACGACTCGGCCGCCGGCTTGGCGGCATGCTTCGAGGCAACGCTCGCGACGACTGCAAGGGCTGCCTTCGCCTTGCTCTCCGGTTTGGCGGACACGGGCTTTTTCGCAGCGACCGCGGTTTTCGCCGCCGGCGCCTTGACGGCAGCGGGTTTGGTGGGCGCATTCGATTTCTTCAGAGCAGGCTTGCCCGATGCAGCCTTGGTGGCGGCAGGTTTAGCTGGTGCCGGCTTGGCAGGTGCGGGCTTGGTCGTCGGCTTTTTCGCTGGTGCCGCCTTCGCGATCGTCTTTCTTGCAGCCGCCTTCGCCGTCTTCTTCGCCGGCTGGGTTTTTGCTGCGGACTTCCCTGCGGCTGCCTTGGCGGCGGGCTTGGCTGGCTTGGGAGCGGGCTTCTTGGCTGGCACGATGTGGGAATCCTGAATGTCGATGACGAAGAACCGCGATTCGCTTTCGTTGCGGATGCGGCGAGTCGGTCGAGTGTTATAGCCTACACCGCTGGCATCGGCAATATCGCCAACGTCGCCACCCTCATGGAACGGTCATTGAACCCGGCTCAATCCATCGCCCTGCTGCTGCTGCGCGGCTACAAGCGCGGCATCAGCCCGTGGCTGGGCAACAACTGCCGGTTTCAACCCAGTTGCTCGAACTACGCGATGACCGCGATCGAACGCTTCGGCGTGTTGCGCGGCGGCTGGCTCGCGGCTTGCCGCATCGGACGCTGCCATCCGCTGCACCCGGGCGGATACGATCCGGTGCCCGATGCGCTCGACACGCGCGAATCATCGCCGCGCAACCCTTCCTGATACGACGAGGCACCACCCATGACCGACACCCTGATCGTCAACGCCGAACTGGTCAACGAAGGCCGAAGTTTCCATGCCGACCTGCGCATCCGCGACGGCCGCATCGACGCCATCGCGCCCTCGCTGTCCGCGCGCGACGGCGAAACCGTCGTCGATGCCGCCGGCAAGTGGCTGCTGCCCGGCGTGATCGATGCGCAGGTGCACTTCCGCGAGCCGGGCATGGAATACAAGGGCGGCTTCGACACCGAACCGGCGGCCGCGGTCGCCGGCGGGGTGACCAGCTTCCTCGACATGCCCAACACCAAGCCTCCCACGCTCGACGGTGCTGCGCTGGAAGCCAAATACGCACTCGCTGCGGGGCGCTCGCGGGCGAACTTCGGCTTCTACCACGGCGCCAGCAACGACAATCTCGACGCCATCGCCCGCATCGACCCGACCACCACGCCGGGCCTGAAGATCTTCATGGGCGCATCGACCGGCAACATGCTGGTGGACGATCCGAAGGTGCTGGAGGCGATGTTCGCGCGCTGCCCGACGCCGATCATCACCCATTGCGAGGACACCCCGATGATCGAGGCGGCGCTGGCCGCCGCGCGCGCGAAATACGGCGACAACATCCCGATCGACCAGCACCCGAAGATCCGCTCGCGCGAGGCCTGCATGGCCTCCACCCGGCTGGCGCTGGGGCTGGCGCGCCGACACGGCACCTCGCTGCACGTGCTGCACATCACCACCGCCGAGGAGATCGCGCTGTTCGACGCCGCGCCGCTGATCGACGCACACGGCAAGCGCAAGCAGATCACCGCCGAAACCTGCGTGCATTTCCTGCATTTCGCGCGCGCCGACTACGGGCGGCTGGGCAATCTGATCAAGTGCAACCCGGCGGTCAAGGAAGCCTCCGACCGCGCCGCATTGCTGCGCGCGATCGCCGAGGATCGCGTGGACGTGCTCGCCACCGACCACGCCCCGCATACGTGGGAGGAGAAGCAGCAGCCTTACGCCAGCGCGCCCTCGGGCCTGCCGCTGGTGCAGGATTTCTTGGTCTGCGCCTTGCAGAAGGTCGCCGACGGGCATTTCAGCCTGCCGCAACTCGTGCAGAAGATCTGCCACGCGCCGGCGCAGCGTTTCGACATCGCCGAGCGTGGATTTCTGCGCGAAGGCCATTGCGCCGACCTGACCCTCGTCGATCCGAAAGGCGGCACCCTCGTCACCCGCGAGCGCGTGCTCGCCAAGTGCGGCTGGACGCCGTTCGAGGGCGAGCGCTTCGACGCCCGCGTGGCCGCGACGTGGGTGAATGGCGAACTGGCGTGGGATGGCGAACGGCTGGTCGGAGTGCCGAACGGCCAGCGGCTGCGGTATGCGCGGTGAGACTCGGGACTCGGGACTCGGGACTCGGGATTCGGGACTCGGGATTCGGGATTCGGGATTCGACACTCGAAGATCTGACGAATCATTGAACTCATCGCGCACCGCACATCGACTCACCATTGCCGATTCCCGATCCTGATGAGCGTCGAACCTCAGCGTGACTTCGCATTTGCTCGTCATTCCCGCGTGCTTCCAGCGGGAATCCAGCGTCTTGGGTTTGTTCTTTGTCCAGATTGCAGAGCAAAGTCACTGGATTTCCGCCTTCACGGAAGCGCTTCTCAACAGCGAAGTCGGTCATTGGCGATCTGGGATTCAACACGTATCAGGCTCCCTATTCCCCATTCCCTGCCTCTCCATCTCCGAATCCCATGAAAACCCCCACCATCGCCCTGCTCGCCCTCGCCTGTGGCGCCTGCGCCAGCACGCCTCCGCCCACGCCGTCGTCCGCGATGCAGCCGATGGCTTCGCGGCCCGTCGCGCAGTCTGCGGCGGCCCGTCCTGCCGGCAGCGCCCTCATCCAGATCCCCACCAGTGCGCCGCAGGCCAGCCTGGTGATGGGCGTCGTCCCGATCGGCAGCACGCTGATTTACGGCGGTCGCGCGGTGCGGATCGGGCCGGATGGGCGTTTCGTGGTCGGAGTGGCGCGCGAGCAGACCGGCGCGCTGACGCTCGATCTCACCCTGCCCGACGGCACGACCCGCAAGCTGAGCGTGACCATCACCCCGCGCAGCTTCCCGGTCGAACGCGTCAATGGCGTGCCGAAGGCGACCGTCAAGCCGCCACCGGAGATCGCCGCACGGATCGAGCGCGAGCAGGCGCAGGTCAACGCCACCCGTACGCGCGACGACGACCGCGAGGATTTCGAGCAGCGCTTCATCTGGCCGGTGCAAGGCCGCATCAGCGGCGTGTTCGGCAGCCAGCGCATCTACAACGGCACGCCCGGTGCGGCGCATTCGGGCGTGGACATCGCCGCGTCGCAGGGCACGCCGATCCACGCGCCAGCAGGCGGCATCGTCACCTTCGCCAATCCCGATCTCTACCTGACCGGCGGCACCGTGCTGATCGACCACGGCCACGGGGTGAGCTCGAACTTCCTGCACATGAGCCGGATCGACGTGAAGGTCGGCGAGCACGTCGTGCAAGGCCAGGTGATCGGACTGGTCGGCAAGACCGGTCGCGCCACCGGCCCGCACATGCACTGGGGCATGAACTGGTTCGACGTGCGCATCGACCCGCAGGCGTTGCTGGAGGCCGAGGGCGTCAAGTAGCGACGCCTCAAACACCTCTCCTGCCGGGAGAGGCCGCCGCGCCGCAGGCGCTGCCAGAGGGAATGCACTCACCAATCGCCGCGCAGGCATGAAGCACCCTGAGCGAGCCTTGCTCATTCGATACAGGGTCGGCGCGTGAAGGTTCTTCCCTCATCCGGCGCTGCGCGCCACCTTCCCCCGGAGGGGGAAGGGAGAATACACCTCTCCCGCCGGGAGAGGTCGCAGCGCCGCAGGCGCGGCCAGAGGGAATGCACTCACCGATCGGCGCGCAGGCATGAAGTACTCTGAGCGAGCCTTGCTCATTCGATACAAGGTCGGCGCGTGAAGGTTCTTCCCTCATCCGGCGCTGCGCGCCACCTTCCCCCGGAGGGGGAAGGAAACACTACCGCGCCTACTTCTTCTTCGGCGCGATCATCATGATCATCTGCCGGCCTTCCAGGCGCGGGCGGGATTCGATGATCACCTCGTCGGCGAGGTCGGTCTCGATGCGCTTGGCCATCTCCAGCCCCAGCTCTTGGTGCGACATCTCGCGGCCCTTGAAGCGGATGTTGACCTTGACCTTGTCGCCTTCCTCGAGGAAACGGCGCAGGTTGCGCAGCTTGATGTTGTAGTCGCCGTCGTCGGTGGTCGGGCGGAACTTGAGTTCCTTGATCTCCACGACCTTCTGTTTTTTCTTGGCGGCCGAGGCTTTTTTCTGCAGTTCGAACTTGAACTTGCCGAAGTCCATGATGCGGCACACCGGCGGGTCGCCGTTGGGCTGGATCTCGACCAGATCGAGGCCGGCTTCCTCGGCCATCGCCAGTGCTGCGTCGCGTTCGACCACCCCGACGTTCTCGCCCTCGGCGCCGATCAGGCGCACGCGCGGGACGCGGATTTCGTGGTTCTTGCGGTTCGGTTTCTCGGTATTGATTCGCGCATCTCCATGGGTTGAAAAATCATCACCATCCAGCCATCCGGCTCGATGACGATCTGCACGCACACGGCCTCACGCCGCGCGCTGCGCCACGCCTCAATGCATGCCCGGCCGGGCCTCGCGGCGCAGGCGTTCGGCGAAATCCTCGAGCTTCATCGTCCCTAGGTCTTCCCCCGACCGCGTGCGCACCGCCACCGAGCCGGTTTCCTTCTCGCGGTCCCCGACCACCAGCAGGTACGGTATGCGTTGCAGCGTATGCTCGCGAATCTTATAGCCGATTTTCTCGTTCCGCAAATCGGCGGCGACCCGGAACCCTTGATTATCAAGCGCCTGCCGGGCCGATTCGACCGCATCGGCCTGCGCGTCGGTGATGTTCAGCAGCACCGCCTGCACCGGCGCCAGCCACACCGGCAGGCTGCCGGCGTGGTTTTCGATGAGGATGCCGATGAAGCGCTCCATCGAGCCGACGATGGCCCGGTGCAGCATCACCGGGTGGCGCTTGGACGAGTTTTCGTCCACGTATTCGGCGCCCAGCCGCTGCGGCATCATGAAATCCACCTGCATCGTGCCCAACTGCCAGCCGCGGCCGATCGCGTCCTTGATGTGGTACTCGATCTTCGGGCCATAGAACGCGCCTTCGCCGGGCAGTTCCTCCCACGCCACGCCCGCCGCGCGCAGGGCCGCGCGCAGGGCGTTCTCGGCCTTGTCCCAGGTGGCATCGTCGCCCAGCCGGGGTTCCGGGCGCAGGGCGATCTTCAGGCCGATGTCGGTGAAGCCGAAGTCGGCATACACCTGCATCGCCTGCGCGTGGAAGGCGGTCACCTCGGCCTCGATCTGTTCCTCGGTGCAGAAGATGTGCCCATCGTCCTGGGTGAAGCCGCGCACGCGCAGGATGCCGTGCAACGCGCCCGACGGTTCATTGCGGTGGCAGCCGCCGAACTCGCCGTAGCGGATCGGCAGGTCGCGGTAGGAATGCAGGCCGTGGTTGTAGATCTGCACGTGGCCGGGGCAATTCATCGGCTTGAGCGCGTACTGGCGCTTTTCCGATTCGGTGAAGAACATGTTGGCCTGATAGTTGTCCCAATGGCCGGATTTTTTCCACAACGAGACATCGAGGATCTGCGGCGCGCGCACCTCGCGGTAGCCTGATGCACGATAGACGCCACGCATGTACTGCTCCACCACCTGCCAGATCGACCAGCCCTTGGGGTGCCAGAACACCAGCCCCGGCGCTTCCTCCTGCAGGTGGAACAGATCCTGCGCCTTGGCGATGCGGCGGTGGTCGCGCTTTTCGGCCTCCTCCAACTGCGTCAGGTAGGCCTTGAGATCCTTGTCGTTGAGCCAGGCCGTGCCGTAGATGCGGCTGAGCATCTGGTTGTTGGAATCCCCGCGCCAATACGCGCCAGCCACCTTCATCAGCTTGAAGCTGCGCAGCTTGTCGGTATTGGGTACATGCGGGCCGCGGCACAGGTCGGTGAAAGCGCCCTGCGTGTACAGCGACAGGTCTTCGCTGGCCGGGATCGATTCGATGATTTCGGCCTTGTACTTCTCGCCGATGCCCTTGAAGAAGGCCACCGCGTCGTCGCGCGATTTCACCGAGCGCGCCAGCGGCAGCGCTTCCTTGACGATCTTGTGCATCTCCGCCTCGATCGCCGGCAGATCCTCGGGCGTGAACGGGCGCTCGAAGGCGAAGTCGTAGTAGAAGCCGTTGTCGATCACCGGGCCGATGGTGACCTGCGCGCCCGGATGCAGGCGCTGCACCGCCTGCGCCAGCAGGTGCGCGGTGGAGTGACGCAGCACTTCGAGCGCATCGGGATGCTTGTCGGTGACGATCTCCAGCGCGGCATCGTGGTCGATGCGGAAGCTGGTATCGACGAGCTTGCCGTCGACCTTGCCGGCGAGCGCGGCCTTGGCCAAACCGGGGCCGATGGACGCGGCGACCTCGCCGACACTGACGGGATGTTCGAACGGACGGCGGCTGCCGTCGGGGAGCTGGATGTGGATCATGGTTCTCGGGCTTCGTGTCGGGCTTCGTGTCGGCCTCCCTCCCCTGCTTGCAGGGGAGGGTTGGGGAGGGGTTGCTTTTTGGAATAAGGGAAGTGCTGCGAGAAGCCTCACCCCCTCCCAGCCTCCCCTTGCGCGCAGGCGGAGGAGAAAAACAAAACGGCGCCGAAGCGCCGTCTGGATGCGAAGGCTTCGGATCGAATCAGCGCTGGAGGATGGTAGTGCTCATGTCGCACGCTGAACCGGCGATTGCCCGCCGGTTACCTGTGTTGATGGCTCGAAAGGCTGTGCTGTGATTCTAAGCTAATTTCAGCGTGCGTTTCTGTCAACGCGGATACCGGCTCGCGCTACCATCGGTCTATCTGCACCCCGCTTCGCGACCGAAGATGGTTCCCTCATCCGGCGCTTCGCGCCATCTTCCCCCGGAGGGGGAAGGATCAGCATTCCCCACTGGAGCACCAAGATGGCCCACAGCGTGCACGATGCCCCCGACGACGAACGCAACGAGGGCATCCTGATCTGGATCAACGGCGAGCTCAAGCCGCGGGCTGAAGCGGTGGTGTCGGTGTTCGATTCGGGCTTCGTGCTCGGCGATGGCGTGTGGGAAGGGCTGCGCGTGATCGATGGGCAGCCGGTGTTCCTCGACCTGCATCTGGATCGGCTCTACGAAGGGGCCAAGGCGATCGCGCTGGACATCGGCATGGATCGCCGCGAACTCACCCGCGCTCTGCTGGATACCTTGCAGGCCAACGACATGCGCGACGACGTGCACGTGCGGCTGATGGTCACCCGCGGCCTCAAGCGCAGCCCGTATCAGGATCCGCGGGCAAGCATTGGACCTGCGACCGTCGTGATGATTCCCGAGTACAAGCATCCGCGCCCCGAACTGGTCGAACGCGGCCTGCGCCTGTTCACCGTGCATGTGCGTCGCGGCTACCCGGACGTGCTCGACCCCAAACTCAACTCGCACAGCAAGCTCAACTGCATCACCGCCTGCATCCAGGCCTACACCGCCGGCGCCGACGAGGCGCTGATGCTCGATCCGCACGGCTTCGTGGCGACCTGCAACTCCACGCACTTTTTCATTGTGCGCAAGGGGCAGGTGTGGACATCCAGCGGCGATTACTGCCTGGGCGGAATCACCCGCGCCAACGTGCTGCAGTTGTGCCGGCGCGAGGGCATCCCCGCGTTCGAGCGCAACTTCAGCCTGACCGATGTGTACGGCGCAGACGAAGCCTTCACCACCGGCACCTTTGCCGGGGTGGTGCCGGTGCGCGAAATCGATGGACGAATCATCGGCGACGGCACGCGCGGGCCAATGGTCGAACGCCTGCAGGAGTTGTATCAGGACTACGCACGCATGGATGCCGCCGCCCGCAACGGCATGCGCATCGCATGAGCGCGCCGACTGCCTCCCGCGACGCGAGTGCATTCTTGCACATCGCCATGTGGAGCGGCCCGCGCAACATTTCCACCGCGATGATGCGCGCGTGGGAGAACCGCGGCGATTGCGCGGTCAGCGACGAGCCGCTGTACGCGGCCTACCTCGCCGCGACCGGCATCGACCATCCCCTGCGCGAGGAAACCATCGCCGCCGGCGAAACCGATCCGGCGCGCGTGATCGCATCCCTGCTCGGCCCTGCGCCCGACGCGCAGCCGATCTGGTACCAGAAACACATGGCGCACCACCTGCTGCCGGGCATGGATCGCGCGTGGATCCATCAACTGCACAATATGTTGCTGATCCGCGATCCGGACGAGGTGGTCGCCTCCTACCTGAAGGCGCGCGAATCTGTCACACCCGAGGACATCGGCCTGCCGCAACAGGTCGAATTGTTCGACGAACTCGCCGCTGCCGGCACCGCCCCGCCGATCATCGACGCGCAGGATTTCCTGCGCGCGCCCGAAGCGCATCTGCGCGCGCTGTGTGCATGGCTGGGAATCGACTTTCGCGCCGGCATGCTGCACTGGCCCGCCGGCCCACGCGCCAGCGACGGCGTGTGGGCGCCGCACTGGTACACCAAGGTGTGGCGATCCACCGGCTTCGATCCGCCGCACGCCATCGAATCGACACCCTTGACGCCGCAGGGTGAAGCCGTCGTCGCCGTGTGCCGTCCAATGTTCGAGCAATTACACGCGCAGCGACTGCGAGTCGGCGGCTGATGACGGCAGGTCGATCGGCGCGGAAAAATCCATAACCCATCCAGACCGGATGAATCGATCCAAGAAAAAACGACCCAAGTCGTTGTTTTCATTGGTGGGCGGTACAGGTTTCGAACCTGTGACCCCTACCATGTCAAGGTAGTGCTCTACCGCTGAGCTAACCGCCCGCTGCCCGCGGACGCACCGCGAGGGCGCGAAGCGTAGCACGCGCGGCGATCCCGATCCAAGTCAAACCGTTGCAGCCGCCCGCTGGATGCCGCCGCCTGAATGCCAATGCCGGCAAAAACTCTGCGACACTGCCTTCGTCGCAACGACGCAACGCCCTCACATCCGCTTGCCGAACCGCCATGTTCCGACTGATCGCATTTCTCATCGTCATCGGTGCTCTGGTCCTGCTCGTGCGCCTGCAATACCAGGCCCAGTACCTGACGTTGAAAGAACACCAGCAACACCAACAGGCTGCCGCCAGCGCTGCGGCAGAACAGCCGCAACTGCAATGCGCGCAATCGGCACTCGCGCGGTTCCGGCAGCTCGGGCTGGACGACAAGGCCGGCTCCAGCCATCAGGCGTTCTTCAATGCGCGGCTCAACCAGTGCTACGAGCTGATGGAAACCCGCCGCAGCGATACCGGCACGAACTGGCGTACCGCCACCCTGTACGACGCGCAAGGTCGCGTGTTCGCCAGTTACGGCTGGCGCGGCGACGCTGGCAAACCGATCAATTCGATGTCGCCGTACACCTGCACCGTCACCCTGCCCTCGGGCGAGCGCCGCGACTGCGGTTCGGAATCCGAGTTCAAGAAACTGATCGCCACCTACATGGCGAACTGACCCATTGCTCGTGCCACGCCGGCTGTGACAACAACCGTGTAAGGAATTCGTAGGTCGAGCGTCCATCGTGGCGTGGGCGACCTTCACGTCCGCACAACACCGGCTGGCGGATACTTGCTGCCGGGCATTTCCACCTCCCATGGAGGACGCCATGCACCGCCGCAAACTCATCCAATCGATGGCTGCTCTGGCTGCCCTGCCGTTGGCAGCGCCCTTCGCCCGCGCCGCCGGGCAACTCGTCAGCGTGGTCATCCCGCCCCTGCGCAAACCCGCCGATGCTTGGCGAAAATTACTATCTCCGATGGCCTATGCGGTGCTGTTCGAGGAAGCCACCGAACGCGCGTTCACCAGCCCGCTGTTGAACGAACACCGCGAAGGCACCTTCGTCTGCGCGGCCTGCCTGTTGCCCTTGTTCGATGCGCGCACCAAGTTCGAGAGCGGCACCGGCTGGCCGAGCTTCACCCGCTGCATTCCCGGTCATTGCGGCTTCAAGGTCGATCATCGACTCGCTTTCGAGACGCGCACCGAGTACCACTGCGTGCGCTGCGGTGGCCATCAAGGCCATGTCTTCGACGACGGCCCGCCGCCGCTGGGCAAACGCTGGTGCAACAACGGCGTCGCCCTGCAATTCGTGCCGCACGGGCAACCACTGCCGGCGTGGAGGATCTGACATGCGCATCCGCATTCGCCACATGCTGCTCGCGTTAGCCACCCTTGGCACGCTCGCCGGAGCGGGGTTCGCGCTCGCCGGCACGGGTACCGGCGTGGTCATGATCCACACGGTGGACGACGCCAGACTGGCGGTCGCCACCTTCGCCGGCGGCTGCTTCTGGACGATGGAACACGCCTTCGACGACGTGCCCGGCGTGGTCAGCGCCACCTCCGGCTACAGCGGCGGCCATGTGGCCGATCCCAGCTACGATCAGGTCTCCACCGGTGATACCGGGCACGTCGAATCGGTGCAGGTGCGCTTCGATCCGGCCAAGGTCAGCTACGCGCACCTGCTGGACATCTACTTCCACCGCATCGATCCCACCCAGGTCGGCGGGCAGGCCTGCGACCACGGCGACGAATACCGCAGCGTGGTTTTCGCGCAGGATCCGGTGCAGTTGCGGCAGGCGCAGGCGTACATGGACGTGCTGAAGAAGTCCGGCCTGTTCCACGCCCCGCTGGCGGTGCAGTTGCGCGCCGCCGACACCTTCTACCCCGCCGAAGCCTTCCACCAGCAGTTCGCGAAGAAAAACCCGGCCTACTACGAGCGCTACCGCGTCGGCTGCGGCCGCGATCGCCGCCTGCAGGCGGTGTGGGGGAAGGCGTTCAAGGCGTATTGAGGCGAGCATTCGCCGCCATCCGGCACAACCGACAGCATCGATCAGCAGTCAGAACCGGTCAGAAACCGGTTCCGCGCGCTGCCTGCTGCTCGCCTAGTGTGAGCGCAACTTTGTCGCGCAGATAGGCCGGCTCGACGTGTTCCGGCGCCACCGCCTCGCCACGAGCATACGCGCGGGCGGCCAGCCGTGCGAGGTCGGCGGCGTGCGGCAGTGCGAGTGCATCGACGTGGATCAGGGATGCTCCCAGCGCCTGCACCAGCGCGTGATCGCTGGCGGCGAAGCCGGTGCCGACGCCGATCCAGCGTGTGTTCGCGACGACGCATGCATCGGCTGGCCGCAGCAGGTGCTCGGGTTCGAGTGAGGTGACGAGGGCGTCGTCATCGCGGGCAAACGCGCCGAGATAAATCTCCCCCATGCGCGCATCGATGGCGGTAAGGAGGTGGCAGACATTCGTTTGCAACTGCGATGCGGCCAACCCCTCCCCAACCCTCCCCTGCTCACGCAAGGGAGGGAGAGAAGCGGCACTCCCGCTCTGCTGAACCTCCTCCCCTTGCGCCAGCAGGGGGAGGTCGGGAGGGGGTCGCATCGCCAGTACCGCCAGCGTCGAGATCGGCACGATGGGGCGATCCAAGGCCAGCGCAATGCCCTGCGCCAGCGCGATGGCCAGGCGCACGCCGGTGAACGCGCCCGGGCCGCGCCCGACCGCGATTGCGTCGAGTTGCATTTTTGCAATGCCGGCTTCGGCCAGCAGTGCATCAGCCCAGGGCAGTACCAACTCGGCGTGGCGGCGCGGTGCAATCTCGAAACGCTCGCGCACGTCGCCGTCGATCCACAACGCGACCGAGCAGGCTTCGGTCGCGGTTTCGAGCGCCAGCAGCTTCATGCGCCGGCCGTAGCGTCCTTCTCTCCATCCGGCGGCTGCCAGAGTTCGAGCAGATTGCCCTCGGGATCGACGACGTAGCCGAACTTGCCGTATTCGCCGTCCTCGCGGCGGTCGAGCACCTGACAGCCTTCCGCGCGCAGATCGCCAAGCACCGTGTCGAGATCGTCCACGCGCAGGTTGAGCATGAAGGACTTGTCGCTGGGCGCGAAATACTGCGTGTCGCTGGCGAACGGCGACCACACGGTGGTGCCGTCGGCGCCGTTGTCGGCGCGCTTCCAGGCGAACTTCGCGCCGCCCCATGCGCTGACGTCGAAATCGAGGTGCTGGCGATACCAGTCGCCCAGCGCCTTGGGATCGCGCGCCTTGAAGAACACGCCGCCGATGCCGTGCACCCGCGGCTTCCTGCCCTCGCCATGACCGCTCATGCGCCTACTCCATCCAGAACCCGAGGCGAAGCATACGCGACGAGCGATGCCAGGGATGGATCGTTGTCGCTACGTCAGATCCGGAAGCATTGCGGACGGAGCGGGAGCGGGTGCAACACCGATGGGGCGTTCATTCATGCGTCCTGAAAGAATGCCCGCACGTCGGCCATCTCGCGCGTTCGCGGCAGCGGCGGCAGCGAATCGAGGAAGCTGCGCCCATAGGATTTGGACAGCAGGCGCGGATCGCACAGCACCAGCACGCCGCGGTCGGCGAAGCTGCGGATCAGGCGGCCGGCGCCTTGCTTGAGGGCGATCACCGCGCTGGGCAGTTGTTCGTCGCGGAAGGGATTGCCGCCGCCGCGGCGCACCGCTTCCAGTCGCGCTTCCAGCACCGGATCGTCGGGCGCGGCGAACGGCAGGCGGTCGATGGCGACCACGCTCAGCGCATCGCCGATCACGTCCACGCCTTCCCAGAAACTCGCCGCGCCCAGCAGCACGCCGTTGCCGGAGGCGCGGAAGCGTTCCAGCAGCACATGCCGCGGCGCGGTGCCCTGCACGAACAGCGGCCACGGATCGGCGGCCAGCGCCTGCGCGGCATCGCGCAGCGCGCGGTGCGAGGTGAACAGCAGGAAGGCGCGGCCGTTGGATGCGTGCAGCACCGGGCGCAGCGCATCGAGCAGCGCGCGTCCGTAGTCGCGCTGATTCGGTTCGGGCAGACCGCGCGGCAGGTAGCACAGCGCCTGCGTCTGCCAGTCGAAGGGTGATGCTTGCAGCAACGTCGTCGGTTCGATCAGGCCGAGGCGATGGGCGATGTGCTCGAAGCGCCCGTCCACCGCCAGCGTGGCCGAGGTGAACACCCACGCGGCGTGGCTGGCGTCGCGGAACGCACGTAGCGGCGCGGACACGTCCAGCGGCGTGCGTTGCAGGATGAAGCCGCGCGGCGTGGTTTCGTACCAGCGCACCTGTTCGTCGTCGCCGGCGCGCCAGCGTCGCAGGCGCTCGCCCTGCATCTGCGCGCGCGCATGCGCGGCGGCGAAGCCGGGCGAAGCCTCCTGCACGCCATCCAGCGCCGCGGTGAGATCGGCGATGGCCTGATCGAGCCCGTCCAGCGCCTCGACCGCTTCGGGCACGGCCAGCATCCGCGCCTGCGCGCCGCGCGCGGGCAGCGATTCCAGCGCCAGCCGCAGCACGCGCAGGGCGTGTTCGAGCGCGCGCACCGGCGCTTGCAAGCTGGCCAGCGCGGCGGGGGTGTCCTTGCATTCGAGCAGTGCGTCGCGGGCGAGATCGTTCAACTGCCGCGCACCCACCGCCTCGCCGAAGAACTGCCCGGCCAGTTCCGGCAACTGGTGGGCCTCGTCGAGCACGAAGGCCTGCGCACCGGGCAGGATCTCGCCGAAGCCTTCCTGCTTGATCGCCAGATCCGCCAGCAACAGATGATGGTTGACTACCACGAGGTCGGCGGCCTGCGCCTGCGCGCGTGCCTTCACCACGAAGCACTCGCTCCACAGCGGGCATTCGCTGCCCAGACAGTTCTCCGTGGTGGAAGTGACCTGCGGCCAGATCGGGCTGTCTTCGGGCAGATCGGACAACTCGGCCAGATCGCCGCTGCGGGTGCGTTTCGACCAAGCCAGCGCGCGGGTGAATTGCGCCGCGATGTCGCGCGACGCGAATTTCGCATCCCCCTGCGCCTGCTGCATCCGGTACAGGCACAGGTAGTTCGCGCGGCCCTTCAGCAAGGCGCTGCGGATGCCCACGCCCAGCGCCTGCCGCACGCGCGGCAGGTCGCGGTGATAGAGCTGATCCTGCAGGGCGCGGGTGCCGGTGGAGACGATCACCCGCATCCCCGACAGCAGTGCCGGCACGAGGTAGGCGTAGGTCTTGCCGGTGCCGGTGCCGGCCTCGGCGACGAGTTCCGCGCGCTGTTCGAACGCGGCGGCGATGGCTTCGCTCAGCCGTGCCTGCGCGGCACGCGGCGCATAGCCTTCCAGGCGTTGCGCCAGCGGGCCGTCGGCAGCCAATGCGGAAGCCGTGTCGTCGGCGAGGGTCATGGGGCGTCCCGCATCCGCGTCAATACCGCGGCGGTGGTTCGACATTGCAGGCCTTCACTGCATCGGCGGCATGCCCGGCGGCCTGCAGGTCGGAGTGCGCGAGGGCTACGAAGCGCAGCGTCGCCCAGTTGCGCCGGCACAGCGAGCCGACCTTCGGGCCGCGATCGTACGATTGCCGGGCCAGCGATCCGGCGTCGGTCCAGTCGTGGCGGTACAGCGCGTATTCGGCCGCCTGCTGCATCAGCACCGGATCGCCGGGACGGATTTTCAGCGCATGCGCGATGGCCTTCTCGGCGCCGGCGAAATCGCCATGGGTTTCCAGCGCGCTCGCTTTATCCTGCAAATCGGCAATCGCCGGATCGCGCAGCGGTGCCACTTCCAGTGCCTGCGAGTTGGGGTCGGCACCGATGTAGCGCACCTGCGCGAGCATCACCGGTGGCGCTGGAAGCTGCGGCTTGACCGGGCGCGTCGAGGCGACCTGAGTCAAGTCGGGCGCGCAGGCGGCGAGCAGCAGCGCCAAGGGCAGCGCCAGCGCCCCCAGATGCGCGCGAGCGATCCTGCAATGGGGGTCTGCGATGGATGGATTGGGCGAAATCATGGTGTGCCGGAATCGGAAGATGAGGGTTCGGCGGGAGGTTGTGCCGACAGCGCTGGCGTGGAGGGCGACGCGGCGTTGCCGGACGCTTCCGGCGCAACCGGCGCACCGTTCGCGTCGGGCGATGCCGGTGCCAGCCCCTGCGGCAATGGCGCGCCGGTGTCCGGATCGACCGCGTCGGCGCTGGGCACGCGGATCCAGCCGCTGGTGTCGCCGGGATTCGCGGCCACGTCGCAACTGGCCGACGGCGGTGGCGCGAAGCCCTTGACGAAGGCGAAGCGGCGCACGCCCGGGCAACTTTGATCGACACTGGCATACGCCACCGGGCTCACCCACGCCCATTCCAGGCCATCGTCGGACACCTTCAGCGGCGCGCTCGGCAGGCGCTTGAACAGCCCCGCCCACACGCGCAGCGCGCCGGTCGCACCGAACAATCCGGTCTCCTTGTTCTGGTCGTTGCCAACCCACACCACCGCAAGATGGCTGCCGGTGAAGCCGGCGAACCAACTGTCGCGACTGTCGTTGCTGGTGCCGGTCTTGCCGGCCGATTGCAGGAAGGCCAGCCCGTCGCGTTGCAGCGCGCCGGCGGTGCCGGAGATCGTCACCTGCTGCATCGCCAGCGTCGCCAGCCGCGCGGCCAGCGCATCGCCGGCCTGCGCCGCGGTGGGCGGATGGTCGTAGCGTTTGACCAGCGCGCCGCGCGCATCGAGCACGCCGCGCACCGCGTGCAGCGGCTGCACCTGCCCGCCGGAGGCGAGGAACTGGTAGAGCTGGGCGATGGTGTACGGTGTCTGGTCGGTCGCGCCCAGCAGCAGCGAGGGATTGGTTCCCGCGTCGATCCCGGCCAATGCCTTGAGCAGCTTGCTCAGGCGCTCGACCTGCACGTCCATGCCCACGCGCACGGCGACGTGGTTGTACGACTGCGCCAGCGCATCCACCAGCCGCACCATGCCGTGGTCGCGGTGGTCGTCGTTGTCCGGCGACCAGGTGCGGCCATTGCCCAGCGCGACGGTCACGTCGGCATCGTCGATGGGCGTTGCCAGCGAATACTTGTCCGGCTGCGCCAGCGCCAGCAGGTAGATGAAGGGCTTGAGCAGCGAACCGACCGGGCGCTGCGCATCCAGCGCGCGATCGAAACCCAGCGCGGTCGCGTCGCGGCTGCCGACCACGGCGAGCACGTCGCCGTCGTGCACGTCGGTGACCACCGCGCCGCCTTCCAGATCCGGGCCTTTCTTGCGCTGGATGCGGTCGAGGGTTTCGCTCAGCGCGGTTTCGGCGTCGATCTGCGCGGCCGGATCGAGCGTGGTGTGGATCACCATCCCCGCGCCCTTGATGCTGTCGGCCGGGTAGTCGGTCTGCAACTGCCGGCGCACCAGATCGACCAAGGCCGGATAGCGATTGGTGACGATGCCCGCCTTCGGGGTCACGTCCAGCGGCGTCTTCTTCAACTGCTCGGCTTCATCCTGCTTGATCAAGCCGGTCTCGGCGAACTGGTCGAGCACCACCGCGCGGCGTTGCAGGGCGCGGTCGGGAAAGCGGCGCGGATCGTACAGCGAGGGGCCCTTGATCAAACCGATCAGCAAGGCGATGTCCTGCGTGGACAGTTCGTTCAACGGTCGCGCGAACCAGAACTTCGAGGCCGCGGCGACGCCGTGGATCGACTGGTTGCCCATCTGCCCGAGATAGACCTCGTTGAGATAGGCCTCAAGGATGGTCTGCTTGTCGAAGCGCGACTCGATGATGATCGCGTACAGCGCTTCCTTGAGCTTGCGGTCGATGCTGCGCTCGTTGGACAGGAACAGGTTGCGCACGAGTTGCTGGGTGAGCGTGCTGGCGCCTTGTTTGGCGCCGCCCTCGCGCGCATCGATCCACACCGCGCGGGCGATGCCCAGCACGTCCACGCCGTGGTGGGTCTTGAACTTGCGATCCTCCACTGCTTGCAGGCCGGCCACCAGCAGCGGCGGCACGTCGGCGCCGTGCACCAGTTCGCGTTCCTCCTGCGTGGAACCGTACAGCGCGGCGATGCGCGCCGGGTCGAGGGTCGCCGAGGCCAGCGTCGCGCCATTGGCATCGCGCAGCGCGGCGACCGCGCCGCCGGCCAGTTGCACCCGCACCTGCACCGGCGGCACCGGCGCGGCCACGTCGGTGAAACCGCGACTGGAAATGACGAAGGCATCGCCCTGCCGCGCATAAGTGCCCGGCACGCTGCCAACGCCGTCGTTGCGGTACTGCGCCGCGCCCAGTTCCAGTTGCAGGGTTGCCGCGTCCATCGGCAGACCGACCGCAAGTTGCAGCGGCCGCGCATACACCGTGGTCGGCACCTGCCATTGCAACTGCCCGAACTGCTCGCGCACCTTGCCGTCGAGCACCCACACATAGGGGATGCCCAAGCCGAGCAACAAACCCAACCCCAGCAGGCCGGGGTACAGGATCCAGCGCCACCAGCGGCGGCGCGGCGCCGCGTCTTCGTCGTCCTCGTCCTCGTCCTCGTCGATCTCGTCGTGCCTGCGCCGCATGGAAACTCCGTTTTCGTGGCTGAAAGTCTAACCCGTCGGCGGCATCGGCCACGATGACCGTGCGCGCCCATCCATCCCGCAACCGCCGCCCTGTCGCGCGCCGCGGGCTGGCGGTAGCCTAGGCGGCCAGCCACCGCACCGCTCACTGACTTGATCCGGGGGCGGATGAGGGCACCGACTTGGAGAGTTACGGACACATTTGCCCCTCACCCCTACCCCTCTCCCGATGGGAGAGGGGCTCAGCTTGCTGAACTTTACCCATGCCCGACCCGCCATCCCGCCGTCCGTTGCCGATGACAGACCTCCTCGCGCGGCTGGAGTTCGCCTTCCGGCGCGCACGCGGCGTGCTCGATCGCACCGGGGCCAGCGTGCAACGGCGTGGCCTGCGGCAGACCGTGGCGCGCGCCCTGCTGGAACTGCGCCCGCGCCGCGGTGCGCCGGCGTTGCGGCTGGCGATCCCCGCCGACCGGCCGTTCCGACCTTGCGCGGTGCCCTGTGCCGACGCGCCGCTGGCGAGCATCGTCATCCCCGTTCATAACCACTTCACGCACACCCTGGCCTGCCTGCGCGCGATCGACGCCGGCGGCGATGTCACGCCCTTCGAGATCATCCTCGTCGATGATGCTTCCAGCGACGAAACCGCGTTGCGCGTGCGCGGCATCGAGGGCCTGCGCGTGGTCACCCTGCCGAGCAATCAGGGTTTCATCGCCGCCTGCAACGCCGGCGCGAAACTCGCGCGCGGGGATTATCTGGTCTTCCTCAACAACGACACCGCCGTGCAGCCGGGCTGGCTGGATGCGCTGATCGGCACCTTCGCCGAACATCCCAGCGCCGGGCTGGTGGGGGCGAAGCTGGTCTATCCCGATGGCCGCCTGCAGGAAGCCGGCGCGATCGTGTTCAACGACGGCAGCGCGTGGAATGCCGGGCGCTTCGAGGATCCGCGCGCGCCGGCGTGGAACTTCGTGCGCGAAGTGGATTACTGCTCTGGCGCGGCGCTCGCCATCCCGCGCGAGTTGTTCGAGCAGCTCGAAGGCTTCGATCCACACTACGCGCCGGCCTATTACGAGGACACCGATCTGGCGATGCGGGTGCGCGCCTTCGGCCTGCGCGTGCTCTACCAGCCGGCGTCCGTGGTGGTGCATCACGAGGGCGTCAGCTCGGGCACCGACGTGGCGCTGGGTGCCAAGGCGTACCAGCGGGTGAACTGGCGCAAGTTCACCACCCGCTGGAAGCAGACGCTGGACAGCCATCCGCCGCCCGGCACCGACATCCGCATCGCCTGCGAGCACCGCGCTCGCCACCGCGTACTGGTGATCGACGCCTGCATGCCGCGACCGGATCACGATTCGGGCTCGTTGCGCATGCTCCACCTGCTCACCCTGCTGCGCGAGGAAGGCTGCGCGGTGAGTTTTTTCGCCGACAACCGCGACGACGATGGCGCCTACGGCGAGGCGCTGCGGCAACTCGGCGTGCAGGTGTGGTGCAAACCGTGGCTGGGCAATCCCGGTGGCTGGTTCAAGCGCCACGGCAAGTTGTTCGACCTCATCATCGCCAGCCGCCACGAGATCGCCGCCGCCTATCTGCGATTGGCACGACGACATGCACCACAGGCGCGCTTCGTGTTCGACAGCGTGGACCTGCACTTCCTGCGCGAGCAGCGCGAGGCCGCGTTGGCCGGCAGCGCGTCGCTGGCGCGCAAGGCCGCGCGCACCCGCGAGCGCGAGCTGAAGATGGTGCGCCGCGCCGACCTGTGCTGGGTGGTTAGCGCGTTCGAGCGCGAACTGTTGCAACGCGAGCTGCCGGGCGCGCGCGTCGAGGTGCTCTCCAACCTGCACCGCGTGCGCGCCGAACGCGCCGGTTTCGAGGCGCGCCGCGATCTGCTGTTCGTCGGCAGCTACCGGCATCCGCCGAATGTCGACGCGGCGATGTGGATGGCACGCGAAGTTTTCCCGTTGATCCGCGCGCAGCAACCGCAGATCGTCCTGCACCTCGTCGGCCCGTGGCCGTCGCCGGAGGTGCTCGCGCTCGACAATCTGCCCGGCGTGCGCGTGCACGGCCACGTCGCCGATCTGGATGCGTTCATGGACGGCTGCCGCGTCGGCCTGGCGCCGCTGCGCTACGGCGCCGGTGTGAAGGGCAAGATCAACCTGAGCATGGCCCATGGCCAGCCGGTGGTGGCCACCCCCGCTGCGGTCGAAGGCATGCACCTGCGCGATGGCGAGGATGTGCTGGTCGTCGCAGACGCCGCAGCATTCGCCGCCGCCGTACTGCGTCTGCACGAGGATCGTGACCTTTGGGAGACACTGGCGACCAATGGCGTCGCCAATGTCGAACGGCATTTTTCCTTCGCCGCCGCGCGCGCGGTGTTGCAAGGCATTCTTGCGTCACGAGGAGAAGTGGAGTAGGCCGCAGTGTGATTCGTTTTACGTTGCGTCCACGGATCCTCGCAACGACGACCATCGCCCAAGCGTGCACATCGCGAAAGGTTCATCCTCATGCTTCTGCGACGCGGTCGGCATCGGCAGGCGCAGCCAGCCAGCGTTCGAGGATGATCGCGGCGGCCACCGCGTCGAGATTTTTCGCCTCGCCACGGCGACGCGCACCAGCCGCGCGACCCTGCGCGAAGCGCGCGGCGGCGTCGAGCGAGCTCATGCGTTCGTCCACCATCCACACCGGCAAGCCGTAGCGGTGCGCGGCCTCGCGAGCGAAACGCTGCGCGCGCTGACGGGACGGTTGGGTGAAGTCGGCGCTGCGTCCATCGTCGCCGAGGCTGCGCGGATCGCCGACGACCAGCGCCTCTGGCCGCCATTCCCGCAGCAGACGATCCACCGCGGCCCAGTCGGCGACCTCATCGCGCATATCCACCACCGCGATATCGCGCGCGGTGCCGGAGAATCCATTGCCGACCGCCACGCCGATGCGTTTGGCACCGACGTCGAAGCCCAGCGCCGTGGCTACCGTCATGCGTGACCGACGTAGCCGGGGAATTGGCCGAGGTCGATGCCGAGCCGGCGCGCGGCGGCGAACCAGCGCTGCTCGACCGGCAGATCGAACACGATGGCCTGGTCGGCTGGCACGGTGAGCCAGGCGTTGTCGGCCAGCTCCTGTTCGAGCTGGCCCGCGCCCCAACTGGCGTAGCCCAGCGCGACGAGATGCCGCTTCGGTCCCTGACCGCGCGCCATCGCCGCGAGGATTTCGCGCGACGTGGTCACCGCCAGACCGGGAGCGACGCGCATGGTCGATGGCCAATCGTCGCCGCCGTCGTGGAGGACGAATCCACGATCAGGCAACACCGGGCCGCCGACCATCACGGTATCGTCCGCAATGCCCGGCGCTTCGGGCTCGATCTGCATCTGTTCGAACACCTCGCCCAGCCGGTACTCGGAACGGCGATTGACCAGCAGACCCATCGCACCGTGCTCGTTGTGCTCGCACAGCAAGGTCACCCCGCGCGCGAAGTGCGGGTCGTCCATCGCCGGCACGGCGATCAGGAAGTGGTTGGCCAGAGTGTCGCTGGATGCGATGCGGGGCATGCCTCCATTCTAACCGTTCACGGCGCCATCCCCGGCCAGCGACCCCGCGAACGGCAGCCGCTGGCGGACGGGCGCGTACCCGCCTACGCTAACGCGGTCGGCCATCGTGGCCGACGTGGGGGAACATGCCGGGAATCCGCGAACGCATCGGCCGTCGATTGGCGCGCTATCTGGCGGCGCCGATCGATCGCGTGCGCAATCCCACCACCTCGCACCCGAACCTCGTGGCCGCGACCTTGCGCAAGGGCGATGTGCTGCTGGTGGACGGCAACAGCCGCTTCTCGGTCGCCATCCGCTACCTCACCCAGTCCACGTGGTCGCATGCAGCGCTGTGCGTGGACGATCTGCGCGGATCGGCGGAAGTATCGACACCGCAATTGCTGGAAGCCGACGTGACCCGCGGCGTGCAGGTGGTGCCGCTGGACAAGTACGCGCAAGTCCATACCCGCATTTGTCGCCCGGTTGGCTTGAGCGCATCGGAGATCGACGCGGTCGTCGCTTTCGCGCGCGCGCAGATGGGCCATCAATACGACATGAAGAACGTGTTCGATCTGATGCGCTACATGGTGCGCACGCCGCCGCTGCCGGATCGGATCAAGCGCCGCGCGCTGGCGCTGGGCAGCGGCGATCCGACGCGCGCGATCTGCTCGAGCCTGATCGCACAGGCGTATCAATCGGTGCATTACCCGATCCTGCCGCAGATCGTGCTCGACGACACCGACGACACCTCGCACAAGCGCCGCGAGTTGCTCTCCATCCGCCATTACAGCCTGTTCGCACCGCGCGATTTCGACGTATCGCCGTACTTCCGCATCGTCAAACCGACCATCGAATCGGGCTTCGACCCGCACAAGGTGGCCTGGGCGATGGGGCAGGAGGAACAGGTGGGCGAAGACACGGCTATGGACGAAACCACCGATGTGGACGCTGCCTCGCCGCGGCAGGAAAATGCCCCCGACAATTCAACGCCATCCGGACCTTCCCCATGAACGATCCCGTGGACGCCACCGACCTGCTGCGCGAAATCCCGATGTTCGAAGGACTGGCCGAGGACGACCTCGCCGCGCTCGCCGGCACTCTGGTGCCGCGCGATTTCCGCGCCGGGCAGGCGATCTTCGCGCTCGGCGACACGGGCGATGCGATGTACATCGTGCAAAGCGGCGACGTGAACATCCACCTGCCCGGCGAGGATTCGCGGCGCATTTCGCTCAAGGACATCTCGCGGGGGGAGTTTTTCGGCGAGCTGGCGATGTTCGACGACAAGCCGCGCAGCGCCAGCGCGCAAGCGACCAGCCCGACCGTGCTGCTGGAACTCGATCGCGGCACGCTGGAAAGCTACCTCGACCATCGCCCGCGCGCGGCGATGGCGATCCTGCGCACGATGAGCGAGCGCCTGCGCGAAACCAACACCCTGCTGTCGGCGCGTGCGGCGCGCAATGTCAACGAGGAGATCGACAAAAGCTTGACGTGGAGCGAGCGGCTTGCCGATGCGGTGGCTGAACTCAACGGCAGCTGGAAGTTCATCCTTTTCCTGATAGCGCTCACCGCGGCATGGTTCGTCGTCAACAGCCATCTGGTGATGAAGTCGCCGCCCGACGACTATCCCTACCAATTTTACAATCTCGCGCTGGGCATTCTTGTCGCCTTGCAGGGGCCGCTGATCGTGATGAGCCAGAACCGCCAGGCGCACAAGGATCGCGCGCGCGCCGACACCGATTTCAAGGTCAACATCAAGAACGAGATCAACATCGAGACCCTGCTGCGCGAGATGGGCGAGTTCCGCGCCGAGGTCAACGACCGGCTGGATCTCGCCGAACGCGAAGTGCGTCGCGGTTGAGACGGACTTGGCAGCGCGTCAACGCGACGTTTCGAACGTACCGTAAGGCCGCAATTGCGGCAGCACGGCCGGATCGCCGACCACCACGATCGACGGATCGGTGGGCGCGAAGTACTTGCGCGCCGCGTCCTGCACCTGCGCGGCGGTCACCGCTTCAACCTTCGGCGCGAACTCGGCGAGCGACTGCGGCGAGCGCCCCGCCAGCCAGCCTTCTGCCAATGCATCGGCCACCTGCCCTTGCGGCTGGTTGAACAGCAGGTAGCTGCCGACGAGGTAATGCTGCGTCTGCGCCAGCTCCACGGCAGGCACGGGCTGATCGCCCAGTCCGCCGTAATCGGCGAGGAAGCGCCCGATCGCCGCCCCGGTCACTGCGTTGCGCACATTCGCGTAAGCGATCACCGAGCCGCCCATGCGGTCGGCGTGGAACACGCTGCCGGCACCGTAGGTATAGCCCTTGTCCTCGCGCAGATCGAGGTTGAGGCGGCTGCGGAAACCCTGACCAAGCACGGCGTTGGCGACCAGCAGCGGGTAGTAGTCGGGTGAGGAAGCCGTCACCGCCGGAGCACCGAGGCGGATCGCCGACTGCACGCTGCCGCCACGAGCGACGAACACCCGCGCCGCCGGTGCGGCAGCCGGCGCGGGACCGACACCGACCGACGGTTTGCCCTCCGCGCGCCAGTCGCCGAACACCGCGTCGGCCATGCGCAGGGCGTCATCGACACCGATCCGCCCACTGATCACCAGCAATGCCTCGTCGGGCCGAAAGCGCCGGTCGTGTTCGCTAGCCAGCGTGTCCTGCGTGATCGACAGCAGCGACGCTTCCGCCGGGGTCGTGTGCCCATAGGGATGCCCCGGGTACACCAGCGGCAACAGCGCCTTCCGCGCCAGCCAGTCCGGATCGGTACGCGCGGCGACCAGCGCCTGCAACGCGCGCAGCTTGCCATGCTCGACTTCATCGCGTGGAAAGGATGGCGACAGCGCGATTTCGGACAGCAGGGTGACGATTTTCGCGGCATTCGATGCCAGCCCCGACGCCGTGATCGTGATGCCATCGACGTTGGCTTCGGTGTGCAGTTGCCCGCCCCAGGATTGCAGGTCGCCCGCGATCTGCGCGGCGCTGCGCGATTCCGTGCCTTCCTTGAGCAGATCGGCCAGCAGGTTCGACAGCCCCGGTTGCAACGGCGGATCGTCTGCCAACCCACCGCGCACCGTCAACACGAACTGCACCATCGGCGGGCCATCGGTGCGCGGCAGGATCCATACCTGCATACCGTTATGCAACGTGCGCTGCTCGACGTGCAACGGCGGCAGCGGGCGATCCGGGCCGTAGGGAGGAAGATCCTTGGGCAGGGCATCCATGGCATGTTTCTTCGGTGGAGACGCGGTGGCTGGCGCGGTGGGGTGGGCGGTGGTGGGTGGTAGGGCGGGATTAGTCGGCGCAACGATGTTTGATGGCGAGGCGTTTGGCGACAGCGTGGACTTTTCACTCCCTCCCCTACGTGCAGGGGAGGGCTGGGGAGGGGTTGATGGGGCAACGGGTGCTACTCGTACGGGCACCGGAAGTGCACTGACATTGGATGCAGTTGCGCTCGTCGATGCCCCAGCGGACTGCGACAGCGCTGTCTTGGTTGGCGGCGCAGTCGCCTCCATTTTTACGGGCGTCGGCTTGGCAGGTGACAACACGTCGGCCTCGCAACCCCCTCCCAACCTCCCCCTGCTATCGCAAGGGGAGGGGTTAAAGCGCTGTGGTTGCTGGCTATCCCCGGCCAGACCGGCGCTCGTTGTCGGCGAGGTGTTCGTCGGCAGCACAGGACTGATTGTCAGCACGCCATTCGATGGGGACGGAGCGAGCTTTTCACTCCCTCCCCTATTTATTGGGGGTGATGAGGCGCGATCACGAACTGCCGGTGACAGTTCGTGCGCCGAAGAACGCCCGGCAGGGCCGGAGGGTTGGGGTGGGGTTGCCAAGGGAGCGACCGGTGCTACTCGCGCGGGCACCGGCGGAGTACTGGTGCTGGTATCTTCGGTAACCATCGAAGTTCCAACGGCCTGCGACGGCGCTGCCTTGGTTGGCGGCGCAGTCGCCTCCTTGATTGCGGGCGTCGGCTTGACGGGAAGCAACACATCGGCCTCACAACCCACTCCCAACCTCCCCCTGCTGTCGCAAGGGGAGGTGCTCGATGGCGGCGTCTGCTGACTTGCACCGTCTATTGCAAGGTTCGAGGGCGGAGTGGGGTTCGCCGGAGTCGCGACGATCTGCGTCTGCGCGGCGTTCTGCGAGGTCGTGGTATTGACTGGCGGCTCGGCCGCAGCCTGCGGATCGACCAATATCAACGTCAGCAGCACGGGCCACAGCGCCATCATGGTCAATGCTGGCTGCTTGCCGCGTCGGACGGGAGTGAAGACGCATCGCCGGCAGGGGAACTGGTCGAAGGAACGGCAAGCGGCTTGCTGGTCGCAGTCGGTGCGAGTGCCGGGGTAGTGGGCTTCGGCTCCGAAGTGGCTGGTTTCGAACCCTTTGCTTTCGATGGCGTCGTTTCTGGTGCCGCTGCAGGTGAAGGTGCTGGTACTGGCGTTGCAACTGGCGCAACCATGTCGATTGTTTGGAGCGATTGATTCGGCGTGTTCGCAGGCGCTGGCTGTGCTGGCTTTGTGGCCGCAGGAACGGTCGGTGTCGTGGCAGCAGGCGGCACGGCGACATGCTGCAAGTCACCCACCACCACGGTGCCGGCTGGTTTCGCGGGCTTCGCCGGTTTCGGCTTGTCCTTGGCGCGCCGATCCGAGCGCGCCGGGCTGTTGGCGGGCAGCATGAAATCGGGTACACGCTCGATGATGCTGCGGTTGGCGTGGGTCAGATAGGTCGCTGCGACGCGCTGCACATCGGCGGAGGTAACGGTGTCGATCCGATCGGGAATCTGGTTGGCGATGCCGGCATCGCCCCATAACGCCTGCAACACGGCCAGATGCTCGGCGCGATCCATGAACGGATCCAGATCGTCGTACCAGCCCGCCAACAGATGCGTCTTCACCGCCTGCAAGGTGGGCGCATCGACACCCTCCTTCACGATGCGCTCGATCTGCGCATCGATCGCCGCCAGCACCGCATCAGGTTTCGCATCTACCTTGTGGATCACCACCACCGCGTACAGGGTCGGGCCATCGTATTCCCACGGTGAGCCGCTGCCGGTGGAATCGCCCACCTGCACCGCCAGCGCACTGCCCTTGACCAGCGCCTGATACAGCCGCGAGGCGTCGCCGCCGCCAGCGAGCAGTTCGCCCAGCACCACCATCGCCGCCTGATCGCGGCTGCCGCGCGCGGGCATCTTCCAGCCCACCGCCAGCGCCGGCAGCTTGGCCAGAGCATCGCCTTCCACACGACGCTTCTCGGCAGTGTTCAACGGCTCGTCCACATCCGGTCGCGGTGGCGTGGCGCGCGCGGGGATCGCACCGAAGTACTTGCGCGCCAGCGCGAAGCCCTGTGCGGGCGTGACATCGCCGGCGATCGCCAACACCGCATCGTTGGGCCCGTAGAAATCGCGATGGAAGGCACGCACGTCGGTGAGGCTGGCCTTGTCCAGATCGTCGAAACTGCCGTAGCCATCGTGCGCGTTCTCCCATTTCGAGAACGCAAGCTGCGCCAGATCCGTATCGGCAAACCCGCCGTAGGGCCGGTTGAGTACGTTGACGCGGATCTCCTCCTTCACCACGTCGCGCTGGTTGTCGAGGCTGGATTGTTCGAAGTCCAGCGTCTTCATGCGGTCGGCCTCCAGCCACAGCAGTGGCTCAAGTGCGGACACCGGCGCGCGCTCGATGTAGCTGGTGAAATCCGGATGGGTCGAGCCGTTGTTGTCGCCGCCGCCGTCGGCGGTGACGCGATCGAACACGCCCGCCGGCGCATCCGGCGTGCCCTCGAACATCAGGTGCTCGAACAGGTGCGCAAAACCCGTGCGGCCGCGCGGCTCGGTGCGGATGCCGACCTTGTACACCGCCGCGATGCCCACCGTCGGCGAGCTGTGATCCTCGGAGACGACCACCGTCAGTCCGTTGTCGAGTTTTTGCACCTGGATCGGCAGCGTCCAGCGGTCGGACGGCGCAGCGTTGGCGGCAGACATCAGGCAGACCATGGCCATGGCGGCGAGGCTATTCCGGAAGGCGAATCGGGCAGGCATCGACGGATAGTATCAATCCGCCGGAGCCTGCTGGATCGTCGGATGATCGCGGCAATCTCTAACTCGACCGGAATCATTCGCGCGCCACGCGATTCGCTTGAACGCCCTGCGGCGACTTGTGGTCTGCACCTGCGCAGGATCGCGCACACAAAGACACTTGCCGACAAGGCGTGCAGGCATCCGGCAGATAGCTGGCGAAATCTTCTCGCAGCACAGTTCTTGATGCGGCACTAAAGCCTCGAGCGCCTTTGACCAACAATATGCGTTCCCTCATCTGGCGCGCCTGCGGCGCGACACCCTCTCCCGGCGGGAGAGGGAGAAATGCCCAGCCTTCCGTCAGAACATCCTCCGTCAAGACATCCATTGTCGCAGCTCCCTCCGCACCCTACCCCACCGCCGCCGCATGCACTCCCGCCACCGCGCGACCGGAGGGATCGGCCGCGTTGGCGAACGCGGCATCCCACGCGATGGCGGTTGGAGATGAACAGGCGATCGACTTGCCGCCCGGCACGCTGCGGGCGCAGGCGTCACCGGGGAAGTGGCGCTCGAAGATCGTCCGGTAAAAATAGGCTTCCTTGGTCTGCGGGGTGTTGATCGGATAGCGACCGGCGGCGGCAGCGAACTGCGCATCGCTCACCTGCACCTGCGCGTGGGCCTTGAGGCCGTCGATCCAGCCGTAGCCCACGCCGTCGCTGAACTGCTCCTTCTGCCGCCACAGGATGGCATCGGGCAGGTGGCCGGCGAAGGCTTCGCGCAACACGGCCTTCTCGATGCGGCGGCTGTCGGTGGAATCACTCGCCCGCGTGCGCACCATCTTGTGCGTGGCGTCCATGCGCATCGCCACGTCGAGAAACTCGACATCGAGGAAAGGTACGCGCGGCTCCACGCCCCAGGCCATCATCGACTTGTTCGCGCGCAGGCAGTCATAGCTGTGCAGAGCATCGAGCTTGCGCACCAGTTCCTCGTGGAAGGCGCGCGCGTCGGGTGCCTTGTGGAAATACAGGTAGCCGCCGAAAATCTCATCGCTGCCCTCGCCGGAGAGCACCATCTTCACGCCCATCGCCTTGATCCGCCGCGCCAGCAGGTACATCGGCGTGGACGCGCGGATGGTGGTCACGTCGTAGGTCTCGATGTGGCGGATCACCTCGGGCAGCGCGTCGAGCCCTTCCTCGAAGGTGTAGGTAAAACCGTGGTGCACGGTGCCCAGCGCGTCGGCGGCGATGCGCGCGGCGGCGAGGTCGGGCGAACCTTCCAGTCCGATGGCGAAGGAATGCAGGCGCGGCCACCACGCCTCGGTGGCATCGTCGTCCTCGATGCGGCGGCGCGCGAAGCGCGCCGCGCAGGCGGCGACCAGCGAGGAATCCAGCCCACCCGACAGCAGCACGCCGTAAGGCACATCGCTCATCATCTGTCGGTGCACGGCGGCCTCGAAGGCTTCGCGCAGTTCTCGTGCCGACACCTCCACGCCAGCGACCGCGTCGTAGTCGCGCCATGTGCGCGTGTAATAGCGCGCGCACACGCCGGTCGCGCTGTCGTACCAATGCCCCGGCGGAAAGGGCGCCACGTCCTCGCACAGCCGTGCGATCGCTTTCATCTCGGAGGCAACCCACAGCCGGCCCTCGTGGTCGTGGCCCCAGTACAGCGGACACACGCCGATGGGGTCGCGCGCGATCAGCACGCGTTGCGCGTGCCGATCCCACAGAGCAAAGGCGAAGATGCCATTGATCTCGTCCAGCCACGCGGCCACGTCGTCACGTTGCGCGTACAGGGCATTGACGACTTCGCAATCCGAGCCGGTCTGGAAGGCATACGGCGCGACCAGTGCGGCTTGCAGGGCATGGTGGTTGTAGATCTCGCCATTGACCGCGAGCACGAGGCGACCATCGGCCGAACGCAGCGGCTGCGAACCACCGGCCGGATCGACGATGGCGAGGCGTTCATGGACAAGAATGGCGGCCGGATCGGCATGCACGCCGCTCCAGTCCGGGCCGCGATGGCGCTGCTGCGCGGACAGCGACAGCGCCAGCGGGCGCAGGGGTGAAAGATCGGCGCCGGGGCGCAGGTCGAAGATGCCGAGGATCGAGCACATGGGTTTGGGGTGATTGGTGATTGGGGAATGGGATCAATCTGCAATGTGGACACCTTCCCCCGCTTGCGGGGGAAGGCTGGGATGGGGGCGATTTCCGATGTGCTTCCCCCCACCCCAACCCTCCCCCGCAGGCGGGGGAGGGAATTGGAAGCATGTCTCGTGCATCACGCGTCGGAGATCAGCGAACCGGGATCGGAACACCGCGCAGCCATTTCAGCCATATGGAATTTCGTCGCCATTCCAAAACTTCCATGCTCAGTCTCCTCTCTTTGTCGCGCATAAAAAAACCTGCACATTGCGGTGCAGGTTTCGGTGATCGGTGCGGTGGATGCAATCGCGCGCTAATCGCCGGCCTGCGGTGGGCGGGGATTGGTATTGCGATTGAGATTGGAGAAGCACGCGGGTACGCACGCGCCGCGGATGGCGTCGAAATCCAGAGAAATGGCGCGACGTCGTGTCATGGGTTGATCGTGACGTATGGCGCCAACGGATGCAAGCTGGGGGAACATGCGCCTGCCCACATCCTCCTCAGCCCATGTACATGCCACCATTGACATGCAGGGTCTGGCCGGTGATGTAGTCCGCATCCGGGCCGGCGAGGAAGGCCACCGCGCGGGCGATGTCGGCCGCATCGCCGAAGCGCCCCAGCGCGATCTGCGCGAGCATCGCCTGCTTGGCTTCCTCGGGCAGCGAGCGGGTCATGTCGGTGTCGATGAAACCCGGCGCCACCACGTTCACGGTGATGCCGCGCGAGCCGATTTCGCGCGCCAGCGATTTGGAGAACGCGATGATGCCCGCCTTCGCCGCCGCATAGTTGGCCTGCCCCGGATTGCCGGTCGCGCCGATCACCGAGGCGATGTTGATGATGCGCCCGCGGCGAGCCTTCATCATCGCGCGCAGCACCGCCTTGGAGCTGCGATACACCGAGGTGAGGTTGGTGTCGAGTATCGATTGCCATTCCTCGTCTTTCATCCGCAGCAGCAGGTTGTCGCGGGTAATGCCGGCGTTGTTGACGAGCACCGAGATCGGCCCGAATTCCCTGGCGATGGAATCGATCAACGCCTCGACCGCGCCGGCTTCGGTGACGTTCAGCACGCGGCCGACACCGCCCTGCGCGGCAAGCCGCTCGCCGATGGCGGCCGCGCCGGCTTCGGTGGTGGCGGTGCCGATCACCTTGGCGCCGCGTGCGGCCAGTTCGTCGGCGATGGCCGCGCCGATGCCGCGGCTGGCGCCGGTGACGAGGGCGATTTCGCCGGCGAGGGTGGGGTTCGTGCTCATGCGTGGAAATCCTTCAGGGCGTTGTCGAAATCGGGCGGCGTGCCGATGGCGCGGGCATCGAGTGCGCGGTCGATGCGCTTGACGAGACCGGCCAGCACCTTGCCGGGACCGCATTCGATGACCTGCGTGGCACCGCGGTCGCGCAGTTCCTGCACGCAACCGGTCCACTGCACCGGCTGATACAACTGCCGCGCCAGCGCGTCGCGGATCGCGGCAACATCATCGAAGCTGCGCACGTCGGCGTTCTGGATCACCGGGATCGAGGGCGCCTGCCATGCGATCGACGCCATGCGTTCGGCGAGCCTGTCCGCCGCGCCGCGCATCAACGCGGTATGCGAGGGCACCGACACCGGCAGCTTCACCGCCTTGCGCACGCCGCGCTGCGCCAGATGCGCCAGCGCGCGATCCACCGCTGCCGCGTGGCCGGCGATCACGGTCTGGCCGGGGCTGTTGAAGTTGGCGGGCGCCACGATTTCGTCGCCGGCCACCAGTTCGCACGCCTCGGCGATCAGTTCATCCTCAGCACCCAGCACAGCCGCCATCGCGCCCACGCCGGGCGGTACCGCTTCCTGCATCAGCCGCCCGCGTTCACGCACGAGCGCTGCGGCATTGTGCAGCGACAACGCACCGGCGGCGACCAGCGCGGTGTATTCGCCGAGGCTGTGCCCGGCCAGCAACGCCGGCCGCACGCCACCGGCGGCCTGCCACGCCCGCCATGCGCCGATCCCGGCAGCCAACAAGGCCGGCTGGGTGAACTCCGTGCGGTTGAGTTCGGTCTCGGGCCCGTCCTGCGACAGTTTCCACAGATCCACACCAGCCCCGTCCGAGGCTTCGGCGAAGGACTCGCGCACCTGCAGATGCGCGGCGGCCAGATCGGCCAGCATGCCCACGGCCTGCGAACCCTGGCCTGGGAAGACGAAGGCGAGCTTGGGGGAAACGGTGGCGGAGGACATTCGGAACGATCATCCACGATCTGAAGAGGCGACATTCTAACCAACTAAGGAAAAGCTGAACCCAGCAATCGAGACAAGCTGCGCCCCGTCGTATATCAGTTCGATCGCCTGCGAGCACGGCTCGTCGAAATCGGCCTGACCCCGCGTTGCAAGATGGCGGGCGCTTGTGGGCAGTGGGTGATATGGAATGCTTGCGTATGCGTACTCGCCTGCCTGTTGGTATGGATCCGGTATCGACTTATCAGTCAGTGCGGGAAGCCGTGCAGGCGCAACCCCAGATACGCCAGGCCGATGGCGATGAGGATCTGCAACACGAACGCCAGCACCGCCACGCCGATCGCGCCGACCAGCGAAACCTCCAGCACCAGCGCATACACCACGCACATGCCCAGGAACGACAACGCGAGTCCTGTGAGGCTAGCGCCCATGACGCCGAGCAGGAACTGCGCGACGATGCCGCCGAGGAACACCGCCAGCGCGCTGTGCAGCATGCCGGGACGACGCGCGTTGGCGAAGCTGGCTGCCAGCGACACCGGCAGCACGGTGAGCGCGAGCAGTACGAGGATGGCGACGATCTCGCGCCAGACGTGGTCGCTCACATGCACGGGCATGGCCAGGATCATGCCGAACTCCGATAACGTGAAAGATCGCTGGACCATCCTCCTTCCAGTCCAGACTGGTTTGGCTCCTTCCCCCGCTTGCGGGGGAAGGCCGGGATGGGGGGAGTTTTTTCGCGTGCAATCAGCGCCCACCCCAACCCTCCCCCGCAAGCGGGGGAGGGAGTGCAGGTGCAGGCTCTTGCATGATTCCGGTGTGTGCCAGTCGCCACGTGTGGGATTTTTTCCGGCAACGAACTCGGGTCTGTCTTCTGGGTGCTGCGATGAGATGACGTTTTCAATACACCGGCACGCTGGGATCGATTTCCTTCGCCCACGCGTCGATGCCGCCATCGACGGTGTACACGTCGTGGAAGCCGAGGCTGCGGAAGTGCTCGGCGGCGCGCCGGCTGGAGCTGCCGTGGTGGCAGATGAAGGCGATCGGCACGTCCTTGGGCAGCGCCTCGATGCGCGCGCGGCTGGCGTCGTCGAGCACCTCGTGTGGCTGCGGGAACGGCGCGATGGAGCGGCCGGACACCGGGCGCACGTCGATCACGTCGATGGTGCCGGTGAGGATGCGATCGTGCAGTTCCTTCACGCTGATCGACTTCACCGGCGCGGGCGCGTTGGGGTTGCGCACCGACAGGCCGGCACCGCGCACGTCATCGACCCAGTCCACCACCATGCCGCGCGCGCGCGGGGCGCTGGCCGGGTCGAGGTGGATCTTCAGCCCGTCGGCATCGGCCACGATCTCGCGCCCCTTCGCCGGCGCGAGCTGGAACTGCGCGTTGAACTGCGCGTCCACCGCCAGGTGCAACACCGCGCCGTCGGCATTGGTCATGGCGCTGTCGATGGCCTTGCGCGCGGCGGGCGTCACCGTGATCTGCGGCGGCGTGCGGTCGGGCGCGGGCAGGCCGAGCGCGGCGTGCAGTTCGCCGCTGTCGAACATCTCGGCGATGATGTCGCTGCCGCCGACCAGCTCGCCCTTCACATACAACTGCGGGATGGTCGGCCAGCTGCCGTATTCCTTGATGCCTTCGCGGATCGCGCCGTCTTCCAGCACGTCCACGCTCGCATAGCGCGGCAGCAGCGAGGACAGGATGCCGGCGGCCTTGGCCGAGAACCCGCAACGCGGTGCATCCGGGCTGCCTTTCATGAACAGCACCACGGGATTGGCTTGCAGCAGGGTGTCGATGCGGGTGCGCAGGGCGGGATCGAGGGACATGGCGGTCTCGGTGGATTGCAAGGCCGTCATTGTACCTTCCCGCATGCCCGCCGCCGGGCGCCGCGCGCACCGTACGCCGTGGAATGTGTGCGCTGCGTAAAGCCAGACGTTCGCGCATGCGATTAAACTTGAGCGCCGCCGCCCGGTCGAAGCACGCAAACCGGACGCAACGACCATTCTTTGAATTTTCTGCGAGGAGTCCCACGCCCCCATGCAAACGCGCCGTTCCCTGCCCGTCGTTCTCGCCGCCCTGCTCGCCGCAGGCACGCTCGCCACCGCCGTCATCGCCGCACCGCAGCCCACGCCCCAGCCCGCGCCGCAGCCCAAACCGATGCCGGTTCCGGCCGCGCCGGGCGCATCGTCCGACAGCGTGGCCATCCCGCCGGCACCGGACAACACCGGCAAGGCGTGGATCCTGATGGACTACGACACCGGGCAGGTGCTGGCCTCGAAGAACCCGGACATGCGCATCGAGCCGGCCAGCCTGACCAAGATCATGACCTCGTATGTCGTTGCCGCCGAACTGGCGCACGGCAAGATCGATCCCAACCAGCCGGTGGCGATCAGCCAGCGCGCATGGAAAGAGGGCGGCGCTGGCACCGATGGCTCGTTCAGCGCCTTCGACCTCAACTCGCGGGTGCCGCTGGCCGACGTGCAGCGCGGCCTGATCATCCAGTCCGGCAACGATGCCGCGCTGGCGCTGGCCGAGCACGTCGGCGGCAGCGTCGAAGGCTTCGTCTCGCTGATGAACTCCTACGCGCAAAAACTGGGCATGAAGAACTCGCACTTCGCCAACCCGCACGGCCTGCCCAACCCCGACCACTACACCACTGTGCACGACATCGCCATCCTCTCGCGCGCGCTGATCCACGACTACCCGGCCGAATACGCGATCTACAAGGAACGCGAATACACCTACAACAAGATCCGCCAGTACAACCGCAACGAGTTGCTCGGCCGCGACCCGACCGTGGACGGGATCAAGACCGGCCACACCCAAGCCGCCGGCTTTTGCCTCGCCGCATCGGCCAAGCGCGGCGACCAGCGCCTGATCTCGGTGGTGGTGGGCATCGATGCGAAGAACGACAAGGACGGCTTCCGCCTGCGCGAGGATTCCAACCTCGCCCTGCTCAACTGGGGCTTCCGCTTCTTCGAGACCCATCCGCTGTATCAGGCCAACGTGCAGCTCGCGCACCTGAAGGTGTGGAAGGGCAAGGCCGCCGATGTCGCCCTCGGGTTGACGGCGCCGGTGGAAATGGTGATCCCGCGCGGTCGCTACAACGACCTCAAGCCGGTGATGGACGTGCCCAAGAACATCGTCGCCCCGATCGCGCAGGGCCAGCGCATCGGCACCCTGCGGGTGATGCTGGACGGCAAGCCGCTGCTGGAACGCCCGCTGGTCGCTCTCAGCGCCGTGCCCGAGGCCGGTTTCTTCGGCCGCATGTGGGACGACGCGTGGATGTGGTGGGAGGGCTGAGTCGTCCCAGGACTTTGCGGATGAAGCACCCACCGTGGCCGCCATCGGCGGCCTCGTGGGAGCGGTCAGGACGACGGGGCGCAGGGCACCCCGGTGTCGTCAGCGACCGCGGTTGTCGCCCTCGCCCGCCTGCGGATCGGCCTTCTGGCCGCCATCGGCATCGTGGTGCGGGTGGGGGATGTCGTGTTTGCCCATCGCGCGGCTGATGACGATCACCACGAAGGCAATGAGAAGCAGCACGACCAGCACATACAGGTAATTGGACAAGGGCACTCTCCCGTCAGGTCGATACCGGCGGGATCGGGCTGTGCGCGAACCTCGCCAGCATCGGTTGAAGATTACACTCAAACCGGCTCGGCAAGCGTGCCATGCACGACGATTTCTTGCGCTGATTGCCGCGCGGCGCAGCCACGCCTTCAGGCCAGATACCCGCCATCCACGCTCAGGCAGGCGCCAGTAACATAACCGGCCGCCGGCGAGCACAGGAACAGCACCGCCGGGGCGATCTCGCCGGGTTGCGCGGCGCGGGCCAGCGGGATCAACCGCGTCATCGTCGCCATCAGCTTCGCATCGGCGAGCAAGGCGCCGGCGAACTTCGTATCGGTCAGCCCCGGCAGCACCGCATTCACGCGAATGCCGTGCGCGGCCCATTCGCGCGCCATGCCCTGAGTCAGATTGACGATGCCGGCCTTGGTCATCGAATACACGCCCTGCCCGGGTGCCGGGCGGCGCGCGTTCACCGAAGCAATGTTGACGATCGTCCCGCCGCCGCGCTCGCGCATCCGTCGCGCCGCCTGCACGCTGGTCCAGAAATAACCGCGCAGGTTCACCGCCACGGTCTTGTCGAAGCTGGCCAGATCCTGCTCCAGCATCGGCCCGTAGTACGGGTTGGCGGCGGCGTTGTTGACGAGGATGTCCGGCGTGCGGCCCTGCGCATCGAGCCTGGCGAACAATGCCTCGATCGCCGCCGGCTCGCCGATGTGCATGGCCTGCGCCTGCGCACTGCCGCCGGCCTGCTCGATCGCCGCCACCGTTTCCATGCAGGATTCCGCCTTGCGGCTGGCGCAAACCACCTGCACGCCGTGCGCGGCGAGCAAGCGCGCAATCGCCGCGCCGATGCCGCGGGAGGCACCGCTGACCAGCGCGGTGCGGCCGGAGAGGTCGAATGGATCAGGAACGTCACGCATCGGCTATCGTCCTGCGCACGCCGGGACTGGTATGCTCGAACCCTAGCACGCCGTGGAGGCGATTCCATGACCGGCGAACGACGCAAGGTCCTCATCACCGGCGCGGGCAGCGGCCTGGGCCGCGCGCTCGCCCAGCGCTACGCCGCCGAAGGTTGCGCGGTGGCCTGCGCCGACCTCGTCCCCGCGCGTGCGGTGGAAACCGCCGCCACCCTGCCCGGCATGGATCATCAGGCCTTCGTGGTGGACGTGGGCAGCGACAGCGGCTACAACGCGCTGTACATGGCGGTCGAACAGCATTTCGGCATGCCCGAGGTGGTGGTCAACAACGCCGGCATCGCCAGCGGCGGGCCGATGGCCAACACCACGATGAGCGAGTGGCACGATGTCATCGACATCAACCTGCTCGGCGTGGTGCGCGGCTGTCGTGCCTTCCTGCCGGCGATGCTCGCCAACGGCCGCGGGCACATCCTCAACATCGCTTCCTTCGCCGGGCTGGCCGGCGCGCCGGGGATGATGAGCTACGGCGTGGCCAAGGCCGGCGTGGTCGCGCTGTCCGAGCAACTGCGCGCGGAACTGCACGGCACCGGGGTCACGGTGTCGGTGGCCTGCCCGGCGTTCTTCCAGACCCGGTTGCTGGAAAACTTCATCGGCAACGAGTCGGTGAAAGACGTGGCGGCGACGATGATGGAGCGCAGCCCCGACAGCCTCGACGCGGTGGCCGACCGCATCTTTGCGGCCAGCGAGCGCGGCCAGTTCATGATCCTGCCCACCCGCAACGAAGCCGCGCGCTGGCGAATGAAGCGCTGGTTCCCCGAGCGTTACTTCCACAAGCTGCTCAAGGCCACCGCGACGTTGCGCCAGCCCGCACGCATCGAGCCCTCCGCGGCACCCGCCGAACAACCGCAGGCCGACACACCGCACAAGCAGGTCGAATGAACGCCATAGCCACGGACGGCCATACGACGCGCTGGATGATCTATGGCGCGAACGGCTACACCGGTCGGCTGCTCGCTGCCGAGGCGGTACGCCGCGGGTTGCAGCCGGTGCTCGCCGGGCGTAGCGATGCGGTCACGGCACTCGCCAGCGAGCTGAGACTGGAATACCGCGTGTTCGATCTGGCCGATCCGGCTGCGGTGCGCGCCGGGTTGGAGGGCATGGCGCTGGTGCTGCACTGCGCGGGGCCGTTCTCGGCGACCTGCGCGCCGATGCTGGAAGGCTGCCTCACCACCGGCACGCATTACCTGGACATCACCGGCGAAATCGACGTGTTCGCGCACTGCCATGCGCAGGATGCGCGCGCGCGCGAAGCCGGCATCCTCGTCCTGCCCGGCACCGGCTTCGACGTGGTGCCGACCGATTGCGTCGCCGCGCAACTCAAACGCGAACTGCCCTCCGCAACCCAGCTCGTGCTCGCCTTCGAGGCCGGCGGCGGGCCCAGCCCCGGTACCGCCAAGACCAGCGTCGAAGGGCTGGGCAACGGCGGGCGCGCACGCATCGGCGGCCAGTTGGTGCGCGTGCCGTTGGCATGGAAGACCCGCAGTTTCGAGCGCGACGGGCAGGCGCGCAGCGCCATGACCATTCCGTGGGGAGATGTGTATACCGCCTTCGTTTCCACCGGCATCCCCGACATCGCGGTGTACATGGCGGTCTCGCCCAAGACCATCGCCAACGTGCGCCGCCTGCGCCTGCTCGGCCCGCTGCTGCGCAACGGCTTCGTGCAGGGGCTGCTGAAACGGCGCGTCGAACGCCGCGTGCGTGGCCCCTCCGACGCCAAACGCGGCAACACCCTCACCCACGTCTGGGGCGAGGCGCGCGATGCGCAGGGTCGCCAAGCCCGTCGCCACCTCGTCGTGCCCAACGGCTACACGCTGACCGTGGATGCGGCACTGGGCATCGTCGTGCGCGCGCTGCGCGGCGATGTCCCAGCCGGTTTCCGCACACCTTCGCAGTGGATGGGCGCCGACTACGTTATGGGCTTGCCGGGCGTGCGCGCGGAATCCATGTAGAGTGCCGGCAAGGCGCGCCTTCGGGCTGGAGGAGTCCGCCTGGCGGCGAAGGATCGCAACACAAGCTCGCAAACTGGTTCCATCGCGGAGTCGTCCGGAACGCGCGCCGCAAGCCGTTGAATGGGTTGACGGCTGCGCCCTGCGGCGGATGCGGCCACTGCGATGCTGCCACATCAGGGAGATGCCAGATCCGTGAAGACCGCCGGCGAAGACGCCAACCACACGCGATTCCCGCAGCGTCCGCGCGCCGTGCTGCTCGCCGGTCTGTGGTTGTCGCTGTTGCTGCCGTTGTTGTTCACGGTCATGCTCTGGTTCGACTACCAGCACGAGCGCGAACTGGCCGACGAGCGTGCGATGGTGGCCGCGCAGGCCGTGCAACGCCAACTCGGCGAGCGCCTGGAGTTGCTGGTTCACCAGATGCAGGATCTGGCCGGGCAGGCGCGCGCCAAGTCTTCCTGCAATTGCCCGACGCCCATGCTTGCGAGCCTGCCGTCCGGTTCGATCCTGCAGGATGTGGTGCTGATCCAGAGCAATCCCGGCAACGGGAAAGGCGTGGACTTGCTCGATCGCCCGGCGGATGCCTCGTGGCTGCCGCCGGAATCGTCGGATGCGCAGCCCCAGGGGCTGGCGATCGGCGTCCCGACCCGCACCGCCGACGCCGGACGCTGGGTGGTGCCGGTGGCGTGGTATGGCGACCGGCAATGGCGCGTCGGCGCCCGCGTGGACGCCGACTGGTTCGCGCAGGCGCTGGTCGATTTTCCTCTGGGCGACAACAGCACGGTCAGCCTCGTGCACGTCGAGGGCATGCTGCTGGCGCATTCGCGCGACAACCAGAACTCGATCGGCGCATCGCTGGATCAAGCCGTGCTGTTTTCCAGTCGCTACCGGGATCAGGCTTCGGGGTCGTTCGACGAAGCCGGCATGCTCGACCGGGAACCCCGCCAGTTCGTGTTCCAGCGCGTCGCGCACACCCCGCTGATCGTGGTGGTCGGCACCGCCAGCCGCACCATCTTCGCGGCGTGGTGGCCGTTGCCGCTGGTGAGTTTCAGCGGCGCGCTGCTGTTCGCCGCGCTGTGGTGGTCGTTGAACCGCGCCTTCGCCCGCACGCATGCCGCGCAAGAGCGTCTCGTGGACGATCTGCGCTGGCAGTCCACGCGGCTGGAGGAGGCGCGGCGCATCGCCCACCTGGGCGACTGGTCGTGGAACGTGGACACCGGCGAGGTGCTCTGGTCGCCGGAAATCTACGAAATCTGCGGGCTTCCGCCGCGCAGCGAACCCATGCACATCGACTCGGTTCCGGCGCTTATCCATCCCGACGACCGCGAGCGCGTGGTCGGCTACCTGACGCGCGCACGAACCGGAGGCGTCGTCAACGAAACCCACTACCGGATCATCCGCTCCAACGATGGCGCCGTGCGAACCGTCTATGCGCGCGCGGAATGGGCCGACCGCTCGCCCGGCCACCGGGTGTTGCGCGGTATCCAGCAGGACATCACCGAACTGGCGCAGGCGCGCGAGCGCCTCGGCGAGGCCGAGCGCCAATACCGCTACCTGTTCGAGCACAACCCGCTGCCGATGTGGGTGTACGACCGCCAGAGTCTGACCTTCATCGCCGTCAACGATGCGATGCTGGCCGCCTACGGCTACACGCGCGAGGAACTGCTGGGCGCCAGCACCCTCGACATCCGCCCGCCGGAGGATCGCGAGGCCCTGCGCGCGGTCGCCAACGACGAGCCCTCGGCGCGCCCGCAGGGCAGCGTGTGGACGCATCTGCGCCGCGACGGCAATCGCCTGCTGGCGGAAGTGCACGCGCAGCGGATCGACTTCGAGGGCCGCGACGCCTGGCTGGTGCTGGCGCTGGACGTGACCGCGCGCGAACACAACCAGCAGCGCTTCCAGTTGATCGCCGGCGCCACCAGCGACGCCATCTGGGACTACGACGGCATCACCGGCGAGACCTGGCGCAGCGACAGCTTCCACAGCCTGTTCGGCTATACGCGCGGCGAAGTTCCCGCCGACCAGCAAGGCTGGATCGACCGGGTGCATCCCGACGACCGTGAGGCCGCCGCCGCCAGCGTGACGAAAAGCCTCATCGACGGCAGCACGCTGTGGGAGCAACGCTATCGTTTCCTGCGCAAGGACGGCAGCTATGCCGACGTGCTCGATCGCGGCACCCTGCTGCACGACGCGAGCGGGAAAGTGGTGCGCGCCCTCGGCGGCATGCTCGACGTCACCCAGCGCAACCGCGACGAACAGGATCTGCGCCTGCTGCGGCGTGCGGTGGAGTCGGCCGACAACGGCATCGTGATCGCCGATGCCCGCCAACCCGATCTGCCATTGGTGTATGTCAATCACGCCTTCGAGCGCATGACCGGTTACAGCGAAGCCGAACTGCTCGGCCGCGCCTGCCCGTGCCTGGATCCGGCATGGGTCGATAATCAACACGAAATCATGATGCTGCGCCGCGCGATCGAGGAGCGGCGCGAGGCCCGCGTGCTGTTGCGCGATCGCCGCAAGGACGGGCAGGCGTTCTGGAACGACGTGTACGTGGCCCCAGTACGCGACGACGCCGGCGCGGTGACCCACCTGATCAGCATCCAGTCGGATGTGAGCGAACGCCAGCGCGCACAGGAGCAGATCGCCTTCAACGCCACCCACGACGAGCTCACCGGCTTGCCCAACCGGCATCTGCTGGTCGATCGCCTGCAACAGGCGGTGCTCAATGCCGAGCGCCACCAGCGTTCGGTCGCGGTGCTGTTCATCGATCTGGACGACTTCAAGCTGATCAACGACAGTCTCGGCCACACCGCCGGCGACGCGGCGCTGCGCGAGGTTGCGCACCGGCTGGTGCAGGCGGTGGCCGACGCCGACACGGTGGCGCGCTTTGGCGGCGACGAGTTCGTCGTCCTGCTCGACGAGCGTACCGACGACGCCAGCGTCGGGCAGGCGATCGCGCGGATCAATCAGGCGCTGGCGCAGCCGTTCACGATTTCCGGCATCAGCCACTACGTGGCATCCAGCATCGGCTGGTGCCGTTCGCCGGATGCCGGCAGCGACGCCGAAACCCTGCTGATGCGCGCCGACATGGCGATGTACAAGGCCAAGCAGGCCGGCCGCAATCGCGCGGTCGCCTACGAGCGCAGCTTCGACCATCAGGTGTCGGCGCGCCTGCGTCTGGTCAACGAGCTGCGGCAGGCGCTGGAACACGGCCAGTTCGAACTGCACTTCCAGCCGCTGTTCAACCGCGACGGCACGCCGGTGGCGTTGGAAGCGCTGGTGCGCTGGCGCCATCCCGAACGCGGCCTGCTGTTGCCGGGGCACTTCATCGGCGTGTGCGAGGAATCCGGGCTGGTGGTGCCGCTCGGACGCTGGGTACTCGGCGAGGCGATGCGCCACCACTCGGCGCTGGCCGCGGCGGGCTTCAACGCGCTGCGGATCGCGGTCAACATCTCCTCGCTGCATTTCCAGCAGGGCCTGTTTGCCGACGTCGACGCGGCGCTGCGCGAACACCGCGTACCACGCGGCGTGCTCGAACTGGAACTGACCGAGAGCGTAATCATGGGCAACCCCGATTCGGCGATCGAAGTGATGCGCCGCCTCGACGGCCTCGGCGTGGCCCTCTCCGTGGACGATTTCGGCACCGGCTATTCCAGCCTGTCCTACCTCAAGCGCCTGCCGATCGACCGCCTGAAGATCGACCGCAGCTTCGTGAGCGATCTGGGCGTGGACGCCGACGACGCCGCGATCTGCACCTCGATCATCCGCATGGCCCACAGCCTGGGCCTATCCACCGTCGCCGAAGGCGTGGAGACCGCCGCCCAACTCGACTGGCTGCGCGAACGCGGCTGCGACGAGATGCAAGGCTTCCTGCTCGGCCATCCGCTGCCATTCGATGCGGTGCTGGCGCAGTTGCTGCAGGCGCAGATCCGGCCTGCGTAGCGCGTTACGTCGCATCCTCCGATTCCGTTGTCCCCAGCATCCGCGGCAGGCGCATGGCGATGCGGGTGCCCTCGCCGGTCTTGCTGGTCGCGCGGATCGTGCCGCCAAGGACGCTGGTCACCTGATTGAAGACGATGTGCGCGCCCAAGCCGGTGCCGCCGCTGCCGCGTTTGGTGGTGAAGAACGGGTCGAAAAACCGCTTCAATACGGCTTCGTCCATGCCGATGCCGTCGTCGGCCACCTCCAACGTCGCCTGCTCGCCTTCTGCCGCGCCGATGATGCTCACGGCGCCTCTCTCGCGGCCCTCGAAAGCGTGCAACAGCGCGTTGACCACCAGATTGGTGACCACCTGCGATAGCGCGCCGGGGATGGTGTTCATGGCGATGCCGTGCGCGCATTCCACCCGCACCGAGCACGGCGCGTGCTTGAGCCTGGGCTTGAGCGACAGCACGATCTCTTCCAGATACTCGGCCAGATCGAACTCCCGGCGCTGGCCCGAAGACTGATCCACCGCGATCTGCTTGAACGAACGCACCAACTCGGCACCGCGGCGGGCGTTGGAGTCGAGCACATGCATGGCCAGTTCGAGTTCGTCGAGTATGCCCTCCACCCCGTGCGTATCCATCCGCCCGGCGGCGAGGTCGCCGCGCCAATGGCGCAGTTCGGTATTCACGTGCGATGCGGCGGTGACGCAGATGCCCAGCGGCGTGTTGATCTCGTGGGCAATGCCGGCGACGAGTCCGCCGAGCGAGGCCATCTTTTCCTGCCGCACCAGTTCGGCCTGCGCGGCACGCAACTGGTCGAGGGTGTTGCTCAATTCGCGGGTGCGGTCGGCCACGCGCCGTTCGAGCTGGGCATTGGCCACCCGCAACGATTCGGCGGCGCGCCGGCGTTGTAGACTGGTGGCGACGTGGGTGGCGACGAAGCGCAACAAATCCTCGTCGGCCTGCGCGAAGACGATCTGTTGATCGTAGCTTTGCACCACGATCACGCCGATCGCCTGTCCGCCGGCCAACAGGGGCACACCCAGCCAATACGCCGCCGGCAGGCCGACGACATAGGCTTCGATCTGGCCGCCTGCGATGAGCGCGCCGATTTCCGCGGTGGTGCCGCGGAACGGGCGTCGCCGACCGATCACGTACTCGCTCAAGCCTTGACCGAACGGCCGCGAGGGATGTTCGATCAGCCGATCCTCGAAGTAATACGGAAAGTCCAGCCGCGCGCCGTCGTCGGATACCAGCGCGATGTAGAAATTGTGCGCGTCGATCAAGGCGCCGACTTCCGCATGCACGCGACGGTAGAACTCCTCCTGATTGATGTCGGCGGTGGCCAGTTGCGCGATCTGGAACAACGCGCGTTGCAGCCGCTCGCCGCGTTGGCGTTCGACGATTTCCTGCTGCAACTCGATGGTGCGCTGGCGCACCCGTTCTTCCAGTTCATCCTTGCCCTGCTTGCGTTCCAGCGCGGTGAGGATGTGCTCGGCGACGAATTCCAGCAGGGCGCGATCCTCGTCGGAGTAGCCGACGCCATGGATGTAACTTTGCACCACGATCGCGCCATGCACGCGGCCCTCGCGCTTCATCGGCACACCCAGCCAGTCGTAACTGTCCGGGCCGAGCATCACCAGCGGCCCGGACACCTGCGCCTGCAACTGCTCGGTGGTGCCCATCAGCGAGCGACCGTCGTGCAGCACGTACCAGGTCAGCGAGCCGACCCGCGAGGCCATCGGAATTTCGTGACGCGGATCGCGCGGGCCGGCAGTGTCCTCGGTGTCGACGTAGTACAGGAAGCGCATGCTGTCGCGCTCGGCGCTGTAGGCGACGATGAACAGGTTTTCCGCGTACATCAGGGTGCCGACGATGGCCTGGATGCCGCGCAACAGGTCGGCCATCTCGCGCTCGGAACCGGCCAGATCGGAAATCGCGAACAGCGCGTGCTGGATGCGCTCGGCGCGACCCATGCGCTTGAGCGAGGTGCGCAACTCGCTGGTTTCCAGCGCGCGCGCAAGATGCCTTCCGGCAAGATCGATCCATTCCGCCGCACGCTCGATGAATTGCGGTTGCGCAGCGTGATCCCCGATCGTCGTCAGCAGTACCGACGGCGGCGTGTCCGACAGCCGCAGCGCCACCGTCGAACCCTCGACGCGATAGGTCGACCCGCCGTGGACCGCGACCGCGCGCGCGGACGCGAGTTGCGCGGCACCGAACGGCGCGAGCGGTTCGGATTCGAGTGTCGCGGAGGGATCGAAACCCCACGCCACCCACGCCGCCGTGCAAGCTGGATCGTCGGTGGCGATGCGCACGATCTCGGCGGCGACCTGCCGAGGCGTAGCCGCTTCCGCGAGTGCGCGCAGCCACGCCCATGGACGGCTGGCCACGTTGGCGCTGGCGTCGCTGGCAGGCATCGGCGAGGGCACGTTCCACGGCGGCGGGTCGACCGATTGTACCCGTTGCCCACACCGCGCCGGCGAGGGCGCGATCGGCACGGCGACGGTAAACTGCGCACATGGATGTTTCGCATTTGCTCGACGGCCTGAACCCGGCGCAGCGGCAGGCCGTCAGCGCCCCGCCCGGACACCACCTGATCCTCGCCGGCGCAGGTTCGGGCAAGACCCGCGTGCTGATCCACCGCATCGCATGGCTGCACGAGGTGTTCGGCGTGCCCGCGCACGGCATCCTCGCGGTCACCTTCACCAACAAGGCCGCCGGCGAGATGCGCGCGCGCGCCGGCGCGTTCATGCCAGCGGGCACGCGCGGCATGTGGATCGGCACCTTCCACGGCCTTGCCCACCGCCTGCTGCGCCTGCACTGGCAGGAGGCGATACTGCCGGAAGCCTTCCAGGTGCTCGATGCCGACGACCAGTTGCGGATGGTCAAGCGCATCGCCGGCGAACTCGAGATCGACGACACCCGCTTCACGCCGCGGCAGATCGCGTGGTGGATCAACGCGCAGAAGGACGAAGGCCGGCGTCCGCAGCACATAGAGCCGGACGGCGGTGATTTCTACGCGCAGACCCTGCTGCGCGTGTACGCGGCCTACCAGAACCGCTGCGACCTCGCCGGGCTGGTGGATTTCGCCGAGATTCTGCTGCGCGCGCACGAGTTGTGGCTGCATCATCCAGCCCTGCTCGCGCATTACCGCCAACGCTTCGGTCACATGCTGGTGGACGAGTTCCAGGACACCAACGCGATCCAGTACGCCTTCGTGCGCCTGCTCGCCGGCGACAGCGGGCAGGTGTTCGCGGTCGGCGACGACGACCAGTCGATCTACGGCTGGCGCGGCGCCAAGGTCGAGAACATGCAGCGCTTTCTGCATGATTTTGCCGGTGCGACCACGATCAAGCTGGAACAGAACTATCGCTCCACCGCCACGATTCTCGGTGCCGCCAACGCGGTGATCGGGCACAACGAAGACCGCCTTGGCAAGCGCCTGTGGACCGACAGCGGCGACGGCGATCCGGTGGATGTGTACGCGGCATGGAACGAGATCGACGAAGCGCGCTTCGTGGTCGAGCGCATCCGCCGCTGGGAACGCGAGGGCGGGCGCTGGGCGGACGTGGCGATCCTGTACCGCAGCAACGCGCAGTCGCGCGCCTTCGAGGAACAACTCGCGCTGGAAGGCATCGCCTACCGCGTGTATGGCGGCGTGCGCTTCTTCGAGCGCGCCGAGATCAAGGACACCCTGGCCTACCTGCGACTGGTCGCCAACCGCAGCGACGATGCCGCTTTCGAGCGCGCGGTCAACACGCCGGCGCGCGGAATCGGCGGGCGCACACTCGACGAGCTGCGCGCGCTCGCACGCGTGCGCAACGTGGCATTGTGGGAAGCGGCGCAGCTCGCCATTGCATCCACCGCGCTCGCAGCGCGCTCGCGTAACGCGCTGCGCGGTTTTCTCGAACTGATCGACGCGCTCGAACGCGACCTGCAGGGGCGCGACCTGCGCGAACAGGTGGACGACGTGCTTCTGCGCACCGGCCTGCGCCAGCACCACGCCAGCGAATCGCATGGCGCGATCGATTCGCGGGTGGAGAACCTCGACGAACTGGTTTCGGTCGCCTCGCGTTTCGTTCTCGGCGAGCGCGATCCGGAAGCTGACGCGAACCAGTCAGAACTTGTCGCTTTTCTTGCCTACGCCGCACTGGAAGCCGGCGAAGGCCAAGCTCAGGCCGGTGAGGATGCGGTGCAGATGATGACCCTGCACAGCGCCAAGGGGCTGGAGTTCCCGCTGGTGTTCCTCGCTGGCATGGAGGAAGGCTTGTTTCCGTCTGCGCGTTCGCTGGAAGATGCAGGGCGACTGGCCGAAGAGCGCCGCCTGGCTTACGTCGGCATCACCCGCGCGCAGCGCAAACTCATCACCTGCTATGCCGAAGTGCGCCGTTTGCATGGACAGGATCACTACGGACAACCATCACGTTTCCTGCGCGAAATTCCACCGGCCTTGTTGCACGAGGTGCGGCCGAAAATCCAGGTCAGCCGCCCGGTGTGCGGCGGTGCGCCAGCGACTCAACGCAACGAACCGATCGTGCCCGGCATCCGCCTCGGCCAGCGCGTGCGGCATGCCAGCTTCGGCCTCGGCGTGGTGATGGATACGGAAGGTTCCGGCGCGCACGCGCGCGTGCAGGTGAACTTCGAGGACGCCGGCAGCAAGTGGCTGGTGGCGGCTTACGCGAACCTGCAAACGGTGTGAGATGTGCTTGAGATGCGGTCGGTGCGTCAGCGCTGCGCGCGAGATACAGCCGGGTGAAACGCATCCCACCACAGCACGTCCAGATCAACATCGCGCAACAAGGGTAGTTCTGGCGTAGTGGTGGCTGTGTTCAAAGGCGGGCATGGCAGCGCTTGCGCATCCACGGCGCTGAATGCGCGCGCCACCACTGCCTGCCCGCCATCGGTTCCGCGCATGGTCACGAACACGCGATCGCCAGCACGGAACGTCCCCGAACAATTCAGCACATCGCCGCACACGGGCGGCGTGCCCTGCATGCGCAGCGCCTTGCCGGCGACGCCGGTGATGGCGATGAAACCGCGCATGCGATCGAGCCTGCCATCATCGGACATGCGTGGAATCTCCATCTTGCGCTGCATACACAGCCAATCCTTCGAGAACCAGATCCGGCGCACGCTGCGCGCGCAGCCGCCAGCCATCCAGCAGCGCATCGGCTCCGCCGCCGGACATCAACACGCTCGGCACGATATCGAGCTTGTGTTGCGCCGCGCGCAGGCTGCGGTCGATCAGTGCGCGCGCCGACCAGATCGCGCCGCTGGCCAGCGCATCATCGGTGTCGGCGGCGAAATCGGCCACGCGACCGCCATCGTGTGGCAGGTGCGGTGCGCGTTGCGCCAATGCCTCGCGCATCAGCGTCGGCGAGGGCGCGATCAGGCCGCCGTGATGCGTGCCATCGGCAGCGAGCAAGTCGATGGTCAGCGCGGTGCCGACACCGACGATCAACCACGCCTCGCGCCCACGCGCATGCGCGGCGAGCATCGCGAGGAAACGATCCACGCCCAGCCGCGCCGGTTGCGCATAGGCGATGCGCACGCCAGCCAGTTCGGCTCGTGTCGCCACGCGCTCGACCTTGGCACCGATGCGCGACAACACTGCTTCGACGCTGGCGGTTGCTGCCGATCCGGCGACCGAGGCGAGCCAGACGCGATCGCCTGCGACCATCGGGGCGAACACCGCGGCCATTGCATCTGCGCCGAGGCGTTGTTCGTGCGCAAACGCCTGCACACCCCGGTGCGCGAGGCGATCGGCGCGCGCCCATTTCAGGCGGGTGTTGCCCAAGTCCACCAGCCAATCGTGGCGGCGCGAATTCATCGCAGGCGCAAGCTGATTTCGGCGCTGTGATAGACACGCTCGGCGCCGTCGTGGCGCACGCGCAACGCGCCGCGCGCATCGATGCCCAGTGCTACACCTTGCTTCCGCTCACTGCCGGCAAGCACATCCACGCTGCGTCCGGCGCAGGCATCCACCGCCTGCCAGCGTGCCATGAAAGGTGACAGCCCGGCGGCGGCGAACTCGCGCAGCGCCCGCAACTGTGCGTCGAGCATGGCGGTGGCGAGCGCGTTGCGCGAAGGCGGCGCGGTGCCGAGCGCGCACAAGTCGATCCACGGCTGGTCGATGCCAAGTGCAGCAGCCGCTGGCATGCGCACGTTGATGCCGATGCCGATCACCGCACGCACGATGCCGGCATCCTCTCCACCGAATTCGATCAGGATGCCGCCGAGTTTGCGCTCGCCGACGACGAGGTCGTTGGGCCATTTCAACCCCACCTGTGCGACACCCAGCGCACGCAACGCCTCCGCTGCGGCCACGCCAACCGCGATGCTCAGCCCGGCCAGCGCACCGATGCCGCCATCGAAGCGCCGTTGCAGCGACAGATACAGGTGCGCGGCCAGCGGCGAAGCCCACGCACGTCCACGACGGCCACGGCCGGCGGTCTGCGCTTCGGCGAACAACGCCTGCACACCGCCACTGGCTGCACGACGCAGCAGTTCTGCGTTGGTCGAATCGATCGCCCATGCCACTTCACAGGCATCCAGATCGCCGCGCACGTCCGCGAGCAACGCTGCCCGAATGCGTTGCGCGTCCAGCAGATCCAGCGGCGCTTCCAGCGCATAGCCGGCACCCGGCGACGCCGCGATCGCCACGCCTTGTTCGCGCAGGCTGGCGATGCGTTTCCACACGGCGGCACGAGTCAGGCCGAATTCGCGGGCGAGCACACTGCCGCTGCACGCGCCGCGAGCAAGGCGCAGCAACAGATCGCGGTCGTTCATGGCGGCAACGTTCATGGCAGCTTCGAATGCGGCAGCGGCATGTCGGAAGAGTAGCAGGAGTGCGCCGTGAGCCGGGTTGCAGGTCTTGCGCGAATTTGCAGACCGTTGGGCGCTTTCCGCGGCAAAACGGGGCGGCATCGGCTACCGGCGACGATCTGCGCTACAATGCCCGGCCGGGTCTGCGCCCGGTTGCGCCGTCGAGCCGCGATTCGAACGCGAACGGCGTGAGCAGGCACCATCCGGCAGGGGGTCACGATGCGCAACGCGATTGTGCTGTTCGTTCTGATCGCACCGATGCTTGCGTTCGGTGGAGTGGCGCACGCCGCGACACGCACCGAGATCGGCAAGCCGGTCTGCAACCACTACGACGAAACCGCGCCCAAGGCGGCGACCACACACGCCAGTCCAGCGCCCGCCGCAAGCGTGGCCGGAGCAGCGTCGGTCACGCCATCCGTTGGATCGTCGTCGGGGATGATCGGTTCGGGCGGTGGCTCCTCGGAACTGCGTCCGCACGACGGGCCGCGCTGGCAGGCCTTTTTGCCCGGCATGTTCCGCTGAGGAAACTCCGCGCACCCGACCCTTCGGGGCGCAACTTCGCGATGGGTTAAAGCCCCGGCGGAATCCGCACGCTGAAACGCGCGCCGCCCAGTTCGGGCGAAGCATCCACCTGCAACTCGCCGTGGTAGGCGCGCACGATGTCCTGCACGATCGACAGGCCGATGCCGTGCCCTTGCACGCGCTCGTCGCCGCGCACGCCGCGTTGCAGCAGGCGATCGACATTCTCCGGCGGAATGCCCGGTCCGTCGTCTTCCACCGCCACCTGCAAACCGGCGCGGCGGTTGGGTCCTGCGAGCTCACTGCGGGTGGTCAACAGCACGCGGGAACGCGCCCACTTGAAGGCGTTTTCAAGCAAGTTGCCGAGCAGCTCCATCAGGTCGCCGTCGTCGCCGTGGAACAGGGCCTGGTCGTCGAGATCGAACTCGCACAGCACGCCCTTGGCCGCGTACACCTTCTCCAGACTGGTGACGATGCCCTCGGCGCGCTCGCGCACGTTCAGCGGCGCGGCGAACAGCCGATGCCCGGTGCTCGCCCCGCGCGAGAGCTGGTAGGAAACGATTTCGTTCATGCGCTGCACCTGGGTGCGCACGTCCTCGCGCAACGAGCGCGCGCCGCGATCCTCGTCGAGGCTGGCGCGCAGCACCGCTAGGGGCGTCTTCAGGCTGTGCGCGAGATCCGAAAACGTGTTGCGGTAGCGATCCAGATGCTCGCGTTCGCTGACGATGAAGGCATTGATGCTGTTGGCCAGCGGCGCCAGCTCGCGCGGATGCGCGCCCGACAGGCGATCGGCATGGCCGCGCTGCACGCGCTGCAGGTCGCGTTGCAGCCGGCGCAGCGGCAACAGGCTCCAGCGCACCGCGATCACCTGCACGATCAGCAGCAACAGGCCGGCGGCACCGAGGTAGCGCCACAACGCGCGCCGAAAGATGGAAATCTGCTGGTCGAAGGTGGCGGTGTTCTCGTACACGTTGAACACGAACGGGATGTCGCGCCGGTTCTTGCCGTGCCCGTCTTCCCAGATCACCCCCATCGCGAAACGATAGACGTATTCCGATGGCCCGCCCGCACGATCGACGACCTTCAGCGGCCCATCCAGCCGCACCTTGCCCGCTGCCAAGCCGGATTCCAGCGGCAGGTCGCGATCGAGCGTGGATGCCCCCGTCCAATGGATTTTCGGGCCGACGGCCGCGGCATACAGGCCGCTGCCGGGCTGGGTGAAGCGCGGATCGGGCGGTATGTAGGGCGGCTGGAACTCCAGCTTGCGACTGATCTCGCTGCCGGCATAGTAGGCGCTGGCATAGCCTTGCAGGCGCTCGCGCAGGCTGTTGGTCGCGGTTTGCGTGAACGCCTGATCGAGGGCGTAGCCGGTCAGGCCGAGAAAGGCCACGAGGCCGAGGCTGGCCGTCAGCAGTTGCCGGATTTCCAGCGAGGGCGCGCGTTCGGCCACGACTCAAGGCTCCGTATGCTGCAATGGCCGGCGCGGCTCCCGCGGATCGGCGTCAGAAATCGGGGCTGGCATCGGCGCGGCCTTGGCGCTTGTGGTCAGGGGTCATCGCCACCATCGCACGCCAACGCTGCGGCGACAAATGGATGCTTGAAGCCGACCCACTGAAAGCCAATCGGCGCTGGACGATCCGTGAAGTCAGGCGACCTGGATCAGCCCGGCACGATCACTCGTTGCGTGAGATCGCAAACCGGTAGCCGCGACCGCGCACGGTCTCGATCGGCTTGAGTGCGCCATCCGGATCGAGCTTCTTGCGCAGGCGGCCGATGAAGACCTCCAGCACGTTCGAGTCGCGGTCGAAATCCTGCTGGTAGATGTGCTCGGTGAGGTCGGCCTTGGACACCAGCTCGCCGGCATGCAGCATCAGGTATTCGAGCACCTTGTACTCGTAGCTGGTCAAGTCCACCGACGCACCCGCCACGGTCACCGTTTGCGCGGTGAGGTCGAGCACGATCGGGCCGCATTCCAAGGTCGGCTTGCTCCAGCCGGCAGCGCGGCGCATCAGCGCGTTGATGCGCGCCAGCAGTTCCTCGACGTGGAAGGGCTTGACGAGGTAATCGTCGGCACCGGCCTTCAGCCCTTCGACCTTGTCCTGCCAACTCGAGCGCGCGGTGAGGATCAGGATCGGAAATTTTTTCTGCTGCACACGCAGGTCGCGCACCAAGTCCATGCCCGACAGCTTGGGCAGGCCGAGGTCGATGATGGCCATGTCGAAGGGCACTTCGCGCCCCATGTACTGGCCTTCCTCGCCATCGCTGGCAGCATCCACCGCGTAGCCTTCGCGCTTGAGCCGGGCCGCAAGGGTCTCGCGCAACGGGGCTTCATCCTCGACCAACAAAATGCGCATCGCCACTCCCTGGTTGATTCATCCGATGTGTGTTTGCGGGAACCGCGTCACCACGACCCGCGATGCGACGGCGGCCTGCCGGGCGGCGGCAGCGGCTGCGACGGCAACGCCGGCGGGCCGCGGTGGCCAGCGTCGCCGGGGTCTTCCTCATAGACGCGAATGCGCCCCTGCGGGGTGAGCACCTTGACCCGGTACACCTCGCGCCCGTCGCGCTCGTACGGCTGCGCGCGCAGCACCTGCCCGCCGGTTTCGCGCTGGATGCGATTCACCGAGGCCGGCAAGCCGTAGTCGCGTGGCGGGCCACCATAGGCAGACCCGCCATAGGGTTCAGCGCGCTGCTGCTGCGGCTGTGGTTGCCGATAAGGCTGCGGATAAGATTGCGGATGCGGCGGTGGCGGCGGCTGGTAAGCCGGCGGCTGCCGTGGCGGTTCGGGCTGGCGATCGCCACCGTGCGCCCACGCGGCTTCGCCGACCAGCGCACACGCGGCGATGGCGAGGATAAGGGCGCAGCGGGCGGGACGCATGAGCATGGGGATAGTAGGCACTGCCGGCGATGATCCGACGATGAACGCCGCCGCGCCGGGGCGGCCAACGTTCAGCCAACACTTACGCCGACATGATCGGTTGCGGGCGGTGAATCCGTCCTTAACATTACCCTAACAAGTGCCGACAGCATCACAGTTTTGCCGGGATCGACGAATGAACCGTGCTCACGCTCAGTAAATCTCGCCCACGCAGCAGCGCAGGCTGCCGCCGGCCTTCTCGATCTCGTCCAGCGGCACGCTGCGCAACGCGAAACCGGCCTGCGCGAACGCGGCCCGGCTGGCCGGGCGCAGGGCATCGGCGGCGGTCTGGCTCATCCACACCGCATCCGCAGTCGGGGCGATGCAGTTGCCTGCGAAAGCCAGCCGCTCGGCGGCATCGAGGAAGATCGCGTGCGCATACAGCGCGCCGATCGCCGCCGGCACCGCCGCATCGGCGAAGCCGTCGGCGCAGATCGACACCGCACGCCCGGCGAGCACGCTGAGCACGACATTGGCGTGGTATTCGCCCGGCGCGAGCTCGAACAGCAGCGTGGCGCGCAGATCGAAAGCCGCGTGCATCGCCGCCGCGCCGGTTGCATCGCAACGCTCGGACAGGCCGCAGAAGCCGATCCGGCGCGCGCGGTCGATCACCAGCGAGCCGGTCAGTTCACCCACACCCTCACCCGCACGCAGATCATGCAGGACGTAGCCGAGCACGTCGGTGAAGAACCCGCGGATGTCGCCGCGCTGCGCCTCGCGCTGGCGTACCGGATGACGCATGCGCGCGATCAGCACGCGCCCGGGTGCGCTGGCGAAGACGTTGTTGGGGAACACCGCGTCGGGCGTGGCCGCATCGCCGGCAAAGCAGATCGCCGGCACGTCAGCGGCCAGCGCGCGTTGCAGGTCGCGATGCTGATCCAGCGCGCGGGCAACGTCCACGCGCCGATCCAGATCCATGTACACGTTGTCGGATGCCGATTCGCAGGCCAGCGCGAAACCTTCCGGCGCAACGAGAAACACCGCTTTCGGGCACGCCGGCGCATCCGTGGGCAGCGTGCGCGCAAGGCGGGTGAAGGCATCGAGGTCGCGGGTGATCATGCGTGCGTGCTGTCGAGTCGAAGGCCGGCCATCCTGCCCGATCCCTCCGTGGCCGCCAAGGCGCGTTCCACCAACGCCCAGTCCGCGCCCGGACGATGCGCGCCCTCGCTGAGGATCTGCCGGAATGCGCGCCCACCGGGCTGGCCGTGGAACAGGCCCAACACATGACGGACGATGTGCTTGAGCGCCACCCCGCGTGCCATCTGTCTCTCGACGTAGGGCCGCAGGCGGCGCAGCAGTTCTCCGCGCGGCAAGTCATCGGTACCGGTCAGCGCGTTGTGCAGCCGGTGCAGCACATACGGATCGTGATACGCCACGCGGCCAAGCATCACCCCATCGACGTGTTGCAGATGACGCAACGCATCCTCCACGCCAGCGATGCCGCCGTTGATGAGCACGCTCAGGTCGGGGCGCTCGCGCTTGAGCCGGTACACCCAGTCGTAGCGCAGCGGCGGGATCTCGCGGTTTTCCTTCGGACTCAAGCCCTGCAACCACGCCTTGCGCGCGTGCACCGCGAAGATCGCGCAATCGGTCGCGGCGATGGCGTCGATGAACCGGCGAAAGGTCGGGTAATCCTCGACCTCGTCCACCCCCAGCCGGCACTTCACCGTCACCTGCACCGACGTATCCGCGACCGCCGCACGCATCGCCGCCACACACTCGGCGACGAGTGCCGGATCGCGCATCAGGCAGGCGCCGAAGCGCCCGACCTGCACGCGGTCGGAGGGACAGCCGACGTTGAGGTTGACCTCGTCGTAGCCCAGTTCCAGCGCGATCCGCGTCGCCTGCGCCAGCGCGTCGGGCTCGCTGCCGCCCAGTTGCAGCGCCAGCGGTTTTTCTGCCGGATCGAAGCCGATCAGGTGCTCGCTGCCCTTGTCGGACGTGCAGCCATGCAGCACCGCCTGCGCGTGCACCATCTCGGTGTACAACCGCGCCTGCGGGGCGAGGATGCGATGGAACGACCGGCAATGCCGATCCGTCCAATCCATCATCGGGGCGACGCAAAGGCGGTGCGTGTTGGCGATCTCACACATCATCGGCGCGCATTCTACGCGGCGCTACCCCGCCACCGAAGCCGTGGGGCGATACGACACGGCCGACACCCGGTTGCCGCGGAAAAACCCGTGTCCGGCCAGCGTCGCATCCGATCCGCGGAGTCAATCCTCGGAGTAGGTGTACGTCTCGACCTCGCAGACGTTCACGCCGCGGCGAACCAGCGAATCGCCGTCGCTGAACACCGCCTTGAAATCGAATACGCAGGCACCGCTGCCATCGTCGATGTTGATCCGGGCGGACATGCCGGGCTTGAGAACGTTGTCGCCAAGGATGTCTTCCTCCCAGGAATCGCTATCGGCGCTGGAAGCGAAGAACCGCACGATGGTGTAGTGGGTACCGTTGACGACCTTGACGTGGCGGTCGGCGGCCTGCGCGGGACTGCTGGAAGCGATGCCGAATACCAGCCCGATCAGGGTCGTGGCAAGTGCGGAACGGATGGCGGTCATGCTGGATCTCCGATAAGTGCGGGAACCGGGAAACGTTCTGAAAATGGGGTGTGTCGATCCGGTGGCCAGTGCGGCCTCAGAACTCGTCCTTCTTTCCAGAAAACTCCTGCTCGAGATCGTCGGCCGTGGAAGCAGCCGCGCGGATGGCATCGCCCAATTCTTCGGCGCTGGCATCGGTGGAGACCTTGATGATGAACATGCCCACCTTGCCCTGCTTCACCCAGCCACCGAGTTTCACGTCGTTGCTGTTTTCGAGCATGCGGTTGGCCACCCGTTCGGGTATGGCATCGGAGGGCGAACGGTAGCCGGGCGACCAGATTTCCCGAATCTGGTTGGATCGGTAGGCGTAGGTCTTGGATCGCACCCACACCAACTGCGTGCGCCCGTTGCCAAGGTCGTACACCAATTTGTAGTCACCGTCCTTGTCGACCTGATACTTGAGCTTGAGCGAATCCAGCTGCCTTTCGACGATGGGATCGGAGGTGGCGGCGAGGACAGGCATGCCGGCCATAGCCAGCAGCAACGCGACGAAGAGCGTCTTGCGCATGGTTGGATTTCCCCTGGTGGATGCACGGCGTCTACCGATGCGTGGAAATTCTTAACATATTCGACAAGTGCCGTCCAGTAGCCCCCGCATCGGGATTCGGGCCACACGATGGCAACCGAGGGGCACGCCGATGGGGCCGACCGGCAGCCGTTACAGTCCCCGCACAGGAAGGTTTTCGGGCAACCCCATTCCTCGCCACCCGCCGTTCTAGACGGACATCCCCACATGGCCAAGGAGGTGGATCATGGTACGCAGCACCACATTGTTCCCGCGCGCAGCGCAACGTCCCGATCCAGTACGCATCGCGGCGATCAGCGCCGCCATCCTCGTCAACCTGGGCTTGTTCGGATTACTGATGCAGCCGATCAGTCCGGTCGCTGTGCCAGCCACCTCGACCAGCGACATCCACACCCGGATCATCACCCCGCCGCCACCGCCACCGATCCCGCCCGAGGCCACGGTGAAACCACAACCGCCGACGCCGGTCGAGCACACCATCGTGCCGCCGCGCAGCCACCCGGTGGCTCAGCAACCGCCACCCGTCGTCAGCCCCGTTGCGACCTCGGTCAGCCCGCCCGCCAACGTCGCCAGCCCTGCCAGCACCGGCTCCACGATGGCACCGAACACGACCTCGACCGAAACCTCGCTCACCCCGCTGGTGAGCCCGGCTCCGGCGTATCCACGCGATGCCCTGCGCGAGGGCGTCAGCGGCACCGTGGTGCTGGAACTGCTGGTGGACGTGGATGGCCGGGTGTTGCAGGCGCGCGTCGTGCATGGCAGCGGCGATCGCCGCCTCGACACCGCGGCGCGTGAGCAGATCCTGCGGTTCTGGCGCTTCCAGCCGGCCCTGCGCGACGGCAAACCGATCCAGGCGCAGGGGCTGGTGCCGGTGGTCTTCCGAATCGACGGTACATAGTGTTCGCAACAAACGGCTCGCGTCGCGCAAGCGGCGCGGCTGCTAAACTAGGCGGATGTTCCCGCGCGCTCTGGTTTTGCTATTGGTGGTGATGAACCTCGGCGCACTGGCGTGGTGGGGATTGCATGCCAACGCCAAGCCGGCACCCGTGCCCACCACCGACACCGGCGTGCCCTCGCTGATGCTGCTGAGCGAGTCCGAGGCCAGCCGCCAGAAAGGCACGTCGGAAGAAATGGCGGCGGCGCCGGTGTCGATGGACGCCACCCCGCGCTGCCAGACCCTTGGCCCGTTCGCCAGCCCGGACGACGCGCGCCGTGCGAGCGACACCCTCGCGCCGCTGGTCGGCCGCATCCAGCAACGCACCGACACCGCCACTGCCGCTACCGGCTACCGCGTGTTCGTCGCCGCCCTGGCCAGCCGCGACGCGGCGCTGGAAGCCGTCCGCCAGATGGCCGCCAAGGACATGACCGATTACTACGTCGTCACCTCTGGCGACCAGGTCAACACCATCTCGCTGGGCCTGTTTCAGGATCTGGCAAACGCCACCAAGCGTCGCGACGACGTGCGCAAGCTCGGCTTCGATGCACGTCTGGAGCCGAAAGTCGGGCAGGTGCAGCAATACTGGCTGGATGTCACCGTCGCCCCGGACTTCGACTGGCACGCACACCTGACTGGTTTCGCCGGCATCGACGCGAAGGACATGCCCTGCCCGTCGCTGCGCTGAAGCTGTGTTTGCACTAACCCGCGCGGTCTACCAGAACAGCGATATACCTCAGCTCCAGCAAGCTGCCTCGCGACAGCCTGCTAGAATCAGCGCCATGCCGGCATAGCTCAGCAGGTAGAGCAACTGATTTGTAATCAGTAGGTCCCCAGTTCGAACCCGGGTGCCGGCACCACCTCAAATGTGACGTACGTCACATCTTCAGCACGAACCTCGCGCGGCGCTTGACGCGCCTGCAAGGGCGACTTGCGCCCGGGTCGCATGCGGATTCATGATGGGCTCGCGCCTGCGCGGGTGCCGCATCGCAAGCCCCTGATCGGACTCGCGCCCTCAATCCCCAAGGAGAATGGACGTGCCGCCGAACCAGAGCATTTCGTTGACTCTGTCCCGCAAAGGGCAGACCGAGCCGGAGATCGTCTACGTCAACCGCGCCAACGGCAAGTGGCGCTCTCCGGGCGACGGCTGGCTCGGCCCGCAGAACGGGTTCTGGACGCAGACCAAGGACGGCCTGTACCTGATGGATCCGGAAAAGAAACTGGAATTGGCGTACTGCAAGCACCTGATGTTCGACACCTGCTACACGCTCGACAGCGGCAAGTCCACCTACCGCGGCGGTGAGGGCCACGGCGAGTGGCAGGTGCTCGGGGTGTTCCAGGCGCCGGCGAGCAACGTCTGAAGCACGGCGGCGGGTGCCGTTGTGACGATGTGATTCCGGCGGTCGTGTGTGAGAGTGCACACGCGACCACGATGCAAGGCATTCGGCAAACGCTAGCCAGTCATCATTCGATGGTATAACACCCGTTATAACCATCGATCGAAGACCCGCCATGAAACTGAAAGTCACCGCCATCGGCAATTCCGCCGGCGTCATCCTGCCCAAGGAGCTGCTTGCCCGCCTGCGCGTGGACAAGGGCGACGAGTTGTACGCGCTGGAGACCCCGGACGGCATCCGCCTGACCACCTACGACCCGGTCTTCGCCGCGCAGATGGAAGTGGCCGAAAAGATCATGCGCGACCATCGCGATCTGCTGCGCAAACTCGCGCAGTAGCGCATCGCCATGATCGTCTGGATCGACCGCACGCTCGCGCTGGCCGTGCATGAGCGGCAACTGGCCGAGCACGGCGGCGGTGGCGGCGTGCGCGATGAATCCCTGCTGGAATCGGCGCTGGCGCGACCGCAGCAGTTGTTCGCATATGGCGACCCGCCACCCAATCTGGCTGATCTGGCGGCGAGCCTCGCCTTCGGCATGGCGCGCAATCATCCCTTCGTGGACGGCAACAAGCGCACCGCGCACATCTGTTATTTCGCCTTCCTCGTCCTCAACGATGCTCGCCTCGATGCGGGTCTCGACGAGATGTACACCCGCATGCTCACCCTCGCCGAGGGCAGCCTGACCGAAGCCGAGTTCGCCGCGTGGCTGCGCCCGCGATTGCGGATGGAATCCGATCGCGCCGTGCACGAGCCGAAGCCGCGCTATCGCCGCATGAAATAGTCTCGCTGGGTAGCGCTGCATCTCCCGAGTCCCGAGCCCCGAGTCGCGCCAAGCGCTACCAGCTGCATCGATCGACGATACGCGGCAAATCCATGCGGCGTGCACTCCCCGCACCGCTACACTGGCCGCATCCGCAGGGGAATCCACGCATGTCCGGCCACAATCAATTCGAACTGCTGCGCCAGCGCCGCTTCGCGCCGTTCTTCCTGACTCAGGCGCTGGGTGCGTTCAACGACAACGCATTTCGGCAAGCACTGGTGGTGATGGTCGGCTTCCAGCTCGGCTTCGGCCACGCCGCGGTGGGCTGGTATTCCAACCTCGCCGGCGCGCTGTTCATCCTGCCGTTCTTCCTGTTCTCCGCCAGCGCCGGGCAGATCGCCGAGAAATACGAGAAGACCCGCCTGATCCGCTTCGTGAAGCTGTTCGAGATCGCGGCGATGACGCTGGCGGCGTTCGCCTTCTACGCCCAGAGCGTGCCCTTGCTGTTCACCGTGCTGGTGATGATGGGCCTGCATTCGACGATGTTCGGGCCGATCAAGTACGCGATCCTGCCGCAGGTGCTGCACCCGCAGGAACTGGTCGGCGGCAATGGCCTGGTCGAGATGGGCACCTCGATGGCGGTGCTGATCGGCATGATCGCCGGCGGCTGGGCGATGTCCGCCTATGGCGCGCCCGTCGCTTCGGCGGTGGTGATCGGCATGGCCATCGTCGGTTATCTCGCCAGCCGGCGCATCCCGCTGGCGCCTGCGACCGCGCCGGAGCTGGCCTTCGACTGGAACATCGCGCGCGCGACGTGGCGCTCGCTGAAGTTCGTGACGCAAAACCGCACGGTGTTCAACTCGGTGCTGGGCATTTCGTGGTTCTGGTTCTTCGGCTTCGTGTTCACCGCGCAGTTGCCCAACTACACCAGCGATTACCTCGGCGGCAACGGCAGCGTGGAGACGCTGGCGCTGGCGCTGTTCTCGATCGGCACCGGTGCGGGCGCGGTGCTGTGCGAAAAACTTTCCGGGCGCACGGTGGAAATCGGCCTCGTACCATTCGGCGCGATCGGGCTCACGGTGCTGGGCGTGGATCTGTACTTCGCCCGCCACGCGCCGGCCAGCGTGCACGATCTGGATGCGCTGGCCTTCCTCGCCAGTCGCGCGAACTGGCATGTCTGCGCCGACCTGCTGCTGATCGGATTATTCGCCGGCTTCTACATCGTGCCGCTGTTCGCGCTGGTGCAGTCGCGCACCCCGCGCGAGCAGATCTCGCGGGTGATCTCCGGCAACAACATCCTCAACGCGGTGTTCATGGTGGCCGCGGCGGCGTTCGGCATCGGCATGAGCCGGCTCGGATTGAGCGTGCCGGAACTGCTGCTGGCCACCGCGGTGCTCAATGCGCTGGTGGCGCTCTACATCTTCACCCTGGTACCCGAGTTCCTGATGCGTTTCCTGTGCTGGATCTTCGGCCGCGCCTTGTACCGGCTGCGCGTGCAGGGCATCGAGTGCATCCCCGAAGAAGGCCCGGCGTTGCTGGTGTGCAACCACGTCAGTTATCTGGATGCCGTGCTGATCGGTGGCGCGCTGCCGCGCCCGGCGCGCTTCGTGATGTACCACAAGATCTTCAACACTCCCGGCGCGGCGTGGATGTTCAAGGCGGCCAAGGCCATCCCCATCGCCGGGGCGAAAGAGGATGCCGCACTGATGGAGCGCGCCTTCGCGAGCATCGATGCCGCGCTCGCCGACGGCGAACTGGTGTGCATCTTTCCCGAGGGCGCGTTGACGAAGGATGGTGACATCGCGCCGTTCCGTGGTGGCGTGGAACGCATCCTCGCGCGCCGTCCGGTGCCGGTGATCCCGCTGGCGCTGCGCGGGATGTGGTCGAGCATGTGGAGCAAACGCGATTCGCGTCTGCACCGTCTGCGCATGCCGCGGCGCTTTCGTGCGCAGATCGAGTTGATCGCCGGCGAGGCGGTGGATGGCACGCAGGCGAATGCGGCGTTGCTGGAAGCGCGGGTGCGGGCGCTGCGTGGGGAGATGGCGTAGGGAACCGCTGCCGGGTGATGCGCCAAACACTGGATTCCGGGTTCCGCCGCAAACAGCGGCGGCGGCCCCGGAATGACGAGCAAAGTCAGGGCGTTGGGGGGATGCCAGATCAGGCGGATGTCAGAGCCAGCGGGCGATGACGAAGATCGCGACCACCGCCAGCCACAGCAGCAGCATGCGCCAGACCAGGCTCATCGCGTCGCGCAGTTCCAGCAGAGCCGGGGTGGATGCGGCGACTTCGGCTTCGGGCAGATCGGTGTCGTCCTGCGCGACTTCGATATCCACGCTGGCGCGTGCGGCGGCGGCGAGAAAGCCAGTATCCAGACGCATCCCGTCGGCGTGCCACTCGCGCCACGCGCTGAACACCGCGTCGAAATTGGCTGCCAGCGCCAGCGCAAAGGTCATCAACTGCGCCGCAGGCCAGTCCAGCACCGCCAGCATCCAGCGCGCGTCCTCGCGTTGTGCTGGCGGCGCATCGGCATGTGCGACATCGGCACCCAGTTGCGCGATCATGCGATAAGCCAACACGCCAGTCGGCCCCAGCAGCAGGAACCACAGCAACGGGCCGAACCAGCGCCGCAGGGCGCCCTTGAATACCGCCTCGACATAGGCATGACCGTCCATGTCCACGGGGGGTTCGGCGTTCAGCAGATGCGCTGTTGCCGCGCGCCGTGCCTCGCCATCACTCGCATCGACGACGGCATCCACGTCCAGATCCAGATCGCGCGGGCCCCAGCACCAGAACGCGATCAAGGTTGCAAACACGAACGCCGGCACGCCCCACAAGGATTGCCGCAGAGCCAGTTGCAGCAGGGCGATCAGCAGTACCGGCAAGCCGATCGTCAGCGCCAGTCCGAGGCGGCCATTCATCGCGCTTTCCGGCGTGGCCGTGCCCTCGATGTAACGCCGCCACGCCAGCAGCCAGTCGAAACGGCGCAGCGCTACCAACGACGGCAGAACGTGCCCCGCCAAAAGGACGAGGATGACAGCGGTCAGCGCGGCGGACATGGGAGCATTCGGTGCATGGGTGGGATTCTATCCTGCCCGGCACGCGCACAAGGAACGCTCTGGCAGGATGTCGAAAAAGCTTCCCCCCGTCTTCGTGTGGACAGGCTCTGGCGGGCTTCGCTCTTCCAGCTTGCCGCGTTGACAGCCAGCCATGCCCTCACGATGAGCCGGATTCAACTCGACGGCTTTGCGCTGCCTGAAACAAGAAACCCGCCTAAGCGGCGGGCGTCTTGGGTATCTCCGGTTTGCGTTGATGCTGCGTTGGTGCCAAGAGAGGACTCGAAAGAATCGCCGTTAGCATAGTAGTGTCTATGTTTCGACTATGACGCAACCCTGCGATGCCCCCAAAGATGCCCCCAGGTGTTGTCCGCTTGGAGCGCTCGGCGCACCCGTGCCCGGGGCAAGCCGCGAGGACGGTGACGTCGTGCGTGCACTAGGGTGAGCTACGAGCACGTTCACCGCCGCCGGTGGGTTGGGACGCGAGGATCATGCAGCGCGCGCAGGACGGCATCGGACGTGGCCGACTTCGGCTTTCCCGGAATCGGCCTAACCCGGGAAAAATCCGGGAAAGCGAATGCCGCGCCCTGCTTGCGTTTCCCGGGGTTCCCGGGTTTCCCGGAGGAAAACAATGATATTCCGCGAGACACTCACCGAACATGCCAGATAGACAGACAGGAAAAACAACATCCCGCTATTGAACCTTGCTGTTTCGTGCCGGGAAAGTCGGGAAACCCGGGAAACCGCACCACGCCTAGCTTTCCCGTGTCCCGGGTGTTTCCCGGGTTAGGCCGATTCCGGGAAAACCAGCGTCCGGCGCGGTGCAGTCGCGTCCGGCGGTCGATGCGGGCGGGTCGGAACCTGCCAAAAGAGTCGGGCCGTCCACCCGGTCATCCGGGGTCACGCCTTGTCCCCAGAACTCCGTTGCCAGTAGATCATCCAGCCAAGCTTCCAGGTAACCGACAGCGTGGGCAGCCATGGCTTCATCGAAACGGGCGGCGATCGTGCAAGCGAGTCGATCCAAGCCGGCAGCGGTCGCATCGACATGCTGAAAATGGCGCGCCCGGCCAATGCGTTGTCGTTCTTCGCGCAGCGCCTTCAGTTCGCCCTCCAGGGTACGGATACGTTGGCGCAGTTCCTCTTGCGATGCGGATGCCTGCCGGAAGACGCGCGCCCGCAGGCGGGCAGGATCGGTGTTTTGCAGCACCTGCCGGGATGCCCGCACTGGATCGAGACGGCCATCCGGCAACAAGGATACGGTTCCCTTCTTGATCCATTGCGAAACCGTCTGCTTCGACACGCCGCACATGCGTGCGAATTCGGAAGGCAATACGCGCATCGCCATCAGATCAGCCGGATCGAACGGCAAAAGTGACGGTCGCGACTCCGACGGTACCGACCGCCGTGTGTGGCCGTTCGCTGTCATGGCTTCATTCATGGGGTAAAGGAAGCAGGCAAACTATTGAGTACAAGGCTATTGCGGCTCCGATTACCCGCAAGACGGATCGCCAGGGAGTACCTTGGCACGCTTGGCGCGCGCCGCACCTCTTGTCGGCATCCGCGGCCACGCGCGCCATCATGGCGGCCGCGGGATAGGACGCCCATCCTTTCGATTCCAGCACCACGGACAAGCCAGCACGATGGATGGTGCGCCAAGCCACAACCAGACAGGCCCGCAGCCCCTGCACAGGCTGGGCAGTGTCCAGCCGACCGGCACATGCCCCAGCCAACGCTCGGCGCGCACGCGCAGGCTGTGTGCGTAGGCGACCACTTCGATATCCGTGCAGGCAGTCAGTTCGGCGTAATCGCCGGAATCCAGCGGCATCGCAGGCTCGGCCGGCAAGCCGGCCGCAAGACTCAGCCGGCGCATGCGCTGCGCCTGCTCGATGGCGATTGCATCCATGCGAACTCGCTGGATCGTCGCCGGATCGGATGCTGCATCCAGCAAACCATGTTGGACAAGAATCGCCGCGAGTCTCATCCAGCAGCCTCCACGGTAGCCGGAGCACCGTGGCCATCACCGGTGTTGCTGCTGCCGCTCAAGGCTGCGAACAGCACCACATAGAACCGCGCCCGGTGGCCATCGCACGGCCGTTCGTTGCGGGTGTATTCGCCATTGCTGCCCATGCGCAAGGCACCTGATTGTGCGAGTTCGGCCGCCACCCGCCGATGATCAAAGCCGCGACACACCTCGGCCCTGAACACCTCGCGCTCGATGTAGTAAATCGGCCCGACCTGTTCCGGGCCTTCGTTGCCGGTCGGCTTTCGGTAGCCAGCGCGGTTGACGGTGCGTGGTCGGTGCTCGGTGTCGGCATCACTGGTATTCCACGATGCGAAGCGTGCATCACCATGTGCCATCAGGAACAGCCGCACGCGCGCCAGCATCGCCACCGGTTCGGCTGCCCCACTGGTGCCACGTGCCTGCAACCATGCGGCGAAGCAAGTGCGAGCCGCTCGCTCGGCTTCGCCAGCAAGCCAGCCGGTGATGCCCTTGGCGGTAGCCAGTTCACCGGCAGCGGCGATCAGGGCGAATCGCTGCGCCACGCGGCGCACCTGACCCACGGCATCACGGCCGGCCAGATCATCCGCCAGCGCATCGCGACACTCGCGCAGTGCATCGCGCATGCGTGCATGCTCGGCCGTCAGGATCGCCAGCCAGTCGCGTAGTGCGTGGCCGTGGTGGGTCGCTGAAAATGCCCGCAGGGAATCCGCGAACGCACCTGCACTGGTTCCGGCCGGTAGCTGTTCGAAGATGCCGGCACCGCCTTCCACGTCGGCGGGTATGTCGATCACCCGCACGTCATGGCCCGCACGCGACGTGCCGCCACCTTCCATCACCAGATCGCCCAACCCGACCTCGCCGGCACTCACGAACAACACCCGGAAGCGGGTCGCTGCACGTGCACTGCCATCCCGTTGGGCACGCGCCTTGCCCTGCCCATTGGCCAGCAGGTAAGCGGTCGCACCTGCGTCCTTCGGGTCAAGCTGGGCGATCTCATCCAGCGGCAACAACAGGTCGGAATGCAGGCTGGCGATGGACTCCAGTGCATTGCCGGTCGCCCGCCAGGTGCGCATGAATGCGGGTGGCCCGAACACGCTGGTTGCCACGGCCAGTGCGGTTGTCTTGCCGGTACTGCTTGCGCCACGGAAATGTAGGCCGCCGCCTTCGGCATCCACGAGCCCGAGAGTCGGCCCAGCGAATGCAGCTGACAACGCGAGCACCAGCCGAGAATTGCCGGCGCAGGGCATGGCGACTTGGTTGCGCCAACCCTCCAGCGTGCCGGCCGCGCCCAGCTCCACGCCTTCGCCTGAACCTTGGAAGATCAGCGGCTCGCCGACGTGCTCGCCGAAGGTTTCCAGCGGCAGCACGAAGGCATCGCCATGCCAGCCGGTGCGTGGCACGCAACGCGCCTTGGCGGTGACATCCGCGCCGGCGATGTAGTCGTTCAATCGCTTGCGGTGCACCTCGTGCTGGGTGATATCCAGCCCCTGCCGCAACAGTGCCTCTCGCAGGTCTTCGCCCTTGCGAGCCAGCATCGTCATCGGCATCGCCCAACGGTGCTCCAGCCCGTCACGATCACTGAACACCAGTAGTCGGCCCCATTCCCCGCCATGTGCATCGCGCGTCGCTGCCGCAATCCGCAACGGTGCACAAACCCATACCGGCTCCAGCTCGATCGGCTCGCCTTCCGCATTGCGCATCACCTCGATGCAATGCACGCCGGGCCGCTCGACCGATTCACCCTCGCGCAGCACGAATCGTGGTCGCAGGGCCGTGAACGGATTTGGCTTCTTGTCGGCGCTGCGCTTCCCATTTTTCTTCTCACGGGCTTTGTCATCACGCGCCTGATTCAACCGTGCCAGATCACGCTCGGCCCTTTCGTCCAACGTGGTCATGCCAGCACCTCGCGTGCGCTTTCGATGCGCTCGATCGCCAGCCGCAGCCGGGTCAGGTATTCGTCCGACGGCACGCGACCGGCGGCCACGTCGCCGGCAACGATGGCAACGATCGTGGCCTCGCGGGTGAGCACGCCCAGCGCAGCTACCCAGCCGCTTTGTCGGTAAGCCTCACGCTGCGCGACCCGACCCTCCGGCGAGCGGTCGGCGATGCGCTCGGGGAACAGGTCGGCCACCTCCAAGCCAACGGCATGCACGATGGCGAGCACGTCGCAGCCGGCAAAACACTTCACCAGCACCCGACCATCGCTGCCCTCGGCCACGCTCAGGGACGCATTGCGATCCTTGTGTGCCGGGCAGCGGGCCATGTGGCCGCGGCCACACTTGCGCACACCCTCCAAGCGTTCCAGAAGACGATCCAGCACAAAAGCATCGGCAGCGCGCGGAACTACGGGTGCGGCACGGGTATCGACACGGGCAGGCATGGGCTCAATCTCCCAACAGCCAACGGCCGCCTTTCCAAGGCGCGATATCGAATACTTCATGCAGTGCGGGCAAGGTCAAGCCACGCAATACCCAGATTTCATCCAGCAGCGCAGCCCGGGCGAGCAATCCAAGGCTGGTTGAAGGCACCAGCAGTCCGGTTTCAACGGCCGTCACGAACGCCTCCAGCCATGCCACCACCTCTTGCCGGGCGGCCACTCGCGCCGCAGTCGGCTCGGCCATCCGGGTTGCGGCCGTGCGTGCCTGCCGATGACTGCGTGCCGTTTCCGTACAGGGGATGCCAGCCAGCTTTGCGCTGGCATCCGCGGTGACGTTCATGGCCACGCATAACGCCGGCAGCACACTGGCGCGCAAGCGCTGGATCGTTGCGGCAATATCCCGGGCATCGGCTTCGTGGTAGGCGGCCGGGCTGGGGGACAGGTGCCCGGGTTCGGCAGGTGCGCAGCACCACGCCAGCCACGCCACCGCGCAGCGCTCGGCGGTACGGGTATCTTCCGGGGAGGCGTTCACGCAACCTCCCGGCCAGCGGCTGCAAGCTGTTCGACCAACGTGCGGATATCCTCCACCCGCCAGGCCGTGCAACGCTCGCTGAGTTTGATAGGCGATGGAAAGCGGCCCTTGCGTACACCGTCCCACCAGTTGGAACGCGACACGGGAATGATCTTCAGGACATCCGGAAGCCGCAGGAAACCAGTTTCGGGCAGGATGAGTGCGCTTGGCATGGTGCCGTCCTTTGTTGGCCTAGACGGTTTCATGCTGTCCTACGGTCGGCCGTTACACGTTCGAATTCGTATTGCGGACACTCGAATTCGAATGAAATGATGGCTTCATGTCGTACTGCGATCAGCTGCTACTTGTTCCGTTTCTTCCTGCGTTTTTGAAGTCGCAACTGCGCGTCAATAGCATCGGTGGGTGGAGTTGGGCCTATCGGCCTTATCAATTCGCGGGCCGCTACTACCTTTTCCGCGATCTTTTCCGAGGTCAATGTCACGTTTCGCGGTGATGCCCATGTTGCGATTATGGTGGACTCAGCATGGCCTTTTGTCTCTCCACGCAGGTCGATCCCTGCGGCCTCGCAAAGAACACCAATCAGCCTAAGCAAATTTTCCCTTTCTAGTCTCCCCAATGGCCTTGACCCACCTGATTCCGCACCATCTTCCGGAAAGAAAAACGCCGGCAGCCACGAAGGGTGATGCTCGACCAACCAACGCTTCACGTCTTCCCGCATCACCGTGCTGGAGCCGGGGAGAATCTCGCCGCCTATCCTTGCTACGTACCGTTCGCCCGTGACGAAAGATTGCTTGATCTGTGCCTGCGAATAATTCAGCTGTGCCGGCAAGGTCTTCGCTTGGGCTGCCGCTACAAGCTCGCGCAGCGCGCCCGTCACTGCGTCGTATTCAGTCCGTTCTTCGGCTGTCCAGTTCACCGACCTCGGTGGGTAGGTCTTGTGCGGATACGCTCCATCGACCAAAAGCGCCGCAGTGTCGCTCAAGGTGAACATCTGCTTGTCGCGCCATTTCGCCAGCGGATCGCGTTTCGCGGCCAGTTGCTTTTTCGTGGTCATATGTGTGCCTTCCCGCACCCTTCAAGGGAACGCCACGGCAACGGGTGAAGGTGTCCCGCGTTCGGCTGGCCGGCCTAGCCGTGGCGTGTTCGGTAACCGCCAGATGGATTTCCTGTGCTGCTTGCACTGTCGGTCAACGGAAGGCCTCGTGGCGATCAGCCCGACAACGGATGGCGCGTGCCTCATGCAGATCGGCATCACGGTGCCCTCAGGGCGGCCAGCACCGCATCCAGCGCGTTGCGTTGCTTGAACGTAGCCGCGTCGTAGAAACGAGCCATTTCCATTGCTTCTTGTGAAAGCAGTTCGCCCGTCACCGCGACTATCTCCATCGGACGCGGCAACGGCGGCCCCATCGCTGCAACAAGATCAATCGCCAACGCCTTCACCTGCTCGTCTGACCATCCATTGCTTCCCATGGCTCCCCCTTGATCGCAGACGTTTACCGGCTCGCGCCGGATACCTTGCGAATCGGCGTCACATTGGCACCTTCGCGCAGCGCATAAAGGTAGTCGGCCCATACCTGCATCATCTTGCGACGCGCCGGAAGGTGCTGGGCGCGGTTGTAGGCGTCCTTGATCGCGTTGCGTTCCTTGTGCGCCAGCTGACGCTCGATTACGTCGGACGAATGGCCCAGTTCATGCAGTAACGTGCTGGCGATCGTGCGGAAGCCGTGGCTGGTCATGGTGTCGCCGTCGTAACCCATCGCCCGAAGCGCGAGGTTCAACGTGTTTTCGGACATGGGACGCTGCGCGCCGCGCTCGCTAGGAAAGACGAAACGGCCGCGACCGGTGAGTGAATTAATCTCGCGCAGGATCACGACGGCTTGCGACGACAGCGGAACAAGGTGTTCGGCGCCCATTTTCATTTTCGCGGCCGGGATACGCCACAGCGCCGCGTCCAGGTCGATTTCCGACCATTCGGCCTGCCGCAGTTCGCCCGGGCGAACGAACACCAGCGGTGCGAGCCTGAGCGCCCGGGACGTGATGAATCCCCCGCCGTAGGCGTCGATCGCGCGCAGCAGCTCACCGACACGCCTCGGATTCGTGATGGCGGCATGGTGCTTCACCTTGGGGACTTTGATCGCGCCGCGCGCGATCCCCGTCACCGGATTGTGGCCGCCGCCGTAGACGAAGACGGCCGACACTTTCGAGCGCAAGCGGCGAGCGGTTTCCAGCATCTCGCGCTCGGCCAGAGATTCCAGCAGGGCCAACACGTCGCCGCTGGTGATGGACTCCACCGGACGGTCGCCGAAGGCCTTGATCGCGAAATCCAACAGCCAGCCGTCCTTGACGGCCGTGGCCCGCGACACGTCGCGGCGCTCCCGCCACTTGCCGGCCAAGGCGGCGAAGGTATTGGCCGCCGCCAGAACGGCCCGCTGTTTCTCCGCCTGCCGCTCGGCCGATGGATCGCGGCCATCGCGCAGGATTGCCCGGGCAGCATCCCGTCGGGCGCGCGCCTCGGCCAAGGTGACCTCGGGATATACCCCGAACGCCAGCCGCTTCTCCTTGCCTGCGTGCCGGTACTTCATTCGCCAGTATCGCGAGCCATTCGGCATGACCTCCAGGTACAGGCCGCCGCCATCGGACAGCTTGCGGGCCTTGTCGGTCGGCTTGGCCTTGCGGATTTCCGGCCCAGTCAGCTTCCTCGCTTCGATCAGCATGGGGGCATCTCCGTTTTCGCCGGCCCCAAGAGGGGGCCTTGTGCCCCCAATGATGCCCCCACGCACCTCCGGCTTCAATGGGACGACTTTGGACGCCATGAAACGCGAAACCCGCCATGCAGGCGGGTTTCAGGGGTGTACCCAGATTGCGATGGACTGCGCTGGATGTTGCGTTGGTGCCCAAGAGAGGACTCGAACCTCCACGACCTAAGTCGCTACCACCTCAAGGTAGTGCGTCTACCAATTCCGCCACCTGGGCATTTCGTTGCGCTGATTTCGCAGCGCGAAGCTTCATATCTTACCGCGATCGCGCGTCTTTGCCGACGGTTACTTGCGGCTGCTCGCCGGTGCCGCTGGCGAGGCCACCGGCTGCGGGGCTGGAATGGCCGCTGCGGCACCCTGCCCGACCGGCGGCTGCGCCGTCGATGCGGACGCGGTCGGGGCGGGAATGGCCGGCGTGCTCGCCGGTGCAGTTGGTGCAGGAATCGCCGGCGTGGTGGCGGGCGCGATGCCGGTCGGCGCTTGCGGCGCCGGGGTCACTGGTGTTTGCCCCATGATGCCGAGGTTGGTGTTGTTGATCTTTGCGCCGCCATTGGGGTGGCTGGCATACCACGACAAACCCAGACTGATGGTAAAGAACACCACCGCCAGCCACTTGGTGGCCTTGGACAGGAAGTTGGCCGAGCCGCGGGCACCGAACACGGTCGCGGAGGCACCGCCACCGAAGCCAGAACCGGCTGCCGCTCCGGAGCCTTGTTGCAGCAGGATCAACACGGTCATGGCGACCGCGCTGAGAACGAAAATCACGTTGACGAAAATCAGGAGCATGCCCAAGTCATTCCAGTGTGGACGCGCTGCCCGCGCCCGGGATCAGCCGCCCGATCGATCAGACGGCGCGCATGGAGCGCACGGTCTTGTCGTGGCCGCTGGTGGATGGGGGAAGCGCGTTGACGATCGCCAGGAACTCCTTGGCGATCAGCGAAGCGCCGCCGATCAGACCGCCATCCACATCCGGCTGCGCGAACAATTCCGCCGCGTTGGCGGCCTTCACGCTGCCGCCGTAGAGGATCGGCAGCCAGCTTGCGATTGTAGCATCGCCGGCGGCGACCTCGCCACGGATGAAGGCGTGCACTTCCTGCGCCTGTTTGGGCGTGGCGGTGCGTCCGGTACCGATCGCCCACACCGGTTCGTAAGCGATGATGCTGGCAGCCAGCGCATCCTTGCCGGCCAGTTCGCGCACCGCGTCGAGCTGGCGCTGGATCACCCATTCGGTCTGCCCGGCCTCGCGCTGCTGCAAAGTCTCGCCCACGCACAGGATCGGCGTGAGCCCGGATTTGTGAGCGGCAACGAATTTTTCGGCGACCAGACGGTTGTCTTCATGGTGGTATTCGCGGCGCTCGGAATGGCCGACGAGGGTGTAACGGCAACCCACGTCGTGCATCATCGCCGCCGACACCTCGCCGGTGTAGGCACCCGAATCGTTCGCGCTCACGTCCTGCGCACCGAACGCGAGTCCGGTGCGGGCGTAGCGCGCGGTCAGCTCGCCGAGGTAGGGCGCGGGCGGCAGCACCACCACTTCCACACCCACCGGACGCTTGGCGGCGACGACCTCATCCAGCAGCGCGCGCGCGAACAGGCGATCACCATGCAGTTTCCAGTTGCCGGCCACGATGCGACGACGCATGCGGATACTCCTGTTCAACCCGAACAATCGCCAAGCATAGCCTTGCCCATGCGCAGCGGCAACGCTGCGACCGCGACCTCTACAATGTCCTGATTGCCATCGCAAGACGGAAATCCCCACATGACCGAATCAGCACCCAGCACCGACACTGTCGAAGCCACTGGCCACGCCCTCGTCACCGGCGCATCGGCCGGTATCGGCGCGGCGATCGCGCGCGAGTACGCGCGTCGCGGCAAGCCGCTGATCCTCACTGCGCGCCGCGAGGATCGCCTGATCGCGCTGGCCGACGAACTGGAAGCGCGCGTGCCGTGCACGGTGATCGCTGCCGATCTGGCCGACCCGGCGGTGCCGGTGGCGATCTTCGATCAGGTGCGCGAGTTGGGATTGCATGTGGACACCCTCGTCAACAACGCCGGTTACGGCGTGGGCGGGCATTACCTTGCGCAGCCGTGGAGCACCCACGCGCAATTCCTGCAGGTGATGGTGAACGCGCCCTGCGAACTGGCACATTTGTTTTTGCCGGCGATGCAGGAGCACCGATACGGCCGCATCCTCAATGTCGCATCGCTCGCCGGTCGCGTACCCGGCTCGCCCGGGCACACGCTGTACGGCGCGGCCAAAGCGCTGCTGGTGACGTTTTCGCAATCGCTGGCGCTGGAAAACACCACGACCGGCGTGCATGTGTGCGCGCTGTGCCCGGGCTTCACCTACTCGGAGTTCCACGACATCACCGGCACCCGCGAGCGGGTTTCGAAAATGCCGCGCTGGATGTGGATGAGTGCGCAAGACGTGGCGCGCATCGGCGTGGAGGCGGTCGAGCGCGGGCAGATCGTGTGCATCCCCGGGCGCGTGAACCGCACCATCAAGTCCCTGTTCAAGCTGCTGCCCGACGGCATGGCGTTGCGCACCATGCAGCGACGGGCGAAGCAGTTTCGGAATCAGGAGTGAAAACCAACGGAGTCAGAAGAATCAACGATCCATCGCGCCTGACCCCATTGATCCGCCATTGATCCGCAGGTAGGCATCGAAATCCGCGCGCACATAGGCGGGCACGCCGCGCACCTCCGCCTCCAGACGTGCGAGAAAGTCCGGGTAGTGCCCCCGCACCAGCGCGTCCAGCAACGTGCGCTCGGGCGCGTGATGGCTTGCGATTGAAGGCCCGGGCATAGCGCTGACCCAACCTGCTCATGTCAACGGCAGGCAACCGGTCGCAGGGGGCGCGGACAAAAGGTTCAACATGGCCGGTCATCGGCACATACGCATGCAGCGCGATGTCTTTTTCTGCGGTACCACTCCGAGCCGCTCTCGGGAATGCAACCCGCTATGGATGCGAACAGCATGCCTGCGGAGATCGACGTGTGGTGTAGAAAAGCGCCTCACCTCTGGGTGTGATCGAACTGACTTTTTTTCAGCGGGTGGCGCTATGATCCTCCAATGCGCTTCGTCGGCCCCTTGCTCGTCGGCCCCTTCGCCCTCTGCTGGCTACAGGGCGGATTCGCCCCGATCGCGACGCGAGACAACTGGCCGCTCGGCGAGATGGCGCTCGGCGTCTTGCTCTTGATCGTGGGGCGTCTCGTGCTCGGCCGCGCGTATGCGAGAACCACCGATTACGGCTGGAAGGCGCGCTTCGGTGCCGGAATCGCGATGACTGCCGCCGGCAGCGCAGGGCTCGCGCGCTTCGCGGCGAGCGCGGTGCGTTACGAGTCGGGTCGCAACATCATGATGACGATCTTCGGTGCGGGTGCGCTCGTCATCGCCATCGTCGCCGCGATCAGCTTCCGTGCCACGTCCGCACCGAAGGTGCCCGACAACACCTGACCGCCGTCAGATGGACAAGGGAGCAAGAACCAGCGCATCGAATCGCGGCAATCCCGGCGGGAGCGTCCGCCGCTTGCCGTCGTGGAAGTTCTGGCTGATCGGCACCGCTATCGTGCTGGCAGACATCGCCGGTTCCGTACTGCTCATGCATGGCGGCTACGAACTGACTGCAATGCTCTGGGCGGTGCTGTGCGCGCTCGTCATGATGGTCGGGGTGACGCAGGACGCCACGGTCGCGATCGTCGGCATCGTGATCGCCTGCGCGGCCGGAATCGTTGCGAGTGGCGATGACACACCCCTTTTCGGCAGAACCGCCCGCGACGTGTCGGTTGCCGAGGCAGCGGGTGCTCCAGCGAACTTCCTCCATTTTCGTGACGGCCGGGTGCTGGCCGACAAGGCCGAGGCGGTCGATATCCGCGGCGGCACGATGCGCCAGCCAACCCGTGTCCTGTACACGCTCTACGTTGCCCCGGTCGTCGCAGATGACTGGACCCCGGATCAGCCGGTGACGGTTTTTGCAGTGACCGGTCATCCCGGACGCGATCAGGGCCGCAGCCAGTGGGCCCGACCGTGGCGCGCGGGGTTCAGGCTCGGCGGATTGAACGCCGGCGAGATTCGTGAAGGGATCGGGCGGCTCGCGCGACATGACGGCATCGTTGCTGCGGGCAACGCGGCGATCATTCGCTGGACGGCCGATCCCGAGGCCGAGGCGGTCGCCGCCCGGCGGCGGTTGGCGATGACCGCCTTCGTCGCGCTGCTCGCCTGGGCGTTGGCACCGTTGGGGGTGATGCTGGTGTCCGGCCGCATGACCCGTGCACGCCGTCACTGAGGGATCGGAATGCGACTGCCGGTTATCAACGGCCGCACACTGAGCCGGCATCGCCCGGCAACGTGTGCAGTGTCGCCACCTTGCGCCCGGCCTGCGCACCGGTGGCGATGCGGTAGGTGATCGAGCTCAACCGCAGCCCATCCATGCCCTCATCGCCAGCCGCACTGTTCACCAGAAAGATGGGCTCGCCCGCGCCCTCCAGCCAGCCACGGCGCACCAGATGCCGGCACACGCGCTGGGCGATCGTGCCGGCCAGCGCCGTCAACTGCGCCGAGGTGGGCTCACGGGTGCGCTGCAGCCGCGGCTTGCGGTCGGCACGGGACTCGTACACGCCATCCAGCCACAGCATGTGCAAGTGCACGTTGAGGTTGAGCGCGCTGCCGAAGCGCTGGACCAGCGTCACCGCGCCGCACTGCGCGCTGGCACGGTCGATGCCCGCCTGCCCGGCCAGCCCGCCGGCGATCACCCGTTGCACGATCCCCAGCACCGGGCCGATGGCCTCGGGCTTGCTGGCCAGCAGCCAGCGCAGCGGATACGGAAAGCTCAGCACCCCCTGCCGCACCGGGCGCGCTGCGAACACCTCCTCCACCAGATGCCGTGCGCTCTCGGCCATCCGTCGCGCGCCGCAGCTCGGGCAGATGCCACGCTGCTTGCAGGAGAACGCCACCAGCCGTTCGGCATGGCATTGCTCGCACACCACCCGCAGGAAGCCGTGTGCGAGCACCCCGCAGCGCAGGTAGGCATCGAACTGTTCGCGCACATAGGTGGGCACGCAGCGATGCACGGCGGGCGGCAGTGCGCAGCAACAGGCTTGGGGCCGGGGAGATTTTGGGCTGGGTGTCCATCGTGACCTCCCTCACTCGGCGTTGCCGTCGAAGATCGCCAGCAGGTCATCCAGCGCCTGATCCACCCGCCCGAGGTTCCCAACGTGGCCCCAGTGGATGGCGTCGGGGTTTTGGCCGAAATGGTCGTCGGCCAGTTGCCGCAAGGCCTCGATCTTGTCGAGGATCATCGGCAGGCGATGCAGGTAGGTGTCGAAGGCGGCGGACTGGGTGGTCATGGCAGACTCCGGGTTGATGGATGACATCCCCATTCACGCGCTGAACGATCAGGAAGCCAAGCCATCACGGGTATTTCAAAGTGGTTAGCAGCGCAACCCTCTGATAGACTTTCAACGATCTTCATCGACTTTGATATGCACCACCCGAGCGCCAATGCCATGACTGCCGAACCGTGGGTTACTGCCGAGAATGTCGCCCTGCACTTGGGCGTGGCCAAGGACACCGTGTATCGCTGGCGCGAGCGCAAGGGCTTGCCCGCGCACCGCGTGGGGCGGCTGTGGAAATTCCAGCTTTCCGAGGTGGATGAATGGGTGCGCACCGGTGGCGCGGATGAATCCATCTCGAACGACAAACAAAAAGATTAAGGGCCTGCACCATCATGGAAACAACCGAATTGATTCAACGAGCCATCAATGACGGCCACCTTCAGATCATCGCCAGCGGCAAAACCGAGAAAGTTCGCTATGTCGCAGTAAACCACGCCGAAAAATGGTCTGACCCTGAAGAGAAGGTTCGCGCGGCCTATTACGCCGAACTGATCTACCGCTATGGCTACGACCCGGAATGCATCGGCGTTGAGATCACCGTACCGGATCGCGTGCCATACGACCGGGCAGACATTGTGGTGTTCCGCGACAAATTGCGCACAAAGCCCTACGCAGTGATCGAATGCAAGCGCGACGCGGTGACTGACAACGAGTTCAAGCAAGCCATCGAGCAAGCTTTTGGCAACGGCCACGCGCATAAATTCCGCGCCGAATACGTTGGCGTTGTGGCCGGTCAGACGCGTGCATTCTTTGATTGCTCAGATCGCTACGGCGCACTGGAGCGTGATGAAAACGTCATCGCCGACCTGCCCGAGCAATACGGCAAGCCAGAAGAGTTCAAGTACTACTACAAAGCCCAGAACAAGCCGGACATTGGCGCAGTCAGCCGTGACGACCTCATCAAGACCATCCGCAAATGCCACCAGACCTTGTGGGGCGGTGGTCGTTTGTCACCACCGATGGCATTCGGTGAACTGACCAAGCTCATCTTCCTGAAAACGCGAGACGAGAAAGCCCCACGCAAAAAAGGCGAACCTTACGCCTTCCAGATCAAGACGAACGAAACCAACAAGCGCCTGGCTGCCCGCATCAAGGCGCTTTACGACATTGAGCGACAAAACGAGCCCGATGTTTTCAATGAAGACATCAAGATTGATGAAACCACACTCAAGAACGTCGTCCTTCACTTGGAAAGCGTGAATCTGACTGCCACCGATTTGGACACAAAGGGCGTGGCGTTCGAACAGTTCATGGATGGTTTTTTCAAGGGTGATTTCGGCCAATACTTCACGCCACGCAACATCATCGCCTTCGCCATTCAAATGCTCGACATCAAGGCCGAGGATGACGTGATTGACCCGGCCTGTGGTTCAGGTGGCTTCCTGCTGCACGCGCTAGATCACGTACGCAAACTTGCAGGCCAGTACTACGACGAAGACAGCAAAGAACACTTCAACTACTGGCACAGCTTTGCAGAAAAACGCCTCTTCGGCATCGAGATCAACGAAGAGATTGCCCGAGTCGCCAAGATGAACATGATCGTGCACGACGACGGCCACACCAACGTCATCGGCAACGACGCGCTGGAGCCATTGGGCGCAATCGCGCAAAAAAACAGCGCCTTTGCCAAAGTCATGGGCATCTACCGCGAAACGGAGTTCAACCCCGAGACGGGAAAGAACGAGGAAGTTGTCAAACGCGACGAGAAGAAGGGCTTCACCAAGATCCCGACCAATCCACCATTTGGCGCAGTTATCAAGGAAGAGCTGCACTCCTACCTCAAGAGCTATGAGCTCTCACGCTACATCGGCAAAGGCGGTAAGGACGAGGACGACCCTGAAGATGACAATGCCGACCCCAAGGCTGGCAAGAAATCCATCAAGCAGCGTGCCAGCGTCAAGACTGAAGTCATCTACTGCGAACGCATCTGGCAACTGCTCAAGCCGGGCGGCCAAGCCGCCGTGGTGCTGCCGGATGGCTTGCTCACCAATGCCAGCCTGCAAGGTGTGCGCGATTGGTTGCTGGAGCGCTTCAAGGTGCTGGCCGTGGTCAGCCTGCCGCAGTTCGCTTTTGCGCACTTCGGCGCGGGCGTGAAATCCAGCGTCGTGTTTTTGGAAAAGCGCCAGCCCGGCACGCAAGCCAGTGACGATGAAGCCATCTTCATGGCCATGGCTGAGAACATTGGCTACGATGCCACCGGCCGCGTCACTTATCAGATCGAGGTGCTGGAAGAATTGCCCGAGCTGCGCCGCGTGGAGCGCCAGCGCTGCGATCTGTTTGATTGGAAAGTGGAATTCGACTGGGTGCCCGGCGAAGGCAAGAAACCGGGACGCTGGAGCGAACGCCACCGCAAGGTCATCGAAGGTAGCGGGCTGTTGGCGCAGTACGACAGCTTCAAGAAGAACCCCGAACCTTTTTTCGTCTAACCCCCGTCCCCGCAGGGCAAGCGATTTGCTTTGTGGTGAGGCGGGGGGATACCGCGACGCAGACGTTGTCTGTCAGCCCCCAGGTTGTTGCTCTGAGGCAATTGCGAGAGGAACTAAAAAATTCTCCATGGCCAGTGCTGCCAATGGGGAGCCCATCCATTGCCGAAATAAACCCGAAAACCGACCTAAAAGAGATTAAGGATGATGGCCTTGTATCCTTCATCCCAATGGAGTTCATTACAGAAAAAATCAACGCTTTTACGCATACGTCGCGCCTCATATCGGAAGTCCGAAAAGGCTATACCTGTTTCCAGAACGACGACGTGCTTTGGGCAAAGATTACTCCGTGCATGCAAAACGGCAAAACGGCCGTAGTGCAAGGTTTAACCAATGGCGTGGGGTTTGGCTCGACGGAGTTTCATGTCGTCCGCAGCAAAGCGGACAGTCTTTCCAGATTCCTCTGGGCCGTCCTGTCGATGCCTCGGCTTCTCTACGCTGCGCAAGGCGCTTTTACCGGTTCATCTGGTCACCAGCGCGTGCCAGCATCCTTCCTTGAACAGCTGGAAATTCCCGTTCCCCCGCTCGACGTGCAACGCCGCCTCATAACCGAACTGGACGCCGCGCGCATCGAACGAGATCAAGCATTGGCGCAGGCTGATGAGGCAATCAGTGGGTTCGAGGAATGGGCATTAAAGGCGATGGGTATCGTGGCCATTCAGCCCAAACGGCGCTCCACCTTTGCTGTGCGCATAGGCTCTGTCCGAAACCGTCTTGACCCCTTTCATCACCTGCCGGAATTCATCGGAATTGAGCGCGCTATCACCTCTGCCCCACATGCCAGACTAGGTGATCTGGTCACTTTTTCGACGGACACTTGGAACCCCGTCAATCATTCTGAACCAACGTTCCGGTATATCGAAATCAGCGGTGTAGACCGGAGGCGGGGAAAAGCTATTGCGAGCGCCATAGCCACGGACGAAGCGCCGAGCCGCGCCCGCATGGCGGTTCAGCCAGGTGACCTCATCGTGAGCTTGACCCGTCCACATCACGGATCAATCGCATTGCTGGGCCCGGAGCATCAAGATTGCGTGGCATCGACTGGTTTCGCCGTCATTCGCAACGTCACAGGCAAATCATCAGCACGTTTTTTGTGGGCGGTATTGCGCCTGAGTAGCTCTCTGCGGCAGATGCTGCGGCGCGCCAGCGGAGGAAACTATCCGGCTATCACGCAAGATGAACTCGCAAACATTTTGGTACCACTACCGGACATCAATACTCAGCAACGAGTCATCGATGAAGCGGTACGCCGCAGTATGGAAGCGGATGCTCTGGAAGCAAAAGCTGAAGCTGTCTGGCAGCAAGCCCGCCAACGCTTCGAACAACAACTTTTGAAGGGAGACGCCACGTGATTCTCTCGGGTATCTTGCACACATCACTGGGTGGCTTCACGGTCATCCGTGGTGTGGCGCCGCTGGGTGAGCTGGCGCGCTGCTCGCGCTTTGATTCTGCCTATCAGCGCAACCTGATCGAAACCCACCGCAGCGAAATTGAGCAATTCCTAGCCGACCGGCAGTTTCTGTTTTTCCCTGAGGTGGTGCTTTCTGCCTCGCTGAACTTCGACTATGCCAAAGCACGCGGCAAGAACGTGCAGCCGCTAGGCGATCTATTCACCGGAAAGGGCTTCACGTCCAATGTCGATAGCTTATCGGTACGGGTAGCCAAAACCAAGTTACCGAAGGGGCTGGAAGTGGTAGGTGGCAGTACCGCCCCCACACTGGCGTTTATTGATGTCCCTGAAGATCAACTGTCAGAAGCAAATGGCCTGCGCCTGTTCCGTATCGATGGCAACCATCGCCTGAGCGCGGCGCGGGATCTTAAATCCGGCGATGCTACCTACCAGCTCGACACCCCTTTTTGCATCGTGCTGCATCAAGACCCCACTGAGAAGCAGCGCTTCGAAAAGGTGGTTTTCCACAACATCAATGCCAAGCAGATTCCGCTGACCTCTGAGGAAAACCTGCGCCTGATCTTGCTGACAGGTGACGGCGCACTGTTCAGCGACGAGGATTTGCTCACCAAGCCTAGCTTTGGGGCAGCCTACTGGCTGGCGCGGCATCTCCTGCCCGAGTTCAATGCGGATTTTCTGAGTGGGCTGACAAAGCACTTCGAGAACAAGCACACCTTGGCCTTGAGCCTGGCGCAGTTTCTGATAGCCAAGGTGGCTGTAGCGGGCGGTACCGGAGTGGCGGCACTTCAGCCCGAAGTTGAGCGTGTGCGTAAAGCCATGATTGAGGTGAACGCGTGCTACAGCGCCGCAGCCAGCCAAACCTTGCGCGAATCGGCCTGCCACGGAGTTCTGACGGCTTTCGTCTACTTCGCGCTCAAGAACGAAGGGCGGCAACTGCCCGCCTTTACGCGCTGGATCGAAAGCAACCGCATCGACCGGCTGAGCCCGGCCATCACCTCGCGAGGTTTGGGTTACCACTACCACTTGGGCCGCACGCAAGCTGTGGACGCGGCGAGCCTGGTGGATGTATTCGAAAGCGTGCTCACGGCGCGCAGCCGCGAAGTGTTTGTCTCGATGCAGTTCGGCATCCCGGCGGGTGAGGAGCCTGTCTACAAAGCGATCAAGGAAGCCATCGATGCGGTAAATGCCAAACATGGGTTGCTGGCGGATTTGGCCCTGTGCCCGGTTCGCATCGATCATGTAAATAAAGGCCACAGTTACACGATTGCCGATGAGATTCTGAAGGTGGTCAACGGCTGCGGGCTGCTCATCGCAGACCTGACACAGGGCAACAAAAACGTCTACCACGAGATTGGCTTCTTGATGGGTCTGAACCAAGGTCGTACGGCAACACAGGACAACTTCATCCTGCTGGCAGACAACAAGCAAATCCAGAGCGATGCGGCCATTGGATTCAACCTGCGGCATTGGCAGCAGGTGCGGTTTGATGACCCGCTCGACCTCAAGACCAAGCTAGTGCCATCGTTGGAGCAGCATTTTCGGTTGGGAGGGGGTGCACCATGAAACGCGGTAAGCCAACAGTGCCCGTGAAGACAATCGAAGCCTCCCTCGTCCGCTCCTCAGCCGCCGAATACCTGACCTTCGTTGCCGCCAGCGGCCAGGGCGGCGTGGAGGCGGTGTATGCCGATGAAAGCATCTGGATCACCCAGAAAATGATGGGCTTGCTCTACGACGTAAACGTGCGCACGGTGAATGAGCACCTGAAAAAAATCTTTGCCGATAGCGAGTTGCAGGAAGATGCAGTTATCCGGAAATTCCGGATAACTGCCACCGACGGCAAGCGCTACGACACCCAGCATTACAGCCTGCCCGCCATCATCGCCGTGGGCTACAAGGTGAATTCCGAGCGTGCGGTGCAGTTCCGCAAGTGGGCAACCAACATCATCGAGCAGTTCACCATCAAGGCCTATGTGATGGATGATGAGCGGATCAAGGCCGGTGGCTCGGTGCTCACCGAGCAGTATTTCGAAGAGCAACTGCAGCGCATCCGCGAGATTCGTCTCTCCGAGCGCAAGTTTTACCAAAAGATCACCGACATCTACGCCACGGCGCTGGACTACGACGTGACGGCGCAGGCCACCAAGCGCTTCTTCGCCACGGTTCAGAACAAGTTGCACTGGGCGATCCACGGCCAGACCGCTGCGGAGGTGGTCTACCACCGCGCCGATGCCGATCAGCCCAATATGGGCTTGACCACATGGAAGGATGCGCCAGCGGGCAAGATTCAGAAGTTCGATGTGGTGGTGGCCAAAAACTACCTGAGCGAGCTTGAGATGGCCCAACTTTCCCGCTTGGTCAACGCCTATCTGGATGTGGCCGAGGACATGGCGCTGCGCAAGATCCCGATGACGATGCAGGACTGGGAGACGCGCCTGAACCGGTTTATCGAGGCCACCGACCGCGAAGTGTTGCAGGACGCAGGCAAGGTGACCGCAGAAATCGCCAAGGTGCACGCGATAAGCGAGTTTGAAAAATACCGCATCGTGCAGGACCGGTTGTTTGAGAGTGATTTTGACCGGCTGCTCAACCAGATTGAGCCCAACAGTCAACCGGACATCAATGAGGATTAACGGTCAATGGCCGACTCGTCAGAGCTTGCAGCCATTCAAGCCGAAAATGCCCGCCTGATTGCGCTACTCGAAACCCACGGCATTGAGTGGCGATTGCCACAGCCAGTCGCAGTTGCGGCTCAAGAACCAGAACCATCCCGCCTTTCCACGGCTGAAAAGGTGGCGCTGTTCCGCCGGCTGTTTCGCGGGCGCACGGATGTGCACCCGATCCGCTGGGAAGGCAAGACCTCCGGCAAGACTGGCTACGCGCCCGCGTGCGCAAACGAGTGGCGTGACGGTGTCTGTGAGAAGCCGCGCATCAAATGCGGCGATTGCAACAATCGCCTGCTGAGTACAGGAATTTCAACCGCTCTTTCCGAGCAGTCTGGCGGGCAGGCAGCAGCTGAGCAAGCGCGGAATCGAGCACTGAGCGGACCTCTGCGGGTGGCTTTCCGGCCCTGTGGAGTCGCCCGTGCGCACGATGCGCGGCCGATTTCACTCGATTCCCGACAGCGGGCCAAGCCGGCCCTGCGGGCGCGTGGCCGCACCAGATAGAGCGGGCGGTTTGCCATCGGTCCTTCGACTGCGCTCACGGCAAGCGTGAAGACCGGCGCGATGTCATGCGGCCGCAGCAGACGGTGCGCGCGGGGCGGCGGCACCTGCGCCGCCAGCTTGGCGATGAACTCCACCGGCTCGACAAATTCGCCTGGAGCGAATTTGAACAGCCGAAGGCTGGCCCGAAGGGCGGAGGGCAGGATGCCCGGAGTAGCTCCACGTGCGTGGTGCCGTTGCGCCACAACGTCTTGAGCGCGTAACGCACCCGGCCCTGCGGCGAGATCGACAACCGCTGCTCGCTGATCGCCGGACGCGCGATGTAGCGGCACAGGCGTTCGAGCTTGGCGCTCTCGCAGGCCTCGGCAGCCACCCCGGCATGCAGCGAGAAGCTTGGTTCGCAAATCGGCATGCAAGGGCGCGTCAACTCCCCCGCAAGCGCAGCGCGTTGCCGACCACCGACACCGAGCTCAGGCTCATCGCCAGCGCGGCGATCATCGGGCTGAGCAGCAGGCCGAATACCGGGTACAGCGTACCGGCGGCGAGCGGGATGCCCAGCGCGTTGTAGGCGAAGGCAAAGGCGAGGTTCTGGCGCATGTTCGCCACCGTGGCCTGCGACAGCTGGCGGGCGCGCAGGATGCCGCGCAGGTCGCCCTTGACGAGGGTCACTTGCGCACTGGACATCGCCACGTCGGTGCCGGTGCCCATGGCGATGCCGACGTCGGCGGCGGCCAGTGCGGGCGCGTCGTTGATGCCATCGCCGGCCATCGCCACGCGCCGTCCCTGCGCCTGCAGGCGCGTCACCAGCGCGGCCTTGTCGGCCGGGCGCACTTCGCCATGGATCTCGTCGATGTGCAGTCGCTTGCCGATCGCCTCGGCGGTACGCAGGCCATCGCCGCTGGCCATCACGATGCGCACGCCGGCGGCATGCAAGGCCGCGATGGCTTCGGGGGTGCCGTCCTTGATCGGGTCGGCGACCGCGAGCAAGCCGGAGAGCACGCCATCGGCGGCCAGATACATCACGCTGGCGCCCTCGTCGCGCAGGCGCTGTGCGGCTTCATCCAATGCTTTCGTATCGGCACCCACCTCGCGCATCAACGCGGCATTGCCCAATGCGAGCGCACGCCCTTCGACCACGCCACGCGCGCCGATGCCGGTGGACGATTCGAATGCACTGGCGGTGGACAAGGCCAGCCCGCGCTCACGCGCCTGCGCCACGATGGCATCGGCCAGCGGATGTTCGCTGCCGGCATCCAGGCTCGCCGCCAGCCGCAGCACTTCGTCGGTGTTGCCGCCAGCCACCGCCTTCGCCTCGCGGAACACCGGCTTGCCGCGGGTGAGCGTGCCGGTCTTGTCCACCACCAAGGTATCGATCAGGCGCAGGCGTTCGATGGCTTCGGCATCGCGGAACAGCACGCCCGAACCGGCCGCGCGCCCGCTGGCGACCATGATCGACATCGGCGTGGCCAACCCCAGCGCGCAGGGACAGGCGATGATCAGCACCGCCACGGCGTTGACCACCGCATGCACCCATGACGGATCGGGCCCGAACAGGCCCCACGCGAAGAACGTGAGCACCGCCGCGGCCAGCACCGCCAGCACGAACCAGTAGCTCACGCGGTCGGCCAGCCGCTGCATCGGCGCGCGCGTGCGCTGCGCCTGCGCCACCAGTTGCACGATCTGCGCGAGCACGGTGTCGGCACCAACCTTCTGCGCGCGGATCACCAGGCTGCCGTTGCCGTTGAGGGTGGCACCGATCACCTTGGCATCCACGGTTTTTTCGACCGGGATGGGTTCGCCGGTGAGCATGGATTCGTCCACGCTGGAGCGGCCTTCGAGCACCACACCGTCCACCGGCACCTTCTCGCCGGGGCGCACACGCAGGCGATCGCCAGGATGCACATCGGCCAAGGACACGTCTTCCTCACCGCCATCGTCGCGCAGGCGGCGCGCGGCCTTGGGTGCCAGCCCTAGCAGGGCGCGGATCGCCGCCGAGGTGCTGGCTCGCGCCTTGAGTTCGAGGATCTGCCCGAGCAAGGTCAGCGAGACGATCACCGCGGCAGCTTCGAAATACACCTCCACCCGCCCGTGCATCCTGAAAGCAGGTGGAAACCAGTCCGGTACGAGCACCGCGACCACGCTGTAGATGAAAGCCGCACCGACGCCGGTACCGATCAGCGTCCACATGTTCAGGCTGCGATGGCGGAGCGAGCCCAACCAGCGCTCGAAAAACGGCGCACCCGCCCACAGCACCACCGGTGCCGACAGGGCGAATTCGATCCACACGCGCACGCCCGGATCGATCCACGCCACATGCGCGCCGAACATCGCCAGCAGCATCACCGTCGCGGACAGCGGCAGCGTGAGGAAGAAGCGGCGACGGAAGTCGGTCAGCTCCGGATTTTCGCCTTCGTCCAGCGCAGGCAGCATCGGCTCCAGCGCCATCCCGCACAGCGGGCAGGTGCCGGGCGCATCGCGCATGATTTCCGGGTGCATCGGGCAGGTGTAGCGCGTGCCCGGTGGCGCCGGCGGTTCATCGTGTGCGCTGGGCGACAGGTAGTGCTGCGGATCGGCGAGGAACTTCTCGCGGCAGCGCGTGGCGCAGAAAAAGTAATCGCGCCCATCGAGATGGGCGTGGTGCGGGGATGCCGTCGTCACCGTCATGCCGCAGACCGGGTCGATGAGGCTGCTCTCCCCGGCCGGTTCGGGCAGCATCGATATCGATGGTTTCGCCGCGTGGCCATCGGCCTTGTGCTGGCAACAAGCGTGCGGTTCGTGGCTCATGCCGCATCCTCCTGATTGAGCGCCTGCAGGATCGGGCAGTTCTCGGCACGCCCATGCCCCGGGCAGGCTGCGATGAGCGTGCGCAAGCCACTGCGCACGCGCTGCAACTCAACGATCCGGCGCTCGACATCGGCAAGCTTGTCCTGCGCCGCGCGCCGCACCTTGGCCACGTCCTGCTCGTCGCTCAGCGCCAGCAGGCCGCGCACGTCGGCGAGGGTGAAGCCCAGCGCCTTCGCGCGCAGGATGAAGCGCAGCCGCCGCAATTCGCCATCGCCGTAGCGGCGATAGCCCGAGGCCAGCCGCCCGGCCGGTTGCAGCAAACGCTCGCGCTCGTAGTAGCGCACGGTGTCGATCGCCACGCCGGCATGACGCGCCAGCTGGCCGATGCTCCAAGTGTCCATGACCTGCCTCCTGATGCGGCAAGTCTGCACCATGGACTTAACTCCAGAGTCAAGCGTCTAGTGCATGGGTCTTGCAGGACATGGAGCAAGCCTGCAACGCACGACGTCGGGGACGATCGAAACCAGCGTCGGATTCAAGCGCTCACTGCACAGCCGATCACGAGCATCCCGCGATCACGCAGCCATCCTGCGGCACTCGGTGAACCAGACAATCCGACCGACTACAACGCCACCACGCAATCGCGGCCTTGCGCCTTGGCGGCATACAGGGCCTTGTCGGCACGCGAGAACATCTGATCGAAGCTCGCGTCGGCCGGCTCCATGCAGGTGACGCCGATGCTGGCAGTGACCGGTGCCGTGTCCCGTCCGCCGGGACAGATGCGCGCGGCCACCTCGCGGATGCGCTCGGCGGTGGCGTTGGCGTGCGCGAGCGGGGTTTCCGGCAGCAGGATGCAGAACTCCTCGCCGCCGGTGCGCGCCAGCAGGTCTTCCTTGCGCAGGCAATCCAGGCAGGCCTGCGCGAAATCGCGCAACACCTCGTCGCCGGTGGGGTGGCCGTAGCGGTCGTTGATCTGCTTGAAGTGGTCGAGGTCGATGGCGATCAGGCTGAGCGTATGGCCATGGCGACGGCTGCGCGAGAATGCCGCCTGCGCTTCCACGAACAGGGTGCGCCGGTTGGCGATGCCGGTGAGGCTGTCGGTGCGCGCCTGCCGTTGCAGCTCTTCCTTCAATTCGTGCAGTTCGGTGATGTCGGTGCTGAAGCCGATCACCGCCGGGGTTCCGTCCGGCGCAGCGCATGGCGCCACGACGCTCCAATAGTGGCACTCGCGTCCGGTCGCGTCGCGCACGGCTTCCTCGCTCACCGACCGCTCGCGGGTGGCAAGAATCCGCCGATCCACCTCACGGAACCGCGCGGCAACCTCGGGCGGCAGCAAATCGGCGTCTCGACAGCCGATGATCGCTTCCGCCGGCCTGCCGAAGGCCTGCGCGACGCGCTGGTTGGCATACAGGAACAGGCCGTCGGCATCCTTCATGTAAACCAGCGCATCCACGCTGTCGAGCACGGTGTCCAGCAGATCCTTGTGGCGGCGCACGGCGTCTTCGAGGCGCTTCTTGTCGGTGATGTCGTGGGAGATGCCGATCATGCCGACGATGGCGCCGTCGGCGTCGCGCAGCGGTTTCTTGATCGACCAGTAGGTGCGCAGCTCGCCCGTCGCATGGATCAGGTTGGCTTCCTCGCGGTAGATCGTCTCACCGTCGCGCAGCACGCGGATGTCGGTCTGCCGCAATTCGGCATCCTCGTCGATCTTCACGAAATCGGTGAACGCCTTGCCGATCACCTCATCCAGTCGCAGACCCGGGCGCAGCAGATCCAGCACCAGCCGGTTCGCGTAGGTGTAGTGGCCCTGGAGATCGGTGGTGTAGACGAAGGCGCCGACCTCGTCGAGCACCTGACGATAGGCGAGATCCGACGATGTGGGCGGCGCTGGCGTGCCTCGGGAATCATCGGACATCGGCGGAGTCCTTCCGGCCACAGGCATGGGGTCACGGCCATCTTAGCCTGCGCCAGCCCCTGCGAACCGCGCATTGGCGCACCATCGCGATGTGATGCAATCGCCGTTTGGGCCGGTCACGGACGATCCGCGACCACCCACCGAGCGGATGTTTTCCGAAACGCGCCGATCATCGGGCGCGAGCCACCGTCACCACGCCATGCATGCCCGCCTCGGTATGTCCGGGCAGCAGGCAAGCGTAGGCGAACCGGCCTGGCACGCTGAATTTCCACACGAGGTCGGCAGATTTGCCGGGTTCCACGCGCACCGAACTGGCGTCGGCATGCGCCATGTCCGGCATCGCCCGCATCATCTTCGCGTGCGCGGCGATGTCCGCATCGGTGCCGAGCACGAACTCATGCACAAGTTTGCCCATGTTGACGATGTGCAGGCGCACGGTTTGCCCCGCCGTGACCGCGAATGCGGGCGGATCGAAGCGCATGGCATCGGTGGTGACGATGGTGAGAGTGCGCTGCGCGGCCTTGGCCACGCCGGGCTGGCCGATGCCCGCGGCATGATCGCCATCGTGCGCCCATACGGATACCGTGGCGAACGTGAGGATCAGGACGATGGCGCGCATCGTGATTCGGGTCGACATGGATGGTGGTTCCTTGCACGCTTGCGGTACGGTCGTTTCGATGCGGGGCCTGCATGATCGAGCCTTGACCCTACTCCAGAGTCAAGGGTGTTCCACAGAACCGTGCCCGTCGCTGGAAGCCTGACCGCGCTCGCCGCGCGCCTTCTCCCGTGCCGCGCGCAGGGCGTCGAGTTTTTCCTTGAGCTTGATCTCCATGCCGCGTTCGACCGGCTGGTAGTACACGCGCTCGCCGAGCGCATCGGGAAAACCGGTCTGATCCAGCACGACGCCGCCTTCAACATCGTGGTCGTATTGGTAGCCCTGCGCGTAGCCGAGCGTCTTCATCAACTGGGTCGGCGCGTTGCGCAGGTGCATCGGCACCGGCGCGCTGCCGTGCTCGCGCACGTCGCCCCGCGCGGCGCCGAACGCGGTGTACGCGGCGTTGGACTTGGCGGTGCTGGCCAGATAGATCACCACCTGCGCCAGCGCCAGATCGCCTTCCGGGCTGCCCATCCGGTCATACGCCTCCCAGGCGTCGATGGCCATCGGCAGCGCGCGCGGATCGGCCAGCCCGACATCCTCCACCGCCATGCGGGTGAGCCGGCGCGCGAGATAGCCCGGATCGCAGCCGCCATCGAGCATGCGCGCGAACCAGTACAGCGCGGCGTCCGGATTGGAGCTGCGCACGCATTTGTGCAGGGCGGAGATCTGGTCGTAGAACTGCTCGCCGCCCTTGTCGAAACGACGACTGCGGTCGGCGAGCACCTGCGCGAGCGTGGCATCGGTGATCGCCCCGCCCTCGCCTACCAGTTCGGCGGCGATCTCCAGCAAGGTCAGCGCACGCCTCACGTCGCCGTCGGCGGCCTGCGCGATCAGCGCGAGTTGCGTCGCCTCGATGACCAGCGCACGCCCGCCCAATCCGCGTTCCGCGTTCTCCAGCGCCATCCGCGAGGCGACGACGAGATCGTCTTGCGACAGCGCATCGAGCACATGCACGCGGCAGCGCGAGAGCAGCGCCGAGTTCAATTCGAACGAAGGATTCTCGGTGGTCGCGCCGACGAACAGGATCGAGCCGCGCTCGATGTGCGGCAGGAAGGCGTCCTGCTGCGCCTTGTTGAAGCGATGCACCTCATCGACGAACAGCACCGTGCGCCGCCCCTGCGCATGCCTTTGTTGCGCGGCGGCGAGCACTTCGCGCACCTCGGGCAGGCCACACAGCACCGCCGATATGGCGACGAATTCGGCATCGGCGTAATGCGCCAGCAACAGTGCGAGCGTGGTCTTGCCGCAGCCCGGCGGCCCCCACAGGATCATCGAATGCACATGCCCCGCCTCGATGGCGCGACGCAGCGGCGCATCCTCCGCCAACAGACGACGCTGCCCGACCATCTCGCCCAGCGTGCGCGGGCGCATGCGCTCTGCCAGCGGCTTGAGGGCCTCGGGCGCGGCGAACAGCGATTCGGATGTCTGCTTGGACTTGCGCTGCATGCCGGAGATTCTACGCACGCCGGTGGAACTGTCGGCGCATCGTGTTGCAGCGTCGTCAGTTTTTCAGCGGATGCACATCGGCCGCCGGCGTCACCTCGCCCACCACGTCCACGCCCTTGGGCGGGGTGAAGGCGAAGGTGCCCTTGGCGAACGCGGGGTTGCGCCGCCAGGCTGAGAAATCGATCTGCGTGCGCTGGCCGAGGTTGTCGGTGAGGATCATCGTCCGCAGGTCGTTGCCGTCGAAGCCGAGCATGGCCATCTTGAAATCACCATCGTCGCCCTTGTGCTTGGGCGCGAGGCTCAGCCACTTCAATCCGTCACGAGTGCCGCCGTCGGCCAGCAGGTAACGCCGATCCAGTTCGGTCGGATCGATCAGGATGTACAGCGGGCTCTGTGCTTCCTGCCCGCTTTGATCCTTCACTGTGACCTGTTCCAGATCGGGGTCGTAGATCCAGACGTGATCGCCGTCGGCGACGATCAGTTGTGGATTGGGCTTGAGGTATTCCCAGCGGAACTGCCGCGGTGCCGACAGCGCCACGGTGCCGGTGGAATCTTCCTTGAGCTGGCCGCGGGCGGTGAACACCTTTTGTTCGAAGCGACCGTCCAGCCCCTTGATGCCCTGCGTGTAGCGGGCGAAATCCTCGCGCGGGCTGGCGTGGGCGGCCAGTGCAAAGGCAAGTGTCAGAAAGCCGAGGAAGTGGCGGATGCGCGCGCTCATGGAAGATCTTCGATGCATCGAGGGAGAGTATTTTCGTCGAGATGGACTGAACGGCGCAAAACACCCCCTCCCAACCTCCCCCTGCGCTATGCGCAAGGGGAGGAGCCCTGCGCGATCAATCCTTCGGCGGTGGCGGTGCCAGCACGCTGCGGTCGCCGTTGTGCTCGGCGGCGCTGACGATGCCGGCGGCCTGCATCGCCTCGATCAGGCGCGCGGCGCGGTTGTAGCCGATCTTCAGGCGCCGTTGCACGCCGGAGATGGACGCACGGCGGGTCTCGGTGACGATGCGCACGGCCTCGTCGTACAGCGGGTCGGATTCGTCGCCGCCACCGCCGCTTTCCGGCAGTCCGGTCGGACCGACCACGGTGCCCTCGCCCATCGTTTGCACTTCCTCCAGCACACCCTCGATGTAATCGGTGCCGCTGGCATGCTTGCGCAGGTGCTCGACCACCCGGTGCACTTCGTCGTCGCTGACGAAAGCGCCGTGCACGCGCTCGGGCATCGCCGTGCCGGGCGGCAGGTAGAGCATGTCGCCATGACCGAGCAGGGTTTCCGCGCCGGACTGGTCGAGGATGGTGCGCGAGTCGATCTTGCTGCTGACCTGGAAGGCGATGCGGGTGGGAATGTTGGCCTTGATCAAACCGGTGATGACATCCACCGACGGACGCTGGGTGGCGAGGATCAGGTGGATGCCGGCGGCGCGCGATTTCTGCGCCAGCCGCGCGATGAGTTCCTCCACCTTCTTGCCGACGATCATCATCATGTCGGCGAACTCGTCGATGATGACGACGATGTTGGGCAGCGGTTCCAGCGGCTGCGGGGCCTCGTTCAAGGCCGGATTGGGCCGGAACAGCGGATCCACCAGCGGGCTGCCGGCTTCCTTCGCGTCGCGCACCTTCTTGTTGTAACCGGCGAGATTGCGCACGCCCACCGCCGCCATCAGCTTGTAGCGGCGCTCCATCTCCGCCACACACCAGCGCAGGCCGTTGGCGGCCTCCTTCATGTCGGTGACGACCGGCGCGAGCAGGTGCGGGATCTTGTCGTACACCGACAGCTCCAGCATCTTCGGGTCGATCATCAGCATGCGCACGTCCTGCGCGCTGGCCTTGTACAGCAGGCTGAGCACCATCGCGTTCAAGCCCACCGACTTGCCCGCGCCGGTGGTGCCGGCGACCAGCAGGTGCGGCATGCGCGCCAGATCCACCACCGATGGCGTGCCGTTGATGGTCTTGCCCAGCGCCATCGTCAAGGGGCTGGACGACTTGTCGTATTCCTTCGAACGCAAAATCTCGGAGAGAAAGATCGTCTCCCGCGAGGTGTTGGGGATCTCGATGCCGATCACCGACTTGCCCGGGATCACGTCCACCACGCGCACCGACTTCACCGACAGGCCGCGGGCGATGTCCTTGTCGAGGCTGGAGATCTGGCTGACCTTCACGCCCGGCGCAGGCTCCATCTCGAAGCGGGTGATCACCGGACCCGGATAAGCGCCGACCACCTGCACGTCGATGCGAAAATCCTTGAGCTTGAACTCGATCTGCCGCGACAGCGTTTCCAGCGTTTCTTCCGAATACGATTTCGGCTGCGGCTTGGGATCGTCGAGCAGCGACAGTGGCGGCAAGCCACCGACCACGTCGGCGTTGAACAGCGGGATCTGCGTCTCGCGTTTGGCGCGCTCGCTTTTTTCGACCACGGGTTTTGGTGGCGGCTCGATCTTCACCGGCTCGCGCTTGGCGCGGCGTTCGCTGTCCTCGCGACGCACCGCCTCACGCTCGAATCGCGCTTCGCGTGCGTACTGGCGTTCATCGGCCTGCCGCACGCTGTTGCCCATCAGGGCGCGCAGGAAACGCAAGCTGCCGACCACGCCGCGACCGATCGCATCCATCAGCCCGATCCACGAGAGGCCGGTCGCCAGCGTGATCGCCGCCAGCAACAGCGCGGACAGGAACAGGTTGGCGCCGAACACGCCGAAGGCATCGACGAGGCCATGCCCGACCGCCTTGCCGAGGATGCCGCCACCACCGGCGGTCATGCGCGCGATGGCGTCGCCGAAGCGCAGCCATGCCAGCCCGGTCGCCGCCACCAAAAAACCGACGATGCCGGTCAGGCGCAGCGCAGGTGTCAGCCCTGCCTCGCTGTCGCCATCGCTACCGAACAACGCGACCCAGAGCAAACCGCCAATCACGAACGGCAGCGTGTACGCCGCATAGCCGCAGAAGTAGAAGATCACGTCGGCCAGCCACGCCCCAGCACTGCCGCCATAGTTGTGCAGCGCGCCGGTCAGGCTGCCGGCGTGCGACCAACCCGGGTCGTCGTAGCTGTAGCTGAGCAGGCTCGCGGTCAGGTACAACAGCGCCGGCACGACGACCACCAGCGCGATCTCGTGCCAGAACTTGCGTGATGGCGGCAGCGGCTCAACCGGCGCGCGCGCCGGGCGATCCTTGGAGGTGCGGGCCACGGTGTTCAAGCGCCTGAACGGCCTGACAGAACTTGTGTCAAGACTATCGCCTTACTGGCTGAAAATAAAGGGAAACGATTTCGCCAACACGTTCCACGCCGCGCACCATCCTGCATCGGTGCGTGGCACGTCAGTTTACCGGAGATCGTGCCGAGTCATCGTGGCTGCCCTCCACCCGCCGTTCGTCGCTTGGCATGGCGGCTGCGTCAAACCTACACTCGCCTGATCGCCCGCTCGAGCGCATGCCGATGAATCCATCCGATCCGCGCATCAGCCTGCCCGAGCAACCCACGGTTCTCGATGTCGCGCAGGGTGCCGATGACGGCAGCCAGACCCTCGAACAAGGCCAACGGGTGGGCCCGTACCGGATCGATCGCCTGCTCGGCATGGGTGGCATGGGCGCGGTCTATCTCGCCGAGCAACTCGAACCGATCCAGCGCCCGGTTGCCTTGAAACTGATCCGCGGGCAGTTGCGCGGTGGCCTCGCCGAAGCCTACTTCCTCGTCGAGCGGCAGGCGCTGGCGCGGATGGATCATCCGGCCATCGCCAAGGTGTACGACGCCGGTTCCACGCCGCAAGGGCATTTGTTCTTCGCGATGGAATGGATCGACGGGCAGACCCTCACCCACTGGTGCGACGAACACGCGCTGGCCCTGCACGAGCGCATCGAGTTGTTCGTGCGCGTGTGCAAGGGCGTGCAGCACGCGCACCAGAAGGGTGTGATCCACCGCGATCTCAAGCCCGGCAACATCCTCGTCGCGCAGGTGGACGGCCAGCCGATGCCGAAGATCATCGACTTCGGCGTGGCCACCGGCACCGACTCCGGGCAGGGCTCGACTTCGGTGGCGCAAAGCGTGGGCACGCGCGGCTACATGAGCCCGGAACAGATGGCCGGGCGCCCCGGCGAAGTGGACATCCGCAGCGACGTGTATGCGCTGGGCATCATCGCGTTCGAGTTGTTCGCACCACGCGAACGCCTCGCCGCGACCGTGCCCGCCGGACTGAACAGCGACAACCTGCACGCGGCGTTGCTCGATTCGCTGCAAGGCCGTACATCGACGAATGCCGAGATCGCCGCGTGCATGGCCGCCATCCCCGTACCGTTGCGCTGGGTCATCACGCGCGCGATCGCACCCGCCAAGGCCGACCGTTACGAGTCGGCGCAGAAGCTCGCCGACGACCTCGACAACTTCCTCGGCGGTTATCCGGTCGAAGCTGCACCTGCGACGCGCAGTTATCGCCTGCGCTGTTTTGCCCGGCGCAATCGCCTCACCCTCGTCGCCGGCGCGGTGGTCGCATTCGCGCTGATCGTCGGCACCACCGCGGCGGTGCTGGGCATGCTGCGTGCCCGTGACGAAGCGGCGCGCGCCAACCTGGAAGCGCGCAAGGCGCACGAGACCACCACCTTCCTCACTGACGTGCTCTCCGGGGTGGATCCGGAGAAAGCACGCGACATGGACAAGACCCTGTTGCATCTGATCCTTGACGACGCCGCCAAACGCGCATCCACCGAGTTGGCTGCACAACCGGAAGTGCTGGCGACCATCGAGTCGGCGATCAGCGCCAGTTACAACAGTCTGGGCGATTACCGGCAGTCGCTGGATCACGCCCGGCGCGGGCTGGCCGCGGCCCGCAGCGCCCTCGGCCAAAACGCCCTGCCGACGCTGAAATTGCAGCGCCAGATCGCCAAGGAAACCGGCTATCTCGGCGACTTCAAATCCGCCGTTGCAATTCTGGATGGCGTGGCGAAAACCATGCAAGGCACGCTCGGCAACGATGCGGTGGAGACCCTGAGCACGCGACTGGACATGGTCGAAGATCTCGAACAACTCGGACGCTTTGATGAGGCGCAACACCTGCTCGATGCGATCGTGCCGGCGATCGACCGCAAGCTCGGCCGCGATGACGACCTCACCATCCGCGCGCACGAAGCGCAGGCTACGCTGGCCACCTATCGCGGCGATTACGTGCGTGCCGAGCCGATCTTCAAGGATGTGATCGCGCGCGAAACCCGCCGCTGGGGCGCGCAATCGCCCAAGGTGATCGACACTCTCAACGAGTTCGCGATCATGTATCTGGAATCCAAGCGCTATGCACAGGGCGCGGCGATCCTCCAGCAACTGCTGCCGGTGGTCGAGAAGATGTACGGGCCCGATCACTCGGCGACCATCAACGTCGTTTCCAACCTCGCCGGCGCGCTGCGCCAGCAAGGCATGCCCGACAAGGTCGCCGCCTCCGGGCCCTATTACCAACGCGCCTATGAGACCATCCGCCGCAAGTTCGGCGACAAGCACCCCAACACCATCATCGCCACCGGCAACTACGGCAACTACTTCCTCGACATTGGCCAGACCGTGCGCGCGATCGAACTCGAACGCACGGCGGTGGCCGGGGCGCTGGCCCTGTACGGGCCGGACAACGAACTCACCGGCGAGATGCAGGTGCAACTCGGCAAGGCCCTGCTCAAGGCCGGCGATTACGCCGAAGCGCAAACCCACCTGCTGGCAGCCGTGCGCGAAAAACAGAAGGATTTCGGCGCCGACCACTGGCGCATGGCCGACTACATCGACCCGCTGATCGAAGCCTACAAGGCGGGCGGGCAAACCGCGGACGCGGAGAAATGGGAAGCAGCGAAGGCCGCGCTCAAGCCCAAGCCGGCGGGTGAAGGGTAAGCGACTGCGCCGCTACGGAGCATTTTTCGCCAACGCAAACTCCACCGCCGCCGTGACCGCCGCCACCTGCGCGGCGATGCACTGTTCGGGCGTCGCGCGCGGGCTGTCCGGATACACCTCGGTGGTGGTGCGGTAGCGCGCGGCGGTGATGCCGGCACACAAGCCCCACTGCGCACACGGGTATTCGATCACCCCCGGCGCAACGACCGGCGAGCCGATGATGGTGCCGTCCGCATCGGCGGGCGCGATATGCGTGACCTGCGCCACCGCCGCAAGCACCGCCTGCTGGAAGGCCGGCTCGGGCGCATCGCGATCGGCGCACAGGTAAAAGCCATCGGGAATGCTGCCGGGCTCGAAGGGCTTGCCGTCGCGTGCGGCCAGTGCGCGGCGGAACTCGCTCTCGTCGCTGTCGGTGGTTTCGTGCAGGTCGATGTGCATCCGCACCTGTTCGCGCATTGGCGCGATGAAGCGCAGCAGCGCCGCCGATTCCGGCACCGGGCTGTTTTCGATGAACAGACGATTGGGATCGTCCGCCTGCCGGTTCCAGCGCTGCACATGCTCCCACGCCCACGGACTCACGCAGGGCACCACGACGAGATTGGCGCGGCCGCGAAAGGTATCGGCATGCAACTGCGCGAAGCGCAATGCGCCGAGCACGCCGCTGGTCTCGTAGCCATGCACGCCGCCGGTCACCAGCATGAGCGGCAAGGAGTCATCCCAGCCACGGCTGCGCAGCGCGAACACCCGATAGCGTTCCGGCGGATCGTCGAATTGCGCGTATTCGATCGCATCCCAGCGCGTGCGCAGGCGCTCCACCGCAGCCAGCACGTCGTCGGCGTAGCGGCGCTGGCGACGCTGGCGCGCCAGCCATGCGGCTTTTTCCGCTTCGCCCCAGGGCTGCCCGGGCGTACCGATTGGATAGAAAGCCGCGTTCGTCATCGCATCGATCCAGATTCCATTCCCTCAACCACGGATGTTACGGGCATGCCGATGCGAGCTACCCGTCCCCGCACACCCGATTGCGGCCTTCCTGTTTGGCGCGATAGAGCTGATCGTCGGCCAGCTTGAGCAGGCGCCCGCGCGGCCAGTCGCCGGCGTCGGTCCTGGCGATGCCGATGCTGACCGTGGTCCACAGGGTTTGCCCCACGGCTTCGACGGGCGTGGCCTCCACCGCCGCGCGCAGGGTTTCGGCCAAGGCCGCCGCCGTATCCGCGCCCGGCCCCGTCAGCATGATCGCGAACTCCTCGCCGCCCAGTCGCCCGATCGGCATGCCGCGTGGCGTGCCCTCTCGCACCACCCGCGCGACCGTCGACAGCACCTGATCGCCGACCGGGTGGCCGTGTTCGTCGTTGATGCGCTTGAAATGATCCAGATCCAGCATCAGCAGGCTCAAGGGCGTGCCCTGCCCGGTCTTCGCCAATTCCTCGTCGAGCACCGCGCAGAAGTGCCGGCGATTGAAGAAGCCGGTGAGGCCGTCGAAGATCGCCAGATCGATCAGTTCGGAGTGGTAGCTCGCCTCGAGGCTGGCGCCGAGGAAGAACTTGATCGCGTTGCCGCCGACGCTGATCTGGTCGCCGTCGCGCAACTGCGCGCGACCGACCTGCAGGCCGTTGAGGTAGGTGTGGTTGGTCGAACCCAGATCCTCGATCCAGAATGCATCGTCCGCATGCCAGACCCGGCAATGGTTGCGCGACACGCTCGGGTGCTGCAAGGCGATGCCGCAATCGGGCGAGCGTCCGACCAGGATGGGCTGCTCGCCCAGTTCCACCTGCAGGCCCAGCAGCATGCCGCTGACCACCACCAGCCGTGGGCGCGCGGCATCGCTCACCTGCCGCGTGGCATCCACCACGGTGTGGCGCTCGGTGTTGGTGGCCGGGTCGTCCTTCGTCTGCACGTCCGATCCTGTACACGGGCCGGGTCGATTGTAGCCCAGCGCAGCGATTGTGCATGCGCTGGCTGCACGCGATGACTGCACGCGAAGTTCCGGGTGTGCGGCAGAATGCACTCGGGTGCTGGAATGGCTCGCGCGCCGGGACTACCGCCAGGGATCGATCAGGGCGATGCCGCAGTCCTCGAAGTCGCGCACGTTGCGGGTGGCCAGCGTCGCCCCACGCGAGCGCACGATGCCGGCGATCATGGCGTCGGCCTGAATGCTGGCGCGCCCGTGTGCGCGGCGCTGCACGGCGATTTGCGCGTGGGCGTCGGCGGCATGTTCGTCGTAAGGCAACACCTGCCCGGCCATGTCGGTCGCGAAGATATCCAGCACCTCACGTTGCAGCCGCAGCTTGCGCCTGCCATCGGGCAGCACCAGAACGCCGTAGAGCATCTCGGCCCGCGTGATCGCGGTGGTGAACAAGCTCATGCGTGCCTGCGTGCGCAACCACGCCACCACGCCCGGCGCGGGTTGCGGGCGCAGCAGTTCCGACAAGACGTTGGTATCGAGGACGATCAATCACCGAAATCCGGCGGTTCGCGCATCGCCGGGCGCGGCGGCAGCGCAAGTTCCACGCCGCCCAGAGGCTCCATGCGCGCACGAATGGCGGTGTACAGCGTTGCCGCGCTTTCATCCTCCACGCGTTGCGCGAGCGCCGCGCGCAGGATGCTGCGCGCCTCCTCTTCCATCGACTGCCCATGGCGTGCCGCGCGCATGCGCAGCCGCGCCTTCAAGGCGTCGTCCAGATTGCGGATGGTCATGGTGGCCATGGGGTCGGGTTCAGTCATTGCATGCAATGACTGCATTGTAATCACCTCGACGGGATGATTCCAGATGGACAAGCCTGCGTTGGGCAAACCCACGCTTCCAGTTTCGCCCATATGCAAGTAGCACCCGAACTCACCGCAACACCCTGAAGCGCACCTGCGTCCACGCTCCGGTCGTGGCCATCGCGGTCACGGTATGGATGCCCGGATCGGGATACTCGTGCACGAACACGCCGTTGCCGACGGTATGCCCTTGCAGGCGGTCGTCGATCAGCCACTGCACCGATCCGGCCGCGCCCAGTGCGCGCAGGGACAAGCGCACCGGGTGCGGGCTGTTGGGCGCGCGCGCGAGCGTGGCGCGGTCGGCGACGCCGTCGATCTGCATCGGCGCGACCACGTCCAAGCCATCGGGAGCGCAATCCCTGGCCAGCGGCGGCGGCGTGGACGCAGCGCGTTCAGCCGCCGACAGCCAAGGCGAGGCCAGCGCCGGCCAACGCGCGATGGCGGTTTCGCGCACCGTGTGCGGCTGGCTGCAATCGGCGCTCAGGCGCTGCCCGGTCTTCGCATCCACGCGCAACGGTTGCAATCCTGCGGCCCACAGCCGCGCATCGCGGTCGCCCAGGGTCGGCGGGACGGCGTCGTTGAGCGTCCACGCCTGCATCTTGCGCGCGCACAGCTCGGGATGCGCCGGATCGTAGGCGGTGCCCAGCGGCCAGCAGATGTCGATCTGGTGGACGCTCGCCGGCGGCGGCACCGGCGCGGCGTCGCCGGCGCGGCGCGGCAGGCTGTCGATCACCTGAAAGAACAACGGCAGCGCGGTGATCGCGCCGTACTGGCCGGGCAGCGGCGTGCCATCGGGACGACCCACCCAGACCCCGACCGTGTAGCGGCGCGTGCCGCCGATCGCCCACGCATCGCGGAACCCATAACTGGTGCCGGTCTTCCACGCCACCGGTGGGCGGTTGCCCGGATCGAAGGTGTCCAGCCGCGAGCCGGGTCGCGGGTTGGCGTCGAGGATGGCGGTGACGATCCACGCCGCGCCAGGCGACAGCAGTCGCCGATCGGTGATCGGCGCGTCGGGGGTCAGGCGCACACGCCCGGCGATGCCGCCGCGATGCAGGGCGGTGTAGGCGCCGACCAGATCCTCCAGGGTCACGCCGTCGCCGCCGAGGATCATCGACAGGTTCGGCTGCGCGCCGCGCGGCATCTTCAGCACCACCCCGGCGTTGGCGAGACGGGCGTAGAAGCGCACCGGATCGACCCGATCCAGCAGATCCACCGCCGGCACGTTGAGCGACAAGCGCAGCGCTTCGGCCGCGCCGACCGGGCCGCTGAAACGGGTGTCGAAGTTGCCGGGCCGGTAGTCGCCGAAGGATTGCGGCGCGTCCATCAGCAGGCTTTCGGAATGGATCAGGCCGTCGTCCAGCGCCAGCCCGTAGAGGAAGGGCTTGAACGTGGATCCGGGCGAGCGCCACGCGCGCACCATGTCCACGTGACCCAGCCGTTGCGGATCGCCGAACACCACCGAGCCGACGTAGGCGCGCGCTTCCAGACTCTGGTTGTCCACCACCAGCAACGCCGCCGAAGTGCGCTCGGGCAGATTGGCGAAGTACGCGGTCACCCGCGCTTCCAGCGCGCGTTGCAGGTCGGCGTCGATGGTGGTGACGATGCGCGGCGGGCCGCTGCCGTGGCAGGCGGCGACTTCCTGCGCGCCGCTGCCGGCGCAGTCGCCGCGGCCCTTGGCCGCGTATTCGGATTTGAGCCGTTGCGCCAGCAGCGCCGCCAGCATCGGCTGCTGCAACTGGCGGGTGACGACCGGCTCGATGCGCGCGTCGGCGACCTGCGCGCGCGTCCACTCGTGCAGGTCGGCCATGCGTTGCAGGAGTTTGTCGCGCGCGGCGCGTGCCAATGCCGCGTTGCGATCCGGGCGCAGCCGGCTCGGGGTTTGCGGCAGCACCGCCAGCAGCGCGGCCTCGGCATGCGAGAGCTGCTTCGCCGGCTTGCCCAGATAAGCCCAGCTCGCCGCCTGCACGCCCTGGATGGTGCCGCCGAAGGGCGCGCGATCCAGATACAGGGTGAGGATCTGGCGCTTGCTCAGGTGCGCTTCCAGTTGCAGCGCACGCAGGATCTGCCGCAGCTTGGAGGCAAGGCTGCGATCGTTGCCGGCGGCCGGGTCGATGATGCGCGCGACCTGCATGGTGAGGGTCGAGCCGCCGGAAACGATGCGGCCATTGCGCGCCCATTGCCCAGCCGCGCGCACCAACGCGACCGGGTTGATGCCCGGATGCCGCCAGAACCAGCGATCCTCGTAGGTCAGCAGCGCCTGCAGGTACAGCGGCGAGACCTCCTCGGGCGTGGTCGGATAGCGCCAGATGCCTTCGCTGTCGGGGAACGCGCGCAACGGCGTGCCATCGCGCGCCACCACCAGCACGCTGGCATCGTGTGGATCGGGCAGCGGCAGCGGGAACAGACGATCGAGGATGAAGGCGACGACGAGTAGCGCCAGCAGCGTCCAGCCGAAGCGTTTGAGCCAGCGGAAGCGCTTGCGGGGTGGAAACGGCGGCGGCGCGGATGGCGTTGGCGCGGGCTGGGATGCGATGGGCGAAGAATCCATCAAAGGATCATGGACTGGGACGAAGTGGGCTTTGGCACGAAGCTAGCGCAGGCGAGCGAAGTCACGATCTGTTCCTTCCCCCTCCGAGGGAAGGTGCCCGAAGGGCGGATGAGGGAAAGATCTAGCGCGATGCGAAAGAGCATGATTTGTCGCTACTGAAAGATCGATCCCTCATCCGGCGCTACGCGCCACCTTCTCCCAGTGGGAGAAGGACAAGCACGCGACACCGCTTTCTTCATTTGCCCGTCTCACGACTCCGATCCTCATTTCCTTCCTCATCACATCACGCTCGCTTCACCATTCACCATTCACCGTTCACCATTCCCCATTACGGCGCGCTCCTGCACGCTGCCCTTCGGGCCGGCTGCGCCGTTCGCTCCGGCATCCTGCCTCCGCAGTCACGATTCACGATTCACGATTCACGATTCACGATTCACGATTCACGATTCACGATTCACCAATCACAAATCACCATTCACGCCCCACTCCCCGCCTCACTTCGGCTGCACCACCTTGATCGTCGCCGGTGAGGACTTGCCGATGCCGCGGATCTGCGGGCGGTACATGTCCTGCAGCAGCGGCGGCGGCACGGCGTAGGTGCCGGGGGTGACCGCGCGCACGAGGTAGAACACGTGCGCGGTGTCGCCCTTGTCCAGCGACAGCGCCGCAACATAGCGGTCGTCGCGGAACTCCTCGTGCTTGACCGTGGCGGCCGAGCTGCGGTCGGACAGGGTGATGCCGTCCACCACCACGTCGGCCCACTGCTTGGCGTCGCCGAGGTTGAAGTTCTCGATCTCAACGCCCGCCGGCAGCAGATCCTCGATCAGCGCATCGGCGATCTTCTCGCGCGATTCGATCTTCAGCCCGACGATCAGCGCGTCGCCCTCGCGCAGGTTACCGCCCTTCCATTCCTTGCCGTCGGTGGTGTAGTAGGTGCGCTCGATGCTCACCCGCTTGTCGTCCGGCGCCGGCGCGGTGGACGGCACGCCGGCGACGTCGATCAGCGCGTACAGTGGCGGCTTGCCGGTGGGCACGAAGCGCACGCCCTGACGCAACGCGGCGACATCGAAGTTGCGGCTCACGATCGCCTGCGGCGCGATCGTCTCGCTGCTGCCGCCGATGCTCAGGGTGCCGGAAACCTTGGCGTCCGACTCGGCGATCAGCACCTTGCCCAGCCCGGCCAGCGCAATCTGGTCGTGGGTGCTCAGGTACCACCAGCGCTGGTTGAGCGGCACGCCGTCGATGGTCGCCTTGGTATCACGGGCGAGGTCGAAGATGCGCTCGTCGTACGCGGGCTTGTCCAGATGGAATCGGTGCACGAGGGTGACCATGCTCGCCAGGTCGCCCAGATCCGATCCGTAATCGCCCAGATACCACGGCCGCTTGGACTTCATCGCGAAGCCGTCGGCCACCGCCTTGCCGCCGCGCGCGTGGTCGCCCATCAGATCCAGCGCCACCCCCAGCCGCACCAGCGACAGCGGGGTGACCGCCTTGCTGCGGTCGTTGTCGTACATCGCCCGCAGGGTGCCCAGCGGCGCACGGTTGACCCGCGCCAGCACATAGCCGGCGTAGGCGTTGTTGCCGAAGCGCAGGCCGTCGGCCTGCTCGTAGCCGTAGAACTTCTCGCCGCCGGAGAGCAGGTCGCCGCTGAGGCGTTCGAGCGCCTTCTGCAGTACGCCCTCGGGCACCGCGAAACCGGCCTCGCGCGCATCCAGCAGGAACTCGACCACATACGGGGTCATCTGCGGTACCGCGTCGCTGTTGCCGCCCCAGAACGAGAAGTTGCCGTTGGGCAGTTGCATCGAGGCGATGCGCCCGAACGCGCCCTCCACGCGGCGCTTGCGTTCGGCGGCGTCGAGCCCGGTCATGCCCAGCTTGCGCGCGGTGTCGGCATCCAGCAGCAGCGCCGCCCAGCCCTTGCTGGTGGTCTGCTCGATGCAGCCGTAGGGGTATTCGAGCAGGTGTGCCAGCGCGCTGGCGAAGGGCAGCGGCGGCAACGCGCTCAGGGTCAGGCGCACGTTCACCGAATCGGCCATCATCCCGACCGCGTCGGACGTGTCGAGGCTGATCGGCGCCAACACCTGCATGACCTGCACGCGCGAGCGCACCACCGCCGGCCACGCCGGCCGCACCGCGACTTCGTAGTGGCGTTCGACCTTGATGCCGTCGGCGACGACGGTCACGGCGTACTTGCCCACGGTGTTGCCCGGATTGGCGGCCAGCGCGAAGTCGAGCGTGCCCTTGGCACCGTCCTTGAGACTGAGCTTGCGCGCACCGCCGTCGATGCGCAGCGGCGCGGAGCCATCGGCGCTGACGGTGAACTCATGCGCGGCACCGGTGAAGTTCTGCACGTCCACGGTGAGCGTGCTGGCATCGCCGGGGGCGAGCACGCGCGGCGAGCTGACTTCCACCACCACCGGCGCGCGCACCAGCGTCTGCGTGTCAGCCTTGCCGTAGCGATCTTCCGAATACACCACGGTGGATACCCGCAGGGTGCCGTTGAAATCCGGCACCTTCACCGGCACGGTGGCATTGCCGGCGGCATCCAGCGCGACCGGGCCGCTGAACAGATCCACCGTCTGCACATGCGCGGTCGGTCGGCGCGCCTGCGGCAGCGCGCCCAGCGCCATGTCGCCGCCGAAGCGCAGCTTGGCGGTGCCGCCCTCGAAGGCCTCGATCACGCGCCCGTAGATGTCGTAGGCGTCCACGCCCAGCCGCCGCTGCGCGAAGAAATACGCGACCGGATCGGGCACCGGGAAGCGGGTGATGTTGAGGATGCCCACGTCCACTGCGGACACGGTGACGTAGGCCTGCTTGCCGGCCAGTTGCGGCGCCTTGATGGTCACCGGCAGGTCGCGCTCGGGCAGCATCTGCGCCGGCGCGGACAGGCTCACCGGCACTGTGCGCGCACTGCGATCCATCGGAATGAAGGCCTCGCCGACCGCACGCGCAGGGGTGGTCTTCTCGGTCGCCGCGCCGCCACGGAACACCAGCGCGGTGAGGTACACGTCATGCCGCTCCCAGTCGGCGGTGACCGGGATCTCGAAGGTCGCGCCCGGCTTGGCGTCGATGTTGGCCGTGTACAGCAGGTGGTCGGACTCCACCAGCAGCACGCCCTTGCCCGGCTGCGGCGGGGTGAGGGTCACCTTCAGGGTGTCGCCGGCCTTGTAAGCGGTCTTGTCCAGCGCCAGCTTGACCTTGTCCGGGCGCGCGTCGAGGCCGCGGTTCTGGTCGTCCCAGCTCCAGCCGGCCTTGAACGGATAGCGGCTGACCAGACCGGTCGCCGGATCGAGCACCTCCAGCCGGTACTCGCCCCACTCCACCGGGAAATCGACCTTGGCGCTGCTGCTCGCGCCCACGTCCACGGTCTTGGTGGTGATGGTGTCGAAGCGGCTGGTGTAGTCGTAATCCCAGGTGTTGTCGTTCCAGCGCCACAGGTAATCGCGGTACTCGCGCACGAGGTTGACCTTCAGCCCCGCGCCGGCCACGCGCTTGCCCGATGCATCCACGCGGATCACTTCGAATCCGGCATTGCCGTTGGGCGAGGCGCCATCGGCATCGTCGAACATCGGCCGCACCGCGACCAGCGCATCGGCCGGCCACAGGGTGCGCTTGAGGGTGCGGGTGACGGTGCGCCCGCCGGTTTCGTACACGCTGCCCGACAGCACCACCGACACCGGCGCCTTCACCTTGACCGCTTCCTCGGGCAGGTCGATGTCCTCGGAGAAATGGCCCTGTGCGTCGAAGCTGCCATCGACGACATCCTTGGCTTCCTTCGGCAAGCTGATGGTCGGATCGCCGAAGAACCAGCCCTTGTAGGCATCGGCCTTCGCCGCTTGCGCCTTGCCCGGCAAGGTGTCGCCGGTCTGGAAGGGATGCTGGTCGGCGGATACCGCCAACCGCGCGGTGAAACGGTTGCCGTCGGCCGGCGCACCGTACAGATAGGCGGCGGTGGCCTTGAGCTGGAGCGGCTGCCCGGGGCGCAGGATCGGCTGGGCGGCATCGAGGTCGAGCTTCATGCGCTCGGGCAAAAACTCCTCCACCCGCAGGGTCATCGCCTCGACCACGTCCTTGCTGTCGGGAGTGGCGCGGAACTCGACCTGCCAGCGCCCGGTCGGCGCGTCGGCGGGAATGGTGTACACCCACGCGTAGTAGCCCAACTCGCGCGGATCCAGCCGCGACTTCATGAACTCGCGGCCATCGGGCTGCTTGAGCACGAGGAACAGCGGCTGCGGCTTCACCGGCTTGCCGTCGTAGTCGCGCATCAGCGCCGACAGGCGCACGGTTTCGCCGGGGCGGTACAGATCGCGACCCGACCACGCGAACACATCGAACCACGCCTGCTTGCGACCGGCGACCTCGAACTCGGACAGATCCAGCGCCGGCTGATTGAACGGCAGCATCGAGGTGTCGGTGCCGCGGCGGGCGACCAGCACCTGCGCGCTGTCGAGGGTGTAGGCGATCAACGCATTGCCGGAGGCATCGGTGCTCGCCTTGACCACCGCGTTGCCCTTCTTGTCGAGCACCTGCACATCGACCGCGCCGACCGGCGCGCCGGTCTGCAAGGATGCGGTGTGCACGAACAGCTTGTCCTTGTACGCGCGCACGTGCAGGCCGATGTCGCTGACGAAGAACAGCGCGGTCTGGTAGCCCTGCTTGAAATGCCCGGCCGGCTTCATCACCGCGAAATACAGGCCCGGCTTGGACAGCTCGTCGATCTTCTGGATCGGCAGGTAGTTGAGGACGCGCTCGTTCTCCTTGCCGCCGAGCACGAAGCGGTTGAGATAGACCGAATCGGCCATCTTCGCGATCGGCGTGCGGTTGCCGTAGGCGGCGTCGAGGTCGTAGCCGTCCTTCTGTCCGCCGCGCTGGTACTGCGAATAGAAGGTGGAAAGATCCTGGTCGTGGACGCGGAAAAACTCCACGTCCACCTCGGGCACGTTCACCGAAACCACCGGCAGGCCGCGCGTCTCGCGTGCCGGCAACACGCTACCCTGCGAGGCGAAACCGACCACCGGATCCAGCGGCCCGGTGTAGACCTCGCGCTGGATGTCGGTACCGATCGTGCTGCCGTCGGCGGCGGCCAGCTTGCCGTCGATCTTCACCGTGTACTTCAGTGCCGGCTTCACCCCGGGGAAGCGCAGCACGCGGCTGCCCGCATCCTTGCCCTTGGCCTTGGGCGAGTCGTCGTCGTCGGCATCCTTGAGCGACCACGAACCCTTGACCACCGCGCCCTTGTCGTCGGTGACGCTGACCAGCGCGTCGAAATCCTGCGTGCCCACCAGCGGGCGGGTGAACTCCAGCGCGATCGCCAACTCGTCGCCGGAACCATCCGGATACGCCGACAGCAGGGTGAAGCCCTTGGGCGACTGGCGCGCATCGATCGGCGCGCCGTTGGCGCCCTGCAAGGCCGGCACGTTGGTGCTCTGGCTGGCGGGCTTGCAGCCGCCCAGCAGCGCCAGCGTCGTCACCAGCAGCGCCGCCACGCTCACGCGCAGCCACGTCGCCACGCCCCGCCCCCGCCCCTGCTCGCGCATCGTCGCCACTCCCCGGATCTGTGCCGAGTATAGAACGCGATTCCACCAGCGCGGCGGACGCGAAAGCAGGAACAGGAAGCAGCCCATTGGGCCAACGTTTCTTCGCGATTCGCGCGTGCGAATCGATCTCATGACGAGCACATGACGAGCAAACTTGCTGCCGAAAACGCCCATGCCCATTGCGTTCATGCGGGAAGCCCACCGATTGACCGGCGCGTCGTCGGAAACGGCAAGCCGGGGCGATGTGCGAGAAAACGCGATTCGGGCCTTGGCAGAGCAAAAGAAAGCCTGGACTCGCCCTCCAATGCGCTGAAAATTGCAGCCCGCTGGAAGCCGCCTTGGCTAGCGGAATCCGTCCGTCACCCGCACCAGCGCCTCAGCGTTTTCCGCTTCGAAGGCCGAATGCCCGGAAGTCGGGGTGATCGCCAGATGCGCCTTCGGCCACGCCTTGTGCAGATCCCAGGCATTGCGGATCGGACAGACCACGTCGTAACGACCATGGACGATCGCGCCCGGGATGTCCTTGATCCGATGGGCGTCGCGCAGCAACTGATCTTCGACCTCGAAGAAGCCGCCGTTGACGAAGTAGTGGCATTCGATGCGTGCGAAGGCCAGGGCAAAGCGGGCGTCGTCGTGCGAATCGATGAAGTCGGCATCCTGGCGCAGGAAGCTGGTCGTGCCTTCCCACACCGACCACGCGCGCGCAGCGGCGAGCTGAGTGGCCTCATCGACGCTGGTAAGACGACGATGGAAAGCGGAGATCAAGTCGTGGCGCTCGACCTCCGGGATCGCCGCGAGGTAGTGCTCCCACGCCTCCGGAAACAGCCGCGAAGCGCCTTCCTGATAAAACCATTCCAGCTCCCAGCGGCGCAGCATGAAGATACCGCGCAGCACCAGTTCGGTGACGACCTGCGGATGGCGTTCTGCGTAGGCCAACGCCAGCGTCGAACCCCAACTGCCTCCGAACACCTGCCAGCGCGCGATGCGCAGGTGCGCGCGCAGCTTCTCGATATCGGCCACCAGATGCGAGGTGGTGTTGTCTTCGAGATCGGCATGCGGCGTCGAACGCCCACTGCCGCGCTGGTCGAACAAGATGATGCGGTACGCTTCCGGGTCGTGGAAACGGCGCATTTTCGCACTGCAACCCGCGCCCGGCCCACCATGCAGCATCACGACGGGTTTTCCGATCGGATTGCCGCACTGCTCGTAGTACATGGCGTGCCGATCGTCGAGCTTGAGCAGGCCGCGGTCGAAGGGCTCGATCTCGGGGTAGAGCGTGCGCATGCCGGCGACCCTCGGACGTGGAAGCTACCAGTGTAGCGAATCGCGCGGCGGCGGTTCGGAGGACGACTTGACGGATCGCCGCCGCGGCGCAATCGTTCAGGCGTCCGCCCCGCACTCACGATGCCACCGATCCCCACCCACGACAGCGATCCACCCGAGCCACGGGCACGCCACCTCGCGCGGCTGGTGCTGTTCGTGTTCCTGCTCACCTTCATCGTCTCGCGGGTGTTGGTGTTCCTGATCATGGCGCGGTTGATGCCGGATCTGTATCTGCACCTGCGCGGCACCCACGTTCACCATCTCAACTACGGCATCTTCGGGCTGTGCGGGGTCGGCGCGTGGCTGCTGTTCGCCCCGCCGCGCGGGCGCCTGCGTTCGCTGTGCGCTGTGCTGTACGCAATTGGCCTGGCATTGACCTTCGATGAATTCGGCATGTGGCTGCATCTGGGCGGCGATTATTGGCAGCGCGCGAGCTTCGACGCGGTCACCGTCGTCGCGGCGGCGCTGGGATTGCTCGCCTTCGCACCCACGCCGCGCAACTGGCGCATCAAGCACGTCCTCGCAACGGCGGTCTTAGGAATCGCTCTGGCAGCGTTCGGCACCCTGTTCTTGCGAACGTTGCAACGCCACGACGTGCCAGAGCGTCTGCACGAATTGGAACAGGGCGCTCCGCGGTGAGTGCGGCCCATGGATTGCATTCGATCCAGATCGACATCGCGGCAGGCGTAATGCCTGGATTTCCCGCCCGCGGGCACGAACACCCTTTCATCGCGCTTGCCATCCTCAACCAGAGCGCCGCGTTGCGGGCATCCAAAGCCCTTGAACCAAAGCCGCCGGCTGGTGGACTATGACCGGCTTCGCCCTGCCGCCGACCCAGCGCAGCGCCTGATCCCGCATCTCTCAAGGACAACGACCATGCGCAAGACCGCATCACCCCGTCTCCTGCCGCTCGCCCTCGCCGTGATGCTCGGCTGCGGCATGCCCGCTGCGAATCCGGCTTCGGCTGCTCCCGCCAACGCCGTGGCAAGCGCTGACGGGGCCACCCGCGCGACCCTCGACAACGGCCTGCGGGTGGTGATCGTCCCCGACCGCCTCGCGCCGATGGTGACCACCCAGATCACCTATCTGGCCGGCGGCTACGAAACGCCTGTCGGGCAGCCCGGCAGCGCGCATGCGCTGGAGCACATGATGTTCCGCGACAGCCGTGGCATGACCGGCGCGCAGCTCAACGAGATGACCGGCAAGATGGGCGCCGACAACAACGCCTTCACCACCTCCGATGCGACCCAGTACTACTTCGTGGCGCCGGCGCAGTATCTGGACTTGCTGTTGCACATCGAGTCCACGCGCATGCGCGGGGCGCTGATGACCGACAAGGACTGGGCGCTGGAAAAGGGCGCGATCGAGCAGGAAGTCTCGCGCGACATTTCCGATCCGGGCTATCTGGCCTTCGCCGACGCCGAACGCGCGCTGTTCGCCGGCACTGGCTACGCCGAGGATGCGCTCGGCACCCGGCCGTCCTTCGACCGCACCACCGCGAAGGATCTGCGCGCCTTCCACGATGCGTGGTACCAGCCCAACAACGCGATCCTGGTGATCGTCGGCGATGTCGATCCGCAGGCCACGCTGGCGCAGGTCAAGCAGTTGTTCGGCACCATTCCGGCGCATCCGCTGCCGGCGCGGGTGCCGCTGGTCCTGCAGCCTTTCTCCGCCAAGACCATCGCCCGCACCACCCCCGACGCCACCGGCTCGGTGCAGTTCCTGTATCGCATGCCAGGGCAGCGTTCGCCCGATTTCGCCGCGTCGCAACTGCTGATGGATGCGCTTTCCAATGCGCGCAGCGGGTTGTCCGATCTGGCCGCCACCGGCAAGGTGCTCAGCACCTCGGCCGGCGCGCAGCCGTTCAGCAATGCCGGCATCGGTTACGTCGCGGTGGGCTTTCCGAAGGGCGGCGATGCCGCCGCCGCGCAGGCGGCGATGGATGCGCAGATCGCGCGCGTCCTCAAGGACGGCGTGCCCGCCGATCTGGTCGAGGCCGCGCGTCGCGCCGAGCTGGCGCAGTTCGAGTTCAACAAGAACAGCGCGGTGACGCAGGCCAGCGCGTGGTCGCAGGCGCTGGCGTGGCAGGGGCTGGATTCGCCCGCGCAAGCCGAGCAGCAGATCCGCGCGGTGACGGTGGACGACGTCAACCGCGTCGCCCGGCAATGGCTCAAGGCCGACCAGCGCGTGACCGTGGTGCTCACGCCCGATCCGAACGGCAAGCGCCCACCGGACAGCAACGGCTTCGGCGGCAGCGAAAAATTCGGCAGCGACGACAAGCTCGACGCGCCGCTGCCCGAGTGGGCGGCCACCGCGCTGGCGAAACTCGACATGCCGCACTGGACGCTGGCGCCGCAGCGCATGACGCTGGCCAACGGCATCACCCTGATCGTGCAGCCGGAAACCGTCAGCAAGACCGTCACCGTGGTCGGCCACGTCGATCACGATGCGTCCCTGCAGGAAGCGCCCGGCAAGGAAGGCATCGCGCGCGTGCTCAATGCCCTGTTCGACTACGGCACCACCACGCTCGACCGCACCGCCTTCCACAAGGCGCTCGACGACATCGCCGCGAACGCCTCCGGCGGCAGCGATTTCAATCTCGCCGTGCCCAGCGAGGGCTTCGATCGCGGCATGGCCCTGCTGGCCGACAATGAGCTGCATCCGGCGTTGCCGGCGGCCGCCTTCACCGTGCAGCAGCAAACCCTGTCGCGCACGCTGGCCGGCGAGTTGCAATCGCCGTCATACCAGATGTTCCGCGCGCTGAAGAAGGGCTTGCTGCCCGCCGGCGACCCGGCCTTGCGCGAAGCCACGCCGGCCACGGTGGACAAGCTCGCCTTGCAGGATGCGAAGGATTACTACGCCAGCACGTTCCGTCCGGACATGACCACCATCGTCGTGGTCGGCGATGTCACCCCGGAACAGGCGCGCGCGACCGTGGAGAAGTACTTCGGCGGCTGGAAGGCGCAAGGGCCCAAGCCGTCCACGATCCCGGCGAAGGTGCCGCTCAATCCGCCCAGTTACACCGTCGTCCCCAACGCCTACGCCTCGCAGGACCAGGTGCTGATGGCGCAGACGCTGGGTGTGGATCTGGCCAATCCGGATCGCTTCGCGCTCACCCTGGGCAACGACGTGCTCGGCGGCAATGGCTTTGCCTCGCGACTGATGACCGACATCCGCGTCAAGCACGGCTTCGCCTACGGCGCCGGCTCGGGCATGCAGTTCGACCGCTCGCGTTCGGTGTTCTACGTGCAATACGGCAGCGACCCGGGCAAGGTCGGGCCGGTGGATGCGCTGGTGCAGCAGAACCTGCGCGCAATGCAGAACCAGCCGGTGTCGAAGACCGAACTCGACAACGCCCGCCAGTATGAAATCCGCTCGATCCCGGTGAGCGTGTCCAGCGTGGAACGCATCGCCCGCGAGTTGCTGGCGTGGAGCTGGAAGGGCCTGCCGCTGGACGAGCCGATGGTCGCCGCACGGCATTACCTCGACATGAGCGCGCAGCAGGTGCAGGACGCATTCCGCAAGCACATCGATCCCGACCACCTCGTGCAGGTGGTGCAGGGGCCGGCGCCGGAGAAGCACTGAGCCGTTTCAAGCCCCTCTCCCATCGGGAGAGGGGTTGGGGTGAGGGGCGAAAGCCGCGAAGAGGGTCGTACTGCCGCGGTGCAAGCCCCTCTCCCATCGGGAGAGGGGTTGGGTAGAAATCGCAAAGGATGTTGCACTGCCACGTTTCAAGCCCCTCTCCCATCGGGAGAGGGGTTGGGATGAGGGGCGAAAGCCTCCTTCCTGCATCAACCCTACAGCATCCCCATTTTCGCGGGGGTAGCTTCTCCCGGACGGAGAAGCAAAATGCGGCTCAAGCCAATTCGGTAGCCGCCGCAACGATATCCGCCTCGCCCGGCAGCACCAGCAAGGCCGCGCCCGCGAGCGGGGTGTAGGTGTCCACCCCGACCACGCGGCGCAGCGGCTTGCTGCCATGCCCGACCTCGACGATGGCGGTGATGATGCCCTCGCCGACACCGGCGCTGCGGCGGCCTTCGTCCACCACGAGAATGCGTGCGCACTCGCCTGCGTGCCGCGCGATGGCTTGCTCGTTCAATGGCTGCAACCAGCGCAGATCGACCACGCGCACCTTCCAGCCGTGTTTCGATTCGATCTGCCTTGCGGCGCGCAGACTCATCGGCACGCCGTTGCCGTAAGTGAAGACCACCAGATCCTTCGCGTCGGCGTCATAAACGCGTTCCTCGCCCAGCACCATCGCTTCGCCGGGCGCGGGATAGGCGAACTGCCACGCGCCATCGCCGGCTGCGTGCAGATCCTTGGTCATGTACAGCGCGATGGGTTCGAGGAAGGCGCACACGCGCCCATCGACCTTCACCAGCGCCGCGAGCGTGCGCAGCATCGTCGCCGCGTCATCGCCACGCGACGGACAGCCGACCACGAGGCCGGGGATGTCGCGCAGCGCGGCGATGGAGTTGTCGTTGTGGAAATGTCCGCCGAAACCGCGCTGGTAACCCAGCGAGGCGATGCGCATCAGGATCGGATTGCGGTACTGGCCATTGCTGAAGAACTGCAATGAACACGCCTCGCCGCGGATCTGATCGCAGGCGTTGTGGAAATACGCGAGGTACTGGATCTCCGGGATCGGCAGCATCCCCATATTGGCGTAGCCCTGCGCAAGGCCGAGGATCATGGTCTCGTCGAGCAGGGTGTTGAACACGCGCGCGTTCTTGAAGGCCTTGTGCAATCCCTTGGTCACCGTATAGACGCCGCCCTTCTGCGCCACGTCCTCGCCGAACAGCAGCGACTCGGGGTACTTGCAGAACAAATCGTGCAGGGCGTTGTTGATCAACAGCGCGAGGTGGCGTGGCGGCAGGTTCTCCGGCAGCTTGGCCTCGCTGCCGAACACCGCCAGACGCTTGTCGGCGAAATCCGCGCGCTGCGCCTCCGCTTTCACCGCGGCGGGCGTGTACGGCGCGAGCGGCGCGATGACGTCGGCGAGGTCGGTGAGCTTGGGGCGGCGGTCGGCTTCCTCGGCAGCCGCAAAACAGCGCTTGCGAATATCCTCGTACTGCGCGAGCAGCGATTCCTTCGTGTGCAGGCCCGATGCGAGCGCGATATGCGCCGAGCGCAGCAGCGGATCGCCGGCCTCGACCTGCATCAATTCCTCGAAGCTGCGCCACTCGATCTCGAAGTCGGTGCCGGCGTGACCCATGATGCGTGTGGTGCGCAGGTGCAGGAAGGTCGGCCGGCGGGTGGTGCGGCAGTGGTGCACGGCGCGCGCGACCTGCTCGTAGCCGGCGGCGATGTCGAGGCCGTCGGCGTAGAAATAATCCAGATCCTGACGACGTGCGAAGTTGCGCTCGATCCAGCCGCCCGGCGTCTTCACCGAGATGCCGATGCCGTTGTCCTCGCACACGAACAGCACCGGCGCGGGCAGCTTCTGGTAGGCCGTCCAGCCGGCGGTGTTGAAGGCAGTCTGCGCGGTGGCATGGTTGCTCGATGCGTCGCCGAACGAGCAGATCGCGATGGAATCGTCGGGAATCGGCAGCGCATGACCGATGCGTCGCGCCTGCTCGATCGCCACCGCGGTGCCCAGCGCTTTCGGCAAATGCGAGGCGATGGTCGAGGTCTGCGGCAGCACCCACAGCGGCTTGCTGCCCCACACCTTGTGGCGGCCGCCGGAGGCCGGATCATCCTTCGATGCGGCAAACGACAGCGCCGAATCCATGACCGGATCGAGACCGGGCAATTTGCGGAAGCGTTCGGCCATGAACGCGCCGGAGCGGTAATGCAGGAAGGCCGGATCGGTGTGGCGGGTAAGCCGCGCGACCATCGCGTTGCCTTCGTGGCCGGACGATCCGATGGTGTAGAAGACCTTGTTCTTCACCCGCAGCACACGCGCCATCAGATCCAGATGACGGCTGATCAACTGCGATTCGAACAGATCGAGGAAATCGCGCGCACTGCACAGACTGCCGTCGAGAACGGGTTCGTCGGCGGCTGGGCGCGGCTGCGCATGGCCATGCCATTGCTGCACGAACTCGGTGAAGTTCTGATCGCACACTTCGGCGCGATTGACGTTCTTGTGGCGGGCGGGGATGGGCTGGGCGATGGCGTTCATGGGTTCTCCCCCTCTCCTGTTGCGGGAGAGGATTGGGGCAAGGGTCAATGGTTTCAAATCAGACGATTTCGCAAGCGAAGTTGGTGCCCTCATCCGCCCTGCGGGCACCTTCCCCCGGAGGGGGAAGGAAGCAGTCGCCTCTCCCTCCGGGAGAGGCCGACGCGCCGCAGGCGCGGCGGGTGAGGGAATGCCGTATCCGATTGCAACGGCGCTTACCGTGCGGATTGCTTCGACTGCGCAATCAACGCGATGTTTTCCTCTGCATACTTCGGCATCGGCAGATAACCCGGCTGCGCTTTCACCTGCGCCAGCCAGTCGCTGACACGCGGGTAGCGGTTCAGGTCGAAACCGCCTTCGTCGGCGACGTGGGTGTAGCCGAACAGGGCGATGTCGGCGATGCCGTAATCAGTGCCGCCGCCGCTGAACCATGCGTGCGCGGACAGGTGGGTTTCCATTACCGCCAGCGCCTGATGGCCGCGTTCGCGCAGGCGCGGCAAGTCGGCGCGACGCGGCGAATCCAGCGGCGTCCAGCCGCAAATGAAACGTGCCACCGCGACGCAGGGCTCGTGGCTGTATTGTTCGAAGAACATCCACGCCATCGTCTGCGCGCGTTGCCATGCATCGCCGGCGAAATACGCGGTGCCTTCGGCCAGCCAGTACAGGATCGCATCGGATTCGGCCAGGGTGCGGCCATCCTCCAGTTCGATCATCGGCGCCTTGCCGTTGGGATTTTTCGCCAGATACTCCGGCGTGCGGGTGTCGCCGCGGGCGATGTCGATCTCCACCCAGCGATGCTCGCGGCCAAGATGCGCGAGCAGCATGCGCAGTTTGTGGGTGTTGCCCGAGGGCGAATAGCCATACACGGTGATCATGCCGGGTTCTCCTGATTGCGGCGTGCGAACCATTCCGCGCGCGATTGTCCCCACACATCCACGATGACGTGCTCGAAGGGCGACGGCATCGCTTCGCGGCGCAGGATGCGCGAACCGAGCCGGCGCGCGACGCCTTGCGAGGCGGCATTGTCGGGGTCGATGCAGTGGATGATGTCGTCCCAGTGCAGGTTCGCGAACGCCCAGTCGGCCGCCGCTGTGGCCGCCTCGGTGGCGTAGCCGTGACCCCAGCCACGTCGATGCAGCACCCAGCCGATCTCGTTGCCAGGCCAGCCTTCCGGCCGCCACGGGCCGACGCTGCCGATCCAGTCGCCGCTGGATTTCTCGATCACCGAGAACATCGCGAAGCCCTGCATCGCCCACGCGCCCGGGCCTTGCAGGAACTTGCGCCACGCCGCCGCGCGCGTGAGCACGCCACCGAGGTGGCGAGTCACGTCAGGATCCCCGTAGGCTTCGGCGTAGGCGTCGAAATCCTCGCGTTGCGGCAGGCGCAGGAGCAGGCGTTCGGTGTGGATGCGTGGGCCGTCCATCGGAACGTCGTCAGTGGCCGGTGTACGCGCAGCCCGGCAGCGCGGCGCGAATCTGTGGATAGTCCGGCGTCCGGCAATGCCACTGCACTCCCATCGCCGCGACGTGCGCAAGATCCGGAATGAGCACGATGCGCCCGCCGTCCCTGCCCGAGCTCGCGTCGAACTCCAGCGTGATCGCGCCATCCGCGCCGATGCTGGCGGAGCGAAGCGTGTCGCCGCGGTACTCCTGCGGCGCCGGCAGGCCGGCATCCTGATTGCGCGTGGGCAGTTTGCCGTAGTTGTTGTAATACTCGGCCACGCTGATGCGGATGCGATCGGCGACCTTGGCGTAGTCGCCCTGGATCAGCCGCATCGCCGCGTCGATCTGCACGCTGCGGTCGAGCGGCGTCGGCCGTGGCGCGCAGGCGCAGCACGCCGCCAGCGCCATCGGCAACAGCAGGATCGACGCCGTCTTCACGGCCACAGCCGGCTCCCGGATCAGAACGCGTTGATGCCGGTCAGCTCGCGACCGACCACGAGTTGGTGCACGGTCTCGGTGCCCTCGTAGGTGATGACCGATTCCAGATTCAGCGCATGGCGGATCGCGCAATGCTCGGTGGTGATGCCGGCACCGCCGAGGATGTCGCGGGTTTCGCGGGCGATGTCGATGGCCATGCGGCAGTTGTTCCATTTCGCCAGCGACACCTGCGTGGGCTGCATCGCGCCAGCGTCCTTCAGCCGCCCGAGTTGCAGCGACAGCAGTTGCGCCAGCGTGATCCGTCGCGCCATCTCGGCGAGCTTGACCTGCACCGCCTGATTGGAGGTCAACGGGCGCTTGAACAGGATGCGCTCGGCGCCGTAGGACAGCGCCTCGTGCAGACACGCCTGCGCCGCGCCGATCGGTCCCCAGGTGATGCCGTAGCGCGCCTGCGTCAGGCAGCCCAGCGGGCCCTTGAGGCCCTTCACGTTCGGCAGGCGGTTGGCCTCCGGCACGCGCACGCCGTCGAAGAACAGCGCCGAGGTGACCGAGGCGCGCAGGCTCATCTTCTTGTGCACTTCCTGCGCGGTGAAACCGGGCATGCCCTTTTCCACCACGAAGCCCTGGATGCCGTCCTCGGTCTGCGCCCACACGATGGCGATGTCGGCGAGGTTGCCGTTGGTGATCCACATCTTCGCGCCGTTGAGGATCCAGTCGCCGCCGGCATCCTTCTTCGCATGCGTCTTCATGTTGGCCGGGTCGGAACCGCCGTGCGGCTCGGTCAGGCCGAAGCAGCCGATGGTCTTGCCCTGCGCCATCGACGGCAGCCAGCGCTCGCGCTGCGCCTCCGAACCGTAGGCGAAGATCGGGTACATGCACAGCGAGGACTGCACGCTGACGAAACTGCGGATGCCCGAATCGCCGCGTTCGAGTTCCTGGCAGATCAGGCCATAACTGACCGCATTCAATCCCGCGCAGCCGTACTTTTCCGGCAGCGAGGAACCGAGCAGGCCCAATTCGGCGATCTCCGGCACCAGCTCGCGCGGGAAACGCGCCTGATCGAAGCAGTCGCCGATGATCGGCAGCACGCGCTCGTCGGTAAAGCGCGCCGCGGCATCCTGCACCGCGCGCTCCTCCTCGCTGAGCAGGGAACGCACGTCGTACAGGTCGAGAGGATTGAGGGCCATGGGTCGGGAACCGGAATGCGGAGATGGGGATGGCGTCGGGCAACGAAGCCGTCTGATCGGGCCATTGCGGCCAGCCCGTCATTTTACCGGCTGGGTCGCGACGGCGTAACCCCTGGCAGTCAAGGCCTGCAAGGCGAACTTCCAACACGCTCCCCGAGGCTTCATCGCCACCCCCACTTTGGTGTATGAAGGCGGCTGCGGCACGTCACGTCGCCGCCGTACGCCCCCAACCGCGAGGATGTCTGCCATGTCGAAGGGAATGGACCAGAAAAAGGAAGCCAAGAAAAAGCCCGAGAAGTCGCTGAAGGAAAAGCGCGCCGAGAAGGCCGCCAAGAAAGCCGCCAAGTCCTGATTCCGTAAGGATCGCGTCGCAACGCGGGGCTCTGCGTCTGCGGAGCCCCGCGCACTTCACTTCAGTCCACCGTGCGCCACCACCAGATCGGCATACTCGGGATGCCGCCGCAACCACGTCGCGGCGTAATCGCAGCGCGGCTCCACTTGCAGCCCGCGCGCACGCGCCGCTTCGCAGGCATGGCGCACCAGTGCGCCGGCGATGCCGCGCCCTTGCAGGGCCGACGGCACTTCGGTGTGGACGATCACCATCACGCCATCTTCGACTTCGTAATCGAGCCGGCTGGCATGCCCGTCCACGATTGCCTCGAAGCGCTGCCGGCGCGGGTCGTCGTGGATCGTCAGTTCGTGGTCCATGTCACCACTCCATGCCTTCGGGCAGCAGGCCGCGCAGTTCGGCATCGGTGAGGTTGCGCCACTGTCCGGGCTTGAGATGCCCGAGCTTCACGTTGCCGATGCGCACCCGCAACAACTGCTTCACGCGCAGGCCGAAGTGCGCGGCCATCAGCCGGATCTGCCGGTTCAGGCCTTGCACCAGCACGATGCGGAAACCTTGGCGCCCCAGCTTGCCGGTCTGGCACGGCAGGGTCGTCTGCCCGTGCACCGGCACGCCGCGCGCCATGCCGCGCAGGAACTCCGGCGTCACCGGATGGTTTACCGCCACCAGATATTCCTTCTCCAGCTTGTTCTCCGCGCGCAGGATCACGTTGACGATGTCGCCGTTGCTGGTCAGCAGGATCAAGCCTTCCGAATCCTTGTCGAGGCGACCGATCGGAAAAATGCGCTGCTCGTGGCCGACGAAATCCACGATGTTGTCCTTGACCGCGCTCTCGGTCGTGCAGGTGATGCCGACCGGCTTGTTGAGCGCGATGTAGACGTGCTTGCGCGCGCCGGGTTTGGCCGTGCGTGCGCGCAGCTCGCGGCCATCCACCAGCACCGTATCGCCCGCCTCCACCTGCGCGCCAGTGCCCGCACGCTCGCCGTTGAGGCTCACGCGCCCGGCGGCGATCAGGCGGTCGGCCTCGCGGCGCGAGCAGAATCCGGTTTCGGCAATGTGCTTGTTCAGTCTCATGGGCGCGCATGCTGGCACACGGCGCGACGCGGAGCCAGCGGAACGGCGGCGCAGGATGCCGGCGGCTACGACCCCAGCCGCGGATGCGCGAGTTCGTGCAGGAAGTACGCCAGCACGCGCGGATCCAGCAGCAGCATGAACAGCACGCCGTAAATCGCGCCGGCCAGGTGCGCGCCGTGGTTGATGTGGTCGGCTTTGCGGTAATCCATCCACAGCGTGTAGCCCAGGTACGCCACCGCGAACACGATGGCCGGCATCGGCAATACGAACACGACGATCATCGACCACGGGCGCAGCAGGATGAAGGCGAACAACACCGCCGTCACCGCGCCGGATGCGCCCAGGCTCATGTACTTCGCATCGTCGCGGTGGCGCAGCCAGCTCGGCAGGATCGCCACCACCAGCGCCGACAGGTAGAAAAACACGAAACCCCAGTCGCCCAGATGGGCATCGATGAAGTTCTCCATCAAGCGCCCGAAAAAATACAGGGTGATCATGTTGAACAGCAGGTGCATGCCGCCGGCGTGCACGAATCCGTAGGTGAGCAGCCGCCAGTATTCGCCGTTGCGGGCGATCGCCGGCGGCCAAAGCACCAGCCGGCCAATGAGCTTCGGGTTGCCGAACGCCGACAGTGAGACCAGACAGGTCACACCGATCAGCACCAGCGTGGTCGAGATGCCTTCCACGCAATCAACGCCCGATCCGCCGCATGGGCGATGGCGGGCAACAAGCTCGTGGGAGGGCAATCGTCATGGTCTGATTCCGGATCATCGGCATGGCGCATGCTACAGGCACGCCGCGCGCAACGGATTTCTGGCACCCTGTCGCACCCGCGTGAGCCACCGTCATGACCGATCCCATCTACCTGCAACTGGACGTGTTCGCCGACCGCATCGGCGGCGGCAATCCGCTCGGCGTGGTGCTCGGCGCACACGACTGGGACAGCGCGACGATGCAATCGTTCGCCGGCTGGACGAATCTGGTCGAAACCACCTTCCTGCTGCCGCCGACCGATCCGCGCGCCAGCTACCGCGTGCGCATCTTCACCCCGACCCGCGAGATCCCCTTCGCCGGCCATCCGAGCATCGGCAGCGCGCATGCGGCGCTGGATTTTGGTGGCGTGCTGGCGCATGACGGCCGCCTGATCCAGCAGTGCGCGGCCGGCCTGTTGCCGGTGCGGGTGGAAGGCGAAGGCGAACGTCGCCGCGTGTTCGTGCAGGCACCGCCGGCGCGGGTGCTGCACACCGGCCTCGACGAGCCGCTGCTGCGCCATGTGCTCGGCGGCCTCGCACTCGGGCGGCTGCCGCCGGCCTTCGTCGAGGGCGGGCGGCGCTGGTGGGTGGCCGAGTTCGCCAGCGAAGCGGGCCTGCGCGACTGGCATCCCGACCACGCCGCGATCCTCGCGCTCGCCAAGGCGACCGACAGCCTCGGCCTGTGCGCCTTCGCGCGCTGCCCCGGCCCGGAGTACGAACTGGTGGTGCGCGCCTTCCCCGCCGGCGTGGGCATCGTCGAGGATCCCGCCTCGGGCGCAGCCAACGGCCTGCTCGGTGCCTACCTCGCGTGGCAGGAACCCGACGGCCCGATGGCGCGCGGCTACCGCGTCAGCCAGGGCCGCGAAATGGGCCGCGACGCGCGCATCCGCATCCGCATCGAGGGCGACGCGATCTGGGTCGGCGGGCGCACTCAGACGGTGGTGGTGGGCAGCACGCGCTGGCATGGCTGAGCGTCGGCGCTGTTCAACCCTCGATATTGAAACGCCGCTCGCACGGCCCGCGCTTGCAGCCGCCGCGCCCGATGGCATAGGCTGCGCGCGGGAGATGGCATTCTCCTGTTTTTCCAAACCGCCTCGCGGCTGATGATGCCTGTCGAATGCGCCGGATGTTCCGGCGGGTTCGCGCACGGCCGGCGGGCAGCCTTCGATCATGGCGTCCGACGTGCCGGTTCCCGACACGAAGGAGGAGTCATGGCGTACACGGGTCTGCTTTCCGGCTGGATCGGCATTTCCATCGGCGCGGCGCTGGGCGCGCTGCTGCGCTGGCATCTGGGCCTGTGGCTCAATCCGCTGTTCCCGACCATTCCGCTGGGCACGCTCGTCGCCAATCTCGTCGGCGGCCTGCTGATCGGTCTGATCACCGAGTACGCCGCGCTCAATGCCGCCTTCCCGCCGGCGCTGCGACTGGCGGCGATCACCGGCTTCCTCGGCGGCCTGACCACCTTCTCCACGTTTTCCGCCGAGAACGTGAACCTGCTGTTGCATCGTGAATACGGCTGGTCGCTGGCGCACATCGGCGCGCACCTGTTCGGCTCGCTGGCGATGACCGCCGCCGGCATCGTCATCGTCCGCTTCCTCGCCGCGAGGGCCGCGTCATGAATCCAACCTGCGCATTGCGTTTCTATCTTTCGGAAAGCCGCAAGCAGCACGGTCGTGTGCTGTACGAATGGCTGCTGGAAGACGCCCGCCACAACGGCGTGCACGGCGGCTCGGCGTTCCGCGCGATCGCCGGCTACGGTCGTCACGGGATCCTGCACGAGCAGCATTTCTTCGAACTGGCCGGCGAACTGACCGTGGTGGTCGAGTTCCTGCTCGACGAGGCGCAGGCCGAGGCGATGCTCGAACGCCTGCGCGGCGAAGGGATCGATCTGTTCTACGCCCGCTTCCCGATCCAGACCGGAACCCTCGGCGGCGGCGCCTGAGCCACTCTTTGGCTGACTTGCGCAGCGGGGCGGCATAGGATGGCGCGCATGACCCTGTATCGCACCGGCGAACATGCCTGCGGGTATTTCCCCGAGCGCAGCGCCCGCGATCTGGTGCTCGATCCGCGCGACCCGGCCGTCGCTGCGGCCTATCCGCAGGCGCTGGCGCAGGGTTTCCGCCGCTCCGGCGGCCATGTCTATCGACCCAATTGCGCGGCCTGCAATGCCTGCGTGCCGGTGCGACTGGACGTGCGCCAGTTCCGTCCCGACCGCAGCCAGCGCCGCTGCCTGCGCGACAACGCCGACGTGGTCGAACACATGACCCTGCCGCTGCGCACGGCCGAATCCTTCGCGCTGTATCGCCGCTATCTGGCGGCGCGCCACGGCGACGGGCCGATGGCCGACACCGACGAGGACGACTTCGACCGTTTCGTGGCCAGCCCGTGGAGCCCCACGCGCTTCCTCGAACTGCGCATCGGTGCGCGCCTGCTGGCGGTGGCGGTGTGCGACACCACGCCCGAAGCGGTCTCGGCGGTGTACACCTTCTTCGATCCGGACGATGCCGCGCGCTCGCCGGGCACACTGGCGATCCTGCGGCAGATCGCATGGGCGCAGCGCACCGGCCGGCAGTACCTGTATCTGGGTTACTGGATCGACGCGCATCCGAAGATGCACTACAAGTCGCGATTCCAGCCCTTGCAGACGTTCGATGGGGAGCGCTGGCAGGAAGGGTGACGGCCCCGGATTCGGCGGACTGGCGATTTCGCAACGGCGCCGCAACCTGATACAGCGTTCCCTCACCCGCCGCGCCTGCGGCGCGTCGGCCTCTCCCACGGGGAGAGGCTGTGTTTTCCCACTACGGTCGATTGGTTTTTCTGCGCACAGCGATTGCCCCTGCGCACTCAACCTTCGACTTGCGATATCTCGTCGCCGGCTGTGCTGGGCGCTTGGAAACTGGATGCGACGGCGGTCGGGGCCGTCTGGATGGCGGCCGCGCCAACTGGCCGCGACGCCACGACAGCCGACTCGTGAGCCTGCTGGAATCCAAATCCCGCTTCGCTATGGCTGGACACCACCATGCGCACCATGTTCGCCGGCAGCATCAGCTCCACCTCGACCGGGTGGCCGCCGGCGGTAGTGCCTTCGAGGGTCACCTCCACGAACGCGCCGCCGGTGTCGATCTCGCGGCACAGGATGCACAGCCCGCGCGGGGTCTCGCTCAGGTAGGGCTTGATCGGCTCGCCGAGGGCTTCCAGCGCGGCCGGAAACAGGAACACGGCATGCAGGGCGGTGCTGGTCATGGTCGGCTCCGCCTCAATCCACCGGGATCAGCTCGACCCGCAGCGCGGCGGCCGCGGCGCGCGCCTTCGCCCGCGCCTGCTCGATCGACTCGCCGCGCGCCAGCGTCACCGCAACCCGACGCTGGCCTTCCACCAGCGGCTTGGCGAACAGCCGCAGCGCGGTGTCGGGTTGCGTGAGCGCGTCATCGACGTGATGGAACCGCGGCACGCCGTGGCCGTGCGCGAGCACCGCGCAGGAAGCCGACGGGCCATGCTGGGCGATGTTCGGGATCGGCAGGCCGAGGATGGCGCGCGCGTGCAAGGCGAACTCGGACAGATCCTGCGACAGCAGGGTCACCAACCCGGTGTCGTGCGGGCGCGGAGAGACTTCCGAAAACCACACCTCATCGCCCTTGACGAACAACTCCACCCCGAACACGCCGTAGCCGCCGAGATTGTCGGTCACGGTCTTGGCGATCTGCCGCGAGCGCTCCAGCGCCAGCTCCGACATCGGCTGCGGCTGCCAGCTCTCGCGGTAATCGCCGTCCTCCTGCAGGTGGCCGATGGGCGCGCAGAAACTGGTGCCGTCGCGATGGCGCACGGTGAGCAGGGTGATCTCGTAATCGAAATCCACGAACCCTTCCACGATCACCCGGCCCTGCCCGGCGCGACCGCCGCGCTGCGCGTAGTCCCACGCCGGCTCGATGTCGGCCGGCGTGCGCAGCGTGCTCTGGCCCTTGCCGGAGCTGGACATGACCGGCTTGACCACGCAGGGCAGGCCGATGGCCGCGACCGCCGCGCGGTAGTCGTCGAGGGTATCGACGAAGCGATACGGCGAAGTCGGCACACCCAGCGTCTGCGCGGCGAGATGGCGGATGCCCTCGCGATCCATGGTCAGCCGCGCCGCGCGTGCGGTCGGGATCACCTGCTGGCCGTGCAGGCGCTCGAGTTCGACCAGGGTCTGCGTGTGGATCGCCTCGAGTTCCGGCACCACCAGATGCGGGCGCTCGCGCACGATCAGTTCGCGCAGCGCGGCCGCGTCGAGCATGTTCAGCACATGACTGTGGTGCGCCACCTGCATCGCCGGCGCGTTGGCGTAACGGTCGGCGGCGATCACTTCCACGCCCAAGCGTTGCAACTCGATCGCCACTTCCTTGCCCAGTTCGCCCGAACCCAGCAGGAGCACGCGCCGCGCACTTCTCGTCAATGGCGTGCCGAGGGTGATGTCGGCGGGCTGGATCGTCTCGGCGAGGCTCATGGGCGGGGCGCGTGGTGGAAAACCGCATTGTAGCGGCAAGCGCCGCATCGCCCTGCGTGGACGTGGCGGACGGCCAGCCAGCACCACCCGACGGGCAGCCGATGGAGGACTGGTCGCACCCAACGCTTGCAATTTAGATATCATTCTGATATCTTATTTTCGACATCGCCAAACCCTGCGATTGCCACGCCATCCACCGGAGACACCCATGAACGAACGCCCGCTCACCACCCTGCCCGGCATCCCGACCTTGTTCATCCACCTCGCCGCGCTGCTCGCGGTGGGCGGGTTCGGCATCCATGCGATCAACACGCAGGATCCGCTGCTCATCCTCGGCTCGATCCTCGCCGGCATCGTCCTGCTGCTGTGCGCGGGCGGCTATTTCAACGTCGAGCCCAATCAGGCCGCGGTGCTGAGCCTGTTCGGCAAGTACATCGGCTCGGCGCGCGAACCCGGCCTGCGCTTCGCCAATCCGTTCTACGCGGTGAAGAAGATCAGCCTGCGCGTGCGCAACTTCGAGAGCAGCAAGATCAAGGTCAACGAGTTGCAGGGCAGCCCGATCGAGATCGGCGCGGTGATCGTCTGGCAGGTGGTGGATTCGGCCGAGGCGGTCTACAACGTGGACGATTACGAGAGCTACGTGCAGATCCAGTCCGAATCGGCGCTGCGGCAGATGGCCACCAGTTATCCCTACGACAACCACGACGATCCGAACGTGGTCTCGCTGCGCAGCCATCCGGCCGAGATCGGCCAGCACCTGATGGGCCAGCTCAAGGAGCGCCTCGCGCAGGCCGGCGTGTCGGTGAACGACGCGCGCATCAGCCACCTCGCCTACGCGCCGGAAATCGCGCAGGCGATGCTGCAACGCCAGCAGGCCGACGCGGTGGTCGCCGCGCGCACCCGCATCGTCTTCGGCGCGGTGAGCATGGTCGAGATGGCGCTGGGCCAGCTCAAGGAAAAAGGCCTGGCCGACCTCGACCCCGAACGCCGCGCGGCAATGGTCAGCAACATGCTGGTGGTGCTGTGCTCGGAGCGACCGGCGCAGCCGATCGTGAACACGGGAACGATCTATTGAGCCCCTCTCCCATTCGGGAGAGGGGTGGGGGTGAGGGGCCATCGAAGCGAAGTCGTCACCGTCAGATCGCGCCCTCATCCGCCCTGCGGGCACCTTCTCCCGGAGGGAGAAGGAAGAAATCGCCTCTCCCTCTGGGAGAGGCCGATGCGCCGCAGGCGCGGCGGGTGAGGGAATTCCGAATCAGGTCGCCACGCAAGTTAAGGCTTTGTGATTTCACATGATCGACTCCTCCACCCCCTCACAGATACCACCAAATTCATCCCATTCACTGGCCAACCCAAGCCCCCATGACCACCCTCCTCATCATCCTCGCCATCGCATTCGCCTCGGCGCATGCGCGCAAATCCCGCAGCCACCGTTGAACCCATGAGCGAGAAAAAGTCCTACCCGCTGCGGATCGGCGCCGACGTGCTGCAAGCCATGCAGCAGTGGGCGGACGACGAGCTGCGTTCGGTCAACGCGCAGATCGAGTACGTACTGCGCGAAGCCCTGCGCAAGGGTGGGCGCTTGAAGAAATCCGCCAGCGACGCCGATGCACGCGACGCTGCACCGCCAACCAAACCCGCCCCCTGAGGCACACCGTCATGCACAGCCACGACACGGAAACCCACCCCATCAAGACCCTGCTCGCCACCGCCCTGCTCGCCTGCGCCACCGTCATGCTGCCCGTCACGACCTTCGCCACACCCAGCAACGCCACGCCATCCAACACGACACCTGCCAGTGCTGCAAACGTGGCGACGCATGCAACGCAAACCGATCCGGTCGCCATCGCCAATGCCTTGCTCGACGACATGGACGCCGGCCATTTCGACGCTGCGCATGCGCGCTTCGACGCGAAGATGGCCGCGGCGCTGGACGTGGCCAAGCTCAAGGACGTGTGGGTCTCGGTTGGACAACAGTTCGGCAAGTTGCACACACGCGGCGCGGCCTCGTCGCAGTCGGTGCAGGGCATGACCGTGGTCTCGATCGCGCTGCATTGCGAGCGCGGCGAATTGCTGGCACAGGTCGCCACCGATGCCGACGGGAAAATCGCCGGATTCTTCATCAAGCCGGCCCCGCCGCCGGCGACATCCCGTGCCGACCTGCCCTCGCGCGAGATCCACTTCGCCCCGGCCGGACGCAGCAAACTGCCGGGCACCGTGTTGCTGCCGGCAGCCGGGAAAGCCGGCAAGGGTCCGTTCCCCGCGATGGTGTTCGTACACGGCTCCGGGCCAAACGACCGCGACGAGAGCGTCGGTGGCACGCGCGTATTCCTCGACCTCGCGCAAGGGCTGGCCGAGCGCGGCATCGCCTCGCTGCGTTACGACAAGCGCACCAAGGTGCATCCGGACGAATTCCGTGGCGCATTCACCATCGACGATGAAACCACAGACGATGCCATCGCTGCGGTCGCCTTCCTGCGCAAGCAGCCGGACATCGATCCGCAGCGCATCTACGTCGTCGGTCACAGCCAGGGTGCGATGATGGCCCCGCGCATCGCCCAAAAAGTCGGCACCGAGGTCAAGGGCATCGTGCTGCTGGCCGCGCCATCACGCCATCTGGAGGACATCCTCGTCGATCAGAACGAGTACATGGCGCATGCCAACGGCAAGCCCGATGCGGCCACCGAAAAGCAACTGATTGCGCTCAAGGATGCGGTGGCGGCGGTCAAGAAAATCGATGCGCACACGCCGGCGATGCAGAAGTTCCTGCTCGATCTGCCAGCCAGCTACTGGCGCAGCCTGAGCGGTTACGATGATGTGGCGGTCGCGCGCGCGATCAAGCAACCGATGTTGATCCTGCAAGGGCAACGCGACTTCCAGGTCACCGCACCCGACTGGCAGCGCTGGCACGCCGCCTTCGATCATGATCCGCGTGTGACCTTCAAGGACTACCCGGCGCTGAATCATCTGTTCGTCGCCGGCACCGGCCCCGGCTCGATCGCCGAATATTCGAAGCCCGCGCATGTGGACGCCAAGGTCGTCGCCGACATTGCCGACTGGATCGCGGCACACTGAAATCATCAGGAATCACGATGACCCCCATGCCACGTCGATTCGACATCACCCCGCCCGCGCGCGATCCGCGCATGCTGGTCGCGTTGATGGTGCTGCTGCCGACGGTGGTCGCGCTGGCGCTGGTGTACGCGCTCGTCAAACCCACGCCGCCGGCATACCTGCCGCTGCCGATCGTCGTTTTCGCGGCGGTGAACGTGCTGCTGGTGTCGCGCTGGATCGAAAAACTCGAGGTCAGCCTCGACGGCGCGATGCTGCATCTGGTCGCCGGCAACAGCAAGCTGGACGTGGCCATCGCCGACATCGACCTGCAACGCGCCCGCGTGCTGCGGCTGGACGAGCATCCCGAATACAAGACCTTCCTGCGCACCGGCGGCATCGGCCTGCCGGGATTGGCGCTGGGCTGGTTCCGCAACCGCGCGTTGCTGCGGATGTTCTGCATCCTCACCGACCGTGCGCGCGTGCTGGCGCTGCCGCTGCGCGACGGCAAACAGGTCGTGTTGCTGAGCCTCAAGCGTCCCGACGATCTGCTCGCCGCGCTGCGCGATGGGCGTGACCGCACGGCGTACGCTCGATAAGCTGTCGCCCATGCGTCCCCGCGGACAGCGCCTGCTCAACACCCCGCTCGTCGAAGCCATCCCCGCATGGCTGGCGCGCGCGCGCGGCAACGCCACCGCACGCCGGCTGGCGCAGTCCGAATGGCTGCTGCGGCGCAAGTCCGACGGGCGCTTTCTTGCCGCCGTGGATCATGGCGACGTGCACTCGCTGGATGCATCGACCCTGCGCACCGATACGGGCATCGGCGCGGCGCTGGACGCCATCGCCAGCGATACAGGCGTGGTGGTGACGCTCGATGCGAGCGCGTCGTCACTGGCGGCGCTGGACATTCCCGACGACTACGGCGCACGCCACGGTCTGCAACTCATCGCCGAACCGGCTGAACTGGCCTTCGCCGGTCGCGACCGCTATCGACGCCCGCTGTGGCTGCTCGCTCCCGCAGCGCGCGCGTGGTCGCGTCTGCGCGCGGCGGCACTGGCCGATGGCATCGTGCTGGATGCGATTTCCGGCTATCGCGGCCATGCGTATCAACTCGGAATCTTCCAGCGCAAGCTCGCACGCGGGCAGACCATCGCGCAGATCCTCACCGTCAACACTCCGCCCGGCTACAGCGAGCACCACTCGGGCCTTGCCATCGACATCGGCACACCCGGCGAACCGCCGGCCGAGGAGAGCTTCGAGACGACTCCCGCCTTCGCGTGGCTGACACAGCACGCCGCCCGCTTCGGTTTCACGATGAGCTATCCGCGCGACAACCCGCACGGCATCGTCTACGAACCGTGGCACTGGGCGTTTTCTGCGCGCTAGAACAGTCCGGTGGACTGTTCTGTGCGGAAAACGGAGGCGCCATGGATGACGACTGGATGCAGTTCCATGGACAGGTGCTCGTTGCATGGTCACAACAGCAGCAGACATGCACCCCCTCCCAACCTCCACCTGCTAACGCAACGGGAGGCGTACAAGGCTTGTCTCCCTCCCTTTCGCGCTAGCGAAGGGGAGGGTTGGGGTGGGGTTGCAGCGTCGAAAAAGATGCCCCCTCGTTCTCGCCTGTCAACCCTGTGACCGCGGCACGGGCTTTGCAGCAGGCACAGGCTTCGCAGCATCCACGATCCGCCACAGATACAAGCCGGCAAGGGTGCGGTACGGCCCCCAGCATTCGCCGCGTTCGACGAGCTGCTTCGGCGTAGGCATCGCATCGAGCCCATCGACGATCTGCGCGCCCTTGCGGATGCCGAGGTCGTCCACCGGCAATACGTCGGGGCGACCGAGGCGGAACATCAACATCATCTGCACGGTCCATGTGCCGATTCCGCGCACCGCACTGAGCGCGGCGACGATCTGCGCATCGTCCATCGTCGCCATCTGCCGTACATCGGGAATTTCTCCGCGCGCCGCACGCGCGGCCAGATCGCGCAGGGCGAGCGTCTTGTTGCCGGACACCCCGCAGGCGCGCAGCGTGGCATCGTCCACGCGGGCGAACGAATCGGCGTGCAGCAGTTTCGATGCGGTGGCAACCTCGACGCGGCCAACGATGGTCGCCGCGGCCTTGCCGGAGAGTTGCTGGTAGAGGATGGCGCGCGCCAGCGCATCGGTGACATCGAAGGGCTTGCGCCAGCGCGGATCGGCTGCGATTACCTCGATTTTGCGCATCCATTTCGTCAGTGCGCGATCAGCCTTGCGCAGGTGCGCATGGGCGACATCGACATCGAACCCGCGGCGGATGCGCACCATCGTCGACTCCTTCGGGTGTTTCGAAACGATATCCGCTACCGCGTGCGCGTCAGTCCGCACCTTGCCGCGGGCGACGCCGACGCCACGCGACGATCGACACGATCAGCGTCAGCAGCAGCGGCACGCCGAGGATGTCCAGCAGCTTCAGGCGCGTACCGAGTTGTTCGATGCTGGCGTCGAGCTGATGCTGCACGTCGCGCAACTCTCCGCGCACGCGCTGGCGCTGTTGCTGGAATTGCTCGATCTGCGCGGCTGCGCGCGCATCGACGGCCTGCGCGCCCTGCCCGGCCTTGCCGCCTTGCAGGCTGGCGAGCTGTTCTTCCATCGTCTTCAACTGCGCCTGCAATTCCTGCTGCTTGCCGCGCAGGCGATCGTCGGCACGCTGGCGCATTTTCTGCACGCGCGTGAACGGCCGCACGAAGCCCTGCCGCGCGCGCAGGCCGATCAGATCGGCCGCGCCGGAGAGGTTGTCCACGGCGTTGGCGATGAAATCGCCGTTGCGCGCGAACGGGTTGAGCAACCGACGCCCGAAGAAATCCTGCGCGCGCACCCACAGGCGATCGGTGAGCACATCGGTGTCGGCCACCACGATCAGGTTCGCGTCCTGTTTCGTGGTGGCGAGGTGGTGGGCGTCGGCACGCGCCGGGAACGCGCTGGCGAGCGGGCCGGTGAAGCGTGCCGCGAGCACGTAGGCTTTGCCGGTGGCATGGAAGCCGGCAGCCAGTTGCGTCGGATCGGTCTGCAAGCGCACGCGATCGGCCTCGACGAGATCGGCGTGCGTCGAACTCCATGCCAATGGCTCCATCGTCAGTTTGCTTCCGGCGTCCAGCGCAAGGGAACCGGCGGTGGAGAGGTTGAGCGAATCCAGTTGCGCGGTGACGACGTCGTTCTGATCCAGCCCGTCCTTCGTCAAGCCCAGCATCACCGGGTTGGCGACCGGCTGCCCGGCCGCGTTCGGTGTCTGCAAGGCATTGGCCGGGTCGCGCACGATCTTGCCGGGGTCGTACTCGATGCCCCATGCCTTGAACAGACGCGGCAGGTTCGAGGACACCACCGGCGTGAGCCCGCCGCCCTCGGCAGGACGTGGCTGGCTTGCGGCGAGCGGATCGGATTCGGCGTCCGGATCGACGAAGGCGAGCAGGCGCCCACCGCGCATCACGAACTGGTCGATTGCGTACGCGGTATCCTCGGAGAGGTTTTTCGGATGGATCAGGATCAACAGATCGACATCGCTGCCGATGGAGGACGGATTGGCTTCCAGCCGGCGCAATTCGTAGGTCTTGGACAATTCCGAATCGATCGCCCAGCCCGGCCGCACCTGTCCGCTGGCCGGATCGAAACCGGGGCCGTTGGGCAGCGACGACAGCACCGCGAGCACCGGCTTGTGCGCACCCGACAGCGACACGATCAGGCGCGCGATGTCGTATTCGAGGAAGACTTCCTTGGCCGGATCGAAGAACGGGTCGATCGAACGCACGCCATGCGAGTTCGTTCCCACCAGCCCGAAATATACCGGCGCCGAATTCACTCCGACCGGCACCGCCTGCAAGCCGGCCTGCGCGGCGCTGTCTTCGGCGTCGGTGTAGGGTTGCGGGTCGATGGTCTGCACGCTGATCGTGGCGTGCGAGCGCGCCGCCATCTCCTCGACCAGCTCGCGCACGCGCTGCGCGTAGGCGCGCAAGGCCGGCAGGTCGCGCATCGCCCGATCGGAGACGAACAGTTGCAGGCGGATCGGTTCCCGGTTGCTCGCGAGAATGTGCTCGGTACCCGGCGAGAGGGTGTACAGCCGGTTGGCGGTGAGGTCGATGCGCGCGCCGCGCGGGAGCAGGCTGCTGGCGTACACCAGCGCCGCGAAGGCGAGCGCCAGCGCAAACAGACGTAGCGGCAGGGGCAGGCGTCGGGGCATGTCAGTTCGGCTTCCCGCGTTCGACCACCCACACGCAGGAGAGCAACCATGCGGCGATCGCCATGACGAAATAGGCGATGTCGCGCAGATCCAGCAAACCGCGCGAGATCTTGTCGAAGTGCGCGAGGAAGCTCAGTTGCGCTATCGCGTCGGCAATCCTGTAACCCAGCAGCCCGCGCGCGGCTTCCTGCACCAGCGGGTAGCCCATCAACAGAAACACGAAGCACACCGCGGCGGTGAGGATGTAGGCCACGACCTGATTGCGGGTGGCCGCCGAGAGGCATTCGCCGACCGCGAGAAAGGCACCAGCCATCAGCCAGCTGCCGAGGTAGCCGCCGAGGATCACGCCGTTGTCGGGATGGCCGAGGTAATCGACCGTCAGCCACATCGGGAAGGTCAGCAGCAGCGCCACGCCGAGATAGCACCACGCAGCGAGAAACTTGCCCAGCACTACCTGCGAGGTCGGCAGCGGCAGGGTGAGCAGCAGCTCGATGGTGCCGCTGGCGCGTTCCTCGGCCCACAACCGCATCGCCAGCGCCGGCACGATGAACAGATACAGCCACGGATGGAACACGAAGAACGGCAGCAGGTCGGCCTGCCCGCGTTCGTAGAAGTTGCCGAGGTAATACGGCAACGCGGCGGCGAGCATCAGAAAGATCACCGTGAACACATACGCGACGGGCGTCGCCAGATAGCTCGACCACTCGCGCCGGAACACCGTCCCCAAGGCGCTCATGGCCGCGCCTCGTCGAGCGTGAGCGCGCGGAACACGTCCTCGAGCCGGCCGCGTTCCAGTTGCGCATCGGCATACGCCACGCCGCGCGAACGCAGGCGTTCGTCAACCGCCGCGAGCAGCGCCTGCCCGGGGCGCGATCCGGCATCGTCGCCCGCCGCGCCGATCACGACCAACCGTTCGCCGGTCTCCTGCGCCTCCACCGCCTTCACGCCCTGCATGCCCTCCAGCGCCGCGCGCGCGGCGACCGAATCGCCGACCTGCAACGACACCGCACCGTGATAGCGCGAACGGCGTTCGAGTTCGGCCGGCGTGGCATCGGCGCGCAAGCGGCCGCGCGCGATCACGATGGCGCGCGTGCACAGCGCCTGCACTTCCTCGAGGATGTGGGTGGAGATGACGATGGTGCGCTCGCGCGCCATCTCGCGGATCAGCCGGCGCACGTCGTGCTTCTGGTTCGGATCCAGACCGTCGGTGGGTTCGTCGAGCAGCAGCACCGGCGGATCGTGCAGGATCGCCGCGGCCAGCGCGACGCGCCGACGAAAACCCTTCGACAAGGTGTCGATGCGCTGGTGCAGAACGGATTGCAGCGAGAGCCGACCCACCACTTCGTCGAAGCGTCGGCTGCGGGTCGCCCCGTCGAGCCCGTGCGCATCGGCGATGAACATCAAGAACGCGTGTACCCGCATTTCCCCGTAGCTGGGCGCGCCCTCGGGCAGATAACCGATGCTGCGCCGCGCCGCCAGCGGTGCATCCACGACATCATGACCGCACACGCTGGCGCTGCCGCCGCTGGGGGCGATGAAGCCGGCGAGCATGCGCATGGTGGTCGATTTGCCCGCACCGTTGGGGCCGAGAAAGCCCAGCACCTCGCCCGGACCTGCCGCGAAGTCGATCGCATCGACCGCGACGAGGCTGCCGTAGCGCTTGCTCAGTTGCCGGGTCTGGATCATGCAGGAAGGGTCGCTTCAGTCCGTGGCCGCACCGTGTCCCCGGGCGCTGTCGCCCGCGCGGCTGTGCCTGCGACAAGGCTTCGCGACGGAAGTTCCGCCAACCCCGACGCGCGCGGCGTCGGGGCGTTGCAGGAACGGATCAGCGGAGATCAGCTGGCGATGCCTACTTGCTGCCCGCCGGCTTGATCGGCCAGTACGAGATGAAATCGCCGTCCGGACTGAAGGACGTGGCGATGCCCTTGTTGTAGATCTCGTACGGATGATCGCCCAGCGCCACCGAGTGCACCACCGCCCACGCCTTGATCTGCTCGCGGATCACCGACAACTGCGCCATGTGGCCGCTGTAGGTGGTGGTGACGGCGGTGCCTGCGGTGGTCTGCTCGTACTTCACCGGGTTGGTGCCGGTAGCGTTGTCGATCTTCACATCCAGTTGCGGCGGCGGCGCATCGGCGGCATCCTTGCTGCCCTTCTTGCGTACCGGCACCGCCAGTTCGAAGGCATACACGTCGGCGCCGAAGTCGTCAGTGATCACGCGCAGCGGGCCGGCGGCCTCCAGCCCGTTCTTGTCCATCACCTGTTGCAACCACTTTTCCTGCGTGGTCATCGCCGACTGCAATTCGGCGTTGTCGCGCTTGGCCTTGGTGGGGGCGACGAGCAGGTTCTCCGCCGGAGTCTTCACCACCTTGGGCGTGACGGCGAGGTTGGTGTAGTCGAACTTCGGAATGGTGTTGATGAGGTTGTTGAGCGAGTTCAGCGACGCCTTCATCGGGTCGCCGACGCTGCGGCTGACGTACAGGCCGGCGTAGCGGCCGAACAGGTTCCAGCCGTAGTCCACATAGTATTCCTGGGTGATCCGCACCACCTGCTTCTGCAGGCCGATCCGCTCGAAGGTGAACACCACGCGCTTGTTGCTGCCGTAGTCGTTGTTGTCGACCATGATGCTGATCTTCTTGCCCGGATCGATGTCGGTGATGCGCCACGTGCCGTTGCCCACCAAGCCCTTGGTCGAGGCGTAGTCCACCTGCGCGCCCACGCCCAGATCGGGACCGGAGAGGTTGAACGTCGCCCGCGGATCACCCAGATGCGCCGGCGACCAGTCCTTGAATCGGCCGAACCCAGACATCAGGTCGAACACCACCGGCAGCGGCCGGCTGGTATCGACCGACTGCGTTACATAACGGTGCGAGGGCAGGATGGCGCCGACCAGCACGAAAATCACCGCCACGATGGCCACGGCGATCAGGAATTCAACGTAACGAATCATTCGCGGTCTCCAAGGGACGGGCTTTCGCGGCACGCGCCGATCCACGGCGGCCGTGCGCACGCGGTGCGGCCCCGGCCGCTGCGCATGCGCAGGGGGCAATCCTAACAGGGAACGGCGCGGGCGGGCAGCCATCCGGGCGGGTTCGCGATCAGACTGGCGCATGGCCCGCCCCCCGCAGCGTCGGTCGGCGCGGTGCGCGCCGTCAGGCATTCGACAGTCACACCAGCCCCAGTTCGAACGCCTTGAGCACCGCGCGCGTGCGGTCGCGCACGCCAAGTTTCGACAGAATGTTCGAGACGTGGTTCTTGACCGTCCCCTCCGCCACCTTCAGGGAGCCGGCGATTTCCTTGTTGGAGAAGCCGCCGGCCATCAACCGCAGGATCTCGGTCTCGCGCTCGGTCAACGGATCCGGACGCTCGAGGCTGACGAAGGCGTTGTTCATGTGTTCCAGCCCCGAAAGCAGGCGCTGGGTGACCGCCGGCTGCACCAGCGAACCGCCGTCGGCGACGGTCTGGATCGCGCCGACGAGCTGTTCGAGCGACACGTCCTTGAGCAGGTAGCCGCGTGCGCCTGCCTCGATGCCGGCCAGCACCAACTGGTCGTCGTCGAAGGTGGTGAGGATGATCGTCGGCGGCAGCGCCTTGGCGCCGCCGAGCGCACGCAGCGCTTCCAGTCCGGACATGCTGGGCATGCGCATGTCCATCAGCACCACGTCGGGCCGGAGTTTCGGGATCAGTTCGACGGCCTGCCGCCCATCGGCGGCCTCGCCGACCACCTCGATGCCCTCGGCCAGCGCGAGCAGCGAGCGGATGCCCTGCCGCACGAGGGTTTGATCGTCCACCAGGCAGACGCGGATCATGCGCGGTTCTCCTCGACCAGGGCAGAATGATGCGGGAAAGCGACGGGCGGCGTCATGCGGGTTTGTCCATCGGCAAGGAGAGGGTGAGTGCGAAGCCCGACCCGTGGCCAGCATGGATTTCCACCGAACCCAAGTGCTGGCCGACACGCTCGCGCATGCCGCGCAAACCATTGCCCAGCGCCGGATCGGACGCGCCGCGGCCATCGTCGCGCGCATTCACCTCGATGCGCCCGCCGACCACGCGAAACTCCAGCCACAGGTTACCGGCCTGCGCATGGCGCAAGGCGTTGGTGATGATCTCCTGCGCGCAGCGCAAGAGCACGTTGGCCTGATCGGGATCCTCGATGCGGAAGGGTTCGGGCATCGCCAGATGGATCGTCGGCGCATGCACGCCCTCGGTGAGCGTGCGCAACGCGGTACCCATGTCCACCGCGCCGTCCTCGCGCAACTGGCTCACCGCCTCGCGCACATCGGTCAACAGCAACCGTGCCAGCGTGTGCGCCTGGCGCACATGCTCATGCACGCGGCCCGCGGAGAGATGACTGGCCACTTCCAGATTCAGGCTCAGGGCGGTGAGGTGGTGACCGAGCAGGTCGTGCAGGTCGCGCGAGATGCGCATGCGCTCGGACAGGCGCGTGCTCTCGGCCAGTAGCGCACGGGTCGCGCGCAGCTCGTTGTTGAGCCGGCGCTGCTCCTCGCGTGCCTGCGCCTGATGGCGCGCGACCAGCGCGGTGATGAAGGTGAAACTGGAATAACCCACGAACAACATCGCCTGCAGGATCGCCTCGCCGAGCTTGAAACCCTGCAGCATGAGGATCGGGATCAAGGCCAGATGCTGCAGGATCAGCCACGGGATGCCCACGGTCAGCGGCAGCAGCCACGGCAGCACGCCGGCCATTACCAGCAGCAGGATGCCGCCCAGCCCGCTGCCGGAGAAATGGCACACCGCGATCGCGCAGGCGGTGAGCATCAGCAGCAGCAGGACGTCGTACCAGCGCGGCCGGCGCACGCCCAGCGCGCGGGTCACCAGCCAGTACCCCACGCCGAAGGCCTGATAGGCGATCAGCCACCAGCGGAAGTTCTGTTCGGCGACGATCCGTTCCAGCCCCTGTTGGGACTGGAAATCGTTCGAGACCAGCAGCAGCGGGGTGCCCACCATCGCCCAGGTGAACAGGCCGGCGTAGCGGAGCAACTGGGTCGGGCTGACACGGGTGAACATGGCAGCATCCTAATGCAGTGCCGGGCGGCGCGAACCGGCCTGAAGTCATGCCCTCATCCTCAACGCCAAGACCACAAGATATTGTGCATTTTGGGTGCCAAATGTGCATAATACGGTATCGAGGGCGGTGCGCATGGGGCGCAAGGCTGCCCGGATGGGAACGATCTGCATGGGCTGGGGGGCTGCGTGAGGACGATCGTCCGCGACGTGTGCGAACAAGACCTGCCATCCGTGCTGGCGCTCAACAACGCCGCCGGTGCCGGCATCCTCCCCATCGACTCCGAGCGCCTGCGTTATTTCTGGGAGCACGCGGTGTATTTCCGCGTCGCCGAACGCGACGGTGCGATCGCCGGTTTCCTGATCGCGCTCAGCACCGACGCCGCCTACTCCAGCCCGAATTTCCTGTGGTTCCGCGAGCACTATCCGGATTTCGTCTACATCGACCGCATCGTGATCGCCGGTGCGCACCGCGGCGAGGGGCTGGGGCATGTGTTCTACGCCGACGTGCAGAGTTTCGCCGAGGTACGCTCGCAACGGCTGGCCTGCGAGGTGTTCGTCACCGGCGGCAACGATGCGGCCTTGCTGTTCCACGGCGGCTTCGGCTTCAAACAGGTCGGCCAGCAGGTGCAGAGTGGCTCCGGCTTGCGCGCCGTGTATCTGATCAAGGATCTGTGCAGCTTCCCGTGGGTGCGCGACACCTACCTCCACGCAGGGATGCCGGGTCTGCCGGAGGTGGACTGGCTGCGCGCGCGCCACACCTGCGCCACCCACGCAACGTCCGCACCGGCGCAGCACTGACATGGCCGCTCCCATTCCCGATTACGAGCAGGCCGGCGAGCTGAAGATCGGTCAGGTCGGCATCGCCAACCTGCGCATTCGCACGCTCGATGTCGAACGTCTCGTCGCCGAGATGCGCGAGCGCGTGCAGCGTGCGCCGAAATTGTTCGAGCGCGCCGCGGTGGTGGTGGATTTCGGCTCGCTCAGCCGCTGCCCGGACGCGGCGACCGCGCGCGCGTTGGTGCAGGGCTTGAAGGATGCCGGCGTGCTGCCGGTGGCGCTGGCCTTCGGCACCAGCGAGATCGAGAAACTTTCGCGTGAAATCGGCATGCCGCTGCTGGCGAAGTTCCGCGCGCAGTACGAGCGTGCTCCGGATACGGCTGCGCCAACGCAATCCGCGCCGCCGCAAGCCGTCGTCGAACGCGAACCCGAACCGCCGCCGCGCGCCGAACCCGCACCGGTCGCGGCCGCGGAACCCGTCGCACCGGCACCTCCCGCGCATGCGCCGGTGCTGCCCGGACAACTGTTGACCGACCCGGTGCGCTCGGGTCAACGCATCTACGCGCAGCAACGCGACCTGACCGTCTGCGCCGCGGTCGGCGCCGGCGCCGAAGTGATCGCCGATGGATCGGTGCATGTGTACGGACCCCTGCGCGGACGCGCGCTGGCGGGGGCCACCGGCAACATCCATGCGCGCATCTTCTGCCGCGAGTTCCATGCCGAACTCGTGGCGGTGGCCGGAAACTACAAGGTCATGGACGAAATCCCTTCCCACCTGCACGGCAAGGCCGTTCAGGTGTGGCTGCAGAACGACAAGTTGCACATCGAGGAACTGACCTGATGACCACCGAAACCGAGAGCCCGATCATGGATCCCATCTCCCAGTCCCACAGCAGCGGCACAACCGCCGATCTGGCGGACGCCGCCCCCGTCGCCACCGCGCCCGAACCCACTCCGGCACCCGCACCGCCCAAGCCCGAGCGCAAGCGCCTGGCCGAAGTGCTGGTCGTCACCTCCGGCAAGGGCGGCGTCGGCAAGACCACCACCAGCGCCAGCATCGCCTGCGGCCTGGCCCGCGCCGGCAAGAAGGTGTGCGTGATCGACTTCGACGTCGGCCTGCGCAACCTCGACCTGATCATGGGTTGCGAGCGCCGCGTGGTGTACGACTTCGTCAACGTCATCCACGGCGAGTGCACGCTGCGGCAGGCGCTGATCAAGGACAAGCGCTTCGAGAACCTGTACGTGCTGGCCGCCTCGCAGACCCGCGACAAAGATGCATTGACCAAGGACGGCGTGGAGAAAGTGCTCGCCGATCTAGGCGACGACGGCTTCCAGTTCATCGTCTGCGACTCGCCGGCCGGCATCGAGAAGGGCGCATTCCTCGCGATGTATTTCGCCGACCGCGCGATCGTGGTGGTCAACCCAGAAGTCAGCTCGGTGCGCGACTCCGACCGCATCCTCGGTCTGCTGTCCAGCAAGACCCACCGCGCCGAAAAAGGCCAGCGCGTGAAGGAACACCTGTTGCTCACCCGCTACAGCCCCACGCGCGTGGAGAAGGGCGACATGCTCTCGATCAAGGACGTGCAGGAAATCCTCGGGCTGGAAGTGATCGGGGTGATCCCCGAAGCGCCCGAAGTGCTGCAATCGTCCAACTCCGGCGAGCCGGTGATCTTGGATGCCAACTCCAACGCCGGCAAGGCCTACGACGATGCCGTCGCGCGCCTGCTCGGACAGCAGCGCGAACTGCGCTTCACCACGGTCGAGAAGAAGGGCTTCTTCTCCAAGCTGTTCGGAGGTTGATCATGGGACTCTTCGACTTCCTGCGTGGCAACAAGACCAAGAACACCGCCTCGGTCGCCAAGGAGCGCCTGCGTATCATCGTCGCGCAGGAGCGCACCTCGCGCGGCACGCCCGACTACATTCCGATGCTGCGGCGCGAACTGCTCGAGGTGATCCGCAAGTACGTCAAGGTCGATTTCGACGCAGTCAAGGTCGATCTCATCAAGGAAGGCGACCACGACGTGCTCGACATCTCGGTGGCGCTGCCGGAAAAGGGCGAGATCGCCGCCGAACCGGTTGCGGGGTGATCCGGGGCTTTCGCGAAGCACTGCTTCGCGCCGGCGAACGCCTGCACAGGGATGTGCAGGCAGGGCCATGTCGCAGGGATGCATTCTCGCGTGGCGCTTGCGCGTCGATGAATCGACGCGCTCCATCGTCATGCTGACTTTGCACCACATCGGCTTCGACGCGCCGGCAGCCCTGCTCGCCCGCTACGGCCTGCGTCTGGTTCACGTCGATGATGGCAAAGAGATCCCCGGCAGCTACTGGGGCGAACCTGAAGCCGGCCTGATCGGTTGCGAGGTGTTCGCGCGCACCGACACGCCAGTGCACTCGGTGCTGCACGAAGCCGCGCACCTGATCGTGATGCCCGCAGAAAAGCGCACGGCGATCCATACGAACGCCAGCGATTCCATCGCCGAGGAAGACGCCACCTGCGCCTTGCAGATCCTGCTTGCCGACGAGTTGCCGGGCATCGGCCGCGAGCGCCTGATGGCGGACATGGACACTTGGGGTTACACGTTCCGGCTCGGCTCGGCGCGCGCATGGTTCGAGCGCGACGCCGAGGACGCCTTCGCCTTCCTCGCCGAACGCGGGCTGATCGCGGCGGGCGAGCGCCCGGCGGCAGCGCACGACCGTCAGCGTTTCCACTTGACGCCCGCGGCCCCATGACGATGCCCGTCGAGCGGGCACGGGCCTGAGCGATCGCGCCGGATCCACAGCGCGACCCTGATCACATCCGCATCGCGCCATCCGTCACGATTTTCTGGCGATTCTGCGGGACGCATCACGGTTTCCGCGCGGCGCTCGGCGCAGCCTCAACACATCGTTCCGCCGTCCCGTCACCCTGCCGGAGGTGTCCCATGAGAACGATCGCAGCCCCGCGTAAAGCCCTCATCGCCTTTGCCGTCGCCACGCTCGCGACGGGCATCGCCCAGGCCGCCAATGCGCCCGTCACGGTCGCCGTCGACGCCACCGCCAACCGCCACCCGATCAGCCCCTTCATCTACGGGGTGGCCTTCGCGCCCAGCAGCGCCACGCTCAAGGATCTCAACGCACCGATCAACCGCTACGGCGGCAACACCAGCTCCAGCTACAACTGGCAGACGAACGCATCCAACCATGCGGCGGACTGGTATTTCGAAAGCATCCTCGACGACACCGGCGCCACCGCCGGCGCGATGGGCGATGCGTTCATCGCCGCCAGCAAGGCCGGCAACGCGCAGGCGGCGATCACCATCCCGATGCTCGACTGGGTGGCCAAGGTCGGCAGCGGCGGCGCCAAGTTGGCGAGCTTCTCGCAGAAGAAATACGGCGCGCAGACCGACGCCGACTGGCAGTGGTTCCCCGATGCCGGCAACGGCGTCCTCGCCAGCACCGGGCAGAACGTCGTCGGCAACAATCCCGCCGACGCCAGCACGTCCAACAGCGTCGCGTTGCAGAAGTCGTGGGTCGGCCATCTCATCGCCCGCTGGGGCAATGCCGCCCACGGCGGCGTGACGTACTACATCCTCGACAACGAACACAGCATCTGGCAGAGCACGCATCGCGACGTGCATCCGGTCGGCCCGACCATGGACGAGATCGGGCAGAAGATGCTTGCCTACGGGCACATGATCCGCTCGGCCGACGCCGGCGCGGTGATCTTCGGGCCGGAGGAATGGGGCTGGGGCGGGTATTTCTACTCCGGCTACGACCAGCAATACGGCGCAGCGCACGGCTGGAACGGCGTGTATCCGGATCGACAGAAGCACCAGAACATGGATTACATGCCCTGGCTGCTGCAACACCTGTACCAGGATCAACTGGCCACCAAGACGCGCACGCTCGACGTGTTCACCCTGCACTACTACCCGCAGGGCGGCGAGTTCAGCGACGACGTCTCCACCGCGATGCAGCTTCTACGCAACAAGTCCACGCGCTCGCTGTGGGATCCGAACTACGTCGACCAGAGCTGGATCGCCGACAAGGTCAACCTCATCAACCGGATGAAGTCCTGGGTCAACGCCTACTATCCGGGCACGAAGATCGGCATCACCGAATACAACTGGGGCGCAGAAGGCTACATCAATGGTGCCACCACGCAGGCCGACATCGACGGCATCCTCGGCTGGCTCGGCGTGGACTACGCCACCCGCTGGACCACGCCGGATCCCAGCACGCCGACGTACAAGGCCATGAAAATGTATCGCAACTACGATGGCCACAATGCCGGCTTCGGCGACACATCCGTGTCCGCGACGGTACCCAATCGCGACACCCTGTCCGCGTGGGCCGCCGTGCGCAGCAGCGACGGCGCGCTCACGGTCATGGTCATCTCCAAGGCGCTCTCCGGCACAACCTCGGTGACGGTCAACCTGGCGCACTTCACCGCGGCGGCCAAGGCCCAGGAATGGCAACTCACCTCGGCCAACGCCATCAAGCGCCTGACCGACGTGGGCGTCGGCGCGGGGCGAATCTCCGTCAGCGTGCCGGCGCAGAGCATCAGCCTTTTCGTGGTACCGAAAGGCTGATCCGCGACGCATGGAATGGATCGGGGCAGCCCGACGGCTGCCCTTGCTGGCATCCGTGCGAAACGGCCATACGCGCAACGCACCACAGGTCGCCGGGTTGCCTTATCCCACCTGCTCGCCCGCCACCATCGCCGCCACCGCCATCGGTGCCGGCGTGGCATCGACGCCGCGCGCGCGGCGAATCAGGCGCACGCAGCCGTTGCGCAGGTCGTCGAGGATCGCGTAGATCGTCGGCAGGAACAGCAGACTGACCACGGTGGAGAACGCCAGCCCGCCGGCGATGGCGCGCGCCATCGGGTAGTACGGCGGGCCGTTACCGGCGATCTGCGTGTTGCCCATCGCCAGCGGCACCATGGCGAGGATCGCCGTGCCCATGGTCATCAGGATCGGACGCAGGCGCTCGCGGCTGCCGGCGACCAGCGCGTCGGTGCGGCTCATCCCGCTGCGCCGGCGGTTGTTGATGTGCTCAACCAGCACGATGCCGTTGTTCACCACCACCCCCATCAGCACGAGGATGCCGATGAAGGACATGATGTTGAACGTGGTGCCGGTGATCCAGAACAGCCAGTACACGCCCAGCACCGAGAACAGCACGCCGCTGAGGATCGCCGCCGGGAACAGCAGCGATTCGAAGATCGCCGCCATCACGATGTAGATCAGCGCCAGCGCGATCAGCAGGTTGCGGCCCATCTGCGCGCCGGCCTCGTCGTCCTGCCGGAAAGCGCCGTCGAAACTGTACGAATAGCCATCCGGGAAGCGCATCGTCCCGAGCGTTTTTTCCATCGCCTTGCGCGCATCCGGCGAGGTGACCTTCGCGGCGAGGTTGGCCTTGATGGTCAGCGTGGTTTGCCGGTCGGTGCGCTGGATCTGCGTGGCCGCCGGATTCGTGGCCACGTCCACGAGGCTGAGCAACGGCACCTTGCGGCCGTCCGGCGTGCTCACCGTGAAGCGGCCGAGATCGGCCTCGCCGTAGGTTTCCGACCCGGCGAAGCGCACCGTCACCGGCACCTCGTCGTCGCCGTGGCGGAATGCGTGCAGCGCCGTGCCGCGCAGGGCGATGCCGATGAAGTTGGCCACGTCCTGCGCGGAGAACCCGAACGCCGCCGCGCGCGCGCGATCCACATGCACCTGCAGTTCGGTGTTCTGGTCGCCCGCATCCACCCGCACGTCGTGCAGTTGCGGCAGGCGCGAAAGCGCGTCCACCACCTGGGTTCCGAGGCCGGCAAGCACCTGCGAGGAATCGCCGACGAGCTGCAACTGGATGCCTTGCTGGTTGGACGCGCCGCCGCCGCCGGGGCCGCCGTCGTTATCGCCGATGCCGATGTCCGCACGCGCCGATCTGGGCAGGTTCTTGCGCACGGCCTCGACCAGCGGGGCGGTGGCGGCAAAGGTGTTGGTGTCGAACTTGAGCATCGTGCCGGCGAATCCTTCCTCGCTGAAGTAGGAATAGATCTGCACGATGTGCAGGCGCGCGCGATTGGCGTCGAGGTAGTTCTCCACGCGCCGGACTTCCTCGGACATCTGCTCGCGCGTGTACGAGCCCTTCCAGTGGTAGAAGATCTGCGTCTTGCCGGCCTGCTCCTGCGCGAACAGGTCGGACTTGACACGGGAGATCGGGATGAAACTGACGGCCACGATCAGCACGATGCCCGCCACGCTCCAGCCGCGGTGGTTCAAGGTCCACCGCAACAGGCCGGCGTAGGCGCGTTGCAGACGCGGGATCAAGCCGTTCTCGGCGCGCACGGTCGGCGGCGTGCGCAGGCGCGCGGCGATCATCGGGATCAGGCTCACCGCCACCAGCCACGAGGCCAGCAGCGAGGCGGAAATGGTGATCGCGATCTGCGCCAGGTAGATGCTCAGGAAATTGCGCTCGCCGAACAGGTTGGGCGCGAACACGATGCAATGGCACAGGGTGCCGGCCGAGAGCGCGATGGCCACGTTGCGGGTGCCGACGATGGATGCGCGACGCGGTTGATCGGGAAGCCGCTCGCGTTCCTGATAGATGCTCTCCACCACCACCACCGCGTTGTCCACCAGCATGCCCACCGCCAGCAGCAGGCCCATCATCGACAGGATGTTGAGGGTGACGCCGGCGAAGTACATCAGGCCCAGGGTGATGAGGAAGCAGATCGGGATGGCCAGGGTGACCATCAGGGTCGACGACCAGTCGCGCAGGAAGAAGAACAGCACCGCGACCGACAGCGCCAGACCGATCGCGCCGGCCTCGGCGAGGTCGCGCAGCGAGTTGGCAACGTCCTTGCCGGCATCGTCGATCACGTTGATGCGCAGGCCTTCCATCTCAGGGCGGGCGCGGATCGCGTCGACAGCGGCCATCGCCCGGCGGGTCACGTCCACGAGGTTGGCGTTGCGCTCCTTGTAGATGTCGATGCCCACCGCCGGCTTGCCGTTGAGGCGGCGGCCGAAGGTGATCCGCTGCGGATGGAAATGCACTTCGGCAATGTCGCGCAGACGCAGGCCGTTGGCGCCGATCACCAGGTCGCGCAACTGGTCGAGGTCGGAAATCTCGCCCACCGGCTGCACGCGCAGGCGCCGGCCGCCGTCGTCGATCTCCCCCGCGGACACCGAGAAATTCACCGCGCGCAGCTTCGTTGCCAGATCGTTGAGGTTGACACCGTGCGCGGTCAGGCGGTCGGGATCCACCGCGATCTCCACCTCGTCGGGCGCCGCGCCGGAAACATCCACCCGCGCCACTCCGGGCAGACGCTCGATCGGGCGCACGAACTCGCGGTCGATCATCGCGTAATCGGCGCTCAGGTCGCCCTTGCCGGCCAACCGCACTTGCAGCACGGCTTGATCGGAAGTGGAGAACTTCTGCACGAGGTAGCGCTGCACGTCGGATGGCAACTGGTCGCGGATGCCGTCCATGCGCTGGCGCGCCTGCGAGGCGGCGATGGCGACGTCGCGCGACCAGTCGGAGAACTCGATGAACACGTTGGCGCCGCTGGCGTTGGCGCTGGAGTTCATGTGCTTGATCCCGCTCATCGTCGCCAGCGCCTCCTCGGTCGGGCGCAGGATGGTGCGCTCGACTTCCGCCGGCGTGGAGCCGGCGTAGGGAACATTGACGTCGATGAACGGCGCGGAGACGTCGGGCATGGCCTCCAGCGGCAGCCGCAGCGCCGCGATCAGGCCGATCACCATCATCGACACGAAGAACATCGTGGTGGTGACCGGACGCTTGAGGCTGAATTCGGCGACGCTCATGCCGTTCAGGCTCCCTCGGCATCAACAGTGGACGCGGCGGCGGCGACCTGCTCGCGCTGGCGCGCACCGCGCGCGACATACCACGCATCGGCGCGGCGATCGAGCAGGTCGTAGGCCACCGGAATCACCACCAGGGTGAGCAGGGTGGACACCAGCAGGCCACCGATCACCGTGATCGCCATCGGCGAACGCACCTCGGCGCCGTCGCCCACCGCGATCGCCAACGGCAGGAAGCCGAACAGCGTGCACAGCGTGGTCATCATGATCGGCCGCAGGCGCGAGCGCGCGCCTTCCACCAGCGCCTGCCGCTTGGCCACGCCGGCCTCGCGCAACTGGTTGACCTTGTCGATCAGGATGATCGCGTTCTTCACCACCAGGCCAACCAGCAGGATCAGGCCGATGAACACCACCACCGACACCGGCGAATGCGTGATGAACAGGGCCAGCACCGCGCCGACCAACGACAGCGGGATGGTGAACAGGATCACGAACGGATGCAGCAGCGACTCGAACTGCGAGGCCATGACGAGATAGACCATGAACACCGCCAGCCCGAAGGCGAACAGCAGCGAGCGGATCGACTGCGCCAGTTCCTCGCCTTGCCCACCGACGTGCAGGCCCACGCCCGCACCGAGCGGGTGGTTGGCGACCATGGTCTGCACATCCTTGATCGCGGTACCGAGGTCGATGTCGCGCAGGTTGGCCGAGACCACCGCCACCCGCACCTGGTCGGCGCGGTGGATCTCGCTGGGGCCGACCGTCTGCTCCACGTCGGCGACCGCGTCGAGGGTCACCGGGGTCGCGCTGCCGGGATTGACGATCAGCTTGCGGATCGCGTCCACCGAGGAGCGGTCGGCTGCGGACGCGCGCACCAGCACGTCGATCTTCTGGTCGCGGAAGTTGAAACGGGTAGCGACGTTGCCCTTGACCTTGTTGACCACGATGTCGGCGACCTGCCGCGTGGTCAGCCCCAGCGCGGCGGCGCGGGCCTGGTCGAAGTGGATGCGGATTTCCGGAAAGCCCTGCTCCACCGTGGACTTCACGTCGGCGTAGTGGCGGTTACCGCGCAGCAACTGCGCCATGCGTTGGCCGGCCTGCTGGATGGTGGCGTAGTCCGGCCCGCTGAGCTCGATCTCCAGCGGTGCGGAAAAGCTGAGCAACTGCGGCCGGCTGAAGTCCACCTGCACGCCCGGGTAGCCGACCATGGTCTTGCGCAGGCGCTCGGTCTCCGCGGCTTCGACCTTGGCGTTGCCGCCGCCGGCCATCACCACGGTGAGTTTGCCGATGTTTTCGCCCGATTCGGTCGGATTGGCGTCCAGTCGGGTGCCGGTACCGCTCACGCCGTACAGGGTCTTGATGCCCGCGTCGCCGGCATGCACCCGCTCGATCTGCGCGACCAGTTCGTCGGTGCTGCGCAGCGGCGTGCCCGGCGGCAGCTTGACGGTCATGTCGAAACGATCCTGCGCCAACTGCGGGATCAGATCGGCGCCGAGCATCGGCACCACCGCCATGGTCGCCGCGAAGGCGAGCGTGGCCACGCCGACGATCCGCCATGGCCGCGCCAGCGCCGCCGGCAGGATGCGCAGGTAGACGCGCTCGGCGCGACCGTAGGGCGCCATCGCCAGATCGCTGGCCTTGCGCATGATCGGCCCGACGACCGCGGCGATGCCGCGCCACACGCGCACCAGCAGCCAGGCGATGCCGAAGAACGAACCGCGGGTGCCCGCGCCGATGCCGTGGCCGACGGCGGCCAATGGCTTTTGCGCCGCAGACGCCGGCTGCCAGCGCGGATGCGCCGGCTCCTCCGGGAAGGCCAGCGGCGGCCGGCCGCGCAGCGAGCTGAGCATGGGAATCAGGGTCATCGCCACCAGCAGCGACATGGCGATGGCGATCGCCACGGTGAGCGCCTGATCGCGGAACAACTGCCCGGCCACGCCCTCGACGAACACCAGCGGCAGGAACACCGCGATGGTGGTCAGGGTGGATGCGACCACCGCCATGCTCACCTCGCGCGTGCCTTCGATGGCCGCCGCGAGGATGCCCAGCCCGCGTTCGCGCGCCTTGGCGATCGATTCGAGCACCACGATCGAATCGTCCACCACCAGCCCGGTCGCCAGCGCCAGCCCGCCCAGCGACATCACGTTCAGGCTCAGGTGGAACTGGCCCATGAAGAAGAACGTGGCGACGATCGACACCGGCAGCGACAGGCCGATGACGAAGGTGCTCCAGCCGTCGCGCAGGAACAGGAAGATGATCAACACCGCCAGCAGGCCGCCGATCACCGCGTCGAGCTTGACGTCGTGAATGGCGTGGCGGATGAACTGCGACTGGTCGTCGAAGGTGGCGATGTGCACGTCGGCGGGAATCTGATCCTTGATCTGCGCCAGCCGCTGGGTCACCGCATCGGCGGTGGACACGGTGTTGGCGTCGCCCTCCTTGTAGATCGCGATCTCGACCGCTTCCTTGCCGTCGATGCGGATGATGCCCTCGCGATCCTTGAAACCCTGGCGCACGCTGGCCACGTCCTTCAGGCGGATCGGCATGCCGCCTCCGGCGCTGGTGGCGCCGGCCGAGGTGTTGCTTTGCACGTCGGCGGCGGCGGCCATCGCGCTGGCGTCGCCGGTCGCCGCCGCCACCCGCGCCATCTGCGCGATGGCATCGGCTTGCGCTGAATTGGTCGCGCCCTGGGTGGTCACCAGCAGGTTGCGAATTGCGTCGATCGAGGCGAACTGGTTCACCGTGCGCACGAGGAAGCGCTGCGAACCCTCCTGCACCTGCCCGCCGGAGACGTTGATGTTCTCCTCCTTCAGGCGGTTGATGACGGTGTCGATCGGCAGGTGCAGTTGCGCCAGCTTCTGCTGGTCGATGTCCACTTCGACCTGATCCTCCAGGCCGCCGCCGACCTTCACCGCGGCCACGCCGGAAACCGATTCCAGACGCTTCTTCAGATCCTCGTCGGCGTAGCGGCGCAGGTCGTTGAGGCGGCGCAACTGCGCCTGCCCGGCCGGCAGCTCGCCCTTGGGCGAGAGCACGAGGCGCATGATCGGCTCGGTGGACGGATTGAAGCGCAGCAGTACCGGCGGCTTGGCGTCGGTGGGCAACTGCACCACGTCGAGCTTGTCGCGCACGTCCAGCCCGGCCTTGTCCATGTCGGTGCCCCAGGCGAACTCGAGCACCACGTCGCTTTCCCCGGTGCGGGACACCGACTTCATCCGCCGCAGGCCCTTGACCACACCGACCGCTTCCTCGACCGGGCGAGTGACCAGGGTCTCCATCTCGGTGGGCGCGGCGCCCTCGTAGTCGGTGCGCACGGTGAGCGTGGGATAGCTCATGTCCGGCAGCAGGTTCACCTTCAGGTCGCCCAGCGCGATCAGGCCGAACAGCACGAAGGTGATCGCCAGCATGGCGATGGTGACGCGACGCCGGGTCGAGAATTCGACCAGGCTGAAGGCGTGGGCGATACGGTTCACGCGCGCTCTCCGCTCAGTCCGAACCGGCGCCGCTGGCCGCCGTCGAAGCGGTCAGCTTCGCGTCGACCTTGCCGGCGATCACGGTGACCGGGCTGCCATCGCGCAGGGCCGCCTTGCCGGCGGTCACCACCGCGTCGCCCTGCGCCAGCCCGGAGCGAATCTCCGCCCATTGCCCGTCGGTGAAACCCACCGCCACCGTCACCCGCCGCGCCTTGCCATCGCGCACCACGAACACCGCCGGATCGGCGGCATCGTCGAGCAGGGCCAGCCGCGGCACCACCAGCGCATCGGCACGGCGGTCGTAATCGATGCGGATGCGCCCGAACATGCCCGGCTGAAGCAGGCCATTCCCGGCGAAGCGGCAGACCACGCGGAAGGTGCCGCTGCCGGCATCGACGATCGGCGCGATGTGATCCACCGTGCCCTGGAAGGACTTGCCCGGCAGCGCATCCATCTCCATGGTCACCGGCAGCCCACCCTTCAGGCGCGTCAGCTCGCGCTCCGGCACGTTGAGCGTCGCCTGCAGCTTGCTGTCGTCGATGATGCGGATGATCGGCGAATTGATCTGCACGAAATTGCCGACCTTGATCGAGCGCTGCGCGACGATCCCGGAGATCGGCGCCACCACGTCGGTGTAGGACAGCTCCAGCCGCGCCATGTCGAGCGCGACCTTGGCGTTTTGCAGGTCGTACTTGATCTGGTCGTTGTCCGAGGCGCTGACCAGCTTGGCGGCCAGCATCTTCTGCGAGCGGTTGAAGTTGGCCTGCAGCTTGTCCACCTGCGCCTGCGCCTGCGCGACTTGCAGCCGTTGGCGTTCGGAGTCGAGCTTCACCAGCACCTGTCCCTTGCGTACTTGCTGGCCTTCCTCGGTGAACAGTTGCAACACGATGCCCGAGGTCTTGGCGATCACCTGCGCCTCGTCGGGCGCATCCAGCGATGCGGTGCCGTTGTAGCTGGCCGAGATCGGCCGTCGCGAGACGCTCGCCACTTCCACAGGTACGGCATCGTCGGGCTTCTTCGCGCCTTGACCATCGGCCTTGGCCGAAGCGGCCTGCGCAGTTCCAGTGGCATTGGCGGCACGTTTGCAGGCCGGCAGTGCGAGCGCCAACGACACCGCCAGCAGCGGCGTCAGCCACCTCGCCAATCGGTTGCGATGCCGCGCGACGGGTGCCCTGGCGGTGACGGGATCGAGCACGTTCGGGATCGGGGATGGAGGCTTCATCGTGGCCTGTATCAAGCGGGTGATGGTGTTGTATCAAGATATAACACCTGATGCGCCCGGACGATTCCGAGCGTGCGCCATCTTCGGTGGTGTTGTCCCGACGGATCGCGTGCGTGAAGTCACCATGACGCTTGGCATATGCGCAGTTGCCACATTTCCGCCAGTACCGAAGGCACACGCGAACGCCCACTGCGACCGGCCGCACCCGATCTGCGACTGAGCCGATGCGCGGAAAGTTGCATCGACGCGGCGGCGCATCCGGAGCGGCGCGCGTCTGGCGGCAATCTCGCAGACTCAGGCTATACTTAACGCTTCGCCAACGCCGACGATGCCATGCGATGAAGTCCGCCGCCCTGAAACCCGCCACCCTGCTCATCGTCGGCCTCGCCCTCGCGGCAGCCGCGCCCGCCTTCGCCAAGGGCGACCCGGTCGCCGGCAAGCAACTGGTGTGGACCTGCACCGGCTGCCACGGCATCGAAGACTACAAGAACGCCTACCCGAGCTACCGGGTGCCCAAGCTCGGCGGGCAGAACGAGCAATACCTCGTCAATGCGCTCACCGAATACAAGAAGCACGAGCGCTCGCACCCGACCATGCGCGCGCAGGCCGAGAGCTTCTCCGCGCAGGACATCGAAAACATCGCCGCCTACCTGTCCAGCGTCGGCACCCCGAGCGAGAAATGAGCGCACCGATGACGAAGACCAATCACGCCATGACCCTGCGCACCCTCGCCGCCTGCCTGCTGCTGGCTTGCACCGGCACCGCACTCGCCGGGGGCGATGCCGCCGCCGGAGCGAAGAAAGCCCAATCGTGCATGGCCTGCCACGGGAACGACTTCAACGCCACCGCCGACGGCCAGTACCCGCGTCTGGCCGGCCAGTACCCGGACTACATCGCCCGCGTCCTGCACGAATACCGCGACGGCGGCCGCGACAACCCGATCATGAAGGGCATGGCCTCCTCGCTGTCCGACCAGGACATCCAGGACATCGCCGCCTACGTCTCCAGCCTGCCCGGCAAGCTGCACGACCTGAGCCACATGAAGAAGAAATAGGCGGCGTCATCGTGCTCTGATAGTGTCATCCGAAGGCCCCGCGCAAGCGGGGCCTTTGCGTTGCAGTTCAGCGTCCCTCGCAGGCCTGTTCGTATTGCGCCTCGGCAGCCTCCGCATTGCGCCGATCGTTCAGATCGACCATGCGCTGATGCAGTTCCGGGCATGGGTCATAGGATCCGCCGCCGGTGAACGCGGCGATGAGGTCCGCGGCCTTTTTCGCCTTCGATGTGGTGTTGACATGAAAATCCGCCAGCGCCGGCCGACCGCTGCCCGGCAAGCCGCGGGTAGTGGATGGCTCGGCGAGCAGGTCGCGCGGTTGACTTGATGATGTACTGGAAGAAGGTACCAGCACCCGCCCGTCCATGCCGTACAGGCGGATGCGCGACGAGGCCGAATCAGGCAACGGTGGTGATGGCTGGGCTGGTCGAGGCACCGCGACTGCTTGCAGGGCTTCGCTGCGGCGTGCCTGCTGCGTTTGCATTCGTGGCGCTGCGACACGGTGGTTCACCGGCATGGGTTGGGGACGTGTCGGCACTGACGGCAGGATCTGCACGCGCGGCGGCGCGAGCACCTGCGCCTGCAAGGGCTCCGTATCGGCTGGCGTCACTTCCCTGCCCGGGCGCATCGCCCAGCGCAGGCCGAGCAGCAAGGCCACCTGCAAGGTGATCGCTGCGACGCAAGCCACCACGCGATCGGCGCGCACACCCTCGCCTTTCGCGGCGGCCTTGCATTCGCGCAAGCGGCGCAGCGACGCCCGGACGGGCGGTGCTGCATCGGGTTGTTGAAAGCTGAAGTCGAGGAAGGCTTCGATCGTGGCCAATCAGCGGCATCCTTGCGAGCGGGGCGTTCTCCAGCCGGCACCATCGCGCCGGGATCGAACGGTTCACGCTTGGAGGGTTGTCGCCGGGAAAAGTTCAGGCATGCCGCTGGATGTACGGCCTGGCACCGCTGTCGTGGTCGGTGGCGTCGCGCACGCCCTTGAGTTGCGGCATTTTCTCCAGCAGGGTTTTCTCGATGCCCTGCTTGAGGGTCACGTCGGCCATGCCGCAGCCGTGGCAGCCGCCGCCGAAACGCAGCACCACGATCATGTCGTCGGTGATCGCTTCCAGCGCCACCCGGCCACCGTGCGAGGCGAGCTTCGGATTGATCTCGGCGTCGATCAGGTAACGCACCTGCTCGCTGAGGCTGGCGTCGGCCGCAGGTGCCTGCGGCTTGAGCGCAGGTGCGCGGATGTTGAGCTGGCCACCGCCGTTTTGCTCGATGTAATCGATCAGCGCGCCCTTGAAATACGGCATGCTGGCAGCATCGACATACAAAGCGAAGCCTTCGCATTGCAGCGACCATTCGTCGCCGATCAGCTCCGCGGTTTCGCAGAACATCAGCCGCGCATCGCCAGCCGGTGTGCCCGGATGCACCGCACTGAGCGCGATGCCGGCGGCATCGCCACCCTGGGCAGCCATCAGCCGCGCGAAATGGCGCTGCGCGGAGGGCGTGACTTCGATCAAGTCATTCATGCAGCGTATTCTACGCGCTCGACGAAACCGTTACATTGGAAACCGTTCGTGGCGCAGTGCGATGCGGGTTCGACGCCGCGCTTCGCGCTGCATTCCAACCTGCAACTTCACGGAGCACCCCATGCCACCGAAGACGACCGCCAGTGCCAGCCAACCGGCCACGACCGATCTGCACGAGGCTCGCTGCCGCCCGCTCAAGGGCCCCGAACATTGCCTCGACGCGGCCCACGTCAAGGCCTTGCTGAAGCAGTTGCCCGGATGGGCTGTCGCCGGCAAAGGCACCGCGATCGAAAAGACCTTCGGTTTCGACAACTATTACCAGACCCTGGCCTTCGTGAATGCACTCGCGTTCATCGCCCATGCGCAAGACCATCATCCCGACCTCGGCGTGCACTACAACCGCTGCGTGGTGCGCTATTCGACCCACGACGTGGGCGGGCTGTCGACGAACGATTTCATCTGCGCGGCGAAGGTGGAGCGGCTGGCGGGCGGGTGAGCGTCGCCTGAGGTGGCGGAGCCACCCACGATGGCCCGCGTCATGGCGTGGCTTGGCGTTGCCGAGCCGACGAACGGCGCTTGAACTTGCATGTTGATGTAGGTACAGCTATCACATGCGGATCACCTTCGACCCCGGCAAACGCGCCATCACGCTGACCGAACGCGGGCTGGATTTCGCCGATGCCGAACACGTTTTCGCCGGTGCTACGGTAGAGATCGAAGACACCCGCCGCGAGTACGGCGAAGTGCGCATCGTCTGCTTCGGTCTGCTGGCCGGGCGTCTGGTGGTGGTCGGCTACACCCCGCGTGGCGCGGCTCGCCACGTATTCAGCATGAGAAAGGCCAATGCCCGCGAACAAAGAAAAATCCTCCCGCTCCTTGGGTAGCGATCTGGCGCGCGTGGATGCGCATCGCATCGCTGCGACGGAGTACGCCGAACTGCCCGAACTCACCGACGCCATGCTCGCGCGCGCCACCGTGAACAAGGGTGGGCGTCCGCGCGCGACCGACCCGCGCAAACTGGTGTCGATCCGGCTGCCGGCAAGCGTGCTCGCACGTTGGCGGGCCAGCGGCGACGGCTGGCAAACCCGCATGGCCGCCGTGCTGGCCAAACGCGCACCCTGACTCACCGTTCGATCGTCTCAAACCGCATCTCAACTCCGATCGATCAGCGGGCGGATCAACTCACCCCAGCCGCTCCAGCACCGTCGCCAGTTCGGGGGCCAGCGGGGCGTGCAGGGTGTAGGGCCGGCGCCCGCCGTCGAGGGCGAACTCCAGCGCGGCAGCATGCAGGAACAGCCGCTTCAGACCGGCGTGATCCTTCAGCCGCTGGTTCACTGCCGGATCGCCGTACTTGTCGTCGCCGGCGACCGGGTGCCCGAGGTGGGCGGCATGGACGCGGATCTGGTGGGTGCGCCCGGTCTCGATCCGCACATCCACATAACTATGTCCGCCGCGGCGCTCGATCAGGTGGAAGTGGCTGATAGAAGGTTTACCGCCCGGGGCGACCCGCACATGGCGCTGCCCGCCCTGGCGCAGGCCGATGTCCAGCGGGGCGTCCACGGTGAAGCTTTCCCCCGCCAGCCGCCCGGCGAGCAGGGCGAGGTAGCGCTTGCGGATGCCGGGGACGCCGCGGTCGTCGTCCTCGCGCATCAGCGCTTGCAGTTCGGTCAGCGCCGAGCGTTTCTTCGCCACCACCAGCAGACCGCTGGTGTCGCGGTCGAGGCGATGGACGAGTTCCAGATTCTGCTGCGGGCGCAGCTGCCGCAACGCCTCGATGGCGCCGAAGGAGATCCCGCTGCCGCCGTGGCTGGCCAGCCCGCTGGGCTTGTCCAGCGCCAGCAGGCGCTCGTCCTCGAACACGATGCACGCCGCCAGCCGATCCAGCAGGCCGGTCGGGGCGCTGGCCGGCTGCCCCGGTTCGGCGAGGCTCACCGGCGGAATGCGCACCACGTCGCCGCCCTGCAACCGGCTGTCGGGCTTGGCGCGCTTGCCGTTGATGCGCACCTGCCCGCTGCGCACCAACTTGTAGATCAGGCTGCGCGGGGCACCTTTGAGCTGGCCGAGCAGGAAGTTGTCCAGTCGCTGACCGTCGCGGTCGTCGGGGACGTCCACGCTGCGCACCCCGTGTCCGGGGCTGGGCGTGCTGGTCGGGGAAATAATCGTCACCGGGTCGATCCGATCTGGTACACTCGCGGGCAGCGAAAACGTCCTGATTTTGCAGGGTTTCACCCAAACCTGCCCTGCAAGCCGGGCGAACTGGAAACCATCGCCGTAGTGCGACATGGTACGCCAGTGCGCTTGGACGCCATCGCCCCGGCGCGTGCGCCGGTCACCCGCAGGAATCCACCCCCGCGGATCCCAACACTGCAACAAGCGCTCCCGTGCGGTTCGCCGCGTGGTTTGCAGCGCTGGCGATCACCCGGTTGGCTGCAGGGCCCGAAAGGCGGCAGCGACGGGATGGATTCTAAGGGCGCAAGCCCCCGGCGTTCCTCGCGGTCGAGCGCGTGAGGAATCGACAATGAAGCGGATGCTGATCAATGCCACGCAGGCCGAAGAACTGCGCGTGGCCATCGTGGACGGCCAGAACCTGTACGACATCGACATCGAACAGGCCTCGCGCGAACAGAAAAAATCCAACATCTACAAGGGCCGCATCACCCGGCTCGAACCCTCGCTGGAAGCGGCCTTCGTCGAATACGGCGCCGATCGCCACGGTTTTCTGTCGCTGAAGGAAATCTCCCCCGACTACTTCCAGCAGGGCCTCGACCCGCACAAGGCCGGGATCAAGGAACTGCTGCGCGAAGGCCAGGAAGTCGTGGTGCAGGTGGAGAAGGAGGAACGCGGCAACAAGGGCGCGGCGCTGACCACCTTCATCTCGCTGGCCGGCCGCTACATGGTGCTGATGCCCAACTCGCCCAACGCCGGCGGCGTGTCGCGGCGCATCGAGGGCGACGACCGCGCGGCGCTGAAGGAAGCGATGGACGTGCTTTCGATCCCCGACGACATGGGGATCATCATCCGCACCGCCGGCGTCGGCCGCGACGCCGAAGAATTGCAGTGGGATCTGGACTACCTGCTGAGCATCTGGAAGGCGATCACCGACGCCGCCCTGTCCAAGCCCTCGCCGTTTCTGATCTATCAGGAATCCCGCCTGATCATCCGCGCCCTGCGCGACTACATGCGCGCCGACGTCGGCGAAGTGCTGGTCGACAACGAGGCGATGTTCAACGAGGCGCGCGAGTTCATGCAGCAGGTGATGCCGGCCAGCCTGCGCAAGCTCAAGTTGTATTCCGACACCACCCCGCTGTTCAACCGCTTCCAGATCGAATCGCAGATCGAGAACGCCTACGAGCGCACCGTGCGCCTGCCGTCGGGCGGCTCGATCGTGGTCGATCAGACCGAAGCGCTGACCGCGATCGACGTCAACTCCTCGCGCGCCACCAAGGGCGGCGACATCGAGGAGACCGCGTTCAACACCAACATCGAGGCCGCCGAGGAAGTGGCGCGGCAGATGCGCCTGCGCGACCTGGGCGGGCTGGTGGTGATCGACTTCATCGACATGGCCTCCAACAAGCACCAGCGCGATGTCGAAAACCGCCTGCAGAACGCGCTCAAGCACGACCGCGCGCGCGTGCAGATCGGTCGCATTTCGCGCTTCGGATTGCTGGAGCTGTCACGCCAACGCCTGCGCCCGAGCTTGGGCGAATCCTCGCAACTGGTATGCCCGCGTTGCGAGGGCCACGGCCGCATGCGCAGCGTGGAATCGCTGTCGCTGTCGATCCTGCGCCTGGCCGAAGAGCAGGCGATGAAGGAAAGCACCGGCCAAGTGCTGGTGCAGGCACCGCCGGAGATCGCCAACTTCCTGCTCAACGAAAAGCGCCGCGCGCTGATCGAGATCGAGCAGCGCCACGACGCACCGATCATCATCGTCGCCGACAAGCACCTGCAGACCCCGCATTTCGAGGTCAGCCGCCTGCGCGAAAACGAACTCGGCGAGGAATCCGCACGCCCCAGCTACCAGCGCGGCAGCCAGCGCAAGCAGGCGGTGCATGCGCTGACCAAGTCCAACCTCAACATCCCCGCGCCGGCGGTGACCCGCGTGCAGCCGTCGGCACCCGCGCCGGTGCGCGAGATCGAGCCGGAACCAACCGCCGCACGTGCCCCGCAAACGCCGCAGCCGGTCGCTGCGCCCGCGCCGGCACCGCTGGTGAACCAGCCTCGTCCGCAGCAGGGCATCGTCGCGCGCATCCTGAGCATGTTCGGCTCCAAGCCGCACGCCGAAGCGCCAGCACCCTCGCCCGCTGCCGCCGCTACGCCCGTCCCCGCATCGCCAGCGCCAGCCCCGCAACGCGAAGGCCGGCCGCCGCGCGAGTCGCAGCAGCAGCGCCATGAGCGTCGCCCGCAGCAGCACAACGCCGCCCGCCAGAACGGTCAGGGCGGACAGAAGCAGCAGCCGCGACAGCAGGGCGCGCAGCAAGGCAACCGCGGCCAGCAGGAGCCGCGCGCGAAATCCGAACAGCAGCGCCAGCCGCGACCAGAACGCACCGCGCAGGATGCGGCAGCGGCCAAGCCAGCGAATGTCGTTGCCGCACCGGTTGCGCCCGAAACGATCGTCGCCCCAGCGGTTGCCACACCAGCAACTGCCACGCCAGCGGCTGCCACGCCAGCGGTTGCCGTAGCTGCGCAAATCGCGAGCAGCGGTGCTGCCGCGACGACATCGACGCAAACGCCGGCTACGCCCGCAGGCGCTACCGAAACCGCCGATCAGCCCGCGGCTGCCGATGCCGCCGCAGGTACAGGCAATTCGCGCCGTCGCCGTGGTCGCCGCGGTGGACGCCGTCGCCGCCGTCCGGATGACGCCAACGCGGCAGGCACCGCCGACAACGGTACGACCGCTCTGGATCTCGACGACGAGGACGAGGGCGACGAGATCGAGGCTGGCGCCGCGCCAGCCGTGAGCACGATGCCGATGCCATCGCGACCGGCGGTGTCGGTCACGCCGGCATCTGCTGCAACGGCATCTGCTGCAACGGCATCTGCTGCAACGACTACTGCTGCAACGGCACCTGCTGCAACGGCACCTGTCGCGCCAACATCCGCGCCCAGCGCATCAGCCGTCGCCGCGACAACGCTGCCCGCCGCTCCTGCAGCCCAGGCACCGACTGCGCCGACGTCCACGACGCCGGCTGCTTCAGCACCTGCAGCGATTGCGAGCTCGGCAACTACAGCGGCGACGCGTACGGATGCTGCTGCACCGCGCACCGCACCGGCGACGCCCGCTGCTGCAGATCCTGCCGCATCGACCGCCGCGCCTGTTGCAGTCGCACCAGCGCGTCCGGCAACCGCTCCTGCAGCGCCTACCGCTACAGCGTCGCCATCGGGTGCAACCGCTCCGGCACCTGCAGCCGTCGCTTCGACGGCACCTGCATCGGCCCATCACGGAACCGCGAACGTCACCACCACGGCGACCCCGGCGTCGGCACCGATCAACCCGACCGCGCCGCCGAAGCCTGCCGTTGCTCCTTCCACCGTGACGCCTCCGGCAGCACCGAGTGCTCCGACATCCGCGCAGCCCTCCGCACCCGTTGCGTCGGTTGCTGCACCGATGACGGCTCCGGCCGCACCCACGTCGGCACCAACCGTGGCAGCCAAGCCAGTTGTACCCGCCGCCCCGGCTCCGGCAGCAGCAGCCGAAGCCCACGCTGCATCGAAACCTGCGGCAACGACTGTTGCATCACCCGCTGCTGCACCCGCTGCTCCGACGACTCGACCCGCCGCACCATCGCCGACCCCGCGCCCGGAGATACCCGCCATCGGCTTGGCCTCGCCCATCTCGCCGGTGCGCCTGAGCGATGCGATCAGCGCTTCGATCGACCAGTCCACACGTACCACGGTGAGCCGTCCATTGCCTTCGGCAGCGACCAGCACCCCCTCGGCAACGAATCCGGCATCAGCGTCGATGCCGCCGCAGACACCTCCGGCGCATCCGCCGCGCCCGGCTGCTGCACCGGCAGCCGTGGCTTCCGTCGAGTCGGTTGCTGCATCGACCGAACCCAAAGCTACCGCCGCCGCATCTTCTGCTTCCAACGCTCAAGCGTCTGCACCGATGCAACGCCCCCTGCCGATCAGCAACACGAGCGACGGCGAACGCCCGCAGGATGGTGCATCGGGGCACTGAGGAAACGACGGTTCCGATCATGCACCTGGAGCGTCACACTCCCGGTGCGTGATCGATCATCGACCGATGGCGTCGTGCCGTTGCTCGCCCGCTCAATGCGCCTCGATGAGCCCGTATTGCGCGGCCATCCGCGCCATCGCCATCGCGTCGCTCACGTCGAGCTTTTGTAGCAGGCGTGCCTTGTGGGTGGCGATGGTCTTGGGGCTCACGTTCAATTTGCGCGCGATGTCGTCAGGACGCAGACCGCGGCAGAGCATCATCGCCACCTCCAGTTCGCGCGGCGACAGGGCGTCGAACGGCGAGCCGCCGTTGCTGCCGCCCAGCGCCATCTTCTGCGCCATCTCCACGCCGAGATAGCGCTTGCCGCGCGCCACCTCGCGCACCGCGCGCAGCAGTTCCTCGGCCGCACAGGCCTTGGGCAGGTAGCCGCTGGCACCAGCCTCCAGCAGCCGCCGCGGCATCGGCCCATCCTCCTGCACCGACACCACGATCACCCGCGAGCCGCCACCGCGCACGATGCGATCGGTGATCTCCAGCCCGCTCATCCCCGGCAGGTGCAGGTCGCACAGCACCACATCGGGCTTGAGTTTGCGGATTGCCGGCAGCCCTTCTTCGCCGCTACCAGCCTCACCGACCACCTCGATATCGACCTGCCCGGCAAGGATCAGCCGGAAGCCGGCGCGCACCAGCGCATGGTCGTCGAGCAGGAACACACGGATCATCGCAATCCACTCCGCAGCATCAGGACACTGCGGCCAGACTAGCAGAGCGATCCAGCTCCGGGTCACTGAGTCAGCTGATTCTTGCTGGGCTGATCGTCCGGGCTGGATTGGCATCGCAACCCATCGCTGTCACGCCGGCCGATCCTGATCCGTGTCGTCGTACCCGAACGCTGAGCCGCGCCGTTCGTGCTGCGCATCGACCAGCCGTTGCAACACCGCGTCCTGCGCGGCGAGGTGGTGCTGGATCTGCACCGCCTCGTGCAACACCGCCTCGGCATCGTTGTAGGTGTCGATCGCGCGCTGGTCGCTGGCCTCGCTGGCCACCTTCTGGCCGACGATGATGATCGACAGCAGCACCAGTTGCAGGAAGGTCTGCGCGATCCACGCCACCAGCGTCGGTGCGCCGCCGCGAATCGCATCCGGAAGGCTGATCAGGGCGATGGCGGCGAACACATACGCGCACCACATCGTGCCGACTGCATTGGTGATTTTCACCGCCAGATAATTGTTGACGCGGCTCATCCAGTGACCGAGCGGAGCCTGCCGCTGCGCAGCCACAGCCGCCGTCGCCGGCGCGTTGTTGCGGCGGTGGTGGATATGCGGATGCGGGATATGCGCGAACAGGGAACTGATGGCGTGTTGCACGCTGTGTTCACCGGGCGCGAGCAGATGCACGCCGCAGGCAGAACAAAAGCGAGCATCGACCGTGGTGTCGGCCTTGCATCTGGGACATGCTGGCATGTGTGGCTCCCCTGGCGCCGTTGGATGGAACACCTGCCACCAGCATACAGACGGCCGAGCCATCCACGCAGTCGGGCACGACGCATCAGGCAATCGCCGGCAGCCTTGCCACCCGCGCCTCCCGATCCTGCCGTGACGCTCGCCGATTCCCCCGCCGCAGCCGGCGTGCTTACAATGCGGCCATCCCAACTCCGCGATCCCTGTCCGCCATGACCGAACCGACCCTGCAAGAATTGCTGGAGCACGTCCTGCGCGACACCGGCTGGATCATGACTGGCGGCTCGGCACAGTTTCGTCAGGGGGCGCTCACCGAGTTGCAGGCGAGCCTGCGCCAGGTGCGCCAGCACGCCGGCAGCGAACGCCTGCTCAACGCGATCAAGCTGCTCAGCGAGAAAGCGACGACGGTTTCGCAGATGGGCTCGCCGGGCACCGACTCGGTCATGACTCTGCGCCGGCATCTCGCGGAATTCGAAGCGGCCACGAAAGCCTATCTGGCGACGGCGAAGAAGCGCTGAGGGGTGGCGGAAGCGGTGGGATTCGAACCCACGGTGGTATTGCTACCACGCCGGTTTTCAAGACCGGTGCCTTAAACCGCTCGGCCACACTTCCGCTGTTCATCCTTGACCCAGCCGGTTTTACTCGGGCAATCCTGCCCTCGCCCCTTCGGGGCCGGCCTGCGGCCGTTCTGGATCGTTCCAGACGATCCAGTCAAGACCGGTGCCTTAAACCGCTCGGCCACACTTCCGCAATTTCATCCTTGACCCAGCCGGTTTTACTCGGGCAATCCTGCCCTCGCCCCTTCGGGGCCGGCCTGCGGCCGTTCTGGATCGTTCCAGACGATCCAGTCAAGACCGGTGCCTTGAACCGCTCGGCCACACTTCCTTGGGCATTATTGTCACACGAACGCCCTAAGACGCCGTTTTCTCCGCTGCGCGCCGTTGCCCACGCTTTTGCACGATGGCTTTCTCGCAATCCTCGCGGCCTTTCCGGCAATCGCTGCGGGTCGCTTCCAGCAGCGGCGGCAGACGCTCGGCGAGGAAGTCGATGAACACGCGCACCGCCGGCAGCAGGCCGCGGCGGGACGGGAACACCGCGTGGCAGATGCCCTGCGGGAGCGACCAGTCGGGCAGCACCGGTTCGAGTTCGCCGCGGCAAATCGCATCGGCGCAGATGGTTTCGGGCAGCAGGGCGATGCCGTGCCCGCGCTTGGCGATCTCCATCAGCAACGGAAAGCTGTGGCCCATCAGGCGCGGCTGGATGTCCACGCGCACCGTGCTCTCGTCGGGGCCGTGCAGTTCCCAGCGCTGGCGGGCCTCGTCCTCGCTCATGCTCAAGGTGGCGTGCACTTCCAGATCCTGCGGCGTGGCCGGTCGCCCGTGCGCGTCGAGATATTTCGGGCTGGCGACCAGCAATTCGCGGATCTGGCCAAAGCTGCGCATCACCAGACTGCCGTCGTCGGTCAGCCGCGTGCGCACGCGCAGGGCGACATCGAAACCCTCGTCGATCACGTCCACGCGCCGATTGCTCACCTGCAACTGCACGCGCACCTGCGGATACTGCACGAGGAATTCCGGTAGCAGCCCGGCAAGTTGATGCTGGGCCAGCGACACCGGACAGCCGACCTTGATCACCCCGCGCGGCTCCACGCTCAGCCGCTCGACTGCCTCGCGCGCCGATTGCGCCTCGGCGAGCATGGCCTGCGCGTGGCGATACACGTTCTGGCCGACCTCGGTGACCGCGAAACGGCGCGTGGAGCGCTGCAACAGGCGCACGCCGAGCTCGTTTTCCAGTTGCACGATGCGCCGGCTCAGGCGCGATTTGGGGATGCCAAGCGCACGCTCGGCGGCGGCGAAACCGGCGTGCTCGACGACCATCGCGAAGTAGTACAGATCGTTGAGGTCCTGCATGGCTGATCTCCCTTGGACAGAACCTGGCGATTGATCGACGCACCGGAAAGCGAACTCATATCGTGTCTGACGGCCCGTAGTGTCCGACGGCCCGTGAAAGCCCTCCCCTTCAAGGGGAGGGTTGGGGTGGGGATGGTGCTGGTGTTACGTCAATTCAATCTCGGGTTGACCACCATCCCCCTCCCAGCCTCCCCCTTCAAGGGTGAGGAGAAGATGCGCCGCAACATGCACATCCTCAACGCGCACGATCCATCTTCCCCTTTGAAGGCGAAGGAGTTGCAAGCTCAGGCAATCGACTCAGCACCACCCATGTACGACCGCAGCGCCTCCGGCACGGTGATCGAGCCATCCGCGTTCTGATAGTTTTCCATCACCGCGATCAACGCGCGCCCAACCGCCACGCCGGAGCCGTTGAGGGTGTGCAGCAACTCGGTCTTGCCGGTGGCCGGATTGCGCCAGCGCGCCTGCATCCGCCGCGCCTGGAAGTCGCCGCAGTTCGAGCACGAGGAAATCTCGCGATAGGCGTTCTGCGAGGGCAGCCAGACTTCGAGATCCCAGGTCTTGCGTGCGGAGAAGCCCATGTCGCCGGTGCACAGCAGCATGCGCCTATATGGCAGACCGAGCTTCTCCAGCACGGTTTCCGCGCAGCGGGTCATGCGTTCGTGCTCGGCATCGCTCTCCGCCGGCCGCGCGATGGACACCAGCTCTACCTTCTCGAACTGGTGCTGGCGGATCATGCCGCGGGTGTCGCGCCCGGCCGCGCCAGCCTCGGCGCGGAAGCACGGCGTGTGCGCGGTCATGCGCAGCGGCAGCGCGGCATCGTCCACGATCTCGTCGCGCACGATGTTGGTCATGGACACTTCCGAGGTCGGAATGAGGTAGCGCTTGTGCGCGGCCTCGCCATCTCCCACCGCAGTGGAGAACAAGTCGTCCTCGAACTTCGGCAACTGCCCGGTGCCGCGCATCGACTCGGCATTCACCAGCAGCGGCGCATTGACTTCCAGATAACCGTGCTCGCCGGTGTGCAGGTCGAGCATGAACTGCGCCAGCGCGCGATGCAGGCGCGCGAGTTGCCCACGCAGCACGGTGAAACGCGAGCCGGAGAGCTTGGCGCCGGTTTCGCCATCGAGCCAGCCGTGGCGGGCGCCGAGTTCGACGTGATCCTTGACCGTGAAATCGAACGCACGCGGCGTGCCCCGACGATGCTGTTCGACGTTGCCGCTCTCGTCGCTACCAACCGGCACCGAATCATCCGGCAGGTTCGGCACACCGGCGGCGATGGCGTCGATGCGCGCGCGGATGTCTTCGAGCTTGACCTCGCTGGCTTTGAGCTCATCGCCGATGCCGGCGACTTCGGCCAGCAGCGGCGCGGCGTCCTCGCCCTTCGCCTTGGCCATGCCGATCGCTTTGCTGCGGGTGTTGCGCAGGTTCTGCAGTTCCTGCGTGCGCATCTGAATGGTCTTGCGCTCGGCCTCGAGTCCTTCCAGTTCGGCCACCGGCAGATCGAAGCCGCGCACTTTCAGGCGCTGCGCGGTCGCGACGAGTTCGCCGCGCAGACAGACGGGATCAAGCATGGAACGCTCCGAGAAAAATCATGCCAGCTATTATCGCGGTTGGAACGACTGCGCGGCAAACGTGGTCGAATAGCATCCTCGACCGCCTCCGGGCCCATCGCATTCGTCATGACCCGATCAGTAACCCGACCCATGACACCCCACAGACACGCCGGCTGGATCAAGCCACTGCTGTTGTTCGCCATCGCACTCGGCATCGGACTGGTCGGCGGCGCGTTATGGGTCTGGCGACATCCACCCCACGTCGGCGGATCATTGGCCAGCGACGAGACGGCCTCACTCGGCAACGATCGCCGCAGCCTGCCCGCACCGGTGACCGGCGGCAAATTCGACCTGCCCACGCCCACCGTCGCCGGCCCCGACGCGCCGCACGTCGTCGCCAACACACCGCCACCCGCACCGCCCTTGCCCGCCGCAGACACAGGTTCAATGGATGGCGCGGAAACCGCGCAGGGCGCGCTGCCTTCGACGAACGCGCACCTGCCGACCGACGACGATCACCAGATCAACGCGAACGATCACGGCCCGCGCCTGAGCCAGCGGGTGCAACCGCAATACCCGCGGCAGGCGCTGCGCGATGGCGTGGAAGGCAGTGTGCGCGTACGGGTGATGATCGACGAGCAAGGCAATGTCAGCGACGTGCAGGTGGTGTACGGCAGCGGTTCGAACCTGCTCGACCGTGCGGCCCTCGATGCAGTGCGCGAGTGGCATTATCAACCTGCCATCCATCACGGCCAGCCGGTGGCCAGCACGGTGGACGTGCCGATCGACTTCAAACTGGGAGCGCAGTGAGCGTCCCGCTCAATAGATCAAGAATCTTCATGCGTCGTGATCACAGAGTACCGCGCGCATAACCCTCTCTCTCCAGTTCGCGACTGACAGGCAGCTTCCGCGACCTGCGCGCGAAGGCCGCCACGGACACCGAGGACGCGACCGGTAGCATCCGCGCAGCGCAGCGCCAGCCAGGGCATGCGTCGGTGGTGATGACGGAGCATTACGCGCGGAATCGGGCCGGGGCAAAGGTGCTGCCAACCCGCGAATTGCGGAGCAAGTCCTAGATTGCGGAGCAACACGAAACAGCTACAACCGTTGCTATATCTGGAGGCCGAGGTCGGAATTGAACCGGCGTACGCGGATTTGCAGTCCGCTGCATGACCACTCTGCCACCCGGCCAGATGTTTGGATTGTATCGCGCCACCGCAACTTCCCGGTGCATGTCGCGCGTGGTGCAGCGGGGATCGATCAAGGAATCGCTGAAAAATCTGCGTTTCCCTGGAAACGCGAAACCCCGGCGAGCCGGGGCTTCATGAGGCACCTGTTCGGCACCATCGGTGTTCGACGAATCTGGAGCGGGAAACGAGACTCGAACTCGCGACCCCGACCTTGGCAAGGTCGTGCTCTACCAACTGAGCTATTCCCGCGTGAACCGGGCATTGTACGGATGCAGGCGCGGCTGTCAACTTCGATCGCCGCGCAGGGAAGGCCATGCAGCGTGCAGATAGCCGTATCCGGAGCCCAGCGTGAGGATCGCCGCGACCGCCAACAGGATCTGGCCGACGAGGTACGTCGGCATGCCCAATAAATTCTCGACGTACAGCAGCATGCTGATCGCGACCATCTGCACGATGGTCTTCATCTTGCCCATCCATTGCACGCGCACCTTGCGACCGTGGCCCACCTCGGCCATCCATTCGCGCAGGGCGGAGATGGCGATCTCGCGGCCGATGATGACGATAGCCAGAATCGCCATCAGCCGCGATTGCGTCTGCGCCTGTTCGACGATCAACACCAGAGCCACCGCCACCGCCAGCTTGTCGGCAACCGGGTCGAGGAAGGCGCCGAACGCCGAAAACTGATTGAAGCGCCGCGCGATCCAGCCATCCGCCCAGTCGGTGAGCGCGCCGACGACGAACACCGCGGCCGCGGCGACATGCGACCAGGGATGCTGCGGCAGATAAACGATCATCACCAGCACCGGGATCAGCAGGATGCGGAACAGGGTGAGGACGGTGGCGAAGGTCAGCTTCATGGTGCCGTCGCCGGGACGGAACCACGCCCGCTTTCGTTCGCGCCGTGCAGTGCCGCGTAGATGCGCCCGGCGAGCGCGGCGTCGATGCCGGCGACGCGGGCGATGTCCTCCACGCCGGCATGGTGCACGCCCGGCAAGCCACCGAAGTGCCGCAGCAGGCTCGCGCGCCGGCGCGGACCGACCCCGGGAATGTCTTCCAGCGTGCTGGTCTGCCGCGCCTTCTGCCGACGCCCGCGATGGCCAGTGATGGCGAAGCGGTGGGATTCGTCGCGCAACTGCTGGATCAGTTGCAGGGCGGGCGATTCACTGCCGGGGCGCAAGGTGCAGCCGTCGGGGCGGATCAGGGTTTCCTCGCCGGGGCGACGCTCCTCGCCCTTGGCCACGCCGACCAGTTCGATGCCGTGCACGCCCAGCTCGCCCAGCACCTCGATGGCCTGCCGCAACTGCCCTGCACCGCCGTCGATCAGCAGCACGTCCGGCGATACCGCCGTACCTTCGGCGACATGCCGGAAGCGCCGCTCCAGCGCCTGCCGCATCGCCGCGAAATCGTCGCCCGGGGTGATGCCGTCGATGTTGTAGCGGCGGTACTGCGCGCGCACCGGGCCTTCGGCGTCGAACACCACACACGAAGCCACGGTCGCCTCACCCATCGTGTGACTGATGTCGAAGCACTCCATGCGTTTGGGCACCGCGCTCAAGCCCAGCAATGCCTGCAACGATTCCACCCGCGTGCGCTGGCTGGCGCTGCTGCCGATCTGCTGCGCCAGCGCGAGCGTGGCATTGCGACGCGCGAGATCGAGATAACGCGCGCGATCGCCGCGCACCGTGGACTTCAGCTCCACACGACGACCGGCCTGCTCCGACAACGCGGCTTCCAGCAACTCGGCATCGACCGGCGCGTGGCTGAGCACGATTTCGCGCGGCGGCTTGCGCTCGCCGTAGTACTGCGCGACGAACGCGGCCAGCACTTCGTCGGCCGCGCTGGCACCGTTGAGTTTCGGAAAAAACGAGCGCGTGCCGTGGTTCATGCCTTCGCGGAACGACAAGGCCAGCACGCAGGCCACCCCCTGCGCGATCTCGCAGGCCAGCACATCCATGTCCACCGCCTGCCCGTCCACGTACTGGCGCGATTGAATCTTGCGGATCGCCGCCAACAGGTCGCGCAGACGCGCTGCCTCCTCGAACGCCTGCGCGGCGCTGGAGCGCTCCATCTGCGCGGTCAATTCTTCTGCCAGCACATTGCTGCGCCCTTCCAAAAACAGCGTGGCCTGATGCACCGATGCGGCATACGCCGCCGCGTCGATCAGCCCCACGCACGGCGCGCTGCAACGGCCGATCTGGTATTGCAGGCAGGGTCGGCTGCGGTTGCGGAACACGCTGTCCTCGCAGGTGCGCAGGCGAAAGAGTTTGCCGATCGCGTCGATGCTCTCGCGCACCGCGCCGGCGCTCGGGTACGGGCCGAAATAACGACCCGACGAGCGGCGCGGACCGCGATGGAATCCAATCCGCGGCCATGCCTCGTCGGTGAGCACGATGTACGGGTAGCTCTTGTCGTCGCGCAGCATCACGTTGTAACGCGGCTTGAGCGCCTTGATGAGCTGGTTTTCCAGCAACAGCGCCTCGCCGGCCGTGCGCGTGGCGGTGACTTCGATGGCAGCGATCTGCACCACCATCGCCGCGATCCGCGGCGGGTGCTCGCCCTGGTTGAAGTAGCTGCCCACGCGCGCCTTCAGACACGCCGCCTTGCCGACATACAGCAAGCCGCCTTCGGCATCGAGCATCCGGTACACGCCCGGCGCGGTGGTCAAGCCGCGCGCGAAGTCCTTGCCGTCGAAGCCATGACCGTCCATGCCGGCCGCGTCGCCCGCCTGCGTCATTCGCCCACCGGCAGGCGCACACTCGTTCCGGTGGCGGCATCCACGCGCAGCACTTCGTGGGCGTGGGTGTTGGCGATCCACAGCGAGCCACCGAATGCTGCGATCGCCGACGGGCAATCGAGCTTGGCCGACACTTCGATGCGGGTGACTTCGCCGCCACCGAGCTTGAGCCGGCAAATCTGGTTGTTGTAGCTGTCGGCGATCCACAGGCAGGCCGCGTCGGGATCCTTGGCCACCGCCAGCGGATACTGCATGCGCGTGGCCGTGCGCGCGCCGACTTCGTTGCCGAACTCGAACAAGCCCTGCCCGAGCAGGGTCTGCACGCGGCGGGTGCCGAGCTGGAGGCTGCGCAGTGCGGAGGATCCGGAATCGACGACGTACAGCATCAATTGCGCCAGCGCCAAACCAGCCGGCTGCGCGAACGCGGCCGCTTCACCATCGCCGTCGGCCAGCGACAGATCGCCGGAACCGGCGACGAATTGCAGGGCGTTACGAGCGCGGTCGTACATCCAGATCTGGTTGTTGCCGGCGAGCGAGATATAAACCCGGTCGTCGGTCGCCGCCACATCCCACGGCTGGTTCAGCGCAACGCGCTTGCCCAGATCCAGCGTGCCGCCGACCGGCTGCCCGGCTCGCCCAGCGCCGGCGATGGTGAACACGTCGCCATCCACCAGTCGCACACGGCGCAGGGCGTTGTTGCCGGTATCGGCGACGAACAGGATGTCGCGCATCAGCGACAGCCCGCGCGGCTGGCGGAACGCGGCGGCGTGGATGGTGCCGTCGTTGTATTCGGCCACACCGGTGCCGATGTGGCGCAGCACGCGACCGTCGCGCGAGCACTCTAGGATGCGGTGGTGGCCGCTGTCGGCGACGTACAGGTGACGCTCGTTCACGCAGATGCCACCGGGGAAGCTCAGCGCCTGCTGCCGCTCGATCGGGTTGAGCGAGGGCAGCAGGGCTTCTTCCAGTGCCAGCCCGGCGTCGGCGATCAGACGGGTGACGTGCGCTTCGAGTTCGTCGCGGCGCTGGTCGCCCACCACCATCGCACTGGTGCGGCCATCCGGATCGATCACCACCGCGCTCGGCCAGGCGGTGATGCCGTGGTGCTGCCAACTGACGAAATTCGGATCGTGTGCCACGCGCACGCCGGCCTCGATCTGCGCGCAGACCTTGCGCACCAGCTTCGGGTTGCGTTCGGCCTCGAACTTCGGGCAGTGCACCGCGACCACCTGCACCGCGCCGGCGTACTTCTTCTGCAGGTAGCGCAGGTCGTCCATCAGGTTGCGGCAGTACGCCGAACCGGTGCTCCAGAAACCCACCACGATCACGTAACCACGCAGCGCGCGCAGGGTCACCGGATCGCAATTGATCCATTCGATGGCGGAGGTGAACTCGGGGGCAGGCGTGTTGACCATGGGATCATCCGGGTGCGCGGGACTGCCGGCTCCCTATGTTATGCCGGACGTTGCAGGCGTGCGAGTATCCGGTCGGAGGCCTTGTCCAGCAGCCGGTACACGTCCAGAAAATCTTTCTCCTCGCCGCCGTAAGGGTCGGGCACTTCGGCCTTGGCACCCAGCCCAGCCCACGCCAGCGCCAGCGAAATCCGCGGCCACGTCGCGCGCGGCGCCATGGCGTGCAGCAGCTTGAGATTCTGGCGGTCGGCGCACAGCACCCAATCGAACGTGGCGAAATCCTGCACGGTCACCTGGCGAGCACGCAGGCCGTCGATGGCAATGCCGTGCTGGGCGCACACGTCGATGGCCTCCGGCTCCGGCGGTGAACCGGCGTGCCACGGACCGAGCCCCGCAGAATCCACGCTGATGCGCTTGCCCATGCCTGCGGCCTCGAGCTTGTGCCGCAACAGACCTTCGAGCATCGGCGAGCGACAGATATTGCCCATGCACACGACCAGAACTTTCGTGCTCACTGCGTTACCACTCCTTTCGACGTGAACTGTTCGGCACGCAGCAGATCCGCTTCGGTGTCCACGCCGGGCGGGAACGGCGCCGGCGTGAGCGCCACCGCGATGCGCAGACCGGCTTCGAGCACGCGCAATTGCTCCAGCGACTCGATCCGCTCCAGCCGCCCCGGCGGCAGCGCCGCGAACTGGCGCAGGAAGCCGGCGCGATAAGCGTAGATGCCGATATGCCGCAGCCAGCCTGCGCCGGCTGCCCCGATGCGCTCGCGGGCGAAGCGCGCGCGATCCCACGGGATCGGCGCACGGGAAAAATACAGGGCATCGCCATTGCCTGCACGCACGATCTTCACCGCGTTGGGATCGAACAAGGTGGATAAGTCCTTGATCGGTTCGGCGAGGGTCGCCATCGGCGCGCCCGCTCCTGCCGAACCTGCTCCAGTCGAACCTGCTCCAATCAAACCTGCTCCAGTCGAATCCGAATCGGCAAGGCAGCGTGCCACCGCGCGGATGCCATCCGGGGGTGCAAACGGTTCATCGCCCTGCAGGTTGACCACGATACGTTCGTCATCCCAGCCGCGCAGCGCGGCGCATTCGGCGAGGCGATCGGTGCCGGACGCGTGATCGGCGCGGGTCATGCACACCTGCACCCCGCAGCCATGCAGGGCATCGGCGATGCGCGCATCGTCGGTGGCCACCACCACTTCGTCGGCACCGGCGGCCTGCGCGCGGCGCACGACGTGCACGATCAATGGATCGCCGCCAAGCAGGCGCAGCGGCTTGCCGGGAAGGCGCGTCGCGCCCATGCGCGCCGGAATGGCGACCACGAAGCGCGGCTCAGCCATGCTCGCGTTCCGTTCGTGGGCCGAGCTTGTCCGCCAGCAGCGCATCGACCGCCGCCAACAAACCCGGCGGACACTGCGCATCCACCGGTAGATACCAAGAGTCGCCGGGTGCCAGTGCGGCGCATTTCACCCAGTCCTTTTCGGTCATCACGATCGGCAACCTTTCATCGAACAGCAGATTATCCGCGACATAGGGGTGATGGTCGGTGAACGGATGCTCGACCACATCCAGCCCCGCCGCGCGCAGGCAATCGAAGAAACGCCGTGGATGACCGATCCCGGCCACCGCATGCACGCGACGACCGCGCCACGCCGCCAACGGCTCGCTGCGACCATCGGCGGATTGCAGGCGCTCGCCAACCAGCGCGAATGCTGGCGTCGGCATGGCATCGCATGCAACGGGATTGGTGCAATGCGTGATGCGCAAGTTGATGCCAGCACGCACCGGTTCACGCAGCGGCCCGGCCGGCAACAGGCGTCCGTTGCCATAGCCGCGCGCGGCATCGACCACTTCGATCTCGATGTCGCGATGCAGGCGCAGGTGTTGCAAACCATCGTCGGCAAGCACGATGTCGCAACCCAACTCCACACAACGTCGTGCGGCGGCGACGCGATCGGCATCCACCACCACCGGCACGCCGGTGCGTCGCGCGATCAGCACCGGCTCGTCGCCACCCTGCGCGGGATCGGTATCCACGCCGACCTCGACCTGCCCGCGCGAGCTCCGGCCATAGCCGCGACTGACCACGCCGGTTGTCCAGCCTTGCGCAGCCAGATGCTCGACCAATGCGATCACCAGCGGGGTCTTGCCGCTGCCGCCGACGGTGAGGTTGCCGATCACGATCACCGGCGTGCCGACGCGCTGCGTGCGCAGCCAGCCGCGCCGATACGCCGTGCGACGCACACGCACGACCGCGCCGTACACACCCGAGAGCAGGCGCAGCAGCAGGCCCGGTTCGCGCCCGCCGTACCAGATTTGCTGCAACCGCGACTGCAATCGGCTCACGTCGCCGGCGTCTCGCGGAATTGCATGCGGTGCAGGTGCGCGTACAGCCCGCCTTGAGCGAGCAACTGCGCGTGCGTGCCCTGCTCCACCAGCCGCCCCTCGTCGAGCACCAGCACCTGATCGGCGTGCTCGATGGTGGACAGCCGATGCGCGATCACCAGCGTGGTGCGGTCGGGGATCAGATGATCGAGGGCGTCCTGCACCAGCCGCTCGGATTCGTTGTCCAGCGCCGCCGTGGCCTCGTCGAGGATGAGGATCGGCGCATCCTTGAGGATCGCCCGCGCGATCGCCAGGCGCTGCCGTTGGCCGCCGGAAAGCAACCCGCCGTTCTCGCCGATGCGGCTGTCCACACCCTGCGGCAGCTTGTCGATGAACTCGCTGGCATTGGCGGCATCGGCGGCCGCGCGGATCGCCGCAGGCTCGGCGTCGGACTGGTCGCCGTAGGCGATGTTGGCGGCCACGGAGTCGTCGAACAGCATCACCCGCTGGCCGACGAGGGCGATCTGCTTGCGCAGATCCGCCAGCGGATAGTCGGCCAGCGACACGCCATCGAGGGTGATGGCGCCGGCTGCGGGTTCGTAGAAGCGCGGAATCAAGCGCACCAGCGAGGTCTTGCCGCTGCCGGAGCGGCCGACGATGGCGGTCACCGTGCCCGGGCGCGCGGTGAAGCTGATCGCATCCAGCGCCGCGCCGTTCTGCCCGTGGTAGCGCAAGGTCACCTTCTCGAACACCAGCTCGCCGCGCGCGCGCGGCAGCGGGAGCTTGCCGTCATCGCGTTCCTCGGGCTGATCGAGCAGGCCGAAGATGTGCTGGCTGGCGGCGATGCCGCGCTGGATCGCGCTCTGCACGTTGGTGATCCGGCGCAGCGAGGGGATCAGTGCCATCATCGCCAGCATCAGCGAGACGAACTGGCCGGCGTTCATGCGCCCGGCCAGCGCTTCGTGACCGGCCATGAACAGGATCAGCGCCAGCGCCACCGCCCCGCTCATCTGCACCAAGGAGGAGGACACGCCGCGGGTCAACTCGATCTTCACGTTCAACCGCAGGTTGCGGTTGGCGAGCTTCTCGTAGTGCGCGATCTGCGCGGTGCGCGCGCCGTAGATGCGCACTTCCTGATGCCCTGCCAGCGTCTGCTCGGCCGACTGCGCCATCTCCGCCACGCCGTCCTGCACGCCGCGATTCAGTCGACGGTAGCGCGAACTCACCGTGCGCATGATCGCCGCGATCAGCGGCGCCATCACCAACGCGCCCAGCGTGACCATCGCGCTGTTCCAGATCATCACCGCCAGCAGCGAAATGCACAGCAGGGTGTCGGTGACGATCACCTTGATCGCCTCGGTGCTGGCCTGCGCCACCTGCTCGGTGTCGTAGTTCAGACGCGACACCAGATGCGGCACCGGCACCTGATCGAAGGCCGTGCACGGCAGCCGAAGATATTTGGCGAGCATGGCGCGGCGCAGGTCGCGCACGATGCTGCGGCCGGCGCGCGCCATCCCGTAGTCGGTGGACAGGGTGGCCACGCCGCGCAGCAGGAACAGGCCGACGATCACCAGCGGCAGGGTCGCGGCCAGCTTCGGATCGCGGGCGATGAAGGTTTCGTTCACCACCGGTTTCATCATCGCGGTGAACGCGCCGGCGGCCGCCGATTCGACCACCATGCCCAGCCCGGCCAGCGCCAGCAGCGGCCAGTAGGGGCGCGCGTAGCCGATCAGGCGGCGGTAGGTCGTCCACGGCGAAGGCCCCTGCTCGCCCGCAGGCCGCGCCGTGGCATCGCTCACCGGCGGGTTTCCGGTGCGGTGGCGATGGACAGTTTCTCGAAGCCCAGTTCGCCGAGGGCTTCCATCGCCGTCACCACCGCCTGATGCTGGGTGCGCGCATCCACGGTGAGCACCACCGGCAGGTCGCGACGCGATCCCGCCGCGCGCGCGATCGCGGCGCGCAACGCGGCCACGTCGCGGGTGGCGAGTTGTTCCTTGCCGACGTAGTAATGCCCTTCGGCATCGATGGTGATCGATACCTGTGCAACCTGCTGCGCGGTGGCCGGTGCATTGGCCTGCGGCAGTTGCAGCTTCAGCCCGCTGTGGCGATTGAAGCTGGTGGTGACCACCAGAAAGATGATCAGGCAGAACACCACGTCCACCAGCGAGACGAGATTGATCTCCGGCTCGTCCATCCCCGGACTCTTGCCGCCGCCGAGGTTCACGCGCGGCTCCTGCGCGCGTTGCCGACCGCCGTCGGCACGGTTTCGGCCTGCGGCTCGGCATTCGTCGCCTGCGCCGTGGGAGAAACGCCCTGCCCGTTCTGCGCGGAGAGGGTGTCGAGCAGGGCCATCGCCTGCTGCTCCATCTCCACCACGTAGTCGGCGATGCGCCCACGCAGGTAGCGGTGGAACAGCAGCGCCGGGATCGCCAGACACAGGCCGCCGGCGGTGCTGATCAGCGCCTGCCCGATGCCGCCGGCGAGCTGGTTGGCATCGCCGATGCCTTTCTGCAGGATGTCGAGGAACATCCGGATCATGCCCATCACCGTGCCCAGCAGACCCAGCAACGGGCCGACCGAAGCGATCGAGCCGAGCATGTTCATGAACCGTTCCATCCGATGCACGACGTGGCGGCCGACATCCTCCACGCGCTCCTTGATCTGCTCGCGCGGACGATCGCGCACGTCCAGCGCGGCGGCCAGCAATTCGCCCAGCGGCGAGTTCTGGCGCAGCGCTTCGATGTGCGCCGGATCGAGCTGACGGGTGGCCGCCCACTCGCGCACGTCGCGACCCAGCCCCGGCGGCAGCACCGACTTGCGGCGCAGCGTCCAGAAGCGCTCGACCACGATCGCCAGCGCGACGATCGACAGCACCACGATCGGCAGCATCACCCAGCCGCCGGCTTTCAGGAATTCCAGCACCACTCACCTCGTCGCTGCGCACGGCCCCACCGTGCGGCCTTGGGTCGATTGTACCGGAACGATTCGCGGGCCATGGCCGGCCACACGGATACCGAACAGGCGCTTCAATCCCCCGCGTTTTTGTCGAACATCGCCGCCGCGGGCGCGACTGGCTCCTGCCAGAAGCGGCGCAGGCGTTCGCGGGTGCGCTCGAGCACGCGCGGCCCGTCGCTGCTCAGATGCACGCGCACGAAGCCGTCGCTGGCGCTGTCTTCCAATGCAATGTGGCGATCCAGATAGCGCCGCACCACGGCCGGTTTCGGATGCCCGAAGCGGTTGTCCAAGCCGACCGAGATCAGCGCCAGCTTCGGCGCGACGGCGGCGAGGAAGTCCGGTGTGGACGAGGTCGCGCTGCCGTGATGCGGAACCACCAGCACATCGGCGCGCAGCATCTGCGATTGTTCGCGCACGAGGCGTTGCTCGATCACCGCCTCGATGTCCGCCGGCAGCAGCGCCGCCCACCCCGACCCACTCACTCGCAGCACGCAACCGCTGTCGTTGCCCAGATAAGGCATGAACTGCGGCGGATGCAGGAAGCGGAACGTCACCCCATCCCATTGCCACGTCGCATCTTTCAGGCAGGGCTGGTAGTCGCGGCCTTTCGGCCAGCCGGCGGGCGCATAACGCAACGCCACCGGATAGGCGCGGCGCACCGAGTCGGCACCGCCAGCATGGTCGTTGTCGCCGTGGCTGATGATGAGCGCATCCAAACGCCGCACGCCCAGCGCGTGCAGGGTTGGCACCACCGCCGATTGCCCGAGGTCGAGTCCGCCCTCGAACGCCGGGCCGGTATCGAACACCAGCGCGTGGTGTTGCGTGCGCACCAGCAGCGACAAGCCCTGCCCCACGTCGATCATGTCCAGATCGGCGCTGCCCACCGGTATCTCCGGCAGCCGTGGCCACAGCAGCGGCAGCCACAGCAGCAGCGCCAGTGGCTTGCCGGGAATGCCGCGCGGCAGCAACAGCCAGAACGCGCCGAGCAGGGCGAGCCCCAGTGAAAGCACGCCCGGTTCGGGCAGCCAGAACAGCGCGCCCGGCCAATGCGCCATGTGCGCCACAATCCACCACAGCCCATCCATCGCCTGCCCTGCAAAACGCAGCACCACCCCGCCCGCCGCAGGCCAGACGAGATCCAGCGCCAATCCGAAAATCGACAAGGGCGTGACGAACAGGGCGAAGCCGGGGATGCCAACGAGGTTCGCCAGCGGTGACACCAACGATGCCTGACTGAAAAACCACACTGTCAGCGGCAGTAATCCAATCGTCACCACCACCTGCCCGCCGAGGAAGGATCGCCAACGCGGCGTGTCGTGTGGCAGGCACCACAACAACCACGCAACGCCGACGAAGGACAACCAGAAACCCGGCTCCAGTACCGCCAGCGGATCGAGCAACAGCATGGCCACCAGCGCCAGCGACAGCGCGGTCGGCACCGAGGAGGGTCGCCGCCCGATGCGCGCCAGCAGGGCGGTGGCAATCATCAGCACGGTGCGCACTGTCGGCAACTGGAAACCGGTCATCGCCGCATAACCCAGCGCGAAGGCCAGCGCGAACACGGGCAACGCCTGCGGCCGCGGCCAGCGCAAACCCAGCCGCGGGAACATCCACCACAGGTACCAGCCGAGCAGCGCGCCGAACGCGGCGACGATGCCGACATGGAAACCGGAGATCGCGACTTGATGATTGAGCCCGGTCTGGCGCAAGGTGTCCCAGTCGTCCTCGGTCAGAAAGCGCGTATCGCCCAACGCCAGCGCGCGCAGGAAGCGCGACGACGGCGATGGCACCGCATCGGCGATGCGCTGCGACCAGCGTGCGCGCAGGGCGTCGATGCCAGGCTGCACGCCGAGCCGCACCGCGCGCGCCGGATCCGCCGGTGCATGGCGCGTGCTGCCGTCGCGCACATAACCGGTGGCGGCGATGCGCCGCTCCAGCGCGAACGCCTCGAAATCGAAGCCGCCCGGGTCGAGCACGCCACGCGGCCGCCGCAGCTTGACCATGAACCGCCAGCGCTCGCCCGGCGCGACCTCGTTCGTGGTGCGATACCAGCCCAGCCGCAGGTGGCGGCCGGCCACGCCATCCGGATTGCCGTGGGTATCGGCGACGAAATCGAAACGCAGCACGTCGTCATGACGCTGCGGCAAGCCGACCACATGACCGACGACGGCGATCTCCTGACCGACCAGCGCCGGCGGCAAACGCTGCGCCATGACGTGCCCGCCGACGAGGCAGGCCCATGCAAATCCAGCGAGTGCAGCGCCCAGCCAGCGCGCACGCCACGGCACCACCCAGCCGATGACGCCGAGCAGCAGCACGGACAGGTTGGCCGCCAGCGGTGGCAATGCCGGCAGGCGCATGCTCGCCACCACACCCAGTGTCAGCGCGGCCGCGCAGGCGATGCCGAACAGCGGCGGGTGCGGGCGCACGCCGGCCGCAGCCATGGCCTACACCTGCGCCGCCGCCAGCTCGCGCAGCGCGCCGCCGGTGAGTTCGAGCACGCGATCCATGCGCCGCGCGAGGCGACGGTCGTGGGTGACCAGCACCAGCGCCGTGCCGATTTCGAGGTTGAGTTCGAGCATGGTGTCGAACACGCCGCCAGCGGTATTTTCGTCGAGGTTGCCGGTGGGTTCGTCGCCAAGCACGCAGGCCGGACGATTGACCAGCGCGCGCGCCACCGCCGCGCGCTGACGTTCGCCGCCCGACAGTTCGCCGGGTTTGTGCTGCAAACGCGCGGACAGTCCCACCTTTTCCAGCAACTCACGCGCGGCTACCTCGGCCTTTGCCGGCGCATCGCCGCGGATCAGCAGCGGCATCATCGCGTTTTCCAACGCGGTGAACTCCGGCAGCAGGTGATGGAACTGGTAGATGAAACCCAGCGCACGATTGCGCAGGTCGCCGCGCGCTTTCTCGCCGAGTTTCGACATCGCCTGCCCGGCGACGTACACCTCGCCTGCGGTCGGCGTGTCCAGCCCGCCGAGCAGGTGCAGCAAGGTACTTTTGCCAACCCCGGACGCCCCGACGATGGCCACGCGCTCGCCCGCTGCAACATCCAGATGCAGTCCCTCGAACACCGGCGTGCGCAGCTTGCCCTCGACGTAGGTCTTGGCAAGGCCGTCGCAGCGGAGGACGGCGGATGTCATGACAGACGCGCCTTATGATTCACGATGCACTCGACAAAAGAACCGCGATTTGATTCATCTTTCCCTCGCCCGCCGCGCCTGCGGCGCGTCGGCCTCTCCCGGAGGGAGAGGCGCTACCCCATTCACCATTCACCATTCACGATTCACAAATCACCACTCCCCATTCCCCGCTACTCATACCGCAACGCACTCGCCGGATCGATCCGCGCCGCGCGCCACGCGGGATACAACGTCGCGAGAAAGCACATCGCCAGCGCCACGCCGGCGATCGTGCCCACGTCGCTCCATTCCAGCCGTGTCGGCAGGCCGGAGATGTAGTACACGTTGGACGGCATCACCTCGATGCCGGTGAGGCGCTCGATCACCCCGACGATGGCATCGAGGTTTTTTGTCAGCGCCACCCCGCCAGCCACACCCAGCGCCACGCCCAGCGTGCCGATGGTGCAACCTTGCACCATGAACACGCGCATCACCGCGCCCGGGCGCATGCCCAAGGTGCGCAGGATGGCGATGTCGGCCTGCTTGTCGGTGACCACCATCACCAGCGAGGACAGCAGGTTGAACGCGGCCACGCCGACGATCAACACGAGGATCAGGAACATCATCGTCTTCTCGGTGCGCAGGGCGATGAACATGTTGATGTTGTCGTGCGTCCAGTCGCGCACCGCGTACAGCCCACCCATGCGCGTGGCCAGATCGCCGGCGACCGCGCCAGCCTGCCACATGTCGGCCAGCTTCAGACGCACGCCAGTCACGCCCGTTCCCATGCGCAGCAGTTTTTGCGCATCGGCGATGTGGGTGACGGCGAGCTTCTGGTCGTAGTCGGCAAAACCTGCGGAAAACACGCCGACCACGGTGAAGGCCCTGGATCGCGGCACGAAACCGATGGGCGTCACGTTGCCTTCGGCAACCAGCACGTTGACCTTGTCGCCCACGCCCACACCGAGTGAGTCAGCCAGATCCTTGCCGAGGATCAGGTCGAATCCGCCGGGCTTGAGATCGGACAGGCTGCCGGCCAGTAGCTTGCCGCCGAGCACGCTGTCCACCTGCCCTTCCAGTTCGGGCGACACACCGAGCAGGATCGCACCCTGTTCGCTGTTCCCCTGCAGCATCGCCTCGCGGGTGACGAAGGGCGCTGCGCCGACCACCCGCTTGTCCGTGTGCGCCATGCGTACCGCGCCCTGCCAGTCGGGCAGCGACTCGCCGACACCGCTGATGGTGGCGTGCGCGACCATGCTGAGCATGCGCGCGCGGTATTCCTCCTGGAAGCCGGTCATCACCGCGATGGTGGTGATCAGCGCGGTCACGCCGATGGCGATGCCGAGGATCGATGCGGCGGATATGAAAGACAGGAAGCCGGTGCGCCGTTTGGCGCGGGTGTAGCGCAGGCCCAACGCGAGCGAAAGCGGGCGGATCATGCGGCTGCCCTCGCCGCATCGCGGCGCGTGGCTGCGGTGCTGCGGGTTGCGTTGACTTGCATCGCGATCAAGGCCAGTCGCAGCGTGCGCCGATCCGCCGCATCGAGGGTGTCGGGCCACCAGACGAAGCGCTCGCATCGGCCAGTGACCGTATCGACGAGCGTCAGCACGACCAACCCGCCACGCAGGTTCGCGCCGACATGGCGAAGTTCACGCGTGCGGTCCTCGCATGTCATCTGCCACGGCGCATCGCCGCCAGCCCACGTCAGATCGACCGGCGGTCGGCGTGCTTCACGAACCAGCAACCACGCCGCATACGCTACGACAGCAACACAGCCAATGCTGCGTCCCGATGCCGGCAAGCCCGACCACCACAACGCAGCGCAGGCCAGCACGGTGAGGAATCCCAACGCCGCCAGCATCCACGTCGAACGCCGCCACGCAAGCCGGCAAACGGCGTCAGCGCGGGGGAAGTTCGCGGATGCGTTCGATGAGCTCATGCAGTTCCTCGTTCGGTGGTTGCGACAGCCCGGCGAACCACCGCCACAGGTTATCGTCTTCGCAATCGAGCAACTGTAGGAATACGCTTCTTTCCGCGTCGTCCGCTGCCGACCAGCGGCGCTCCAGATAGCGCGTCAACAGGTGGTCGAGTTCGATCATGCCGCGCCGGCAGCGCCAGCGCAGGCGGGGCATGTCGGATTCGCTCGAAATCAACGGCGGCAATCCACTCACACGCCGCGTCGCGCCAGCATCAGCTTCTTGATCTCCGCGATCGCCTTGGCGGGATTGAGTCCCTTCGGGCAGGTGCGGGTGCAGTTCATGATGGTGTGGCAGCGGTACAGCTTGAACGGATCTTCCAGATCGTCCAGCCGCGCGCCAGTGTCCTCATCGCGCGAATCCACGATCCAGCGGTAGGCCTGCAACAGGATCGCCGGGCCGAGGTAGCGATCGCCATTCCACCAGTAACTCGGGCAGGCGGTGGAACAGCAGGCGCACAGGATGCACTCGTACAGACCGTCGAGTTTCTTGCGCTCATCGGGCGATTGCAGGCGCTCGCGATCCGGCGGCGGTGCGCTCTGGGTGCGGATCCACGGCTTGATCGAAGCGTGTTGTGCGTAGAAATGCGTCAGGTCGGGGACGAGATCCTTCACCACCGGCATGTGCGGCAGCGGGTAGATCGGCACCTCGGCCTTGCCGCAGTCCTCGATCGCGCAGATGCACGCCAGCGTGTTGGTGCCGTCGATGTTCATCGCGCACGAACCGCAGATGCCCTCGCGGCAGGAGCGACGGAAGGTCAGCGTCGGATCGATCTCGTTCTTGATTTTGATGAGGGCATCCAGAACCATCGGCCCGCAGCGCGACAGATCGACCTCGTAGGTGTCGGTGCGCGGATTGGCGCCGTCGTCGGGATTCCATCGATAGACCTTGAACGCACGCACGTTCTTCGCGCCCGCCGGTGCGGGGAAGCGCTTGCCTTTGCCGATCTTCGAGTTCTTCGGGAGCGTGAATTCGGCCATGGTTTAGATCCGTGAATCGTGAATGGTGAATCGGGGAAGCCGTGAATCGTGAATCGTGAATCGTGAATCGTCAGAAGCAAACGCTTCGTGGCCTCCGAAATTCGACATCTCTGTTGCCTCCGTCCTTGCCTTCAACGATTCACCATTCACGTTTCACCATTCACGTTTTCAGTACACCCTCGCCTTCGGCGGCACCGGCTGCACTTCGTCGGTGAGGGTGTTGACGTGCACCGGGCGGTAGTCGAGGCGGGTGTTGCGCTGCGCATCGACCCAGCACAGCGAATGCTTGCGCCAGTTGACGTCGTCGCGTTCGGGGAAGTCCTCGCGCGCATGCGCGCCGCGCGATTCCTTGCGCGCCACCGCCGAAACGAGGGTGGCCTGCGCCTGCCCGAGCAGGTTCTGCAATTCCAGGGTTTCGATCAGATCGGTGTTCCATACCAGCGAGCGGTCGGTGACCTGCACGTCGTCGAAGGATTTGGCGATCTGGTTGATCTTCACCACGCCCTCGGCCAGCGTCTGTCCGGTGCGAAACACCGCCGCGTGCGCCTGCATGTCGCGCTGCATCGCATCGCGGATCTGCGCAGTGGGCAGGGATCCGTTGGCGTTGCGGATGTGGTCGAAGCGCGCCAGCGCGGCCTCGCAGACATCCGCCGGCAACTTCGGATGCGACTGGCCGGGCTGGATCGTCTCGCCGCAGCGGTTGGCCACGGAACGCCCGAACACCACCAGATCGAGCAACGAATTGGAGCCCAGCCGGTTGCCGCCGTGCACCGACACGCAGGCCGCCTCGCCGATGGCGTACAGGCCCGGCACCGCGTAATCGGGATTGCCGTCCTTCAGCGTCAGCACTTCGGCGTGGTAGTTGGTCGGGATGCCGCCCATGTTGTAGTGCACGGTCGGCAGCACTGGAATGGGCTGCTTGGTCACGTCCACGCCGGCGAAGATCCGCGCCGATTCGGCGATGCCCGGCAGCTTCTCGTGGATGATCTTCGGGTCCAGATGATCCAGATGCAGGAAGATGTGGTCGTTCTTTTCGCCCACGCCGCGGCCTTCGCGGATCTCGATGGTCATCGCGCGGCTGACCACGTCGCGCGAGGCCAGATCCTTGTAGTGCGGCGCGTAGCGCTCCATGAAGCGCTCGCCTTTGGAATTGCGCAGGATGCCGCCCTCGCCGCGCACGCCCTCGGTGATCAGGCAACCCGCGCCGTAGATGCCGGTGGGATGGAACTGCACGAACTCCATGTCCTGCAACGGCAGGCCGGCGCGCAGCACCATGCCGCCGCCGTCGCCGGTGCAGGTGTGCGCCGAGGTGCAGGAGAAATACGCGCGGCCGTAGCCGCCGGTGGCGAGCACGGTACCGTGGGCGCGGAACAGGTGCATTTCGCCGGTGGCCATGTCCATCGCCAGCACGCCGCGGCACGCGCCATCGGCGTCCATGATCAGGTCGAGCGCGAAGTATTCGATGAAGAAGCGCGCGTCGTGCTTGAGCGATTGCTGGTAGAGCGTGTGCAGCATCGCATGCCCGGTGCGGTCGGCCGCCGCGCAAGTGCGCTGCGCCGGCGGGCCCTCGCCGAACTGCGTGGTCATGCCGCCGAACGGGCGCTGGTAGATCGTGCCCGCGGCGGTGCGCGAGAACGGCACGCCCTGGTGTTCGAGTTCGATCACCGCGGCGGGCGCCTCCTTGCACATGTATTCGATGGCGTCCTGATCGCCCAGCCAGTCGCCGCCCTTCACGGTGTCGTAGAAGTGGTAGCGCCAGTCGTCCTCGCCCATGTTGCCCAGCGCCGCCGCGATGCCGCCCTGCGCGGCCACGGTGTGCGAGCGCGTGGGGAAAACCTTGGTGATGCAGGCGGTGTTCAGGCCCTTGGAGGACAGGCCGAAGGTCGCGCGCAGGCCGGCGCCGCCGGCGCCGACCACCACCATGTCGAACTGGTGCTCGATGATCTTGTATGCGTTCGTCATGGCGATCCGTTGCGGCGAAACTTGATGGAATGCAGAAAGAAATCGATCACGGCACGAACATGCAGCGGGCGATGCCGAACACCGCCGCCAGCGCGCCGAGGGTGCAGGCGAAGTTGAGCAGCAGTTGCAGGGCCACTTCCTGCCAGCGCGTGTGCACGTAGTCCTCGATCACCACCTGCACGCCGAGCTTGGCGTGCCAGAACAAGGCCAGCACGAAAGCCAGCAGCGGCAGCGCATAGCGCGGATTGGCGAGGGTCATGCGCCAAGCGTCCTGCCCGGCACCGAGCATCGACAGCAGCAGCCAGACGAACCACGGCGTCAGCAGCGCCAGCGCCACCGCGGTCAGGCGCTGCACCCACCAGTGATGCACGCCGTCCTTCGCCGACCCCAGCCCGCGCGCACGCGCCAGCGGGGTGCGCATCGAATCGTCCATGCCCGGAGCGCTCATCACAGGCCTCCCGTGCGGGTCAGGATGCCAGCCCACAGTCCGCCGGTGAGCACGAACGAGACCACCACCACGACCCAGCCGGACGCATAGAACTGCTTGATCTCGAAGCCCTTGCCGGCATCCCAGAACAGATGGCGGATGCCGTTGCACAGGTGATAGAACAGGCACCAGCTGCACGCGGCCAGCAGCAGCTTGCCCGGCCATGAAGCCACGTAACCGGAAACCTGCGCGTAGGTTTCCTCGCTGGCGCCGATCGCCAGCAACCATGCGGCGAGGGCGAACGCGCCGACCGCGAGCACGATCCCGGTGGCGCGATGCAGAATCGACAGCACCGTGGTGATCTGCGGCTTGTAGACCTGCCAGTGCGGCGAAAGCGGGCGTTGCGGTGTGGCCATCATCGTTCTTCCGTCAAGGTGTGTCCGTCAGGGGCGTCCGTCGGAGCGTGCGGATGGGCGACCCTTGCGGCGGTCGCGGCATCCTCGAGGAATCAAAAATCGATGCAGCGGCCGTTTTTCTCCCAGTCGCCGTAACGGGTCGGATCGAGCCCCTCGCGACCGCCGAACTCGCGCGGCGGTGCCTTGCCGTCGTCATGGGAAGCGGCTTCGGACAGCGGCTGCGACGGTGCAGCGGCATCCTCGGCGGCAGTCTCGTTGGGGGTTTGGCTTATCATCTGTGCGCTCGCAGCAACCTGCGAAGTCTAAGACCCGCAGCCATGCCAGACAAGCAAGACGCGCCATCCACCCTCGTCGCCCTGCCCGACTGGCAGGTGCTGGAAGCCGTGGGTGCCGATGCCGCGACTTTCCTGCAGGCGCAGACCATGAACGATCTACGCCCGCTGACGCCGGGCCATTGGCAATGGAATGGCTGGCTCAACCCGAAGGGACGGTTGATCGCGCTGTTCGCGCTGGCCGCGCTGGATGCGCAGCATTACTGGCTGCTCATCCCGGACCTGCCGGCGGTGGAACTGGGCGATCGGCTGCGGCGCTTCGTGTTCCGCAGCAAGCTCAAACTCGTTGCGCGCGAGGATCTGTGCGCCCGCGGCCAGTTCGGCGGCCCGCGCCGCGCGCAGGGATCGGCGTTCCATCGCGCCACCGATGGCGATTCGGAATCCGTTTCCTTCGACATGGGCGATGCGACCGCTGCGCGCACGCTGCACATCGGCGCGCGCATCGCCGCTGGCGATCCATCAGCCCATAATGAAGACGATGCACATTCACTGCGTCAGCGCTGGCGGGCGTTCGACCTCGCCCACGGCCTGCCGCGCCTGCCGGCCGATCAGGTCGAACAATGGACGCCGCAAATGCTCTCGCTGGAGCGCCTGCATGCCTTCAGCCTGAAGAAGGGCTGCTATCCCGGGCAGGAGATCGTCGCGCGCACGCACTTCCTCGGTCAGGCCAAGCGTGCGCTGGCACGGCTGTCGGGATCGGCGCTGGAACCCGGCGCGCAGGTGTTTGCGGCGGAACGCCCGCTGGGCAGCGTGGTCTGCGCCACCGGCGGCGAAGCACTGGCGGTGCTGGCGGTCGAACGCCCCGCCGAAGGCTGGATGTGCAACGGCGCGCCCTGCCGTGAGGTGCCGTTGATCGACGGGCTGGCGCGCTGAGCACTTGAGTACACGACGTCCGAAGGCGACGCACAAGTCGTCCGGGACGATCAGACGGAAGTGATACACGCCGGATCGGTGCCGCAACAGATGATGGGGCAGTCGCATGGCTGGAGTTGATCAACCGGCTGACCAACCAATGCACTTTTTCGAAAAAATTAGCCCATGAAAAATAAGGCGTTTTTAATACTGGCGGAGAGAGAGGGATTCGAACCCTCGATGCAGCTTTTGACCGCATACTCCCTTAGCAGGGGAGCCCCTTCGGCCTCTCGGGCATCTCTCCGGGACTTGACGGCGGCGCGGGCAAGCCGCGAGCCGGACGCGCAAGAATACCGGCTATGGCTTGCCGGGTAAACCCGCAGGCGAGGCCGTCGGCTCGCTGCCGGCCTCGGACGCGGCAACACCCGCACCGGACTCATCCTTGTGGATGCGCTGGAATATCTCCTCGCGGTGCACGGCCACGTCCTTGGGCGCGGTGATGCCGATGCGCACCTGATTGCCCTTCACGCCGAGCACGGTAACCGTGACCGCGTCGCCGATCATCAGGGTCTCTCCAACCCTTCGGGTCAAGATCAACATCGCTCGCTCCTTCCCCGGCATCCGGCCGGGGCTGCGCATCGCAGGTTGCAGGACGCATGGCCACTGCCGCCTGAATACGCCTGCGATGGTATCCACCACCCCGCCCCGGCGCAATGCGCGGAAGGCATGACTGAAGACCGATGCGGGACGAATGTCACGTGTTGTGACGCGGCGCACGGGACGCAGCCTGTGTGCGGGCTTCGCGCCAGCAGGCTGTGACTGGGGCTTGGGGAAAGGTGCCAGTTCTGCCCGCATCCGGCGCTTCGCGCCGCCCCGCCTTCGCGGGGGCAAGCTCTTCCCCTAAAGGGGGAAGGAAAACGCAAGCTCACGCCACCTTCTGCGCCAGCCAGCCGCGCACGCCGTCCAATGCGGCGATCAGCGCCGGGCCGTCGGTGCCGCCACCCTGCGCGAGGTCAGGACGACCGCCACCCTTGCCGCCGATTTGAGTGGCGATATGACCGAGCAGGTCGCCGGCCTTCACCCGCGCCAGCGCCTTGCCATGCACGCCGGCGATCAGGGTGGCGCGGCCCTCGGCGACCGAGGCCAGCACGATCACCGCATCGCCGAGCTGCTGTTTGAGCTGATCCACGCTCTCGCGCAGCGCCTTGGCGTCCACGCCCTCCAGCCGTGCGGCGACCAGCTTGAAATCGCCGATCGCCTGCGCGGTGGCGGCGAGATCGCTGGCCGCGCCGGCATTGGCCTTCGCCTTGAGTTGTTCGAGTTCGCGCTCGGTCTTCTTCTGCCGTTCGAGCAACTGGACCAGCTTGTCCTCAAGGTCCACGCCACGTCCGCCGAGCAGGTAGGCGACGTGCGCGAGCGTGCGCTCACCGGCCGCGATGTGCGCGAGCGCGCCCTGCCCCGTCACCGCCTCGATGCGGCGCACACCTGCCGCGACGCCACCTTCCGAAAGAATCTTGAACACGCCGATGTCGCCGGTGCGATGCACATGCGTGCCGCCGCACAGCTCGGTGGAGAACGCGCCCATGCGCAGCACGCGCACGCGCTCGCCGTACTTCTCGCCGAACAGCGCCATCGCGCCGAAGTCGAGCGCTTCCTGCATCCCCATCTGGTGCACTTCGGCCTGCGCGTTGCGGCGGATCTCGGCATTCACCATCGACTCGATGGTCGCCAGTTGCTCGTGCGTGACCGCATGGAAATGCATGAAGTCGAAACGCAGGCGCTCGGGCGCGACCAGCGAGCCCTTCTGGGTGACGTGATCGCCGAGCACGGTGCGCAGCGCGGCGTGCAGCAGGTGTGTCGCCGAATGATTGAGGACGATGGCCTGCCGGCGCGCGGCATCGACATGCGCATCGAGCGCAGCGCCCACGCGCAACGGCTGCGCGCCGTGCCAGCGGCCGACGTGGCCGAAGAACACGCCGCCCATCTTCAGGGTGTCGTCCACTTCCAGCCGTCCATCGCCGTTGGAAAGGGTGCCGGTGTCGCCGACCTGCCCGCCAGACTCGGCGTAGAACGGCGTACGATCCAGGATCACCAAGCCGCCCTCGCCCTCGGCCAGATACTCGATCTGCCGGCCCTCGCGGACGATGCCGACCACCTTGCAGCCCGTCGCGGCGAGCGTTTCATACCCGAGGAATACCGTGGGCGCGAGCTGGCTGGCCAGTTCCGCCGGCATCTGCCCCTTGGCCTCGAACTTGCCGGCGGCGCGCGCACGCTCGCGCTGGCGCTCCATCGCCTGCTCGAAGCCGGCCATGTCCACCGACAGGCCACGCTCGCGGGCGATGTCGGCGGTCAAGTCCACCGGGAAGCCGTAGGTGTCGTACAGGCGGAAGGCATCGCAACCAGAAATCACGCGTGGAGCTGTCGTTAATTCAGCAGACATGGCTGAGCCGTCGCCAAACGCGACTTCCTCGAAAACCTTCATTCCGTTTTCCAGCGTCTCGCCAAAACGGTGTTCCTCGGCGCGCAGCGCTTCCTCGACCAAACGCTGTTTGGTCGCCAGTTCGGGATAGGCCGTGCCCATCTGCTCGACCAGCGGCGCGACCATCTTCCAGAAGAACTCACCGCGCACGCCGAGCATCCAGCCGTGACGCAGGGCACGGCGGATGATCCGACGCAGCACATAGCCACGGCCTTCGTTCGACGGCAACACGCCATCGACGATCAGGAAGCTGCACGCGCGGATATGGTCGGCGATCACCCGCAACGATTTGTTGGCGAGATCCGTCGTCGCGGTGAGTTCGCCGGCGACGCGGATCAGGTGCGCGAACAGGTCGATCTCGTAATTGGAATGCACATGCTGCAACACCGCCGCGAGGCGCTCCAGACCCATGCCGGTATCCACGCACGGCGCCGGCAGCGGCGAGAGCGTGCCGTCGGGCGCGCGGTCGAACTGCATGAAAACCAGATTCCAGATCTCGATGTAGCGATCGCCGTCCTCGTCGGGCGAACCGGGCGGGCCGCCGGGAATGCCCTCGCCGTGGTCGTAGAAAATCTCGGTGCACGGTCCGCAGGGGCCGGTGTCGGCCATCTGCCAGAAATTGTCGGAAGCGAACGGCGCGCCCTTGTTGTCGCCGATGCGCACGATGCGCGCGGCCGGCACGCCGACTTGCTGGTGCCAGATGTCGTAGGCGTCGTCATCGGTGTGATAGACGGTGATCCACAGCCGCTCCGCGGGCAGCCCGTACACTTGGGTGAGCAGTTCCCATGCCCACACGATCGCCTCGCGCTTGAAGTAATCGCCGAACGACCAATTACCCAGCATCTCGAAGAAGGTGTGGTGGCGCGCGGTGTAGCCGACCGAATCCAGATCGTTGTGCTTGCCGCCGGCGCGCAGGCAGCGCTGCACGTCGGCCGCGCGCATGTAGGGCAGCTTTTCGCTGCCGAGGAAGACGTGCTTGAACTGCACCATCCCTGAGTTGGTGAACAGCAGGGTCGGATCGTTGCTCGGCACCAGCGAGGCCGAGGGCACGATGGCGTGGCCGCGCTCGCGGAAGAACTCGAGGAAGCTGGCGCGGATCGCGCTGGTGGAGGTCGGGTGGGCGGGAAGACTGCTGGAGGTCATGGCGGGCGGTGCAAGGCATGGAAGACGGGACGTGCGCGCAGATGTCGTGCGCAACCGGCGCGCCGTCGCCTCGGGCGACTGCATCGAACCATGCGGGATCGGGTGCGGAAGCGTGCGGGGGCGCGGCGGGCGCAGGTGCCTAGGGTAGCAGGTCGGCGACGATCGGGTTCTCGAAAACGAACCCCCGGTCTCAGTGGTTCCTTTCAGCCAGCGACATCTCGATGGGCCAGGCTGAAGCGCCTCTCCATGCGGGAGAGTGGTTGGTGTGAGGGGTGGCTTACTCCGTGCTATCCCAATCCCAGTTTGAAACGTCTTCACGGGCTCCCGACCCAACCGCCGCAAACGCATCGGCAGGCGCGAAGCCGCGGCGTAGCAGCAGGTCGATGGCTTTGCGGCGCTGCCTCGGATCCTTCAGGACTGCCGGCGTGAAGCGTCGCATGATGATGATGCATGCTGCTTCGCGCCAGTCGGTCTCGCAGGCCGCCAGCGCCACGGCGACCTGTTCGCTCCGCAAGCCGTGCGTCGCCAGTTCGGTACGGATGCGCACCGGACCGTAGCCGGCACCCGCACGCGAGCGCGCGAGGCCTTCGGCAAAGCGTTCATCGTTCTGCCAGCCTTCCTGTGCGAGCCGATCCACGGCCGCGATGGCCTCATCCTGCGCCACACCCCGCGCGGCGAGTTTGCGGGTCAGCTCCTTGCGTGAGTGCTCGCGGCGTACCAGCAGGCCGATGGCGCGCTGAGTGGGTGATGACGGCACGCGGGTAGGCATTCGATGTGTCATGTTGCGCGTGGGGTCATCGTTTCATCCCTGCGGAAGAAGTGACCTGCGACACTGGAACTTTCGGCTTCCTTGCCTCAATAGGCACATCGTCCTTGGCGTCTTCATTTCCTTGCGCTCTTCGACCGAGACGCCAACAATTCCAGTCGCAAGAGGCGCTCGGCGCGCATCACATGCAAGATGAACACCTTGTGCCCGTCATGGCGATAGAAGATACGGCAAGGCGGTTCCACGATCTGGCGGTAGCGGGATCGTCCGAGTTCCCGAGGCCAACTGCCGCTCTCCGGGTGATCGGCCAATTGCCCGACATGTCCCAGAACACGCCTGACCAACTCCGATGCGGCGGCGGGATTCTCCAACGCGATGTAATCGGCGATGGCGTCAAGGTCGCTCAAGGCGGGATCCGACCAGATTATTTCAGCCATCTGGACAGGCGTTTCATGGCTTGAGCTTGCGTCGAAGTACGTCCCTCCGCGACTGCCTGCTCGCCGCGTGCGACTCCTTCGAGCACGGCCATCCGCCGTTGCATGCGCTGGAAACTTTCCACGTCGATGAGATAAGCGCTCGGCAACCCATGCTGAGTGATGAGGATGGGTTGCCGATCCCGCTCGATGTCCGCGAGAAGTTCGGTGGCTTGCCGCTTGAGCGTGGTGACGAGTTCAGTGCGCATGAAGTGACACTACAGTATCACTGCAAGACGAGCAACGATCGGGACGGATGCACATCGCATCACGCCTCCGCATCCTCCCCAGTCTCCGCCCGCGAGGCTTCCTGCGGCACGAACTTCTCGCGCAGGGCGGCTTCGAGCTTGGCGGCGGCTTGGGGGTTGTCCTTGAGGTACTGGCGGGCGTTCTCCTTGCCCTGACCGATGCGCTCGCCGTCGTAGCCGTACCACGCGCCGGACTTCTCGACGAGGCGCGCCTCCACGCCCATGTCGATCAATTCGCCCTCGCGGCTGATGCCCTCGCCGTAGAGGATCTCGGTGATGACCTGCTTGAACGGCGGGGCCATCTTGTTCTTCACCACCTTGATGCGGGTCTGGTTGCCGATGATTTCCTCGCCCTTCTTGACGCTGCCGATGCGGCGGATGTCCAGCCGCACCGAGGCGTAGAACTTCAGCGCGTTGCCGCCGGTGGTGGTCTCCGGGCTCTGGCCGGGCATCATGATGCCGATCTTCATGCGCAACTGGTTGATGAAGATCACGAGGCAATTGCTGCGCTTGATGTTACCGGTGAGCTTGCGCAGAGCCTGGCTCATCAGGCGCGCCTGCAGGCCGGGGAGCTGGTCGCCCATCTCGCCCTCGATCTCGGCCTTGGGGGTGAGCGCGGCGACCGAATCGACCACCACCAGATCCACCGCACCCGAGCGCACCAGCATGTCGGCGATTTCCAGCGCCTGCTCGCCGGTGTCGGGCTGCGACACCAGCAGGTCATCGACGTTGACGCCGAGCTTGTTCGCGTAGGTCGGGTCGAGCGCGTGTTCGGCGTCGATGAAGGCCGCCGCGCCGCCGGCTTTCTGGCACTGCGCGATGGCCTGCAGGGTGAGGGTGGTCTTGCCCGAGGACTCCGGGCCGTAGATTTCGACCACGCGGCCCTTGGGCAGGCCGCCGATGCCCAGCGCGATGTCGAGCATCAGCGAGCCGGTGCCGATCACCTCGGCGGCCTCGGCGACCTTGTCGCCCATGCGCATCACGGTGCCCTTGCCGAATTGCTTTTCGATCTGGCTCAGGGCGGCGGCCAGTGCGCGCTTGCGGTTGTCGTCCATGGTCTTGTCCTCGGGGGTTCGGGTGGGGTGTGGAAGCATTCTGCGGGATGTGTTTCTCAGGAGCTGAGACGGAAGCGGAGGTGCATTCACGAATTCCCGGAAAACTTGATGACGGTGTTCATCGCAATCTCGATCAAGTCAGTGCGGGGGCGAAAATTCCGATGCATCTGCAAGTTGGCACCCTCATCCGCCCTGCGGGCACCTTCTCCCGGGGGGGAGAAGGAACATCCAAGGCGGATTTCTCAAGCATCCGCACAAAATATGGTTCCACGACCCTCGCGCCGCCGCTGTCGGGCGATGGCGCATCGGCATGTAGGAAAACGCCTCGATGGCGTGGCCGCGATGGGCGCAAGAGCATGCATGCGCGTTCACCGCGACAGCCTCGACGTATTCGGCCGCACCAGTCCGCAGTACAGGCCTTCGATGGCGAAATCGTCGTCGGGCTTCACCACGATCGGCGCGTAGTCGGGATTGCGCGGCAGCAGGCGGATGGCATCCTTGCCCAGCTTGAGCAGCTTGACGGTGATCTCTTCGCCGATGCGCGCGACCACGATCTGCCCCGAATGCGCGTCGCGGGTGCGGTGCACGCCGATCAGATCGCCGTCGAAGATGCCCTCCTCGCGCATCGAATCGCCCTGCACGCGCAGCACGTAGTCGGGCGCGGGGGCGAACAGCACGCGGTCGAGCAGGATGTAGTCGTCGGCTTCGAGCGCGCCGGCGTTGTCGGCGCCGATGGGCAGGCCGGCGGCGACCCGCCCCAGCAGCGGCACGCGCAGTGCGTGGTCGTCGTTGGCCGCGGCATTGGGTGCGTTCGGTGTAAAGGCCAGTTCGGCCTGCGCAGGCCTGGGGGGCTGCAATACGCGGATGCCGCGCGCGCGTCCGGGGATGCGTTCGATCGCACCGGCGGCCTCCAGCGCCTCGAGGTGGTACTGCGCCGCGCGCACGCCCTTGAAGCCGAAGGCGCGGGCGATCTCGGTCTGCGAGGGCGGCATGCCCTCGGCGTCGATGCGCTCGGCGATCAGGGCAAGGATGGCGGATTGGGTTTCGGTGAGCGGCATGGTTAGTATTAATACTACCAACCAGCTATCTCCGTCAATGCTTGATTCATTGCCGGTGGAACCTGATGGCCGCCCAAGCGCGCCACTTGAGACGAGACAACCTCTGCCCCACCGCCCGTGGTGGGTGGTGTCGTACGCCCACAGACAGGCAATGACACCCACGTACCCGATAGCACGTGTCGCGTGGCGGCACGACACATGGCCAACGTGACATAATGCGAACAATTATCATTAGGATCGCGATCCATGTATCTGGTCGGTGTCGCCATGGGGTCGGAAGCCGTGGTCGAACGGGTGGAGGACGCGCACGCGGATGACGTCGTCGCCCGGCGTCTGCGCGATCTGGGTTTCGTGCCGGGTGAAACGGTGCGACTGGTCGCGCGTGGCCCGTTCGGCAGTGACCCGCTGCTGATCCAGATCGGCGGCACGCGCTTTGCCCTGCGCCGTGCCGAAGCCGCCCGCGTGCGGGTGTGTGAGCCGGAGGTCGCGTGAGCGCCGACGCCCTGCGCATCGCCTTGGTCGGCAACCCGAACAGCGGCAAGACCGCGCTGTTCAACCAGCTCACCGGCGGCCGGCAGAAGGTGGCCAACTACGCCGGGGTCACCGTCGAGCGCAAGGAAGGCCGCTACCTCGCGCCCTCCGGTCGCCTCGTGCAGGTGCTCGATCTGCCGGGCGTGTACAGCTTCGACGTGGTCAGCCCCGACGAGCGCATCGCCCGCGACGTGCTGGAAGGCAATTACCCGGGTGAAGCCGTACCCGACCTCGTGGTGTGCGTGGCCGATGCCACCAACCTGCGCCTGCATCTGCGCTTCGTGCTCGAAGTGCGGCGCATGGGGCGGCCGGTGGTGTTGGCGCTGAACATGATGGACGCCGCGCAGCGGCGCGGTATCGTCATCGACGTGGCCGAGCTCCAGCGCCGGCTCGGTGTGCCGGTGGTGGAGACGGTGGCGGTGCGCCGCGATGGCGTGCGCGCGCTGGTCGAACATGTGGATGGCGATGGCGTCGTCGCGATGGATGCGTCGATCGACGGCGCAGCGGAAGACGCCGACCTGCATGCGCAGGTGCGTGAGTTGATGAATGCCTGCGTGGTGATGCCACGGCGCACCGCCGCGCTGGACGATGCGCTGGATCGCTGGGCGCTGCACCCGGTGTTCGGGCTGGCCATCCTCGGCGTGGTGATGTTCCTCGTGTTTCAGGCCGTGTATTTCATCGGCAAGCCGATGACCGATGCCATCGGCGATGGCTTCGACTGGCTGGGCGCGCACGCGGCGACGTGGATGCCCGCCGGCCCGTTGCAAAGCCTGTTGACCGACGGCGTGTTCGGCGGGCTGGGCACGGTGCTCGGCTTCCTGCCGGAAATCATCGTGCTGTTCTTCTTCATTCTTACGTTGGAAGAATCCGGCTACCTGCCGCGCGCGGCCTTCCTGCTGGATCGCTGGATGGTGGCGGTGGGATTGACGGGCAGATCCTTCATCCCGCTGCTCTCCAGCTTCGCCTGCGCCATCCCCGGCATCATGGGCACGCGCACCATCACCGACCCGCGCGACCGGCTCGCGACCATCCTCGTCGCCCCGCTGATGACGTGTTCAGCGCGGCTGCCGGTGTACGCGCTGCTGATCGGTGCCTTCATTCCCTCGCGCAGCGTGCTGGGCGTGTTCAACCTGCAAGGGCTGGTGCTGTTCGCGCTGTACGCCATCGGCATCCTCGGCGCGCTGGTGGTGGCGTGGGTGATGAAGCGTATCCGCGGCGATGCCGGCGACCACGCGCTGTTGATGGAACTGCCCTCGTACCGCCTGCCGCGCGTGCGCGACGTGGCGATCGGCTTGTGGGAGCGCGGCATGATCTTCCTCAAGCGGCTGACCGGGGTGATCCTCGCGCTCACCGTGCTGATGTGGTTCATCTCCACCTTCCCGGGCCCGCCGCCGGGCGCGACCGAGCCGGCCATCGAGTACTCCATCGCCGGTCACCTCGGCCGCTGGCTGGTGCCTGTGTTCGCGCCGATCGGTTTCAACTGGCAGATCAGCCTCGCCTTGATCCCGGCCTTCGCCGCGCGCGAGACCGCGGTGGCCGCGCTGGCGACCGTGTATGCGGTCGGTGCAGGCGTGGATGCGACCGGGCTGGATCACGCATTGGCGGCGAACATCTCGCTGGCCAGCGCGCTGTCGCTGCTGGTGTGGTTCGCATTCGCCCCGCAATGCATGTCCACGCTGGCGGTGATCCGTCGCGAAACCGCTTCGTGGCGCAACGTCGCCGTCTCGTTCGGCTACATGTTCGTGATGGCCTACGCCGCTTCCCTGCTCACCTTCCAGATCGCCAGGGCACTGTCATGAACCACGGCCTGCTGCTGCAATACCTCATCCTCGGCGCGATCCTCGTCGCCTGCGTGCTGGTGGTGATCGCCAAGCTCGCCCCGCAGACCGTCAACCGCTGGCGCGCGGCCGCATCGATCCGGTTCTCGCGCAAGCGTGATTCGCGCATGGCGCAGATGCTGGCGCAGCGCCTGCAACCGCGGCAGGCCACCGGCAATTGCGCCGATGGTTGTGCGACCTGTGGTGCCTGCGGGCCGAAGAAGCCGGCGGCGATGGCACCGCGCCGATCCTGATGCATTTTCCCGCCGCGCCATGCGGCGGTCGCATCACATCCGGAACACGCCCATCGGCTCGCGCTCGATCGGCGCATTCATCGCCGCCGACAGCGCCAGCCCGAGCACGCGGCGGGTGTCGGCGGGGTCGATGATGCCGTCGTCCCACAACCGTGCGCTGGCGTAGTAGGGATGGCCCTGGCGCTCGTATTGTTCGCGGATCGGCGTCTTGAAGGCTTCCTCTTCCTCCGCGCTCCACGCCTTGCCCGCGGCTTCGATGCCATCGCGCTTGACCGTAGCCAGCACCGAAGACGCCTGCTCGCCGCCCATCACGGAAATGCGCGCGTTCGGCCACATCCACAGGAAGCGCCCGCCGTAGGCGCGCCCGCACATCGCGTAGTTGCCGGCGCCGAAGCTGCCGCCGATGACGACGGTGAACTTCGGCACGCTCGCGCAGGCCACCGCGGTGACCATCTTCGCGCCGTCCTTGGCGATGCCGGCTTGCTCGTATTTCTTGCCGACCATGAAGCCGGTGATGTTCTGCAGGAACACCAGCGGGATGCCGCGCTGGTTGCACAGCTCGATGAAGTGCGCGCCCTTGAGCGCGGATTCGGAGAACAGGATGCCGTTGTTGGCGACGATGCCGACCGGATAGCCGTGGACGTGGGCGAAACCGGTGATCAAGGTCTTGCCGTAGCGCGCCTTGAACTCCTGAAAGTCCGAGCCATCGACGATGCGCGCGATCACCTCGCGCACGTCGAAGGGTTTGCGGGAGTCGCGCGGAACGATGCCGTAGATGTCCGCAGCCGGGTACAACGGTTCGCGCGGCGGCTGCACGGCCACCGGCAACGGCTTGCGACGATTGAGGTGGGCGAGGATATCGCGGGCGATGGCCAGCGCGTGCGCATCGTTCTCGGCGTAATGGTCGGCCACGCCGGAGATGCGCGTGTGCACGTCGGCGCCGCCGAGCGATTCGGCATCCACCACTTCGCCGGTTGCGGCCTTCACCAGCGGCGGGCCGCCGAGAAAGATCGTGCCTTGTTCCTTCACGATGATGGACTCGTCGCACATCGCCGGTACGTAGGCACCGCCGGCGGTGCACGAACCCATCACCACCGCAACCTGCGGAATGTTCTGCGCCGACAGTCGCGCCTGATTGTAGAAGATGCGTCCGAAGTGCTCCCGATCCGGGAAAACTTCGTCCTGCAGCGGCAGGAAGGCCCCGCCGGAATCGACCAGATACACGCAGGGCAGGCGGTTCTCGCGCGCGATCTGTTGCGCGCGCAGGTGCTTTTTCACGGTGATCGGAAAAAACGTGCCGCCCTTGACGGTCGCATCGTTGGCTACGATCACCACTTCCTGCCCGTGCACGCGGCCGATGCCGGCGACGATGCCTGCACCGGGAGCCTGCCCGTCGTACATGCCGTGCGCGGCCAGCGGCGAAAACTCGAGGAACGGCGAACCCGGATCGAGCAGGGCGGCGATGCGATCGCGCGGCAGCAGTTTGTCGCGTTGCAGGTGTTTGGCGCGCGCTTTTTCGCCGCCACCCAGCGCGGTCGTCGCAAGGGTTGCATCCAGGTCGGCGACGACCGCCTGCATGGCTTGCGCATTCAGGCGAAAGTCTTCGGAGCGGGGATCGATGCGGGTGGTCAACACGGGCATGGGATGCGGCTCGCACAATGGCAGAAGCCCGCATCATCCCATGAACGATTGCCGGGCTGCGCATCGCGCTGCGTGTGGGGCTATCCAACATGAGCCATGCGCCACAAGCCGCAATGCATTGCGTGCTGTTGTGCTCACAAGCGTTTGCTATCCGCGACGCGCGACGGTGTCTTGCGCGCATTCGCTAACCATTCGTCGTACCGTTATCGACGTTTCAATCGGTTTTGCACTCGCGCAAAGAAAAAGGGCGTGCCGGAGCACGCCCTTTTCCGGTTTGTTGCAACAGCTTGCTGCCTGGCGCAGCTTCCAGAAGATTACTTCTTGGAAGAAGCGGCCGAAGCGGCCGGCGAAGCGGCGGCGCTGCTGGCAGCCGAAGCGGCCGGGCTGGCGGCGCCCGAAGCGGCGGCGCTGCTGGCCGGGGAAGCCGACATCGCGCTGGCGGCGTCGCTGGCGGCAGCCGAAGCAGCGGCGTTGGCGTCGGAAGCAGCCGAAGCGGCCATGCCGGTGTCGGAAGCAGCCGAAGCGGCCATGCCGGTGTCGGAAGCAGCCGAGGAAGCCGGCGGCGGGGTCTGGGCGTCGGAGGCGCTGGAAGCGGCGTTGTCGCCGTTGTTGCCGCAAGCGGCCAGGGCCAGGCCGAGGGCAGCGGCGATCAGGATCTTGTTGATGGACATGGGAATTTCCTCGTCGGAAGTCAGTTGGAAGTTTTGTTTTTGTACGTCTTTTTGGACATCGAAAGCATGGTACGTGCACAGGGCACGTCCGCTTATCATCGCACATCAGTAAAGAATGTCAAGGAAAACGCTGTTTATTCGGCACCCCCTACCCACCATGGATAGCGTGTGCCGGCAATTTCCAGAATGGAATTGTTCAACGGCCTCGAGAATTTTGATACGTCCAACAACATCCGGGCCTGAAATCGACGATGTGAAACCGGCGATGCGAAACCGACGCCAGTCAAGCCATGCCGCGGATGGAGGCTGGGCTTCCTCGACGCCAGGCAGCGCGCGCCTCAAACGCATGCCTTGACCGCGCAGGACGAGGCGCGCACCGCCCTCGATGGCGCGACCACGGCACGCGCAGTTTGGGAGCCGACCTTGCGCACCCCGGCGACGCAGCATATCCCGCAAGTGGCGGCACGATGTGACCTTACGTTCACGGCACGCAGGTTTCGGCAATCGCCTGCGCGGTGGGCGTATCCACGCGCAGGGTGCTCTTGTTGCTCAACACCAGCGATTGCGCGCGTGTTGCGCCACGCCCATCGCACAAGGTGAAGGTGACGTTGGAACCGGCGACACTTCCGGCAGGCTGAATCTCGATGCGCGTGCGCCCGCGGGTCGAGTGCAGATGCACCTTCGACGGCAATGCTTCCTGCCGCGAGAGGATGGCCTCGCCGGGCTGGCGCTCGCGGTCGCCATTGGCATCCACGAAGGCGATCCAGCCGTGGCTCCAGTCCGTGCCGGAAGTGCAGTTTTGTCCGTCGAAACTGGGGCACATGGTCGTTCGTGCGTTGGCGAGGGCGGCACCATTCAAGGCGGACAAATAGCTGGCCATCAGCGCGGCGCGGGCTTGCATGGCATGGGTCGCCGCGACCGCGTCGCTCACCGCCGGAATGGCCAGCCCGAACAACACGCCGATGATGCCCAGCACCATCAGCAGCTCGATCAGGGTGATGCCGCGTGCAGGTGTCGCGGCGGTGTGGCGTAGCGGGGATCGGGATGTCGACATGGCCGTGGCTCCATCGATCTGCAGCGGAATGGGCGACGTCCCTGTCGCGTGGTGCATCCCTGGCGTAGTCAGGGTCGCGCACGCATCTCGAGCGATCTATCGGTGCTTGTCGCGATGACGTGTAGGAAAATTCCGACCGCTGGCGGGTGCCGCGCGGCAGCGGTCGTCCGCCATCGCAGCCACGATGGCATGGCACGCCCTATACTCGCCGCTGCATCGTCCAACAGGAGCGCGCCATGAAGAACTACCTCGCCATGTGTACCGGCTCGCCCAGCGCGATGGCCGCGTGGCATGAACTATCGGAAGACGAACGTCAGCAACTGTTCGTGCGGGGGATGGCGGCGTGGCAGCAGTGGGCGACCGACAACGCGGACGCGATCGTCGAGATGGGCGGCCCGCTCAGCCGCACCAAGCTGGTGAACAAGGATGGCATCACCGACATCCGCAACAATCTGTCGGGCTACACCGTCGTGCGCGCCGAATCGCAGGAGGCCGCCGCGCGATTGTTCCTCGGCCATCCGCATTTCATGATTTTCCCGGGCGAAGGCGTGGAGGTCATGGAGATCCTGCCGGTCCCGGCGGATTGATCGCGACGAGGGATTGCGTGGCACTCGTCGCGCGAACCGCGAGGCTGTAGTACAGCAGCGGGATCACCACCAGCGTCAAAACGGTGGCGACGAGGATGCCGAAGATCAAGGACACCGCCAGCCCGTTGAAGATCGGGTCGTCGAGGATGAACGCCGCGCCGAGCATCGCCGCCACCCCGGTCAGGACGATGGGTTTGGCGCGCACCGCGCAGGCGTCCACCACCGCCTCGGCCAGCGGCTGGCCACTGGCGACCGCGAGGCGGATGAAGTCCACCAGCAGGATGGAATTGCGCACGATGATGCCGGCCAGCGCGATCATGCCGATCATCGAGGTGGCGGTGAACTGCGCGCCGAGCAGGGCGTGGCCGGGCATCACCCCGATCGCGGTCAGCGGGATCGGCGCCATGATCACCAGCGGCACGAGGTAGCTGCGGAACTGCGCGACCACCAGCAGGTAGATCAGCAGCATGCCGGCGGCGTAGGCGATGCCCATGTCGCGGAAGGTCTCGTAGGTGATCTGCCATTCGCCGTCCCATTTCACCGCGAAGCTCGCTGTGTCCTGCGGCTGGGCGATGAAGGTCTGCGCGAGCTTCACGCCATCGACGCGGTGGCGGTCGAGTTGGCCGACGAGGTCGAACATGCCGTACAGCGGGCTGTCCACCGTGCCGGCGTCGTCGCCGATGACGTACACCACCGGCAGCAGATCCTTGTGCCAGATCGCATCGTCCCAGTGCGCGCGCTGCACTTGCAGAAGTTCCAACAGCGGCACCAGTTGCCCGTTGCCACCGCGCACGCGCAGAGCCAGCAGGCGCTCGGTGCTGGCTTGCTCCGATGCGGGCAGACGCAAGCGGATCGGACGCGGGAACCGGGATGCGCCATCGTGCACATAGCTGGCATCCAGTCCCTGCATGCCGGCGGCGAGGGTAGCGGTGACCGCGACCTGCGACACACCCAGCGCGGCGGCGCGTTGCCGGTCGAGGACGAGGGTTTCGCGTGGGGCGTCGGCCTCCACGCTGGTGTCGATGTCGACGATGCCCTGCGTGTGCGCGAAACGCTGCTCCAGCGCACGCGCGATCTGCTGGCTGCGCGCGTAGTCGGGGCCGTAGATCTCGGCGACCAGCGGCGCGAGCACCGGCGGTCCCGGCGGCACTTCGACCAGTTTCACCGAGGCGTGGTGACGCGCGCCGATCGCCGCCAGCGTCGGGCGCAGGGCGAGTGCAATGGCGTGGCTCTGCCGCGAACGCAGGTGCTTGTCCACGAGGTTGACCTGCAAGTCGCCCATGTAGCTGGCGCTGCGCAGGAAATACTGGCGAACGAGGCCGTTGAAATTGATCGGCGCGGAGGTGCCGGCATAGCCTTCCACGTCCACCACCTCGGGCACGCGATCTACCGCGCGCGCCAGTTCGGTCAGCACCGCGTTGGTGTCCTCCAGCGTGCTGCCCACGGGCATGTCCAGTACCACCTGGAACTCGGATTTGTTGTCGAACGGCAGCATCTTCAGCACCACCGCGCCGGCGACCACCAGCAATGCGGACAGCAGCACCAGACCGAGCATGCCGGCGAACAATCCCAATCGCCGGCGCGCGCCGCGCACGGGGTCGAGGAAGGGTCGCAACAGCGCACCGAACCACCGATGCAGGCGCGAAGGCAGCGCTGCGCAGAGGGCATCATCGGTAGTGGCGACGTTCACATCGCCAGCGGCATCGGTCGGCGCGTTTGCAGGGTTCGTGCCGGCATTCGATACCGGAGCAGGGCAGTCGTGATGGCGCAGCAACTTCAGCGACAGCCACGACGTGACCACCATCGCCACCGCCAGCGACAGCAGCATGCCGGCCGAGGCATTGATCGGGATCGGCCGCATGTACGGCCCCATCAGGCCGCTGACGAAAGCCATCGGCAGCAGCGCGGCGATCACCGTGAAGGTGGCGAGGATGGTCGGTCCGCCGACCTCGTCCACCGCCGCCGGGATCGCCTCGCGCAGGCTGCAATCCCCGCGTTGCAGGTGGCGATGGATGTTCTCCACGATCACGATGGCATCGTCCACGAGAATGCCGATGGAGAAGATCAGCGCGAACAGTGAGACGCGGTTGAGGGTGAAACCCATCGCGGTGGATGCGAACAAGGTCAGCGCCAGCGTGAGCACCACCGCCGTGCCGACCACGATGGCCTCGCGGCGGCCGAGGGTGAACAGCACCAGCAGCACCACGCAGGCGGTGGCGAACACGAGTTTCTCGATCAGCTTGAGCGCCTTGTCGGTGGCGGTCTGGCCGTAGTCGCGGGTGATCGCCACGTGCACGCCCTGCGGCACGATCTGCCCTTGCAGTTGCGCCAGCCGCGCGCGCACCGCGCGGGTGATGTCGGCGGCGTTGCTGCCGGATTTCTTGGCGATCGCGATCGTCACTGCCGGCGCGGTGCCGGATTTGGGCCCGGCACGATCCGGCGGCGTGTTGAACCAGACGTAGCTGGAAGGGATGTCGGCACCGGCTTGCACTTGCGCCACGTCCTGCAGGCGCACCGGCTTGCCATCGTGCATCCCGATCACCAGCTCGGCGATGTCGCCGGCGCTGGCGAGGAAACTGCCGGCGGTGACCGGTACCGCCTGATCGCCGCCGACGCGATCGCCGATCTGGCGCACCGCATTGGCCGCCTGCAGGGCCTGCGCGAGGTCGGGCACGGTCAGGTTGAAGGCCGCCAGCCGCGCCGGGTCGAGACGCACTTCGACCACCCGCTCCGGCGCGCCAATGGTGTATATGTCGCGGGTGCCGGGGATGCGCTTGAGCTCGCTCTCCAGCGTGTGCGCGACCTCGCCCAGATCGCGCGCGCTGCGCTGCGGATCGTCCGTCCACAGAGTCAGGCTCATCACCGGCACATCGTCGATGCCTTTGGGCTTGACCAGCGGCGGGCCGATGCCGGCACCTTGCGGCACCCAGTCCTGATTCGAATAAACCTCGTTGTACAAGCGCACCAACGCGGTCTGCCGCGGCACGCCGACGGTGAACTCGACGGTGAGGACGGCCATGCCGGGGCGGCTGACCGAATACACGTGCTTCACGCCGGCAATCTGGTCGAGCTTTTGTTCCAGCGGCGTGGCGACCAGTTGCTCGACCTCACGTGCACTCGCGCCGGGGAAGGGCACGAACACGTTGGCCATGGTTACGTCGATCTGCGGCTCTTCCTCGCGCGGGGTGACCAGCACCGCGGCGATGCCCAGCAGCAGCGCCAGCAGCGCCAGCAACGGAGTGAGCGGGTTGCTCTGGAACGCGGCAGCGATGCGACCGGAGATGCCCAGACGCGGCTCAGTCATGGCCGCTGCCTGCCCGTTCTCGACGCTGCACCAGCGCCTGCAGGGCGGCGACCGGGTCGCGGGCGATCGCATCGCCATCATGCAAGCCGGCCAGCACTTCCACGCGACCGCCCACCTCGCGACCCACGCGCACCTGCCGCAACACCGGCCAGCCATCAGCAAGCGCATACACCGCGCTCACCTCGCCGCGCTGCACCAGCGCCGTGCGCGGCACCCACAGTGCCGCCTCGCCGCCGGGCAGGCTGGAGACGATGCGCGCCGTCGTTCCCGGTTGCGGCGGGTTGTCCATGGCCGGCAGCACCGCGCGCACGCCGACGCTGTGGCTGGCAGGATCGCCGGAAGGGAAGACCGTCAGCGCAGTCGCCTCCACCACGCGGCCATCGGCGAGTTCGATGTTCGCATGCGCGACGCCGCGCAGCGCCTGCGCGTCGGATTCGGGCAACTGCGCCTGCACCCGCAGCGCACCCGGCGCGTACACCGACAGCAGCACGCGCCCCGGCGCGACCGCCTCGCCCGGTTCCACCAAGCGCGCCTGCACGATGCCGGCGAACGGCGCGCGCACCTGCGTGTAATCGGCCTGTTGCCCGGCACTGGCCGCCTGCGCACGCGCGGCTTCGCGCGCAGCCACCGCGGCATCACGCGCAGTACGCAATTGATCGAGTTGCAGGCGCGAGACGAGCTGGCGCTGGGCGAGTGCCTGATAGCGCTGGTAAGTGGTTTCGGCTTCCGTCGCGGCGGCCTGCGCGGCCTGCAACTGCGCGCGTGCCACGTTCGCGCCGGATTGCTGCTCGACCGCGGTCAGCCGCACCAGCACGTCGCCTGCGGCGACGCGGCGACCGACGTCGGTTTCCACCGCCAGCACGCGGCCGCTGGTCTGCGCCGACACCTCGGCCTGCTGCACGGCCTGCACGCTGCCGTCCCAACTGCGCCCGGAAGCCGCGCGATCGGCATGCACGGTGAGCGTGTCGAGCGACGGCGGCGCGGGTGCGGCGGCGGGCTGGCCGCCACGACTACAGGCTACCAGCGCGAGCGCGCCGGCCAAGGCGAGGGCAGGAATCAGGCGCATCGGTCGCTCCGTCGTTCTCAACGGAAGGTGCAACCGGACGCCGCGTTACGGCCCACGCCCAGCTTGCGCATCACCATCGCCGCCGGGCAAAAGCCGGTGAAGCTGGACTGGATCAGATTGAAGCCGACGAAAGCCGTCAGCAGCAGCCAGTACGGCGAGACGTAGTGCGCCAGCGCTAGGCTGGCGAGGATCATGGTTCCGGCAAAGGCCATCACGGCGCGTTCGAGGCTCATGGCGTACTCCTGTTGGCTGGGTTGGATCGCTGGAATGGAAGCGGTCGTGCAAGTTGGGCGTCGAAACAACGATGCTCTCGACTGTGCAGCCTTGATCTTTACATTAGGGTAAACTAATATTAGTGTCAACTGATATGAAGAAGATTCTTTCCATTCCTGCATCGGCAGCCAAATACGGCAACGGGTCGCGGCGGCGTGGCGTCATCAGCAAGGTGCGTGCTACCGTCGCGCCGCCTTCCTGCACCCTGCCGCCGATGCCTCGCCGAACCGCCAAGCCAGCGATGAGCCTCGAGCGCATGCGCGCGCATGCCGACGACGCCTCGCGCCTGCTCAAGGCGCTGGCCAACGACAAGCGCCTGCTGATCCTGTGTATGCTGGTGGAGGGCGAGCGCAACGTCGGTGAGCTCAACGCTCAGCTCGACCTCAGCCAGTCTGCGTTGTCGCAGCATCTGGCCGTGCTGCGCGAAGATGGCCTCGTGGCAGCGCGGCGCGACGCGCAGAACGTCTATTACGCGCTGCCCGAAGGCCCGGCGCGGCAGATCATCCAGACCCTGCATGGGCTGTATTGCGGGGCGGGGAACGGAAGGCGCTCTTGATCCGTTGGCATCGGACACGACATGCGCTTCCGGTCAGCATTCGGAGCACACTTCGCGGCTTTGCCGGATCCGTTCGCGGCGGGCAGCCGCAAGAAGGGCATCTACTCTTTGTCCATCGCCGCACTCAGGCAGATTTGCAGGAATGACTTTGGCGTCCACATGCAGTTCGAGGAACGACGACGACCCAGGGTCGCTTTCACGACCTTGGCTCCCACCCGGCGCTGAAGGATGTAGCTATTTCCTGTCAACATCCATCCAAAGCTGTCCACACTCGTCCACAGTCGGCCCGCTCAAAATCGGCTAATTCTTTGAAAAAGAATATCAAATTGCAAGAGAGCCAAGTCCAGAACGGGGCTGCGGAACATACTCCCTTGATGAAGCAATACTTCGCGGCGAAGGCGCAGCATCCGGACGTGCTGATGTTCTTCCGCATGGGCGATTTCTACGAGCTGTTCTACGACGACGCCCGCAAGGCGGCCAAGCTGCTCGACATCACCTTGACCCAGCGCGGTGCCTCGGCGGGTGCGCCGATCCCGATGGCCGGCGTGCCCTTCCATGCCTATGAAGGCTATCTGGCGCGGCTGGTGGCACTGGGCGAATCGGTGGCGATCTGCGAGCAGATCGGCGATCCGGCGCTGGCCAAGGGGTTGGTCGAGCGCAAGGTGGTGCGCATCGTCACCCCGGGCACGGTGACCGACGAGGCATTGCTTGCCGATCGCCGCGACACCTTGCTGCTGGCAGTGTCGCGCGCCGTGAAGGGCACGCGCTGCGGGTTGGCGTGGGCCGATCTGGCCGGCGGGCGCTTTCGCGTCAACGAGGTCGCCGATGCCGATGCCCTGCTCGCCGAACTGGCGCGGCTGGAGCCGGCCGAGCTGCTGCTGCCCGACGCCGATGGCTGGCCGGAAGCACTGCTTGCGCGCAACGGACTGCGCCGGCGCGCGCCGTGGCTGTTCGATGCCGATGCCGGCCGGCGCAAGCTGCAAGAACATCTGGGCGTGCGCGCATTGGATGCCTTCGGCATCGCCGATCTGCCGTTGGCGATCGGTGCCGCCGGCGCGTTGCTGGGCTATGTCGAGGAAACGCAGAAACAGCAGTTGCCACACCTGTCTTCGATCGCGGTGGAATCCGGCGAGGACAGCCTGGCGATGAACGCTGCCACGCGCCGCCATCTGGAGCTCGACTCGCGCTTCGATGGCCGTGCCGAACACACCCTGCTGGGCGTACTCGACACCACCATCACCCCGATGGGCGGACGCCTGCTGCGCCGCTGGTTGCACCGTCCGTTGCGCGATCACGGTGTGCTGGCGCAGCGCCATCATGCCGTCGCCGGCCTGCAGGAAAGCCGCGCCGGAGAAGGGCTGCGCGAGCGCTTCCGCGCGCTCGGCGACATCGAACGCATCCTCACCCGCATCGCCCTGCGCTCGGCGCGCCCGCGCGATCTTTCGACCCTGCGCGATGCGCTGGCGTTGCTGCCGGCGATCCGCGCCGAGCTAACCCATGTCGATTCGCCGCGCATCGACGCATTGCGCGCGGAACTTGCCACCGATGCCGCCGATGGCATCGGCGCCTGCGCCGCACTGCTGGCGCGCGCGATCGCCCCGCAGCCGGCGCTGCGCCTGTCCGACGGCGGCGTGATCGCCAGCGGATTCGATGCCGAACTCGACGAACTACGCACGCTCTCGACCAATGCCGACGGTTTCCTGATCGAACTGGAAACACGCGAGAAGGCTGCCACCGGCATCCCGACGCTGAAGGTCGGCTACAACCGCGTGCACGGCTATTTCATCGAGATCAGCAAGGGTCAGTCCGAACGCGCGCCGGTGCACTACACCCGCCGGCAGACGCTGACCGGTGCCGAGCGCTACATCACCGAAGAACTCAAGTCCTTCGAGGATAAGGTGTTGTCCGCGCGCGAGCGCGCCCTGCAACGCGAACGCGCGCTGTACGAGGAACTGCTCGATGCCGTCGGCCGCGAACTGCCGCCGCTGCGGCGCATCGCCGATGCACTGTCCGAGATCGACGTGCTCGCCTGCCTTTCCGAGCGCGCGCAGGCGCTGGACTGGAGTTGCCCGGAGCTGACCGACGAACCGGGCATCCACATCCAGCGCGGTCGCCATCCGGTGGTCGAGGCGGTGCGCACGGAGCCCTTCGAGCCCAATGATCTGATGCTGGATGCGCAGCGTCGCCTGCTGGTCATCACCGGCCCCAACATGGGCGGCAAGAGCACCTACATGCGCCAGGCCGCGCTGATCGTTTTGCTGGCGCACATCGGCAGCTTCGTGCCGGCCGCGAGCGCGCGGATCGGACCGATCGACCGCATTCTCACCCGCATCGGCGCCGGCGACGACCTCGCGCGCGGGCAATCCACCTTCATGGTCGAGATGACCGAGACCAGCTACATCCTCCACCACGCCACGCCGCATTCATTGGTGCTGATGGACGAGATCGGCCGCGGCACCTCGACCTACGACGGCCTCGCACTCGCCGACGCCTGCGCGCGCCAGCTCGCCGCGGTTAATCGCTGCTTCACCCTGTTCGCGACGCACTATTTCGAACTCACCGCGCTCGCCGGCCATGACGATGGGAGCCGTGCCAGCGGCATCGCCAACGTGCATCTGGACGCGATCGAACACGGGGACGGCTTGGTGTTCATGCACGCGGTAATGGAAGGCCCCGCCGATCGCAGTTTCGGCCTGCAAGTCGCCGCGCTGGCCGGCTTGCCCAAGGCGGTGCTGAAGCAGGCACGCCAACGGCTGACCGAACTGGAACGTTCATCGCGCGACGAGTCGGCCCGCCTGTCCGCGCCCGCATTGGACGCCCCGCAGCAAATGGGCCTGTTCACGTCCTCCTCGGCGGCGCTGGATGCACTGGCCGCACTCGACCCTGACGAACTGACCCCCAAGCAGGCGCTGGAGGCGTTGTACCGACTGGTGGCGCTGCAACGCGGCGCGCAGACACACTGACTCCAGCGCCTGACACGATTGCAGATTCCGCGACCGACGGGCATGATCCATGCGTCGCGACGGGAGAACAACTTGATCATCCTTCCACGTATCATCCTGCTGGCGATGTGCGTCGCTATGGTCGCTTGCAGCAAGAGCGGATCGGCCGTGGATCCCTCGGAACGGGTCTACCAGAACTGTATCGCGGAACTCAAGCGCGTAACCGACGCATCGGGCCCCAACAACGGCCCTGCTGCGTCGGAGATGGCGGAGATGTGGGAGAAGGCGGGCCGCCAAGCCTGTGAAAAGGCGCGCGATTCCTGCCGGCAGAACCCGGGCACGCCCGCCTGCCAGTAGGCGAACCGACACCTGCAAGCCAGACTCGCACACATGGTGACTGCTACTGCGCGTCGATGTCGCCGAGCGCACGGATCAGCCGCCTTGCGCGCTTGTCGGGTTTGCCGGCAGGTGGTCGGTAACCTGCGGCCTCGGCACGCCGTTGCACACGCACCGCCTCGCGTGCCGCGCGCGAGGCTTCGTTTTCCCGATACAGGGTTTGCGCGACGCTCGCCGGGCCGCGCTGCGTGGAAAGCGCGAGCACTTCGACCGCGAACACGTCCGCGTCGCGCTCGATGCGCAACGATACGCCGACGTGCACGGGAGCCGATGGCTTGCGCGCTTGTCCATCGATACTGACGCGGCCGTGTTCCACCGCCTGTTTGGCCAGCGCACGGGTCTTGAAGAAACGCGCCGCCCACAGCCAGACATCGAGACGCACGTCCGCGTGCGTCGAAATGGATGCGCTTTGCATGGCGGATTTCGGGGTCATGGCTGCCGGGTGCAGGTTCTGCCTTCCCTGCACTGATCGCAACCCCAGCCCACAAAGCGAAACGGCCGCATCGGCGGCCGTTCGCGTGTCCACATCGAGCGGAAGCCTTACTCGGCAGCCTTCGCCGCGGCGGCCGCCTTGGCCTTGGCGGCGGCGTTGCCGGCCAGATCCTCGCGGATGCGCGCGGCCTTGCCTTCCAGCTCGCGCAGGTAGTACAGCTTGCCCGAACGCACGCGGCCGCGGCGCTTGACCTCGACCGAATCGATGGCCGGGCTGTGCGCCTGGAACACGCGCTCCACGCCGAAACCATGCGACATCTTGCGCACCGTGAAGGCCGAGTTCAGACCGCGGTTGCGCTTGGCGATCACCACGCCCTCGTAGGCCTGCACGCGCTCGCGATTGCCTTCCTTGACCTTGACGTTGACGACGACGGTGTCGCCCGGGCCGAAATCGGGCAGCGTGCGCTGCATCTGGGCGGCTTCGAATTCCTGGAGGAGCTTGTTCATGGCGCTGATTACCGGTCGTTGGTGCGGGGCGGGCCCGCAGGAAGCTTGCCAGTATAGCGAATGCCGTGGCCGATTGCACTCGCCGCACGCCGTCGACTGCCCGCACCGAGCGCGGCCGGCGCCCGCACGATGTCGCGGGTTGCGGTTTCGAGGATGATCCGCTGGAGACCGGAACCGAATTGGAGTCCAATCTCCCTTACGGTTACGGGAGAACCCGAGTGGCCCCGCGTTACGAGCATCGGTCGATCAACTGCGCGAGCTCCGCATGGGCATGATTGCAGCGGGCAACGGACGCAGGATCGCGGCCACGTCTGCCTGCCCGCCAACCGCGCGGGCTCTTCGCTTCGAGCACCTGGTGCGGATCAACGATCCCGCCGATCCGCGGGTGCCGCCGCTGGGCCGTGATCGACTCTGGCGCGGCTTGGTGCTGCGCGCCGAGCAACCGCTGGCTTTTGTACCGTGGCTGGACGAGTGCAGCATCGTGCGGGATGGCTCCGATCTCGTGCGCACCCTGCGCTTCGGGCAACGGATCGTGCGCGACCGCGTGCGCTTTCATGCTCCGGTTGCGGTCGTGTATGCGCTTGCCGAGGAAGCGGACGGATCTTCGTTTCTCCTGCGCATGCAGATCGACCAGCCCACGCTCGACGGCCTGTTCGTGCGCTTCACCTACGAATGCCGCTCGCCCGACCACCGCGAGGGCGATCCACACGCGGACGCGATCCGCGAAGCCTATCGTCTGGCCGACATCGATACCGTCCGCCGCATCCGCCAGCTCGCGGCGTCAGGCCGGCTCGAGCGCTAATCGACAACCGCGCCGGAGTAGTGCAGACGCGCTCAAACGCGACCGCGGCCGCGTTCGCCGATGATGCACTCGACGTAGTCGATCGATTCGTAGGCGTTGATCACGTTGAACACCTCGTCCAGCCCCACCGCGCTCATGCGCGCGATCTCGTGCAGTTTGCGCGCGACCGTCATGTGGGTGCCCACCCGGAAGGCGCGCGGGTAGTCGCCAGCGAGATCTAGGCGGTTATTCAGCCGGAAACTGGCGGTGGGATCGAGGTGCTTGGCGAGAAACCCGTCGGAATGGATGTAGCTGTCCATCCATTTCAGGCGCACGTACGGCCGCGCCGAGGCGGTGCGGCGCACGTGTTCCCATTCCGGATCGCCGAGCAATTTCCAATCGCCGAACTTCAGCGGCTCGCTGGCATAGGGTTCGAGCATGCGCAGCAGGCCGCGCGCGAAAAAAACTTGCTCGTCGGGATCGAGCACCAGCGCCGGGACGCCGGGCAGTTCGATCCGTGCCGGACCGGAAAACACGCCGCGCTCGAGGTAGAAGATCAGCGGGTAGCGCGCCTTGGGGTCGACGAGCTTGCGCGCCTCGCCGCCGAGCATGCCGTCGAGCTGCTTGCGCACCGCCGACTCGGTGGGTGTGGGCGCTATCGCCGGTTCGGTCGGCGCGGCGATGGGCGCCGCCGCGGCCACAACAGACGGAGCCGGCGGCGGATCGGCAGCGGGCACCGCCGCTGCCACGCTCGCGGCGCTGCCGGGAACGACGCTGGTCTGGATGCTGTCGAGCACGGCCACATCGACCCCACCCAGATCCAGTTCGCTGAACTCGTCGTGCCAGTCCTCCGACACCTGCACCACCGGCCCGCCCTTGGAGACCAGGTTGAGCACCGACGCCAGCGCCGCGCGACCGATAGGGCGGCGTACGTACAACCCTTCGGCGGGCTTGGGATCGGACTCGCCGATCAACTGCACGCAGGCCACGCCGCGCTGGATCGCGCGGCGCATGGCCGCCTCGCCGATCAGGCGGATGGGATCGACCACGACCAGGTTGGCCTTCGCCTCGGTACCCCAGATCCACTCGTCTTCCAGCTCTTCGCGCACCACGCGCAGGAGCAGGCGCAGGTGCGCCGTGTCCTCGTCGTTGGTGCCCACCGTCTGGATGATCTGCTGCTTGCCCATGGGATCTGGCGTGCCACGCGTGGGTACGGGTCGGAATGGCTTGGCGGGATCGACCCCGATCGATTCCGCCGGCAGAGGCGCATTCTAGCAGGCGATCAGGCAACGCCCCGCAGCCGTCATCGGCGCTTCCCGATGTTTCCGCCGCAACGCACATGCAACCCGTTCGCGCGAACCAATGGCCGCCGCGCGCCGCACGACCAGTCGGCTCAGCCGCGCTGGCGGCGCGTCCATTCCACGAATCCGATCGCCTCGTAGGCATTAACCACGTCGAACACCTCGGCCAGCGCCACTTCGCTCAGGCGGGCGATCTCGTCGAGGCGATGGGCGACGATCATGTTGGCGCCGATGCGGAAGGCGCGCGGGTATTCCTGCGCCAGTTCCAGCCAGCGCGTGAGCCGGTAACTGCCGGCCGGATCCAGATGGGAAGACAGATAGCCATCGGAACGCAGGTAGCGATCCATCCACAGCAGCCGCTGATACGGCCGCGCCGGCGCTTTCGCGCGCCACGCATCCAGTTCCGAGTTGATCAGGCGCTTCCAGTCGCCGGCGCGCAACGGTTCGCCGAAATACGCTTCCAGCGCGTTGAGCCGCCCCACGCTGTGGAAGACCTGCGCCTTGGGATCGACCACCAGTGCCGGTGAGCCGGGGCGTTCGATCAACGCCGGCCCGCCGAGTTGGCCGTGCTCCAACCACTCCAGCAAGGTGCGCGTCTGGTTGTCGTCGAAGACGTGCTCCATGCCGCGCCGGAACGACGGGTCGATGAGCGATTCGTCGATGCCGTCGCGGAGGAACGGATTGCCGTAGCTGTCCGCGCGCGCTTCGCTGCGCGTGGTGGCGTCGCGGACGAATTCCACGCCGGTATCCTGCTGGAGTTTTTCCGGCATCAGGAACATCGGCTTGTCTTCGGCCGGGTCGCGATGGAACAGCGCCTCGAAGGCATCCTGCTCGCGATCGCGCTCGTTGCGCTGGAGCGAGAAGTCGAACTTCTGAAGATCCGCATCCGGCGCGTCGGTTTCGCCCAGATCCAGATCGAAGAAATCCTCGCCCTGCGTCACCAGCTGCATCGGCGCCACCGTGCTCGCGCCGATGCCGTTGAGCAGGGCGACGAGGTCATCGCGGCGCAGCGGCTTGCGCAGATAGCGCCCCCCCGGCGCAGGCGCATCGGCTGCGATCAGGCGCGCGCAGGCCACGCCGCGCCGTTCGGTACGGCGCAGCGCCGAATCGCCCACGAGGCTGCCGGTGTCCACGACCACCAGATCGGCGCGCTCCTCCGCGCCCCAGCGCCAGCGTTCTTCCAGATGGATGACCGCCGAGCGCAGCAGCAGGCGCAGGTGGGCGACATCCTCGTCGCTGGCGCCGATGCAATCGATCACCTTGAACTTGTCCATGTCGGTGCCGCTCGATCCCGGTCACGTCCCGGCGATTATCGACCACTCGCTCGCACTCTGAAAGGTGGGATGGGCATGCCCGCATCCGCAAGGGGCATGGCATCGCACGGAATGGAATAATCGCCATCCGTTGTTCCGCGCCTGTCCGACACTTGCACGATGGCCAAACATTACGATCGCCGTTATTTCGATCGCTGGTACCGCGAAGGTGCCCTCGCGCCTGGCTACGCCGCCCATCTGCGCCGCAAGGTCGCCTGCGCAGTCGCGTTGGCCGAGTACCACCTCGGTCGCCGCGTGCGCAGCGTGCTGGATGTGGGCTGCGGTGAGGGCGCGTGGCGCGCGCCGCTGTTGAAGCTGCGACCCGGGATCGCCTACCTCGGCGTGGATTCCAGCCCCTACGCCATCGCCCGCCACGGTACGCGACGGAATTTGCGGCTGGCCACGTTCGGGCAACTCGAGCAATTGCGCTTCGGCGCGCCGGTCGATCTGCTGGTGTGCGCGGACGTGCTGCACTACGTGCGCGGCGACGAATTGCGCCGCGGACTGTCCGGCTTTGCCGAACAGTGCGCCGGGGTGGCATGGATCGAGGTGTTCTGCCGCGGCGACGCCATCGACGGCGACCGCAAGGGCTTCGTGGCGCGCACCGCAGCAAGCTATCGCCGCGCCTTCGCACAGGCCGGATTCACACCTTGCGGATCGCATGGCTACCTGTCGCCGGCGCTCGCCGGGCAGGCCGTTGCGCTGGAGGTGTTTGCCGAACACCGATGAAGCCGGCGCGGTGGATTCGTGACGCTTGCGCAAAGACGCATGTAAAAACTGGTGATTGTGCGACGCGCACCTGCCCACGGCAAATGCACTGCAACATCCCCCGGCGACGCCCTGCAGGCGTACCCTGTCGGCATCTTCCATCATCGAATCGCAGCGACAGGCTGTTTCCCGACAGCCTGCTTGCCACAGGTTTCCGAACCGGAGCCGTGCCATGCCGACCGTGCGTTTCCGCATCACCGCCAACGAAGACGATACCCAGGATGTGATCCAGCATGTGGAGAACATCGACGAGGGCATCGAACGGGCGGAGGAAATCGACGCGGTCGAGCACCTGTGGAGCGACTCCAGCTCCGCGGGTTTGTCCGACGACTACAGCCCGGGGCTGCACTGCGTGGAGGTAGATGCCTCCGACGAGGACATCGCCGAACTGGTACGCGTGGCCGCCGAGGAGCGCGCCTATCGGTTGGGCGCGGTGATCGAATTCGTCGAGCGCTTCTGAGAGAACGAATTCATCTGTGGATTTCATCAGCAGGCTGATTCTCGACAGCCTGTTACCATCCTCACGCCCACCCGTCCGTACCGGAGCGTTCATGCGCCGATCCCGCCTCGCCCTCGCGCTGTTGCCGTGCATCCTTGCCACGTCCATTAGCCTCGCCGTCGATCCGGCGCACACCACCGCCAAACCGAAGTACCTCACCACCCAGCAGATCATCGATGCCGCGCCGGCCACCGCGTGGCGCGAACTCGATCCCAACGACACCCTCTACATGCAATTGCCGGGCGGGCGGGTGGTGATCGAACTGGCGCCGCAATTCGCGCCGCAGCACGTCGCCAATATCCGCACGCTGGCGCGCGAGCACTGGTTCGACGGACTGTCGATCAACCGCTCGCAGGACAATTTCGTCGTCCAGTGGGGTGATCCGAATGCCGGCGAGAAGGACGCCAAACCACTCGGCGAAGCGCGTTCCCACCTGCCCGCCGAGTTCAGCGTCGCCGCCAAGGGTCTGCATTTCCATCGCTTGAAAGATAGCGATGGTTACGCTGCGAAGGTCGGTTTCGTCGATGGTTTTCCGGCCGGTGAAGATGCGCATGGCAGCCGCGCGTGGCTGGCGCACTGCTACGGCACCGTCGGCGCCGGCCGCGACATGGCACCCGACAGCAGCACCGGCGCGGAGTTGTACGTGGTCACCGGACAGGCACCGCGTCAGCTCGATCTGAACATCACCACCGTCGGCCGCGTGGTCAAGGGCATGGAACTGCTCTCGGTGATTGCGCGCGGTACCGGCCCGCTGGGCTTTTTCGAGAAATCCGAGCAACGCGTGCCGATCGCATCCATACGTCTCGCCGCCGACGTGCCGGTCAGCGAACGCACGCCCTTGCAGGTGCTGCGCACCGACACGCCAACGTGGGACGCGATGGTGGAATCCAAGCGCAACCGTCGCGACGACTGGTATGTGCATCCGGCCGGGCACATCGACCTGTGCAACGTGCCGATCCCCACGCGCGCGCCGCCGACCCCGGCAACGCCACCGCCTGTCCCTACGCCACCTCCGCACCCCTGAGCGTGCGATGTAGCGCAGGCGGCGACGCTGTGCGGCCACCTGCGAAAAAATTCCAGCGCGCGCGGCTACAGCTTCGCGCCGTCGACCTGCTTGATCTTCAGCATGGCCAGATCCAGATCCGGCAGGCAGCGCACGTTCACCGCCACGATCGCCGCGCCGGTCTTGGGATGCGTGCCGTCGCTGAATGGCGCCACGCCGCAGGTCGGGCAGAAGTGGTGCGCGATGTGGGCCTTGTTGAAGCGATAGGTGCCCAGATCGGATTCGGGCGTCTTCAGGGTGAACGCGGTGCGTGGAAAGAACGCGAGCAGACCGCCGCGACGCCGGCACATGGAGCAATTGCAGTCCATGACCTCGCCGATCTCGCCTTCCAGATCGAAAGCGATGCGTCCGCAATGACAACTGCCGTGGTGGGTCATGGCCGTGCTCCGTGGGATTGCCGAGCGGACGAGGATACGCCGCCGCGGTGAAAATCGCGCAAACGAATCGCTACCATGCGGGCATGGGCTGGTTCGTCTATCTGATCGAATGCCGCGACGGCAGCATCTATACCGGCATCGCCACCGATGTCGCGCGCCGCTACGCGCAACACGTCGCCGGCACCGGCGCGCGCTACACCCGCGCGCATCCGCCGCTGCGCCTGCTGGGCAGTTTCGCGCAACCGGATCGCTCCAGCGCGCTCAAGGCCGAGCACGCCATGCGCCGGTTGCGGCCCGAGGCCAAGCGCGCGTTATGTGAACGCTGCACATCGGCCGATGAGCGAATGTAATAGTGTCCCGGCCGCGCCGCCGTTACCCTGCGCGCCATGACGCACTCCCCCGCCGAAACCGAACACGCTGCCGCGCACGGGCAGGCGCACGTCCATGCGCATGACCACGATCACGATCATGGCCACGATCATGCACACGCGCACGATCACGACGATGATCATGATCACGCGCACGATCACGACGACGCTCACGGCCACGTCCACGATCATGGCCACGGGCATTCGCACGGGCATGGGCACGGTCATGGTCACCACCATGCGCCGGCCGACTTCGGTCGCGCCTTCGCCATCGGCATCGTCCTGAATCTGGGCTTCGTGGTGATCGAGGCGATCTACGGCGTGCTCGCCAATTCGCTGGCGCTGCTGGCCGACGCCGGCCACAACTTCAGCGACGTGCTCAGCCTCGCCCTGGCCTGGGGCGCCAGCCTGCTGGTCAAGCGCATGCCGACCCAGCGCCGCACCTATGGCCTGCGCCGTTCCTCGATCCTCGCCTCGCTGGCCAATGCCCTGCTGCTGCTGATCGGCATCGGCGCCATCGCCTGGGAGGCGGTCGGGCGGCTGGGCAATCCGCAGCCGGTGAGCAGCGGCGTGGTGATGTGGGTCGCCGCCATCGGCATCGCCATCAACGGTTTCACCGCCTGGTTGTTCGCTTCCGGGCGCAAGGGCGACGTCAACATCCGCGGCGCGTTCCTGCACATGGCCGCGGATGCGGGGATCTCGCTGGGCGTGGTGCTGGCGGCGCTGGCGATGCGTTACACCGGCTGGCTGTGGCTGGATCCGGTGGTGAGTCTGGGCATCGTCGCGGCGATCGCTTGGGGCACCTGGGGCCTGTTGGTGGAATCGCTGGATCTGGCGATGGACGCGGTGCCGCGCCACATCGACCCGGGCAAGGTCGAATCGTGGCTGGCCAGTTTGGACGGCGTGGAGGCGGTGCACGACCTGCACATCTGGGGCATGAGCACCACCGAGGTGGCGCTGACCGTGCATCTGCTGCGCCCGGACGCCACCCTCGACGACGCCCTGCTCGCGCGCATCCAGCGCGGATTGCGCGAGCGCTTCGGGATCGGCCACACCACCATTCAGTTCGAGTTGGGCGACGCGGCGCATCCTTGCGGGCAGGCAGCGGAATCGTCGATTTGAATCGAGCACTCCACGCACCTGATGGGCCGCATCCGGGTCAAGAGATAATCTTAACGATATAATGTAACAATGGCGGCCTCGTTCGCGATATCCGCCACGGCGCATGACCGATTCCCGTACTCGAAGCGCCCGGATTTCCGCAGCATCGCCCGCCTTGGCCTTCCTCCCTTGCACGCCCCTCCGGCTGGTTGCGTCGGGCGTGTGCGCCGCGCTGTTGCTGGGTGGCTGCACGGTCGGGCCGAACTTCCAGCGCCCGTCGGCACCGCAGGTCGATGCTTACGAGCACGCCCAGCCGCAGGCCACGGTGGCCACCCCCGCCACCGCCGGCGGACAGGCGCAGCACTTCATCACTGGTCGCGACATCCCCGGCGACTGGTGGAGCGTGTTCCACTCCAAGTCGCTGGATGAACTGATCGCGTTGTCGCTGCGCAACAATCCCGATCTGGCTGCGGCGCGCGCGGTGCTGCGACAGGCGCACGAGGCCACCCTCGCCCAGCGCGGCGCGTACTGGCCGCAGGTTTCGGCCGGGCTCAGCGCCACCCGCCAGCAGGATCCGCCCGGTGCGCTGGCACCGGTGCCCAGCAACAACGCCTTCCTGTACAGCCTGTACACGCCGCAGTTGAGCGTGTCCTACGCGCCGGACGTGTTCGGCCTGAACCGGCGCACGGTCGAGGCACTGAAAGCGCAAGAGGAAGCGACCGGCTATCAACTGGCCGCCGCGCACATCAGCCTGAGCACCAACGTGGTCAGCGCGGCCGTCCACGAAGCCGCCTTGATCGCGCAGGTCGACGCCACCGACAAGACCATCGCCATCGACCAGCAGATGGTGGAAATCCTGCGCTACCAGATGGGCAAGGGCTATGCCAGCCGGCTCGATCTGGCCACCCAGGAAGCGCAACTCGCGCAGGCACAGGCCGCGTTGCCGCCCTTGCAGACCGCGCTCGAACAGCAGCGCCACGCGCTGGCGGTGTTGACCGGACGCCTGCCGTCGCAGGCGCCCGACGTGGACTTCGACCTCGACACATTGCGCCTGCCGCAGGATCTGCCGCTGAGCCTGCCCTCGCAACTGGTGCGCCAGCGCCCGGACGTGTTGCAGGCGCAAGCCAATCTGCACGCGGCCAATGCGCAAGTCGGGGTGGCCATCGCCAATCGTTTTCCGAGTTTCGACATCACCGCCAGCATCGGCAGCGATGCGCTGAAGCTGGGGCAGTTGTTCGATGCCGACACCGGCTTCTGGAGTCTGGCCGGTTCGCTGACCGCGCCGATCTTCCACGGCGGCACCCTGCTGCACCAGCAACGCGGTGCCGAAGCGGCGCTGGATGCCTCCGCCGCGCAGTACCGCAGTACCGTGCTGGGCGCGTTCCAGAACGTCGCCGACACCCTGAGCGCGCTGGATCACGACGCGCAGGCATTGCAGGCGGCGGGCAAGGCGATGGACGCCGCACGCACCTCGCTGGATCTGATCCGCCGCCAGTACAAGGTCGGCTATGCCAACGATCTGGCCCTGCTCGGTGCCGAACAGGCTCTGCAGCAGGCGCGCATCGGCCTCGTGCAGGCGCAAGCCAGCCGCTACACCGACACCGCCGCGCTGTATCAGGCCCTCGGCGGCGGCTGGTGGCATCGCGACGACCTGCCCATCGACCCGGCCCAACCGGAGCGCCACCCGAATGAACCTTGATCCAACCCTGCGCGGCGCAATTTCTGCTCCGCGTCGCGAACGCGCGCGCGCCCTGCCCGCGCTGGCCTGCGCGCTGGCCCTGTGTCTGGCGGCCTGCGCACGCAGCGGCGACAACGCCCCCAGCACGGCCAGCGTGACCCCGACCAATGTCCACCTGAGCGCCGACCAGCAGCGCCATATCAGCACTCGCACGCTGACCGCCGCGCCGCTGCGCGCATCCATCGAAGCCGTCGGCGCGGTGGATTTCGACAACGACCGCGCGACCAGCGTGGTCGCGCCCTTCTCCGGCCCGGTGGCTCGCGTGCTGGTGCAGCCCGGGCAGCAGGTGCGCAAGGGCGAGGCGCTCGCCACGGTGGATTCTTCCGACTACGCGGCGGCGGTGGACGCCTACGCGAAGGCCGTGGCGACCGCGAAAAACCTGCGCGCGATCGCCGACGCCGACAAGGATCTGGTGCAGCACAAGGGCGTATCCGGACGCGAGAACGCGCAGGCGCAGACCGATGCGGCCGGCGCGGAAGTCGACCGCGACGCCGCGTTGCAGGCGCTGCTGGCGCTGGGCGTGGATCAGGCCACCCTCGCGCAAATCGCCAGCGGCAAGCTCGGCGCGCACGCGCAGGGCGTGATCCGCGCGCCGATCGCCGGCACCGTCGCGGAGAAGCTCATCGCTCCGGGCACCTTGCTGCAAACCGGTTCCACCGCCTGCTTCACCCTCGCCGACCTGTCGCACATGTGGGTGCTGGCGCAGGTCTCGGTAGCGGATGCGAAGTCCATCGCCGTCGGCGATCCGGTCGAAATCCTCGGCGACGCCAACGCCAAACCGCTCGAGGGCGTGGTCGACAACATCGCCGCGATCGTCGATCCGGACACCCGCGCGGTGATCGCGCGCATCGCCGTCGCCAACCCCGACAACACGTTGCGCAAGCAGATGTACGTGCGCGTGCGGATTCACTCCAAGACCGAGCACACCGGACTGGAAGTGCCGGTCTCGGCGATCCTGCGCGACGACGAGAACCTGCCCTTCGTGTTTGTCGTCGCCAATGACGGCAGCTACGCGCGCCGCCGCATCACCCTGGGCGCGCGCGATGGCGATGCCTACGAAATCGCGTCCGGACTGGCCTCCGGCGAGCGCATCGTGGTGGAAGGCGGGCTGTTCATGCAGTTCATGCAATCGCAATGAGCGAGCAGTCCACCCAACCCGGCTCGCGCACCGCGTCGGCCATGAACCGCATCGTCGCGGCGGCGTTGCGGCAGCCGTTGTTCCTGGTGATCTTGCTGACCGTGCTGCTGGTCGGTGCCGGGCTGCGTTCGCTGCATCGTCTGCCGGTGGACGCCTACCCGGATCTGTCGCCGCCGATGGTCGAGATCATCACCCAGTGGCCGGGGCATGCGTCCGAGGAGGTCGAGCGCCTGATCACGGTGCCGATCGAACAGACCATGACCGGCGTGCCGAAGACGAAAATCACCCGCTCGATTTCGTTGTACGGCCTGTCCGACGTGATCATCACCTACGACGACGACGCCAGCAACGACGCCTCGCGGCAGGAGGTGTTCAACCGCCTGACGCAAGTGACCCTGCCATCGGGCGTCACGCCGTCGGTGGCGCCGCTGTCCTCGCCCTCGGGGCTGATCTACCGCTACGTGCTCAAGAGTTCCGATCGTTCGCCGATGGAACTGAAGACCTTCGAGGACTGGATCATCGAGCCGGCCTACCGCTCGGTGCCCGGCGTGGCCGACGATTCGGGCTTCGGCGGCGGCACCATGCAGTATCAGGTGCTGCTCGACCCGACCAAGCTCGCGGCCGCCGGGCTGTCGGTGGCGCAGGTGCAGTCGCAGTTGTCCATCAACAACTCCAACGCCGGCGGCGGCTTCTACACGCAGGGCGCGCAGTTCTACTACGTCACCGGCAAGGGTCGCCTGACCACGTTGCAGGACATCGAGAACGTGGTGCTGAGCACGCATGCCGGCAAACCCACTCTGGTGAAAGACGTGGGCCGGGTGGTCATCGGCATCGCGCCGCGGCTGGGCGAGTTCGGCTTCGAGAAGACCAACGACGCGGTCGAGGGCGTGATCCTGCTGCGCACCGGCGAGAAGGCGCAGGACGTGCTCAAGCGCGTCGAGGCCAAGACGAAGGAACTCAACGATCAGGTGTTGCCGAAAGACGTGAAGATCGTGCCGTTCTACGATCGCAGCGACCTGATCGACCTCACCACCCGCACCGTCGGCGACAACCTCACCCGCGGCATGGTGCTGGTCGTGGTGGTGCTGATCTTCTTCCTGTACGACGTGCGCGCCGGCCTGATCGTCGCCACCACCATTCCGCTGGCGCTGCTGTTCGCCTTCATCTGCCTCGACGTGCAGGGCGCGTCGGCCAACCTGCTGTCGATCGGCGCGGTGGACTTCGGCATCCTCGTCGATGGCGCGGTGGTGATGGTGGAAAACATCTTCCGCCGCATCGCGCTGCACGAGGAGCGACCGCTGGACATCAAGGCGGTGATCCTCGAAGCCGCAGGCGAAGTGGATCGGCCGATCTTCTACGCGGTGGCGGTGATCGTCGCCGGCTTCCTGCCGATCTACGTGCTGGCCGGCCCGTCGGGCACCCTGTTCAAGCCGATGGCCGACACCATGGTGTTCGCGCTGGTGGGCTCGCTGCTGGTGACCTTGCTGCTGCTGCCGGTGCTGTGCGCGTGGTTCATGCGCCGCGGCGTGCGCGAGCGGCGCAACGCGATCTTCGAGGCCATCCAGCGGTTCTATGCCCGCGGCCTCGACCTGTGCCTTGCGCTGCCGCGCACCACCGTGCTCCTCGCCGGCGCGGTGCTGGCCGGTTCGCTGCTGCTGCTGCCCTTCATCGGCGGCGAGTTCATGCCCAAGCTCGACGAGGGCGCGCTGTGGGTGCGCGCCACCATGCCCTACAGCATCTCCTACGGCGAGTCGGCGAAGATCACCCCGCAGATCCGCGCCATCCTCGCATCCTTCCCCGAAGTCACCACGACGGCTTCCGAACTGGCGCGGCCCGACGACGGCACCGATTCGACGGGTTTCTTCAACGTGGAGTTCTACGTCGGCCTCAAGCCGTATTCGCAGTGGACGGGCAAGTACCGCACCAAACCGGAATTGATCGCGGCGATGGACGCCAAACTGCGGCAGTTCCCGGGCATCACCTTCAACTACACGCAGCCGGCCGAGGATGCGGTGGACGAAGCCGAAACCGGCCTGAAGAGCGCGCTGGCGGTGAAGGTGTTCGGACAGGACTTGAACGTGCTGGAGAGCAAGGGCAAGTCGATCAAGCAGGTGCTCGAGCATGTGCGCGGCATCCGCGACGTGACCCTCGTGCGCGAACTCGGGCAGCCCACGCTCACCATCGCCATCGACCGTGCGGCGATCGCCCGTTACGGCCTGAACGTGGACGACATCAACAACCTGATCTCCGCCGGCATCGGCGGCGACGTGGCCACCGAGGTGGTGCAGAAGGAAAAACAATTCGACCTCGTCGTGCGCCTCGACAAGCAATACCGCGACAACCCCGAGGCGATCGGCAACATCCTCGTCGCCACGCCCGACGGTCAACAGTTGCCACTCAAGCGTTTCGCCGATATCAAGGTCGGCAACGGCGCCTCGTTCATCTACCGCGAGAACAACTCGCGCTACATCGGCGTGCAGTTCTCGGTGCAAGGCCGCGACCTCGCCGGCGCAGTCGAGGACGCCATCGCGCAGGTGCACAAGCAGGTGTCGCTGCCGCAGGGCTACCGGCTGGACTGGGGCGGCGAATACTCCGACTACACCGCCTCGCGCGCGCAGATGCAGGTGATCCTGCCGCTGACGATCTTCCTGATCTTCCTGCTGCTGTTCACCTTGTACGGCAACTTCAAGTTCCCCTTCATCACCGTCGCCGGCGTGCTGCTGTCGGCGCCCGCCGGCGGCATCGTCGCGCTGTGGATGACCGGCATGCCGTTCTCGGTGTCCTCGGGAATTGGCTTCCTCGCCTTGTTCGGCGTTTCGGTGCAAACCGCGGTGGTGTACATCTCCTACGTCAACGAACTGCGATTGGGCGGCATGCCCATCGCGCAGGCGATCCGCGAAGGCGCGGTACTGCGCCTGCGCCCGATCATGATGACCGCGCTGGTCGCCGCGCTCGGCCTGCTGCCGGCGGCACTGGCCACCGGCGTGGGCACCGACACGCAGAAACCCTTCGCGCTGGTGATCGTCAGCGGCCTGTTCACGCGCCTGTTGATCAGCGTGTTCCTGATGCCTGCCCTGTATGCACTCGTGGCGCGCGAGAACGACCGGCTGGAGGTGTGAGCGCAGGGTTACGACGAATCGTCATCTGCATGCAACGCAGCGTTCTTGCGCGGTCAAGGCGCTGCCGTCGATGCGGGTGTATAAGGCCGGATGTGTTCGCTTCCGATCCAACGGAGATCCGCCATGAACAAGCTGCTCGTCGCCATCGCCCTGGCCACCGTCACCCTGCCCGCCTACGCCGCGCTCAAGGACGGCGATACAGCGCCGGATTTCAGCGCGCCCGCGTATCTGGCCGGCAAGCCCTTCACCTTCCACCTCGCCGACGCGCTCAAGACCGGGCCGGTGGTGGTGTATTTCTTCCCCGCCGCGCACACCTCGGGCTGCAACCTCGAGGCGCATCTGTTCTCGCAGGCCATCGACCGCTTCAAGGCCCTGCACGCGACGGTGATCGGGGTGACCGCCGGCAACACCGACCAGCTCGCCGACTTCTCCAGGGAAACCGAGCACTGCTCGGGCAAGTTCCCGGTCGCCGCCGATCCGGGCGCGAAGATCGCCAAGCAGTACGACGCGATCCTGTCGATGAAACCAGAATGGTCGAACCGCACCTCGTACGTGATCGCGCCCACGGGCTCCATCGCGCACGTGTATTCCAACCTCAATCCGAACCAGCATGTGGACGAAACCCTGAAGGCGGTGCAGGCGCTGGAAGCGAAGTGAGCCAGTCCATTCACGCGCAATGCATCATGGCATCGCGTCTCATCCGGCGAGACGCGCGACCGTAGAATCGAAAACTTCCCTGCCGCCGCAGGCACCGCATGCCCGGATCCGGATCGCGCACGAAAAAATCCGCTGCCGCCCAGGTTCCGGCGATGGCGGCGTTGCCGTTCGGCGCCCACGCCGCCGACACGCCGGCGGCGCTGCGCGCCTTCCATCCCGCCGTCGCGGCGTGGTTCGCACAGGCATTCCCGGAGCCGACGCCTGCGCAAGTCACGGCGTGGCCGGCGATCGCTTCCGGTCGCCATGCGCTGATCGCCGCACCCACCGGCTCGGGCAAGACGCTGGCGGCCTTTCTCGCCGCGCTCGATGCGCTGGTGCGCGAGGGACTGGCCAACGGCGGCAACCTGCCCGACGCCACCAGCGTGGTCTACGTGTCGCCGCTGAAGGCGCTGTCGAACGACATCGCGCTCAATCTGGAAACGCCCATCGCCGGCATCCGCGCGCAGTTGTTCGCGCAGGGCCTGCCCGACGTGGCGATCCGCGCGCTGGTACGCACCGGCGACACCCCGGCCGGCGAGCGCACGGCGATGCGCAAGGCGCCGCCGCACATCCTCGTCACCACGCCCGAATCGTTGTACGTGCTGCTCGGTTCGGATTCCGGCCGCGCGGGGCTGGCCAGTGCGCGCTCGGTGATCGTCGATGAAATCCACGCGCTGGCCGGCAACAAGCGTGGCAGTCACCTCGCACTCACACTGGAACGGCTGGAAGCGCTGTGCACCGGGCAGAGCCTGCCCCGGACTCGATCCGGGGATGCCCACGTGCCTCGGAGGGCAGAGCCTGCCCCGGACTCGACCCGGGGATGCCCGGAAGCGGCCGACCGACGCCTGTTGCGCATCGGCCTGTCGGCGACGCAGCGGCCGATCGACGCGGTCGCGCGCCTGCTGGTCGGCACGCGATCGCTGAACGGCGACGGCACGCCCGACTGCGCGGTCGTCGATATCGGCCACGTCCGCGCGCGCGATCTGGCCATCGAACTGCCGCCCGTGCCACTGTCGGCGGTGTTGTCCAACGAGGCGTGGGAACACGTCTACACGCGGCTGGCCGAACTGGCCGGGCAGCACCGCACCACGCTGGTGTTCGTCAACACCCGGCGCATGGCCGAGCGCGTGGCGCGGCATCTGTCCGAACGACTGGGCAAGGACGCGGTCGCCGCGCACCACGGCAGCATGGCACGCGAACTGCGTCTGGACGCCGAGCAACGGCTCAAGCGCGGCGCGCTGCGCCTGCTCATCGCCACCGCCTCGCTGGAGCTGGGCATCGACATTGGAGAGGTCGATCTGGTCTGCCAGCTCGGTTCGCCGCGCTCGATCGCCGCCTTCCTGCAACGGGTCGGGCGCTCCGGGCATGCCGTCGGCGCGCTGCCGAAGGGGCGACTGTTTCCATCCTCGCGCGACGATCTGGTCGAATGCGCCGCCCTGCTGGACTGCGTGCGTCGCGGCGAACTCGACATGTTGCGGATTCCACCCGCGCCACTGGACGTGCTCGCGCAACAGATCGTCGCCGAAGTCGGCAGCCGCGAATGGGACGAGAACGCGTTGTACGAACTATGCCGCCGCGCATGGCCCTACGCGCGACTGGAACGCAAGGATTTCACCGCCGTTGTGCGCATGCTCGCCGACGGCTACAGCACCCGCCGCGGCCCGCGCCATGGCCTGATCCACCGCGACGCCGTGCACGGCACGTTGCGCGGGCATGCCGGCGGACGCATGACCGCGCTGACTTCCGGCGGCACCATCCCCGACACCGCCGACTACGCGGTCACACTCGAACCGGCGCAGCAGAACATCGGCAGCGTGCACGAGGATTTCGCGGTCGAATCCATCGCCGGCGACATCTTCCAGCTCGGCAACGCCAGCTACCGCATCCTGCGGATCGAGCGCGGCACGGTGCGGGTGGAGGATGCGCACGGCCTGCCGCCGACCATCCCGTTCTGGCTCGGCGAGGCCCCCGGGCGCAGCGATGCGCTGTCGTTGGGCGTGTCACGGCTGCGCGAGGAGATGGCGCGACGGCTCGGCGCTTCGCCTCTCCCTCCGGGAGAGGCCGGCGCGCGCAGCGCGACGGGTGAGGGAGAAACCTCCGTTACCGCTGAATTACTGAGTTCACAGCGGCCCGACTGTCTTCCCTCATCCGCCCTTCGGGCACC
>JAFEBV010000042.1 GCA_018242485.1 Pseudomonadota bacterium
CGTGAATCGTGAATCGTGAATCGTGAATCGTGAATCGTGAATCGTGAATCGTGAATCGTGAATCGTGAATCGTGAATCGTGAATCGTGAATCGTGAATCGTGAATCGTGAATCGTGAAAGCATGTCATCGGTTTGTACCGTCGCATTGCATTCGTGTTTGCACTTTTCGTTCACCACTTACCGATCACCGCATCACCGCATCACTCCGGATCGTAATCCAGATTCGCCGCCAGCCAGTGTTCGGCTTGCGTCAGGCTCACCCCGCGCCGGCGTGCGTAGTCCTCGACCTGATCCTTCTTCAGCTTGCCGACCACGAAGTACTGGCTGCGCGGGTGCGAGAAGTAGTAGCCGGACACCGCCGCGGCCGGGGTCATCGCGAAGCCGTGGGTGAGCTGCATGCCGATGCGCTCGGTCGCGCCGAGCAGTTCGAACAAGGTGACTTTCTGGCTGTGGTCGGGGCAGGCCGGGTAGCCGGGCGCGGGGCGAACGCCGCGGTAGCCTTCGGCGATCAATTCGTCGTTCGACAACGACTCGTCGGGCACAAACCCCCACAGGTCGGTGCGCACCACGCGGTGCATGTACTCGGCCAGCGCCTCGGCGAGGCGGTCGGCCAGCGCCTTGAGGGTGATCGCCGAATAATCGTCGAAGGCCGCCTCGAAGGCCTTGATGTGCGGCTCGATACCCAAGCCCGCGGTGACCGCGAACGCGCCGATCCAGTCTTGCACGCCGCTGCCTTTCGGGGCGATGAAGTCGGCGAGGCAGAAGTCGGGCCGTTCGGCGGGTTTTTCGGCTTGCTGGCGGAGGAAGTGCAGGCATATCCCCTCTCCCTCCGGGAGAGGGGTGGGGGTGAGGGAATGAGGTTGGATCGAATCCCTGGTGTTTTGCGGCTTTCCCTCATCCGCCCTTCGGGCACCTTCTCCCGGAGGGAGAAGGCATAGCTCCACATCATCGCCGATGGAGTGCGCCGGCCAGATGCCGACCACCGCCTTCGCGGTCAACCACTTCTCCGCGATGATGCGATCGAGCATCGCCTGCGCATCGGCGAACAACGAGCGTGCCTGCGCGCCGACGATGTCATCGTCGAGGATCTGCGGGTAGTGGCCGGACAGTTCCCATGCCTGGAAGAACGGCGTCCAGTCGATGATGGTGCGTAGCTCGGTCAGCGGCACGTCGTCGAACACGTGCAGGCCGGGTTTGTTCGGCGCGGGCGGGACGTAGTTCGCCCAGTCGCCGTCGAAGCGTTGCGCGCGCGCATGCTCCAGCGACACCAGCCGCTTGGCGTGGTCGCGGTTGCGGTGGCGTTCGCGGATGGTTTCGTATTCCGACTCGTTGGCGGCAACGAAGGCCGGCTTGAGCTCGGCGCTGACCAGGGTCTGCGCCACGCCGACCGCACGCGAGGCATCCTTCACCCAGATCGCGCCGGACTTGTAGTGCGGGGCGATCTTCAGCGCGGTGTGCGCGCGCGAAGTGGTGGCGCCGCCGATCAGCAACGGAATGGTCAGGCCCTGCCGCTGCATTTCCTTGGCGACGTGGCCCATTTCCTCCAGCGATGGCGTGATCAGACCGGACACGCCGATCATCGCCGCGTTCACTTCGCGCGCCTTGTCGATGATGGCCTGCGCCGGCACCATCACGCCGAGGTCGATCACCTCGAAGTTGTTGCAGGCCAGCACCACGCCGACGATGTTCTTGCCGATGTCGTGCACGTCGCCCTTCACGGTCGCCATCACGATCGTGCCGTTGTTCTTGCCGGCATCGCCGGTGCGCAGTTTCTCGGCCTCGATGAAGGGCAGCAGGTGGGCGACCGCCTTCTTCATCACCCGCGCCGATTTCACCACCTGCGGCAGGAACATGCGCCCGGAGCCGAACAGGTCGCCGACCACGTTCATGCCGTCCATCAGCGGGCCTTCGATCACATCCAGTGGGCGCGTGCTCTGCAATCGCGCTTCCTCGGTATCGGCGACCACGAACTCGTCGATGCCGTGCACCAGCGCGTGGCTCAGCCGCGCCGCCACCGGCTGCGTGCGCCATGCCTGTTCCGCATTGCCAGAGGCCTTGTCCTTCTTGCCCTTCTTGAACGTCTCCGCCAGCGTCAGCAATCGCTCGGTGGCATCGGCGCGCCGATTGAGCACCACGTCTTCGACGTGTTCGCGCAGCACTGGATCGAGGTCGTCGTAGATCGGCAGCGCGCCGGCGTTGACGATGCCCATGTCCATGCCGGCGCGGATCGCGTGGTAGAGGAACACCGCGTGGATCGCCTCGCGCACGGCGTTGTTGCCGCGGAAGGAGAACGACACGTTGGACACGCCGCCGGAAACGTGGCTGTGCGGGAAGCGCCGCTTGAGCTCGCGCGCGGCTTCGATGAAGGCCACCGCGTAATCGTTGTGTTCCTCGATGCCGGTGGCGATGGCGAACACGTTGGGATCGAAGACGATGTCCTCGGGCGCGAAACCGGCCTGCGTGGTCAGCAGGTCGAACGCGCGCGCGCAGATTTCCACCTTGCGCTGCGCGGTCTCGGCTTGGCCGGACTCGTCGAAGGCCATCACCACCACCGCGTGACCGTAGCGGCGCACCAGCCGCGCCTGCCGCAGGAACTCGACCTCGCCTTCCTTCATCGAGATCGAGTTGACGATGCCCTTGCCCTGCAGGCAGCGCATGCCGGCCTCGATCACCGTGAACTTCGAGGAGTCGATCATCACCGGCACCTTGGCGATGTCCGGCTCGGCGGCGATCAGGCGCAGGAAGGTGACCATCGCCTGCTCGGAGTCGAGCATGCCCTCGTCCATGTTGACATCGAGCACCTGCGCGCCGTTTTCGACCTGCTGGCGCGCGACGACCACGGCCTGATCGTAGCGGTTGTCCGCGATGAGCTTGCGGAATTGCGCCGAGCCGGTGACGTTGGTGCGCTCGCCGACGTTGACGAAATTGATCTGCGGGGTGATGACCAGCGGCTCGAGGCCGGACAGGCGGGTGAGGTGCCAGTTGCTCATGGGGTTACTCCTCTCCGCGGGGCGGGAGAAATTCAGGAAAAGCCAGGCAAGGAGTAGCGCTTCGCTCCTCCCCCTTCCCTTGGAAGGGGGAGGTTGGGAGGGGGTTGGAAGGGCTGCGGCAGGGTGGATTCGTGTGGAAACAACCCCACCCCAACCCTCCCCTGCACGCAGGGGAGGGGGCATGTTGCGCGATACCGAAGTTCATGCCGCAATCTCCTCCACGCGCGTGTCGGGCAATGTGCGCGGCGGTACATCCGCCACCGCCTGCGCGATCGCGTGGATGTGCTCGGGGGTGGTGCCGCAGCAACCGCCGACGAGGTTGAGCAAGCCCGATTGCGCGAACTCGCGCAACATCCGCGCCATGTCCGCCGGGGTTTCGTCGTAGCCGCCGAAAGCATTGGGCAGGCCGGCGTTGGGATGCGCGCTCACGCGGCACTCGGAAACCTGCGCGAGCACGTCCACATAGGCGCGCAGGTCCTTGGCGCCGAGCGCGCAGTTCAGGCCGATCGCGAAGGGATGCGCATGCCGCAGCGAATACCAGAAGGCATCGGCGGTCTGCCCGGAGAGCGTGCGCCCGGATTTGTCGGTGATGGTGCCGGAGATCATCACCGGCAGCCGGCAACCGGCGGCGGCGAAAGCGTCGTCGATGGCGAACAGCGCGGCCTTGGCGTTGAGGGTGTCGAACACCGTCTCGACCATCAGCACGTCCGCACCGCCTTCGATCAGGCCTTCGGCGGCCTCGCGGTAGGCGACGGCCAGGGTTTCGAAATCGATGTTGCGGAATCCCGGATCGTTCACGTCGGGGCTGATCGAGGCGGTGCGGCTGGTCGGGCCCAGCACGCCGATCACGTAACGGCCTTGCGACGGATCGGCGGCTTCGGCGGCATCGCAACAAGCGCGCGCCAGCGTCGCGCCTTCGCGGTTCAATTCACGCGCCAGATGCTGCAAGCCGTAATCGGCTTGGCTGATGGACGTGCTGTTGAACGTGTTGGTTTCCAGCAGATTCGCACCGGCATCCAGATAGGCGCTGTGGATCTGTGCGATCACGTCCGGGCGGGTGAGCGTGAGCAGGTCGTTGTTGCCGCGCAGGTCGTGCGCTTTCGGCGCAGCATCGCCGTAGTCGTGGCTGGCATCGAAACCGCCTGCGAAGCGCTCGCCACGGAAGTCGGCTTCGGCCAATTCGTGGCGCTGGATCATGGTGCCCATCGCGCCGTCGATGACGAGGATGCGCTGCGCCAGTTCGGCTTGCAGGCGGGCGACGCGCGCGGGATTTTTCCAGGGCAGTTCGAGGGACATCGTTTTCATTCCGCGTAGAGGCAATGGCGTGCGCGCAAGCGCAACGCGATCAGGATTTGACGGCGTGCAAGGCCAGCACTTCGAAATGCGGCGGGCGTTTTTCGCGCATCACCGGTTCGCATGAGGTCACTCGCAGCTTGGCTTTTTCCGCCATCTTCGTCAGTTCTTTCGACGTGAAGCCGAGGTTGGCGTGGCCGTAGGGCGTCACCACGTCGCGGTGCTCGTGGCGGGCGATCGCGGTGACCACCAGCCGCCCGCCCGGGCGCAGCACGCGCGCGGCCTGCGCCAGCGCGAGTGCCGGCTTGGGCGAGTACGCCAGCGCCTGCATCAGCAGGGCGAGGTCGAAACCGGCATCGGGCAAGTCGAGCGCGTGCATGTCGCCGACCAGCACGCGCACGTTGCGATGCGGCTTCAGGCGCTCGCGCGCGGCGGCGGCGACGCGCTCGCTCGCATCCACGCAAACATAGCTGCGCGCGTGCGAGGCCAGCAGTTCGGCCAGCGCGCCATCGCCCGAGGCCACGTCGATCACGTCGCCGGCGCTGAGCAGGGGCAGGGTGGCGCGCGCCATCGTCTCCCAGGTGCGGCCGGGCGAGTAGTGGCGCTCCATGTCGCCGGCCACGGTGTCGGCCCAGTTCTGCTCGGAGGCGCGCAGCGCCAGCACCGTTGGCAGGCGCTCGCCGTCCTGGCGCAGCAGCGGGTCGTCGGTGCCCTCGCGCAGAGCGCGCCACAACGCCGCTTCGGCGCCGTCGAGATCGTCGCTCAGCCGGTAATACGCCGACACCCCGGCACGGCGGTCGCGCACCAAGGCGGCTTCTTTGAGCTTGGCTAGATGCGTGGACACGCGCGGCTGCGCGAGGTGGGTGATGGTGGCCAGTTCGGCGACCGTCAGCTCCTCGCGTTCGAGCAGGGCGAGCAGGCGCACGCGGGTGGGATCGGCGAGCACGCGCAGGCAGGAGGACCAATCCTCCAGGTGCATGAAATATCCTTTTATCGCGATTTAGAGATATAGAAGATTAGGGCGCGCGGCGCGGTGCGTCAAGGCGCGCAGCTTCGCCAACCCAGTCCGGGTCGCGATCCCGGCGGGTCATTTACAATGCGAGTTCGACATCGCATCCGCATCGAGGAGCCGCGCCATGGATTTCCAGTTCACCGAAGAGCAGTTGATGATCCAGGACGTGGCGCGGCGGATCGCGCAGGAGAAGATCGCCCCGTCGGCCGAGCACCACGACCAAACTGGCGAATTTCCCCTTGCGAACATCCGCACCCTCGGCGAGAACGGGCTGATGGGCATCGAGGTGCCGCACGAATACGGCGGCGCGGGCATGGATCCGATCGCTTACGTGCTGGCGATGATCGAGATCGCCGCCGCCGACGCCGCGCATTCGACCATCATGTCGGTGAACAATTCGCTGTTCTGCAACGGCATCCTGAAGTTCGGCAACGAGGAACAGAAACAGAAATACGTCAGGGCGATTGCCGAAGGCCGCGAGATCGGCGCGTTCGCGCTGACCGAGCCGCAGTCGGGCTCGGACGCCACCGCAATGCGCTGCAAGGCGGTCAAGCAGGCCGACGGGAGTTTCGTCGTCAACGGCAAGAAGAGCTGGATCACCTCCGGCCCGGTGGCCAAGTACATCGTGTTGTTCGCGATGAGCGATGCCGACAAGGGCGCGCGCGGCATCACCGCGTTCATGATCGACACCACCCAACCGGGATTCTTCCGCGGCAAGACCGAACCCAAACTCGGCATCCGCGCCTCGGCCACCTGCGAGATCGAGTTCCAGGATTACCGCGTCGGCCCCGAGGACGTGCTCGGCAAGGAAGGCGAAGGTTTCAAGATCGCGATGGGCGTGCTCGACGCCGGCCGCATCGGCATCGCCTCGCAGGCGATCGGCATCGCCCGCGCGGCTTACGAGCGCACGCTCGAATACGTCAAGGATCGCAAGGCCTTCGGCGCGCCGATCGGCACCTTCCAGATGACCCAGGCCAAGATCGCCGACATGAAGTGCAAGCTCGACGCGGCGACCTTGCTCACGCTGCGCGCGGCGTGGCAGAAGGGGCGGTTCGAGAAGGGTGGGGCGCGCTTTTCCAACGAGGCGGCGATCGCCAAGCTCACCGCCTCCGAGGCGGCGATGTGGATCGCCCATCAGGCGGTGCAGATCCACGGCGGCATGGGCTATTCGAAGGAAATGCCGCTGGAGCGGTACTTCAGAGACGCCAAGATCACCGAGATATACGAGGGCACGTCGGAAATCCAGCGTCTGGTGATCGCGCGCAACGAGACCGGCTTGCGCTGAGGGCGGGCAAGATCACGCTCCAGCGCGTCGCTTGCGGCGACGCTCGCTGGAGCGATCGCCGCGATGCCAAGATCACCGGGATCTACGAGGGCACGTCGGAAATCCAGCGCCTGGTGATCGCGCGCAACGAGACTGGCTTGCGCTGAATGCGCGAGGCAATTGCCCTACTCCCTCCGGGAGAAGAGCCTGCCCCCGCGAAGGCTGGGGTGGCGCGAAGCGCCGGATGAGGGGTGAGAATCCTTGCTCCGGCGGCTCCTCACCACTACATCTCTTCCGAAGGGAGAGGGGTGGAAGCCCTGCGGATGGAGGCTTCAGGCCGTGGACGGCCGATCCATGACCTCCCGCGCCGACGCCACCTTGTTGCGCCCGCTGCGTTTGGCGAAGTACAGCGCCTCGTCGGCACGGCGCAGCAGATCGTCGGGCTTGGCGCCATCGTCCGGGAATACGGCATAGCCGACCGACACCGTCACCTTCGGCAAGCTCGCGCCGCCGTGGACGACCTCCATCGCGGCGACGGCGGCGCGGATCGCTTCGGCGCGTTGGCGCGCGGATGCGTCGCCAGCGTCCAGCAGCACCACGGTGAACTCTTCGCCGCCGTAGCGGCAGGCGATATCTTCGTTGCGGGTGCTGCGCCGGAGTGTTTCGGCGAATTGCGTCAGCAGGATGTCGCCGGCTTCGTGGCCGTGGCTGTCGTTGAAACGCTTGAAGTGGTCGATGTCCAGCATCAGCACGGCCAGCGGCTGTTGATGCCGGCGCGCACGTTGCAGCTCGCGTTCCATCGACACTTCCAGATAGCGGCGATTGAACAGGCCGGTGAGCGGGTCGCGGATCGATTGCTCGCGCAGGCTCACCTGCAAACGCAGGTTGGACAGCGACAGCGCGAGTTGCTCGGACAACGCGGTAGCCAGACGGCGCTCGTGCGGATCGATGGCGCGCATCGCATCGATGGTCAGCACGCCGATCACCTCGCCCTGCGCCGCCAACGGCAGGCACAGGTAGCGCGACGCCGGAAAGTCCGGATTGGGGTAGTGCACGTGTTTGCAGGTGAAACCTGCATCCGCACCCGCCATCGGATAGGGCTGGCCGCGGCGCAGCGCCCAGCAGTCGTCGGGCGGGAACACCGATTCGGCGATCAGCCCGTGCGTGCCCCAGTGCGCGCCGACCGCGAGCAGGTTCTGGTCGGGATTGAGCAGGGCCAGCCGCCCGCCGAGCCCCGGCAGCAGTTCCGGCAGCATCTGCTGGGCGCCGCGGCGCACTTCATCCATGTCGCGGCACGATTGCAGCAATTCGCCGAAGTGGGCCAGTTGCTGCATGCTTTCGCCGAGCCGTCGCGATTCGTCCAGCGCCGCACGCAGGCGCAGGTTCGCATCGTGGGTGGTGCGCTGGTGCTCGTTCTGCCGGCGTACCGCGCGGCGGATCTGCCACAGCGCGAGGGCAAGAAAGAGGATGCTCAACGTCGCGCCGGCGACGGTGAGGGCGCGCGTGCTGCTCGCCGTGACGCGAGCCAGATCGCGGCGTGCGTTCATCGTCGTCACCTCGCTGGCGGCGATGTCGGCCGCCAGCCGGCGCGCCGGGCTGATCGGCAGCGCAGGCATGGTCGGCACCTGTCCGCTGCGCTTGCGGTCGGCAATCAGTTGCGCGAGCAGGTCGCGCCGCGCCGCCGCCGCCACCGCCATGGCGTGGACGCGCGAAGCCTGTGGCGGGTCGTCGGCGGTCAATTCCGCCAAGCCATGCATCTGCTCGGAAAGATGCAGCGAATATTCGGCGAAGTCGGTCTCGCGCATCGGATCGCCGGACACCGCATACACCACGGCATCGGTCTGCAACGATCCCAGCGCCGCCAGAGCCGACTGCGTGTGCTGCTGAACCTCCAGCGTGTGCGCGACCCGGCGGCTCTCGTCTTCCAGCCGGTCGATGGTCTGCCAGACGCGCACGGTGATGGCGGTCAGCACGCCGATCAGCACCACGAACAGCACCGACAGCCGGCGCACGAAAGCGGCGTTCGGAACAGGCGCGTCGGCGGGTGGGGCGATGGCCATGCGTCCGACAGTATTGCAGGGTCGTCGCCCCAACCGCGACGGCGTTGGCAAAAACCGGCGTTGCGGTTGACGGTGTGGGCTTTCAGGCGATCAACGGGCGGCTATCGCAGAAGGTCGACGTGAACAGCCATCGCATGCAGCCATCGCCAGCGTCGTTGCGATCAACGATGACCTGTCGAACGACCTTTACCTTGCCCGCAGCGCCGCTGCCGACTATCATGCGCAACCTCATCGCAACGACCGCGTCGCTGCGACTCTGGCCGGGTAGCTCAGTTGGTAGAGCAGGGGATTGAAAATCCCCGTGTCGGCGGTTCGATTCCGTCCCCGGCCACCAATAAAATCAATGGCTTGCGTTTGGATGGCATTGATTGCAAACGCGACTGCCGCCCTTCCAGCCCTGCACAGCCCCATTCGGCGGGATTTCGTGCGGATTCGCGCCAGCAGCGATGATACATGGAACGTGCTGGCGTCAACTTCGACGACCGTGATGGCCGGATTCGGTTATGCGCGAGCGCGCGCCTTGCTCGTTTTGCGCGCCTTCGGCACAAGGTTCAGGCGCAGGTCGCAGCCTAGCGCATCGGCATAGCGGCGCAGCGTGGCAATGGATGGCGCATGCTTGCGACTGCCGGCGCTGGCTTCCAGTCGTGCGACGGATGCCTGCGCGATGCCCATGCGTCGCGCCACCTCGGTTTGCGTCAAGCCGGCGGCTTTGCGTGCGCGCAGCAGTTCGCCGAGTGCGGCGTATTCGTCTTCGAGCGCGGCGTATGCCTCTGCGTAGCCCGGACGCTTCATCCATCGCGCATGCAGCACGTCCAAGTCGATGGGCACGGGGTCGTAGGGTTCAACTTTCATTTTTTCATCTCCTTCAATCGTGCTCGCGCCATCTCAAGCTCGCGCACCGGGGTTTTCTCGGTCTTCTTCACGAAGGCGTGCAGGATCACGATGTGCTGCCCGATCACCGTGCAGAAAAACGCGCGCCCGATGCCTTCGCTGCCCTTCACGCGAATCTCGAACAACCCCGCGCCCATCGCGCGTGTTCGCGGCATGCCCAAGTCGGGGCCGTGTTCGGCCATCGCTTCGAGCGTTCGTTTGTAGCTTGTGGCGATGCCCAATGGCCACACCTCCACGGTCGCGGCGACTTTCGGGCTGTAGTAGCTCAGTGTCCACGCCATGACTATATCAGTCTTGTTATGAATGGTTCGATGATCTGCAGATTGGCGTTACCGTCGCATCGCCGGCTGCCGCCAGCCGGAGCGGTTCATGACCGCGCACCACGCGCGCGGCGGGCGGGCGGCGGGGTGGCCGCCAGCGGGGCGGTCAGGCGCTGGTACAGCCCGAACAGCCACGCCACGCGCGCGGCGTCGTCCTTGCCGCCGCGGTAGCCGTAGGCGGCGTCCACGGCCTTGTCCAGCGCGCGATGGGCGTCGCGCAGATCGGCGGGCATCACCAGCGGGTCGTACAGATCGGCCAGCGTGGAACCGGGGTGCGCGCGGCGCGCGGCGAGCACCGCGTCGGCGACTTGGGCGATGGCGCGGCGCTTGTCCTCGGGCACGTCCTGCGGCCACGGGTAGTTGTTGTAGACGATATGGACGGAATACTGATAGTCGCTTTTCAGGCGTCCGGTGACATAGCGAACCCATGCCATGTGCATGGTGCTGGTCAGCACGCCGAGGTGGAACAGCGTGGCGAGCGGCACGATCCGCAGCTTGTTGCTCGCCAGCGTGTCGGGCTTGAAATAGCCGATGGGGATGAAGTCGCGGCGTTCGGATGAAACCTCGGGGATGACGAGGTAATCCTTGTCCGGCATGAACTCCACATGGAAGCGGCGCGGCGTCTCCGCCAGCTTGCGGGTGGGCGCGCTCTTGCTCTCCGCGCGGAACTTGCGCACCGCGGCGACCCGCTCCATCGCCAGCGGCAACGCCTTGAGCGCGGCCGGCTCGGCATCGCCCAGCCACAGGCACCAGCGCTCGTAACCGTTCAGAAACTCGTCCGCGCCCAGCCAGCGGCGGAAGTACGGCGCCGCGCCCGGCTCGCGGGCGAGGAAGGCATCGCGATCGGCCGGAGTGAACAAATAGTTGCCGTCGTCGATGGGCTTGTTGCCGATGCCCATGTCCGGCGCTTCGGGGCACAGCGGCTTGCCGCGCCGCTGCAGCACCACGTCCGGCGCATCGGCCAGATACGGATTGATGTTCTTCGCCGGCAGCGCGGTCGGCTCGCCCTTGATGCCATCGGGATAGAGGTACAGGGTGCGCTGGGCCGGTTCGCGCAGGCCGAAGCCGACGACGACGCAATGCACCGCGGCCACGCCCTTGCCCTCGTTGCTCCACTGGAAGGTGCGATGCGCGAAGCGGATGCGCACGCCGTGCCCCAGCAGCCACGGCCACAGCACGCCGACCTGCTCGCCCTGCGCGATGCTGTTGGTGGAGACGAAGGCCACGTCGATGCGCGGTTGCTCCTTGATGTAGTCCGCCGCCTTGACGTACCACGCGGCGACGTAATCGAGCAGGCCGCCGTTGGCCAACGGCGCGAAGATCGGGGCGATGTCCGCGCGCTGCGCCTCGCTCATGAACTTCGCGCCCACGAAGGGCGGATTGCCGAGCACGTAGCGGCATCGTTCCGGCGCCAGCACGCTGCGCCAGTCGGTGCGCAGGGCGTTGGCGCACACGATGGTGGGCGCGGTGGTCAAAGGCACCGTCGCGCGCGTGGTGCCGAAGCGCTCGGCGGCTTCCAGATTCATCTGGTGATCGGTGATCCACAAGGCCACACGGGCGATGTGCACGGCGGCTTCGTCGATCTCGATGCCGTAGAACTGGTGGACGTTGACGCGGCACAGCGTGGACACGTCCAGCACGCCGCGCTGCTCGCCCCACAGTTCGGCGATCAGCGCCATCTCCAGCCGGCGCAGCTCGCGGTAGGCGATCACCAGAAAGTTGCCGCAGCCGCAGGCCGGATCGAAGAAGGTCAGCGTCGGCAGGCTGTCGTACAGGGCGCGCAGACTGGCCTTGGTGCGGCGGACGCCGTGCAGCTCGGCCCACAGGGCGTCCATGCACAGCGGGCCGAGCAGGCGCAGGATGTTGCGCTCGCTGGTGTAGTGCGCGCCCAGTTCGCGCCGGGTCGCCTGCCGCTTGTCGGCGGGGTGCTGCTGCTCCAGCACGCCCTGGAACATGGCGCCGAAGATCGCCGGGGAGATGCCGCTCCAGTCCAGTTCCGAACATTCCAGCAGCAGGCGGCGCAAGGCGGTGTCGAAGGCCGGGATGCGCGCGCGCTCGGCGAACAGGCTGCCGTTGACGTACTCGAAGGCGGCCAGATCCTCGTCCAGCGTGGATTGGCGCTGCCCGTGCGACGTGTCGAGCACCTGAAATAATTCTGCGATCAACGGGCCGGTGTCCTTGCCGTCGTCGCGGCTGCGGCGCAGCAGGCGATCGAACTGCCCGTTCGCGCCGAAGATGCCGGTGTCGTCGGCGAAGAAGCAGAACAGCAGCCGGGTCATGAACACTTCGAGGTCGTGCCCGGTGAAACGCGCTTCGAGCAGGGCCTGATGCAGCTTGGACACCTGATAGGCGGCGCGCCGGTCGGCCCTGGATTCCTCGGCGATTTCCACCTCCTCGTCGATGAGGAAGGCGAACCAGTCGGCGCGTTTGGAAAGATCCTTCAGCGTGCATTCGCGGGTGACATCGGTGCGCAGGTCGGTCACGCGAAAACGCGCGAAATCCGAGGTGATGATGTAGCGCGGGCGTTCGGCCTCCGGCAGCGCGATGAAATAGTCGCTGGCCTGCTGGAAGGCGGCGTCCAGATCCTTGCCGCGGCTCTTGTGTTCGACGATCAGCAGACCGGGGATGAAACTGTCGATGAAGCCGCGTCCGCCGCCGAGCTTGGCGACGGCCTTCTCGTAGATCGTCGCGGACTCGGCACGGATGCCGAAGCACTCGTAGAAACGCGCCCAGAACAGCTTGGCGTCGGCATTCTCGCGGGCGGCGTTGCGCCACTCGCGCGAGAACCCCGTCAGGCGGCGCCGAATTTCGTTGCGGGTGAGGGTGGGCATGCGTTACGCGCCGGGGCGGGCAGAACGCGATTATGCGGCACGCCAACGAGCCGGCGCACGAGATCGACGCTGCGCCATAACCGATTGGTTTATATGTTGTTTTGGTGGCTATGGGTGGACTCGAACCACCGACCTCGGCATTATGAGTGCCACGCTCTAACCGGCTGAGCTACATAGCCAAGCAATCTGTACTCGCGCTGTCCGCGTGGCTTTGCGCCGCAGCGGATGACCTTGCGGATGATCCACTCGCGAGGGTCGCGTATTCTCCAATGTGGCCGCGCCGGCGTCAATCGGCTTCGGCATGGCTCGGCATCGGGCTGGATCGGTATCCATGCGGGCTGCCGTCGCAGAGGCCGGCGACCGCTGGAGTTCAACCTCAACGCGCCTCGCTGCCGGCCTCGGCCACCGCGTCGTGGGCGTGCAGGCTCTCGTGGTGGGCGACGCGGACGTGGAAGCCGCGCACCAGCGGTTCGGTGGTCAGCCAGGATTGCAGGCGCCGCGCGGCGTCCTCGCAGAACATCGGATTCTCGCCGTTGGCGCGGGCGAAAGCCTGCTCGTCGATGCGCTTGACCGCGGCCTGCACCGGGGTGGCGAGCACGGCTTCGGCGGCGTCGATCAGGCGTGCCAGCGGCAGGTGGTCGATGCCCGGCGCGAGGCGCACGCCGATCGCGGCAGTGGATCGCTGGCTGTGCGGGGTGGCGCGCATGCCCTGCTCGCCTTCGAGCCAGCGCAGGGCAGCATCGCGGGAAAGCGGTGCGTCGGGCGGAAAGGCGCGGGCGAAGTCCGCGGCCACCAGTTGTCGCGCCAGCGCGGTCGAAGCTGGGCACGTGCTGGAATACACGACCTCGAAATCCACATCCAGCGCGTAGCGCTCGCGCAGCAGGGTTGCACTCAATCGCACCGGATAGCGACGCCAGCCGCTGTGGCCGCTGGCCAGCGCCGGTCGGCGCAGGAAGTGGTCGAAACCGATGCGCACGCGGGCGCGCGTGGACAGGCCGGCGTGACTGGCGAGAAACTCGCGCAACAGCGCTTCCAGTACGCCCGGCGTCAGCGGACGCTCGGCGACGGCGGCATCCAGCGCGGTGTACAGGCGCGACATGTGGATGCCGCGCGAGGCGCCGGCGGCCAGATCGACCGCAACTGCGACCCGCGCCGGCACGCGCAGATCGCCGGCGGTATCGGCGATGCGCAGCGGCAGGTCGATGGCGTCCATGCCGACCCAATCCAGCGCAGCGCTCGCGCCGGGTGCGGCGGCGACATCCGGCAACGCGCTGGACGCCTCTTCGACGAACACGGATGCGGCGCGGTCGCGATGCTGGTCGCTGGACATGGAACCTCGGTTACGGGACGACGGACGATCCGGCGCCAGCTTCGACGCGGAATCGGGTCGGACATTCTACCGCGGGCGCTGCTGGCGCGCGCAGCGCCAAGCGATACGCAGGGCGCGCAGGGGCGGCATGCGGCGCTGGCGGCCGGCAGCATAGTCGCGCAGCAGCCACGCATCGAAACCGGCGCGGCAGCGCCGATACAGGCAGGCATCCAGACTCTGCGGCGGCTCCAGCCCGGAGAGTGCGCCGGCGAGTTCATCGGCCCAATCGCGCCGAACCGGCTCGCCCCGCGCCTCATCCAGCGCGGCGGCGGTCAGGCCATGCCGCGCCAGCAGGGACAGCGGCAGCAATCCGCCCGCACTGCCCTCGCGGCCGATCCGCAGACGTTCACCAAGTAGATGCACGGCCAAGGCCTGTCGGGCTGCGACCGATGCGGAAACAGTCGATGGCGGATCAGCGCGCATCGTTGCTTCTGGCGCTGCCGACGTGGATGCGGGCGCAGCGAAAGCAGTGACAGTGGACGCAGGCAGGGCAAACAGCGCCGCTTCCAGCGCGGCGATGGCATCGGCCAGCGGCGCCACCGCGGCCAGCGCGGCGGCGCGATCGACAGGACGATCCGTTTCGGCATCGGCCCGCATCGCCAGTGCCTGCGCGAGTCCCTGCCACGGCAAGGACGGCAGCGCCAGCGCGCGCAGCAGCGGATGGCGCGGGCCTGCCTGCGCGGCGAGCAGCACTTCCTCAGCCCACCACAGGCATTTGATCTGGGTCGGGCGCGGATCGCTGAGTTCCAGCGCGGCCTCGCGCCATTCGCCGAGCAACGCGCCCCACAGCGCAAAGCGCATCCGCAACGGGCGCGGGCAGAACACTTCGGCGAAGGCCATCTCCGGCTCGCGCGCCCGCCACTTGGCGACGAACGCGGCGGCCTCGCCGTGTTCCGCGTCAGTACTTCTCACGCCCGAAGCCATCGACCAGGCCGAAGCACAGTTCCAGCGGGAAGCCGATGCGGCGGTCGGCGCCCCACGTCGTGGGGTCTTCATGCACCTCGCGGTAGCCCCACAATGCGACCACCGAATGCATGCCGGCGGCGCGAGCAGCCTGCACGTCGCGTTCGTCGTCGCCGATGTACACGCAGTGCGAAGGCGCGATGCCCAGTTGCGCGCAGGCGAGGAGCAGGGTGGCCGGATCGGGTTTTTTCTGCGGCAAGGTGTCGCCGCCGACCAGCACCGCGCAGCGATCCTGCCAGCCCATCGCGGCGATGACCTTGCGCGCCAGCGCCTCGGGTTTGTTGGTGACCACGCCCCAGCGCAATTTCGCGCGTTCGATGCGCGCCAGCAGCCCCTCGATGTCGTCGAACGCCTTGCCGTGTTCGGCGATGGCCTGATCGTAATAACCGAGGAAGGTGGGGAGCAACTGCTCGCGGGCGTCGGGCTCCATGTCGGGGAAGGCGACCTTGAGCATCGCCCGTCCGCCCTTGGACACCACCGGACGAAAGACTTCCAGCGCCAGCGGCGCGCGGTTGGCGTCGGCGAGCACGCGATTGGTGGCGGCCAGCAGGTCGGGCGCGCTGTCGACGAGGGTGCCGTCGAGATCGAACAGGACGCAGTCGATGGAATGGTCGCTCATGTCGGTTTCATCGCACAGGCAAGGTAATTGACGGATGTATCGCGTCCGAGAGTGGCTGCATGCGCGAGCGGGTTGTAGCGCAACCCACTCACGTCTTCCAGCGCAAGAGCCGACGCGCGCAACCATGCGGCCAGTTCGGACGGGCGGATGAACTGCGCGTAGCTGTGCGTGCCCTTGGGCAGCAGACCGGCGACGTACTCGGCACCGACGATGGCCAGCGCGAAGGCGGCGGGCGTGCGGTTGAGCGTGGAAACGAACAAACGGCCGCCGGGCCTGAGCAAGGTGGCGCAGGCATGGATGACCGAAGCCGGGTCGGGGACGTGTTCGAGCAGTTCCATGCAGGTGATGGCATCGACGCTGGCTGGCGATGTAGATGCGAGGCTTTCCACGGAAGCGACGCGATAATCCACGTGCAGCCCCGGATGGGTTGCCTGCATTTCCAGCAGGTGCAGTCGGGCGATCTCCACAAGTTCCGGCGCCAGATCCAAGGCGACCACCTGCGCGCCTTCGCGCGCCAGCGCCTCGCTCAACAGTCCGCCGCCGCAGCCGACATCCAGCACCCGCGCGCCGCGCAGCTCCGTGCGATCGCGCACATAGCCCAGACGCACGGGGTTGAGTTCGTGCAGCGCGCGTTGAGGGCCGGAAGGATCCCACCACCGATGCGCCAGTTCGGCAAACTTGTCGAGCTCGGCTTGGTCGAAATTGGAATGCACCGCAGTCGTCATGGCGACGTTCTCCCGATGGCGGCGACCCGCGCGCGCCATTGTCGCGCGTTGGCGATGATGGCGTGCGTGTCGATGTCCACCAACACGCCGTCGCGCAGCTTGCGCTGGCCGTCGATCCACACGTCGGCGACCTGCTGGCGGCCGGATGAATACACCAAGTGCGAGATCGGGTCGTACAACGGCTGCGTCTCGATGCGGTCGAAGTCCACCAGCACGAGGTCGGCGCGCTTGCCCGGCTCGATGCTGCCGATCAGATCGCCCATGCCCAGCGCGCGCGCGCCGCCGAGGGTGGCCGCGCGCAGCACATCGGCGGCGGGCATCGCCGCGGCATTGCCGGCAACGTGTTTGGCCAGTAGCGCGGCGCTGCGCATCTCGCCGAACAGATCCAGATCGTTGTTGCTGGCGCAGCCATCGCTGCCCAGCGCAAGGGTGACGCCGGCGTGGCGCAAATCCTCGGCGCGACAGGCGCCGGAGGCGAGCTTGAGGTTGGATTCGGGACAATGCGCGACCGATACGCCGCGCGCCGCGCACAGCGCGATCTCGGCATCGTTGAGCTGGGTCATGTGCACCGCGATCAGGCGATCGTTGAACACGCCCAGCCGATCCAGCCGCGCGATCGGACGTTCACCGTGCACCTTGATCGATTCGGCAATTTCGTGCGCGGTCTCGTGCAGGTGGCAATGTACAGGCACGTCGAGCTGGTCGGCGAGCATGCGCACGCGCTCGAAGCCGGCATCGCCCACGGTGTAAGGCGCGTGCGGCGCGAAGCAGGTGCGCACCAGCGGATCGGCGCGCCACAGGTCGTGGACTTCGCCGGCCTTGTCGAAATATTCGTCCGGTGTGGATGCCCATGCGGTCGGGAAGTCGATCACGATCAGGCCAACCAGCGCGCGGAAACCGTGGCGGCGATACGTCGCCGCGGCGGCATCCGGGAAGAAATACATGTCGTTGCAGCAGGTGGTGCCGCCGCGCAGCATCTCGGCGATCGCCAGTTCGACTCCATCGGCGACGAAGGCTGGACTCACCACCGCGCCCTCGATCGGCCAGATGTGCCCGCTCAGCCATTCCATCAGCGGCTTGTCGTCGGCCACGCCGCGCAGCAGGGTCATCGCGTTGTGCGCGTGTGCGTTGACCAGACCGGGAATCAGCGCCGCATGCGGACGGCTCACCGTCTCGGCGGCGCGGTACGCGGCGCGCGCATCGGCCCAAGGCAACACGGCGAGGATCGCGCCGTCTTTCACCGCGACCGCGTGTTCGGCGAGCACGACGCCGTGCGGCTCAACCGGGATCACCCAGCCGGCTTCGATGAGCAGGTCGCAATGTTGTGGTTGCGTTTCCAACGTGCCCTCGCTGCGAGCGGTGAATACAACGCTGAGCGATTCAGCGCTGTCGGCCGGCGATGAAGACCGATAATCCAATTCCACACCGGTGCGGCAATCGGATACCACCTTCCCTCACCCGCCGCGCCTGTGGCGCGTCGGCCTCTCCCGGCGGGAGAGGCGGCTTCTCCCTTCTCCCACTGGGAGAAGGTGGCGCGAAGCGCCGGATGAGGGAGCGAACTTGGGATGCCGCGGAATCCTGACGTTGCGAGCATTGCAGCGAATTCCTCACTGTGCTCGGAATGACGCATCGGCCAAGGCGTTCGCGCCATGCGCGAACGCGCCGATGCGTCACTTCACCCGGCTGACGTACTCGCCGCTGCGGGTATCGACCTTGATGACTTCGTCCTGATTGACGAACAGCGGCACGCGCACCGTCGCGCCGGTCTCCAGCTTGGCTGGCTTGCCGCCGCCGCCGGAGGTGTCGCCACGCAGGCCCGGGTCGGTCTCGACGATCTTCAGCTCGACGAAGTTCGGCGCCTGCACCGCGATCGGCGTGCCATTCCACAGCGTCACCACGCAGGGTTCCTCGCCCTTGAGCCACTTCGCCGCATCGCCCATGCCGGCGGCGTCGGCCTGGAATTGCTCGAAGGTCTCGGCCTGCATGAAATGCCACTGCTCGCCGTCGCTGTACAGGTACTGCATGTCGGTATCGACCACGTCGGCGGCCTCCAGCGAATCGGTCGCCTTCATCGTCATCTCGACCACGCGGCCGGACTTGATGAAGCGGTACTTCACGCGGGTGAAAGCCTGGCCCTTGCCCGGCTTGACGTACTCGGTGTCGGTGATGACGCACGGCTCGTTGTTGACGATGATCTTCATGCCGTTCTTGACGTCGTTCATGCCGTAAGCCATGTGCAACACTCCATGCGCGGATGGGCCGTTCGCGCGAACGGCTACAATGGGGAATCGAAAAGGAATCTTCAGGACGCCACCGCCCACCGGCGGCAGCGCAGCCTCCCATGATAACCGTTCAGGCCCATCCGGCGCAGCCGCGCTGGCAGCAGGCGTGGCGCGACGCGGTGCGCGATCCGCGCGAACTGCTGCGTCTGCTCGAACTGCCAGGATTGGCCGCCACCGTTTCGGATGAAGCCGCCGCGCAGTTCCCGTTGCGGGTGCCGCGCGGCTTCGTGGCGCGCATGCGCCGGGGCGATCCGCACGACCCGCTGCTGCGGCAGGTGCTGCCGGTTCTCGACGAAGAGCGGATCGCGCCCGGCTACGCGCTCGACGCGGTCGGCGATGCGGCCGCGCGCGGCGCCACCGGGGTGATCCACAAGTACGCCGGGCGTGCCTTGCTGATCGCCACCGGATCGTGTGCGATCAACTGCCGTTATTGTTTCCGCCGGCACTTCCCTTATGCCGAGGAAACCGCAGCCGCCGCGCATTGGGGTGAAGCGTTGGCGTGGTTGCGCGGTCACGAAGAAATCGAGGAAGTGCTGCTCTCCGGCGGCGATCCGCTGTCGCTGGCCACGCCCAAGCTGGTCGAGTTCACCGCTGCGCTGGCGGGGATCGCACACGTCCACACCCTGCGCATCCATACCCGTCTGCCGGTGGTGCTGCCCGAGCGCATCGATGCCGAATTGTTGCGCTGGCTGCGCGGCCTGCGCCAGCGCGTGGTGGTGGTGATCCATGCCAACCATGCCCATGAGTTCGACGACAGCGTCGATGCCGCACTCATCGCGTTGCGCGATGCTGGCGTGACCCTGCTCAACCAGTCGGTGCTTCTGGCGGGGGTCAACGACGAGGCCGATGCGCTGACCGCGCTGTCGCGGCGGATGTTCGCCGCCGGCGTGCTGCCGTATTACCTGCATCAACTCGATCGCGTCGCCGGTGCCGCACATTTTGCGGTGGACGATGCGCGAGCCCATGAATTGGCGGCGACGCTGCGCGAACGCCTGCCGGGCTACCTCGTGCCGCGGCTGGTGCGCGAGGTCGCCGGGGAACCGTCGAAAACACCACTGTGAAAGGCGGCGCATCGCCGGCAGGGGCCGTGCTGCGCTACCATGACCCTCCCCCGGGAGTCCGAACCGATGTTCGGACTCCGTTCCAACCCGTGACCTGTCCAGAGCCCTGCGCATGGCCCCGAAAGCGAAGGAAACCGCGATCCGGCTGATGCTGATCGAGGATCAGCTCGACCACGCCGAGCATCACGTCAGCACGTTGCGCAACGGCGGCATCGCGGTGCGCCCGCAACGGCCGGCCAACATGGCCGAGTTGAAAGCGCAACTGGCCGAGGGCAACGTCGATCTCGTGCTGGCTTCGCTGGATGCGAAAAACCTCGTCTTCGCCGACGTGATGAACGCGGTCAACGCCAGCGGCAAGGACATCGCGGTGATCGCCACCATGGGCCCGGTCGACGCGGACGCCGTGGTCGCCGCCTACGTGGCCGGTGCCTACGGGGTGGCCCTGCGCGAGCGCCCCGAGCACATGCGCGCGGTGGTACGCAACGTGTTCGCGGCGCTTGAAGATCGCCGCGGCATGCGCCGCGCCGAGGCCGCGCTGAACGAATCCGAGCGCCGTTGCGACCAGTTGATGGCGTCCTCGCGTGACCCCATCGCCTACGTCGCCGACGGCATGCACATCCGCGCCAACGAGGCGTACCTGGAAATGTTCGGCTACGCGGACTTCGAGGAAATCGAGGGTCTGCCGTTGCTGGACATGGTGGGCGACGGCGACGCGGATCGCTTCAAGGCGCTGCTCAAGAGCATGTCCAAGGGCGAGCCGCCGCCGGAAAAATACGAACTGCGCGCGCGCCGCGCCGACGGCACCGACTTCGACGCCACGATGGAGTTCTCGCAGGCCAAATACGAGGGCGAGGCCTGTCTGCAGATCGTGTTCCGTCAGCGCATGGTCGATGCAGCCATGCAGGCCGAACTCGACCAGTTGCGCTACGAGGATCAGGTCACCGGCCTGTCCAACCGCCGCCATTTCATGGAACAGATCGAGCCGATGGTCAAGGCCGCCGCGGAAGGTCGCAACGACCAGGTCCTGTTGCTGATCGAACCCGACCATTACGCGACCCTCGTACAGGACATCGGCATCGGCCATTCCGACGAGTTCCTCGCGCAGATGGGTGCGCGCCTGCGCGAAATCGTTGCCGGCAAGGCCATCGCCGCGCGGTTTTCCGACCACACCTTCGCCGTGCTCAAGGGCGACACGCCGCCGGAAGCCGGCAAGGCGCTGGCGGAGTCGATCCGGGTGGCCTTCCAGGGTTTCATCGTCGAGGCCGGCGGGCGCTCGGTGAACGTCACCGTGAGCATCGGCGGCGTGCAGATCGGCGAGAAGGTCGCCAGCCTGCAACAGGTGCTGGGGAAGGCCAGTCAGGCGGTCAACTCGTCGGGCAGCCTGGGCGGCAACCGCATCGAGATCTTCGACCCTTCCGCACGCGACCGCGCCGAGATCGAGCGCATCGCCGCATGGGTCGAACGCATCCAGCAGGCCCTGCATGGCGAGGGCTTCACCCTGCATTACCAGCCGGTCATCAGCATGAACGGCCAGCCGGGCGAGACCTACGAGGTGTTGCTGCGCATGAAAGGGCCTGCCGGCGAGATCGTGCCGCCGGCAAACTTCCTGCCGATCGCCGAGGAACACGGCCTGCTCGACGACGTCGATCGCTGGGTCGTGGCGCGCGCCATCGAAGTGCTGGCCGAGCGCAAGAAGGCCGGCAGGCAAACCACACTGATGGTGAAGGTCACCCCGGCCTCGCTGCAGGAGGGCGGTTTCGAAACCCTCATCGTCGATCTGCTCAAGAAGCACGGCGTGCCCGGCGACCGCCTGATTCTGGAGATCCCCGAAACCAAGGTGTTCACCAACCTGCGCGCCACCCAGGATCTGCAAAAGAGTGTGCATGCGCTCGGCGTGCGGCTGGCGCTGGAACAATTCGGTACCGGCCTGAACTCGTTCCAGATGCTCAGCCACATCGATGCGGATTTCCTGAAGATCGATCGCTCGTTCTCCGCCGATCTGGCCAAGTCGCCCGAGAACCAGAAGAAGATGCGCGAGATGACCGAGGAAGGCCATCGCATGGGCAAGCAGGTGATCGCCGAATTCGTGCAGGACGCCGGCAGCATGAGCGCGCTGTTCTCGATCGGCGTGGATTACGTGGAAGGCCACTTCCTCGCCGCCGCCGGAGCGGACATGAATTACGAGTTCTGATCGGCTGGGGGCAGGAACTTCGCCTCGAACTCCGCGCATGGCAGCGGCTTGCCCAACAGGTAGCCCTGCATCTGGTCGCAGCCCAAGCCGTCCAGGATGCGGCGCTGTTCCTCGGTTTCCACGCCCTCGGCGACCACCGTCATCTGCATCGAGTGGGCGAGATTGATGATGGTGGACACCAACGCCACGCCTTCCGGACCACGGGCCATGTCGTCGATGAAACCGCGGTCGATCTTCAGGGCGTCCGCAGGCAGTTTCGACAGATAGCTGAGCGACGAGAAGCCGGTGCCGAAATCGTCGATTGCGACCGTGACACCAGAGTCGCGGGTCGCCTGCAGCAGGTCGATGTTGCCGCGCACGTCCTCCATGATGACGCTCTCGGTGATTTCCAGTTCGATCGCTTCGCGCGTTCGCGCGTCCCCGCCCAGGGTTTCGGCGACCTCGCGCACGAAGTCGCGGTTGCGCAATTGCAGCGGCGAGACGTTCACCGCGATGCGCGTGGCCTGCCTGCCTTCGTCGACCCAGCGCAGGTAGTCCGCGACCGCCTGCCGCATCACCCAGCTCCCGACTTCGTGGATCATGCCGGTCTCCTCCAGCACCGGAATGAACGCCATCGGCGGCATCAGGCCGGTGGCCGGATCGTTCCAGCGGATCAGCGCTTCGCAGCCGGCGAGCCGCTTGCCGGCGAACTTGGGCTGGTAGTGCAGGACGAACTGCCCGGCGTCGATGGCCGTGCGCAGGCGCGCTTCCATCGACAGCCGTTCGGCGACGTGGGCGGTCATGACCGGGGCGAAGAACAGGTAACGCTGGCCGGTCGCCTTGGCCTTCTTCAACGCCGCTTCGGCGTTGCGCAACAGGCTTGCCGGGTCGGCGCCGTCGTCGGGGCACAGCGCCACGCCGATCTTGACGGCGACGCGCACGTCGCCGCCCGCGATCTGGAAGGGGCGATGAAAGACCTCGTCCAGCCGTCGATCCAGATAGCGGCGGACGTGCTCGGCATCGGTCATGCCGTGGACGAAAACCACGAAGCGGTCGCCGCCGATGCGACCGAAGCGGCTGACCGGTTCGTCGAATGGAAGAAAGCGCTGCGAGACCAAGCGCAGCAATTCGTCGCCGACGTTCCGCCCGCGCGCCTCGTTGACGGCGCGGAAATTCTCGATGTCCAGCACGAACACGGCGGTGCGGCGCCCGCTGCCGGCATCCATCGCCAGGCGCTGCGCCAGCCGTTCCGACCACAGCGACAGGTTCGCCAAACCGGTGAGCACGTCGTAGCGGGCGACGAAGTCGATGTGCTCGATGCGGGCGAGGTGGCCCACCGCAAAGGCGATGTCGCTGGCCAGCTCGTTGAGCAGGCGCATCGTTTCATCGTCGAAGGCGTCCGATTCCGCGGCATACAGCACGAGCACGCCGAACGCCGTGCCGTCGAGCGTCAGCGGCAGTGCGGCCTTCCCGACGAAACCGAGCGCGAACCGATCCGCCGCGTGGCGGAAGGAGTCGTCGCCGCGCAGGTCGCCGACGATGCAGACCTCGCCGGTACGCACCGCGCGCACCACCGGGGATTCGTCGGGCGTGCCGCTCGCCGGCAGCGGAAAATCGTGGGCGATGGAAGGCAGGAAACCTTCGTCTTCGCCGGCTCCGCACAGGGGGCGGATCCGCCCCTCGGCACGGTCGACCTCGCCGATCCAGGCCGCCTTGAAACCGGCCTGTCGCACCAGGATGGCGCAGGCCTGTTGGTACATGTCCTGCTTGCGTCGCGTGCGGATGATCAACTGGTTGATCCCGCTGAGTACGCGGTACATCCGGTTCAGGCGGTCGATGCGCTGCTGCGCGGCTTGCCGCTCGCTGATGTCGCGCGCGATCGCGGTGTAGGAAATCCGCTCGCCATCGCGGTGGCGGGTGATCGACACCTCAAGGGGTATCTCCTCGCCGTCGCGACGCAGGCCGTGGACGACGCCCAGCGCGCCCATGTGCCGCGTAGTTCGACCATCTTCGCCGAAGCGCTCGACCTGACGCACATGCGCCGTCTGGAAGCGTTGCGGGATCAGCAAGTCCAGCCGCTGTCCCTTCAGCTCGGCGGCGGTATAGCCGAACATCCGCTCCGCCGCTGGATTCGCCAGCACGATGCGTTGCTGGTCGTCCACGCACACGACGGCATCCATCAGCGCCTGCACGACCGCATCGACCTGCCGGTGATGTTCCTCCAGCGCGCGCTGGATCAGGCGTGGTTCGGTCACGTCCTGCGCGATGCCGGAGATCGTCGCGGTGCCTGCAACCTCGCCGCGCAAGGGCTGGAAGCGTGCATGGATCCAGCATATCCCGCGATCCGGATGGCGAATGCGGAAATCCGCGGTGCTGTCCGTGTCCTCGCGGCAGCGTGCGAACGCGGCGCGAAGCGATGGCAGATCCTCGTCGAGGACGCCATTCAACCAATCGCCGCCGTCGGTCAGCAGATCCTGCAAGCGGCGACCCCAGACCGCCTCGTACGCATGACTGGCGAATGCCGCGCGCCCGGAATCGGCTTCGAGCAGCAACAGCACGCCGGCAAAACCTGCTGCAACGGCCTGCAAGGTACCGTCGCAGGCACGCAGGCGCTCCACGAAAGACGCACGATCATCCATAACCTTCCCCTCTCGACGTCCAGTACGATGCTGCGGGGTGGCGCGTTGCGCGAATCGGCGGCAAAACATAACGCGGATTGCAGAAAAAATCACGCCATGGCAATCATTGCATCGCCTGCATTCGCGACAGGCGGGCCGTATGCATCGGTGCGGCGCCGTCGCATCGGCATCGCTCGCAACTCGCAACTCGAAGCGATTGGTGGTTGCAATGCCGGGGTTGTCGTGAGTTCGTCGGCGCCTTCGATCTGCGACAATGCGCGCCCGCATCGACCGCGCGCCGCCGTGTCCCGCCAGCGATTCTCCCGCGAACCCTTCGAAACGACAATCGACGACCTGAGCCACGACGGCCGCGGTGTCGCCCGCCGCGACGGCAAGGCGGTGTTCGTGCGCGGCGCGTTGCCGGGCGAGCGGGTCATGGCGCAGCCGACCGCGCGCCATCGTCACTACGACGAGGCCGCCGCCATCGAGGTGCTGGAGGCATCGCCCGACCGCGTCGAACCCAAGTGCGCGCACTTCGGGCATTGCTCCGGCTGCGTGCTGCAACATCTGGGTGCCGAAAAACAGATCCAGGCCAAGCAGCGCGTGTTGATCGAAAACCTCGAACGCATCGGCCATGTCGCGCCACGGCGCATCCTGCCGCCGCTGACCGCCGCGCCCTGGGGTTATCGCCGCAAGGGCCGGCTGTCGGTGCGCTACGTCGAGAAGAAGGGGCGCACGCTGGTCGGGTTCCGCGAAGACGATCCGCGTTTCGTCGCCGACATCCGTCGCTGCGAGACGGTGGTGCCGGCGATCGGCACGCGCATCGAGGCGCTCGCGCGGATGATCGACGGCCTCGATGGCAAGCGCCACATTCCGCAGATCGAGTTCATCGTCGGTGATATGCAGCCGGGCGATGCGCATTCCGATGATGCGGTGCGCGATGAAGGTGTGGTGGCGCTGGTGTTCCGCCATGTCGAGCCCTTGTCGGAGGGCGATCGGGCGGCTCTGGTCGCATTCGCGCAAGCACACGGTTTCGCGCTGTATCTGCAACCCGGCGGGGTGGACTCGGTGCGGCCGCTGTGGCCGGAAGCCGGCGTGGCGCTGGAGTTCGCGCTGAGCGGACACGATCTGCGACTGGCCTTCCAGCCGCTGGATTTCATCCAGGTCAACGCGGGCATGAACGCGAAGATGATCGCGCTCGCGCTGGAACTGCTCGATCCGCAACCCGGCCAGCGCATCCTCGACCTGTTCTGCGGGCTGGGCAATTTCACCCTGCCGATCGCGCGGCGTGCTGCCGAGGTGGTCGGCGTGGAAGGCGATGCCGGGCTGGTGGCGCGGGCGCGCGCCAACGCGCAGCGCAACGGCATCGCCAATGCGCGCTTCTTCGCCGCCGATCTGGCGTCCGCGCTGGCGTACGAGCCGTGGCTCGGCGAGCCCTGCGATGCGCTGCTGCTCGATCCGCCGCGTTCGGGTGCCGAGGCCTTGTTGCCGCAATTGCCGCTGAAGCAGATCGGGCGTGTGGTGTACGTGTCCTGCCATCCCGGTTCGCTGGCGCGCGATGCGGGTTTTCTCGTGCGCGAGCGCGGCTTCACGCTGCGCGCGGCCGGGGTGATGGACATGTTCCCGCACACCGCGCATGTGGAATCCATCGCCGTGTTCGAGCGCTGAAATGGGCATCGAGATCGAACGCAAGTTTCTGCTTGCCGACGAGAGCTGGCGCAGCGGCGTCGAAACGTCCGTGCGCATGGCGCAGGGCTATCTCGATGGCGGCGATGCGATGGGCACGGGCAAGGCGTCGGTGCGCGTGCGCATCGCCGGCGCGCAAGCCTTCCTGAACATCAAATCGCGCGAGCGCGGCGCGATCCGGCAGGAGTTCGAATACCCGATCCCGCTGGACGATGCGCGCGCCCTGCTGGCGCTGTGTGCGGGGGGCTTGATCGACAAGATCCGCCACCATGTGCATCACGCGGGATTCCTCTGGGAAATCGATGAATTCGTCGGCGCCAATGCCGGGCTGGTGGTGGCCGAAATCGAGTTGCCTTCCCTCGATGCCGCATTCAAGCGGCCCGCGTGGCTAGGGCGTGAGGTCACCGAGCAGCCACGCTATTACAATCACGCGCTGGCGCAGCACCCGTTTGCGTACTGGTCGATCGAGGAGAAAGCCTGATGCTGGTGATCGGAATCGCGGGAACCGAATTGGCCGCGGCCGAGCGCGACTGGTTGCAGCACCCGTCGGTCGGTGGAGTGATCCTGTTCACGCGCAACTTCGCCTCGCGCGCGCAGGTGACCGAACTGGCTGCGCAAATCCGCGCCGCATCGCCGCGTCCGCAACTGCTGTGCGTGGATCAGGAAGGCGGTCGCGTGCAGCGTTTTCGCGACGGCTTCGCCGCGCTGCCGCCGCTGGAAGGCTTCGGTCGTTGCTATGAACGTGATGCGCATGCCGCGCTGGCGCTGGCCGAGGAACACGCGTGGCTGATGGCCAGCGAAATCCGCGCGCTGGACGTGGATCTGAGCTTCGCGCCGGTGGTGGATCTGGGACGCGGCAACCGCGCCATCGGCAATCGCGCGTTTGCATCCGATCCGCACATCGTCGCCGAGTTCACCCGCGCCTATGTGCGCGGCATGCACGCGGCGGGCATGGCGGCCACGCTCAAGCATTTCCCCGGCCACGGCTCGGTGCTGGAAGACACCCATTTCGATGCCGCCACCGATCCGCGCCCGCTGGAAACCCTGCGCGCCGAGGATCTGGTTCCGTTCGCGGCCGGCATCGACGCGGGTGCGGAAGCGATGATGCTCGCCCACGTGACGTATCCAGCCATCGCGCCCGAACCGGCCGGCTATTCGCTGCGCTGGATCGGCGACATCCTGCGCACGGACATGGGCTTTCGCGGCGTGGTGTTTTCCGACGATATCGGCATGGCCGCGGCCAAGTCCGTTGGCGGTATCGGCGCGCGCATCGACGCGCATCTGGATTCTGGTTGCGACGCGGTGCTGGTATGCGCACCGGAGATCGTGCCCGACTCGCTCGCGGCGATGGATCGCCGGCCCGCGCCGCGCGCGGACGTGCTGCTCCCGCTGCTGGGTCGCGGACGAACGGACTGGGCCGCGCTGCAAGCCGATCCACGGCATGCGCGCGCCATCGCGCGGGTTGCCGGCGGTGCGCTTGAGGAGAATCCGGCATGAGCGATCTGCTGCACGCGCTGCGTCGCTCCGATGTGCTGTTCGACCGTGCTGCCATCGACGCCGCCATCGCGCGCATGGCCGACGAGATCCGCACTGCTTGCGACGGAAAGCGTCTGCTGCTGTTGACCGTCATGCACGGCGGCATGTTCTTCGCCGCCGAACTGGCGCTGGCGCTGGGGCGCGATCCGGCACTGGCGATCGACTTCGACTACCTGCATGCGACCCGTTATCGCGGCGCGACCCAGGGCGCGGATCTGCAATGGAGACATCGCCCGGCCACGCCGCTGGCCGGCCGCGACGTGCTGCTGGTCGACGACATCCTCGATGAAGGCTGCACCCTCGCGGCGATCCGCGCGTGGTGCCGCGAGCAGGGCGCGGTCAGCGTGCGCATCGCGGTGCTCTCGCGCAAGCTGCATGATCGCTGCGTGCCCGGACTGGTCGCCGATTTCGTCGGCGTCGAAGTACCCGATCGTTACGTCTATGGATTCGGCATGGACTACCACGAACAGGGTCGCAACCTGCCGGCGATCCACGCCCTGAGGGAGACGGCATGAATCTGACCGATCACGAACCCATCGCGCTGGCGGTGATCGGCGGCACCGGCCTGTACCGGCTGGCTACCCTGGCCGGCGCGCGCTCGGTGAACGCGTCCACGCCTTATGGCGATGCCTCCGGCCCGCTGCGCATCGGTACCCTCGGCGGGCAGACGGTGGCCTTCCTCCCCCGCCACGGCGAGGGCCATGCGCTGCCGCCGCACAAGGTCAACTACCGCGCCAACCTGTGGTTGCTGCGCGAGGCCGGCGTGCGCCGCGTGCTCGCGGTCAACGCGGTCGGCGGCATCACGCAGCGTTTCGGGCCGCGCGTGCTCGGCCTGCCCGACCAGCTCATCGACTACACCTGGGGCCGCGCGGCGAGCTTCTGGGACGGCGCGGATGGCGACCTCCTGCACGTGGACATGACCGATCCCTACACACCGTCGCTGCGTACCGCGGTGCACGCCGCGGCGCGCGAGGTGAAGATTCCACTCGTCGATGGCGGCTGCTACGGCGCCACTCAGGGCCCGCGACTGGAGACCCGGGCCGAGATCGAACGCCTGCGCCGCGACGGCTGCGATGTGGTCGGCATGACCGGCATGCCCGAGGCGGGGTTGGCGCGCGAACTGGGTCTGGACTACGCCTGTCTGGCGCTGGTCGCCAACTGGGCCGCCGGCTGCGGGCCGGCGGGAACGCCGGCGATCACGATGGAAGAGGTGACGGCGAATCTCGAACACGCCACCGCCCGGCTGCCGGAGCTGATCGCGGCCGTGCTCAAGAGACTGGCGCGATGAACCCTGCCGAGAGGTACCGCGCGGGCGGCGCGAGTCTCGTGCCGGGTCTGCTCGCGCCCGAGATCGCGCAGGCGCTGACGCGCCAGATCGCCTTGGGCGTCGCCCAGGGCGGGCAGCGCTGGCTGGTGCCGCCGAGCATCGGCAACAAGCCCTGCTACGAGGTCTCGTGCATGCAATGGCCGGTGCTGATGAGCTTCCTGTGGGGCATGACGCCGCGCGTCGAGCAGATCGCCGGCGTGGCCCTGCTGCCGACCTACAGCTATTTCCGCACCTATCAGCAAGGCGACGTGTGTCGCATCCACGCCGACCGGCCCGCTTGCGAGCACTCGCTGTCGTTGACCCTGGCGTACGCCGACGGCATTCCGTGGGCGCTGGAGGTGGCCGATACGCCGGTTTCCGAGGCGCAGCGGCAGACCGTGCGCGGCGACGAGGATTTCGGCGCGGAGGCGCATTCGGCGCTGTCTATGGCGCCGGGGGACGGCGTCGTCTACCGCGGCCACGACTACCGCCACGGCCGCACCGCGCCGAACCCGAACCGCTGGTCGGCGCACCTTTTCATGCACTGGGTGGATCGCGACGGCCCGTACCGCGGGCAGATTTTCGATGGCAAACCGATGCTGGGATCGGTGGAGTTTCACTTTCCAATCTGACCCATCCGTACTCCGCAGGCTGCATGTAGCTGTGTGGGATCATTGGCTGTTGGCTGTGCCGAAATCGCAGTGTGGCGATCCGCGACCGCGATCACGATATCCATAACGGCTCCGTAACTGACACCCCGGAGGGCGGACGTTACCTTGTCTCCCGCATCCCGGATCCTCGTCGAACCGGAAGGCATGGGCTTAAAAGCCAGTCTCCGCCAAGGCGCAGACTGGCTTTTTTTTGGGTCATCGTTCCAGCCACGGAGCCGTGCATGACGATCAGGTTGTGCTTTGCCGGGGCGACGGGGTGGGCGGGTTCCGAGCTGGCCCGCGCGATCGCCGGAACCGACGACATCGAACTGGTCGCCGCCGTCTCGCGCGTGCAGTCTGGACGCATGCTCGGCGATGTCCTCGGCGAGCCGCGGCTCGCCTGTCGGGTTCACGCCAGCGTGGAGGCAGCGCTGGATGCGGCAGCCTGCGACGTGTTTTTCGACTACACCCGGGCCGATGCCGCACGCGCGCATGTGCGCATGGCGCTCGAACGCGGTGCGCATGTGGTGGTCGGCACCTCGGGCCTGACCGACGAGGACTACGTCCGCATCGATGCGCTGGCGCGCGAGCGGGGTTGCGGCGTGCTCGCCTGCGGCAACTTCGCGTTGACGGCGGTGCTGCTGCAGAAGTTCGCCGAGATCGCCGCGCGCCTGATCCCGCACTGGGAAATCATCGACTACGCGCACGACGGCAAGGTGGACGCACCCAGCGGCACCGTGCGTGAGCTGGCCGCGCGGCTGGGGCGGATTCGGCATCCGCTGGCGAGAGTGCCGATCGAGGCCACTGTCGGTCCCCGCGAAGCGCGTGGCGCGACCCTGTCCGGCACGCAGGTGCATTCGCTGCGCCTGCCCGGCCATGTGATCGGCGCGGAAGCGATCTTCGGCCTGCCCGACGAAAAACTCTCGATCCGTCACGACGCCGGCGCCAGCGCGCGGCCCTATGTGAATGGCGCACTGATCGCGATCCGCAACGTCGCCGCCCTCGTGGGCGTGCATCGGGGGCTGGACACGGTGTTGCCGGCGTGAGAGCGAGCGCAGCGTGGCGAGACATGGCCGTGTAACGACGCCCCTGACGCCAGCGGCGGCGGTCGGCGACAATGGGTGCTACCGCCTGCCGAGGATGAGGCCGGTTCACCGGCCGCCCGCATGTCCACGCGCCGCCGCCTTTCGCGTCTGTTGTTGGCCAGCCACGTCGGGCTGGTGGCGTTGTTCGCCCTGCTGCTGCTGGTCAGCGGCGTGGGCACGATCCGTTCGGCGGTGGTCGGGCAGGCGCGCACGGAAGCCGAACGTTCGGTGTCCGATGCGCGGCAGCGGCTGGCCGACTGGTCGCGCGAGTTGAACGTCACCGCCGATCTGCTGGCGCGGCAACCCAACCTGCGCTACTACCTCGCCCGTGACCAGTTCGCGCGGCCGCGCAAGCTGGTGCAGGATTTCCAGAAAACCAGTTCGGTGGCCTATGTGCGCGTAATCAAGGACGCGCAAACGATCATCGAAATCGGCCAACAGCCGCCGGCTTTCGTCACCGGCCTGACCTTCGACGGCAGGGGCGTCGCCTGGCGTGTCGTCGAGCGCGACATCCCCGGCGTGCAGAACGCTTCGCTGGTGCTGGCCGAGCCCTTGGGCAACCGGCTCAATGTGCGTCCGATCCGGGCCAGCATCCGCGCACGGTTGCTGTCGATCCCGCCAGCCAGCGCGGATCGCCAGGATCCATGGAACCGCATCCTGTTCACGGTCGCAGCCAACGGCGAACCGGAGACCGTGGAGAACCTCGGCGATGACGTCGCCGTCGCGCGCGTGGCCCGGCTGCGCGAGGACGACAACCAGCCCGGCGTGCTGCTGGTCGCCTCCGTGACGCGCGCATGGGTGGATCGGCACATCGTCGAGGCGTTCTCCGCGTTCGCCGTTTCCGGTGCGGTCACGATCGGGTTGGCGCTGGCGCTGGCGGTGTTGCTCACCGCCCGCATCGCGCGCCCGTTCGCGCAGGTGGCGCGCGCCGCCGAGCGGCTGGGCGGCGGCGATCTGGACACGCCGGTGGACAGGCCCGCGACCTTCCTCGCCGAACCCGTTGCGCTGGCCGCCAGTCTCGAGGACATGCGTCGCCGCGTCGGCACTCTCACCGCGACCGAGCGTGACCAGCGCGAGGAACTCGATGCGGTGCTCGATGGCGTGGACGAGGGCATCGTCGGCGTGGATGCCGACAACCGCATCCATTACGCCAACCGCCAGTTTCTCGAACTGATCGGGCACGCGCGCGAGGATGTGCTCGGCTTGCCCAGCGACGAGGTGCTGGTGCCCATCGAGCATGCCGAGCCGGAGGCCGGTTCCGATCCCGCGGTGCTGGTGGCGCGGCCCTTGCGCTACACCCCGGTCGGCAAGGCGCGGCCGCTGGCGGTGCGGCGGCTGGCCGCTGCCGGCGATCGGCATGTGCTGGTGGTGCGCGAGGAGACCGCGCTGGAAGCCGCGCGTTTCATGCGCGACCGCATCCTCGCCAACCTCTCGCACGAATTCCAGACCCCGCTGTCGGCGCAGATGGCCTCGATCGAATTGCTGCGCGACCACCTGCGCGGTGCGCCCGACCCGGTGGCCACGCAATTGGCCGATGCGCAGTTCCGCGGTACGTTGCGCTTGTCGCAATTGGTCGAGAACCTGCTCGACAGCGTGCGCATCGAAAGCGGTGAGATGCGTCTGCGCCGGCAGCCGGTGGATCTGGTGGCGGTGGTGGAAGATGCCGCCGAGCTGATACGCCCGCTGATCGACCAGCGCGAGCAGCGCATCGTCCTGAACCTGCCGGCCGGCTCCACGCTCACCGGCGACCCGCAGCGGTTGTTTTCGGTGATGGTCAACCTGCTCGCCAATGCCAACAAGTTCTCGCCCGACCAGACCACGATCTGGGTCGGCATTGAATGGGAAGCCGAGCAGGCGACGGTGTGGATCGAGGACGAAGGCCCCGGCCTGCCGCCGATGGGTGCCAACACCGACCTGTTCGCACCGTTCAAACGTTCGCCGCAGGAGGAGCCGAGCCAGCGCGGTACCGGCCTCGGACTGGCGATCGTGTACGCCATCGTGACCGCGCACGGCGGCGTGGTGAAGGTCGCTCCGCCGCAGCAGCGCAGCGGTGCGCGCATCGGCATCGTGCTGCCGCTGGGAGAGCCGGCATGATTGCCAAGGCGTACGAATCGGGAGTGCGCGCATGAACATCCTGATCGTCGATGACGACGTCGAACTCGTCGGCCTGTTGCGCTTCGCCCTGCATCACGCAGGCTATGGCGTGGTGACGGCCTTCGATGGTGAGCAGGCCTTGCAGCGCCTGCGCGACCATCAGCCCGATCTTGTGATTCTCGATGTCAACCTGCCGTTGCGCGATGGTTTCGAGGTGCTGGAAATCCTGCGCAAGACCAGCCAGATCCCGGTGATGATGTTGACCGTGCGTGCAGCCGAAGAAGACGAAGTGCGCGGCCTCGACCTCGGCGCCGACGATTACCTGCGCAAGCCGTTCAGCCCGCGCACCTTGCTGGCGCGGGTGCGCTCGTTGCTGCGGCGTGGCAACGATCCGCTGGAGGATGCCGCGCATTCCTGTGGCGCCCTCACGCTGGACGCGGAGCGCAGCGAAGCGCGGGTGGGCGATGGCGCGCCATTCCGCTTGTCGCCGCTGGAACTGCGCCTGCTGCGATTGTTGCTGGCGCACGCCGGCAAGCCGGTCGATGCCGACCGCGTGATCGGCTTCGTCTGGCCCGAGCGTGACGCCGCCGACCGCGAATCGCTCAAGCAGGTGGTGCACCGCCTGCGCCGCAAGCTGGCCACGGCGGGCGGCGCGTCGGGCTGGATCGAATACGTGCCCAATGTGGGTTATGCGCTGCGCGTCGAAGCGCCGCCGTAAACCTCGCCGGCGCTCAGGGCCGATCCGCGGCCATGAACGGATAACGGTAATCGCGCGGCGGGGCGAAGGTTTCCTTGATTGTGCGCGGGCTGATCCAGCGCAGCAGGTTGAGGATCGAGCCGGCCTTGTCGTTGGTGCCCGAGGCGCGGCCGCCGCCGAAGGGCTGCTGGCCGACCACCGCGCCGGTGGGCTTGTCGTTGATGTAGAAGTTGCCGGCGGCGTTGCGCAGGCGCTCCAAGCCTTCTTGGATGGCGTAGCGCTCCTGCGCGAAGATCGCGCCGGTCAGCGCGTACGAGCTGGTCTTGTCCACCACGTCGAGCGTTTCGTGCCAGCGATGCTCGTCGTACACATGCACCGTCAGCACCGGCCCGAACAACTCGTCGCACATCGTGCGATACGACGGGTTGGTGGTCTGAATGATGGTCGGGCGCACGAAATAACCGTCGCTGTCGTCGCAGCCGCCGCCGACGAGGATGCTGGCATCGGACGCCGCTTTGGCTTCTTCGATGGCGTTGGCCTGGGTGCGGAACGAGTTCGCGTCGATCACCGCGCCCATGAAGTTGGAGAAATCGGCGACATCGCCCATGCGGATGCCCTCGACTTCGGCGACGAGGCGATCCTTCACCTGCGGCCACAGGTTGCTGGGGACGTACACGCGGCTGGCGGCCGAGCATTTCTGACCCTGATATTCGAACGCGCCGCGCACGATCGCGGTGGCCAGCGCATCGGCATCGGCGCTGCGGTGGGCGACGATGAAATCCTTGCCGCCGGTCTCGCCGACGAGGCGCGGATAGCTCACATATTTATCGATGTTGTCGCCGACCTTGCGCCACATCTGGTGGAACACGCGGGTGGAACCGGTGAAGTGGATGCCGGCCAGATGGCGGCTCTCCAGCACCGGATCGCCGACTTCGCCGCCGCTGCCGGTGACGAGGTTGATCACGCCATCGGGCAGGCCGGCCTCGCGGAACAACTGCATGATGAAGTGCGCGCTGTACACCGCCGTGCTCGCCGGCTTCCACACCACGGTGTTGCCGCACAGGGCCACGCAGCTGGGCAGGTTGCCGGCGATGGCGGTGAAGTTGAATGGCGACACCGCGAACACGAAGCCTTCCAGCGGGCGGTGCTCGACGCGGTTCCACATGCCCGACGACGAGCGCGGCTGCTCGCGCAGCAGTTGCTCGTAGAACGACACGTTGAAGCGCAGGAAGTCGATCAGCTCGCAGGCGCTGTCGATTTCGGCCTGATGACAGGTCTTGCTCTGGCCCATCATCGTCGCCGCGTTGAGCGTGTCGCGCCACGGCCCGGCGAGCAGGTCGGCGGCCTTCAGGAACACCGCCGCGCGTGCTTCCCACGGCAGGTTCGCCCAATCGCGCTGCGCCGCCGTTGCGGCATGGATGGCTTGCTGGACTTCTCTCGTTCCAGCCTGATGGAACTGCGCGATGGTGTGCGTGTGGCGATGCGGCATCACCGCACGGCCGAGTTTGCCGGTGTGCACGTCCTTGCCGCCGATGTGCAGCGGGATCTCGATGGTTTCCGCCGACATCTGCTTGAGCCTGGCTTGCAGGCTGGCGCGTTCCTTCGTGTTGGGCGCGTAGCTGCGCACCGGTTCGTTGACGGGCATCGGCGCGCGGGATATGGCAAGCGACATGGCGGGCTCCGGGAAAGGAATTGCCCATTGTAATGCTTCGTGAGCAGGCAACCGAAAGCCGAAAACGGTGCGGTGCGACGGCAGCGCCTTCGGTGCCCAGTCAGAGAACTCGGCTGCCGTTTGCGAATAAATCAGTGTTGTCTTGGCGCATATCGCCGTTCGTGACAGTTGCTCGTCGACAGCCGTACACGCGCCGGCGTATGGCGCGGATGCGTTGCCGATGTCGCGCGCGGGCGCTACAGTCCACCCGTGCACCTCGCACAAGGAGAATCGCATGCCGCGCTATTACATCACCCTGCCCGATCCGGCCAAGGCGCGCGGCAGCGATCCGGCGCTGGCGTTCACCGCGCGTGGCGCGGAAGGGCTGGCCGAACAGTTGCAGACCGCGATCACCGGCACCGGTTTGTTCGAGCGCTGGAAGGCGCGGCTCGACGATCCCGACGAAGTGACGGCGGCGATGTCCGCCACCGATCCGGCGGCGAAGGTCACCGGCATCCAGCACGACGTGCGCGTCGAACTTGTGGTGGACACCGTCATCCCCAGCCAGGTATTGCGCCAGCGCCTGAGTCTGCTGGCCGGCAATGGCTGGCAGTTGCGCGACGTGACTTGATGTCTGTGGCGCAACGACGGGCATCGTTGCCTGTCGCGATGCATCCGTGCGCCGCGCGTGCCGGGCGGCTCGCATCGTGAGGTGGCCCGTGCTGCTGTCGTGGAGCGGCGGCAAGGATTCGGCGTGGGCGCTGCATGTCCTGCGCGGCGATCCGTCGCATGAAGTGGTTGGCCTGCTGACCACCGTCACCGATCAATACGAGCGCGTGGCCATGCACGGCATCCGCCGCGAGGTGTTGCATGCGCAGGCGGCTGCTGCCGCGTTGCCCTTGATCGAGGCGCGGTTGCCGGTCAATGCCGATAACGCGAGTTATGAAGCGAGTTTCGCCGCCGCGCTCGATGTAGCACGTTCACGCTGGCCGGAACTGCGCCACATCGCCTTTGGTGATCTGTATCTGGCCGACGTGCGCGGCTATCGTGAAACCCTGTGCGCACGACTCGGCTGGCAGCCGGTCTTCCCGATCTGGGGCACCCAGAACGACACCGCCACGCTCGCGCGCACGATGGTCGATGCCGGCCTGCGCGCGAGCCTGTGCTGCATCGACACGCAGCAACTCGACGCGCGATTCGCCGGCCGCGAATTCGACCGTGGTTTGCTTGCGGATTTGCCTGCTGCGGTCGATCCCTGCGGCGAGCGCGGCGAGTTCCACACCTGCGTCCACGCCGGCCCGATGTTTCGTACTCCGCTGCGCCTGCACCGAGGCGAGACGGTGCTGCGCGATGGCCGTTTCGCCTTCACCGACCTGTTGCTGGAAGACTGAAGCACCGCGGCTCGGGCGGCCTGTTTCGGGCAAGAATCAGAAGCGTATGACGGTGCGGATGCTCTTGCCTGCGTGCATCAAATCGAACGCTTCGTTGATGCGCTCCAGCGGCAGTTCGTGGGTGATGAATGGATCGAGTTTTATCTCCCCGCGCAGCGCCTGCTCGACCATCCCCGGCAACTGCGTGCGCCCACGCACGCCGCCGAAGGCGCTGCCTTTCCATACGCGACCGGTGACGAGCTGGAAGGGTCGCGTGTGGATTTCCTTGCCGGCGCCGGCCACGCCGATGATGATGCTCTGGCCCCAGCCCTTGTGGCAGCACTCCAGCGCCGCGCGCATCACTTCCACATTGCCGATGCACTCGAAACTGTAATCCACGCCGCCGTCGGTCAGGTCGATCAGGTATTGCTGGATCGGACCGGCGACATCCTTCGGGTTCACGCAATCGGTGGCGCCCATCTGCCGCGCGAGTTCGAACTTGGCCGGATTGGTGTCGATGGCGATGATGCGCCCGGCCTTGGCCATCACCGCGCCCTGGATCACCGCCAGACCAATCCCGCCGAGGCCGAACACCGCCACGCTCGTACCCGGCTCGACCTTGGCCGTGTTGAGCACCGCACCAATGCCGGTGGTGACGCCACAGCCGAGCAGGCACACCTTCTCCAGCGGAGCTTGCTTGTTGATGACCGCCAGCGCGATCTCCGGCACCACGGTGAATTCGCTGAAGGTGCTGGTGCCCATGTAGTGGTGGATGGGCTTGCCGTGCTGCGAGAAGCGCGTCGTGCCGTCGGGCATCACGCCGCGACCCTGCGTCGCGCGCACGGCCTGGCACAGGTTGGTCTTGCCCGATTTGCAGAACTTGCATTGCCGGCATTCGGCCGTGTACAGCGGGATGACGTGATCGCCGACCTTCACGCTGCTCACACCGGTACCGACCTCGACCACCTCGCCGCCGCCTTCGTGGCCGAGAATGGCCGGGAACAATCCTTCCGGATCGTCGCCGCTGAGGGTGAAGGCATCGGTGTGGCACACACCGGTCGCGTGGATGCGCACCAGCACCTCGCCGGCCTGCGGGCCTTGCACATCGATTTCTTCGATCGACAGTGGCTTGCCTGCTTCCCAAGCGATGGCGGCGCGGGATTTCATGGATTGAATCCTCGTTGGATCATCGACGGAGGTTTGGAGTCATCTCCTTCATGGGGAGATTCGGTTACGACCCCATCGACCGCATCGGTCTGTCGGCGATTGTAGTCCTCCCCTTCAAGGGGAGGGTTGGCGTGCAGGGTGATTCGTGATGAGTGAAAGGGACGATTGGAGCCCTCCTGTTCAAGCGGAGGGTTGGCGAGAAGGGTGATTCGTGGTGGGTGAAAGGGGCGATTGAAGCCCTCCTGTTCAAGCGAAGGTTGGCGTGAAGAGTGATACGTGGTGGGGGAACGGGCTACGGGAGCCCTCCCCTTCAAGGGGAGGGTTGGGTGGGGATGGTGTTGCATGCGTCGCATGGATTCGTGAATCAAACGGAAGGCTGTGTGCGTGCACCATCCCCCTCCCAACATCTGTCCTGAAGAGGTAGCGTGCCAAGCGACTCATCACTTGGATCCGGTTCCGGCACCACCCCCTCCCAGCCTCCCCCTTGAAGGGGGAGGAGTGTGTAGCGCGCCATGCGTTTCATCGCATGGCACCAGATGGCCCTCATCCACAGCATTTCTTGAACTTCTTGCCACTGCCGCAGGGGCAGGGGTCGTTGCGGCCGACCTTGGGCGTTTCGCGGCGGATCGGCGTGCGCATGGTTTCCTGCACCAGTCGGTGGCGGTGCAGCGCATGAATGAGATTCGGCAAGTCGGCGAGAAGGCTTTCGCGGTCGCTGTGTTCGATGGATGGCGTGTCATCGTCGGTGACGAAGCCATCGGGCACCACCGCGTAGGTCAGCGCTTCGATGTCGAGCAGCGCGTGCTCGATCCATTCGTGCGTCTCTTCCCACTCGGCCCAGACTTCAGGTACGAAATCGACACCGTCAAGGAAACCTTCCGCCCATGCCTGTCCGCGCGGCGCATCGCCGTCGTCGAGGATGGGCCTGTCGTCGGCATCGACCTGTTCGCCCGGATCCAGCGCGACCCGGCGCAGCACGTCGTTCCACAACGACAGCAGCATGCCGTACACGCGGACGGCTTCTTCCTGGCTCTCCCAGCGCGGTTCGGCCTTGCCCCACACCGCCGGCAGCCATTCGGACGGCGCCACCAGGTCGGGGCCGACCGCCAGCGCGGTGAGGAAGCCGTCGAGTGCTTCCAGCGAAAAACCGCCGAAGGGCGCAGCGCGCAGCGCCAGCAACGGCCGCAGCGCCTCGCGCAGGGCGGCAGGCGTGGTTGCATCGTTGGCGGCGTGGTCGATCATGGGGGGTGTCCTGAGCGCGAGGTCGCCGAGCATACGCGCAGTGTCCGTGTGTTCAATACGCAAATTCGCGGAACACCGGATCGACCGAGCCTTTCCATGGGCCATGAAAGAGTTCAAGCTTGCGGTCGGCGGGGGTCAACCCGGCCTCGGCGATCTCGAACAACGGGGCGAGGAAGCTGCTCTCGTCCGCGCCGCAGCGATTGGCGCGCGCGCGCCGGCGCAGGCCGGCGGCGGAGATCGCCAACGATTGCCGCGCCAAGTCGAGCACGCTGCCGCTGCGGAAGGGCAGGGCGAAGCCGTGCCGCGGCACGCCATCGCGCAGGGCATGGCGCTCGTCCATCGAAAAATCCTTGACCAGATCCCAGGCCGCATCCAAAGCGGTGTCGTCGTACAACAAGCCGACCCAGAACGCCGGCAGCGCGCACAGGCGGTTCCACGGCCCGCCATCGGCACCGCGCATTTCCAGATAGCGTTTCAGGCGCACCTCGGGGAAGGCGGTGGTCATGTGGTCGGCCCAGTCGGCCAACCGCGGTTGATGGCCCGGATACGCGGGCAGTTTACCGGCGAGGAAATCGCGGAAACTCTGCCCGGAAGCGTCGATGTATTGCCCGTCGCGGTAGACGAAATACATCGGCACGTCGAGAAGGTAATCGACGTAGCGCTCGTAACCGAAACCATCGGCGAACACGAAATCGAGCATGCCGGTGCGATCCGGATCGGTGTCGGTCCAGATGTGCGAACGGTAGCTGCGAAAGCCATTGGGCTGGCCTTCGGTGAACGGCGAATCGGCGAACAGCGCGGTAGCGATGGGTTGCAGCGCGAGCGACACGCGGAACTTGCGCACCATGTCCGCTTCGTTTTCCACGTCCAGATTGACCTGCACCGTGCAAGTGCGGGTCATCATGTCCAGCCCAAGACTGCCCTTCTTCGGCATGTACTGCCGCATGATCCGGTAGCGGCCTTTGGGCATCCACGGCATGTCCTCGCGTCGCCACTTGGGCTGGAAGCCCATGCCGAGGAAGCCCAGCCCCAGTTCGGCGGCGACCTCGCGCACCTCGCGCAAGTGGCTGCTGGTTTCACGACAGGTTTCGTGGATGGTTTGCAGTTGCGCGCCGGAGAGTTCCAGTTGGCCGGCCGGTTCCAGCGTCACCGAAGCGCCATCGCGAGTGAGCGCGATGAGCTTGCCGTGCTCCTCCACCCGCGCCCAGCCAAAGCGCGTCAGGCCTTCGAGCATGGCGCGGATGCCGCGCTCGCCATCCCATTCCGGTGGGCGCAGATCGTCGAGGCGGAAGCCGAACTTCTCGTGCTCGGTGCCGATGCGCCAGTCCGCGCGTGGCCGACCGCCGCCAGCGAGGTAGTCCACCAGTTCCTGTCGGTTTTCGATCGGTGCGTCCTTGACGTGGCTGGGTCCTGACACGGGCATCTCCGCATGAGCGATGCGGGCGTCGTGGCCTACAATCGCGGGGCGATCAGTGTAATCCCCGAGGCCGTGCCGACAGCGTGAAACGGTGTTTCCCATTCGCGATGGCGTTCTGCTGCTGGCTTCTGATCGGCGCGGCCGCTGCATCCCCGCGCGACGATACCCTGGAGCGCGGCAACGGCCCGGAGCCTTCGACGCTGGATGCGCAGCGCTGTCAGGAAGTGGCCTGCGAGAACGTGCTGCGCGATCTGTACGAAGGTATGGTCGCCGAAGGCCAGGATGGCGCAGTGATCCCCGGCATGGCGCAGCGCTGGGAGACATCGTCCGATGGCCTGACCTGGACGTTCCACCTGCGCGATGGCCTGCGATGGTCGAACGGTGAAACGCTGGATGCGCCGCAGATCGTGGCCAGCTTTCGCCGCGCGTTCGCGCCGATGACGGCCGCACCATTTGCCGAGAGCCTGTTCGCAATCCACGCGGCCAAGGCGGTGCAGGATGGCAAGCAGCTGGGCACTGCACTCGGCATCGAGGCGCCGGATGCGCACACGGTGGTGTTCCGGCTCGACCATCCCGCGCCGCTGCCGCAGTTGTTGCTGCTGCCGATCGCCTATCCGGTCTATCTGCCGGCGGTGCAGCGCTGGGGCGCGCAGTCCACCCGCCCCGGGCATCTGGTGAGCAATGGCGCGTATGCGCTGAGCGACTGGCTGCCGCAGGCGTCGATCACCCTCGTGCGCAACCCGCATTATCGCGAACGCGCACCGATCGGCCGCGTGCGCTACCTCGTCACCGAGGACGCCGGCAGCGAGTTGCAGCGCTATCAGGCCGGCGATCTGGATCTCACCGAAACCCTGCCGCCGCAGCCGCTGGCTGGCTTGCGCGCGCGCTTCGGTGCGCAGTTGCGGATCGCGCCGTATCTGGGCGCGTTCTGGTTCGGTTTCAATGTGACCAAACCACCGCTGGGCGATGGTGACCGCCGCCACGATGCGCACGCCCTGCGGCAGGCGCTGTCGCTGGCGATCGACCGCGAGAAGTTGACGACCTATCTGACCGGTTTCGGCGAGACACCGGCGTTCGGGATCGTGCCGCCGTTGCCCGGTTACACACCGCTGCCGATTCCTGCTGAACGCTGGACGCAGGCGCAGCGCGAGCGCGAAGCACTGCGATTGTTCCGCGTCGCCGGCTACAGCCGCGACAACGCGCCGCCGTTGGAACTGCGTTTCAACACCTCGGTACTGCATCGACGGCTGGCGCTGGCGGTGGCGGCGATGTGGAACGAGACGCTGGGCGTGCATGTGCGTCTGCGCAACGAGGAGTGGAAGGTGTTCGTGCTCAGCCGCCGGCAGCGGGTGATCACGCAGGTCTTCCGCGGCGGCTGGATCGCCGACGTGGCCGATCCGCGCGACTTCCTCGCCGCCTTCGGCAGCGACGGGCCATTGAATTGGACGGGCTGGCGCGACGCCGGTTTCGATGCCCTGCTGGCGCGCGCCGATGCCGCCAGCGATCCCGCGCAACGCAATGCGCTGCTGGCGCAGGCCGAAGCGCGCCTGCTCGCCGCGCAGCCGCTGGTGCCGTTGTATTTCTACACATCCAAGCATCTGGTCAAGCCGTGGTTGGATGGATTCATCGCCAATCCGCTCGATCATCATGCGAGCCGGTTTCTGTCGTGGCAGGTGGTTCCGCAGGGAGTGGCGCGGTGAGTGCGTCGCCATCACCCGCAGCAACCTCCCACAACTTTCGGAAGCCGTTTGGTGGGTGGCGACGGACGAGGGTGACATTGGCTCCCTCCCCTGCGGGCAGGGGAGGGCTGGGGTGGGGTTCGAATTCATGCGCCGGCATTTCACCTCCTCCCAACCTCCCCCTGCTGGCGCAAGGGGAGGAGTCGATGCGTGGCATCCGTCGTGCCGGTGAAATACCTCTGGCTTGGTGCAAGGCATGAAACGCCTCGCCCGCGCCTTCGCCGAGGCGGCTTTCACCCTGTGGCTGCTGGCGACGCTGTGCTTCGCCCTGCTGCATGCCGCACCGGGCGGCCCCTTCGATGTCGAGAAAGCCGCGCCGCCGGAAGTGCAGGCCGCGCTCGCCCGTCAATACAGGCTCGACCAGTCGCTGCCCTCGCAATACATCCACTGGCTGGGTGACCTGGCGCACGGCGACCTCGGGCCGTCGTTCCAGTATCCCGACTATCGCGTCAGCGAACTGATCGTGCTGGCCCTGCCGGTGACTGCGCTGTGCGGTGGCATCGCGCTGGCATTGGCGATCGGGCTGGGCGTGCCGCTGGGCCTGCTGGCAGCGCAGCGGCGCGGGCGCGGGCTCGACCGCGTGCTGATGGGCTTGTCGGGGCTGGGGCTGGCGGTGCCGAAGTTCGTGGTCGCCCCGCTGCTGGTGCTGGTGTTCGCGGTAGCCCTGCACTGGCTGCCGGGCGGCGGCTGGGATCGAACATCTCTGTGGACACTGCTGCGCAGCGCGGCACTGCCGGCGATCGCGCTGAGCTTGCCGAACCTGGCCTACTGCGCACGCATCGCCCGTGCCGGTTTCATCGAGGCGCTGGGCAGCGACTACGTGCGCGCCGCACGCGCGCGCGGCTATTCGCAGGCGCGCATCGTGCTGGTGCACGCGCTGGGGCCGGCGCTGCTGCCGGTGCTGGCCTGGCTGGGGCCGGCGCTGATCAACATCGTCAGCGGCTCGGCGGTGGTCGAGCAGGTATTCGGCATCCCCGGCATGGGCCGCTACTTCGTGCAGGGCGCACTGAATCGCGATTACACCCTCGTGCTGGGCGTGGTGCTGGTGGTCGGTGCGCTGATCGTGCTGATCAACGCCGCGACCGATGGGCTGCGGGCATGGATCGATCCAAGGCTGCGCGAGGAGTGAATCGCACGGACTGGCGATCGCTCACACGCCAAGCCAGCCGCCCACCACGGAGCGCGCTTCATCCACTCCGAGTTTGGTTTCCGCCGAGAACACCTGCACCGACACGTTCTCAGGCAATTCGCGGCGCACCGCTGCCAGCGTCTGCGCCTGCTGGCCGCGGCCGAGCTTGTCGGCCTTGGTCAACAGGCCATGCGCCGGCAACCCGCGTGCGGCGGCGAAGGCGAGCATCTGCCGGTCGTAATCGCGCAGCGGGTGGCGGATGTCCATCACCACGATCAGCCCGGATAGCGCTACGCGCTGGCGGAAGTAATCCTCGATGAACGCTTCCCAGTGCGCGCGCAGATCCAGCGGCACCTTGGCGTAGCCGTAGCCGGGTAGATCCACCAGATAGGTGTCGGGCTCGACCTGGAAATACACGAGCTGCTGCGTGCGTCCGGGTGTCTTGGACGTGCGTGCCAGCGCCTTCTGGTTGCACAGGGCGTTGAGGGCGCTGGACTTGCCGGCGTTGGAACGCCCGGCGAAGGCGACCTCGCGGCCACCGTCGGAGGGCAGTTGGCGCAGGGTGTGGGCAGCGGTGAGGAAGGTGGCTTGGGAGAGTGACATCTAGTGGGGCTGGGGAATGGGGAATGGGGAATGGGGAATGGGGAATGGTAGCCCGTAGCGAACCGGTGTCGTGGATCGATTCACGCACCACCAATGACGATGAGCCCCTTCGGTGGTTCCCAGCCCCATTCCCCGCTTCTTCATTGACCCCGCCGAACCCGGCAAGGGATAATCCGCCGGTTTCCGCGCCGCCGCGATTCGGGGGAGGGCGCGCCTGTCGGATCGATCGGAGTCACGCATGAGCTTGAAGCGCATTCTGGGCGTCGCCCTGCTGGTCGGTGCCACCGCTGCCACCGCCGTCGCCATCGCGCAGGCACCGGCTGCTTCGTCCGCTGCTTCATCTTCTCCCGCGGCAGCACCGGCCGCGACGACCACCGCGCTGCCGTCGTCGTTGCCGCAATCGCCGGTAGCGTTGGGCGATGCCCACGCGATGGGCAAGCTGGGCGATGCCAAGGCCGGGCAGGCCAAGGCCGGCGCCTGCGCCGCCTGCCACGCCATCGACGGCAATTCCACCGACGCCCAGTTCCCGAAGCTGGCCTCGCAGCAGGAGCGCTACATCACCCGCCAGCTCGAAATGTTCAAGTCCGGCGAGCGCCAGAACCCGATCATGCAGCCGATGGCCGCGCCGCTGAGCGCGCAGGACATGCGCGACATCGGTGCCTACTTCGCCAGCCAGAAAGTGACGGCCGGCGTCGCCGACGACAGCGTCATCAAGACCGGCCCGAATGCCGGCAAGAAGTTCTACATGGTCGGCCAGCAGTTGTATCGCGGCGGCGATCCGGCGCGCGGCATCCCCGCCTGCATGGCCTGCCACGGCCCGACCGGTGCCGGCAATCCCGGTCCGGCGTATCCGAACATCGGTGGCCAGCATGCCAAGTACATCGTCGAGCGCCTCACCGCTTTCCACGGCGGGCTGGTGTTGGGCAAGGGCGACTGGGCCAAGCCGGAAATGGCGCAGGTGGCCAGGAACCTGACCGACGAGGAGATTCAGGCGCTGGCGACCTATGTCGAAGGCCTGCACCCGGCGGCGGAAGATGCGGGCAAGTCCGCACCGAAGGCGGCGGCTTCGCCGTAATCGGCAGGACTGGCGTGAACCAAACCGCTGCCGGCGCGGTCTGCCATCGGGCACGGACGTGACGAGGCCATCACCTCGCCGTCCGCGAACCATTCATCGCATCCACGAGGATTCACCCATGCCCGCTTCCCGCACGCTCGTGCGTACCACCCTGTTGAGCGCGGCGTTGTTGCTCGCCGCCTGCAATCAAGGCAATCCAGCCGCCTCGCAGGCCAATGCATCGGCGGCTGCTTCCGGTGCCACGCCGGCGAGTGCGCCGTCCGCATCGACCGCGGTTTCGGATCAGGCAGCCGCTGCTTCGACGGCATCGACAGCCGCCACGTCCTCGGCAGCCAGCGATGCCGATACTGCCAACCGTCCCGCGCCGCCGGTCGGCTTCCCGGCTGGGCCGACCCCGGTTGCGGGCACGGATTACACCGTGATCGATACGCCCGATCAGCCCGGCGGCGACAAGGTGCAGGTGGTGGAGGTGTTCGGCTACGGCTGCCCGCATTGCAACAACCTGCAACCGGCCATGACCGCGTGGGAAGCCAAGCTGCCGCGCGATGTGGACTTCAGCTACCTGCCTGCCGCTTTCGGCCCCGGTGCGCCGCATTGCTGGGAAGAGTTCGCGCGCGGGTTCTATGCCGCGCAGGCGATGGGACTGCCGGTGTCGAGGTTCCACGATGGCGTGTTCAAGGCGGTGTGGGATCAGAAGAAATTCGACGGCACCACCTGCAACGTCATCCCCGGCATCTTCGCCACGTTCGGCGTGGATCCAACCACCTTCGCTTCGACCATGCAGAGCTTCGCGATCAACGCCAAGATCGGCAGCGCGCACGATCAGGCCATGCGCTGGGGCGTAGACTCCACGCCGACCATCGTGGTCGACGGCAAGTACAAGGTCATCGAGCTGGCGCAGTCCGGGCCGGACGGCATGCTGCACACCGTGGACTGGCTGATCGCCAAGCAGCGCCCGGCGCACGCCAAGCACTGACGGTGGCGACCGTATCGGCGGTACGCTGCGCCTGATCGAGCGTCATCGCATCGATGGAGGGCCTATGTCGTTGCATGGATTTCTGAACCGGATCGCTGCGGTGGCGTTGGTGGCGATGCTGCCAGTCGTGGGCGCGCTGCCGGCTCATTCCGCTCCGGCCGGCGCGAATTCCACCGCCGCCGCCCCAGTCGAGGGGGTCGACTACTACCTGATCGATTCGCCAGATCCGATCCGTGGCGGCAAAGTCGAAGTAGTGGAAGTGTTCGGCTACGGATGCCCAATCTGCGCGCGCTTCCAGCCGTATCTGTCGGCGTGGGAAAAGACCTTGCCCACCGATGTGCGGTTCTCCTATCTGCCTGCCGCTTTCGGTCCCGACCCGGAGCATTGCTGGGACGATTTCGCGCGGGCGTTCTACGCGGCGCAGGCGATGGGGATACAGACCCGGAGCCATGATGCGATCTACAAGGCCAAGTTCGAGCAGGGTCGCATCGAGACCTGTGCGGCCATCCCGTCGGCCTATGCCGACTACGGGCCCGACCCGCAAGTCTTCGCGTCCACCATGCAAAGCTTCCCGGTGAACGTGAAGGTGACCCAAGCTCACGACCAAGCCATGCGCTGGGGCGTGGACGGTACGCCGACCATCGTCGTGGATGGCGCTTACCGCGTCGGTCTGACCCGAAGCGGCGGCCCGGAAGGCATGCTGCGCACGGTGGACTGGTTGATCGCCAAACAGCGTCCGCTGCATTCCGGCCGCCGCGGCAAGCGCTGATGCGCATGGGCTTGGACGCATCCTCCGGAGCGGGCTGACATGGTGGCCATGCGTCTGCGTCTGCTCAGCTGCAACATCCAGGCCGGCGCCAGCACGCAGCGTTACCGTCACTACGTGTCGAATAGTTGGTCGCACGTGCTGCCAGCGGGCAAGGGCGACAACATCGCGGCGATCGCGCAACTGGCCGGCGGGTTCGACATCGTCGGACTGCAGGAATCCGACGCGGGCAGCCTGCGCTCGGGTTTCACCAACCAGACCCATCGCATCGCCGAACTGGCCGGATTTCCGTACTGGAGCCACCAACCCAACCGCCGCGTGGGTCGCTTCGCGCACAGCGCCAATGGATTGCTCAGCCGGCAGCGCCCGGCGGAAGTGCTCGATTACGCCCTGCCCAGCCGGGTCGGCGGCCGCGGCGTGTTGATCGCGCATTTCGGGCATGGCGACGAATGCCTCACGGTCGCCATCGCCCATCTGTCCCTCGGCGTGCACTCGCGGCGCGCGCAAGTGGATTTTCTCGCGGAATTGTTGGCCGACGCGAAGCATGCGGTGCTGATGGGCGACTTCAATTGCGGCTCGGATGCGCCCGAATTGCAGCGCCTCTACCAACAAACGCGGTTGCGCCCACCCAGCAGTTTCGTGGCCACGTTTCCGAGCTGGAAGCCCAAGCGCGGCATTGACCACATCCTGTGCAGCCCGGATCTGCTCGCCGACCCGCCCGCCGCGTTTCCGGCCGGACGCTCGGATCATCTCGGGGTCGCGCTGGGCATTTCGATTCCGACGAGTACGCCTGTTTCCGCGGCCGTGCCTGAACATTGACCAGGACGGGATGTCTGGCCCGTCTCCCGTCCTGTCGCCGCAGGCGAAGAGAGTGGGATGGGGCGCACTTGCGGAACTGCCAGTGGCCAATTGCGCGTCGCCACGAACGCCAGGCAGGGCAGGAGGGTTGGGGCGGATTTCACTGCTTGAAGAACGGTGGCGACCCCAACCCCAGCAAGGCCATGCGCGCGGCCATCGCGTTGGCCGCGTCGGCGCGCATCGGGCCCACGTGCACGCGCCACATCTGCTGGCCGGCGACCTGCACCGGCACCAGTTCCAACGGCGCGATGCCCGCGTCGCGCAGGCGCTGCATCAGTTTCTGTGCATTGGCTTGATCGCCGAAGCTGGCGACCTGCAAAAATCCCATGGTGGCCGGATCGGCTGTCGCCGCGCCATCGCGAATGGGTGGTGGCGTTGGCGGTGGCGTGCCGTCCATGGCCGGCGCTGGGGCGGTTGTCGTGGAGGGGATCGGCGATGTTGTTATCGACGCTGCGGCTTGCGACGGCGGCGATAGAGGCGTCGCGGGCATCGCTGGCGCGGGCATCGACAACATCGATGCGTCGTCCGCGGGCGAGGAGTTGGACGCGACCGCCGCTTTCGTCGATGTATGCGTGGCGATCAGTGGAGGCGATGAATTGACGCTGGCTGCCATCGGCCGCGGGCGCGGTTTATCGCCGGATTCGGGCAATGCAACGGCGTTCGATGGCGTGCGATTGGCGATCGCATCGGCAGTCGCCGCCGGCAGCGGCTGGCCGGTGTCGATACCTTGCACCTCCACCATCGCGGTGCCGTGCACGTTCACGCCGAGCCTGATCGCCGCCGCGTAGGACAGATCGATCAGGCGACCGTCGTGGAAGGGGCCGCGGTCGTTGATGCGCACGATCACGCTGCGGCCGTTCTCCAGATTGGTCACCCGCGCATAGCTGGGCAGCGGCAGGGTGCGGTGGGCGGCGCTGAACTGCGACAGATCGTAGGGTTCCAGACTGGAGGTCACGCGGCCGTCGAACTTGGTGCCGTACCACGAAGCCATGCCGCGCTCGTCGTAACCGGCGGCGGACGGCAGCACGGTGTAGCTCTTGCCGAGCACGACGTAGGGCGAACGGTTGCCGTAGCGCGACAGCGGTTCGGGATGCGGGACGGGCTCGGGCAGCTTGGCCACATCCGGCGGCACCGCCGGCGCGCCGTCGGCCACACCGGGCGCGTACAGGCCGCCGGGGGTGTAGGGGCCGAGCGGTTTCCAGGGTTTCTTCGCCGGATGTGCGGATTGGGCCGTCGATGTGGGGGATGGTTTGGGTTTTTCGCCGGCGCAGGCGGCGAGCAGCAGGGCGACCAAGGCCAGCGCGATTACCCTGAATTCAAGTCCCGTCGCATCCGAAGTTCGTACCCTCATCCGCCCCCGGATCGAGTCCGGGGCAGGCTCTGCGGGCACCTTCCCCCGGAGGGGGAAGGGAATAACAGCCTCTCCCTCCGGGAGAGGCCGACGCGCCGCAGGCGCGGCGGGTGAGGGAATGCAATGTCCCGTTGCCGACACGCTGCATGCGCCGGTAGCGCTCATGGCGCCGGCACGTCGGGATCCTTTCCGGCGATCGCCTCGGCGAGCTGGTAGACCGCCATCGCGTACATCGGAGAGCGGTTGTAGCGGGTGATCGAATAGAAATTCTGGAACACGATCCAGTCTTCCATGCCGTCCGCGCCATCCAGGGTGAGCAGCGAGCCCAGCATCGGCTGGCCGAGCGAGAACTTCGGTTTGTAGCCTTTCTGTTCGAGGTCGGCGAGCGAGTATTTTGGGGTGAAATCGTCGGGCGCGAAGGCGATCGTCGCCGGGTCGTGGATTGCAGGCACCGCCACCGGTTGGCCTTTCTGCCAGCCGTTGGCGACGAAGTAGTTGGCGACCGAGGCGAACAGGTCGGGCATCGAGCCGCCGAACAGGTCGATATGGCCGTCGCCATCGCCGTCCACCGCGTACTGGCGGTAACTCGAGGGCATGAACTGGCCCCAGCCCATCGCCCCGGCGTAGCTGCCGGTCAGGCCGGTGACGGCGAAGTGCTGCTCGTGGGCCAGCGCGAACAACTGCGCGAGCTGGTCGCGGAAGAAGGCCTGGCGGTCGTCCTCCTTCTGCGCCTTGGCCGGATCGCCGCTGCGCGGATACCAGAACGCCAGCGTGTACAGCGCATCGAGCACGCGGTAGCTGCCGGTGTTGCCGCCGTAGCCGGTTTCCACGCCGATGATCGCGCAGATCAGTTCGGCCGGCACGCCGGTGGCGTCCTGCACCTTCTGCAATTCCTTGCGGTGCGCGGCGAAGAACGCGCGACCGGCGGCGATGCGTGCGCGGGTCACGAAGATCGGGCGGTACTGCTTCCACGTCTTCACCGCTTCGGCCGGGCGCGACATCGCGTTGACGATGCTTTGCCGGTAATGCGCCTGCGCCAGCGTGGCGAGGATCTGGTCGGCGTCGAGGTGGTAGGTCTTCGCGGTCTGCTGGGCGAAGTCGTCGAGAACCGCCTGCGGCGGTGGCGGCGGGTCGGCGGCCAGCACGGGCGCGGCGGACAGCGCGCAGGTCAGGGCGATGGCGAGCGCGGCGGCGCGCGGCGCGGAGAGGGTGCGGAGGAGGAGATTCATGGGTGCGAATCTAGCATGCGCGGCGGCCTGCGATGGCTGAATGAAATACCGAACTCGGGGTGGATGCACGCACATGCCGCAGGGCGCGGCCAACCGCGCTACCATGCCGGCCCCGATGCGGCGGCGCGCCGTCGCGTCGCCATCCCCCACGGAGTCCACGATGTCGGCACTGATCTGCGGTTCGCTCGCCTACGACACCATCATGGTGTTCCAGGATCGGTTCAAGAACCACATCCTGCCCGACAAGGTGCACATGCTGAATGTGTCTTTCCTCGTGCCCGACATGCGCCGCGAGTTCGGCGGCTGCGCCGGCAACATCGCCTATAACCTCAAGCTGCTCGGCGGCGAGCCGGTACCGATGGCCACGGTCGGGCAGGACTTCGCCCCGTACCGCGCGCATTTCGAGGCCTGCGGCATCCGCCTCGACCACGTGAAGGAACTGCCCGGGCAGTTCACCGCGCAGGGCTTCATCACCACCGATCTGGACGCCAACCAGATCACCGCCTTCCATCCCGGCGCGATGATGCAGGCGCACGCAAACCATGTCGGCGACGTGGCCGGCGTGCGCATCGGCATCGTCGGCCCCGATGGTCGCGAGGCGATGCTGCAACACGCGCGCGACTTCGCCCGGCATGGCATCCCCTTCATCTTCGATCCCGGGCAGGCGATTCCGCTGTTCTCCGGCGAGGAGTTCCGCGCCTTCATCGAGCAGGCCACCTATGTAACCGTGAACGATTACGAATCCAGCCTGCTGCACGAGCGCACCGGCTGGAGTGCGGAGGCGATCGCCGGCAAGGTGAAAGCCTACATCGTCACCCGCGGCCAGCACGGCTCGCTGATCCTCGCCGACGGCCAGCAGCACCATGTCCCGGTCGCAAAGGCGCAGGGGGTGATCGACCCCACCGGCTGCGGCGATGCCTACCGCGCCGGGCTGCTGTTCGGCATCGACAAGGGCTGCGATTGGCCGACCACCGGCCGCATCGCCTCGCTGATGGGCGCGTTGAAAGTCGCGCATCCGGGCACCCAGAACCAGCGTTTCGATTACGCACAGTTTGCGGCGCATTTCCGCGAGCAGTTCGGGTATGCGCTGTAGTAGCGGGACTCGGGACTCGGGGCTCGGGGCTCGGGGCTCGGGAAGCGGGAAGCGGGAAGCGAAGTCGGCCAGATGGTGAAGCGCGCAAAAGGGTGTTGATCTCACGATGCCTTGCACGCAAACGGCAGGCAGGCATGCATCCAGTGCATGGGCGGCAGCCACGGGCCGGCGAGGGTGAGCGCGGCGGCGAGCAGCAGGGCCGTGCCGGCGATGCGACGGGCGGCGGGTTTGGCGGAGAAGCCGGCGAAGCTCTGCGCGCCGAAGGCGACCAGAAACATCGATGGCAGGGTGCCCAGCCCGAACGCGGCCATGGTCGCCGCGCCTTGCACTGCGCTGCCGCGCAGGGCGGCGATCAGCAGCACGGTATAAACGAAGCCGCAGGGCATCCAGCCCCAGAGCATGCCGAAGGCCAGCGCGCGCGGCAGGCTGGTCACCGGCAGCAGGCGGCGGCCGAGCGGGGCGATGCGCTGCCACAGGCGATGGCCGAGGCGAAAGCCCGGATCGCGCACGCGGCCGAAGGCGACCAGTGCGCCCAGCAACAACGCTGCGGCCGAGAGCGCGCGCAGCGTGCGGCGCACGGCTTCGATGTCGAGCACGCCGATCAGCGCGCCGAGCGCGCCGGACAGCAACAGCCCGGCCAGTGCGTAGGACAGCGCACGGCCGACTTGGTAGCCGATCAGCAACAGCGGTCGTGGACGGCCATCGGCACGTTTCGCGGTGGCGATTCCCAGCGCGGCGGAGATGCCGCCGCACATCACGATGCAATGCCCACTGGCAGCCAGCCCCAGCAGCAGCGCGGCGAGCAGGGTGAGGCTGTCGGTCACGGCGCGGCGTTCCCGGAGTCGTCCGTTGCATCATTGCTGGAAGACGCTTGTGCGGACTTCGCGTCGGCAGCGTCATCGTCGCCGTGCGTCGCATGGGATGTCGCAATCGCATGCGCAGCCGATGGCGTCGTCATCGACTCCACGGTCGTGTCGGCCGTGTCCTTGGTTGGCGGATTCGGATCATCCAGCAACGGCAGCAGCTTGGGCGTGTCCAGGTCGTCGAACTGGTCGTGATCCACCGCCCAGAAAAAGGCGACGAGTGCGCCGATCAGCAGCAGGATCGACAGCGGGATCATCACCACGAGGATGTTCATGGCGTCGTGCTCGCCAGTGCGGGTGTCGATGTGGATGCAGGCGTCGCCGGCAGATGCCGTCCGATGCGCAGCGCGTTGAGGATCACCCCCAGCGAACTGGCCGACATGCCGATCGCGGCCAGCCACGGCGGCACGAAGCCCAGCGCGCCCAATGGCACCACCGCGAGGTTGTAAACCAGCGCCCAGCGCTGGTTCTGGCGCAGCACGGCCAGCGTTTCGCAGGCGATGGCACGCGCCTGCGCGAGCGCCGGCAGGTGGCTGCCGTCGAGCACGATATCGCCGGCGGCCTGCGCCAGCTCCGCGCCCGATGCCAGCGCGATGGCGACATCGGCCCCGGCCAGCACCGGCGCATCGTTGATGCCGTCGCCCACCGCCAACACGCGTGCACCCTGCGCGCGCAGGGCGTGCAGGCGTTCGAGCTTGTCCGCCGGGCGCATGCGCGCATGCCAGGTGTCGATGCCCAACCGCTGCGCGATCGCGGCGACTTTGGATTGCGCGTCGCCGCTGGCGATCTCGATGATGACGCCATCGACGCGCAGCGCGTCCAGCGCCTCGTGCGCGCCGGCGCGCAGGCGCTCGCGCAGGGTGAAGGTGGCGAGGAGGTGGCCGTCTTCGGTGAGGAGGAGGGCGGCGTCGCTGTTCAGGTCAAGCGTCGCCCCCACCCCAGCCCTCCCCCGCAGGCGGGGGAGGGGGTGTTCCGTCGATACCGGATGATTCGCCGATCGTTGGGAAAGGGTGTCGATTTTCGAAATCGAAGGGTTTTCAGACCTTTCCGACGAGGATGCTGCGTTGCCCAGACTGACTATTTCTGGAGAATCGATTGCGAGCTTGTCTCCTTCCCCCGCTTGCGGGGGAAGGTCGGGATGGGGGTGTGGGGTGCCTGGAAGATTCGGCGCGTCCAGATTCGATGCGGCCATCGCCCCCACCCCAACCCTTCCCCGTAAACGGGGGAGGGAGTCTTCTGGCGTGGCTGGCGGGTCTCCTTCCCCAGCTTGCGGGGGGTGATGAGGCGCGCTTGCGAACTGCCGGGGGCAGTTCGCGCGCTGAAGAACGCCCGGCAGGGCTGGTAGGTCGGGATGGGGGAAGGGTGTAGTGCTTGAAAACGTCGCGACTTGATACTTCATTCCCTCATCTGCCCTGCGGGCACCTTCCCCCAAAGGGGGAAGGGGGTCTGAAATCGCAATGTCCAAGTTGATGGGGTCGGGGCAGATCGGAACGACATTTCCCCGAAACAGCTCAGTTTCTGATGTGGTTCGTAGCGCAAACGCCCGCTGCCCCAGCCGCAGGCGACGGCCTTCGACCGTGCCCTCGATACCGCCGCCGACCACGGTGCGCACGTCGCTGGCTGTGTGTGCAGGCAGTCCTTCGGCGGCGCGCGCCAGCGCCAGCGACAGCGGATGCCGGCTGCCACGCGCCAGCGCGGCGGCCAGCGCCAGTGCGGCATCCGCAGCAGTGGCATCCGTGGCAACGGCATTCGCAGCAGCGGCATCGGTAGCAGTGGCATCCGTAGCAGCGCGGGTGTCGCAGGCGGCCAGAGCGAGTTCGGGTTCGGTCAGCGTGCCGGTCTTGTCGAACACCGCATGCGTGGCCAGGGCGAGGTTCTCGATCGCATCGGTGTGCACTACGAACACCCCGCGCGCGGCCAGCACCGACAGCGCGCGGGTGAGCGCGGCCGGCACCGCCAGCGCGAAGGCGCAGGGGCAGGAGACGACGAGCACGGCGAGGGTGGCGGTGAGTGCGCGCGCGGGATCGACGAAGCTCCAGCCGATCGCGCAGATCGCCGCGAGGCCGAGCACGCGGGCGACGAAGCCGGCGGCCATGCGCTCGCCGGTCTGCGCCAGCCGCGGGCGCTGGCTCTGCGCGCGTGCCACCAGCGCGGCGATGCCGGCCAGCGCGGTGTCGGCGCCGACGCGGGCGATGCGCGCCACCACCGGCCCCTCCAGCACGATGCTGCCGCCGACCAGATCGTCGCCGGCGCGTTTGGGCACCGGTACGGATTCGCCGCTGAGCAGGGATTCATCTACCCGGCAGGAAGACGACTCAAGCACGCCATCGGCGGGCACGCGCTCGCCCTGCGCGACCTGCACGCGGTCGCCGACGACGAGTTCCATCGCGCCGATGCGTTCGATCCGGCCCGCATCGTCGAGACGATCGGCAAACGCGGGAGCCAGCCGCGCCATCGCATCGGCGAGATGGCCGGCACGGTGGCGGGCGCGCATCTCCAGATAACGCCCGGACAGCAGGAAGAACACGAACATGCTGACCGAATCGAAATACACCTCGCCGCCGCCGCGCAAGGCTTCCACGATGCTGGCCGCGTAGATCAGCGCGATGGCCAGCGCCACCGGCACGTCCATGCCCAGCGTGCGCGCGCGCAACGCGCGCACCGCGCCGGCGAAGAACGGCGCGGCCGCGTAGAACACCACCGGCGTGGCAACCAGCAGGCCCAGCCAGCGCATGCCCTGCCGGGTGGCCGGATCCATCGTGGTGAACGCGCCCAGATACAACGCACTGGCGTACATCATCGCCTGCATCGCGCCGAATCCGGCCACCACCAGCCGCTTGAGCGCGCTGCGCGCTTCGCGCTGGCGGCTGTCGTCGAGTGCGGCGGCATCCAGTGGCAGCGCGGCGTAGCCGGTGCGCGCGAGTGCGGCCAGTACACCGGACAAATCGGTGCGCTGCGGATCGAACACCACCCGCGCGCGGCGCGCGGCGGCGTTCACCTGTACGGTCGTTACGCCGTTCACCGCGCCCAGCGCGCGCTCGATCAGCCACACGCAGGCCGCGCAGCGGATGCCGTCGATGAGCAGCAACACTTCGCGGCGATCGCCGGCGAGTTCGCGCACGACGTGGCGCGCCAGCTCGGGACGATTCCATGCCTGCGTGCTGCGTTCGCTGCTGGCCGGGTCGGATGGACGCAGGGCGGGCGTGCTGCGCAGGCGGTAGTAGTCGGCCAGCCCGAGATGGTCGATCCATTCGGCGGCGGCGCGGCAGCCATGGCAGCACACCGCGTGCTCGACGCCAGCGATGCGCGCGCGGGGCGGATCGGGCGGCAGCGGCTGCCCGCAGTGCCAGCAGTCCATGGCAGCGGTCATGGCGATGCCGGTGGTGATGGTGGCGGCGCTGGCTTCGGCGCTACGCGACTGGATGGATGCGCAAGCGGCATGTCCAGCACCTTGAGGCCGTGATGCGGTAGCGGTGGGTCGGCGTGACGACTGGCGACGACGATGATCCAGATGCAGCCAGCGATGGAGGCGGCGAACACGCCGATGCCCAGCCAGACGATGCCTTGGCGGTACCACGCGCTCGCCGTCGAGGTGGAGCGCTTGTCAGGGTCCGCCCTCATCCGGCGCTGCGTGCCACCTTCTCCCGGGGGGAGAAGGGATGGCGATGCGGCGGTGTTGGATTGCTCATCCATCCGCAGATTCGGGGCTCCCGGATTCGAACTATCGCGCACCGTGTCGCCGATGTGGGAAATATTTCCCAAACGTACCGGCGGTATGGCCGCATCGCTACCGCGTATTGGTCGGGTCACCGTGGGAGAGCGAATAGACATAGGCGGCGACCACGCGCGCATCCTGCTCGCCCAGGCGTGCGCGCCACGCGGGCATGATGCCGCCGCGGCCGTCGCGGATGGTGGTCTCGACGGTGTCCAGATCGCCGCCGTACAGCCAGATGGTATCGGTCAGGTTGGGTGCGCCGATGGCCTGATTGCCCTTGCCGTCGGTGCCGTGGCAGCCGGCGCAGACCGCGAAGTTGGGCTGGCCGGCGGCGGCCTTGGCCTTGTCGTGCGGCGCGCCGGACAGGCTGAGCACGTAGTTGGCGAGGTTGGCCACGCCGTCCTCGCCGAACTGCGCGCCCCACGCCGGCATGGTGCCGTGGCGGCCGTCGAGGATGCTGGTGAGGATGTCGTCCCCCTTGCCGCCGTACAGCCAGTCGTTGTCGGTCAGGTTGGGCGCGCCCAGCAGCGGGTTGCCGTGCGCGTTGCGGCCGTGGCAGGCGGCGCAGTTGTCGCGGAACAGCACCTCGCCCATCGCCAGCGCCTCGGGATCTTGCGCGAGCTTTTCCACCGGATAGCCGGACAGGCCCTGCATCAGCTTGGCCAGCCGCGCGTCGTTGCTCGCGGTTTCCTGCGCCAGTTGCTTGTGCGAGGTCCAGCCCAGATAACCGCTGTGCTTGCCGAAACCCGGATAGCGCGCGAGGTAGATGAAGGCGGCGATGAACATCGCCAGCGACAGCGCGATCCACCAGCGCGGCAGCCGGTGCAGGCCCTCGCGCAGCACGCCATGCGCCCAGACGTGGCCGGTGGTGCCGTCGGGCAGGGTCGGGATCTTGGCGCGCGGTGCCCACAGGAACAGGAAGAACGTCAGCCCCATGTTGAACACGATCAGGACGATCACCCACCACGACCAGAAATCGCTCATGGCCGATCCTCCGTGGCGGTGGCGGCGGGCGCGTCGTCCTCCATCGGCAGCTTCGCCAGCTCGTCGAAGTTGCGTTTGTGCCAGGGCATCCACGCCCACACCCAGATGCCGATGAAGATCAGCATCATGGCGATGATGAAACCGCCGGCGATCGGGCCCCAGATCGGATTCATGGCGCGCCTCCGTCGGTGGCCGGCGCTGCGGTCGTGGCAGCCGTCGCCGCTGCGGCGCTACCCGGCTTCTGCGGCTCGTTGTCGATGCCCAGCCCCTGCAGGTAGGCGATCAGCGCGTCCATTTCGGTCTTGCCGGCCACCGCGGCGGGTGCGGCTTTGATGTCGGCGTCGGTGTAGGGATCGCCGAGCCAGCGCAGCACGCGCATGCGCTTCTGGATGTCCTTGCCGTCGATCAGTTGCAGCGACAGCCACGGGTAGCCGGGCATGTTCGACTCGGGCACCACCTGACGCGGATTCATCAGGTGCAGGTGCTGCCACAGGTCGGAATACTTGCCGCCCACGCGCGCCAGATCCGGGCCGGTGCGCTTGGAGCCCCACTGGAACGGGCGGTCGTACACCGACTCGCTGGCGGTGGAATAGTGGCCGTAGCGCTGGGTCTCGAAGCGCAGCGAGCGGATCATCTGCGAGTGGCACAGGTAGCAGCCTTCGCGCACGTAGATGTCGCGCCCGGCCAGGCGCAGCGGATCGTAGGGTTTCACCCCCAGCGCCGGCTGCACCTTGTTGGCTTCCATGAACAGCGGGGTGATCTCGGCCAGCCCGCCGAGCGAGCACATGATCGCGGTGAACACGCCCAGCGTCCAGGCGTGTTTTTCGACGAACTCGAAATGACGGTAGGCCATGACGGGTTCCTCAGCCTTGCGCCGGCAGCGGCGCCGGGGTCTGACCCGCATCCGGGTCGGGGATCGGCACCGGGATCGGCGAGATGATCGGCTGGCGCGCGTCGGCGGCGGTGTACCACAGGTTCCACGCCATCACCCACATGCCCAGCCAAATCAGCACGCCGCCGAACCAGCGCACCATGTACAGCGGCTTGATCGCGATCAGGCTGTCGAGGAAGGAATAGGTCAGCGCGCCGTCCGGATTGGTCGCGCGCCACATCAGCCCTTCGGTGACGCCGGCATCCCACATCGCCAGCACGTACAGCACGGTGCCGGACAGGTGCAGCCAGAAGTGCAGTTCCATTCCCTTGCGGGAATACATCGCCGGCACGCCGAGCGCGCGCGGGGCCATCGCGTACAGCGAACCGATGGTGATCATCGCCACCCAGCCCAGCGAACCGGAGTGTACGTGGGCGATCGTCCAGTCGGTGTAGTGCGAGAGCGAGTTGACGGTCTTGATCGCCATCATCGAGCCCTCGAAGGTGGCGGCGGCGTAGAACACCAGCGACATCACCATGAACTTCGCCGCCGGATCGTCCTTCAGGCGATGCCAGGAACCGTTGAAGGTGAACAGGCCGTTGGCCGCCGAACCCCAACTGGGCATCAGCAGCACCAGCGAGAAGGCCATGCCCACCGATTGCACCCAGTCCGGCAGGGCGGTGTACATCAGGTGGTGCGCGCCGGCCCACATGTAGATCGAGATCAGCGCCCAGAAGTTGACGATCGAGAAGCGGTAGCTCCACAACGGCTGCTGCGCCTGCCGCGGCACGAAGTAGTACATCATCCCGAGGAAGCCGGCGGTGAGGAAAAATGCCACCGCGTTGTGCCCGTACCACCACTCCACCATCGCATCCACCGCGCCGGAGTAGATCGGATACGACTTGGTCAGCGACACCGGAATCGCCAGATTGTTGACGATGTGCAGCAGGCCCACGGCGATGATGAAGGCGCCGTAGTACCAGTTGGCGACGTAGATGTGGCGGATGCGCCGGCGCGCCAGGGTGGCGAAGAACACCCAGCCGAAGCTCACCCAGACCACCGCGATGAGGATGTCCACGAACCACTCGGGTTCGGCGTATTCCTTGCTCTGGGTCATGCCCAGCGGCATCGTCACCATCGCCAGCACGCAGATCAGCTGCCAGCCCCAGAAGGTGAACTCGGCCAGCCGCGGGGTTGCCAGCCGGGTGTGGCCGGTACGCTGCACGACGTAGTAGCAGGTGCCCATCAGCGCGGAACCGCCGAAGGCGAAGATCACCCCGAAAGTGTGGTCGGGACGCAGCTTGCTGAAGGTCAGGAAGGGGATGTCGAGGTTCAGCGCCGGCCACGCCAGCTCGGCGGCGAGGTACATGCCGACCAGCATGCCGATGATGCCCCACACCGCCGAGGCGAACAGGAACAGGCGCACGACCTTGTCGTCGTAGGTTTCGATCGCGTTCATGCACTGCCCTTGCGTTGGGTCGGGTATTGTCGCTGCCGCTGGCGCGCGCGGACTTGACGCAGGTCATGGCATGCCCGTCGTGATCCGCAGCGTGCGGCGGAATCCGACGGCGGGCGGCTTGGGCCGGGCATCGTCGTCCTACTGTTGCAAGGTGCGCTCCAGTTGCGCGCGGTCGAAACCGCCGACGTCGAAGGTGAGCGTACGCGGCTGCCCGTCGACGCTGGTCTTGATGGTGATCGCGCGGATCTTGTCCAGCGCCTCGCGGATGGTCTGTTCGTCGTTGAAGAACAGCCCCTGCTTGTTCTGGTCGGACTTTCTGGCCGCCAGCATCATCGGCGCCTGATCGTCGAACTGCACCGACACCTTGCAGTCCGCGGGGCAGTCGAACTGCCCGCTGTCGAGCACGATGTAGGCGCTGCGGTCGCCCTGCGGCTGGCGGCGCAGTACCAGCCGTACCGGAACCTGATCGCCGTTGAAGTTGGGATCCTTGCTGGCGACGATCGACGCGCTGTGGACGACGGCATTGTCGCCGCCACCGCCCTCGATGAACTCGGTGTTGTACGTCCACAATTGCCGCAGGCGGCGCTTGTCGTGCGCTTCGGCGGCCTTGACGTTGGTGTCGTCGAGGGTGGCGCGCACCTCGTTGGCGGCGACGCTGGTGGGCGCGTCGCGCAGCAACTGGTTGGCGTAGGTCTGCGCCAGCTCGTACTGGCCGGCGGTGCGTGCCTGCACGTAGTTGCGGGCCTGCGCGTTGGCGGCTGCTTCTTTTTCCGCCTGCACGGCAGCCGCGTCCCTCTCAGCGATCTGATTTTTCGAAGGCCCGCAGGCGGCCAGCAACAGTGCTGCCGCGGTAACGCAGATGGCCTTGCCGATCATGTTCGTCCTTGGGTCGGTGCCGTTCGTGTTCATGCCAGAAAATCCCGCAGCGCGAGCGCTGTTTTCCGTGGATGCTCCATCATCGGCATGTGGCCGCATCCGTTCAAGAGGATCGTGCGGCTTTCGCGCAATCCCTCCGCGAAGATCGCCGCCGCGCTGGGGTCGATGACCTGGTCGTCCTGCCCCCACAGCAGCAGGGTCGGTGCGGCGATGGCGCCCAGTTCGCGTTCCAGCGCGAAGGCGGACGGGCCGCGACCGATGTCGGCCAGCACGCCATCCTCGAAGGCCGCATCCACGCGGCGGCGCTGGATCAAGGCCTCGCTGAATGGCCACGGCACCGCCGGTGGCTGGTGGAACACCATATCGAAGTAGCGCTTGAGCTGGGCGCGATTGGTGACGCCGAAGGGGTTGTCGCCCGCCAGCACGCCGGCACCGAAGGCGTTGGCCTCGAACAGCACGCCGGCGGCGGACATCAGCACCAGCCGCGGCACCAGCTCCGGGTGGCGGGCGGCGAGCAGGCCGGCGAGCTGCCCGCCCATGGAATGGCCGACCAGCAGATCCGGTGGCCCTTCGCGACCGGTGATGGCCGGCAGCGCGTCGAGGAACTGTGTCAAACGCTCTACCTGCGCCTCGACGCCGTAATCGGCGCCGGCGTGGCGCTGGCTCTCGCCCCATCCGGGCAGGTCGGGTGCGATCAAACGGAATTCGCCGGACATCTGCCGCATCAGCGGCAGCCAGTTTTCCTTGCTGCCGGTGAAGCCGTGCACCAGCACCAGCACCGGCTTGCGTGGCACCGCTTGCGGGATGCCGTGGCGCAGTCCGGAGTGGCGTGGGCGCACCGCGCCGGTATCCAGATATCGCCAGCGATGGCCGTCGAGGTCGATGGCGAAGCGTCGCGCCCCGGCGAGCATGCGCTGGCGTGCGAATTCCGCCTCCAGCAGGCGTTCCGGGGCGAGGGTGGCGACTCCGATCGTCGCCACCGCCAGTCCAAGCCCTGTCAACAGGAGGGTCTGCTTCCTGTCGGCCATGTCAGTTCGCCGGCTTGGCCTTGTCGAGAAGTGCCTGCACCGAGGCGACCGTGATCGGGTGGTAGCCCGGTTTGGCCTTGGCGAACACGTCTTTGGCGAATGCCAGCCCTTCCTGGGTCTTCGCCAGCGCCGCGTAGGTCGGCATGATCAATTTCTGCCGGCCGATCGATTGCAGGAACTGCGCCATCTGCGGGCGCGCGTCCTTGTAGTCGCTGGCCACCGCCAGCGGGTACCAGCGCTGGCCGATCTCGTCGTTGGGCGTGCCGGTGAAGTGGTAGGCCTTGTCCAGCGCAGCCATGCGATCAGGACTCAGCGCCGCGGGCATGCCCTCGAGGAAGTGCACCCATTCCTGCGTCACCCATTTGCCGGTGACCTCGGTGCCCGGCAGGGCGCCGCCATCCAGCCACGCCTTGCGCGCGGCGTCCACCGCGTCAAAGCGCGCCGAATGCGCGGGCGTGGCGAACGACGGGATGCCCGGTTCGTGGATCCATGTATGCAGCTCGGCGTCGGTCACCGCCTTGGGATTCTTCGGCAGCAGGTTGGCGCGCAGATATTTCTCGAAGTCGTCGGTGGTGATGCTCTGGAAGGCGAAATTGTCGAAGTAGCTGCGCAGGAACGGGTCGAACACCGCGCGCCCGAAGCGCTGCTCGAGGAACTGCATGAACCACGCGCCCTTGGTGTAGGCGATATCGGACATTTCGTCGTCGGGACTGGTGCCCGGCGGTACCGGCGGCAGCGCCAGCACCTGCACGGCGGGCTTGATGTCGCCGTCCTTGATCTCGGTCATCAGCTCCTGCTGGTCGATCTGCCGTTCCATTTCGGCCACGTCTGCGCCGTACAGCGCCTCGGTGATGCGGCCCTGCACGTAGGTGGTCATGCCCTCGTTGAGCCAGATGTCCTTCCAGCTGGCATTGGTGACGAGGTTGCCCGACCACGAATGCGACAGTTCGTGCGCCACCAGCGACACCAGCGACTTGTCGCCGACGATGACCGTCGGGGTGGCGAAGGTCAGCTTCGGGTTCTCCATGCCGCCGATCGGAAATGAGGGTGGCAGCACGAGGATGTCGTAGCGACCCCAGCGGTACGGGCCGTACAGGGCTTCGGCCGTCTCGATCATCTTTTCGGTGTCGGCGAACTCGGCCGCCGCTTTGGCTACCATGCCCGGCTCGGCCCATACGCCTGAGCGGTCGGAGATGCGCTTGAACTTCAGGTCGCCGACCGCGATCGCCAGCAGGTACGACGGCACCATCTGCGGCATGTTGAACTGGTAGGTCGTGGCGGTTTGCAGATTCTCCGGATCGCCGTAATCCGCGCTCATCACCGCCGTGGTGTCCTTGGGCACATGGATGTTCGCCGTCCAAGAGAAGCGCACGCCGGGGGTGTCTTGCAACGGGATCCACGAACGCGCGTGGATGGCCTCGGACTGGCTGAACATGAACGGTTGTCCGCTCTGCGTCTGTGCGCCCGACAGCCATTGCAGACCCGATGCCTGCGGCGAAGTGGAATAGGTGATGCGTACCTGGCGCATGTGCCCGGCCTTGCCGGGGGTGGGCATGTGGATGGTGAGCTTGCTGCCGAGCACCGGGTCGGCCGGCGCGAGCGTGTACGTCAACGGCTTCCAGTCGCCGGTGCCGTCGCCGCCCTCGATCTGGGTGATGTTCAAATCACTGGTGTCGAGCACCAGATCGCTGGCGTTGTCGTCGTACCAGTTCACGTCCAGGGTGGCGGTGCCGGCGAGCTGCTTCTTGTCGAAGTCCACCGTCAGATCGAGCATCAGGTGCGTCGTGCGCACGCGCGCGGGCTCGGCGTAGCTGGCCTCGTCGTGCTTGCGATCGACCTGGGTAGCCTGCGTGGTATCGGCCTTCTTGGCGATCGGATGGCGAATGCTCGCGGCGGGATTGATTTCATCCTTCTGCCCGCAGGCAGCCAACGCGAACAGGCACAGCAGGGGCAGGGTCTTGAGCAGCAGGCAGGGCGTGCGACGCATGGTGGGTACCGGCGGGTGCGGGGGAAGGTGGATTGTACAAAACGGCGACAGCCCCGACGCGGGGGCGGTGCCCATTCGAACAAATGGCGCGAGTCCGTCGCGAGGGTGATCGAAAGCGGCGCGGCGTGTGTCAGAACCGCTCGGTGATCAGCATCTTTTTCGGTAGCGCCGTCCGGGCATCGATGATGACCGCGCACCACGCCGTCGCCGCCATCAGGCGCACAGTGCGCACGTCGTCTTCCTTCCATCCCGAACGTGCCACATAGGCATCGACGACCTTCGCCGCTGCCGGGTCGGACTTGCGCAGTTGTGCCAGCGTCTTCGCATGCTGGAGCACGTCGTGCGCGTGCTCGGCGTAGGGTGCGAACAGTTTCGGCATGGTTTCCACGTCGCGTCCCGACATTGCCGCATTCACCACCTCCGCCAGTTCCTTCGGATCGGTCGGCATCACCGCGTAGGCCAGCAGCGGGCCGCCCAGAGGCGGATGACTGAACTGCGGCAACTTCGCCTTGCGAAACTCGGCGGGTGCGATCTCGCCGACCGAAGCGATCTGGAACTGATCCTTGGCGAATACGAGGAAGGCCGGTCGCGCGTAATAGACCACATGCAAACCGTAGACGAGAGCCGTCAACTGCAGGAGGGCGATCACGGTCAGATCGAAGCGCATCCCGCGCTTGCCGTGGCGATAAACGAACAGAGTGATCAACGGCCCCAACGTGACATCCACGCTGACCAGGATCAGCAACAGCCGGTTGCCACCATCGGCCCAGAACAACGGGCCGGGGAACCAGACGGCGAGCATGACCGAAAAGACGATGGCGGCGATCGTAAGGCTGATCAGCAGATGGATGCCCGAGGCCTGCCAGCGGTTGAGGATGCGTGTACCCATGCTCACGAGCTCCCGTAGCGTGTCGAAAACGTGCGCGGCGCGATGCGCATGATCCGGTTCGAGGTCACACGCGGTACCCGCTGTGGATCGCCACGATCCCGGCAGACAAATCGCGATACGAGCAACGCGCGAAACCGGCATCTTCCATCATCGCCTTGAGTTCTTCCTGCGGCGGATGCTTGCGGATCGACTCGGCGAGGTACTGGTAGCTGTCGGCATCCCGCGCCAGCAGCTTGCCCAGCCGCGGCAGCACCTGGAAGGAATGGAAATCATAAATCGGCCGGAACCATTCGGCATTGACCTGCGAGAACTCCAGCACCAGCGCGCGGCCACCGATCTTCAGCACGCGCTGCATCTGCCGCAGGGCGGCCGGCTTGTCGGTGACGTTGCGCAGGCCGAAGGCGATGGTGACCAGGTCGAAGCTGCGATCCGGGAACGGCAACGCCTCGGCATTGCATTGCACGTAGTCGATGCCGGCCACCAGTCCGCGGTCGATCAAGCGGTCGCGGCCCACGCGCAGCATGTCGCCGTTGATGTCGCCGAGCACCACGCCGCCGTGCGCCGGATCGTTGCGATCCGCCCGTGGGGCGACGCATTCGTGCAGCAGGGCGGCGATATCTCCGGTGCCGCCGGCCAGATCGAGCACCGCATCGCCGCGACGCACGCCCGAAGTGGCTACGAAATAGCGTTTCCACAGGCGGTGCAGGCCCAGCGACATCGCATCGTTCATGCGGTCGTAGTTGCGCGCGACTGAGCTGAACACCTCGCCGACCAGTTTCTTCTTCTCGGCCAGCGGCACGTCGCGGTAGCCGAAGTGGGTGGTCGCCACCTCGGCGGTGCTTGCGCTAGGCTTGATCTCGTCCATCCCGCCAGTATCGCATTGCGAGGCGATACTCGCCGCAACGCTTCTCCATCGTGATTCTCCATCGGGATTTCCCCATGTCGATCCGTCGCCCCGAATCTTCCAGACGCATGCAGGCGGGCACTTGGCTGGCCGGCTTGCTGGCGGCGTTGCCGGCAGCCGCGGCACCGGGGGATGTGACGGATCTCGCCGCACGCTATCGCAATGCCGATGCGCAATTGCAGAAACATGTCGTGGAAGACCAGTGGCTGGATGCCAAACCGGATTCCCCCAAATTGCTGGTTCTACGCTGGGCCTTGGCGGGCGAGTGGATGGCGGCGTGGCGCGACGACCATCCACAAGCGACGTCCAGGGATGCCTGCGCAGCGCTCGCAACCTTGGTGGGCAAGGGATCCAGTTGCGGCACGTTGGCGGGCAACGCCTTGCTGGTCGCCACGCCCGGGCCGTTCGGCAATGTCTTCATCGTTGCCGGTGAGGGCACTGCGCAGCGCGCGGCGTGGAACATCGCCAAGCAGCCACTCGCGCAAGACCCGATGGGGCCGATCCTCGCGGCGTGGCAGGCAGCCAATGCGCGCGAGCAGACGGCGGCCGAACGCTCCGGGCCGATCGCGGGACAGGTCGGGGTGTTGTCGGCGGATGCGCAGGGTCGCTCACGCTTTTTCGTCGATGGCATCCGCGCGCAGGCCGCCGGGGCCACGGTCGGGGCGCAGACCACGGTGTGGCGGTGGGACGGCAAGACCGCGCAACCGTTGCTGGCGCATGCCTACGCGGTGATGTTGGGGCAGTCGGTGGGCACGCGTTTCGAGCACGGGCTGCTCGAGGTTCGCGAGAAACGCGAGTTCCGTTCCTTTGGCTCCTGCGGCTCTTGCGATGGCCGGCAGGTGGACTGGAGCGTGCGCGTGGATGGGGCCGGGGTCGCCGATCAGGGCGTGCGCAGCACGGTGCCGGAACTGGATGCGGTGGATGCTTTGTTCTGGCGACGCATGCACGCTCAAAGCGCTGACGACATCGCCAGCCAGAGCGCAATCGCGCAGGCCGATGCGATCGTGCGCACGGCGCGTGCCGATGTGTCGGCCAGCGACTGGAAGCGATTCCCGAATCTGGGCATGGCCAATACTCTCGACGTGCAGGTACGACCGGGCGGTGCGCAAGCGTGTGTGGATACCGAAGCGGGCGGTGCGTTCACGGCCACGCTGCGCCGCCGCGGCGATGGCTTCCTGATCGAGCGCATCATGCCGATGCCGAAGGGATGTCCATAGCCCCTTCCAGATCGGCAAGCGCAACGGCGCGTGTGGACGCTCGGCGACGTGACCGCAGGTGTCGCCGTGCGGGAACGACACATGGCGGTGTGATATCCGCCCAGCCCGTGCGAATCACCTTGCATGCGGCAGGATGCGGGGGCGGGCGATGCACACGGTGGCAGCGACGATGACGATGGATGCGCGGGATCGATTCCAGGCGCTGCTCGCGGAGCATGCGCGGATCGCGCCCAAGGTCGCGGCGATGTATTGCCGCCACCCCGAGGATCGGCGCGATCTGGCGCAGGAGATCGTGGTGCAGGCGTGGCGCGCGTTCGGGCGCTACGATCCGGCGCGTTCATTCTCCACTTGGTTGTACCGCATCGCCTTGAACGTGGCGATTTCGCAGGTGCGCAGCGCCAGTCAACGCGAGCGCCATGCCGTACCGCTGGACGAATCGGCGCACGCCATCGCCGACGAGCGTGCCGCGCCGCACGAAACCGACGAGCGCCTGCACGCGCTGCAGCGCTGCATCGACACGTTGGCGCCGCTGGATCGCGCACTGATGCTGCTGTATCTGGAAGAACGCAGCCAGATCGAGATCGCTGACGTGCTCGGCATCAGCGCGAGCAATGTCGGCACCCGGATCAACCGCCTGAAACAACGTATCCGCGCACGCCTCGCGCAAACCATGACTTGACAGGCTGTTGAAAAACAGTCTGTTAACGCGAGCCAAGGAGGGCTCGCACACGGATCAAGCACGCAAGTGCTTGATCCGTGGAGCCGAGTCCGGACATGCGCCGGACTCGGCGAGTTGAAAAAGTGCAGGAACGCACTTTTTCAACATCCTGTTGATTGTTCACAACCGGAACGGGAGAAAGACATGACCGGCAACGACGCAATGGAACTGGACGACCTCAAGGCCGCGTGGAAGGCGCTCGATGTGCGGCTCGAACGGCAGGTCGCGCTCAATCACCGCTTGCTCCGGGAGAGTCGGGCCGATGGCTTGCGCCGCAGCCTGCGCCCGCTGGCCTGGGGACAGACCGCGCAGATCCTGTTCGGCGCAGCTTGCGTGCTGTTCGGCGCCGGCATCTGGTCGTCGTATCGCGACATCCCGCACCTGTTCGTCGCCGGCCTGCTGGTGCACCTGTCGGGGCTGGCGACGATCGCGCTGGGCGTGGCGGTGCAGGTGTTGTTGACGCGCATCGACTACGCCGCGCCGGTGCTGGAAATCCAGCGCAAGCTGGCGCGCGTACGCAGCGTGTACGTGCGCGGCGGGCTGGTCGTCGGCCTGTCGTGGTGGTTCATGTGGATTCCGGTGTTGATGGTCGCGCTTGCTTATGCCGGTATCGACATCTACAAGCACGCGCCGGAATGGGCCTGGTACAGCTGCGCGGTCGGCGTCGTCGGCTTGCTGATGACGTGGCTGTTCCATCGTTGGTCGCGCAAGCCGGGGCGCGAAAAGCTCGCCGCCTTCGTCGATGCGCAACTGGCCGGCGCCAGCCTGCGCCGCGCGCAGGCCGCGCTGGATGAGATCGCGGAGTTCGAGCGCGAGTGAATTGCGGGCGCATCCGTGGCCGGCATGCCCGTCGCCAGTGCATCGACGACGAACGGTCGCGGCACGGGATGGATTGACGCCCTCGCGTCGTGGCGGCAGCATCGTGCGCAAGGGAGGAAGCCGATGACCGCGACCGCGCCGAGCCTGCCAGACGATGCCCTTGTCGCCTTGCGCAATGGGAGGAAAGAACAGGCGATCGCGATCGTGCGCCAGCAGCAGGGGCTGGAACCACGCGCGGCCAGCGCAGCGGTGGAGTCGGCGATCGCCGCCGATCCGTATCTGCGCAAGCAATGCGGTGCCGCCGCGCGGATCGGATCGGGCAGTGGGTGGCGCATCCTGACCTGGGTGCTGGCGATCATCGCGTCGATCGTCGCGTGGGTGAAATTCGGCTGGCAGTTCTGAGGCGATGCGTGTGGGTGGTGGCGTCAGGGGTGCGTCTTGCAGGAGCGGTTGCCGGACAGCCTGTCGATGCCTGGCTGGTTCGCGACCCGGAGGCGGCGGAAATCATCGAACACCGGCACAATAGGCGTTGTCGCCATTGCGGATCTTTCCTGCATGAACATCCCGCCTGACCAGCTTTATCTGGATTTGTTGAAAAAGACGCTGTCGTTTTCGCTGTGGCCCGATCCGCCGGTGCCGGCCGAGACCTTCGCCTATCGCCGCAGCGCCCTTTCCCGTTCGGCCGTGACGCTGGCCGGCAAGGCACTCAAGCGCGGCCGGTACCGGCTGGTCGAGGATCGCCAGTTCAGTCGCCAGCAGCGCGAGGACGGCATGATCTGGCCCGGTTATGCCGATACCATGATCGGACTCAAGCGGCTCGACAATCTCCAACAATGCATCGAGAGCGCGCTGCGCGACGATGTGCCCGGCGACATCATCGAGACAGGCGTCTGGCGAGGCGGAGCGTGCATCCTCGCCCGCGCGGTTCTGGCGGCGCACGGGGTGACGGATCGCAGGGTGTTCGTCGCCGATTCCTTTGAAGGGCTCCCCAAGCCCGACGCCGACACGCACCCGGCGGACAAGGACGACACCCACCATGTGCACGGATTCCTAGCGATCTCGCAGGAGCAGGTGGCCGAGAACTTTCGCAAGTACGGCCTGCTCGACGGGCAGGTCGTGTTCCTGAAAGGCTGGTTCAAGGACACCCTGCCCACGGCGCCGATCGAGCGGCTCGCGGTGATGCGCTTGGATGGCGACATGTACGGTTCCACCATCGATGCCTTGAACAGCCTGTATCCCAGACTGTCGTCCGGCGGCTACTGCATCATCGACGATTACGCGCTGGAAGGATGCAAGCAGGCCGTGACGGATTACCGCGCTGCCCACGGCATCCACGCGGAGATGACGGCCATCGACTGGACGGGAACGTATTGGCGCAAGGCGTGACGTTCGTCGCGCGGGCTACACTTCCTGGTGCGATACGCCTGCTTCAGCCATGTCCATGACTGCCCCTTCCGCCGACGCCCGCGTCATCCCGATCACGCCGATGCACTGGCCGGACACCGTCGAGCTGTGCGGTTACTGCCATGCCGAGCTGATGACCGCAGAACTGGTCGAACGCTTCGTGCAGGAGGCCGAGTTCGTCATCAAGGAGCCGATCCGCCACGCGGTGCGCGAAGTCTTCCCCGAGCCGCTGGAAGGCAGCATCCGCAAGGAGGTCGAGCGCGGCTGGAATTCGCACAAGCGGGTGGCGACGCTGGCCAACGCGGGCAGCCGCCGCAACCACATCCGCATCGCCACCGGACGATTCGTCGGCCCGTACTCCGACAACTACGCGCCGGACTGGGCGCGTTTCTCGCTGCGCATGGCGGCCGATGCGCCGGCTGCGCCGGTGCTGGTCGGCAAGTTGCGCGAGTTCGCGTGGCTGGCGCAGGCCTTTTTCGCGCGCGCCGATTCGGTGCCGTGGGCCCGTTCGTGGGCGAGCGCGTCCGGGTTGCCGGCCTTGCAGGACACGCGGCTGTGCATCCCTTCCGGTTACGGCTGGTCGATCAGCGAGCGGCTGGGCTGGCTCAACGTGTTCGGCGCGCACGCCACCGCCGCGCTGGGTTTCGATGCGAATGCCGCGGACGCGGGTGTGGCGGTGATCGAACGCAACGAGGACGGCAGCAGCGTGGTGCAGCTCACCCGTGCGCCGATGGATTTTCGCGACACCGCTTACCTGAAACAATACCTCGCGCTGCAGGAAAAGCTGTCCGCGCATCGCTATGCACCGGCTGGCGGGGCAGGGCGGGCGCGGACGCCATGAGGCTGCGTTTCAGCCTTCGCGTGTAGCGCCAGCCGCTTCCATCGCCACCAGATAATTCGCCCAACGCGTTGCTTGTTCGCACCCAAGCTGGTGCAGCAGCGCCCAACTGTAGATGCCGCTGGCGTGGCCGTCGGAAAAGCGCAACAGCATGCCGTAGTTTCCGACCGGCTCGATCGCGGTGATGTTCACGTCGCGCTTGCCCGGCACCAGCACCCTCTGCCCGGGCCCGTGCCCCTGCACCTCGGCGCTGGGCGATTCCACCCGCAGGTATTCGCAGGGCAGGCGGAAGGTTTCGCCGCTGTCGAAGCTCACCTCGAGAACATGTGAGGCGCGGTGGAGGACGAGGTTGGTGGCGTGGGGCATGGGCGGGAATCGGAACTTGGAAAGCGGGACTCGGGACTCGGGAATCGGGACTCGGGACTCGGGTAGCGAGAAGCGGGCTTGTCCTTCCCCCTCCGGGGGAAGGTGGCGCGAAGCGCCGGATGAGGGAGTACCCAACCGATGAGCGGCACCATCGTCACGTCCTGCCGGGGGAAGGAAATCGCACCGCAGTCGACAATTTCATCGAATGAACCTGATCGAATGAACCTGCGGGAAACTGGGTGATTCGGATCGCTTCATGCAGCCCGATCAACTCTTGCGCTTCGCCCGCGGATGCGCGGCATCGTACACCTTGGCGAGGTGCTGGAAGTCGAGGTGGGTGTAGATCTGCGTCGTCGCGATGTCGGCGTGGCCGAGCAGTTCCTGCACGCCGCGCAGGTCGCCGGAGGATTCGAGCACATGGCTGGCGAAGCTGTGGCGCAGCAGGTGCGGATGCACGCGTTTGAAGATGCCTTGCCGCATCGCCAACTGGCGCAGGCGCAACTGGATCGCACGCGGGGTGATCGGGTCGCCGTCGCGACCGGGAAAGACCGGGCGCTGCGCGTCGGCGCGGGCGGTCGCAGTCGAAAGCCCAGCGACATTTGACTGTCCGATAGCACTTTCCGTTTGCCACGCGCGCAGTGCCGCCGCCGCATACCGCCCGACCGGGACGATGCGCACCTTGGCACCCTTGCCCAGCACCCGCACCAAGCCCGCGTCGAGGTCGAGTTCATGCCAGCGCAGGTTGCAGGTTTCCGACAGGCGCAGCCCGGAGGAATACATCAGCTCCAGCAGGGCACGGTCGCGCTTGCCCAGCGTGTCGTCGGTGGGCACTTCCACCAATTGCGTCATTTCGTCCGCATCGAGCACGTTCGGCAATTTGCGTGGGGCCTTGGGTGCGCGGATGCCGCTGCCGGGATTGGCCGCGAGCAGTCCGCGCTTGACCTGCCACGTCAGGAAGCTGCGGCAGGCCGACAGTCGGCGTTGCAACGAGGTGGCGCTCAAGCCGCGACGATGCTCGTCGGCGATGAAGGCGCGCAGGCGCTCGCCGTCCAGTTCGCTCCACGCAGCGACGCCTTGCGCCGCCAGCCAATCGCACAGCGCCGCCAGATCGCGGCCGTAGCCGTCGAGGGTGTGCGCCGACATCCGCCGTTCGACCTTGAGGTGATCGAGAAAATCCACGCGCGCGGCGTGCAGCAGGTGGGCTCGAGGCTGTAGCTGCGACGGGTCGAGCGTTGCGGTCATCGCGTGGCACTCCCTCCGGGGAGAGGCGAGACAAGGAAGGTTCGCAGAACTCCTGATTGCACGCCCTCATCCGCCCTTCGGGCACCTTCTCCCAAGGGGAGAAGGAAAGCAGACGACACGCTCGATCTCATCGTTTCAGCCGTCGTAGCGCTCCAGTGCGGCCAGCAGGCTGTCGCCCATCAGGCGCAGGAACAGCGTGCCCATGCCCGGGTAGAAGCGGTTGGGATCGAGGCTGCCGATCGCGACCATGCCCCTCTCGCCCAGCGGCAGCAGGGCGCAGGATTGCGCCTCGTGCACGCGCGCGCCGAACAGCACGTCGAGTTTTTCTTCCTGCAGACGCCCGCACAGCGGTTCGCCCTTGGCGAAAAACTCGGCGAAGGGCGCCAGCACCGCGGCATCGCGCGGCAGCACGCTCAGCCATTCGACGCCGTCCAGACCGTCCACCGCGGTGTGCAACACCACCCGCACCAGTTCGGTGTGGAAGTCCTCGATCAGGCAGGCGACCATCGCGGTGAGCGTCTGCGCCGCGCCGCGCGCGCGCATCAGCGCCAGCACCAGTTGGTGCGTGCGCACGGTCAGGCGTTCGTTTTCCTGCGCGTTGTGGAACAACTCGTGCAGGCGCTTGTTCAACTCGCGGTTCTTGTCGCGCAGCACATCGAGCTGGTAACTGGCCAGCGAAGTCGCGCGGCCTTCCTCGCGCGGCACCACCAGGCCCAGCGCGAGGTCGGGATAATCGTGCAGGAAGCGCGGATTGCGGCGCAGGAAGGCCGCCACCTCGGTGGAACCGATCGTGCTGCTCTCGCTCATGTGAACCACTCTCCTTCGAAGACGAATGCGGCCGGGCCGCGCATGCGCACGGGGGCGTCATCGCGCGGCCAACCGATGCGCAGTGTGCCACCGGGAAGCGCGACTGCGACATCCCGGCCGACGCGGCCCTGCCGGATCAGGATCGCCACCGCCGCGCAGGCGCCGCTGCCGCAGGCCAGGGTCTCGCCGACCCCGCGCTCGACCACGCGCAGGGCGATGCGGTCGGAAGACAGCACCTGCGCAAAGCCGACGTTGACGCCTTCGGGAAATACGCTCGATGCCTGCAATGCCGCACTGATGCGTGTGACCGACGCGCTGGTGATGTCGGGAACTTCGATCAGCGCGTGCGGATTGCCCATCGAGGCAGCACCGAAGCGGATGCGCTCGCCGTCGATATCCATGTCATATGCGGCGGCCTCGGTCGGCATCGCCAGCGGGATGCGCGCGGGCGCGAACTCAGGGACGGTCATCGCCAGTTCGACGTCGTCGTCGGCGTGCATCGTCACCTCGATCGCGCCGGCCGGGCTGTCCAGCGTGAAGCTGCGTGCCGATGCCGCGCCATCACGGCGCAACCACGCCGCCACGCAACGCGCGCCGTTGCCGCACTGTTGCGCGCTCGATCCATCGGTGTTCCAGATACGGTAAGCAGCCACGCTGCCGGGTGTGCGCGGATCGGTGATCGCGATCACCTGATCGCAGCCGATGCCGCGGTGGCGGTCGGCGAGACGGCGCAGCGTGTCGGTATCGGGCAGAGCCGCATCGCCGCGCAGGTCGAGGATGACGAAATCGTTGCCGGCGCCGTGCATCTTGGAAAAGCGCAGGCGCGATGGCCGCAGATGATCGTCGCTGCGGACGTGCGTCGCGCTCATCCCGCCGGGCTGGCCGGTGATGCCGGCGAGGCGCCTGCCGCTGGCGATGCCGGTACAGAGGACGACGGCGCAGGCGGTGCGGCCTTGTGATCGGTGGCGGGCGAGGGGGTTTGGTCTGGCAGCACCAAATCGCCCTTGTTGCCGCAGGCGGACAGGGCGAGCGCGGCGGCCAGCAACAGCAAACGGATGGTCGGTTTCATGGGTGGGAAGTATAGGGCAGCGGCTGTGTGGCTTGAGGGAAGGACTGCGTTTTGGCGGGAACCCCTCCCTAACCCTCCCCTGCAAGCAGGGGAGCGGATCCCCTGGAGTTGGCGTTGCGCTTCTTGCTTTTCCCTAACCCTCCCCTGCAAGCAGGGGAGGGGATCTCTACGCTCGAGTTCGACCGCGATCGTCGGCTTCAACCGTTGGCATCAGCGCGTCGATCGGAGCAGCAGGCTGTCGCGGTAATGGGTTGCCAAAGCCGCCAGCGGTGCCAGCGCGCACCACGCGGCGGCAACGCCCGCAGTCGGCAGCAGTTGCGCGATCACGACGGCCGCGGCCATTCCCGCGAATGCCAGTTGCCACAGGCTGCGCCGCAGGGCAAGCAGGGTTTCGTCTTCGCAAGCGGATTGCAGACTTTTCATGGCGCGCTCCGGTGGGGTGGTGGAACGAGCCTGCGCCGGGGTCGTCTCACCAGCCGCGACGGGGTTATCGGTTTGCCGTGATTACTGCGGCGGACGAGGTATTCGCGTCTGCAAGCATCGCCTACTGGGTCTTCGTCAGCTCGACGCCATCGACCGTCATCTTCCATGCGCTGCCTTCCTGATGCGGCTTCGCTGTGACCTTGAAGGTGGTCGTCAACGGGCCGACGCCGACCACGAAATCATCGCCCTGGAAGGATTTGATCGGGGCGTCGATCGAGGTGGTCGAATTGCCGTCGCGGCGCTTGTAGTTGACCTTGCCGTCGGCATCGATCTTCAGCAGCATGTTGCTGCTTTCCCAGGTGCCCACATACGCGGATTTTTCCGGCGGTACCGCGATACCGCAGGCAACCAATGCCAGCGTCAGCAAGCTTGCGAGCAGGATCTTGGGCAGGCGCATGGTCGGGCTCCAGTCAGGCATCGTAGGCCGTTAGTGCCAGTTGCAGGCTGGCGCGTGCCTGCGCGCGCAGGCTGGCGGGGCTGATGATTTCCGCGTCGGCGCCATAACGCAGCACGTCCATCAGCAGCTCCTTGCCGTTGCTGTAGGGCAAACGCAGTTCGTAGCGGCCATCGGGCCGATACTTGCCTTCCTGACGCGAGTGCCAATGGGTGTCGGCGACCCAGCGCGCGGCCTTGGCGGAAAACACGATCGTCGCCCACGCCTTGGGCGCACCGGAGAAGATGCCGTAGCCGCTGGCGAGGTGCTCGTGGAGCACGCTGTCGGGCACATCCTGCGCGGCCTCGTCGAGCAGGTGGGCGTGGCTGATGCGATCCACCGCGAAGCTGCGCAGGGCGTCGCGCGCGTGGTCGAAGGCGTCGAGGTACCAGTTGTCGCGGTAATGGGTGAGCCGTTGCGGCGACACGCTGCGATGGCTGCGCTCGTCGGTGCTGCGCGCGCGGTAGTCGAAGTTCAAGCGCTTGCGTTCGAGCACGGCGCTGGCGGCGAGGCGGAAGGCGAGTTGATCCATCGCGCGCTGGCCGGAGGCGATCACGCGGATGCGTTCGATGGGCCAGCGTTTGCCGCCGGCCTGCGCGGCCAGCAGGGCGTCGATGCGGCTGCGGATCGGTGCCAGCGTGCCCGACAGCACGCCGCTGCCGGTGCGTTCGAGCAACTGGTGGGCGGCGAGCAGGGCATGCAGCTCGTCGGAGTTCAGCCACAGGCCGGGCAGCTCGAAGCGGCTGCTTTCGTCCTCGGCGTACTGGTATGAACCGTCGCCGGCACCATCCAGCGGTGCGCCGAGCACGTCGCGCAGATAGGCCAGATCGCGGTACAAGGTGGCGCGCGAGCAGCCCAGTTCCTCCAGCATGCGCGCGGTGGTGACCGGGTAGCGGGTGGCCTTGAACAGGCGATGCAGGATCAGGGCGCGTTCGTAGCGTTCCATGGGCGATTCTCATGGATGGCTGCGGGCGATGATGGCATACCGCCGCGAGCCACACGCCAGTCGTGAATGCCGGGATTTCACGTGTCGCCGATGAATCGATCCTTGCCATCGACGGGGCAGGCGGCACAATGCGTGCATGAGCGAACCCAAACTCGATCTGTCTCCCAGCCCCAGCGACGAGGTCAAGACCACCACGTGCTACATGTGCGCGTGCCGCTGCGGCATCAAGGTGTGGCTGAAGGATGGAAGCATCCGCTACATCCAGGGCAACCCCGCGCACCCGGTGAACAAGGGTGTGCTGTGCGCGAAAGGCTCGGCGGGGATCATGCAGCACTACTCGCCGGCGCGGTTGTCGCGGCCGCTGCTGCGGGTGGGCGAGCGCGGCAAAGGCGAGTTCCGCGAGATCGACTGGGAGGAAGCGCTGTCGATTGCAACCGCATGGCTCAAGCCCATCCGCGAACGCAATCCCGATGAGCTGGCGTTCTTCACCGGCCGCGACCAGTCGCAGGCGCTGACCGGCTGGTGGGCGCAGCAATTCGGCACCATCAACTACGCCGCGCACGGCGGCTTTTGTTCGGTGAACATGGCCGCCGGCGGGTTGTACACGCTCGGCGGCAGCTTCTGGGAATTCGGCGAGCCCGACTGGGAACACGCGCGCTACCTGATGCTGTGGGGCGTGGCCGAGGATCACGATTCCAACCCGATCAAGCTCGGTCTGGGCAAGCTCAAGGCGCGCGGGGCGAAGATCGTTTCCGTCAACCCCATCCGCAGCGGTTACGGTGCGGTCGCCGACGAGTGGATCGGCATCCGGCCGGGCACCGACGGCTTGTTCGCCTTCGCCCTGATCCATGAACTACTGCGCACCGATCGCATCGATCTGGATTACCTCGTGCGCTACACCAATGCGCATCATCTGGTGATCGACGATCCGGGCGCGGCCGACGACGGGATGATCGCGCGGGATGGTGAGGGCAGGGCATTGTGCTGGGATCGGCTGGGCTCCTCCCCTTCGCCCGGCGAAAGGGAGGGGGTGATGGATCGCGCGGATTCAGCAACCCCACCCCAACCCTCCCCTTCAGAAGAAGGGGAGGGGGCTGAAAACCAAGCGTATCGGCATGCTTTGGGTGTCGTCGCTGAGGGCGCTTTCGTCGATGCCGATGCCCCCGGCATCTCCCCCGCCGTGGTCGGCGAATACACCTTGCCCGACGGGCGCCGGGCGCGGCCGGTGTTCCATCTGCTCGCGCAGCGGTACCTCGACCCGCAGTATTCGCCCGATGCGGTGGCCGCGCGTTGCGGCATTCCCGCCGACACCATCCGCCGCATCGCCGGCGAACTTGCGCAGGCGGCATTCGACAGCGGCCTGACGCTGCCGATCGCGTGGACCGACACCCACGGTCGCCGCCATGAGGAAATGATCGGGCGGCCGGTGGCGATGCACGCCATGCGCGGGATCGCGGCGCATTCCAACGGTTTCCACACCTGCCGCGCGCTGCATCTGCTGCAACTGCTGCTGGGCGCGGTCGATGCGCCCGGATCGTTCCGCTATCAACCGCCGTATCCGCGGCCGATTCCGCCGGCCAACCGGCCCGGCAAGGCGCGCCGCGCCGATGGCACGCTCGATGCCGGGCCGCTGGGTTATGTGCATGGCCCCGAGGATCTGCTGGTGGATGCGAACGGTGCGCCGCGGCGCATCGACCATGCGTTCTCGTGGGCGTATCCGCTGGCCGCGCACGGGATGATGCACGCGACGATCCGCAATGCGTGGGCCGGCGATCCGCAGCGCATCGACACCTTGATGATGTTCATGGCGAACATGAGCTGGAACTCGGCGATGAACACGGCCGAGACCATGTGCATGCTCACCGACAAGGATGCGCGCGGGCAGTACAAGATCCCGCGCATCATCTATGCCGACGCCTACGCCAGCGAGATGGTCGCCTACGCCGACCTCGTGCTGCCGGACACGACGTATCTGGAACGCTTCGACGCGATCAGCCTGCTCGACCGGCCGATCTCCGACGCCGACTGCGCGGCCGATGCGATCCGTCATCCGATCTTCGATTCGGCCACCCAGCCCGATGCCGATGGGCGTCCGCGCGACGTGCGCGGTTTCCAGTCGGTGCTGCTGGATCTGGGCGCGCGGCTGCAACTGCCGGGGATGGTCGATGCAGCCGATGCGCCAGCCTATCGCGACTACGCCGATTACATGGTGCGCCACCAGCGCGCGCCGGGTGTGGGCCTGCTCGCCGGCTGGCGTGGCGCGGAGGGCACGCTGGAAGGCAAGGGCCCGCCGAACCCCAAACAATTGGAGGCCTACATCGCCCACGGCGGCTTCTGGCATGCGCCGATCCCGGAGTCGGCGCGCTATTACAAGATGGCCAACCGCGATTATCTGGCGTGGTCGCAGCAGATGGGTTTCATCGGCAAGGCCGAGCCGGTGGTGTTGCAGATCTATTCGGAAACCTTGCAGAAGTTCCGCCTCGCCGCGCGCGGGCATGGGCCGGTGCAACCGCCGGAGCGCGAGCGTGCGCGGGTGGAGCAGTACTTCGATCCGCTGCCGATCTGGTACGCGCCGTTCGAGGGCGAACAGGTCGAAGAACAACCGGTGGAATCGAGCCTGTCGTCGGCTGGCAAGGCGCGGGGTGAGCGAGCAGCGGAGTGTACAAATGCGTACATGAGCAGCGCAGCGAGTCCCGCAACACCGCCAGACGGCGACAGGGGAAGATTCCCGCTGAGCGCCATCACCCAGCGACCCATGTTCATGTACCACGCCTGGGGTTCGCAGAATGCGTGGCTGCGGCAGATCGCCACGCGCAACTATCTGTATGTCCACCCGGATACCGCCGCGCGATACGACATCGCCGATGGGGACATGGTGAACGTGGATTCGCACAACGGCCGCATCACCGTGCAGGCGCGTTGCGTGGGCAACGTGCAGCCGGACACGGTGTGGACGTGGAACGCCATCGGCAAGCGCCGCGGCGCGTGGCGGCTGGCCGCGGACGCGCCCGAAGGCAGGCAGGGCTTCCTGCTCAACCACCTGATCGGCGACCGCACCCCGAAGGGCGACTACGTCAACGCCGATCCGGTCACTGGGCAGGCGGCGTGGTTCGACCTGCGGGTGCGCATCGAACGGGCCGCCGTGCATGACGAGATAAGCAGTCAACCGCAATTTCCCACTATTTCAGTAGGCAATGTGTCGCCCGATCCATTACGCTACGGAGCCGCGTTCCGGAAAAGGTGATGAATCCGATGGCTCGCCCACGTCCTGAAGCACGTCATGTCGCCGATCCCGGTACCGGGTTCGGGCGGTGCATGCCGGTCGTCGCGGCCTGCTTCGTGGTGCCGTTGCGCCGCGTTGTCGCAGCGGTCACGTGGATGCCTGCGCGGAGGGTGCGCGCATGAGCTGGCAGGCATGGACGGTGGCAGGGCTGCTCGCCGGCGCGATGGCGCTGTTCGTGAGCGAGAAACTGCGTTACGACGTGATCGGCCTGCTGGTGCTGGGCGTGCTGCTGGCCACCCGCATCGTCACCCCCGCGGAAGGCTTGAGCGGGTTCTCCAACGAGGCCACGGTGGCGATCGCGGCGATGTTCGCGCTCAATGCGGGCGTGGTCGGCACCGGCGGGCTGGATCCGGTCATCGGCCTGCTGGTGCGGATCAAGCAGCCGTGGATGCTCATGCTGGCGATCATGCTGCTGATGGCCGCGCTGGGTATGTTCATCAAGAACACCGCATTGGTGGCGACCTTCCTGCCGGTGTGCCTGACGGTGTGCGCGCGCACCCGCACCTCGCCGTCGCGGGTACTGATGCCGATGTCCTTCGCCGCGCAGATGGGCGGCGTGTGCACCCTGATCGGCACCTCGTCCAACCTGCTCACCGACAGCCTCGCGCGGCAGGAAGGGCTGCATGGTTTCGGCGTGTTCGAGTTCACCAAGCTCGGCGCGATCCTCGCGGTGGTGGGCATCGCCTACATGATGACCATCGGGCGCTGGCTGCTGCCCACCGGCGGCAGCGCCCGCGCCAGCGAGGAGGCCGCGCAGGGCAAATACGTCACCGAACTGCGGGTGAAGGCGGGTTCCTCGCTGCTGGGCAAGGCGCTGGACGAACTGCATCTGGGCGAGAAATACGGCGTGTCGGTGCTGGAACTGGTGCGCGGCGAGGAGCGCATGTGGTCGCCGCAGTCGCAGCGGCTGGCCGAGGACGACGTGCTGATCGTGCGCGGCGACTGGGACCGACTAGGCCAGTTCCAGTACGCGGCCGGGCTGGCGCTGCAACCGGGCGCGCGGGCGACGCATTGGGGCGGCATGGCGCGGCGGGTGCTGGTGCGCGCGATCGTCGCGCCGAACACCCACCTCGTCGGGCGCACCCTGGCCGAACTGGATTTCCGCTGGACTTATCAGGCGATGGTGCTGGCCATCCAGCGCCGTGGCGAGGTGCTGCGCGAGAACATCAAGCATGTTCGGCTGGACGGCGGCGACACCTTGCTGATCCTCGTCGACGAGAAGGATCTGCACGATCTGGAGCGCGTCCCCGGGCTGGTGGTGCTCGACGAGCGCAGCGAAACCCACGAGTCGCGGCGCAAGGCGCCGATCGCCATCGCCATCCTGGTCGGGGTGATCACGGTGTCGGGACTGGGCCTGCTGCCGATCGTGGTGGCGGCGCTGCTGGGCTGCGTGCTGATGGCGCTCAGCGGCTGCTTCAAGTATTCCAACGTCTATGAAGTGATGGACTGGAAGGTCATCGTCCTGCTTGGCGCGGTGCTGCCGCTGGGCATTGCCATGCAGAAAACCGGGCTGGCGCAGCACATGGTCGATTGGGGCATGGCCGCCGTCGGCGGTCGCGACCCGCTGCTGGCGCTGCTGATGGTGTATGTGCTGACGGCAATCCTCACCGAGCTGATGGGGCACAATCCGTCGGTGGTGATCATGATCCCGATCAGCGTCTCGGTCGGCCATGCGATGCACGTCGATCCCACGCCCTTCGTGGTCGCCACCGCGTTCGCCGCCGCCACCTCCTTCGCCACCCCCGTCGGTTATCCCACCAACACCATGGTCTACAACGCCGGCGGGTATCGTTTCACCGACTTCCTCAAGATCGGTATTCCGATGATTGCCTTGTTCTGTGCCATCTCGATGGCGCTCATCCCGCGCTTCTGGCCGTTCGCGCCATGACCGGCCTGCCCGCACCATCGCAGCGCAAGCTCGGGCTGGTGATCGATCTGGACACCTGCGTGGGTTGCCATGCCTGCGCGGTGGCCTGCAAGCAATGGAACGCCGGCGGCATCGCCGGGCCGCTCACCGACGAGAACCCCTACGGCGCCGAGCCGTTCGGGGTGTGGTTCAACCGAGTGCACAGCTACGAGGTAGCGGGACTTGGGACTCGGGATCCGGGACTGCGGAGGCAGGATGCCGGAGCGAACGGCGAAGCCGGCCCGAAGGGCGGAGCGCAGGAGCGCTCCGTACTCGGTAAAGCGCAAGCGGAATCCGCGGTGCCGATGACGGTGCACTTCCCCCGCTCGTGCCTGCACTGCGAAACGCCGGCCTGCGTGACGGTGTGCCCGACCGGCGCAAGCTACAAGCGCGCGTCCGACGGCATCGTGCTGGTGGACGAAGACAAGTGCATCGGCTGCAAGCTGTGCTCGTGGGCCTGCCCATATGGCGCGCGCGAGTATTCGGCGGTCGAGGGCGTGATGAAGAAATGCACGCTGTGCGTGGATCGCATCTACAACGAGCAACTCGACGAGACCGAGCGCGTGCCGGCCTGCGTGCAGGCCTGCCCGACGCGGGCACGGCATTTCGGCGATCTGGGCGATCCGGATTCGGACGTGTCGAAACTCGTGGTCGAACGCAACGGCCGCGATTTGCTGCCGGAACTGGGCTACAAGCCGACCAACAAGTACCTGCCGCCGCGGCCACGCAGGGCAGGGGCCACGACGGACGCAACGCCGGTAACGCCGTCGTCGGCGGGTGAATCGCTCGATGCGAACCAGTTGCCGCCAGTGCTGCGCTGGCTGGATCGGGTGTTGTCGCGATGATGGACTGTGCCTTGCAACAGCGACCACATGTCGGCAGGCGGTTGTTCTGCCAACCATGGCACAACGAGGTCGGCTTCGGATCGCCCGGGGCAGGTATTCTGCCTACCCATCCATGCCGTCCGCGTGGCAGTGCCGCGCTTGACGAGCAAGAACGCTTGGCCCCCATCCCTGCAGCACTATCTGCCTTGACTCCTTCCCTCGCTTGCGGGGGAAGGCTGGGATGGGGGGAGGTTTTACCGCATGCGAGCCCCCACCCCAACCCTCCCCCGCAAGCAGGGGAGGGAGGTTTGGTGCTTGTTCATCCATCATGGTGGATGGGGCCTGCCTCCATGATCGTCTGGGTGATGCAATGAACCCGGCGTTCTCCGTCATCCTCTTCACCACCCTCTCCGGCGCGGGCTACGGCCTGTGGTTCTGGTGGGTGCTGGACGCCTTCAGCCTCGGTATGGCGCGGATCGGGCCGGAGCGCTGGTTCGCGTGGCTGCTGGCGGCGGCGGTCGGCGGCGTGCTGGTCACGGTCGGGCTGCTCAGCTCGGTGTTCCATCTCGGCAAACCAGCGCGCGCGTGGCGCGCGTTCTCGCAGTGGCGCACCTCGTGGCTGTCGCGCGAGGGCGTGGCCTCGCTGCTGGCCTATGCCGCGTTCGTGGCCTGTTTCGCCGGCCTGTATTTCGGGCGGTCGGATCTGGCGATGGGCGCGTCGATCACGCTGGCGGTGATCGCGCTGGCCACCGTGTGCTGCACGGCGATGATCTACGCCTGCCTGAAGACGGTGCCGGCGTGGCGACAACCGCTGGTGCTGCCGGGATACCTGCTGCTTGCTTTGCACACCGGCGGACTGGTGCATGTCGCGCTGTTCGTCCTCGCCGGCGTGCAACCGGCGCTGTCGGCACAGTCGCTGGCGATTCTGGCTACCACCAGCCTTGCGTGTGCGTGGGTCAAAGAAGGCTACTGGCATGCGATCGACCGCATCGAACTGCCATCGCGCGCCGCCGCGACCGCGCTGGAAGGCTTCGGCGACGTCACTCCGTTCGAGCGGCCGCACACCGAGGCAAACTACCTCACCCGCGAGATGGGTTTCGTGGTGGCCCGCAAGCATTCGCGCAAGCTGCGATTGTTCGTCTTGTTACTGCTGACGATCGTACCGCTGCTGGCGTTGCTTGCTTCGGCGCTGCTGCACGGCGCTGCGGTGTTCGCCCTGCCGCTGGCCGCACTCGCCGCGCTGGCCGGTGCCTTCGTCGAGCGCTGGCTGTTCTTCGCCGAGGCGAAGCATGTGGTGATGGTGTATTACTGAGGACGGGACGCGGGATTCAGGACTCGGAACCAGGGATTCGGGAATTCCGCGTGCGCCATGGAGCCAACGCATGAATGCCGTACCGATGGATGACGTTCGCAGCCGCCCCAGCCGCGTCGCCATCGTGCTGGCGCTGGCCTCGCTGTACCTGATCTGGGGTTCGACGTATCTGGGCATCGCGATCGGCTTGCAGGGCTTTCCGCCGTTCCTGCTCGCCGGCTTGCGCATGGGCGCGGCGGGGGCGCTGATGTACGCGGTACTGCGCCGGCGCGGTGTGCCGGCGCCGACCCGCGCGCAATGGAAGAACCTCGTGCCGCTCGGCTTGTGGATGGTGTTGTTGTCCAACGGCTTGGTGACCTGGGCCGAGATCCACGTCTCGTCCGGCCTGGCTGCGGTGGCGGTGGCCTCGATGCCGATCTGGGCAGCGCTGTTCTGGATGCTGCGCGGCCACCACCCCAGCCGCGGCGAATGGGCGGGGCTGGCGATCGGCTTCGTCGGCATCGCCTGGCTCAACCTCGGCGGCGAGTTGCGCGCCTCGCCGCTGGGCATGCTCGCCCTCGTGGTGGCCGCGGCGGCGTGGGCGTGGGGCTCGGTGTGGAGCCGCGGCCGCGACCTGCCTTCGCCCTTCATGTCCGCGGCCGGGCAGATGCTGTGCGGGTCGGCGATGATGCTCGCCACTGGCCTGGTCACCGGCGAGCGCATCCACGCCATGCCCTCGGCGGCGGCCTTCGGCGCACTGGCTTATCTCACCGTGTTCGGCTCCATCGTCGGTTTCACCGCCTACATCTGGCTGCTCGACCATGTGCGCCCGGCGCTGGCGACCAGCTACGCCTACGTCAACCCGCCGATCGCGGTGCTGCTGGGCGTGGCCTTCGCCCACGAGCGTTTCGGCCTGCACGAAGCCGGCGCGATGGCGGTGATCCTCGTCGGCGTGGCGCTGGTCATCCTCGGGCGCAGGAAGCCGGCGACAGACGACGCGGCGATCCATGAGTGAGGCGTGAGGGTCGGCGTTATTTGGTGGCCTCGGCCGGATCCTTCGGCAGCATGGGCAATGCGCAAGCCTGCGTCTGCCCCAACCACTTTGCGAAGACGTCCCCCAGCCAGTCCGCGCGCATCGCCAGCGAGAAATGGTTCTCGCGCGGCAACTCGAGGTTGCGCACGTTCGGCGCATCGGCGAACGCACGCAGTCCGGCCGAATCGAAGATGCCATCGTACGCGCCCTGCACCAGCAATGTGCAGGTGCTCGTTGCACGCAGCGCGGGGCCGATGTCGACGCTCGCCAGATCGATCCCGAGTCTGCGGTCGGCCTCGGTCAGAGCCGCATCGATCTTCGCATCATCGAGACCGCCGACGGCCAGGCCCGACAACAACCCACCTCGTGAGCCCGCTCTCTGGCGCAGGAAGCGGATCATCGCGCGGATACCCGCCGCCGCATTCACGTACGGCTCCATCGCGATCACCCCATCGACGCGTGCGTCCGGATCGGCCGCGGCCAGCACCGCCACGTCCGCGCCCAGCGAGAGACCCACCAGATAGGTCGGGCCCCGGATGTCGCCCCGCGCACGCAGCATCGCCAGCAGATCGACCACGTCCTGCGCTTCGCGCGGCCCATAGCTCGCCGGGGCGCGGTCGGACTGCCCGTAGTTGCGCAGGTCGGGCAGGACGCCGATGTAACCATGTCTTGCCAATGCCAGCGCCCACACCATCATCACGGTATGGTCGTCGCCCCAACCGTGCAGGAAGACCACGGTTCCCTTCGCGGTCACCGGCTGCGGATGGGTCGAAACATCGAACTGGTAACGATCCTGCTCGTGCTGGCCGTTGACCTCGCGCACGAACGTGTAGTGCATGCCGTAATCGGCCGCTGGCACCCAGCGATAGACGATGCGGTTGCCGCCGCGCGCAGCGAACTCGCGCCGCCCGATGTCGTTACGCGCCTCGAACTGGTCGCGGAAACCCGCCTTGAACATCGGCTGCGTGGGCGGCTGCACGATGCGATCGGCGAGCGAGGCGCAGGCGCTCGACGCAGCCACGAGCACCAGCAACCCCGCCACGCGCAGACGATCCAGACCCACGTTCCGCAATGCCACCCTCACGCCGCCCGCAGCGCATCGGTCACCTGCATGCGCGCCGCGCGCAGGGCGGGATACAGTCCACCGATGAAGCCGATCGCCAAGGCCCACTGGATCCCGGTCCACATCAGTCGCGGCGAGACCTCAAACTGGAAGGTCAACTGGCCGATGCCGCCGGCAAGGGTCGATGCGGTGTAGCCGTTGAACAACACCCAGGCGATGATGCCGCCGACGAAGCCACCCAGCAGGGCCAACAGCATCGTCTCCAGCATCACCGCCACCACCACCGGCAAACCGCGAAAGCCGATCGCACGCAGGGTGGCAATTTCCCGGGCGCGTGTGGCCACCGTGGCGAACATCGTGTTGAGTGCGCCGAACACCGCGCCGATGGCCATGATCAGCCCGACCACGATGCCGATGATCCGGATCACCTTGGTCATCGTCTGCGATTGCTTGGCGTAGTAGTCGGCGGTGGTGGTCGCGTCCACTTGCAACCGCGGGTCGGCAGCCAGCGAGGTGGCGAAGGCCTTGAACGCAGCCGGGCTGGTCAGGCGCACCAGCACCGAGGTGCGCGAACTGTCGCGTCGGTAGGCCGAGGCGACGACGTCCGCATCGGCCCAGATCTCCGAGTCGAACGCGTTGCCGGAGTGGAAAATGCCGACGATCTTCCACATCTGCGCGCCGAGTTTGACCTCGTGCCCGAGTTCCAGTCCGGCGAACTTGTCCTGCGCACCCTGTCCCACCACCAGTTCGCGCAAACCCGGCTGGAATCGCCGCCCGGCCACGATCTGCAATCCGGGTCTGGCCGCCCAAGCCTGCTCTCCGACACCGCGCAACTGCACGCTGCCCGTGTCATCGCTGCCCTTGAGTTGGAGATTGGCAGCCACCGCAAGCTCCGGCGAAGCAATCGGCTTGCCGGCCGCGTCGCGCGCGATGCCGGTGGCCTGTTCGATCACCACGATGGCGTCGCGCGCAAGCACCGAGCTGACTTCCGAATCCGAACTGCCACGCAGCACGATCGCGGTATCCGGGCTGCCGCTTCGGCGCAGGCTGCCTTGATAGCCGTCCGCCATTGCCAGCATCGCGACCAACACCGCGACCACGCCGGCGATGCCGATCACCACCACCGATGACGCGCCGACGCGCCGACCCAACGTGCTCACGCCCACCATCGTCACCGAGCCTGCCTGCCTGCCGGTGCGCGTGAACGCCATCCACAGCACGAAAACGATGCCCGCGCCCGCCAGCAGTGGCCACGGTGCCATGGCCCAGGCCGCGACACCCAAGGCGATCAGCACCACGATTCCGAGGTTGCCGAGCATTGCAAGAATTTTCGTGCCCATGTCCGTATCTCCCTCAACCCTGGCGCAGGGCGTCAACGATGTTCAGGCGCATTGCCCGCAGTGCCGGCAGCGCGCCTACCAGCAAGCCGACGGCGAGCATCAAACCCAGCCCCAGCGACCAACTGGCCAACCCCACCGGCGGCATGTTGATCACGTTGCCGCTACCAGCGCTGATGATCGGGCCGATCACGGTCGCCAATGCCAGCCCCAGCACACCGCCGAGCGCCACCAGCAGCACCGATTCGGCGAGCACCAGCAGCAGCACGGCGGTACTGGAAAATCCGATCGTCTTGAGCACGGCAATCGCGAAGGTGCGCTCACGCACGGACTGCGCCATGGTGTTGCCGGTGAGCAGCAGCAAGGTAAAGAACACCGCGCCCATGATCGAGCCGACGATCAGGCCGATGTCGGCCAGTTGCTTGATCCATGCAGCGGTCGCTGCCTGCTCGGTCTGGGTTTTGGTCTCGTGGTCGGAATTGGCCGACAGTGCATCGATCGCCTTGGCGATGCGGTCGCTCTGATTCACGTCGGATACGCGGGTCACGAACCAGCCAGCCTGACCGCGGTTGTAAGGCGTGGCATCGTCGAAGTATTTCCAGTGCATCAGGATTCCGCCCTGGAAAAACTCCCTGTGCGATGGATCCTTCGGTCGCAGGATGCCGACGATGTCGAACGTCCAGTTCTTGCTGCCATCGGCATTGGGAAAGATCGTCGAGATCAAGGGCAGCTTCTGTCCAACCTTCCAGTGAAACTTGGCCGCCAGCATGTCGCCCACCAGCACACCGGTCTTGGTGGTGTCGAAAGCCTTGCGCTCGGCTGGCGACAGCGACATCTCCGGGTACAAATCGATGTAATTCGGACTGACCGCAAAGGAGAAGATCTGGTTGCGCGGCTCCTGATAGGCACCGCCGAACCAGTTCGCATAGGCCACACCCTTGACACCGGGCACCCGGGCAATTTGCGCCTGCAGCGACATCGGCAGAGTCTGGATGAACGACAGGCTCGACCCGGTCTGCAGGCGCTCCGCGCCCAATGCGCTCTTGCCGGCATTGTCGAAACTCTGGCGCACACCGTCGAGCAAACCGAACAGCAAGAAGGCGGCCATGATCGACAGCACCGTGAGCACGGTGCGGGTCTTGTGGCGGAACAATTCTGACCAGATCAGGTGCAGGTATTTCATGGCTTCATCCTCATTCCAACCCCCTCCCGACCTCCCCCTTCGCTACGCGAAAGGGGAGGAGACAAGCTCTTCTCCCTCCCTTGCGCCAGCAGGGGAGGGTTGGGGAGGGGTGCTTGCTTCCAGCCACAACCAAACACCCCCTCCCAGCCTCCCCTGCGATGTAAGGGGAGGAGCAAATCTCACGCTGCGTGCGCGACCTGTTCCACCAGCGTGCCCTTGTCCAGATGCAGCGTGTGCGTGGCGTACTCGGCGGCCTTCGGGTCGTGGGTGACCATCACGATGGTCTTGCCGTGTTCGCGATTGAGTTGCTGCAAGAGACCGAGGATGTCCTCGGCCGATTGCCGGTCCAGATCGCCGGTGGGTTCGTCGCAGATCAGCAGTTGCGGGTCGGAGACGATGGCGCGTGCGATCGCCACGCGCTGTTGCTGGCCGCCGGACAGCTCACCCGGCCGGTGCGCGCCGCGATCGGCCAAGCCCACCAGTTGCAGGGCGATGCCGGCGTTGCGCTTGCGCTGCGCGCCGGACAGCCGCGTCAGCAGCAGCGGCAATTCGACATTGCGCTGTGCGCTCAGGTTGGGCATCAGGTTGTAGAACTGGAACACGAAGCCGACGTGGTTGCTGCGCCACGTCGCCAACTGCCCGGAGCTGAGGTGGTCGATGCGTGCGCCGCCGACTTCGATGCTGCCGCCGGTGGGCGAGTCCAGCCCGCCGATCAGATTAAGCAACGTGGTCTTGCCCGAACCGGACGGCCCCATCAGGGCGACGAAATCGCCTTGCTGGATGTCCAGATCCACGCCGTGCAGCACCTCGACTTTCTCGGGGCCGCGCTGGTAGGTCTTGGTGAGATCGCGGATCGTTACCAGACTGGTCATCGTGTCATCCTCCGCACGGGCGTGCGTGATCGGGTTCGAGTGGCTTTACTGCGAATCGTTGGAGTCGGAAGACGCTGCGGGTGCCACGCTCACGCGCGCACCATCGACGAGATTCGCCGGTGGATTGAGCACCACCTGCTCACCGCCGGACAGACCCGCGCTGACTTCGCGATCGTCGCCCAGCGTGCGCCCGAGCTTGAGTGCACGACGCCGCGCCTTGCCGCCGGCGACCACGAAGGCCACGTCGCCGCTGTCGCGCTGCACGATCGCCGCGGCCGGCGCGAGCACGCCGGGATGGGCATTGGTCTTGGGCCGCACGTTTTCCAGAAAACTCACGCGCACGCCCATGTCCGGCACGATGCGCGGATCCTTCGAGTTGAGCTTGATGCGCACCTTCACCGTGGCCTTGCTGCGGTCGGCGGTGGGGATGATGGCGATCACCTCGGCAGGGATCTTCCAGTCCGGGTAGGCGTTGAGCACGGCCTCGACCGGCATCTTCGGCTGCACGCGGCCGATGTAGGACTCGTTGACGTCCACCTCGACTTCCAGCGAATCCATGTCCACGATGGTGCCGATGCCGGTACGGGTGAAACCGCCGCCGGCGGAGAACGGCGAAACGATCTCGCCCACCTGCGCGGCCTTGGCGATCACCACCCCGGCGAAGGGCGCGCGCACGATGGTGTTGTCGATGCCGATGTCGGCGATGCGCACGTTGTCGGCGGCCACCTGCACGTTGTGCTGGGCGGCGGCGAGCTGCGCGGCAAGGCTGTCGCGCTGGGCGATGGAGGCGTCCAGTTGCGAGCGTGCGACGAGCTGGTGCGCGGCCAGTTCCTGCGTGCGCCGCGCATCGGCCTGCGCGGATTTGAGCTGCGCGGCGATGGAATCGGCCTGGCTGCGCGCGGCCGCCATCTGCGCCTGCGCCAGGCGCTGCTGCGCATCGGCATCGACCGGATCGAGCGTGGCCATCACATAGCCTTCCGGGATGTGCTGGCCTTCCTCGATGAACAATTCCTTGAGCTTGCCGCTGATCTTCGCCGACACTGTCGCCTCGCGCCGCGCGGTGACGTAGCCGGTGGCATCGAGCACCGAGGCGCTCTCGCCGCCGTTGCCGATCGCGGTGACGGTGGCGACCTGCACCTGCAGGGCGCGGTCGCGGTGCGCCCACTTCCAGCCGGCGAAACCCAGCACCGCCACGCCCAGCACGACGCCCAGCGCAATCCACAGCCCACGCCCCGAGCCCGACGGCGGCGGCGTGTTGCGGTCGATGCGCAGTTCGTTCAACAAGTTGGCGGATTGATTCATTACGGGGCGTAGCCTTGCGGGAGGTTCGCCAGCATAGCGGTTGTCGCGGCGCGAACGCGCGGCAAGCCTGCATGGCGGAGCGCATTGTTGGGCAACGCCAGCGCGCGCGGTAGTGACGTTCGTCATCCGTGCGCGGGCGGATCGTCATGGGGGCGGGTCATTCCCTCGCCCCACTACGCTCCCGAATGGAACTCAGCGCCCCACGCGCGCCTTGAGCAGTTCGTACACCGCCCGCAAGCCCAGCGCCTCGCCGCCGACCGGGTGGCCGGGGCGGTCGCGGTCGTTCCAGGCGTAGGTGTCCAGATGCGCCCACGGCAGGGCGTCGGGGACGAACCGTTGCAGGTACAACGCGGCGGTGATCGCGCCGGCCATGCGGCTGGAACCGGAGTTGGCGGTGTCGGCGACGTTGCTTTTCAGGTAGCTCGTGTACGGCTTCCACAGCGGCATGCGCCACAGCGGATCGCGCACGCGCGCGGCGGCGGCGAGCACGTCGCTGGCGAGCGCTTCGTCGTTGCAGAACAGCGCCGGCAGTTCCGGGCCGAGCGCCACCCGCGCCGCGCCGGTGAGGGTGGCGAAGTCGATCACCAGCGCGGGCTTCATCTCCGCCGCATAGGCGAGCGCATCGCACAGCACGAGGCGGCCCTCGGCGTCGGTGTTGTCCACCTCCACGCTGATGCCGGCGCGCGAGACGAGCACGTCGCCGGGGCGGAACGCATTGCCGGCCACGGAGTTTTCCACCGCGGGGATCAGTACGGTCAGGCGGATCGGCAATTTCGTCGCCATCACCAGTTGCGCCAGTCCGAGCGCGTGCGCGGCGCCGCCCATGTCCTTCTTCATCAGGCGCATGCCGTCGCCGGTCTTGAGGTTCAGCCCGCCGGTGTCGAAACACACGCCCTTGCCGGCGACCACGATGTGCGGATGCGTCGGATCGCCCCAGTGCAGTTTCACCAGTCGTGGCGCGCGATGCGAGGCGCGGCCGACCGCGTGGATGACCGGGAAGTTTTCCCTCAGCAGCTCATCGCCCAGCACGGTGACGACTTCGCCGTCGTAGGCCTTGGCCAGCCGCAGCGCGACCGCTTCGAGTTCGGCCGGGCCCATGTCCTCGGTCGGCGTGTTGACCAGATCGCGCACCAGCGTCGTCGCTTTCAGGATCGCGAAAGCCTCCGAGGTTTGCGTGCGCGCATCCTCCAGCACCAGCCGTGCCGGCGCGCGCGTGGCCTTGCGGTAGCGCTCGAAGCGGTACGCGCCCAGGCCCCAGCCGAGGATCGCATCGGCCAGTTCGATGCGCAGGCCCTCGTTGGCAACGCCCGGTTTGCCCAGCGCGTAGATGCCCGGCGGCAGGCCGAACGGGCCGGCGGACAGCGCGAACGGATCGCGCACATCGGCCACGCCGACCAATGCCGCCTGCGGTGCGCCGTCTTCGCCGGGAATCAGCAAGGTCGCATTCGCCTCGGCCTTGAAGCCGGCGGCCTCGACCCAGCGACGCACGCGCTCGGAATGTTTGCCCAGATATTTCGACAGGGACGCCGCATCCACCGCGATCAGCGGTACGGCGCGAGCCACATCCTCGTGCGAAGCGTTGGCGAAACAGGGCGGCAGGCTCATGCGGTGCTCCGGATGCGATGGGTGGCCGACGCGGCGGCCTCGGTGCGCGCGGGCAGGCGCGCATCGAGCCAGTCGGCGAGTTCGTGCAGGTCGGCGAAAGCAAGTTCGGGCTGCGGATGCGTGTCCGGCCACGCGCGCCGGTCGCGGTTGATCCACGCGCTGCGCAGTCCCGCAGCGCGCGCGCCGATGACATCGTGCGCGGGATCGTCGCCGACGTGCAGCACCTCGTGCGGATGCAGTCCCAGCCGCGCGCAGGCGGCGAGGAAGATGCCCGCGTCGGGTTTGCCGCAGCCGTGTTCGCGCGCCGCGAGCTGAAAATCGAAATGCGCCATCAATCCGATGCGCACCAGGCAGGCGTTGCCGTTGCTGATCGCCGCCAGCGGCAGGCGTGCGGAAAGTCGATCCAGCGCCGCGCGCGCATCGGCATACAGATCGACCTGACAGCGCGCGGCGAAGTAGGCCTCGAAGGCGGTCGGCACGAGCGCGGGATCCTCGTCGGCGTCGGCGAGCATGTGCGCGAGGGTGAGCTGCCGTTGCGCGGAAAAATCATGCGCCAGTTCGGGATGCTCGGCCTGCACGCGATCGCGTAGTGCACGTCGCGCCTCCAGCGGCCAGCGCAGCGCCGCACGCGGGGCGTGTTCGCGCAGCCAAGTTTCCAGCGCGGCCTCGGCGCGGTCGATCGCCGGCGCGATCGGCCACAGGGTGTCGTCGAGATCGAGGGTGATGGCGCGCGGAGCCCAAGGCATCGCGCTATGGTAGCGCGACGAGGTGGCTCACACCGTCAGACGATCGCTCACCAAGCGGTTCAGGCTGATGCCGGCTTCGGCGGCTTGCAGGGCGAGCAGGCGGTGGCGTTCGGGTGGAATGCGTACCTGGAACTTGCCTGAATAATGCCGCGCAGCCAACGGTTCCGGGACCGGCTCACCCTGATGGCGCAGATCGGCTACCGCCGATGTGACCACCTTGACGATGCCGCGCAGGGCGCCTTCCTGGCTCGCATCCAGCCACGACAGCCCCGGCAATTCGGCGCACAAGCCGACGTACTCGCCGTCTTCGTCCGACCACAGCACGCGATAGGTGTAATGACGAGCGTTCATGGACGATGCTCCAGTCTGGCGATGGCCGCCAGCACTTGCCGTACTTGATAGACCTTGGCCTTGCCGCCCGGGCCGCATTGGATGTTCACGCGAGGATCCCCAGCCCATGGCGTGCGATAGACGCAGTGGCTGCCGCTGCGCTGCCGCGGCTTGCCGAAAAAATGCTCGCACACCTTGGCCAGATCGACGAAGCGCACGTCCTGCGGAGAACGGCGCATGTCCTCGACCCGTGCCGCGATCCGATCCATGCCTTCAGTGTAGTATCGCTATTGATACTGTCAATGACCGCGACCCGCGCTCACTCCAGCAACGCCGCCCAGCGTGCGCCACCGTCGATGCGCGCCAGCACGATCTTCACGCAGGCCAGCAGCGGCACCGCCAGCAGCAGGCCGGCGATGCCCCACAGGCCGCCGAACAGCATCAGGGCGAGGATCAGGATCAGCGGCGAGATCGCCATGCGCCGGCCGAGCACGATCGGGGTGACCAGTTCGCCTTCGACCACGTGCAGGACGAGGTAGATCGTCGCCGGCAACAGCGCCGGCAGCACCTCCTTGAAACCGGTGAAGCCCACCAGCAGCATCGCCACGATGCCCACCAGCGGGCCGACGTAGGGCGCGAAGTTGAGCACCGCCACCAGCGTGCCCCACAGCAGCGCCTGCGAAGTGGGCAGGCCGATCGCCACCAGACTTCCGGCGAGCAGGGCGCCGACCGCGAGGTTGATCAGGGTGATGGTCAACACGTAGCGCGAGATCTCCGCCTCGATCGCCCGCAGGATCTGCGCGGTGACGCGCTTGCGCTGCTCGCCGGGCAGCATCGCCACCGCTTTGCGCTGCAATCCCTCGCCATAGACCATGAAGAAATAGGTCAGCAGGATCACCGCCAGTACCGAGGCGAGCCGGCGCGGTGCGGCGAGGAAGGCGTCCCAGGGATCGCCGCCGTCGGCCTGCGCCACCTGCACCTTGCGACCGCCGCCCGCACTGGCGGCGCGCGCGATCGACTGCGCGGCCGAGCTGGCCTCGCGCACCGGCCGCAGCAGCGCGCGCAAACGCGGCTCGAGCTGGCGCATCTGCGCCGGCGCCTGATGGATCCACGCGCTGGCCGGCTCGGCGAGGCGATCGACCAGCAGCACCGTCGCGGCCAGTCCGACGCCGAGCACCAGCGCGCCGCCGAGAAAGCGCGGCACATACAGCTTGCGCAGCAGGCGGATCGGCGGATTGCCGATCACCGCGAGAAAGATCGCCAGCAACAACGGGATCAACAGGTCGGCCGCGGCCCAGGCGGCGAACGCCACCGCCAGCGTGGCCAGCACGTTCTGCGCGAGGGATGCACGCGGGCGTCGGGCGTCGCTGCCTGTGTGCGTGGGCGGCACCGACTCGGGGGCGTTTTCCGCATCGACCGCGCCGCGCTCGACTTGCGTCATGTCGATGATTTGCCGGCCGCATCCGCCGCAGTGGCTGTCGTGCGGGGCGCTGCCGATGTCGTCGCCGATGGCTCATCGTGCGCCGCCGCCGCGCCGGCGGAGAACGCCGCGCCCAGATGCGCGAACGCGCCGTCCACCACGGCTTCGATCAGCTTGCCGCCCAGCAGCGAACCGCCGCTCTGACCGCCACCCGGGAAGCCGGCGAGGAAGCCGGCGAGCACACCGGCGATCACGATGCGCTCGGGACTGGCCGCGGCGGTGGTTTCATCCTTGAGGTGATCCCATGCGACATCGATGGCCGCGCGTCGCCGCGCGCATTCGGCTTGCGCGGCCCGCACCGCCTCGCGGCGCGCGCGCAGGCTCATGGGCGGGCATCCTTTGAGCGGGATTGATTGTGTGGCGTGCCCGCCGCCGCAGCCGAGTCACCGGCATCGGACATCGGCCACCACGCGGCGAGTTGTCGACGCGAAGCTTGCAGATCGGCCTGCTTGAGCGCGCGCAACGCCAGCAGGACGGCACCTGCGCCGAGCGCGGCGCTGGCCAGCAGCGGAATGCCCATCGCCCAGCCCCAGTCCAAGCCGCCGCGATGCAGTCCCCACACCGCCAGCAGCACCAGCAGCAGCCACGCCGTGCCCAGTGCGACGCCGGCGACTACCAACAGCAGCAGGCCCTGCGCCAGCGCCGATTTCGCCAGCGCCAGATCGGCGACGAGCAGGCGGCGCAACGCACCGGCATGACCGCCCCACGCGCCGGCCAGACCGCGCGCGGCGGCGTACACCGCACGCGCGGATTCATTCAGCGGCGCGGGATCGAGCGACGCCGGATCGAACGCTCCCTGACCTTGCGCTGCAGGGTCTTGCGATGCGGGCCCGGACTCGCCCACGCGCTCAGTTGCGGCGGGTCAAGCGGGCGATCAGGAACCCAGCCGCGAAGGCCGCGCCGAAGGAAGTCCACGGGCGGCTGCGGATCACGTCCTCGGCCTGCGCGAACAAATCCTTGCTCTGGTCGAACAGTTTTTCGAGTTTGTCGTCCAGTTCGGCCTTGGCCTCGCGCGCGGCTTCCCGGCCCGAGCCCATGGCATCGTTCATGCCGGTGCTGAGGTGATCGCGGGCTTGACTGACGCCGGAGGAAAAATCGGCGCGCGCCTCGCGCACACCGCTGCTCAGGTGGTCGCGGGCCTGACCGACATGGCCGGCGGCGGCACGCAGGTGCGAGGCGGGACGTTCGGCGGGGGACGGCTCGGTGGAAGTGGATTCGTCGGCGGTGGACATGGGCTGCTCCTGCGGGGGCGTGGACGGGGGTTGCACGCGAAGGTCGAGGATACGCCAAGCGCGCATCGCAGTGCCGGCGTGATCCAACTTGAAGTTTCATTTCATCGACAAGGTGCCGACCATCTGCCCGCGCACGAGGGTCAGTTGCAGGCGTGCGGGCTGGCCGGCCAGCGCGGCCTGCAAGGCGGCCAGGTCGGGCACGTCGGTGCCGTTGATCTGCGCGATCAGGTCGCCCGATTGCAGGTTGTTGGCATCGGCGCGGCTGCCCGGCGCGACCTGCGCAACCACCACCCCGGCCAGCCCCTTCTGCTTCAGGGTCTCGGGCAGGTCGTCGAAGGTCGCCCCTTGCAGGCGTGGATCCAGACGGATGCCGGCCAGCTTGTCGGCCTGCACCTTCAACGAGGCCGAGAGCGTCAAAGTCTGCCCATCGCGTTGCACCTGCAACACCACCGGCTTGCCGACCGGCGCCAGCCCTTCGGCATTGTGCAGCGCCTTGCTGTCGGCGATGGCGGTGCCGTTGACCGCCACGATCACATCGCCGACTTTGACTCCCGCCACCTGCGCGGCCGAGCCCGGATACACCCGCGCCACCAGCGCGCCGCGCGCATTGGGCAGCTTGAGCGCGCGGGCGATGCGCTCGTTCACGTCCTGCGCCTCCACGCCCAGCGAGCCGCGCAGCACCTTGCCGTTGGCCAGCAACTGCTCCATCACGTTCTGCGCGAGGTTGGAGGGGATGGCGAAACCAATGCCGACGCTGCTGCCGGTGGGGCTGTAGATCGCGCGATTGATGCCGACCAGTTCGCCGCGCAGATTCACCAGCGCGCCGCCGGAATTGCCCGGATTGATCGAGGCGTCGGTCTGGATCATGTTCTGGTAGCCCAGCCCCTGCAGGCCGCTGCGGCCGAGCGCGGAAACGATCCCCGAAGTCACCGTCTGGCCGAGGCCGAAGGGATTGCCGACCGCGACCACGAAATCGCCGACCTGCAACTGGCTGGAGTCGGCGATCTTCAGCGCGGTCAGGTGGTCGGCGTGAATACGCACCACGGCCACGTCGGTACCCGGGTCGGAACCGACGACCTGACCCTCGACGGTGCGCCCGTCGGCCAGCGTCACCTTGATGCCATCGGCGGCTTCCACCACGTGGTTGTTGGTCAGCACCAACCCGCGCGCGGCATCCACCACCACGCCCGACCCCAGTGCCTGCTCGACGCGCTCCTGCGGCATGTCGGGAATGCCGAAAAACTGGCGGAAGAACGGATCGGAAGCCAGCGGACTGCTCACCCGCACGATGTGCTTGCTCTGGATGCTCACCACCGCCGGCATGACATTGCGCAGCATCGGCGCAAGCGACGGCAGCGCCTGCCCGGCGACTTCCGGCGGCAATGCCGCGCGCGCCGGTGGCAGCAGCCCGTCCAGCGGCCGTTCTTGCGCGGCCGCAGGTACCGGGCTGTCCGGCTGGAATTGCAGGGCGATGGCGCCGCCGAGGGCGGCGGCCAGCACGAGGACGAAGAACGAGGCGATCGGGCGCATGCGGCTTGGACAGATTCGGCCTGAAACAAGTTCCAAGTATGAACCGGGGGATTGAATTTCAACTGAGTGACTGGCTTTCACGCATGTGGCCGCCCAAAGACCACCGTGGCGTGCCGATGCGGTTACGATGCGCCACCACGATCGCCTCGCCACTCTTGCATCATCACGAACCCTTCCGGGCCATGTCCGCAGCCGATCCCGCACTGCCGCAGGTTTCCGTTGCCCTGTGCACCTTCAACGGTGAGCGTTTCCTGCGCGAGCAGCTCGATTCGGTGCTCGCCCAGCAAGACGTGACATTGGAAGTGGTCGCCATCGACGATGGCTCGACCGACGCGACTTGCGCGATCCTGTCCGAGTACGCCGCCCGCGACGCACGACTGCGCTGGCAGGCGAATGCGCGCAACCTCGGCCCGACCGCCAACTTCGAACAGGCGATGGCGCTGTGTCGTGGCGCGTTGATCGCGCCCTGCGATCAGGACGATGTCTGGCATCCGCACAAGCTGGCCGGACTGGCGGCAGCACTGGGCGATGCCGATCTGGTCTATTGCGATTCGGCCTATATCGACGCTGGGGGGCGCGCGCTCGATCAGCGCATCGGACAAACCACGCGGATGCTTTCCGGCACCTCGCCGTTACCCTTCCTGTGGACGAACACGGTATCCGGGCATGCCAGCGTGCTGCGCCGCGACCTGTTTGCAGCCGTGCGGCCCTTCCCTGCGGGTGCCTACCACGACTGGTGGCTGGCGCTGTGCGCGGCCGGTCGCAACGGCGTTCGTTATGTGGACGAACCGTGGGTGGGCTTTCGCCGCCACGACTCGGCGTTCTCGCCTATGGGCAAGAACGCGCGCGCACCGCGCGATCCGGTCAGCGCCCGCGCCTGGCTCGACCACCGCCACAGCCTGATGCGCACTTATGCGCAGCTCGGTTGGCGCGACGCCGAAATCGCCGCGGCGCTGGCTCAGGCGATGGCGCGCGCTCGCGAGCAGGGCCGCAAATCCGACCTCATGCAACTGGTCTGGCGCCATCGCCACGAACTGCCGCACTGGAAGGGTATCCCCGCCATCGACGCGCTGAAGTGGCAGCTACGCATCGCCAAGAACCTGCGCCGCGCGGCCCGGCAAGGCGACGCCTGAGTTCTTTCAGCCGCTGCGCCCGAACCATCGGCGCGGCAGCAGCAGCTTGAACGCGCGTTCGGCGCTCTTGCGGCGCAGGCCGGGATGGCACAGGCCGCGCCACAACGGCGCAAGCCACTGGTGGCGGGGTTTGTCGATCAGCGCCTCGCGCATGTCGGCTTCGAGGCGATACATGCGCGCGAGTTCGAGTCCGTACCGGCGACGCTCGACGGACAGGTCGGGACACGCGTCGACGCAGCGCTCCTGATCGTCGGCGATGATGCGATACATGCCGACCAGTCGGCGCGTGCGGCGCACGTAGGTCGCCCAGTCCTTGCCGCTGCGGTCGTTCATGAAATCGTTGAGGTTGTGGTCGTGGCGCCGGTAACCAAGCAGCGGCTCGGGCAGGCAGCGGCATTCGCCCAACAGCGTCGCGCGCAGGGTGAGCATCGTGTCCTCGACCGCTCCCTGCAATGGCGGCAGATCGGTAAGCAATGACCGCCGCACCGCCATCGAGGCACCGAGCACACACAGCAATTTGCCGCGGCGTAGGAACCAGCGTTGATCCGTGCATTCGGGCAATCCGCGCACGCCTTGCGCAAGCACCTTGCCCTGCATGTCGATGTCGTCCACCGTCGAACCGATCACCATCGCCTGCGGATGCGCGGTCATCGCCGCCAGCAACTTCTCGACGCGCCGCGGGTACGCGAAGTCGTCTCCGGCCAGACACACCAGCACGTCGCCACGGGCGAGCGTCGCCAGTTCGACCATATGCGCGCACAGGCCGAGGTTGCGCGGGGTGCTGCGCACGCTCACCGCATGCGGCCCCGCATAACCTGCGACCGCCGTCTGCGCGGCCTCGAAGGTGCCGTCGCCGGAGCTGTCGTCGGAGACCAGGATTTCGCAGGGCACGGTCTGCGCGAACGCCGAGGCGATGGCTTCGGCGATCGTTTCGCGCATGCGGTAGGCGATCACCAGCACGGTCGCGGCGAACGGTGGCGTTGGCGCTGGCATCGCAGGCTCGCTCATGCTGATCTCAAGATGCGAACAGCGCGCGCCATTGCGCGACGACGTTGGCGAGCGCGAAACGCGGATCCGGCCCGACTTGCGGACGCGCGCCCGCGCGCCAGGCGCGGATGCGCTCGACGTGGGCGTCGAACAGCCCCAGCCGGTCGGCGAGTCGCGCCGGGCCGGCGCGCAGGCCCGGCGAGAGACGCCGAAACGCGCGCTGGTAGGCGCGCTGTGCAGTGGTCACGGGGAGCACCTGACGCGGGTCGGCGACCACCTCGCTCGCCGCGCCGCAATCGTGGGTGAGTACCGGTGTGCCCAACGCGAGCGATTCGGCGAACACCAGACCGAAGGTTTCGGGAATGGCGAAATTCGGACAAAACGTGCACAGCGCCCCGCGCAACTGCGCATGGATGCGCGCCTGCGGCAGCGCGCCCAGCCATTCCACGCCGGCGATGCCGGCGAGGCGGTCGGCCTTGTAGCCGGGGTTGCCGACCAGCAGGCGCAGCGAGGGCATGCGCCGGCGCAGCGCGCGGAAGGCGTCGAGGGTGAACGCCAGCCCCTTGTTCGGAGAGGAAAAGAACACCAGCTTGTCCGGATCGAGCGGAGTGTCGTCGGGGGCGAGCGCTGGATCGACCGGGTTGTGGATCGTGCGCGCGACCACGCCATCGCCTGCGGCCATCGCATCCAGCGCCGCCTGCACGCCGCGCCGCTGCGCGTCGGAGACGCAGACGATCCGCACCGTCAGTGCGCACAGCAACTCGCGTACCGACGCGAGCCGCCGCGCGCGCGTGGAGCCGCGATCGATCAGATCGTGCACCCACAGGTGGTGGCGGGCGTCGGGGTAGAGTGCATGCGCCTGTGGCAGCGCACGCGCATCGCGCACCAGCACGACCTGCTTGACGCCGGCGACGCGGCCCGGCGGCAGGTAGCGTCCATTCGCCTCGCGGCGATTGTGCTGGATCACAAAGGCATCCAACGCGTCGGCGATGCGCGCCACCGTCGATTCGGTGCCGCCGGTGGCTTCGCGCTGGATCGACTGCGTGTCGTAGGGGCGTACGCAGACCGGATCCCAGAACAGGATCGTGCTCACGCCTGCGGATCCTTCACTGCCTGCAACTCCCAGCGCAGGTACATGCGGCGGCGCCCGGCTTCTGGCCGGCCCCTGAGACTGCGCGAGAGCGCGCGCAGTTTCCGCGACAGGCCTTTGATGCCTGAATGTTGATGCTTGTTCTCGGGCGAATCGGGCAACGCGCTGTAGGCTTCTCCGAACCGCACCCAATCCACCCGTCGCGCCTTGAATCGACCGCCGAAACCGTACATCCGCGCGGTCGGCTCGGCGCCGCAGAAATAATCGTGGGTGCCCTCGGTAATGATGTTGACGTGGGTGGGGTCGACGAACGCCTCCGCATGCGGCCAGGCCGGCGTGAGCGCGTAGAACAGCCCGCCCGGCGCCAGCACGCGCCAGACTTCGTCCATCAGGCGCACGAACGGAAAGATCGTGGCGGCGCCATCGGCCGTGGCGAGGATGCGCGGGACGTGCTCGATGAAATCGAACGCCGACACCGAGCCGAAACGGTCGTCGGGATACGGGATCGGCTGCACGGCGAGGTTGGCGACACGGTAATCGAAATCCGGTGTGCCCGTCAGCGCGCGGATGTCCACACCGGCCAGATGCGCGCGCCCGTAGGGATTGCGCGGGTGCTCGCCGCAGCCGAGGTCGAGGTGGAGGTCGGGGAGGTTCATGACGGCGTCCGGGTCGCCGCGCATGGTACCGGGAAGCCCGCAGCGGTGCGCCTCATCCGCACGACAACCCCCGCAGGGCGCGGTATTTGGCGAACACGTAACGCGCGTGGCAGGCGTGGTAGGCGAAGGCCGTGCCGCCGTCGAGGAAGCCTCCACGCAGCAGATAGTTTTTCGTCCAGTTCGCGGCTGCGTGCAACGGCGCGGCCAGTACGCCGGCACGCCGACCTGCGGAATGCTTCTGCTGCGCCCATAGCTGCGCGTAGCGGGCCAGCTTGGCGTGGTACTCGGCCAGCGAACGCGCGGTGTCGTGCTCGATGCGCACGCGCGCCGTGCCGACGCGCCGATCGCGCAGGTCAAGTTTCTCGTGCACGTCGGCGGGCAGGTAGCGCAGGTCGGGACGGAACAGGCGTTCGACCGCCTCGTTGCCCCAACCGCCGTGGTTGAACACGGTACCGAGGAAGTGCGTACGCCGTTGCAATCGCCAGACCTCGGCGCTCTCGACCTTGGCTTTCGCGAACAGCTCGCGCAGGTTCGCCGCAGCGCCATCGCCGAGCCACTCATCGGCATCCAGCAGCAGCACCCAGGGCTGCGATGCGCGTGCGATGGCTGCATTTTTCTGCGCGGCAAATCCCAACCACGGTTGCTGCTCCACCCGCGCGCCGGCGGCCTGCGCCACGGCCGCGGTAGCGTCGGTCGAACCCGAATCCAGCACCACCACCTCGGCGCAGATCGCCGCCAACGAATCGACGCATCGGCCGATCCGGTCGGCCTCGTTCTTGGCGATCACCACCCCCGACAACGGCAGACGCTCGCCGGTGCGCGTCGCTTCAGACATACGGCGTGCCCTCGCCAGACTCCGGCGGACGCAGGTTGTAGCGTTTGTACGTCCACTGGTACTGCGCCATGTCGCGGCGCGCGATCGTCTCGACGCCGGCGTTCAGCGCCACCACCGCAGCCTGCGAATCCTCGCCGGACAATTCCGGCGCGACGGGGAACAAATGCACGTCGAAGCGCGCGGGGCCGATACGTTCGGCGGTCGGAATCCGTTCCGCCACCGCAAACAACACGGCGGCGCCGGTGCGCCGAGCCAATCGCGGCAGCAGGGTCATGGTCAACGCCTGCACGCCGAAGAACGGTGCGAACACGCCATCACCCAGCTTGGGTTGCTGATCCGGAAGGATGCCGACCACGCCACCCACGGCGAGCGTTTTCAACAGACCGCGTACCGCGCTGCCGCCGGCAGCCACCTGCTGCACGTTGGCGCGCCCGCGCACGCGGCGCAGGAAGGCCTCGCCGGAGGGATGCTCGGGCGGGCGATACAACACGGTGATCGGCGTGCGCGAAGCCAGCCACTGATTGAGCAGTTCCCAGTTGCCGTAGTGCGGCGCGGCGACGATCAGGCCGCGACCGGCGGCGAGCGCGGCATCGAACAGTTCCTGTCCATGCACCGCTCGAATCAAGCGCAGATTGGCGGACTCCGATCGCGTCCAGAAACGCAGGGTCTCGAACAGGCCGCGAAAGGTGGTGCGCAATACCTGACGCCGCAACCGCTTGCGTTCGGTGGAATCCATCTGCGGGGCGATGAGTTCCAGGTTGCGCCGCGCCACCCGCGCCTCGCGCACATCCAGCTTCCGCGCTAGCCACGCGAGGCCATCGCCAAGGCGAGCGAGCACGCCCAGCGGCAGCCGGCCGATCAACATAGCGAGTGCGTACAGGACGAATCCGGCGATGTCGGCTTGGGCTTGCTTGAGCGCGGCAATGATCTGGCTGTCGGTAAAGCGAGACTTCTTCATGGAACCTCCTCGGGTCAGACTACGAGAAAATTCCACTTCTGGCGTCAGTTACTTGGCGGGGAGTTACCCATCCGCCTCGTATTTTCCCCCGCCTACCGGCAGCATGGTCACCCTCCCCGCCCACGGGCCATGACATGCTCGCCCTGATCCAGCGCGTTACCCGCGCCAGCGTCACCGTCGAAGGCGAAATCGTCGGCACCATCGGTTCGGGGCTGCTGGCCTTCGTCGCGGTCGAGCCCGGCGATGGGCCGGCGCAGGTCGAGCGCACCTGCGCGCGTCTGCTCGGCTATCGCATCTTCGACGACGAACACGGGCGGATGAACCGCTGCCTGACCGACACCGGCGGCGGGCTGTTGCTGGTCAGCCAGTTCACCCTGGCTGCCGATACCCGCAAGGGCATGCGCCCGGGATTCTCCACCGCGGCCGATCCCACCACCGGCCTGCGTTGGTTCGAGCATCTGGTCGAACTTGCGCGCGCGCGTCATCCGCTCGTGGCCTGTGGACGTTATGGCGCGCACATGCAGGTCGAACTGGTCAACGATGGCCCGGCAACCTTCCTGCTGGCCGCCCGCGCTCAGCCTGCCTGATTCGTGACACCCGTCGCAGCACAGTCCTTTCCGATCAATCACTTGGGAATCGCCCGCCTGCTTGCGATATAATGGACGGTCTATTTCCCCCGGCAATCCCATGGCCACCACGAACCCCGCCGAACAGCAGAAGTCCGAGATCAAGCAGCTCATCAACAAGGGGCTCGAACAGGGCTACCTGACCTACGCCGAGGTCAACGACCACCTGCCCGACGACCTCGTCGATCCCGACCAGATCGAGGACATCATCGGCATGATCAACGGCATGGGCATCCAGGTGCACGAGAGCGCGCCGGATGTCGAACTGCTGCTGACTGAGCCGCCGCAGACCAGCGTGGACGAGGCCGCCGCCGAGGAAGCCGCCGCCGCGCTGTCGTCGCTGGACGCCGAAGCCGGGCGCACCACCGACCCGGTGCGCATGTACATGCGCGAGATGGGCACGGTGGAGCTGCTCAATCGCGAGGGCGAGATCGCCATCGCCAAGCGCATCGAGGAAGGCCTGACCCAGGTGCTGTCCTCGGTGGCGGGCTTCCCGTGGTCCACGCACATGCTGCTGGAGGACTACGACCTCCATCAGGAAGGCAAGAAGCGCCTGAACGAGCTGGTCAGCGGTTTTGCCGACATCGACGAACCCGAGGCCATGCCCACCGAGGAGGCCGAGCCGGCCGAGGCTGAAGAGGGTGAAGAGGGCGAGGAAGGCACCGCGGTCGAGACCGGCCCGGATCCGGTCGAAGTCGCACGCCGCATGGATCTGCTGCGCAGTCTGTACGGCAAGTTCCAGAAGGCGCATGCCAAGCTCGGCCCGGCCGACAAGAAGGTGCTCAAGCTGCGCGCCGACATGGCCGCGCAATTCATGACCTTCAAGTTCCCGCTGGGCATGGTCGATGCGCTCACCCGCAAGCTGCGCGAAGTGGTGGCCTCGATCAAGGAGCACGAGCGTCGCATCCTCGACATTTGCACCCGCCAGGCGAAGATGCCGCGCAAGGATTTCCTGCGCGCGTGGGAAGGCAACGCCACCAACACCCAGTGGGCCGACGAGGTGATCCGCCGCAAGCAGAAGTGGGCCTCGGGCGTGCGCGAGCACAAGGACGAGATCGTCGCCGAGCAGGAACGGTTGATCGGCATCGAGAACGCCTCGTTCCTGTCGATGGCCGACATCAAGGAAGTCAACCGCGCGATGGCCTATGGCGAGGCGAAGGCGCGCAAGGCCAAGAAGGAGATGGTGGAGGCGAACCTGCGCCTCGTCATCTCCATCGCCAAGAAATACACCAACCGCGGCCTGCAGTTCCTCGACCTCATCCAGGAAGGCAACATCGGCCTGATGAAGGCGGTGGACAAGTTCGAATACCGCCGCGGCTACAAATTCAGCACCTACGCGACCTGGTGGATCCGCCAGGCCATCACCCGCTCGATCGCCGATCAGGCGCGCACCATCCGCATCCCGGTGCACATGATCGAGACCATCAACAAGCTCAACCGCATCAGCCGCACCATGCTGCAGGAAATGGGTCGCGAGGCCACGCCGGAAGAACTCGCCGCGAAGATGGAAATGCCCGAGGACAAGATCCGCAAGGTGCTCAAGATCGCCAAGGAACCCATTTCGATGGAAACCCCCATCGGCGACGACGAGGATTCGCACCTGGGCGATTTCATCGAGGACACCAATCAGGAGTCCCCGTCGGACGCCGCCACCAACATCGGCCTGATGGAAACCGTGCGCGACGTGCTCGCCGGCCTCACCCCGCGCGAGGCCAAGGTGCTGCGCATGCGCTTCGGCATCGACATGAACACCGACCACACGCTGGAGGAAGTCGGCAAGCAGTTCGATGTCACCCGCGAGCGTATCCGCCAGATCGAAGCCAAAGCCCTGCGCAAGCTGCGCCACCCCTCGCGCTCCGAGCAACTGCGCTCGTTCCTCGACAACGAGTGAAGGGGATTCCCCTTTACTCGTCCTTGCTGGAGCGAGGTTGGAGGCAAGCGATGCGGCGTCGCGCGGTCGACCGTTTGCTTGATCGTCGAACACGATCGTCAGCGTTTCTTGCCAACACGCATCGCCCGATGGCGACTTGAGCGAGCCCCGTGTGGGCCGACGTCCAACTTTTGCCGTCTCCGCGAATCGGAAGGGTTTGACCAGAAACGGTTTTTTCATCATAATTCCGCTTCTGTCCAAAGCGGTGCGGGCAGACGAACCGTAAAATAACTACAAAGGACAACCGGTCATGTACGCAGTATTGGTCACGGGCGGCAAGCAGTACCGTGTGATGCAGGGCGAAACCCTGCGTGTGGAGAAGCTCGAAGGCGACGTCGGCAGCGCCGTCAAGTTCGACAATGTGCTGATGCTCGCCGACGGCGAGCAGGTTCACGTCGGCGATGCGCTCAAGGGCGCGTCGGTGGCGGCGACGATCAAGGGCCACGGCCGCGCGGACAAGATCCGCATCGTCAAGTTCCGCCGGCGCAAGCACCATCGCAAGCAGATGGGCCACCGCCAGCACTTCACCGAAGTCGAAATCACCGGCATCCACGCCGGCAGCAAGTAAGGAGACCCGGCCATGGCACACAAAAAGGCAGGCGGCAGCACCCGCAACGGCCGCGATTCCAACCCGAAGTATCTGGGCGTGAAGATCTACGGCGGCCAGGCGGTCGAGGCCGGCAACATCATCATTCGCCAGCGCGGCACCGAGTACCACCCCGGCCTCGGCGTGGGCATGGGTCGCGACCACACCTTGTTCGCGCTCAAGGACGGCGTGGTGAACTTCGCGGTCAAGGGCCCGAAGAGCCGGCGCACGGTCAGCGTGCTCGGCGGCGAGTAAGCCCGCGCACCACGGCAACCCCGAGGCCCCGCGTTCGCGGGGCTTCGTGTTTTGGCGCTTCGCGCCGTGAATCGTGAATCGTGAATCGTGAATCGTGAATCGTGAATCGTGAATCGTGAATCGTGAATCGTGAATCGTGAATCGTGAATCGTGAATCGTGAATCGTGAATCGTGAATCGTGAA
>JAFEBV010000043.1 GCA_018242485.1 Pseudomonadota bacterium
CACGATTCACGATTCACGATTCACGATTCACGATTCACGATTCACGATTCACGATTCACGATTCACGATTCACGATTCACGATTCACGATTCACGATTCACGATTCACGATTTACGACCTCCCCATTCCCCGCTTCACGCCACCGGCCCGCGTTCGACCAGCGCCAGCAGGTATTGCCCATAACCGTTCTTCGCCAGCGGCCTTGCCAGTTCGCGGACGCGCTCGGTATCGATCCAGCCGTTGATCCACGCGATCTCCTCCGGGCAGCTCACGCGCAGCCCCTGCCGCGACTGGATGGTGTGGATGAAATTGGATGCTTCCTGCAACGATTCATGGGTGCCGGTGTCGAGCCATGCATAGCCACGACCGAGGCGTTCGAGACGCAGCGAACCATCCTCGAGGTAACAGCGGTTGAGGTCGGTGATCTCCAGCTCACCACGTGGTGAGGGCTTGAGCGATGCAGCGAAGTCGCTGGCACGGCCGTCGTAAAAATACAGGCCGGTGACGGCGTAGTGCGAGCGTGGATGGGCCGGCTTCTCCTCGAGGCCGACCACGCGCCCGGAGGCGTCGAACTCGGCCACGCCGTAGCGTTCCGGATCGTTCACCCAGTAGCCGAACACGGTCGAGCCATGCGTCTGCGCATCGGCGCGGCGCAATTGGGTGGTGAATCCATCGCCATAGAAAATGTTGTCTCCCAGCACGAGGCAACTCGGGCTGCCAGCAAGAAACTCGCGACCGATCAGGTAAGCCTGCGCGAGCCCGTCGGGACTGGGCTGCACCGCATATTCGATGCGCATGCCCCATTGCGAGCCGTCGCCCAGCAGGCGCTTGAACAGTTCCTGCTCGTGCGGGGTATTGATGACGAGCACGTCGCGGATGCCCGCCAGCATCAATGTGCTCAGCGGGTAGTAGATCATCGGCTTGTCGTACACCGGCAGCAGTTGCTTGCTGATCGACTGGGTGATCGGGTACAGACGGGTGCCGGAGCCGCCGGCGAGGATGATGCCTTTGCGTTGGGTCATGGGGACACTGCCAATAAATCCGGATCAAGTGAAAATCGGTGTGCCGTGCTTCACCCTTCTCCCTCCGGGAGAAGGTGGCCCGAAGGGCCGGATGAGGGAAGTGCGTCAGGTGCCCCTCGGCGTCTTTCCCTCACCCGCCTTCGGCACCCTCTCCCGGAGGGAGAGGGAAAATCAACCCTGCCCGATGCGCTCCAACCGGTAACTGCCATCCAGCACGCGCTTTACCCACGCGGCATTGTCGAGGTACCAATCCACCGTGGCGGCGATACCTTGCTCGAAGTCCACCGTCGGCTTCCAACCCAGTTCGCGCTGGAGTCTGGTCGCGTCGATGGCATAGCGGCGGTCGTGTCCGGGGCGATCTTTCACGTAGGTGATCAACGCTTCGTGCGGGCGACCGTCGGGCAGCGGGCGGCGCGCGTCGAGCAGCGCGCAGATCGTCTTCACCACCGTGATGTTCGGTTTCTCGGCGTCGCCACCGACGTTGTAGGTTTCGCCCACCCGGCCGGCTTCCAGCACCTGGCGGATCGCCGCGCAGTGATCTTTCACGAACAGCCAGTCGCGCACGTTCATGCCGTCGCCGTAGATCGGCAACGGCTGGCCGGCGAGCGCCTTCTGGATCACCAACGGGATGAGCTTTTCGGGAAACTGGAACGGCCCGTAGTTGTTCGAGCAGTTCGTGGTCAGCACCGGCAGCCCGTAGGTGTGGTGGAAAGCGCGCACGAGGTGGTCGGACGCGGCCTTGGACGCCGAGTACGGCGAATTCGGCGCGTAGGGCGTTTCCTCGGTGAAGGCGCCGGTCGCGCCCAGCGAGCCATACACTTCGTCGGTGGACACATGCAGGAAGCGGAAGGCGTTCTTTGCCGATCCCTCGAGGCTGCGCCAGTAATCGCGCGCGCATTCGAGCAGAGCGAGCGTGCCGACCACATTGGTCTGCACGAACGCAGCCGGGCCGTCGATGGAACGATCCACGTGCGATTCGGCGGCGAAGTTCACCACCGCATCGGGACGATGTTCGGCCAGCAGGCGCGCCACCAGCACGGCGTCGCCGATGTCGCCATGCACGAACACATGGCGCGCATCGCCGTCGAGCGCCGCGAGGGTGTCGCGATTGCCAGCGTAGGTCAGCGCATCGAGATTGACCACGCGCACGCCGGCGGCGACCGCATCGAGCACGAAATTGCCGCCGATGAAACCGGCACCGCCGGTGACCAGCCAGGTGGGATGTTGCGTCGTGGACATCGATGAAGGTCGCTCGAATGGATGCTGCGCATGCGCGGGCATGCGCGATCAAATCGCATGATATCAAGCGCCGCGTCCGGGTCTGCAGCATCGGGGCGCAGTCAAGAGCGATACGGAAACGGAAACGCCCCCCAAACAGGAAGTGAAATTGGGGCTGGGTTCATGCACGAGCATCGACAGTTATCGCCCCCATCACTCCAATGGAGCTACCCATGTCGTCACCCGAATCCAATCGCCTCAAACAAGCCGGAGAGCATTTGTCCATGGCGCGCGACCACCTGGTCGTCGGCGTGGCCGATGCCGCGCAGGCGACATCACGGGCGGCACGCGTCATCAAGGATGAAGCCGGCGATGGACTGGACTCCTTGCTGGAGGCCGGTCGGGAAGCGCTCGCCCGTACCGGCGAGGCTGTTCGCCGCCACCCGAAGCTGGCTGTCGGGGGTGCCATCGCGGTCGGATACCTGCTGACGCGGATACTGCGCCGCCGCTGATCGCGGCCCCAGGTAAAAGCGCTTCCAGCCCTACCCTTTGCCACCCTTCATCGCCAAGGGTTTCCAGTGGTCGGGCAGGAAACCGGACACCTCGTAAAGCAGTTCCACCTTCTTCATGCCATCGCGCAGGGTGACCTCCATTTCGATCTTCCTGGCCTTCGTCAGCGCGGCGATGAAGCCCTTGTCGTCGCGGAACATCAACGCCGGCTCGCCAGTGGGCGGCGCATAGGCGACGATGGTGCGCGGCTTGCCGTCGAATTTCGCATGAATCGTGCAGTCGCCCTTGCACACGAACCCCTTGCCGTCGCCGAACAGGTACACGCTCTGACCCCAACTGGTGTGCCGGCGCAGCACCAAGCGCACGGATAGATCGGACGGCTGGCTGTCGTAGATCACCGCCGTGGACTGGATGCCGCCCGCCATCGGCGACTCATCGTACTGCCATAGTTCCGCGAGCCGTTCCTGTTCCTGCTTGTCCGCCCAGCGCTTCTGGATATCCGGCAACGTTTGCTGGACTTCCTTCGCCGCCGCATCGTTGGGGAAGCGCTGCACGAGGTCCCGGCCGGTCGCCAAAGCCGACGCATCGTTGTGATCGCGCAGGGCTTGCCGATAGGTATCGAGATCACGGGCGATTTCGGCAGTCTTGGCCTGCGCCTGTCGCTGCGCGGCTTCCTGTGCGGCGTGCTGGGTGCAGCCAGACAACATCAACGCGCCGGCGAGACCCGCGACGGTTAACGGACGGGCAAGGCCTTGGCGCAATGGAATACGGATCATCGGAAATCACCTCGGGTACGAACGCTCTGCCCAGATTGAAACGAGGATCGATCGAAGGCAAGCACGCGCCACGCAGGCCGCATCAGCGCCCGCCGCGTGCCAGCAGCACCCGCCGAGCCATCGCGGCCACCGCCGGATCGCGCGGCGTGAGGCGGTGCGCGGCATCGACCGCACGCTGCGCATTGTCGATTTCGCCGGCACCGAGGCGCTCGTCGGCATAGCCCAGCCAGCGCTTGGCCAGCTCGCCGCGCAGCGAGGGCAGGCTGGCGTAACCGGGCTGGACGGAGATCAGGGCATCGAGGCAATCGTTCGCGTGAACCAGACGGTTGTCGGTCATCGAACGCTGGTAACAAGCCAGGGTGCTGCCGATGAAACGATGGTTGGCGGCGACCACGCGCGGGTCGCCGGGCGCGATCGCCGCTGCCTCGTGCAGCTTGTCGAAGGCGCTGTCGCCGGGCGGTTCGACCAGTTCGCCGCGAGCCATGGCACCATCGGCGGCGGCGAGCAGATCGACGATGCGAGCCTTGTCGTGCGTCCCGCGCAGCAGCCCCGAGCGTTGCAAACGAGCCATATGCATGCGCTGGCTCGCGGCGCGCACGGAGGGCAAATCCGGAGCCAGTTCGCGCGCCTTGTCGAGCGCATCGGCGGCTTGCGAAAACTGGAACTCCGCCGTTTCCCTATTGGCCTGCCGCACCCATGCTTCGGCCGCCGCACGCACACCCGCGTGCGCGCGTGGATCATCCGGCGTGATCGCCAATGTCTGTTTCCAGATCGCCATGGCAGCGTCGATCTTGCCGGCATGCAAATCGGCATCGGCGCGATCCATCTGCCGCATCTGTTCGCGTTGACGGCGCGCCAGCGCATCGGCCAGACGAGCGCGCGCATCCGGCAAATCCAGATGCCCGGGATCGACCGACGCCACACGCTCGATCACCTTGCGCGCACCGTCGATGTCACCCTTGGTCAGCAGCGACTTGCTATCGCCGAGCATCCGCGACAGCAGCGCGGCTCGTCGGTCTAGTACGAGCGCATTGTTCGGTGCGAGTTCCACGGCTTGCTGCAGTACTGCCAGCGCGCTTGTATCGCCGTCGTCCAGATGGCCTGAGCCGATAGCGGTGTCGGCCTTCGCCAGCAGGTCGGCGATCCTCGCCTCACCGCCGGTCTTGCGGCGCAACGCCTCCTCGACCCGCGCGACCGCCGCGACCGGCGCGGAAAGATCGCGGGCGAGCTGGAGATCGCGTTGCGCCAGATCGGCATGGCCGGCATCGATGTCCGCCTGCGCCTTCGCGACGGCTGCGTTCGCCACATGCGCCAGCCCCTCGCGCGCAGCGAGATCGTCCGGATTGCGCGCCATCGCCGCCTCGAACAGCTCGCGCGCACCGCGGCCATCGGGTGCGGTGAGCCGACCCGCGCGCAACGCCTCCTGCGCCTGCTGCACCAGCAGGTTTTGCGGCGGGGGTTGGACGAGGCGGGCACCGATGGCGTTGCGCCAGTGCACCAGCGCGAAGCCGGCCGCAGCCAGCACGAGCACAGACACGAAGACGATCCATGGCGTGCGCGAGCGTCGGCGGCTCGCTTGCCGCGACTGTACCGGGCGCACCGCGGTCGCCCACGCGGTGGGATCGACAGCATGCAGTGGCTCGCCGATGGCAGGCTCGCGGCGATCGCTCATGGCGCGCAAAGGGTGTGCGGCATGCGCTCAGGATAGCAGCGCGACCGCTGGCAGCGCGTGACCGATGAATCCCGGCAGCTTGTGTGTACGGCAAGTGGACGCCAGAGTTCCGAGTCCCGCTTCCCGCCTCCCGCTTCCCGCTTCCCGCTTCCCGCTTCCCGCTTCCCGAGTCCCGAGTCCCGAGTCCCGAGTCCCGAGTCCCGAGTCCCGAGTCCCGAGTCCCGAGTCTCCTTCACCCCAACCGCCGCGCTTCATCCACGCCGGCCACCGCGCCCAGACGGCCCAGCAGTTGCCCGAGTTGATCGAAATCCTTCACCTTCAAGGTGAACCGCACTTCAGCCAGCCCGCGCGATTCCTCCAACCGACTGCTCACCGCCAGTACATGCACGCCATGCTGGGCGATCAGGTTGGTCAGATCCTTGAGCAAACCCTTGCGATCCAGTCCGCGCACCTGCACGTCCACGCTGTAACTGGCGCTGCCGCGCTCACCCCATTCCACCGGCAACAGGCGTTCGGGGTGTGCGATCAGCAGGCGTGCGAGCGCGGTGCAACCCTGCCGATGGATGCTCACCCCGCGCCCGCGGGTGAGGTAGCCGGCAATGGCATCGCCGGCCACCGGCTGGCAACAGCGCGCAAGCAGGGTCAGCAGATTGCCCACGCCCTCGACCACGAAGCGGTCGTTGGGCCGCGCCGGGCGCGCTTTGGGATCGGCACGCGATGCCTGCGCCTGCTTTTCGGTTTCGCTGCGCAGCAACGCCTGCGCGTGATCGTGCAGGGCGCGCGCGACCTGACTGGGGCCCACGTCGCCCAGCGCCACGGCGATGTGCAGTTCGTCCAACGTGGCAAGACGAAACCGCGCCAGTGCCGGGGCGAGGTCGTGCTGGTGCAGGGCGAGCCGCTTGAGTTCCTTGTCCAGCAATTCACGCCCGGCCTGCAGGTTGCGCGCGCGGTCGAGCTTGTGGAACCAGCCGCGCACCTTGTCGCGCGAGCGCGCGCTGGCAAGGAAGCCGCTGCCGGCCAGCAGCCAGTCGCGGCGTGGCTCGGAAATCTTCGCCGTCATGATCTCGACGCGATCTCCTGTGGCCGGCTGGAAGTTCAGCGGCACGATGCGCCCGTTGACCTTGGCACCGCGGCAGCGATGCCCGACCTCGGTGTGCACGTGGTAAGCGAAATCCAGCACGGTGCCACCGCGCGGAAGGTCGATGACTTCGCCGCGCGGGGTGAGCAGATAGACACGATCCTCGACCAGATCGGCGCGCAGACCGGCGAGCAGGGTTTCCTCGCCGCCCTCGGCCTCGCCGCGATCGAGCAACTGGCGCATCCATGCAATTTTCCGATCGTAGCTGGCATCGGCGTTCGGAGATGTTTTTCCGACCCCGACCTGGCCCTCCTTGTAGCGCCAATGCGCCGCCACCCCGAGCTCGGAATGCGCATGCATGTCGTGGGTGCGGATCTGCACTTCCAGCGCGCGCCCCTGCGGACCGATCACCGCCGTGTGCAGCGAGCGGTAGTTGTTGCCCTTCGGGTTGGCGATGTAATCGTCGAATTCGGCCGGCACCGGCGACCACAGTTGATGCACCACGCCCAGCGCGGCGTAACAGGTGGCGATGTCGTCCACCAGCACGCGCACCGCGCGCACGTCGTAGAGCTCGCCGAAGGGCACGTTCTTGCGCTGCATCTTTTTCCAGATGCTGAAGATGTGCTTGGGTCGCCCGGCCACATCGGCAACGATGCCCGCATCGCCCAATGCCGCACGGATGCGCGTCTTCACGCTTTCGATGAAGCGTTCGCGATCGCTGCGTTTTTCGTCCAGCAGGCGGGCGATGCGCTGGTAGCGATCCGGCTGCAGGTAGCGAAAGGCCAGATCCTCCAGCTCCCACTTGAGTTGCCAGATGCCCAGCCGGTTCGCCAGCGGCGCGTGAATGTCGGCCGACAACTGCGCCAGCGCGACACGTTGGTCCTCGGGCAAGTCAGCAGCGTGACGCATGCGTACCAGGTGCCGCGCAAGCAGGATCAGGATCGTGCGCAGATCCTTCACCAGCGCCAGCAGCAAGCGCCGCAGCCCTTCCGCACGCACATGCTGGGTACGCTCGGCATGCAGGTTCCACACCTGCTCGGCGGCCTGCTGGCCTTCGAGCAGAACCAGCACGCGTCCGCGCGTGTCGGTGTCGAGCGATCCCAACCGTGGTCGCCACGCCGGGAGCGCGTGGACGATGGCTGCGAGCAATACCTCTTCGTCGGCACGCAACAGGTCGAGCAGTTCGAGGCATTCCCGCAGGTCGCGCTCAGATTGCGCGGACAACGAGGTCGGCTGCGTCGGGTCGAGCACGGCCAGCGTAGCGCGCGTGGTATCGCGACCACGCGAGCGCAGCCACTCGCACAGGGTGGCATCGGTGGGCAGGGCGCGATCAGGGCTTGCTTTCACGGTGCGAACGGCGGCGGCGGAAGTTCCGTTATACGTAACCGGCATTCGGTTTACACTAGTCCAAGGCGGCGCTGAATTTCAGCGTTGCCAGTCGGTCATGGAAGGCCGGCCACGAGCCAATCGCGCAAGTGATTGATTCGTGTGAGCCGAGTCCGGGCATGTACCGGACTTAAGCGTGCGTTGATAATTACACGATGGAATTATTCAACGCGTCACTCAACTAACGATCCAGCCGGTTCGCCGGCGGATTCCACGAACCGTACCCGCAGGAACCCACGATGCGCCGTATCGCCCTTGCCGCCACGCTCGCCGCCTGCCTCGCCCTGGTCGCGCCGCTGGCCTGCGCCCAGCAGTTCTCGACGCTGGAGGAGCGCATGTCCTCGGCCGACTTCAAGGCCGCCGGGCTGGACAAGCTCACGCCCGAGCAGCTCGCCCGGCTCAATGCCTTCATCCGCAGCGAGGTGGACAAGCGCACCGCCGTGGCACGCGAGGAGGGCATGCGCCAGCAGGATCAGAACGACGCGGAGAAGATGGGCTTCCGCACCTACCACGGCGACCTGAGCAGCATCGTCAGCTCCATCGATGGCGACTTCCACGGCTGGGACGGCGGCACCACCTTCACCCTCGCCAACGGGCAGGTCTGGCACCAGGTCGACGGCGACGTGTTCGCGGTGCGGCTGAAGAACCCCGGGGTCACCATCTCGCCCGGCCTGATGGGCACGTGGTATCTGAAGGTGGAAGGCTACGGCTCGTCGACCAAGGTCGAGCGCGTGAAATGACGCAGGCAGCGCGCAGGGCCTATCGCCCTGCGCGCAATGCATCGACGAGCTGGCGCGCCAACCGCTTGACCGACACACCCGGTTTCGCGCCCAGTTCCTGCGCGAACAGCGACACCCGCAATTCCTCCAGATCCCAGCGCAGCGCCTGCCATTCCGGGCGCTCGCCCGCGCCATCGCGGCGCGCCTGCACCAGCGCTTCCACGAACGGGCGCAACTCCAGCAGCCGCGCCTGATCGCGCGGCGGATCGTCGATGGCGCGTTGCGCGCGCAGCGCCATCGCCTTGAGGTAACGCGGAAACTGCGCCAGCGCCCGCGCCGGCGTCGCGCCCAGGAAGCCCGGCGGCAGCAAATCGTCAAGCTGCGCGCGCAGGTCGTCGAGGTTTCCTTTCGCCCAACCCAGCAAGGGCGATTCCAGTTGCGGCTTGAGCGCGGCCACCGCATCGAGGATGGATGCGGCCAGTTGCAGGCGTCCCATCGCCTCGCCGAACAGGCGGCGGCCGATGTCCGCCTGCGCCGCGTCGAAAGCCGTGCGATCGCGGATACTCTCGACGCCGTCGTCCAGCAACACCTTCAAGGCCGCATCGACGATGTCGGTACGCAGGTGTTCGGCCGCCGGCGATTTCGCTCCCGCCTGGCCGGTGAATTTCTCGATGGACGCATACAGCAGTCCTGCTTGCGGGGTGATCGGCAACTGCTTGCGTGCGGATTTGATGCGCTCGGCGAGTGCGATGCGCAACAGGCGACGCACACCCCCGGCATGTTCGCGCAACGCCTGTCCGCGATCGGCGAATATCCGCAGCGCAACCGCCTCACCGGCATCCACCAGCGCCGGATACGCCGGCACGCCGGCTTCGCCGGGGACAAGCTCGGGCAGCGCCTGCAGCGGGAATTCGCGCAATCCTTCCGCCGCCAGATCGCGCCCTGCGCGCGCGGCGAAAGCATGCTGCGCGCGTTCGCCGAAGCGTGCGCGCAAGCCCTCCAGATCCCGCGATTGATCGAGCACACGCCCATCCTCCACCACCCGCAGATTCATGCGCAGATGGGGTTCGATTCCTGCTTCGTCGAAATCCGTCGCCGCCACGCTGGCCCCAGTCGCACGGGTGAGGAAACGCGAGAGTTCGCCGGAGATGGCATCGGCACTGGCAACCGGCCATGCTTCGGCGAACGCACGCGCGAAATCCGGTGCCGGCACATAATTGCGCCGCAACGCTTTGGGCAAGCCGCGGATCAACGCGGTCGCCTTTTCCTCGCGCAAACCCGGCACCAGCCACGACAACCGCGCCGCATCGAGCGCATGCAGCAGGTGCAGCGGCACCAGCAGGCTCACGCCGTCGTCAGGCGCCCCCGGCTCGAAGCAGTAATGCAGTTCCAGACGCGCATCACCCAGCGCCAGATATTTCGGGAAGCGTTCGGCTTCGCCGCCCTCGCCCGGCAACAGCTCGGCCAGCGGCCACTCCAGCGCTCGGCGTTGCTCGGGAGCGGCTTTCGCGTACCAAGCATCCAAGCCATGCGCGGTGCACACGTCCTGCGGAATGCGGTCGAGGTACCAGCGCGCCTGCCAGTCCTCATCGGCGACCAGACCGGCGCGGCGCAGCTTGGCTTCTTCCTCGCGCGCCTTGTCCAGAGTCGCCAGATTGCGCCTGAGGAAGGGCGCGCGCAGATCGGCTTCGCCCGGCACCAGCCCTTGCCGGATGAAAATCTCGCGCGCTTCCGCCGGCGCGATGGAACCGTAGTGAACGGGTTTTTTCGGCGCGAGCACGAGCCCGAACAGGGCGATTTGTTCGGACGCGATCACGCGGCCCTGCTTGCGCGACCAGTGCGCGTCGTAGTGGCGGCGTGATAGCAGGTGCGGCAGTTCGGCGATCGCCCAATCCGGCTCGATGCGCGCGTTCGTGAGCGCCCAAACCTGCGCTGTATCGAGCAAGGTCGCCGCCAGCACCCACGGCGGCGGTTGTTTCGCCAAGGCCGAGCCGGGGAACAGTTTGAAGCGGCGCTGGCGCGGGGCGAGGTAGAGGTTCTTCTCGTCCTTGTTGCCGACCTGCATCGGCAAGCCGGCGATCAAGGCGCGGTGCAGCGCGGCGTAATCCGCCGGTTGCGCGTTCGCGTGGAAGTCGAGCTCCTCGCCGAGCAGCAGCAGTTGCCGATGCAATTCGCGCCACTCGCGCATGCGCAGGAAGCCGAGGTAGTGTTTTTCACACCACGCACGCAGCTTCGATTGGGTCAACTCCTCGTGCGCGGCGGCGTAGGCGTCCCACAGCTTCACGATGCCGACGAACTCCGACTTCGGATCGGCGAAGGTCGCGTGTGCAGCGTCGGCCGCGCCACGCGCATCGGCGGGGCGCTCGCGCGGGTCTTGCACGCCGAGAAACGACGCGATGACGGTCGCCTCGCGCAGGCAGCCATGTTGGCGCGCGGCGACGAGGATGCGCGCCAGTTTCACGTCGATGGGAATGCGCGCGAGCGTGCTACCGATCGGTGTGAGTACACGGCGCCCATGCGCATCCGGCGCGGACACGGCGCCCAGTTCCCACAACTGCTGCCAGCCATCGGCGATCGCGCGGCTGTCGGGCGCATCGATGAAGGCGAATTTTTCGATGATCTGCGGATGGCCGTCACGGCAATCCGTAGATGCGCGTTTCGGCTCCGCCGATACACGACCTTCGACGCGCCCAAGCCCCAGCGCGAGCATGCGCAAGATCACGCCGGCCAGTGCGGCGCGCAGGATTTCCGGGTCGGTGTAGCGTGGCCGCGCGAGAAAGTCGGCTTCGGAATACAACCGGTAGCAAACCCCCGCGGCGACACGCCCGCAACGGCCACGGCGCTGGTCGGCGCTGGCCTGCGAGATCGCCTCGACATGCAGCCGATCGAGCTTCATGCGCGGGCTGTAACGCTTGACCCGCGCGTAGCCCGGGTCGATCACGTAACGGATGCGCGGCACCGTCAGCGAGGTTTCCGCCACATTGGTCGCCAGCACGATGCGCCGGCCGGAGCCGGGGTTGAATACACGATCCTGGTCGCGCGGTGAAAGCCGCGCATACAACGGCAGCACTTCGGTATGCCGGAACTTGCGCTTGCCGAGCAACTGGTGCAGATCGCGGATCTCGCGCTCGCCGGGCAGGAACACCAGCACGTCGCCCGGCCCGCCCCCCGCAGGGCCGACCTCGCGGGTGATCTCCTCCAGTGCGGCGAGGATGGCGTCGCTGGTGCTGAGCGGCTCGCGCAGATCCTCGCCATCCTCGTCGTCGCCACGATGGTCGAGTGGCCGGTAACGCACTTCCACCGGATAGCTGCGCCCTTCCACCTCCAGCACCGGCGCATCGTTGAAGTGCTTGGCGAAACGCGACGTGTCGATGGTGGCCGAGGTCACGATCAGCTTCAGATCCGGCCGTCGCGCGACCAGTTCCTTGAGGTAGCCGAGCAGGAAGTCGATGTTGAGACTGCGCTCGTGCGCCTCGTCGATGATCAGGGTGTCGTAGGCCGACAGCCAGCGGTCGTTCTGCATCTCGGCAAGCAGAATGCCGTCGGTCATGAACTTGATGCGCGTGTCCGGCCCAACCTGGTCGTTGAAGCGCACCTGAAAGCCGACCGCGCCGCCGAGCGGCACCTGCAACTCCTGTGCGACCCGGCGCGCCACGCTGCGTGCGGCAATCCGCCGCGGCTGCGTGCAACCGATCATTCCCGCCGCGCCGCGTCCGGCGGCGAGACATAACTTGGGCAATTGGGTGGTCTTGCCCGAGCCGGTCTCGCCGGCGATCACCACGACGCGATGTTCGCGGATCAGCTCGACGATGCGCTGCGCTTCGCGGGCGATCGGCAGACTGTCGTCGAACGTCGGCGTCGGCGCCGACTCGCGGCGCAGCGCCACCGCAGCCCGCGATGTCGCCAGCACCGTGTCGAAGGTCTTGCGCAGCACATCGTCCTTGGGTGTTTTTCGTGTTGCCGCATGCAGGCGGATCAGGCGCGCACGATCGCGGGTGGCAGCGCCTTCCAGCGCATCGCCACGTTCGTTTTCCATGCGTCGATGTCCTGCATGTGCCGGCGACGGGCTGCCGTCGCGGCGATCCGCCGATTCGTCTGCCATCGTCGGCATTGTCCCACGCCGGGCACGGAACCGGTCATGCGTCGGAAACGTGACGGGCGGCAGGGTGCAATGGCTCGGCGAATCATCGGCCGGAGGCTCGCAACATCAACGGCCATGCCCGCCGCCATCAACATATGTGCATGCCATAACACAAGCACGAAAGTGTGAACGGTTGCGCAACAACACTTCTTGATGGATCCAATTTTGATCCGGCCAATCATTAAGTTCATCTTTTAATGATGCGTCGCGCCATCGTATTTCAGAAGAATACTCAAGCTTCGATGAATACGGCTGTTTCCATATTTCACTGTTTTATCTACTTTATTTGTTTTCTTTCATTCTTCAACACTCGAATTGATTGCCTCTTCGATGAAACCCCGTGGCACTTAATTGCTGCGATGCGCCTATAAATTAATTAATCGTAATCCAATGCCATGCAAAACAGGTACTAGTGTCGCCGCCCAGAGGAGAAGCATCGCCATGGATGCCTCCTGTTGCAGATGCCCCGTCATCCGCTGTCGCCGGCAGACCCACGGGCAATGATCGATTCACGGCGACATCGGACGGCAGAGTGCCATCCAGACGCAACACCGGCATCGGCACGACCGTTGACATCACCACCACACATCCAACCCATCGGGGACTTGATCACATGAACACGATCCGCAAATCGACGCTCGCGCTGGCGGTGGTAGCCGCCTGCTGCGCGGCGGGCTCAGCCGCCGCAGCTGGCTCGCTGATGACCGTCGCCCGCCCGACCTTCATGCAGCATGGCGATGCGCTGATGGGCGCACTGCCGCAAAACCAGCAGATCCGCTTCAGCATGTCCTTGCAGATGCGCGACCGCGCGGGGCTGGATGCCTTCATCGCCGGCATGAAGAACCATCCGGGCCAGGTGATGAGTACCGCGCAGTTCATGGCCCGGCACGCACCCACGCAGGCGCAGGTCGATCAGGTGGTCAACTGGCTCAAGGGCCAGGGCTTCAGCAACATCGACATCGCCCCGAACCACCTGCTGGTGACGGCCTCCGGCAACGCCGGACTGGTCGGCCGTGCGTTCAACACCTCGATGGCGCAGTTCAAGACCCATGATGGCCGCATCGCGTTCGGCAACACGACCGAGGCGATGATCCCGGCCGAATTGCAAAGCCGCGTGCTGGGCGTGGTCGGCCTGCAAGACGTGAACATGGGCCACACCTTCTTCCGAGTGGCAAAACCGCAAGGCGGGGCGCACACGCTGGCCGTCACCGGCCACAGCCCACTGGACTTCGACACGATCTATGGCGCCAGCTCGGCGGCCACGGGTTCGGGCGTGACGGTGGGCATCTTCACCCAGGGCAAGATCACCCAGTCGATCACCGACCTGAACACGTTCACCGCGAACAACGGCCTGCCGACGGTGACCACCCAGACCGTGCAGACCGGCGCATCGAGCACCGATGCCAGCGGCGTGGGCGAGTGGGACCTGGACAGCCAGGACATCATCGGCATGACCGGCGGCGTGGCCAAGATCATCTGGTACAACACCACCTCCCTGTCCGAAGCGAACATGGACTCCAACTTCAACACGATCGTCTCGGCCAATGCCGCCAAGATCATCAACGTGTCGATCGGCGGTTGCGAGACCGGCGCCAATTACACGACGTCTGACAACATCTTTGCGCAGGGCGTGGCGCAGGGCCAGACCTTCTCGATCTCCACCGGCGACTCCGGCGCGGACGAGTGCGGCAACGGCGGCACCACCCCGAGTTGGCCGGCCAACTCGCAATACGTCGTCGCCGTCGCCGGCACCACGCTGAATGCAACGACCGGCTCCAGCGCCACCTGGAGCAGCGAGACGGTGTGGAAGGATTCCGGGGGTTCGCAGTCCAAGTACGAGCCCAAGCCAAGCTGGCAGACGCTGTGGACTGGCACCTACCGTGGCGTGGCCGATGTGGCCTTCGACGGCGACCCGAACTCCGGTGCCAAGGTCATCGTCAGTGGCGCAACCCAGCAAATCGGCGGCACCAGTCTGTCGGCACCCTTGTTCGCCGGCGAGTGGGCCCGTGTCATCGCCACCAAGGGCACCAGCGTGGGCTTCGCCGGCCCGATCATCTACCAGTTGCCAGCATCGGCCTTCCACGACATCACCTCGGGCAGCAATGGCATCAGCGCCAAGGTCGGCTACGACCTCGCTTCCGGGCGCGGCAGCATGATCTTGTCCACGGCCCTGGCCAATTGGCCGGGTGGCGGTGGCGGTGGCGGCAACAACCCGCCGACGGCCAACTTCACCTACAAGGTCAGCGGCCTGAAGGTGAACTTCACCGACAAGTCCACCGACTCCGATGGCACGATCGCTTCGTATTCGTGGACCTTCGGCGACGGCAAGACCTCCACCACCAAGAGCCCGCAGCACACCTACAAGACGGCCGGCACCTACTCGGTGACCGAGACGGTGACCGACAACGGCGGCGCGACCGGCAGCAAGACCCAGTCGGTGAAGGTGCAGTGAGCATGGGCCACGGGTGACGGCAGCGATCCACGCTGCCCACGCCTCGTTCCCATCGAGGGCGTGACATCTAGGGCATGACATCCAGACCCCGGCCTCGCGCCGGGGTCTTTTTTGCGCGCCCTCCATCCATCCCCAACCCGCGCACCACGCCCTCGCGCCAGCCATGCCACGGTTGTTTCCCGGCGTGCCGCCAGCTACCGTGGAGCCCGCCCCGAACCCGAGGATCGCCATGCACAGGATGAATGGATGGCTGCTTGCCGGCTGGCTTGCCATCGGTTGGCCCGCGGCCTCCGTTGCCGCCTGCCCGCCCGACGGGCAGACGCTCGACACGCTCAAGCAGCTCAAGGCGTTGAATTTCCGCACTTCGGACGCGAACGACCAGAAGAAGCTGGCGCTGGGCCTGCTCGACTGCCTCGGCGACCCCAACCCGCTGCTGCGCGAGGACATCGCTGCGAAGGCCTTGCAAACGTGGTTGCGCGCGGGTGCCTTCGATACCGAAACCTTGCGGGCGATGCGCGATGCGCTGCTGGCGCAACTCAGCGGCGACGACGCGCAGGGCTTCCGCAAGCCGTGGGCTGCGCTGACCTTGGCCGAGTTGGCGCGCACCGACCGCATCAAGCCATGGATGAATGCCGAGGAACGTTCGGCAATGGTCGATGCCGCGGCCGACTACCTGCAATCGGTGAGCGACTATCGCGCCTTCGTCGATCAGGAAGGCTGGCGCGCCGGCGTGGCCAACGCTGGCGACTGGATGCTGCAACTGGCGCTCAACCCGGCGCTGGACAAGGCGCAGGCCGACCGCATGCTGGCCGCGCTGGCCACCCAGATCGTCCCCGATGCCGCGACCGCGTACACCGCGGGCGAGCCCGGCCACCTCGCGCGGCCGGTGCTCTATCTGGCCCAGCACGGTTTCTACACGCAGAAGGACTGGGACGTGTGGTTCGGCAAACTCATCGTACGCATCGGCGATCCGGCGCTGGCGTGGAACGACAGCCACTGGCTGGCGCGCCGCCACGACCTGATGTCCTTCCTGTTGAGCCTGTATATCGACGCCGACCAGAGCACCGATCCCAACATCCACTTCCTCAAACCTTCCGTGGTGGACGCGGTCAAGAAGATGCCCTGAGCGGTGGTGCCCGGCCATCGCCACGACGTGCCGACCGCTGGCCAGAACCTGCGCGGCGCGCGATGATGGCGGCATGCATCGCGGGATGGCATCACGGTTTTGTGAAGCCGCGCACGTCCGCCCGCGATGCCGACGCGGGATGCTTGGCTGCATGCAGGACATGCCGGCGGCGGAACCGGGGACGATGACCGCATCGGGCAGCGGCGACTTGCGCTGCGGGCGGGACGGATCGATGCGTTTGCACGGATGGCCAACCATGCAGAAGGCTCCAACCAAAGCGGCAGCAAAACGCGCATCGGGCAAGGCCGCTCAGGGTCAACTGCTCGATACCCTGCTGTTGCTGGCCGACGCGCAGACCCCGCGCGCCGTCGCCCAGTCCATCGCACAGGCGCTGCGGTCGCACGCGGATTGCGAAGGCGCGGTCGTGACGTGGGGGCTGGATGGGCAAGGCGGCTTGCAACTGGAGCCGGCCATCGCACTATCCGAATCGGCGCTGGAACTGGCGCGTTCGGCGATCGCACGCCCGCAGGCCGTGCTGGTGTCCGACGGCATCAATGCCGCACTGCGCCTGCCAGATGCAGCCGCCGCCGTGGTGCTGCCGGCCGAGCCGGCACGGCGCATGCAGGAGGCGATGGGCGATGCCGCCGACCCGCTGAGCGTGGCTTGCCGATTCATGCGCCGCGCGCTCGACGCGGCCGATCTGGAAGGAGAACACAAGCGTCTTGCGCACTCCGAGCGCGTGCAGCATGCGCTGTTCGCGATCGCCGACCGCGCCGGTTCCGACCGCGACATGCCCGAGCTGCTGCGCGGCATCCACGCCATCGTCGGCGAGCTGATGTACGCGGAGAACTTCTATATCGTCTGGCACGACACGAAGGCCGCCACCCTGCGCTTCCTGTATTTCGTCGACGTCGAGGATGCCAACCCTCCGGGCAACTACGGCGACGTGCCGATGGACACGGTGCGCCATTCGCTCACCTGGTACCTGCTGCACGACGGCAAACCGCTGATGGGTACGGCCACGCAACTGGCCGCGCAGGCGTCCGGCCCGTTGCGGCTGATCGGCACCGATTCGGCGGACTGGCTGGGCGTGCCGATGCTGCGCGACGGCGTCGCCTGCGGGGCGATCGTGGTGCAAAGCTACGACGCGGCCATCACGTTCTCGACTGACGACCGCGCGCTGCTGGAGTTCGTCGCCAGCCACATCCTCACCGCCATCGAACGCAAGCGCAGCAAGGAAGATCTGGAGCAGCGGGTGCGTTCGCGCACCTTCGAGCTGGCGCACGCCAACCGCGTCTTGCAACTGGGCATGGCCGAGCGCCAGCATGCCGAGCGCCTGCAGAAGGCGCTGTTCCAGATCGCCGGCCTTGCCACCGCGGACATCAGCCAGGCCGAGTTCTACCGGCAGGCGCACACCGCGATCGGCGAGCTGATGAACGCGCGCAACCTGTTCATCGCCCTGATCAGCGCCGACGGCGAGTCGCTGGAGTTCGTCTACTCCATCGACGAAACCGGCGAGCGCTACGAATCGCGGCCGATGGGCTACGGCCTGAGCGAGTACGTGCTGCGCGCGGGTCCGGCGATCCTGAGCCGGCAGGACATCATCGAACTGGAGCGCAACGGCGAGATCGATATGGAGGATGTGGGGTCGCTGTCGGTGTGCTGGCTGGGCGTGCCGCTGGCGGTGGGCGACGAGACCATTGGCCTGATCGCGGTGCAGAGCTACGATCCGCAGATCGTCTACGGCCCCGCCGAGCACGAGCTGCTGACCTTCGTCGCCTCGCAGGTAGCCAACAGCCTGCAGCGGCGGCGCTCGGTGGAGGCGTTGCGCGCCTCGCACGCGCAGCTCGAGCAGCGCGTGGCCGAACGCACGCGCGAGCTGAGCAACGAGATCCTCGAGCGCGAGAAGATGCAGGGCCAGCTCAAGCATCAGGTGATGCACGACGCGCTCACCGGCCTGCCCAACCGCAGCTACCTGCTCGACCGCATCGGCCGCGTGCTGCGCCGTTTCAAGCGCGAGAAGTCGCGCAAGTGTGCCCTGCTCTACCTCGACGTGGATCGCTTCAAGATCATCAACGACAGCCTCGGCCACCTCGCCGGCGACACCGTGCTCAAGGAGTTCTCGCACCGCCTGCAAGCCTGCGTGCGCGAGCCGGACATCGTCGGCCGCCTGTCCGGCGACGAGTTCGCGATCCTGCTGGAGGACGTGCCCATTCCCGGCGCGGCCATCAGGATCGCCCAGCGCGTGCTGGAGGAGGTCGGCAAGCCGCTGGTGGTCGCCGGGGAAACCATCGAGCCGTCCACCAGCATCGGCATCGCCATCGGCGACCTCGGCTACCAATACGCCGACGACCTGCTGCGCGACGCCGACACCGCGATGTATCGCGCGAAAAAATCCGGCCGCCGGCAGTGGGTGATGTACGACGAGTCGCTGCAGGAGAACGCGGTCAACGTGCTGGCGATGGAGATCAAGCTGCGCAGCGCGCTGCTGCTGGATCAGTTCGAGCCGTACTTCCAGCCGATCCAGCGCCTGTCCGGCGGCGAAACGGTGGGCTACGAGGCGCTGCTGCGCTGGAACCACCCCACCCGCGGCCCGATCGGCCCGGACGATTTCATGCAGGTCGCCGACGACGGCGGCCTCATGGAGGCGATCGACTGGAAGATGTTCGAGAAGACCTGCCGGCAGGCCGCCCAGCTTGATCCGTCGGCGCGCGGCTACGTGTCGATCAATGTCTCGCCGCTGCACTTCCGGCGCGGCGATTTCCATGCGCGACTGGTCGAAGCGATCGGGCGCACGCGCTGGCCGGCGCGCCGCCTCGTGGTGGAACTGACCGAGGGCACGCTGATCGACCACCCCGAGGAAGCCCGCGCGACCCTCGAACGCCTGCGCGCGGCCGGCATCGACGCGGCGCTGGACGACTTCGGCACCGGCCATTCCTCGCTGAGCTACCTGCACACCTTCCCGCTGCGCATGCTCAAGATCGACCGCAGCTTCGTGGCCGCGCTGGATCCGCATGCGCAGGGCAGCAGCGCGAAGATCGTCGGCGCGGTGATCGCGCTGGCGCACGCGCTGGAAATGGAGGTGGTGGCCGAGGGCATCGAGACGGCCGAACAGCGCGACGCGCTGATCGCGCTGGGTTGCGACTACGGACAGGGTTTCCTGCTCGGCCGGCCCGCGCCGTTGGCGCACTGGGCGCAGCAGCCGGCGACCGCATCGTCCTGAGCGGCGGTCGCAACGCGCACCGCCGCCACGATGGCGCGCTCGTCAGGGCGCCGCGTGTTGCGCGATCCACGCATCGATCTGTGGCATCGCCCGTTCGCGCACGCCGATGCGGTACTGGATGTTCGCGATCGCGGTGTCAGCCGCACGCCGCGAGGTCGGCGCGATGTGCGCGTCGGCGAACGCCCGCACCTTGCCGATCGTCGCCGGATCCAGCGAACCGCTCGCCAGCCCCGGGTAATAGCGACTGCGCGAGGTGGAGTCCACCCGCGGATCGACCTGCGCGGTGTGCGCCGTGGCGAACGCGAACGCCAGTTCCGGATGCCGCCAAGCGACGACCGAGATCATCATCGCGCCATTGGTCGCGCCCGGCTCGTCGGTGATCGCCAGTTCCAGCGCGCGGCGCGCCAGCGCCGGATCCTTCGCCGCAGCGAGCATCTCGTAGAGTTGATCCTTCACCAGCGGCGTGGTCTCGGCGCGCGCTTTGGCATGCAGGCCGTCCCAGGTGGCCGCGTCCGCGTTCGCGGCGACGATGCCCAGCAGGGTGCGGCGCAGTGCCACCGGCATCGCCTGTGGATCGGTCGCCTGCGCGGCATACCGGCGCCGCGCTTCGGCGAGCACCGCCGGATCGCCGAGCGTACCGAGCGTTGCGATCAACTGCGTGCGCAGGTTGACCACCGGATCGGGTTCGCCTTCGCGCGCAACCCAGCCCACCCGCGCCAGCACCGGCTGCAAACGGGCGATGGCGAAACGCCGGAACGCCGTGCGCTGCGGCGAGTCGCCGCGGAAGTAGCCATCGATCGAATCGAAACTGTCGGCGATGTCGCCCCAGACCTGCGGGTCGGCATCGGCGGGCACCTTCGCAGCCAGATCCAGCCACGTCGAGGCCGGCACGCGACCGGCCATGCCCAGCGCCCACGCATCGCCGAGGATGCCGAGCTGGTCGATCGTGGCCACCTGCGGGAAATGCGCGCCGATCTGCGCGATCTGCGCGGGCTGATAGAGCGTGCGGTAATAGCCGCTCTGCCCGGCATTGACGACCACCGTACCGCAACCGGGCAGCGACATCGTCGCGTGACCATCGCTCACCAATGCGCTCACCGGCGCACCATCGAGGGTGCGCGCAATCACCGGCACCCGCCACGCCAGCGGATGCTTGTCGGGGCGATCCTTGCTGAATTCGCCCTGGGCCAGGTTCAGCGTGGTCGTGCTGTTCGTGCAGATTGCACTCTTCACCTCGATCAGCGGCACGCCGGGCTGCAAGGTGAAATCGTGGGCGATCGTCATGATGGGTTTCCCAGCGGCATGTTCGACCGCGCGCCACAGGTCGTCGGACGTGGTGTTGCCGTAGGCGTGTTCGCGCATGTAGTCGCGCACGCCGGCTCGCCACGCATCCGCGCCGACATACGCCTCGAGCATGCGGATCACCGATTCGCCCTTGGAATAGGTGATCGAATCGAACGCCTGACTGGCCTGCTCGACGGTGGCGATGTGCTGCACCACCGGATGCGTGGTCGCCACCGCGTCGCGTGACATCGCACTCTCGCGTACGTCCACGGTGTCCAGATCGGCATGCCATTCCGGATGCAGCTTGGCGGTGGTGCGCCCTTCCATCCACGAGGCGAAACCTTCGTTGAGCCACAGGTCGTCCCACCATGCCATCGTCACCAGATCACCGAACCACTGGTGCGCCATCTCGTGCGCCTCGACCGCGAACACGCCCTGCCGGTCGGCCTGTGTGGAAAACGCCGGATCCAGCAGCATCGCGCGCTCGAAGGTGAAGATCGCGCCCCAGTTTTCCATCGCGCTGAAGAACTGGCTGCTCCCCGGCGCGGCGATGTTGTCGAGTTTGGGCAACGGATAATGCGTGCCGAAATAATCGTTGTACTCGGCGAGGATGGCCTTGGCCGAATCCAGCGCGAACGCGGCCTGCGCGCCCTTGCCGCGTTGCGTGACCACGCCGATCTGGGTATCGCCCAGATGGGTGGTGGCGCGCTCGAAATCGCCCAGACCGAAGAACAGCAGGTAGCTGGACATCTTCGGCGTGGTCTGAAAGCGCACGCGCTGCATGCCGTGGCCCAGATCGGTGGTCTGCGCGACCGGCATGTTGCTCACCGCCATCTGCCCGGCGGGCACGTCGGCACTCAGGGTGAAGGTGGCCTTGTACGCCGGCTCGTCCCACGATGGCATGAAGCGGCGCGCGTCGGAGTTCTCGAACTGGGTGTACAACGCGCGCTGCTTGCCGGCCGCGGTGTCGTAGTCGATCGCGAACAGGCCGTTGGCCTGCGTGCCGATGCGCCCGGTGTAGTCCAGCGCCAGCCGGTAGCTGCCGGGGGCGATGGCGTGGGCGAAGGTGAAGGTTGCGGTCTGCGCGTCGCGATCCACGCTCACCCGGGGCGCGCCCAGCGCCAACGCGCCATCGACCGACCGCAACTGCGCCTTCGGGAAGGTCATGTCCAGCGCATTGAGGACGATGCGATCGGTGGCTTGCAGCACGACGATGTCGATGGCTGCGCGGCCGTTGAAGCGCAGGTCGTGCGCATTGGGCACCACGGCGATGTCGTAGTGCGTCGGCCGCACCGCGCGCGGCAATTGCGTGGTGGCCGCGTTCGTCGCGACCGCCGGCGACGCCGGAAGGTCGCCAGCGACGGCGATGCAGCACGGCGCCCACACGCAAAGGGCAAGGACGATGGCACGGGGCAGGTTACGGCGCATGGAGGGCACTCGCGTTCGGCAAATCCTGGGGTTGCGCCAGCGCCACTGGCGCAGGCGAGCGCCGATCCTGCCAGCGTGCGGCGTTGGCCGCCTGTGCCAAAGGATGGGCTGTCGGTGCGAGCCGCCCAGGGAATCCCGGAAGCTCGTTGGGTCGAGTCATGCCGCCTTGGCGAACCCGGCCTACCGCCGGCAGCACGCTGCTTCGGCTGCCGCTGACAGGATGTTTCCGATCCGTTCCAGCAGCCCGCGCTGGTGCGTCATCGCGGCCAGCCGCGAAGCGCGTCTGGCGCTCAGGAACCCATTCCACGGGGCGTAGTGCTGCTGCTGGTAGCCGCGCATGCGTGCGGCTCGTCGGGAGCGGTGAACAGGGCGGCCTCGAACGTGGCCCAGGCGGATTGGCGCAGGGTGGCGGCTTCGATGCGTTTGGCGGTTGCGCTTGCCCGTGACAAGACAATCGCATCGACAAGACTCTGCTGCATATCTAGATCGGGCAACGGGAAACGGATATCGAGCAGCGCAGGCTTGGAGATATTTTTCATCGTGGGCGATGTTCCGGTCAATCGCGACTCGATGTGCTCACGCACGGGGCGCAGCTTCATTGCCTCTGCCAAGAAGCGGGGCAGCAACTGCCCGTTGGCGTGGAAACGAACCCGAAAAATCTTGTCGCACAGAAGCAATTGCGGCGGCGTTGATTCCACGTAAGCGCAAGCGCCGACGTAGCGAGCGACGTTGGCGCGGCTGATGAGTACGTCATCAGCCATTACTTCGTACTCAGGCCGAGGTTTCAAACTCGAGGGAAGTTCCTTGTTCTCGGCGTGATCGAAAGTCCCGAATGACACCGCACCGAGCTTGAGCACGCCCCATTTGCCTTCGCGGGCAGGATGTTCATGGCATTTCGGGCTCCAGCCATTTTCAAGATCGGCGATCACATCGCCAAGACGCGCCACCGGCCAGGTGGATTGAGGAGCAACCCCACCCGTCGAGGAGCGCAAGATACTTTCGTGGCTCCACCGCTCCACATCCTTGAACCGCGCCACGAATACCGGCCTGTCCGGCAAGGGCGGCGGCGCGGCGACGCCAAGCGCCGCTTCGAACGCCTGCCAGCCTGTGCGCTCGATGGCGTCCGCCTCCTGCTCCAGTTGCGCGGCGCGGGTCAGGGCTTCGGTGTAGGTGGCGATCAGCGCGTCCTGTGCGTCGAGCCCGGGAACGGGCACCTCCAGGCTCAGGAAACCCTCGGGCGTGACGCGCTTGCGGCCACTGGTGCCCGATGCTTTGCGTTGCAGGTCGGCCTTGAAATGCTCGGCGCGCAGCAGGTGGTGCAGATAGGCCGCGCGCAGTTTGTCCGGCTTCGGCGCGAAGACCGGGTACTCGCTGGTGACCACTGCCTTCGGGATGCTGTCCGGAATCAGGCCGACTGCGCCGTTGCGGGCGTCGATTTTCGAGAAGGTCAGATCGCCGGGATAGGCCGCGAACATCGCGCCCTTGAACGCCTCGGCGCGCTCGCGCGGCAGCACTTCACCCGAAAACTTGATGGTGATCGCCTGCCAGTCGCCCAGAGTGCCGTCAACTTGCACAGTCTCGCGGCGCGCGACCAGCACCTCACCCAGCGACAACAACGGGTAGCGGCTGGTGCGGCCAGCCACTGCGCCATTCTCGATCCAGCGTTCTATCTCCCTCCACCGCCGGATCACGCAGCGGAGGGCACCTGAAAATTTGGCGTGGTCTCCGGCTGTGCGCCGTGCTCGATCCACGACTCGAAATCACGGTAGGCCCGCAGCAATTCGGGCAACTCGCTGGCGACGCCCTCGCCCGTCTCGCCCGTGGAGGTGATGCCCACGGTCTTGGGCGCAGCGACGAACACGGGGTAGTCGAACAGTTCGCGCACGCGCGCCCACAGGGCGGCGGTGTGGGCTTCGTCGATAGCCTTGTATTTGGCCTTCAATGCGGACAGCAGCGCGTCGCTGCGTTTTTGCGCGCCAGTCAGTGCCGCAGTGGCCTGCTTCTTCAGTTCGGCGGCGGCCTTTTTTTGCTCCTTGGCGGCTTTGCCGTTCCAAAAAGGTTTGCCCTGGGTGGTCGGCTGCGCCTGACGCGGATAGGCTGGGGCTTCGCCGCGCTGCCAGGGCAGCAGCGTACGTTGAATGCCCAGCGCCGCCAATTCGGCCAGCAGCCGCGCGGCTTCGGTATTGTCACCGCTGACGATGCGCGGCGCGTAGTCGGCGTGGGCGGCATGGCGCTGGGCATCAAAAGCTGCATCGCATTCGGTGTGCGCCTGCGCCCAGGCGGCTTCCCACTGTGCGGCCTCGGCCTCGGTGAACTTGCGCAGGAACACCAGCGAGGCTTTCACGGTGGCGTTGCTGGAGCGGAAGGTTTCTTCCGGCAGGCTGACCACGGCCAGCAGCTTGGCGCGGCCTTCGGCCCAGCGGCGCAGCCACGCCAGCGAAGGGTTGTTGAGGTTGCCGTCGGGCAGCACGATGCCCATGCGGCCACCGGGTTTGAGCAGGTTCAGGCAGCGCTCGACGAAGATCAGTTCGGTGGGGCGGTTGTTCTTGCCCTTGCCGATTTCGAACAGATCGAGGATGGGCGTCTTGGCCGTGGCGGCCTGCAGAAGGCGGTGATGGCTTTCTTCCCAGGGCTCTCCGTAGCCGCACTCGCGGCAGCGTTGCAGGTAGGCGGCGTCGGTGGGCACGCGGGTTTCGTCGCTGCCGCCGACTTTCTGATCGGCGCCGACGTTGGAGCCGAAGGGCGGATTGGTCAGCACCAGATCGAAACGACCATTGAAGATGCCGTTGATGTCGAGCAGGCCGTCGTGATAGTGGATGCCGCCGTGCCCGTCGCCGTGCATGATCATGTTCATCTTGGCGGTGCGAGCGGCGCGCGGTTCGGCGTCGGTGCCATAGATGCACTGCCACGCCAGCCGCCCGACGCGGGTGTCGATGGGCTTGTTGTCGTCGCCGCTGGGCAGGAGTTGCTGGTTCAGGCGCGCGAACGCGGCTTCGATCCGGTTTTCTTCGTCCTCTTCCGGCAGTTTCAAGGCTTCGATGCGGGTGCGCTCGGCGTCTTTCTGCGTTTGGATGTCGGCGACGATCTGGGCACGCACGTGCTCGAAGGCGCGAATCAGAAAGCCGCCCGAGCCGGATGCCGGGTCGCAGATCAACTGGCCTTCCTGCGGGTTGAGCAGATCGACCATGAATTCCACCACCGGGCGCGGCGTGAAGAACTGGCCCAGCTCGCCCCGGAAGGTGGTGCCGAGGAATTTTTCGAAGGCCAGGCCCTTGATGTCGTCGCCGGTCTTGGAGAAATCGAAGCGTTCGAGCTGCTTGACGATGCGGCGGAAGGTGGCCTCCGAGATATCGAGCTTGTCGGCGGCGGTGAACAGGTCATCGGCGCGGTAGTAGGTTTTGGTCTGCTCGAACAGGCCATCGTGAACCGCCGGGTCGGTGGGCAGGCGCACTTGAGCGCGCTTGTCCAGGTAGTCGGTGGTGAAGGTGCCGTGCAGGCCCGAGCGCTCGACGTACATCTTGATGAAGAGAATTTTCGAGATGGTGTCGAAGGCGCGGCCGGGATCCATCTTGTGCACGTCGCGCAGGATGCCGTGACAGACGAACAGCAGATCCTGAAACTCCTTGCGGTTGAAGGCGCGCAAGGCGTCGAGAACCTCCTTCAGGCGCTTGGCGTCGCCCCAGTCGCCGGCCTTGGGGATTTCATTGATGGCGACGAACTCGCCCGGCGTACGCGCGACCAGTCTGAACACCGCGGTGTGACGCTGGTTGGTGGCGACGAAGATTTCGCAGCCCGAGGCAACGGTGTAGGACGCGGCCTGGTAGTAGTCGCGTTCCTGAATCTCGATGCTGTCGGTCTTGCACTCGACGACCAGCACGGGGAAGCGTTTGGCGGCGCGGTCATCGGCGGATTGCCAGATGACGATGTCGGCGCGCGGGCTGCGGTGACCGTGCTGGGTGCGCTGCTCCTGATCCATCTGATCGAGCGCGTATTCGTAGTGCTCGACCAGCGTGCGAACGAACCTCTGGCGCACGATTTCCTCGGGCTTGGCGCCGACGTCGCGCCACTCCTTGCGCAAGGGAATCCACAGCCACTGGCCTTCCTGGTGCAGCGCATCCGGCGTCGGCGGAAACGGCAGGCTGGGGTGATGGGTGGGTTTCCTGATCTTGGCCATGTCGTCGTTCCCGTTCAATCCGGTTGGCGTGCAGGTTCCGTAAATGAAAACGCCCAACCGAAAACGATTGGGCGTCCACATATGGTGGAGGTGGCGGGAATCGAACCCGCGTCCGAAGGTGTTCCATCCCCGGCTCTACATGCATAGCTCGCCGTTCGATCTCGTCCGGCGACAACACGACGTGCGAAGCACATCGACGGACCAGCACGTTGGGTTGACCGTGGCCCGATGTGCGGCCAGTCCACGGCGATTCCGTGATAGTGACCCTACATCCACGAGCACGGACACAAGTGGGTTCGGGGCTTACGCCTTAAGCGGCGAGAGCGTAGTTGTCGTCGTTGGCAACTAGAGTTTGCCGCTGGATTAACGAGGAAAGCTGCCCCCTCGGCATGCACCAGGCGACTTCACGACCCCCGTCGAAACCAGGACACCCCCGGAGTGCGAGCGGACGGCGTTGCAGCGTCTGATGCAGCCAGTGTAGGGACGCCAAGCCCATCGATCAAGGCCGCGCACGTTTGCGGTCGTCGATACCGTTCAGGCGACGGGAACGGGCAGCACGCGCTCAGCCTGTCGTCGGCTCCAGCAAACGCTCGCGCAGCATCTCCGCATCGCCGACGCCGGGCGGCGCATCCCAGTCGCCCATCATGGCGATGTACAGCAGCTTGTCGAACTCCGGGCCGAAGCGGCCGATCACCGCGTCGGGGTCGGGCATCAAACGGCCGTCGCCGATCAATCCGAAATGCACATGGCTCTCGTAGCTGAGGATGCTGATGCCCACGCCGATGCCGCCGGTCTGCGGCACCCAGAACATCATCTCGCGCATCTTCTGCCCGGCGAGGTACAGCGGCATCTTCGGACCGGGCACATTGGTCGCCACCGCCGTGGCCTTGCGGCTGAACAGTTCCAGCGCCATCCGCTGGATGCCGGCCGGTGCCATGCCCAGCGCGGCGAGCAGGCCGAACGACACGATCGCCTGCCGCGAGTTCTTCAACTCGTTCATGTGCGCGGCCACGCGCTCCAGCCGGCGCACCGGGTTGGCCTCGCCCACCGGCAGGTCGAGGAAGACCAGCCCGAAATGGTTGCCGAGTTTTTTCGCATGCTGGAGCGGGCGCAGGTTCACCGGCACGGTGGCGCGCAGGGTGATGCCGTCGATGCGCTCGCCGCGATCGAGCAGGTAGCTGCGCAGCGCGCCGGCCGCAGAAGCCAGCAGCACATCGTTGACGGTGCAGCAGAAAGCGCGGCTGACCGCCTTCACCTCGTCCAGATCCAGCGGCTCGGCCCAAGCCACGCGCTTGCTCACGCCCAATCGGCCCTTGAGCACGGTCGGCGGGTCGTCGGGCAGCACCACCGCGTTGGCCAGTTCGCGGGTGATCTCCTTGCCCTCGTGCGCGAGCACGGCGGCGAGCGAAGGATCCTCGTACAGCTTGGCACCCATCTGCATGCCCTTGGCGAGCATCTTGCCGCCGAGCTTGCGGTAATGCTCGAAGCTGCCGGCCGGCGCGCGCGCGGCGCGCTCGTTGTGCCATGCCGATTCGCTGCCCGCGCCCTTCGCCGGCTCGGTATCGGTGTCGGTCAGCGACAGCAGCACCTGCACCAGCGCGATGCCGTCGGCATAGCAATGGTGGATGCGCGGCACCACCGCGCAACCGCCGAGATAGCTTTCCACGAGGTGGAACTGCCACAGCGGCTTGCTCTGATCCAGCGGCGTGGAAGCGAGGTTGCTGACGAAGCGCTCGAGTTCATGCTTGCCGGCCTTGCCCGGCAGCGCGGTCAGGCGTACATGCCAGTCGAGATCGAAGTCGGCATCCTCTTCCCAGGTCGCGCCGGCGGGGCCGTCCACCGCCTTCTGCCGGAAGCGCGGCCAGGCGAGGAAGCGTTCGCGGATCACCCTGCGCAGGCGTTCGATCGACATCGGCGTGTCGAACATCAGCACACCGGTGATCATCATCAGGTTGGTGGGCTTTTCCATCCGCAGCCACGCGGTGTCCACCCGCGACATCGTTTCGCGGCGCAGCTTGCGCGCACCGGAGGGCGGTTCGGGCCGTGGTTCGGTATGCGGTTTCGCCGATTTCTTCGCCATCGCCTGCCTCCGGTCGATCCATGGCAGTGAAGCATGCGCGGAGTGGCGGCGCAACGGCAGGTCGAGCGCCGTTCGCGCGCGGCTTTCAGGCTTCGAAGAAGCGCACCCGGCGGGTGATCGAGCATGTCAGCTCGTAGGCGATCGTGCCGGCCGCCGCGGCCACTTCCTCGGCCGGCAACTGCGGCCCCCACAGCACCACCGGGTCGCCCACGCGCGCATCGGGCGCGTTGCGCAGATCCAGCGTCAACAGATCCATCGACACCCGGCCGACGATGGGCACGCGCACGTCGCCGCCCTGTGCGCGACGCAGGATCGCCGGCGTGCCCGATGGCACGCTGCGCGGGTAACCGTCGCCATAGCCGATCGCGGCCACGCCGATGTCCATGTCCTCCGGGCACGTCCACGTCGCCGAATAACCGATCGGCTCGCCACGGCGCACGCGATTGATCGCAACCAGGCGCGTAGCCAGGGTCATCGCCGGCTTCAGGCCGAAGTCCGCACCGGTCTTGCCGGCGACGACCGACAAGCCGTACAGCGCGCCGCCCGCGCGCACCCAGTCGCGATGCGCGTTCGGCCAGCCGAGGATGGCCGCGGAGTTCGCCAGCGAGCAGGCTTCGCCTGGCATGCCGTCGGCGGCATCGAACGCGGCGATCTGCGCCGGCGTCTGCGCGCCGTGGAAATCGTCGGAACTGGCGAAGTGGCTCATCAGCACCACCTCGCGCACCTGCGGCAGCGCCAGCAGGCGCGCGCGCAACTCGGCCGCCCGCGCGGGTGGAAATCCGAGGCGGTGCATGCCGGTGTCGATCTTCAACCACACCCGCAGCGGGGTGTGCGCGGTGTCTGCCTCGAGCAGCGCCAACTGGCTGTCGTGGTGGACGACCACGTCCACATCCAGCCCGCGCAGCAATGGCAGATCGGCAGGATCGTCCAGACCCGACAGCAGCACGATGCGGTTGGACAAACCCGCCGAGCGGATGCGCTCGGCATCGGCGAACGCAGCCACGCCGAAGGCATCGGCACCGGCCAGCGCGCGGGTGACGCGCTCCAGACCATGCCCGTAACCGTCGGCCTTGACCACCGCCATCACCTTGCTGCGCGGCGCCAGCGCACGCACGCGCGCGAGGTTGTGGCGCAGCGCGTCGATATGGATGGTGGCAGAGGTGGGGCGGGCCATCGCGACGTTTATTCGTAGCTGCCGTACTGGTCGTGCGCGAGGTTCTCGAACTTGGTGAACTCGCCGAAGAAGCGCAGCTTCACCGCACCGGTCGGGCCGTTGCGCTGCTTGGCAATGATGATTTCCGCCAGACCCTTGTTGTCGGTCTTGTCCTTGTTGTAGACCTCGTCGCGGTAAATGAACATGATCAGGTCGGCGTCCTGTTCGATGCCGCCCGATTCGCGCAGGTCAGACATCACCGGGCGCTTGTCGGTGCGCGATTCCAGGCTGCGGTTGAGCTGCGAGAGCGCGACCACCGGCACCTTGAGTTCCTTGGCCAGCCCCTTGAGGCTGCGCGAGATCTCGGCGATCTCGGTGGCGCGGTTTTCCTGCGTGCCCTGCACCTGCATCAGCTGCAGGTAGTCCACCACGATCAGACCGAGGTCATGGTCGCGCTTGAGCCGGCGCGCGCGACCGCGCAGTTCCACCGGCGACAGGCCCGGCTTGTCATCGATGAAGATCTTCACCTCCGAGAGCATGCGGATCGCGCTGTTCACCCGCGACCAGTCCTCGTCCTCGAGGTTGCCGGTGCGCAGGCGCTGCGCGTTGACGCGGCCCATCGAGGAAATCAGGCGGAAGGCGAGCTGCGAGGCCGACATTTCCATCGAGAAGATCGCCACCGCCTTCTTCGTTTTCAGCGCCGCGTACTCGGCCATGTTCACCGCCAGCGTGGTCTTGCCCATCGACGGGCGCGCGGCGAGGATGATCAGGTCGGTGGGTTGCAGGCCGGCGGTCATCTCGTCGAGCTCGCCGAAACCGGTCGGCAGGCCGGTGACGCTGCCCGGATTCTCGGCGCGCTCCTGCAACACCTGGAAGGCTTCGAGCATCGCATCGCGCAGGGTGACGTGATCCTTGCGCCCGCGGTCGCCGAGTTCGGCGATCTTGAACACCCGCTCCTCGGCGCGGTCGAGCACGCTGCGGATCGATTCCTGCCCCGGCTGGAAGCCGTCGTTGACGATCTGCGTGCCGGCCTCGATCAGCCGCCGCAGCATCGCCTTCTCGCGCACGATGTCCGCATACGCGGCGATGTTGGCGGCCGATGGCGTGGTGCTGGCCAGTTCGATCAGATACGCGCCGCCGCCGATCTGCTCGGCGCGGCCATCGGCCTCGAACCATTCGCCGAGGGTGACCACGTCGAAGGGGCGGTTCTTCGCGGCCAGTCCACAGATGGCCTCGTAGATCAGCCGATGGTCGCGACGGTAGAAATCGTCGGCATCGAGCACGTCGGCGACGCGGTCGAGCGCGTCGGGCGCGAGCATCAGCCCGCCGATCACCGCCTGTTCGGCATCCACCGAATGCGGCGGCACGCGCAGGGATTCGATACGGTTGTCGGACGGCGCAGCAGCGCGCTCGTCGGTGCGAAAGCCCGGACGCGAAGGCATGGAAGGAGAATCCCGGTCGTTGGTGAAGCGAGTGGCGATCATAGTCCCGGAGTGCCACGATGCGTTGCAGACAACTTTGGGGATAACCGGTGGACATCTCACCGGCTGAGACGCAAGGCAACGATCAGAGAATTTTTGATCGCGGAAACGACGACGGGCGCCGCAGCGCCCGTCGAAGCGATGATGCCGAAGTCGTGGCTGGAGACCCGATCTTCGGCTTGGATCGATCAGGCTTCCGCGACCACCGTCACCTTGACCACGGTGTGCACGTCGGCGTGCAGGTGCACGTGGATGTCGAATTCGCCCATGCGGCGGATCGGGCCTTCGCCCATCACCACTTCCGACTTGGTCATGGGGAAGCCGGCGGCGGTGAAGGCCTCGGCGATGTCGCGCGGACCGACCGAGCCGTACAGCTTGCCTTCGGTGGAGGCATTGGCCTTGACCGTCACCGCGGCACCTTCGAGCTTGGCCTTGCGCTCTTCGGCGGCGGCGTGGATCGCGCTGGCCTTGGCTTCGTACTCGGCGCGGCGGGCTTCGAACTCGGCGACGTTCTTTTCGGTCGCCGGCACGGCTTTGCCGTAAGGGATCAGGAAGTTGCGGCCGTAGCCGGGCTTGACCTTGACCTTGTCGCCAAGGCCACCGAGGTTGACGACTTTCTGCAGCAGGATCAGTTCCACTTCAATTCTCCGTCTTCGTTAGCGGCATCGGCCGCAACGGGTTGGCTGTCCGAATGACAGGGGTTGCGCCGCAAAGCCTCGATGACCTGCGGCGCCAGTTCTACGTCGCGTCATCCCACCTTCGCGGGGATGGCGGCTCACATCAACTGCTGTGGCTGTCGCAGTACGGGATCAGCGCGAGGAAGCGCGCGCGCTTGACCGCGTTCTGCAACTGCCGCTGGTAGCGCGACTTGGTGCCGGTGATGCGGCTGGGCACGATCTTGCCGGTCTCGGTCAGGTACTGCCGCAGGGTGCTCAGATCCTTGTAGTCGATCTCGGTGATGCCCTCGGCGGTGAACTTGCAGAACTTGCGGCGACGGAAAAACTTCGCCGCGCCGCCGGCACCGCCGGACTTGGGCTTGGTCTTGCTCTTGGACTTGGGCTTCATGCCTCGGCTCCCATGCTGGCGGCTTCACTGGATTCGTCACGGCGCGGACGCTCGCCACGCTCGCTGCGTTCACCACGCTCACCGCGCTCACCGCGGTCGTTCTTCTCGTCCTTGCTCTTCATGATGAAGGACATTTCGGTATCCGCACGGTCGCGGCCGATCGCCAGATGGCGCAGCACCGCATCGTTGAAACGGAAGCCGTCGACCAGTTCGTTGAGCGTCTTCTGCCCGCACTCGATGTTCATGAGCACGTAATGGGCCTTGACCAGATTGTCGATCGGATACGCGAGTTGGCGACGGCCCCAGTCTTCCAGGCGATGCACCTTGCCGGCGCCCTCGCCGTTGTCGGTGGCGATGAGCGTCTTGTAACGCTCGATCATCGCCGGCACCTGCTCGCTCTGGTCCGGATGGACCATGAATACCACTTCGTAATGACGCATGCGTTGATGTCCTCGTGGATGTCGGCCGCGGACTCGCGGGAGACCCGGCCAGGTCAGCCCCCCGTCGTGTGCGGTGGGGCAAGGCTGCACGGCATGCGCCGCGCAGCCGCGCAGTATGCCCGAGTTGCGGATCAGAGGACAAGCGCCTTCGGCTGAAACCTCACCCACAGGCTGGCTGAGGACAACCCCGAACCATCAAGGGATCATTCCACCCCACGACTCAATGATGCTGTATTAAACATCTTTATTAGATGTTGTTACTTGAATATTTCCATTCAAATCCGTATCGTTGACCGCCCATACGCCCTCATCACCCATGATTTCCTCCACCCAGATGCGCGCCGCACGCGCCCTACTCGGGATCGACCAGCGCCAGCTCGCCAAGCTCGCGGGCGTGTCGCTGCCCACCGTGCAACGCATGGAAGCCAGCCACGGCACCGTGCGCGGGGTGGTGGGCACGTTGATGAAGGTGGTCGGCGCGATCGAGGCGGCCGGGGTCGAATTGATCGGCAACGAGCAACCCAGCCGAGGCCATGGCCGCGGGGTGCGGTTGAAGGAGCCGGCATGACCCACCCGCATTCCAGTCGCAGAACAAATCCGGATAGGTCGGCACGTCGCTTGCGCTGAACGATGGAACAAGGCCCGTTGCCGATGTGGGTGTGGGTTGGCGGTGCCGCGCTCTCGTGCGTGGCCGGCATGGTCAATGTCACCGGCTTGCTCGGTTTCGCGCATCAGTCGATCACCCACCTGACCGGCACGACCAGTCTGCTGGGCGCGGCGATCGTGCATGGCGACACCACCGTACTGCTGCGCACCCTCGGCGGTATCGGCGCATTCGTCGCTGGCGCAGTGCTGGGCGGTTTGATCGTGCAGGACAGCGCGTTGAAGCTGGGCCGTCGCTACGGCGTGGCGCTGGCGATCGAATCCTTGCTGCTGTTCGCCGCAGTGCCGTTGTTCCAGCACCAGCTATTCGCTGGTCCGCTGCTCGCGGCGACCGCCTGCGGCCTGCAAAATGCAATGGCCACCACTTACAGCGGGGCGGTCGTGCGCACCAGTCACCTCAGCGGCATGTTCACCGACCTTGGCATCGGCCTGGGCCATGCCCTGCGTGGCATGCCGGTACCGCAGCGACGCCTGTGGTTGAGCGCGCTCATCATTACCGGTTTTGCAACCGGCGGCGTGCTGGGCACGCTGGGTTTCGCGCGCGTGGGTTACGACGCGTTGCTCGGACCGGCGACGCTGACCGGCGTGGCCGGAATCAGCTACGTCGCCTATCGGCAGTTGCAGATCGCACGCAGCGGCGATCGCCCATGATGGCCACCGCACTGCCCTGTGCGCTGACCATCGCCGGCTCCGACTCCGGCGGCGGCGCAGGCATTCAGGCCGACATCAAGACCTTCGCCGCGCACGGCGTGCATGGGTTGTCGGCGATCGCCGCGCTGACCGCACAGAACACCCGCGGCGTGCGCGCGGTGCATGTGCCGCCGGTGGAGTTCCTGCGCGCGCAGATCGATGCCTGCTGCGAGGACTTCCCCATCGGCGCGGTGAAGATCGGCATGCTCGCCAGCGCCGCTGTCATCCACGCGGTGGCCGATGCGCTCGAACATTGGCGGCCGCGCTGGGTGGTGCTCGACCCGGTGATGGTCGCCACCTCCGGCGCGCGCCTGCTGGATGCCGATGCGCTTGCCGCTTTGCGCGAACGCCTGCTGCCGCTGGCCAGCCTGATCACCCCCAACATCCCCGAAGCCGAAGCCCTGCTCGGCCATCCCATCCCCGATGCCGACGCCGCCGATGCCGCGCTGGACGAATTGCTGGCGCAGGGCGTGCCGGCGGTGCTGCTCAAGGGTGGCCATCTACCCGGAGAGGGCGCGATGGTCGATCGTTACGCCGACACCAGCGGCAGCACGCGCTTCACCCATCCCCGGCTCGACGTGCATCCCCATGGCACCGGCTGTACGCTGGCGGCTGCGATCGCCGCGAATCTGTGCCAAGGCGCTACACTCTTGAAAGCGGCCGCGGCGGCCACAGACTATGTGCACGGCGCGCTGCGGAACTCGTGGCGCCCCGGACAGTCCAAGCTGGCGGTGCTCGATCCCTTCTGGCAACACCGTTCCTGAAACCCTCGGAGGCAAGCAAGACATGGCCAACATTCTGCGATCCAGCAATCCGGCCCTGAGCCAGAACGTGTTCCTCGACAGCGCCAGCGGTGCGGTGCGTTCCGGCGACAGCACGATGACCGTCAACGGCACGGTCAACAAGACCGCCTTCCTGCTGGTGCTCGTGCTGGTCGGGGCGATGTACAGCTGGAGCCAGTTCCGCACCGGCGATTTCGGCAGCGTGCAGGGGCTGGCGATGGTCGGCGCGATCGGCGGCTTCATCCTCGCCATGGTCACCATCTTCAAGCAGCAATGGGCGATGTACACCGCGCCCGCCTACGCGGCGCTGGAAGGCCTGTTCATCGGTGCGATCTCGGCGATCTTCGAACAACGCTGGCCGGGCATCGTGATGCAGGCCGTGGGCCTGACCTTCGGCGTGATGGGCGCGCTGCTGCTGGCCTATCGCAGCGGTCTGATCCGCGCCACCGAGAAGTTCCGCCTCGGCGTGGTCGCCGCCACCGGCGGCGTGGCCCTGTTTTATCTGGCCAGCATGGTGATGGGCTTCTTCGGCCATCCGTTCAGCGTGATCTCGGCCAGCACCCCGCTGGGCATCGGTCTGAGCGTGGTGGTGGTGATCATCGCCGCGCTGAATCTGGTGCTGGATTTCGACATGATCGAGCGCGGCGCCTCCGCCGGCGCGCCCAAGTACATGGAGTGGTACGGCGCCTTCGGTCTCGTGGTCACCCTGGTGTGGCTGTATCTGGAAATCCTGCGCCTGCTGAGCAAACTCAACTCGCGCAACTGAGCCACGGCGGCACGCTCGCCGATCCACAACGCAAACCCGGCCACTGGCCGGGTTTTGCGTCTTGGATGAACCCGTTCGGCACCGCACACGGCACCGCCGGTCGAGGATGATGCTACTCCTGCGCGCAGGCTTGACCGCTGCACGTCTGCCATCGACCATCGACGGCACCGGATCGAAGGGAGCCCCGCATGGACATCACCCGCAAGCACCTGGACGAGGCGGCGGAAGCCGGCCTCATCAGCCCTGCGCAGGCCGGCGGCCTGTGGGACTTCCTCGCCGCGCGTGGCCACGAGCGGGCGCGTTTCGGTTTCACCCACATCCTGTATTACTTCGGCGGGCTGATCGCGATCGGCGCGATGAGCCTGTTCATGACCCTGGGCTGGGAAAGTTTCGGCGGCTGGGGTCTGTTCGCCATCGCGCTGGCCTACGCCGCCGCCGGCCTGTGGCTGACCGAGTTCTTCCTGCGCGGCAAGGATCTGAAGATCCCCGCCGGCATCACCGCCACCTTCGTGATCGTGCTGGTGCCGCTGGCGGTGTACGGCCTGCAGCACGGGCTGGGCTTCTGGCCGGACGGGACGAAGTCCTATCGCGAATACCACGAGTGGGTGGACTGGCGCTGGATCATCATGGAGCTGGCCACCCTGGCCGCCGGCGCGGCCCTGCTGTATCGCTACCGGCTGCCGTTCATGGTGATGCCGATCGCGGTGACCCTGTGGTACATGAGCATGGATCTGACCCCCTTCCTGTTCGGCGAGGACGCCAACTGGGACAAGCGCAAGGCGGTGTCGATCGTGGTCGGTCTGGCGATCACCGCGATGGCGCTGGTGGTGGACGTGCGCACCCGCCGCAACCCGGATTTCGCCTTCTGGCTGTACCTGTTCGGGGTGATGGCGTTCTGGGGCGGGCTGTCCTCGCTGTCCTCCGATGGCGAACTGCGCAAGGTCGTCTATTTGTTGATCAACCTCGGCCTGATCGGCATCGGCGCGGCACTGGCGCGGCGGGTGTTCGTGGTATTCGGCGGTTTCGGCGTGGCCGGCTACCTCGGCCACCTCGCCTACAGCGTGTTCAAGGACAGCCTGCTGTTCCCGTTCGCGTTGACCTTCATCGGGCTGGGCATCATCGGTTTGGGCGTGGCATGGCAACGCAACGAGGCAGCCATCGGCGCGCGCCTGCGTGGCGTGCTGCCGGGGTCGCTGCGGGAGTTGGTGGAAGCGGAGGGGTAAAGCGGGTGCTGTTTTCCGGGGCAGGGATTGTGCCCAATCAACTATTGTAGTAACGTTTATACATCAAAGCACACCCAATCTGCCATGTCGATCGTCGCCCTCACCAGCCGCGAGTTCAATCAGGATACCGGCCGCGCCAAGAAAGCCGCCGAACGCGGTCCGGTGTTCATCACCGATCGCGGGCGGCCGGCGCACGTCCTGTTGAGCATCGCCGAGTATCGACGCCTGACCGGCGGCCCGCGCAAGATCGCCGACCTGCTGGCCATGCCCGGGGTGGAAGACATCGATTTGGAATTGCCCGTCTTGCGCGACGTAGCGCGCCCCGCCGACCTGTCCTGATCGTTCGTGTACCTGCTGGACACCAACGTCGTCTCCGAACTGCGCAAGGCGCACTCGGGCAAGGCGGATGTGAACGTGGCGCGCTGGGCCGAAGGCGTGGATGCGGCGGAACTGTTCGTCTCCGTCATCACCCTGCAGGAATTGGAGATCGGCATCCGGCTGGCCGAACACCGCGACCCGCGCAAGGGCATGCTGCTGCGCACGTGGATGGAGCAACACGTGCTGCCGGCATTCGTCGAACGGGTGCTGCCGGTCGATCTGGCCGTGGCCCTGCGCGCAGCCAGCCTGCACGTGCCGGAACCACGTCCGGAGCGCGATGCCCTGATCGCGGCAACCGCACTCGTGCACGGGATGACCGTGGTCACCCGCAACGTGGTCGATTTCGCGCCGATGGGAGTGGAATGGATCGATCCATGGCAACCCAACGCCAAGGCAACTCGTCCACGCTGAGATGGTCTGGCTTGGGTGAGGCGATGCGGTAACCGCATCCAGCCCCTCACACCCGCGTCGCGATCGCCTGCGCAAAGCCCAGCGTGCTGCCGCTGCCGCCGAGGTCGGTGGTGAGCGAATCCTTCGCCTCCAGAGTGGCGCGGATGGCGCGACGCAGGCGTTCGGCGTCGGCCGGAATGCCGAGGTGGTCGAGCATCTGCGCGGCGCCCAGCAACAGGGCGCAGGGATTGGCGATGCCCTGTCCGGCGATGTCCGGGGCCGAGCCGTGCACCGCCTCGAAGATCGCCGCGTCGAGGCCGATGTTCGCGCCCGGCGCGAGACCCAGCCCGCCGACGAGGCCGGCGCACAGGTCGGAGACGATGTCGCCGAACAGATTGGTCGTCACGATCACGTCGAACTGCTCGGGCCGCATCACCAATTGCATGCAGGTGTTGTCCACGATCATCTCGTTGCAGGCGATCTGCGGGTACTGCGCGGCGACCTCGCGTGCAACCTTCAGGAACAGCCCCGAGGTGGACTTGAGGATGTTCGCCTTGTGCACGATGGTGACCTTCTTGCGGCCGATCCGCTGCGCCATGTCGAAGGCGTAGCGGACGATGCGCTCGGAGCCCTTGCGGGTGACCTTCTGCTGCAAGGTCGCGGTGCTGCCGTCGGCCGACACCGCCTGCCCCTCGCCGATGTACGCGCCCTCGGTGTTCTCGCGCACGGTGATGATGTCGATGTCCGCGTAGCGCGCCTTGGTGTTCGGAAAACTGATCGCCGGACGCACATTGGCGTACAGGTCGAAGCGCTTGCGCAGCTCGACGTTGATCGACGAGAAACCGCCGCCGACCGGGGTGGTCAGCGGACTCTTCAGCGCGACGCGGTGGCCGGCGATCGCATCGAGCGTGGATTGCGGCAGCAGCGTTCCTTGTTGCTCGAGCGCCGTCATGCCGGCTTCGACGAAGTCGTAGCGCAAGCCCAGTTGCATCGCGTCGAGCACGTGCAAGGTGGCGTCCATGATTTCCGGGCCGATGCCGTCGCCGCGGATCACTGCGATGGTTTGCGTCATGGGTTGGATTCGCTCGAATGAAGGCGGCGCGGGCGGCCGCAGGCCAGCCGCCCATTATGCCAGAGCACGATCCAGCGAAGGCTTGGCCGGAGCTTTCGCCCCACCACTGTCAGCGCAAATCATTCGTGCGGATGCGCGCTCGTCGCCGCCGATGCGTGGCCGCCGGATTCGATCTGGTCGAGAAAATCCACGCCGCGCCGCAGGTGCGGGATGACGATGCTGCCGCCGACCACCAGCGCCACCGAGAAGGTCTCGAAGAACTCCGCGCGATCCACGCCGGCGTCCCTGCACTGGGCGATGTGGTAGGCGATGCAGTCGTCGCAGCGCAGCACCATCGAGGCGACCAGTCCGAGCAATTCCTTGGTCTTGCCGTCCAGCGCGCCGGGTTTGTAGGTCTGTGTGTCCAGCGCGAAAAAGCGCCGCACGACCTGATTGTCTTCAGCGAGGATGCGCTCGTTCATGCGCTGCCGGAAGGCGGTGAACTCGGCGACGCGATCGTTTTGCGAGTCGGCGCTCATGCATCACCCGCGAGCAGGGCTTCCAGCCCGCCGGCGCGATCGAGCGCGACCAGATCCTCGTAGCCGCCCACATGCGTGTCGCCGACGAAGATCTGCGGCACGCTGGTGCGGCCGGTGCGTTCGATCATCGCCCGGCGCTGCTCCGGGTCGGTATCCACGCGCACCTCGACCCATTCGCGTCCGCGCGCCTTCAGGAAATTCTTGGCGGCCACGCAATACGGGCAGATGGCGGTGGTGAACAGAGTGATGGTCGGTGCGTCGGACATGGCGGGAACTCGGCAGGATCGGGCGTGGTCGATGGATGGCAGCGCGGGCTGCCGCATGCCCCAGATGGGGCCGCCAGCGACTATTTTCCACCCGCTCCGTGCGTCGCGACCGGTTCACGCTGTGGCTGGCATGGCGGGCGCATGCTGGGGCACGCAATCCCATGATCGCAGGTTCAACCATGTCCCGCCTATCCCCGTTGACCGCCGCCCTGATCGCCTGCATGGCCAGCTTCGGCCTGAGCTTGCCCGCGCCGGCGCAGAATGTGGAAACGGGGTTGCCGAACATCGGCTCCTCGGCCGGCACCATCATCACCCCCGCCGAGCAGGACGCCTACGGGCAGATGACCTTCCGCGAATTGCGCAAGGAAGGCTACGTGCTCGACGATCCGCTGCTGGAGGACTGGCTGCAGGGCATCGGCGACCGCCTCGGCGCGTACAGCAACAAGCCCTCGCAGAAGTTCCACCTGTTCATCGTCCGCTCGCGCGATATCAACGCCTTCGCCACCCTCGGCGGCTACGTGGCGGTCAACGCCGGCTTGATCCTCGCCACCACCCGCGAGGACGAGCTGGCCGGGGTGATGTCGCACGAGTTCGCCCACGTCACCCAGGATCATGTGCTGCGCGCGGTGGAGAAGCAGAGCAAGGCGCAGGTGCCGATCGTGCTGGCGATGCTCGCCGCGATCGTGCTCAGCTCGCGCTCGAACTCCACATCGGCGGCCAACGCCGGCGAGGCGGCGATGGCTTCGGGGCTCGGCCTGATCGCGCAGCAGAGCATCAACTTCACCCGCGAGAACGAGACCGAGGCCGACCATCTGGGCATCCAGACGATGGCGCGCGCCGGTTACGATCCGATCGCGATGGCCACGTTCTTCCAGCGCATGCAGGCGGCGTACCGCAGCAACGAGGGCTACGGCAAGTACAAGACGCCCGACTTCCTGATCGACCATCCGGTCACCTCGACCCGCATCAGCGACGCCTTCGATCGCGCGCGCCAGATCAAGAACCGACCGCAGACCGAATTGCCTGCCGATGCAGCCACTTCCGGCAATCTGCTGCTGCCTGCCGGGCTGGGCAGCCAGCCGATGATGCTGGCGTCCTCCAAGCCACAGATGGGGCACGATTACCTGTGGGCGCGCGAGCGCCTGCGCGTGCTCAGTGCGGAAAGCAGCGGCGCGGCCATCGCCGAGTACCAGAAGATCCGCGCAGCCAATCCTGCGGGCTTCGGCGATGCGCAGCGCTACGGACTGGATCTGGCCATGATCGAACACGGGCAGGCCGATACCGCGCTCACCGATTTGCGGCAGATTTCCGCGCGCCATCCGGGCGACCTGTGGATCGATCTGGCCATCGCCGGCGCGCAATTCCACGGTGGACAGCAAGCGGCTGCGCTGACCGACTACGACCGCCTGCTCGTGCGCTGGCCCGGCAACCGCGCGCTGATCCTCACCTACGCCAACGCCCTGGGCCAGGTCGGCACGCCGCAGGCCGGCCTGCGCGCGCAGGCTATCCTGCGGCCACTGGCCGATGCCGGCGGCGACGATCCGGAGTTCCAGCAGACTTTCGCCCGCGCCAGCGAAATCGCCGGCAACACCGCCCGCGCCGGCGAAGCCTACGCGGTCGCGGCCTTCCTCAACGGCCGCCCGCAAGATGCGCTCAAGCAGCTCGAAGCGCTCAAGCAACGCAGCGATCTGGACTACTACGAACGCGCCCGGGTCGAGGCACGGATCGAGGAATACAAGCCGGTCGTGCTGGAGATGAACAAGCAGGGGATCCGCCCGGAGAATGGCGATCCGCGACCGCTCCGGTTCGAAGTGAGTTATCACTGAAGCGCATGGGTCGCGCCTGATCACGCTTGACCGCAGCGACGATCGGGCGTTGGCCGGGCATGGATCGAATCCCGACGAATCGGTATGCCTCGGTACGGTCGGATGTCCGTCGTGTGCCGCTGGATGGGCTGGATACGCCGCGATTGGCGCGCAACGGCCGCAAACGCTCGCTTGCGAAACCGCAGGGCTGCCGAACCGCCGCAGGCATGCGACACTCGGCGTCCCCGACCCTGCGCCGCGCATGAACCACGATTCCACCAAACCGGTGAAAGCAGCAACCGCGAGCGGCAAGCACGCGAAGAAGCGTCGCGACGCAGCGGATGCGGTCGTTACCGTGGCGACGCCTGCCGACGCCGTTCCCGTCGTCGCGAGCGCAGCGGCTGGCGACGATGCCACCCCGCGCTCGCCTTACCTCAATCGCGAGTTGTCGCAGATCGCCTTCAACGAGCGCGTGCTCGCGCAGGCCAGCGACCAGGCGATGCCCTTGCTCGAGCGCCTGCGCTACCTGTGCATCTCCTGCACCAACCTCGACGAATTCTTCGAGGTGCGCGTGGCGGCGATCAGCCACCAGCTCCCGTTCGGCGGCGTCACCGGGCCCGATGGATTGGGGCCGGCCACCGCGTTGCGGCTGGTGCACGAACGCGCCAGCCATCTGGTGCAGGCGCAGTACGCGCGCTGGAAATCGCTGCTGCCCGAACTGGCCGCCGCCGGCATCCGCATCCTGCAACCGAAGGAATGGGATACGCAGCACAAGCGCTGGCTGCGGCGCTTCTTCCGCAGCGAGATCCTGCCGGTGCTCTCGCCGATCGGGCTGGATCCGGCGCATCCGTTTCCGCGCATCCTCAACAAGTCGCTCAACATCGTGGTCGCCTGCGAAGGCAAGGACGCCTTCGGCCGCAACAGCCACATGGCGATCGTGCGCGCGCCGCGCTCGCTGCGGCGGGTGATCCAGTTGCCGCCGGAGCTGTCTGGCGGGCCGCACGATTTCGTCCTGCTCAGCCATGTGCTCACCACTTTCGTCGAGGAAATCCTGCCGGGCATGCAGGTCAAGGGCGCGTGGCAGTTCCGGGTCACCCGCAACTCCGACTTGATGGTGGACGAGGACGAGATGGAAAACCTCGCCCACGCGCTCAGGGACGAGCTCGCCAGCCGTGGCTTCCTGCGCGCGATGCGGCTGGAGATCAGCGCCGACTGTCCGCCGGCGATCGTCAAGCTGCTGTTGAAGAATTTCGAACTGGACGACAACGCGGTATATCGCGTGGACGGCCCGGTGAACCTCAATCGCGCCTTGCAGATCCACGCCCTCGTGGATCGTCCGGAGCTGAAGTTCCCGCCGTTCCGCCCGCGCACGCTCAGCGCCGAAGCCGATGAACTGTTCGACGCGATCCGTCGTCACGACATCCTGCTGCACCACCCGTTCGATTCGTTCGCGGTCGTCGTCGATCTGCTCAAGGAGGCCGCGCGCGACCCCGAGGTGCTGGCGATCAAGCAGACCCTGTACCGCACCGGGCGCGATTCGGCGCTGGTCGAGCACCTGATCGAAGCCTCGCGCAACGGCAAGGACGTCACCGTCGTCATCGAACTGCGGGCGCGCTTCGACGAGGAAGCCAACATCCGCCTCGCCGACCGCCTGCAGGAGGCCGGCGTGCAGGTGGTGTACGGCGTGGTCGGCTACAAGACCCACGCCAAGCTGCTGCTGATCGTGCGCCGCGAGCGCACCAGACTGCGCCGCTATGTGCACCTGTCCACCGGCAACTACCACGCCGGCACCGCGCGCGCCTACACCGACATCGGCCTGCTCACGTCCGATGCCGATTTCGGCGAGGACGTGCACCTGCTGTTCCAGCAACTGTCCGGCATGGCGCCGACGATCAAGCTGCAGCGCTTGTTGCAGTCCCCATTCACCCTGCACCGCGCCCTGCTCAAGAAGATCGCACGCGAGGCGAAGCACGCGCGCGCGGGCAAGCCGGCGCGGATCGTGGCGAAGATGAACGCGCTCACCGAGGTCGGGGTGATCGACGCGCTCTACGAGGCTTCACGTGCCGGGGTGAAGATCGACCTGATCGTGCGCGGTGCCTGCGCGCTGCGTCCGGGGGTGTCGGGACAGTCGGACAACATCCGCGTGCGCTCGGTGGTCGGGCGCTTCCTCGAGCACAGCCGGGTGTGCTGGTTCGCCAACGATGGCGAGCCGCAAGTGTGGTGTTCCAGTGCGGACTGGATGGATCGCAACCTGCTGCGCCGGGTGGAAACGTGTTTCCCGATCCTCGACAAGGAACTGGCTGCACGGGTGTACGCCGAAGAACTGGATGTGTACCTGCGCGACAACAGCCAGGCCTGGGAATTGCGCGGCGACGGCGCTTACACGCCATTGCATCCACAACCCGGAGCACTCGCTTATTCGGCGCAAGCCGATCTGCTGACGCGGTTGTGCGGCGGCTGATGGCGCCCGCGACAAACCAACGTGACAATGGCGCAGGCCACGAGACGGGCGACGATGCGCTGCTGGCGGCGCTCGACCTGGGCTCCAACAGTTTCCACATGGTCGTCGCGCGACGCGTGCTTGGGCAATTGCGCGTGGTCGATCGCCTGCGCGAAATGGTGCGCATGGCCGAAGGGCTCGACGGCCACGGCGGCCTGCGCAAGGACGTGCTCGAGCGCGCGCTCGAATGCCTGGCGCGTTTCGGCCAGCGCATCCGCCACCTGCCGTCCGGCAACGTGCGCGTGGTCGCCACCAACACCGTGCGCCAGTTGCGCGATCCACGTGTCTTCCTGCAACCGGCCGAAGCCGCGCTCGGGCACGCGGTGGAAATCGTCTCCGGCCGCGAGGAAGCGCGACTGGTGTATCTGGGCGTCGCCCACGGCATGGCGCCCAGCGGCAAGCGGCGACTGGTGATCGACATCGGCGGCGGCTCCACCGAGTTCATCATCGGCGAAGGCTACGAACCACTGGAACGCGAGAGCTTGCAGATGGGCTGCGTGGCCAGCACGCGGCGTTTTTTCGCCGATGGCCGGATCGGCCGCAAGCGCTGGAAGGAAGGGCTGACCGAGATCTCCGCCGAGTTCCAGCAATTCGCCCGCGCCTACCGCGAACGCGGTTGGGACGAGGCCATGGGTTCGTCGGGCACGATCAAGTCCATCGGCGAGATCGTGGCGGCGATGAAGCTCACCCGCGGCACCATCACCGATGCCGCGCTCGCCGAGTTGTGCGAGCGCCTGCAAGCGTGCGAGCGCATCGACGCCATCCAACTGCCCGGCCTGCCCGACGATCGCCGCCCGGTGATCGCCGGCGGCGCGCTGGTCTTGCAGGCGGCATTCAACGAACTCGGCCTCCAGCGCATGCAGCCGAGCAAGGCCGCGCTGCGCGAAGGCCTGCTGCACGACATGCTCGGCCGCGGCAGCGAACGCGACCCGCGTGAGATCTCGGTGGATGCGTTGATGCAGCGTTACGACGTGGATCGCGAACAGGCCGCGCGGGTCGAGCGCACCGCGCTGGATCTGTTCGACCCGAGCGCGGATGCGTGGCGGTTGGCGGCCGACGCGCGCCGTGCGCTGGCGTGGGCGGCGCGACTGCACGAGCTGGGTCTGGCCATCGCGCACAGCCAGCACCACGTGCACGGTGCCTACCTGATCGAGCACTCCGACATCGACGGTTTTTCCAGTACCGAGCAACAGGTGCTCGCCGCCTTGGTGCGCTGCCAGCGCCGCACGATCGCCATGCCAGTCATCGACGCACTGCCGGCGCGGCTGGAAGAGCCGACCCTGCGCTGCGCATTGCTGCTGCGCCTGGCCGTGCTGCTGCATCGCAGCCATGATCGCGAGGCTGCACCCACGGTGCGGTTGCGCGTGGACGGCAAGCAACTGCACTTGCGGCTGCCCAGCGGATGGCTGCAACGGCACAGCCTGACCGGGCAGGATCTGGATCGCGAATGCGACGAGATGGCGAAAGTCGGCTACGCGCTCACAATCCGATCGGGTTGAGCGATCGCCCTACCCTCCCTGCACCGGCGCACGTCCGTCAGCGCATCGCCATCGTGTACGGACGATCCGTATATTGCGAAACCGCTTCGATGCCGTGCTTGTCGAGATTGTCCAGGCGGCTTTCGATGCCCGGATGCGTGCTCAGCAGGTTGCCGGTACGGCCCGGATCGGCGGCGGCTTCGAGCTTCTGCAACACCGCGTACATCGCCAACGGGTTGTAGCCGGCGCGCGCGGTATAGACCATCGAGGCCACGTCGGAACGGTATTCCACGGACTTGTCGAAGCCGGTCAGCAACACCGCTGCGCCTTCCTTGGCGAAGTAGCCGGCCAGCTTCTGCGCAAACGGGTTGGCCCCGGACTTGCCGAGCGCGCCGACGAACTTGTCGGTGCCCACGTTGAGCGCAATCGAGGTCATCGCCTGCTTGCGGATCACGTTGTAGTGGTCGCGCGAGACGACGTGGCTGATCTCGTGACCGAGCACGGCCGCGACCTCGTCGTCGGAAGCCAGCACTTCGTACAGGCCGCGGGTGATCATGATGTAACCACCCGGCGCGGCGAAGGCGTTCATGGTCGGGCTGTCCACCACCACGAAGGTCCATGGCAGGTCGTCGCGCGGGGTCTGCAAGGCCACCCAGCGGCCGATGGTATTGACCCGTTGCTGCGCCTGCGGATTGTTCCAGATCGGCATCACGCTGAGCACGCGACCGGCGATCTGCGGGCCCATCGCGATTTCTTCGTCGTAGATCTCCTGCTCGCTCTTGGGCATCGCATCGGCGGCGCTGTCGGTAACCCTGCCTCCTACCCCGAACTGGCTGCCGATCATGCCAAACAGCCCCTTCTTCGCAGCCGAATTTTCGGCTGCGTGAACTTGCGTATCCTCCGACGAACCCGACGTATCGCGATGACCTTGCCCGATGCCCGGTTCCTTCTTGTAGGCCACCTGGGTCGCCTGCAAGTGATCGCGGCCGGCGTACGCGCGCGCCGCTGCATCGTCCACGCGCAGGGTATCCATCTGCGCCACCGCGGCTGGGTCGTAGGTGGCCCCGCGCAGATCCTCGGTGCTGATGCCGCGCACGCCGGCGGTTTCGCCCGGCTTCGGGCGGCCACCGAACATCGAGTAGCCGTCGTTGCCGCCACCCTTGGCCTGCGCAAGCCGCACTTCATTGATCTTCACGAAGCCGGCGGCACCGGGCGGGGTCTTGACGTTGAACCATAAACCGTCTTGTCGATCCACTTCCACCGTGCTGCCCTTGGCCAGCGTGGCCAGCGTGGGCGACGACGTGGCCGCGGCTTGATGGAGCGCGACACCGTCCTTGTACACCGTCGCCGCCGTATTGCCCGCGGGCTGCGGAGCAGGGGCTGCGGCAGGCGCCGGAGCCGCGACAGGCGGCTTTTTCCTTGCGGCCAGCGCCGGATCGGCGGCCAGCACGAGAACGATAGAAAGGCTCAGGATTCGGATGGACTGGCGCATGGCGTTTCCCCAGTGGCGGGCGTTGCGGTACCGCCCGGATAGATATAACGCGGAAGGCACTCCACGTCGGCCGCGATGAAGGCGCGCAGGCTGGTGCTGGCCGGCATCTGCAGCACCTTCCCCAAGGTATTCTGCAGCGCCATCGAGCGACTGGATTGATCCATGTCGCTCAAGTCCACATAGGCGGCGTTGGCGGTCACCACCTGCTCCAGCCGGTGATGGTGGGCGATCTTCGCCAGCACCTCATTGATCAATTTCAGATCGTGCAGGATCTCCCAGCGCAGTTCCTCCACCGATGGCGCGTCGCAGATCATCAGGATCACTTCGCGGAAATCGGAGGCGAGGAAGGTTTTGCGTTCGATCAAACCTTCGTGCATCTTGGCGTAGCCGTGCGCGTACAAGGCTCGGCGGATCTGCCGCCGATACTCGTTGGTCTCCCAGAACCGTCGCGCCTGCGGGTTGTGGCCGAGCACCTCCAGATGTTCGCCCACGCTCACCCGCAGGATCAGCAGCACGACATGCAGGCGGCCATGTTCGCCCAGTTCCGGCACGTGGTCGTCGTTGCCCAGCGCGCGCCCACGCATGCCGGCAAGGTACGTCCGGCACAGCCCGAAGAACGACAGCGAGATGCCCACCACGGTGAAGATGTCGAAGAAGTAGGTGCTGAAGGTCAGGGTCAGCATCGCCACCGCGGTGAGCACGAGGTTGGTCGCGGTGAAGATCGCATCGATGTCCTGCGAGGGTTCGCCGCGCCAGAACGACCAGCCGATGAAGGCGATCAGAATGGCCGACAGCAGATACTTGAACCCCGGATGCGGCAACCGGATCCAGGTGTCGTCGACGAGGTTTTCCACCGCCTCGCCCTGCAACACCACGCCGGCCATCTGCGGGTCGATCGGGGTGGGCTTGAAGTCGTTGATGCCCGAGGCGACGTAGCCGACCAGCACGATCTTGCCTTTCAGATCCGGCAGCTTCTGCCCGGGCTTGAGGCAGGGCGTGTGCTCGTCGGGCAGCAGATCCACCGCCGATACGACCGGCAGCGGATGGTGCGGACGCCAGTTCAGGCGGATGGACTGCGGAAAACTGGTGAACTTGCGTTGCAGGTACTGCGCCGCGACCAGCACCGCCATCGACGGCACCCCCCAGTCGCCTTCGCGCTGCCACAGGGGGAAATCGCGCACCATCGCATCGCCGGAGCGCTCAATGTTGACGAAGCCCGCACGCTGGGCCAGCGCCGGCGCATAGGGCAACTGGATCGTCGCCTGCGGCGCTTGCTTCGGTTTGGCTACCAGTGGCAACGCGGCCGGCCAGCGATTCACCGTGCTGGTGGCGGGCGTGTCTTCGGTGGCGTCACCAAAATTGGCGGCGAAGAACGTCGGCGCGCCCAGGCCAGCCACCTGCGACAGCATCTCGTCAGAGTCGGCCTGCGTGGATTTGTCGAGGAACAGCACGTCGTAGCCCACCGTGGCCACTCCGGCATCGCCCAGCGCAGTGAGCAGGTCGGCGTGGCGGTCGCGCGGCCACGGCCAACCCGGCAATCCCTTCTTTTCGAAATGCGAGATCGAGCATTCGTCGATTTCCGCGACCACCACCTTGCCCGACATCGCCGGGTCGATCGGCCGTCGCGCGATCACCCAGTCGAACAGCGAATCCTCCACCGCCGACAGCGAACGATGACCGCCCTGCAGGCTGTCGCCAGCCCAAGCCCCGATGCCGTAGTAGTCCCAGAACAGAAACCCCAGCGCGATGGCCGTCATCGCCAGAAAAAACGTGAAGCGCAGGCGCGAAGCCAGCGCACTCAGCGTGCGACCCAACGCGCGCTCGTACAACCCCCAGGTCTTGATGAAACGCGCCGCCGCCCGCTCGAACACGTTCGGGCTGGGCGGCACGCCTTTGCCTTCCGTCGCCATGCGGCCTCAGTGCGCGCCCCCGTCGGTGCCGGCATCATCGCATTCCACCAGCCCATGCCGCACCTTGCACGGCGGTGCGCCGGTCCAGCGGCGCGCCTGACGCGCCGCGAGTGCCAGCCTGTCCTCGAAGTCGTAGTCGGTCAGCGGATGCCAGGCCACCAGCGCGCAGCCGGCGATGGTCGCCACCGCCAGCGGCGCGGCCCACGGGAACGATACGCTGGCGATGCGCTCATGGCGCACCAGCCACAGCGAGACCATCCAGCCCGCCGCGCCGCCCGAAATCGCCTCCAGCGGCGAATGGATGCGGAACCACACGATGGCGGCCAGCACCGCGATGGCCATCGTCGCGCCCAGCCCCACCCCGAGCATCCGCGCCCATGTGGAGCGACCGGCGACGATCGCGTAACCCAGCGCCGGGTACACTGCGAACGCACGCAACACATGCCCGCTCATGCCGTGGAAGGCGCCCAGCCCGAAGCGCACCCCCCAGCCGTAGTAGGCGAGCTTGGAGCACACGCCCAACGCCATCGCCAGCCACAGCAGAAGGGCGTAACGCAGCGCTAGCCTGTGCTCGCGACGCAGCATCAAAAGCGCCATCACGCCGATCGCCGCAACCGCGGTGGTGTCGAGGGCGCCCAGCGACGACAGCCATTTGAGCAGGGGCTTCCACTGCGACATGAACGAAGAGGGTCGAGTCGTGAGCCATCAGCCTAGCAGGTCGCCGCCAACACCCGCGAAGTGCAGCCATCGTGCGAGGCCCACACCGGACGCACGCATGCCAGACTGTGGCGATGAACTACCGCCACGCCTTCCACGCCGGCAACCATGCCGACGTGTTCAAGCACGTCGTCCTGCTGGCGATGCTCGCCGCGCTCGGGCGCAAGGATGCGCCGATGTTCGTGCTCGACACCCATGCCGGGCGCGGTCGTTACACGCTGCATGGCAGCCCGGCACAACGCACCGGCGAAGCCGAAGCCGGCATCGCCCGCGTGATCGGCATGCAGACGTCGTCCAGCGCGATCCAGCGCTACCAGCAGGCGATCCGCGCCTGCAATCCCGATGGTGGGCTGCGCATCTATCCCGGTTCACCGTTGCTGGCCGCGAACGCGATGCGCGCGCACGACCGGCTGGTCTGCCGCGAGGCGCAAGCCGAGGAAGCGCACGCGCTCACCGCCCTGTTCGCACACGACAGGCGCGTGCAGGTGCAGGCCGGCGACGGCTGGGCCGCGATCCGCGCCCTGTTGCCGCCGACACCGCGCCGCGGGCTGGTGCTGATCGATCCGCCTTACGAAGCCCAACTCGCTGAATTCGATACCGCCCTGACCGCCCTCGCCGAGGGGCTGCGCCGCTGGCCGCAGGGCGTGTACGCGCTGTGGTTCCCGATCAAGCGCCGCCGCGACCTGCAGCGCTTTCTGCGGCAAGCCGCGCTACTGCCGGCGCAGGAGATCCTGCTGGCCGAACTGCTGGTGCGCCCCGACGATTCGCCGCTGCGATTGAACGGCAGCGGCATGCTGCTGCTCAATCCCCCGTGGCAACTCGACGCGGAACTGGCTCCCGCCCTGCCGGATCTGCTGCAGGCGATGGGCGAGGATGGCGCATCCCAGCGTCTGGACTGGCTGCGGCGCGAGGCCGCATCTTGACGGCGTGCGGTCAGGGGCAGGGGCGCGGGCCGGCCTGGATCGCGCCCAGCACCTCGTCGCCGCCGCGGTCGAGCAGGATGAACCACATCCCCGGCCTGACCCAGTTGCCGGTCTCCTGATGCGCCTTGGTGTCATTGCTGCGCGCAAACAACGGCCCGGTCGGCGAGCCGATGTGCACGTCGGTCTTGGGCAGATCCGACTGCACCGACCACGTGAGCACGGCGCGGTACGTCGTATCCGGGTGACAATTGGGTGCGGCAGGCGGATCGAGTGCCATCGTCACCCCGGCGGCGGTAAACGGATGGCTGGGCATGGGTGGCGGGCCGTGGTGGCAGGCCGTCAGAGCGCCCGCCATCATCGCCATCCCGAACGGCAGGACACATCCGCGATCAAAGCGTAACTGTTTGATCCAACTTACCATTTATCCTCCACGGCGGATCGGTCGAAGCGGTGCGAAGCGCGCGCCATGATGCACCACGGCATGTTAAGCAGCCATCGCCCAGGCCTGTGCTGGCACAACGAACTACTTGTTAAATGATCGTAAAACTGCTACCGTAGCCTCACGGTCGGGGAACCATGCCCGACCCCATCGCTCCAATGGGGAACACGGCGGCTGCGCCGCCCGAGAATCCGATCATGTCGATGCGTCTTGCCACCGCCGTCACCCTCGCCTTGCTGGCGATGTCGGCGCATGCGCAAACGGGTTCGGGAGCGGACGCCTCGCCACTGCTGACCGGCAAGAACACCGAAGTGCTGCCGGTGTGGAACAACCACAGCGGCAAGGTCGAAGCCCTGCTGCTGTTGCAGCCGGCGCATGCGTCGGGCGACTCGATGGTGTTCGGTGCCGGCGCGCGGGTCAACACCGGCCACGGCAGCTTGCAGACCGATGTGGCGTTCGAGGGTGCCGGCAACCTGGCTCTGCTGTGCAACAGCAATTCCGGGCTGGTCACGCTGGGTTCGCTGGCCGGGCGCTGCCTCGTCACCTCGCTCGACACCCCCGGCTCCACGGGCAGCCCCTTCTCCACCCACGGCGCCGGCCAGTCGGTGCGTGCGGAAACCCGTTTCACCCGCCCGGAAGGGTTGTTCGAGGTCAGCATCGGGCAGACGGATTTCGACACCAGCGCCAACGACTGGCTGTCGCCCAATTCCGGGTTGCTGCCGGGCTTGGGCATCCTCGCCGGGCACGTCAGCTCGCAGGACGTGAGCGCACGCGGCCGGGTGAACATCGGCAGCGACGGCTGGGTGTCGATCGGCGGCACCTTGGCACGCGCGCAACTGATCCCCACCGCCGGGCAAAGCGCGGCGGAGCTGCAACGCTGGAACACCACCAGCGTCGGTGTGGCGGTCGGGCGCGGGCGCATCAGCGGCGAGGTGATCGGCCGCGTGGTCGATGTGCCGGGCCTGAGCAGCGGCCTGAGTTCGCTCGGCGTGGGCCTGTCGTGGACGACGCCGTGGAAGGGCAAACTCAGCTTCGGGGCGGAGAAAGCCACCGGCAGCACACCCCTGACCCCGGCAGCCAAGTCGGGGCAGTTGGATGAGGGCACCGTGCCCTACGTCCGCTATCATCAGGATCTTTAGAAAGCGCTTCAATCAGCGTTTCCTTGGCACCTCGGGTCACGCCCGATTCCGCGCATATCGCCCTCCAAGCTGTCGGCGCATCGCGCGACTCTGATTCAACAACGTCACCGCCATCGGTTTGGCACATGCCACGCAGCAGCGTGCGCACCATTGCAGTTCGTGCATCGCATCGCATTGCATCTCGTACATAGGTGGGCGGCATCCACGCGCCGCTGTGCCCATGCCCGGTTAGCATTGGCCTCGCGTCGGACACTCCCACCGAATGCATCCGCGACTCCGACCCACGGCTATCCGGCGGGCCCGTGGAACGCCGCCTCGGCAATCGCCAAAAAAAGACCCCGGCGCAAGGCCGGGGTCGAGGTGTCGCATGCAATGGAGCGGCTTACTTCGCCGTCATCGTCACGTTGTCGAGGATAAACGAGGTCTGCAGCGAAGCGTCTTCCGAGCCGGTGAACTTCAGCGTCAGCTTCTTGCCGCGGTACGCACTCACGTTCACGCTATTGCTGTGCACGGTGTAGCCGGTATTGGCGTTGAGGTTGGAATAGGTCGCCAACGTCGCGATCTTGGTCGAACCGTTGTACAGGGCGACCGTCAGCTTGTCGTACGCGCTCGTCGTGGTGGTCTCGGCGGTGTCGATGTGCAGGTAGTACTGCACGGTCGCCGTGGTCGCCGTGGACGGGATCGTCGCAGCCTGCGACAGGGTATCGGTGTGGGTGGAACCATAACCGTCCAGCCATGCAAAGCCCGTACCCGCATACGCCGTTTCGCCCGAGCAGGTCGAGTTGGTGCAGAAGATGCCCGACGAACCGGTCCACGATGCGCCACCGCTGGTTTCGAAGCCGGTGTTGGCCAACAGCTGGGAGCCGGTACCGCCGCCGCCGCCGCTGGAAGCCACCGTCACCGACGAGGTCTTGCTGGCGGTCTTGCTGCCGCTGTCGGTCACCGTCTCGGTCACGCTGTAGGTGCCGGCCGCCGCATAGGTGTGGCTCGGGTTGGTCGCGGTCGAGGTGCTGCTGTCGCCGAAGTTCCAGGAATGGCCGGTGATGGAACCGCCCACATCGCTCGAGCTGTCGGTGAAGGTCGCGGTCAGGCCGCTGGTGGTGTAGCTGAAGTTGGCCGTCGGCGTGGTGCCACCGCCGCCACCGCCACCGCCGAGACTGGACACCATGTTGCTCAGCTTGATGCTGCCCCAACCGGTAGCAAGATCGAACCCGGCCGCCGCGCTCTCGCCGCCATTGTTGCCCGAAGTGATGTCATGGAAGGCCGAGGACGGCAGGCCGTAGATCAGCGGAGCGGCAAAGCCGACGCTGGTGCCCTTGGTGGCGATCACGCGCGCCCACTCGCCGGCGAACAACGGCGCTGCAAGGCTGGTGCCGCCGACCTGGGTGGAGGAGCTGGGCGACGCACCGTTGAGGTACAGCTGCGAACCCGAGTTCGGATCGGCATCGAAGGCCACGTCGGCCACGCAACGGAACGAACCGCTGCACACCGAGGATTGCCAGCTCGGCTTGGGCTCGTACTTCGACGGCGAGCCGCCGGACTTGCTCCACACCGTCTCACTGTTCCAGGTGGCGCTGGAGCCGGTCGAGGCGTCCAGGGTGGTGCCGGCGACGGCCACGACGTACTGCGAGTTGGCCGGCCAGCTCGGGGTGGTACCGCCGTTGCCGCACTCGTCCGCGCCGGAGTCGCCGGTGGAGATCGAGAACGTCTGGCCCTGCGCCACGCCTTGCGAGAAGGCCTGGTCGGAGGCGGTCGCGGTGGCGCCCTGCGCGGAAGTTTCGCAGCCGCCGATCGACACGTTGATGATCTTGGCCACGTTGGCCGACACGATCGTGTTGAAGTTGGCGTTCATGTCCGCGTCGGACAGCGACGGGGTCTGATACCAGATGATCTTGCCGACCGCGCCGCCGGCCATGCCGACGATGTCCTGGCTGTCCAGATCCCACTCGTCCACGCCGCTGGTCGAGGTGCCGGTGCCGTTGGTGTTGACCAGCTGGGTGGTGACCGTCGCGAAACCATGCGCCGCGGTGAACTTGTTCAGGTCGCTGATGGTGGTGGTCATGCTGCCCTGGGTGAAGATACCCACGGTCACGCCAGCGGCCGTCGCCGTGCTGCCAGCACCGTAAATCGACGGGAAGTCGGTGGGCAGGTGGCCGGTGACGGCCATCGTGTGGGCGCCAGACTGCGGGTGGTAGTGCTTGACGAAGGTATGGCCGACGTTCACGTTCTGCAGACCGACCACGCCGAGCACGTTGCCCTGCAACGACGCCGGGATCTTCGCCTCGGTGGTGTTGCCGAAGGCGATGCGGCCGTCATGGGTGCGGAACTGCATCATCGTGGTGTTGAACGCACGATTCACCTGACCGGCATTGCCGGTGGCGGAAACCAGCAGGTGGTTCGGGGCGACCACGATGTTGCTGAAGCCCTGACCCTTCAACCAGGTCACCACCTTGTCGACCTGCGCCTGCGTAGGCGCATGCTGGGCCATGAACTGCGCGGTGCTCATCACCTGGCCCGGATGCTGCTTCATGCCAACGATGAAGCTGTCGAGGCCGGCGCGGTCGCGCATCTGCAGCGACATGTTGAAGTGGATCTGCTGGCTCTGCGCCAGCGTGCCCATGATCGCGTCGCCCGAACGGGTGAAGGTCGGATGGGCAACGGTCATCAGCGAGCTGGCCGCGGAGGCGGTGCCGATTGCGCAGCAGGCGGTCACGACGGCCAGCGCGAGGGTCGATTTGCGGATCTTGATCATGAGTGGAAAGGCCCCGATTGGTTGATTTTTTAGGTAGTGGTGGCGCCAACATCGACCGATGCCGGCGCGGGTGTCGCTTGGACTTCCTTGCTGTCCGTCAGCCTGTCGCTGCAACCTGTCCGCGATGTCCTGCCCGCGATCAGCAAAGCCTGCGAACGCCGCGACACTAGACCTGCTTTTGCGCACTTGACATTAAAGTTTCTTCATAACGTGGTGCGTCGCAACATCAAAAAAAACATGCCCACTTCAGACGCTATTTTTATCTATTGAATCGATATGAATTAATTCCACCCCATGTCGATACTTATTGTTTTAGTTGCCTCATCGTTCCAAGTACGCACCAAGACAAGATTCGCTGGCACGCAAAGATATTCTGAACAATTGATTTTTACGCTGCGTCGCGTCATCACAGGCAATCCTTGGTCGCGCGGAATGAATGATCGCAACCCCAACCAAGCCTGAATTGCGCAACCAGCGCACAGTTCGAGCGTCGATCCGGTCATGCTTCGTTCAGCGGGCGGCATGGCTCGCCTGCGGAAAATGACCGCGCGACTCAACTTTCGCCGCCATCCTCAGCGGGACGGCGCAAGGCACGCCGCAGCGGATCCAGCGCCGCACCGTAGCGGTGCGCGCGGGCGGTGTCGCGGCGCAGCGGCTGGCGCACCTGGGCCGCGCTGAAGGTGTTAACCACCCGCGTGGAGCGGTGGAATTGCAGGCAGGCCGAGTCGAACGGCAGGCCGAGGAAGCCCAGCAGGCGGCGCACCTGCGCCTCCGGGTCGGCCAGCAGATCCTCGTACACGGCATCGACGAACTGCCGCGGATACCGCGCCCGCCACGCGCGGCCGAGGCGATCGTAGTCGCGCCAGCCCGCCGCCAGTTCGGCGAGGTCGTAACTGCCCTCGTTGCCGAAATGGAACAGTTGTCGATAGCACGACAGGCAGGTTTCGACCGGGTCGCGGCGGCAGTTGACGAAGCGCGCGCCCGGCAGCATCGCCGCCGCGGCACCGACCAGCGGCCAGTTGTCCAGCCCCTTGTCGGTAAAACGCGGCCGCTGCGTGCGCCAGCGTGCGGTGCGTGCCAGATAGTCCGTACCCAGCCGCTGCCAGTCGGCGGGCGTGGCCTGCGCCACCCAGTGCGGAAACTCGCGGTCGCGGCGCTGCGATTCGGCATTGAGCACCGCGTGCAGATCGGGCAATTCGCTGGCACCTTCGACTTGCGGATGGCTGGCGAGGATCTGCTCGGTCAGGGTCGAACCCGAACGCGGCAGGCCGACCACGAAGATGACCTCATGACCGAACGTGGCATCTCCCACATCTGCCGCCGGCTGCGCGAACGCCGCATCGATGGATGTGATCCATGCCGTGAAGCGACCGGCATCCCAGTTCACCTGTCGGCGTTTGAGATCGCTGGCGGCTTGCAATACGGTGAAGGCGGCGGAGTAGTCGTCCACGTCCTCCAATGCCTTCGCCAAGGCGTAGCCGGCGAAAACACGCTCGTTCTGGGTCATGGATGGATCGGCGAGCAACTGGCGCAGGGCCGCCACATCCTCGATGCGCATCCGCAGGGTCTTGAGATTGGCGATCCGCGACCACGCGCGCGGCGCATGCGCACGTTCGCGTGCGCACAGGCGAAAACAGGCAGCCGCCGCCTCGCTGTCGCCGAGGCTGGCGAGCACGTCGCCCAGCGCCCCACGCGCCTGCGTGAAGGCGGGATCGCAGGCCAGCGCGCGCTCGAATGCAGCGCGTGCCGCGTGGGCATCGTCGTGGGCCTTGAGCAGCTTGCCCAGTTCGTACCAGACGATGGGCGATGCCGGCACGAGCTCGCACGCGCGGCGCAGGCAGGCGATGGCATCCTCCGGTGCGCCCGCCTGCCGCAGCGCCTGGCCCAGTTCGACCAGCACCGCCGCATCTTCCGGGCAAAGGCTGGCGGCCTCACGCAACGCGGCAACCGCCGCAACCGTGTCACCCTGTTTGAGCTGCCCGCGCGCCAATTGCCGCAACGTATCGGCCAGCCGATCCATGAGTACGGCGAGTTCGGCATCGGCCTTGCCTGCACAAGCACTACGCAGCGTGGCGAGGGTATCGCTCGTCATCGCGCCGCCGGGGCGGGAGGCGTCGATGGGCGCTTGCGGTAGAGTCATCGGGATGGGCGTCGAGTCGCCATGATCGGGCGCACACAATGGACGCCGTGGGACTGTCACGCAAGCCTCGCGCCATCCAGCATCCGAACGCTTCATCCCAGCCTCCGGAACGTGCGTACGGCGACTGCAACCGGCGCATGTCCAGCCAGTGCTTCAATACATCCCGGTTTCCAGCCGCGCCGCCTCGGACATCATCGCCTGCGTCCACGGCGGATCGAACACGATCTGCACGTCGGTGTCGGCAATGGTCGGGATCAATTCGAGCTTGGCGGTGACATCGCTGACCAGCACGTCGCCCATGCCGCAGCCGGGTGCGGTCAGGGTCATGCGCACCTTCGCCAGCCGGCCACCGTCGTCGCGGTGCTGCAACTCGCACTCGTACACCAAGCCCAGATCGACGATGTTGATCGGGATCTCGGGATCGAAGCAGGTGCGCAACTGCTCCCAGACCAGGTTCTCGACGTCTTCATCGCTGGCGTCAGGCGGCAGTTCGGGTAGTTCAGCCTTCTCCTTGCCCAGCGCATCGGCATCCGCGCCGGCGATACGGAACAGGTTGCCCTCGACATACACCGTGTAGCTGCCGCCGAGAGCCTGCGAGATGTAGCCGATGCTGCCCGCAGGCAACGTCACCGCGTCGCCCTGCGGGACGAGCACGGCCGCGCAATCGCGGGCCAGACTGAAAGGTTCGCTATGACGGGAATACATGCGCGCATTCTAATCCAATCCGTACCATTGCGGTACGGATTGCAACCCCTCCCCACCCCAATGCACTCAACTTTAGCCCCTCTCCCATCGGGAGAGGGGTAGGGGTGAGGGGCTGTCGAATCGCGGATATCGAGACCTGATCGCCCCTCATCCGGCGCTTCGCACCACCTCACTCCGTGCCCCGGCCTCCGCACTGGCGCGGAGGCATTCGATGTTGCGCGAACCTGCGGTTCGCAAACGCAACATCTCATCCCGAGGGAGAAGGGCAAGTCGATGGCGTCGACGCTGGTTCAATTTCCTGCGCACGACGCCTAAGTTGAGAGCATTGCTCCCCCCCCGCAAGCGGGGGAGGGAGTTTCTTTCATTCTCGGGGGGATGCGCCCGTAACAATGATCGTTAGACTGCCCGAAGCGATCAATGCCCGCCGTCGAGCGCCTTGAGTTCGCTGACCAGCGCGCTGGCCATCCCGGCGCCGTCGCCGTACAGCATGCGCGTGTTGTCGGCGTAGAACAGCGCGTTCTCGATGCCGGCGAATCCGGTGCCCTTGCCGCGCTTGATGACGATGGTGTTCTTCGAGTTCACCACGTCGAGGATCGGCATGCCGTAGATCGGCGAGGCCGGATCGGTCTTGGCCACCGGGTTGACCACGTCGTTGGCGCCGATCACCAGCGAGACATCGGTGTTGGCGAACTCGGGATTGATGTCGTCCATGTCGGCGATCAGGTCGTAAGGCACGCCGGCCTCGGCCAGCAGCACGTTCATGTGCCCGGGCATGCGCCCGGCGACCGGATGGATGGCGAACTTGACCTTCACCCCGCGTTCGATCAGGCGCTGGGAGAGTTCCCAGATCTTGTGTTGCGCCTGCGCCACCGCCATGCCGTAGCCGGGCACGATCACCACGCGCTCGGCGTAGGCCATCATCGCCGCCACGTCGGCGGCCTCGATGGGTTTCATCGAGCCGGCGATTTCCGCCGCCGAAGCGCCGCCGCCACCGAAGTTGGAGAACAGCACGTTCTTGATCGAACGGTTCATGGCCTTGGCCATCAGCCGCGTGAGCAGCATGCCGGCCGCGCCGACCATCATGCCGGCGACGATCAGCGCCTGATTGCCGAGCACGTAGCCTTCGAACGCGACCGCCAGCCCGGTGAAGGCGTTGTACAGGGAGATCACCACCGGCATGTCGGCGCCGCCGATCGGCAGGGTCATCAGGATGCCCAGCAGCAGGGCGAGCCCGAAGAAGACGAGCACGCCGATCTGGGTCGTGTGCTGCGCATCCACTCCGCCCGCCAGCAACCCCCACGCTGCCAGCGCGCCGAACCCCACCGCGACCAGGAACACCAGTGCATTGAAATACTGCTGGCCGGGGAAGGTGTAGCGCTTGTCCATGCGCCCGTCGAGCTTGGCCCAGGCGATGATCGAGCCGGTCAGCGAGACCGAGCCGATCAGCGCGCCGACCACCGCCAGCACGATGTGAACGGGCGTTTGATGTTCCGCCGAACCAATCGATTTCCACAGCTCCACCGCGCCGATCGCCGCCGCCGAACCGCCACCCATGCCGTTGAACAAGGCCACCATCTGCGGCATGTCGGTGATCGCGACCTTCTTGCCCCACAACCAATTCACCGCCACGCCCAGCACGATCGCCGCGATCATCAGCGGAACATTCTTGAGCTGCACGTCGGGATGGAAAAACGTGGCGAGCACCGCCACCAGCACGCCCACGCCGGCCCACTGGATGCCGCTGCGCGCGGTGGCCGGGCTGGCCATGCGCTGCAGGCCGATCAGCAGCAGGGTCGCGGCGACGAAGTAACTCAGATCGACAAGGGCAAGGATGCTCACTTCCCGCCCTCCTTCTTGCTGGACTTGAACATCTCCAGCATGCGCTCGGTGACCACGTAGCCGCCGGCGGCGTTGCCCGCCCCCAGCAGCACGGCGAGGAAGCCCAGCGCCTGCTCCAGCGGGGTGTTCGCCTGCCCCAGCACCACCATCGCGCCGATCAGCACGATGCCGTGGATGAAGTTCGACCCGGACATCAACGGGGTGTGCAGGATCACCGGTACCCGCGCGATGATCACGTTGCCGGCGATCGCCGCGAGCATGAAGATGTACAGCGCCACGATGCCCTCGCCCATGTCCCCTCCGGTGCACGCCCAGCGCGGGCGCATGCCGGCATCATAACCGCGCCGGCGCCCGCAGCGGCAAGCGCTGTCAACCGTGTGCATCACCATGCGTTGTCCGCTCATGCAGGCCCGAACGTGAATGCACAACGGCCCGACGAATCTGACGGAAGCAGGATGGACGGCAGCCTCCCGATAGCGCGATCACCCGCATCGACCCTCCAGAGCTTTCTGGCGGAGGTGGAGCGACGCGCCTTCCGGCATGCCGAGATCGCCCTGCGCCATCGCGAGGATGCGCTGGACGCGGTGCAGGATGCGATGCTCAAGCTGGTGCAACGGTATGCGGATCGCCCGGCACCGGAATGGACGCCACTGTTCTGGAGCGTGCTGCGCAGCCGCATCACCGACATCCGCCGCCGGCGCAAGGTGCGTTCGGTGCTGGTGGCGTGGATGGGATCGGGCGAGGACGAGGATGCGGGGCCGGCATGGGAGCCAGCCGATCCCACTCCCGGCCCGGCTGCCATCCACAGCGACCGTGAAAGTTACAAGGCATTGGCCGCTGCATTGCGCGCCCTGCCCCGCCGCCAACGCGAGGCCTATCAATTGCGCGTGCTGGAAGGGCTGGACGTGGCCGATACGGCGCGCGCGATGGGCTGTTCGGAAGGCAGCGTGAAAACCCACACTTCGCGCGCGATGGAATCGCTGCGCAGGCAACTGGAGGACTGGCGATGAACGCCCGTGACATCGAAACCACCCTGCGCGCCCGCGCCAGCTTCGAGGCCAGCGTGGAGCATCTGGATCGCGACACCCGCCAGCGATTGCGTGCGATCCGTGTGCGCACGCTCGACAGCGGCGCGCGCCCGTCGATCTGGGCGCGCTGGGCTTGGCCCGCGGGAGCGGCAGCCACGGCAGCACTCGCATTGGCGGTGTTCATGCCGCATCTGCCGCATGCACCCGTGCAGCCGGTCGGCACGACGACCCGCAGCGACGCCGCGGCGGTCGTTCTGGCCGCGGCGGCTTCCCCAACCGCTTCCACCGCGATGGATGCCGCGATCAAACCCGTGCTGGCGACCAGCGTGACCCATGCCAGCGAGGCCGGGACGATCGAAACCGCCGATCCGGACATGCTCAGCGATCTCGACTTCTACGATTGGCTGTCTCGCCAGCAAAGCGAGAGCCAGAACACCGGAGGGTGACATCATGCAGCCCCGTCGTCTCACGTCCCCGTTACGCGGAACCGGATGGAGCCGTGCGCTGTTGCTGGCAGCGCTGCTCGCCGGCTCCGCCGTCGCCGCGCCGCCGCCCGATGCCGGCCCACCGCCAGTCGCCCAGCAGGACGGTTCGGCGGGCAGGTTCCAGCAGGGCGGATTCCAGCAAGATGGCATCGGCAACGAAAGCGCCGCACCCGCCTATCCGCTGCACTGGCGCGAGCTCGATCCGCAGCAACAGGCGTTCCTGCGACCCTTGCAATCGCAGTGGGATCAGCTACCGCCGCGCCGCCAGCAGCACATGGCGGCGCAGGTTCAGCACTGGTCGCAATTGCCGCCGGAGCGGCAGGCGCAGATCCAGCAGCGGCTCACGCGCTGGGCACAGATGACCCCGCAACAGCGCGCCGAAGCGGCGCGCAACGCGCGCGCGTTCCGCAACATGTCGCCGGAAGATCGCCAGCGCGTGGCCGAGGTGTATCACCAGTTCCAGAACCTGACCCCGGAGCAGAAGCGCGCGTTGCGCGCCCGCTTCCACGCGCAGCATCCGGGCGGTTTGGGCGGCGGCCCGCACGGACGACCGTGAGCACCGCCTCGTAACGACGAACCATCAGCCTGCGCGCACGGCTCCGGCGTGCAGGTGGCAGGTTTTCGCCACCAGATCGTCGTCCCAGTTCAGGTTCAGCGTGCCGTCCTTGATGATCAACTGGGCGAAGTTGAACAGGTTGCGCGCGTACATCTCGCTGGCGTGCATCGCCCCGGCGCTGGCGAGGTTCGTCGGACCGACCACGCTCACGCCGTTGCTGTCCACGGTCTGCCCGGCGCGGGTGAGTTCGCAGTTGCCGCCCGATTCGGCCGGCAGATCGACGATCACGCTGCCGGGCTTCATGCCCGCCACCATCGCCGCGGTGATGATCTTCGGCGCCGGGCGTCCGGGTACCGCCGCGGTGCAGATCACCACGTCGATGGTCTTCAGGTGCGCCGCCAGCCGGCGCTGCTGCTCCGCACGCTCGTCGTCGGTGAGCTGGCGCGCATAGCCGCCCTCGCCCGCCGCCGACACGCCCAGATCGAGGAACTTGCCGCCGAGCGACTCGATCTGCTCGCGGGTTTCCGGGCGCACGTCGAAACCTTCCACCTGCGCGCCCAGTCGCTTGGCGGTGGCGATCGCCTGCAATCCAGCAACGCCGGCGCCGACCACCAGCACCTTCGAGGGGCGGATCGTGCCCGCCGCCGTGGTCAGCATCGGAAAGAATCGCGGCGCGACTTGCGCGGCGATCAGGGTGGCCTTGTAGCCGGCCATGCCGGCCTGCGAGGACAGCACGTCCATCGCCTGCGCGCGGGTGGTGCGCGGCAGCCGTTCCAGCGGAAAACTCGTCGCCTTGCGCGCGTTGAACTGCGCTTCGCGCGCCGGGTCGGCACCGGCCGCGAGCAGACCGATCACCACCGCGCCTTCCTTGAGCTGCGGCAGATGCTCGTTCGGCGGCGGCTGCACGCACAACAGCACGTCGGCGCGCGCCAGCACAGCATCGCCGTGGGCAACGAACTCCGCCCCTTCGTAAGCCGCATCCGGGAAGTGCGCGCGCTCACCCACCCCGGTTTGCAGCAGCACCGTGGCGCCGGCTGCGCGCAGCTTCTTGCAGGTCTCCGGCGTGATCGCGACGCGGCGCTCTTCGGCGGCGGCTTCGCGGATTGCGGCAACGATGAACGCCATGCAGGGGCTCCGACTCGGGTTCGACTGGAACATCGTAAACGAAACTGCCGCCCGAACCATCGCCGTGTTTGCGTATTTTTCGGGAATCCGGAATCCGCCGTGTGGCCAACGCGAGCCTGCGCACGGGCTTTTCACGGTTTTCGTGTGCGCGGAGTGCGGCGTGGGGCGTCAAGACGGCGATCACGGAAAGGTGTCAGGGGCGATTCGTGCACGCCCCACTGCAAGCATTGACGACTCCTACCTTGTCATAGAGGGCGGGGATGTCCTTGCTCTTGACCCTGAACTGGCTTCGTCGTTTGGTGGTCGGGTTGTCCGTGGAGGCATCCTCTATCTTGATGCCGGGGTCGTAATAAACCTTGCCGTCGTGAACGGCCTTCAGGAAGCGTGTGAAGCTCGCACCTTCACCAATGATGATATCGGTGCCGAATCGGTATTCCAGATTGGGGTTCTTGCGCGGCTGACTCGGCACGAAAGCCGCATGCGCATGTTTCACCTTCCAGTGATCCATGAGTTTGGTGAATGACCATGCCATCGCCTCATGGCCGTGCTCGTCGATCAGCCTGATGGCTCCTGCCGGGTCGTATCGCTCGGTGTCTGGATGGAAGCCGTCCAGAATCATCTTCACATGAGTTCGGTTGTGAGCCTCCCGTCCAGCTCGGTAGATGCCACCGAAATTGAAGCGGTCGTGCCTGCCCTTGGTGTCGGGGTAGCCGTATTGTCGCAGAAAGGACTCCAGCCCCGCATCTACATACACGCCTGCCGTAGGCTCTGGCGTCATCAATGTGACGATACTGGAACCTGGCCTGTCGATGTTGGACACATTCCTTGCCTTGATTTCCCAACCCAGGAAGTCGGGCAACGCATAACCGTTGGACTGGATGCCGAGCAGAGCCTCCAACGTGTTGCCATTGCAATTGGATGCCTGGCAGGAAACGATCTGGCCATGCTTGTCGATGCGCTGTCCCGGCACCCACAGCTTGTGGTGAATCTCGCAGAGCCGTTGCATGAGTTCCTGAAAGCCGTTGACGATCTGTCCTCCCGCCATGGGGAGCATGTAGAGAACACCGTGCTTGTCATCGGCACTGCCGTACGGGTTGTACGGCCCGTCGGCCATGATCGCTTTGGCCGCTGGTGATTCAGGAGGCAAGGTGATACCAAGAATGGCCTTGCCGTGGCCCAGTCCGAGCACGAGGATGCGTCCTGCTTCCGTCCCTCGCTGCTCCTTTGTCCATAGCGACGAGGGTGCTTCCCGACAGCCTCTCAGGAAGCCGGAGATTCGCACCTCCGGGTATTGCGGGTAGTAGATCAGTTGTGCGCCCGGGGCTTGATGGGGCTGTCCGTGCTCGTCGATCCACTGGAGTTCGATGGGTGCCCGGTACACGGCGGAGGCACCACCTTTCTTCCTGCTGGTGCTGGGGTAAGCTTCCACATCTCCCATCGGTATCTTGCCGAGCTGGGAGAAGTCCTTGGCGATATAGACTTGGTTCTTGCTGTTGGCGTTCTGAGGCAGAATCTTGAACAGGACTTCAGTGGCTCCGTTGTCTCGCAACAGGGCGAACACTCTGTCCAGTTCGATGCAAGACAACCAGTCGTTCGTCCCCGCCATCATCGCTCCCCTTGATATCGGCCACCAGATTCTTCAGGCTCGGGTCGCCGATCTCGCATTCCCAGAGAACCAACACTCGCCAACACTGCTCGGCGAGTTGCTGTCTGACTCCAGCATCCCGTGCAGTATTGGCTTCGAATTTCTTCTGCCAGAAGGCGGTTCGGGTACTCGGCGTTGCGGTGAAACGACATCCGTGCCGGTGCCAGAAGCAGCCATGCACGAACACCACCGTACGGTACTTGGGGAATGCAAGATCGGGCTTGCCAGGCAACCTGGCGTGAAGCCGGAAGCGCAGTCCCGCTCGGTGCAGAAAGCGGCGCACGATCAGTTCCGGCTTGGTGTCCTTGCCGCGTATGCCAGACATCATCCGGCTTCGTGTGGACTTGTCCACTACATCCACGGGTCATGCGGCCAAAAGTGATTTCTGCTTCGCCAACTCCGGGTCGATCAGTTCAACAATACGAGGCTTCATGATTCGAGCGACTTCGCGCATCACCGGCATCACTACGCTGTTTCCGAATTGCTTGTACGCCTGCGTATCGCTCACTGGAATCACGAAACTGTCTGGGAAGCCCATCAACCGGGCGCATTCGCGCGGCGTGAGCCGGCGCGGACGCTTGCGTGTGCCTTGCGAGATGAGGATCTCTGAGCCGTCCTTGTAGTAACGAGCAGACAATGTGCGTGCGATGCCGCTTCCGTTGACGAGCCCGAAACCGAAGCCATTTCCGGCCGCTCTATGTTTGGCTGCGTAGTCCTGAAGGTATTGCCACAAATGCGCGGTGAGCGTGTACTTCGGATTGACCTTGCCTTTGGAGCCGTTGGTGTACGGTGGCTCGATGAGTTCATTCCCGTTTTCGGGATGCAGAATGCTCGCAAGCCGTGGCCCCGTCTTCGGCAGGCACAGGTCGTCCCAAGAAAAATCGTTGGTCTCACGGAAACCGACGATCAGGATGCGCTCACGATGCTGTGGGACGAAACATTGCCCATCGATCACCTTCCAGTGGATGTGGTAACCAAGATCGTCCTGGAGCACTCGCCTGATTACCCGGAAAGTGTTGCCCTTGTCGTGGCCGACCAGGTTCTTGACGTTCTCTAGTAGAAACGCTTTCGGCTGCTTCTCCTTGATGATGCGAGCGACGTCGAAGAACAGGGTGCCTTGCGTCTCGTCGGCAAATCCGTGCTTGCGACCCAGTGCGTTTTTCTTGGAGACGCCGGCGATGCTGAAAGGCTGGCATGGAAATCCCGCAAGCAGCAGATCATGTGCAGGAATGTCGCACTCGTCGACGGCGGTAATGTCGCCCACGAAGGCATGAGTGGATTCCTGGAAATTCGCGAGATAAGTCCTTGTCGCGTACGGATTCCATTCGCTGGTGAACACACAACGTCCGCCGTGCGCTTCGAACCCCATGCGGATGCCGCCGATTCCGGCGAACAGGTCGATAAAAGTAAAAGCCGCATCTTCATTAACCGGAATGGTGGCGAGCGGAAGCAATCGTTGCCTGATTGCATCCGCAAGATATGGCGGCGGATCGGTTTCGCCCACTTCCCAGCGTCGCAGTGTGCGCACATCGACGCCAAGCGTTCGCGCAACCTCACGCTGGTTGTAACGGCCACGCAAGCCGGCCAGCAGATGTCGCACGTTTTCCATCGGGAAGCTCTCTGGGTAAAGCAGCGGTCAATATGTCCGCTTTTTGTCCCCACTTCAAGCCCGGTGCCTTTCCCAGCCATCCACTGTCATTTGCGCCGAAAGCCAATTCCCCGTGAAGCGAAGGCAAGATCGATATGCTCGCGGCAGCAACCGCCTCTGCTCCGTCACTCGCCGGCGGCAGACGCGCCTTCGCGCAGGCGGCCCAGCACTTGGTGCATCGCCTGATCGAAGGCGGTGTCGGCCACGCGCAGGCGCAGCTTGCCCTGCTTCATCAGCGCCGCCAGTTCCTCGGCGGAGGCCACATGCATGCGCGCGCCGCGCTTGTTGACGAACAGCATGCGGGCGGAGATCGGGCTGATCCACGACAGCTTGCCGGGCTGCGCGCGGTCGTCGTCGCCGACGAACTCCACCCAGCTGCCGACGGTGAGTTGGCGCAGGCGCACCACGTCGGCCGGATCCGCGTCCAGTGCCGGCGCAGGCTCGGCTTGCGGCAGCGGTCGCGCGGTCGCCGGATGCGGGCGGGCGGATTCACCGTGCGCCACCTCGGCTGCGGAGGCGACTGCCGGCGCGGCGGACTTGGGTTCCGGCAGTTCCGCGGAGTCGGCGGGCGCAAGCGCGACCGGCGCAGCGGCCTTGGCTTTCGGCGGCGGCTGCATCAGATGCTGGGCGATGCCGCGCGCGCACTCGGCGGCGGCCTCGCCGGCCAATCCCGAGCTGGACAGCATCGCCAGCAAGCCCGGCTGCAGCGACTCGGTTTCCGCCACCGAGGTCAGGCCGCCGGTGTGGAAAGCCACGTCGGCCAAAGCAAGCAGATGGTCGAGGGTCTTGAGCGCCAGCGCGCAGCCATCGCCGTCCTCGCCTTCGCGCAGGAACAGCACCGCGTAATGGTGCGCCCAATAGCGGCGCAGATCCTCCAGCGCCAGCGGCGCGATGCTGCGCTCGCCGATCCGCCGGGTCAGCAGGGATTCGGCGCGCAGGCGCGCTTCTTCCAGTCGTTCCTTGCCGCGTTGCGCCTCGGCGACGCGGCGCTCGGCCAGATCCGCGCGGCGTCGGTACTGGTCGATGAAGGTGCGCAGCTCCTGTTCGAGCATCTCGAAGATCGCGATGTCCTCGTTGAACTCGGTCACCAGCCGCTCCACCGAACTGCCCACGCGCTCGAGCAATTCGCGCTCGTGCGGGCCTTCGCCGTGGTTGCCCTCGCAGGCCTCGGCGATGGCGTTGAGCAGGCGCCGCGCCGGGTGCTGCTTGTGCAGGAACAGGCGGCGATCGAGCAGGGCCACCTTGATGTAGGGCACCAGCAGGCGCGCGATCTGGTCACGCACGTCGGATTTGATGTCGCGCTCGTCGAGGAACACCTCGAACATCATCCCGACCACGTCGATCGCGTCTTCCTCGGCATCGCCCAGGCGCGCATCGCCCTTGCTGATGCCCAGCGCCGCCGCGCCGGTGAGCAGCTCGCGTTTGAGCTGCTGCGCCAGCGAATGGTCGCTGCCCTTGAGCGCGGATTTCAGGCCGTCGGGCAAATCGGTCTGGAACAACGACAGCACGGAGAGCATGTCGTGCGAGGTCAGCTTCGGTTGCTCGATCTCCGGCAGCGCCTGCATGCCCATCGACGGCGGCATGCCGCGCAGTCCCGCCACGCCAGCTCCGCGCTGCGCCAAGCCGGGCGCGCCCGGCTGACCACCGCCGGGCTGCTGCACCTTGCGCCAGATTTGCAGGAGCTCCTGCAGGTTGCCCATCAGGTTGTCGTCGGGCGCCTGATTGGCGTCGTAGGCCGGCTCTTGCGCACGTTCGCGCGAAGGCACCTGATCGAGATGGAAATCCGGCTGCAAGGCGCGCGGCAGGCTTGGCTCGGATCGCGCCGGCATGCGCGGCACCACGCCCTGGATCTGCCCTGCCTCCGACAGCACGCGCAGGCATTCCGGATACAGGGTTTCCAGCGCCTGCATCAATTCGCGCTCGTACAGTTTGAACAGCACCAGCTTGACCTCGGTGGTGGCCGAGAACGCGCCGCTGGCGATGCGAAAGGCATTGGTGAACCGCTCCGGCGCGATCGGGCCGCGTGCGGGGTCGTAGTTCGGGCAGGTGGTGACTGCCATCTTGGTGAAACCGCGCAAAATGGGTTCCAGCACCAATTTGAAACGCCGATGCAGGGTGCTGGCGCTCTGGTCGGCCGCCAATTGTTCTTCCAGTTCCTCCTGCGCGACGAGGCTCATCTCGCCGGCACGCGGCGGCGGCGGCGGCGGCGCCATGGCATCGGGGCGCAGGAACTCGTCAAAGCCGGCCTGGATCTCGTTGCGGAACAGCGCTTCGATTTGCCGGCGTTCGCGGCGCACCTCACGCATCGCGTCGAAATAGCTTTCGCGGGCGCTGTTGTTGCGGGCGTTCTGGGCGAGGTCGAACATCGAATCGTCGGCCTTGCTCAAGGCCTCGCCGCAGGCCAGCTCCAGCCGCGGCAGCACCATCTGGCGCAGGCGCTCGAGCACGGCCTGCACGGCGCGCGAGCCCGCCGCCGGCGATGCGCCGGAACCTTGCTGGAATGGATGGTAGGGCGACATGGCAGCGTTGGGATGGGCGTTGGTTATGATGGCGGCAAACCGAAGCGAAGGCATTCCATGCGCTGTGCGGATGTCCACGAGCGGACTTCCTCACGCTCCACGAGGATGCCAAAGCTGCGCGGATCGAACCGTGACCCCCGGCACGCTTCGCGGTCATCATCCTCATGCCCTATCCGAAGTCAAGCCGATGGATCCCCTGGAACCCCTGCTGAACCGCCATTCCACGCCCTGCCGCCAGCTCGGCGACCCCGGCCCGGACGACGCCCAGTTGCGGCAGATGCTGGCAGCGGCGGTGCATGTGCCCGACCACGGCCGGCTGACGCCGTGGCGCTTCCTGCGCATCGCCGGCACCGCCCGCCACGCGCTCGGCGAGGCGCTGGTGGCCCGCATGCTGGAACGCGACAGCACGGTTTCCGCCGACAAGCTCGCCAAGGAGCGTTCGCGCTTCGCGCACGCGCCGTGCATCATCGCGGTGATCGCGCACCTCACCCCCGGGCACAAGGTGCCCGAGTCCGAACAGATCCAGTCCGGCAGTTGCGCCTGTTTTTCCCTGCTGCTGGCCGCGCACGCGCTGGGCTTCGGCGCGCAATGGCTGACCGGCTGGGCGGCCTACGACCCGGCGATTCTGGCGCTGCTGGGCTTGCGCGAGCACGAATCGATCGCTGGCTTCATCCACATCGGCACGATCCACGCCGCCCAGCCGCCGCGCGAGCGCCCCGATCCCGCCGTGCTGTTGACCGACTGGCAGCTCCCGTGAGCGCCACGTCTGCATCCGCGCCTGCGGCGTATCTGGTCGATGCCAGCATGTATGTGTTTCGCGCCTGGCATTCGCTCCCGCCGGATCTGCTCGACGCCGACGGCTGCCCGGTCAACGCCGTGCACGGATTCACCCGCTTCCTGCTGGAATTGCTCGAGCGCCGCCAGCCGCAGCACATCGTGGTCGCCTTCGACGCCGCGCTGGCGTCCTCGTTCCGCAACGACCTGTACCCGCCCTACAAGGCCAACCGCGAACCGGCCCCGGACGAGCTCAAGCGCCAATTTGCGCACTGCGCGGCGCTGAGCGAAGCGCTGGGCTTGCGCGTGCTGGTACACAATCGCTACGAGGCCGATGACCTGATCGGCAGTGCCCTGCAACGATTGCGCGCGCACGGGCTGCGCGGAGTGATCGTGTCGGCCGACAAGGATCTGTCGCAATTGCTGTGCGGCGACGACGAGCAATGGGACTACGCCCGCGACCAGCGCTGGAATGCGGCCGGGGTGAAGGCGCGCTACGGCGTGCACGCGCACCAGATCGCCGATTACCTCGGCCTGTGCGGCGACGCGGTGGACAACATCCCCGGCGTGCCGGGCATCGGCGCCAAGACCGCCGCGACCCTGCTCGGCCATTTCGGCAGCCTCGATGACCTGCTCGCCCGCCATGCCGAGATTCCCTACCTGCGCCTGCGCGGCGCGGCGATGCACGCCCGCCGCCTGCACGAGCACCGCGCGCTGGCGTTGCTGTGCCGGCAACTGGCGACGATTGCCGTGGATGCGCCCTTGCCGGAGGATTTCAGCGACGCGCGGCGCGGTGCGCAGGATGCGTCCGCGCTGGGCGCGTTGCTTGATCGTCTGCGGATCGGCCCGATGACCCGGCGACGGATCGCCGCGGTGGCGATCTGATGCGCCCGCCATTGCGTCATCGGCACGATCATGACCACCATCGAACCTTCCCTCATCGACTGCACGCCACGCCGGCGATGCCTCCCATCCGCCCATCCACGGTGAACCTGCGATGATCGATGCCGATGCCAATGCGCCCGTGCGCGTGGGTTACGAAGGCCGCTTCCTGCGCCTGTGCGTGCGCGGGCGCTGGGAATACGTCGAACGCACCCATGCCGGCGGGATGGCGACGATCATCCTCGCGCTCACGCCCGACCGGCGCATCCTGTTCGTCGAGCAATTTCGCGTGCCGCTGGGCAAGACCACCATCGAGTTTCCGGCCGGGCTGGTCGGCGACATCGACGCCAGCGAATCGCTGGAACTGTCGGCGGCGCGCGAACTGGAAGAGGAAACCGGCTGGCGACCGGCGCGCTGCGAGGTGCTGCTGATCGGCCCGACTTCCTCGGGCCTGACCAACGAGCGCGTGGCCTTCGTGCGCGCCAGCGGCCTGACCCGCGTCGGTGCCGGCGGCGGCGATGCGACCGAATCCATCATCGTGCACGCCGTCCCGCACGACGAAGCGCCGCGCTGGCTGGCGCGCAAGCTGGCGGAAGGTCGCGAACTGGATCTGAAGCTATGGGCCGGGCTGTGGCTGCTCGAGCGGAATCTGGATGGATCGCAAATTCAGTAACTGCTGCGGATCATTCGATAACTCTCAAACGCACTCTAGCCGCTTCGGACAAAACGAATTCAAGCATTGCCTCGTCCTTGCGCAAAAAGTAAGCGAGATTGTCAGGCGTGTATCGAATCGTACTCCTATCGGCATTTTTTGCTCCTTCCCAATCGGTGACATAACAACGCGCGGTTACTTCAGGAAGGTGAGTCATCACGAATTCTTGCATCGCACTTGGATGTATGTTGTCCGACCCAACACTCATCAGATAAGTCTGCGAAATCTTGCTGCGAAGCACTTCGGACAACCCCCGAATTTTGAGCCGAAATGTCAATCCAGCACCTGCGTATGTCACCCACTCTGTCGGCATGCGATCAAGTTGTGACAGGATGGCCTTGTCTGTTATGTCAGGGCCAGCTTGAATCGCCTGCATCCTAGTTTGGACAGTTGCCGTCGTCCCGCCAAGCATGCGCAGAATACGAAGAATCAAATAAATCAAGAACGCAACACTGATGGCTACGGATAAAAAGGCCACTATGTGCTCCTCGCTTCTAGTCAAGTTGCCCTAATAGCCTGTCATATGATCACTTCCGTCACACGCCCCCCCGCGCATCGACGTTTCCCGACTCGAAGGCCAATTGACCCCAATCAGGTTCCATCATCTCCACGTCAGAAACCCTACTCTTGTTCTGTCCGCTTGACGGGTGGCTTACGTCTGGGCCTCGCATTCGAGCCTGTTATCGAAAAACATCACGGTTACGCATTCAAATTGCAGATCCGACGCGCGGCACCACCTCGCCCACGTCGCCGCACTGCGCGCGATGCCGCAGGGCTTGATCCATCAGCACCAGCGCGACCATCGCCTCGCAGATCGGGGTGGCGCGGATGCCCACGCAGGGGTCGTGGCGGCCGGTGGTGACGACTTCGACCGCATCGCCGCGCACGTCCACACCCGCCACCGGCAGGCGCAGGCTGGAGGTGGGCTTGAATGCGACCGAGCAGCGGATCGCCTGCCCGCTGGCGATGCCGCCGAGGATGCCGCCGGCGTGGTTGGACGCAAAACCCTGCGGCGTCATCGCGTCGCGGTGCTCGCTGCCCTTCTGCGCGACGGCCGCAAAGCCATCGCCGATCTCCACGCCCTTCACCGCGTTGATCGACATCAGCGCGCCCGCCAGTTCGGCATCGAGCTTGCCGTAGATCGGCTCGCCCCAGCCCGGCGGCACGCCGGTGGCGACGACCTCGATGCGCGCGCCGACCGAATCGCCAGACTTGCGCAGCGCGTCCATGTACGCCTCCAACTCGGCGACCTGCGCGGCGACCGGCCAGAAGAACGGATTGGCTTCGACCACGTTCCAGTCGATGTCCGCCACATCCAGTCGCGCACGATCGATAGCACGCGGAGTCACATCGCCAATTTGCGTCATGCAGCCGTGGATCGCCACGCCATGTTTTTCCGCCAGCCATTTTTTCGCGATCACCGCCGCCGCCACGCGCATCGTGGTCTCGCGCGCCGAGGCGCGCCCACCGCCGCGCGGGTCGCGGATGCCGTACTTCTGCCAGTAGGTGTAATCGGCGTGGCCGGGGCGGAACTGCCCGGCGATCTTCGCGTAGTCGCGGCTGCGCGCATCGGTGTTGCGGATCAGCAGTGCGATCGGCGTGCCGGTGCTGCGCCCTTCGTACACGCCGGAGAGAATCTCGACTGCATCCGCCTCGTGGCGCGCCGATGTATGCCGCGTGCGGCCCGTCGCGCGGCGTGCGAGATCGTGGGCGAAATCCTCCGCCGCGATGGCGATGCCGGGCGGACAACCGTCGATCACGCAGCCGATGGCGGGGCCATGCGATTCGCCGAAGGTGGTCACCGCGAAGATCTGGCCGAAGGTGTTAGAGGGCATGCGAAACATCCAACGGCAAGCGGTTGGCCCCTCCAAAACGCGAAAGACGGTACTGCGTGGCTGCGTGCACGTGTCGAGTGCTATGAAATGGCGCTACCGTCGCGCTCGTATATTCCGCCCTCGTCCGCCCTGCGGGCACCTTCCCCCGGAGGGGGAAGGGAGAGCAAGAGCGGATCGCGTTCGCAACTTCAGCGCGCATCGGCCAGTTCCCGGATGCGCGCGTGGTGCGCGACCAAATCCTCGCGGCCGATCGCGAACACGCCCATTGCGCCGACCTTGAATTCGATCCAGGCAAACGGGATTTCCGGCAGCAGTTCGACCAGCGCGTGTTCGGCCTCGCCCACTTCGACGATCAGCAGCCCCTCGTCTTCCAAGTGTGCCGGCGCATCGCGCAGGATCTTCAGCGCCAGATCCAATCCATCCTCGCCGGCGATCAAACCCAGTTCCGGCTCGTGCGCGTATTCGGGCGGCAATGCGGCGACTTCCGCGCGGGTGACGTAGGGCGGATTGCTGACGATCAAGTCATAGCGCTCGCCATCCAGCGCGGAGAACAAATCCGATTGCAACAGGCGCAGGTTCGGCGTGTGCAGGCGCAGGACATTCTCCGACGCCAGCGCCAGCGCATCGTTCGATAGATCCACCGCATCCACCTGCCAGTGCGGCTGGTAGTGCGCCATCGCGATGCCGATGCAGCCCGAGCCAGTACAAAGATCCAGCGCGCGTTGCACCTGCCTGTCGCCAAGCCAGGGCTGGAAGCCGGCCTCGATCAACTCGGCGATCGGCGAGCGTGGCACCAGCGCGCGCGCGTCGATCTTGAAGCTCAGGCCCGCGAACCACGCCTCGCCGGTGATGTAGGCGGCGGGGATGCGCTCGGCGATGCGTCGCTCGAACAGGGCGAGGATGGCTTTCTTCTCTTCGACCGTGACATGCGCCTGCCCGTACACCGGGTTGATGTCGTGCGGCAGATGCAAGGCGTGCAGAACGAGTTGCGTCGCCTCGTCCAGTGCATTGTCGTAGCTGTGGCCGAAGGTCAGCCCGGCCGCACCGAAACGGCTGGCGCCGTAGCGGATCAGGTCGATGATCGTGGTCAGGTTGACGGGCATGAGCAAACGCCGCGCGGCATGGACGGGATCGGCGAGTATAGCGGCAGCGCCGGCTATAATCCGCCGATGATCCCCATGCCAAAGGCTTCCACGCACATGCAGCGCCGGCATGTGCGTGGCGCGGTGCGCCACGCCACCTTGTACATCCTCGCCGCCGCGCTGGCCGCGGGCTTCGGCCTGTGGACGGCCGAGCGCCACTTCGCACCGTCACCGCCGCCTGCGCTGCGCGCGGTCGACCTGTTCCCCGCCGCGCGCGCGCTGCCGCCATTCCAGTTGCAAGGTGCGGGCGGCACCACGCTCACGCCAGCAGCGTTCAAGGGCCACTGGACGCTTGTGTATCTGGGCTACACGCACTGCCCGGACGTGTGTCCGACGACCTTGCAAATGCTCGGCGTGGCGGAGAAAGCCTGGATCGACTTGCCCGCCGACAAGCGCCCGCGGATCGTGTTCGTGTCGGTCGATCCGGATCGGGATTCGCCCGATCACACCGCGCAGTACGCACACTACTTCGGCAAGGACATCCTCGGCGCCACTGCCGATGCGAAGACGCTGGCGAGCTTCGCGCGCGCGCTGGGCATGGTCTATTTCGTGGACAAGGGCGGCAACGGCAAGCCTTACACCGTGGATCACTCCGGCACCGTATCGGTGCTCGATCCGGACGGCGACATGGTCGGCATGATCCAGCCCCTGCCGCCGCCGGCGCAGCCTTTCGATCCGGCTGCCATCGGTACCGACATGAAGGCGCTGGCGCAGTGGCGTTGAACATGCGTCCCGCGGTCGTACTGCAATACCTGCTGCCGCATCGGCTGCTCTCGCGCCTGGCGCTGTACGCGGCGCGCTGGCGCTGGCGACCGTGGAAGGATGCCTTGATCGGCATGGTGGTACGCCGCTTCGGCGTGGACATGAGCGAGGCCGCGCAACCCGATCCGCGCGCGTATCCGAGTTTCAACGCCTTCTTCACCCGCGCCTTGCGCGCGGGTGCGCGCGTGGCCGACCCCGACCCGCACGCACTGTTGATGCCCGCCGATGGGCGCATCAGCCAGCTTGGGCAGATCGACAGCGGACGCATCTTCCAGGCCAAGGGCCAGTCCTACTCCGCGACCGAACTACTCGGCGACGAAGCCACCGCCGCACCATTCGCCGACGGCTGGTTCGCCACCGTGTACCTGTCGCCGCGCGACTACCATCGCGTGCACATGCCGTGGACGGGCACCCTGCGCGAAACCCTGCATGTACCCGGGCGCATCTTCAGCGTCGCCCCGTTCGCGGTGCAGGCCATACCGCGACTGTTCGCGCGCAACGAGCGCTTGGTATGCCACTTCGATACCGAGTTCGGCCCGCTGTGCGTGGTGATGGTCGGCGCGATCCTCGTTTCGGGGGTGGAAACCGTGTGGAGCGGCGTGGAGATTCCGAAGTACGCATCCAGACCGGTGCGCAAGGATTGGCGAGGGAAAGGTATCGTCATCGAGCGCTTCGCGGAGATGGCGCGCTTCAACTACGGATCGACGGTCGTCGTGCTGCTGCCGCGGGGCGTGAGTCTGGATACGTCATTGGCAACCGGACAAGCGGTGCGACTGGGGCAGCGGCTGGGAAACATCTAACAGGTTGTTGGAAAAGTGCTTTCCCCCGCCTTCGCGGGGGCAGGCTCGGCACTTTTCAACTCGCCGAGTCCGGCGCATGGCTGCATGCCATCCATGACATGTGTCCATCGGGCCAACCTGCGGTGCGTACACATCCACCTTCGTGGATGTGTACGGACTCGGCTCCGCGAATCAAGCATCGCGTTCTTGAGCCGTGTGCGAGCCATCCTTGGCGCGCGCTGGCAGGCTGTTTCGTCAGCCTGCTAACGCCCCGCCGCCGGAACCGCGGCAACCGCCGGGCGCGCGGTTTCCAGCAAGCCGAACAAGCGCGCGCGCGCCACCACCGCATCGGCTGTGCCGACCGCGAGTTTGGCGCGCAGATGCTCCACATGCCAGCGCACGAGCGCAGCGTCGAGGCGCAGCATAGCGGCGGCCGCGACGATGGAATGCTCGCGATCGAGCGCAGCGAGAACGCGCACTTCGACCGGCGTGAAGAAGCCCTCCGTACTGGCCGGCGTGTGCCCCGGCTCGACATGCTCGCCCATAGCCACCACGCGCGGCAGCGCCCGGTTGCCGGTCATCGTGGTGGAGCGCAGTTGCGATGCCATCTGTACGGCCAGCGGATGGCTGTCGAGCAGCAACCGGCGGTTGCCGCCGAGTTTTCCAAGGCTCAATGCCTCGCCGAGCAGGCGCAGCGCGAACGGCGCGCCGCGCTGGTGCGCCGCCACGGCGCGCAGGACGCGCACCACCAGCAGGTCGCAACCACGGCCCATCTCGACCGCCAGCGCGTCGGCGGTGAGCAGGTGGCGCTCGGCCATGCCATGGTCTGTGCGCGCCAATGCCGCCTGTGCCTTGGCGATCGCCGTCGTCAGGTTGTACAGCGGACGGAACAGTTCGCGATCCTTGCCGGCGAACGCCGGCGCGAGAGCATCGATTTCGCCCTCCAACGGCACGAGCGCCGCCTCGCGGCCGGCCAGCGCGTGGATGCGGATTTGTTCCGCCAGCGCGTGCAGATCCAGTCGCGGCCAATCGCGCTCGCGTGCCGTCTCGCGCAGTTCGTCGAGAATCCGCAGCGCCTGCGCTTCGTCGTTCTTCAGCACCGCCAGACGCGCCAGCGTGCGACGCGCGCACAAGATCGCATCCGGAATGGCGGTGGCCACGATCACGTCCATGCGGCTGGCCAGTTGCGCCAGCGCAGCATCCGGCTGGTTGCGCTCCAGCAGCGCGGCAGCGCCAACGGCGGCGAGCATGCCGGCGACGGGACTGCGCCGACCCTCCGTCTGCTCGGCTTGCAGCATCGCCGGGCGCATCACCGCTTCGGCGCGATCCGGGTAACCCTCCCACAGATGGCTCAAGGCCACCATCATTCGCCCGAACGCACGGCCGAGCGTGGGCGAATAGCGATAGTTCGACGTCGAGGAACGCGGTTCGTTCTCGCGCACGTAGGCGGCGCGCCCCGCATGCAGGGCATGCATGGCGAGGCAGTTGGCGTGGGTGGCCGCATGACCCGAACCTTCGACCATCGGCGAGCCTTCGGGCCATGGCGCCAGCAGGCGCGGGATCAAGCCCGGCCGATCCGCGTAGCCCGCCGCCGCCGCCGCGACCAGCGACGCGGCGTAACTGCCGCGTTCGTCGAGCCCGGGGTCGGCGAGCAAAGCCTGCGCGTCGACCAGAGCCTGCATATGATGTTCGCTGCATGCGCAGATCCAACTCGCGACTAGACGCAGATCCGGATCGCGCGCGGTGTCGGCGGCGGGCATCGTGGCGAGCGCTTCGTGCGCCTCCGCCAGCCGCCCGGCCGCGCACATCTGCCACAGCGCCTGTGCGCGCAGCGCGCGCGCCTGACGCGCATCGCCGGCATCGTCGGCATGCCGTGCGGCGTCCAGATAGCGTTCCTGCCTTGCGTACCACGCCGACGCGCGGCGGTGCAGGTGCTGGCATTCGCGCACCGGCAGGCGCGCGAAACGATCCAGCAGCGCCCTGCGCGCCAGCGGATGCAGGCAGCTCCATTGCTTGGTCTGGCCGACCATCCACAACGGGGTGTCGAGCAGAGCGCGCGCCAGATGGGCGGTGGCGGCGGGATCGTCGGTCACCACCGCGCACAGGTCGGCGTGCAGGTGGTCGAGGATGGCGATGCGACTGAGAAAGCCAAGCAGATCGGCGGGCAACTTGGCCAACAGGATGTCGAAATAGCGCCGCTCCGCCGACCCCCGCAACCAGACCACCGACTCGACCAGTCGCGGCGAGGGCGTCGCCTGCTCGATCGCCGATGCCGCCAGTTGCAGCCCCAGCGGCCAACCTTCGGTCGCCCGGTGCAGGCGCTGACCGTCCTCTGGATCGATGCGGTCGCGCGCGCGGCGCATGAGGATGGCGGCCGCTTCCTCGGGCGACAAACGCAGGTCGTCGATGCCGAAGGCGGACACCCCCTCGTCGATGCGCGCTTGCTCCGGCCACGCCAACGGTGTCGTCGCCGCCAGCACCACACGCAGGTTCGGCGGCGCATTGTGGACGATGTAGGCCAATACGTCGCAGACGCTGGATTCGGGCAGGCGCTCGGCGGCGTCGATCATCAGCACCACCTCGCCGCGCTCGCGGGCGATGCCCGCCAGCAGGCCGGTCAAGCCTTCGGTCTGCGCGTCCGCCCTGTTCGCATGGCGCGAAACCTGCGCGTCGGCGCGCGAACGCCCGGCCGCCTGCCGTAGCGCATGCGCGAGCGCGAGACTGAACCGCACCGGGTGGTCGCGGCCATCAGCGGTAATCCACGCCACTAGCGCGCCGTGTTCGAGCCACGCTCGCCGCCATTGCAACAGCAGCGTGGACTTGCCGTAGCCGTCGGGAGCGGTGACGACGGCGAACCGCTCAATTCGGATCGCCTCCCAGCGCCGAATCAGGCGTTCGCGCCGAACCACCATGCGCGGCAGCCGCGGCGGCGTCGCCTTGAGGATGAATTCCGGCTCGGGAAGGATGGTCTGCACGCTGCTCCGATCCGCTGCGGCCCTGCCCCGTCATGCGTTGGCGCATGCCGCCAGCCTGACGCGGCGCGACGCGCCAATCAGTGACGCAGTGACGGATTCATGGATTCCTCGCCGTCGCATGCGGCGAACCGGGGCAGCGGCGGGCGGCGGGCACCGCGCGGGGTAGCCTCTCACCGATGCCCCCATCGAATGGCCAATGCCAAACCGCAATGGACGCGCAGGTGCCGCGCACCCGCATCAACGCCACCGCGGGGAACGATCAGAACGGGTTGGTCAGCGCCTCGCACAGGACATCCGCAGGCGCGGGCGAGAACACATGTTCCTCGCCGTCCTTGGAGGCGTCGCGGGCGAGTTTGTAGCCGATCGGCTCGCCCTGATTGATGTTCTCGGCGAACTTGTCGAGCACGCCCTGGCTGATCCAGCGCTCCAGTTCGGTCGGATGGCCGTTGTAATGCTTGGCGTAGGTGGCGAGGAACTGGTCGAGGCTGGCGCGACCGTTCGCGGTGAGATCGCTCACCCACACCGTGCTGCCGTGGGCAAGTTCCGATGCCGGGGTCAGATTGCTCATGATGGCTCCTGTGGAAAATTTGCGGAACGCTGACGGGCCGCATCGCGCGAACCGCGCATCGCAGCGGTAGGACTCCAGAGGATCTCCGGGGCGGTCGCCCGTGCATCGCCCTGTGCGAATGATAACCCGGGAAGCGCGCCGGGCGGGAATTCCAAGGAAGCGCCGAATAATTCCTTCCAGGAATCATCAGCGCACGCTTCAGTCCGGTACATGCCCGGACTCGGCTCTCACGAATCAACCACTGGCGTGATCGATTCGTGGTCGGCCCTCCATAGCCGACAGGAAACGCCGAATTAACCAGCGTTGCCGAAAGGAAATAGTCGGCGGCAAGGCGCCACGAACCATCGCGGCGATGCATCGACCTCAGGCCGAGAACGAACTGCCGCAGCCGCAGGTGGTCTTCGCGTTCGGGTTGCGGATGGTGAACTGCGCACCGTGCAGGCTCTCGCTGTAATCCACCTCGGCACCCAGCAGGTATTGCAGGCTCAGCGGATCCACGATCAGGGTGACGCCGTCGGTGTGCACCGCCAGATCGTCCTCGGCCTGTTCCTCATCGAAGGAAAATCCGTACTGGAAGCCCGAGCAGCCGCCGCCCTGTATGTACACGCGCAGCTTGAGCGCGGCATTGCCCTCCTCGCGCACCAGCTCGGCCACTTTGGCCGCGGCGGCATGGGTGAAGGCCAGCGGCGGCGGTTGCGTGTCCGGATGCAGGGCGAGGAGGTCGGTCATGGTTCAAGGATGGGGCTGGCGGCGTGCCGGTTCAAGCCTCACGAGCCAAGTTTGCGAACCTGCCTCACGAGCCATCGGCCGGATCGGCAGGCTCGCCATCCATCGCCTCGTCCCAACTGAACGCCTGCTGGATGGTGCGCCCTTCCGAATGCAGGATCACCGTCACCTGATGCGGGGTGAAGCCCGCCGGCAGCATCACCGTGCCCTCTTCCTTCTGGAAATAGCGGAACTGGAACGGCTGCCCCGGTGCCTGCGGCTTCTGCAACAGATCGGCCCATTGCAAGGTGAGCAGCTTGCCGCCGCGCGCGCCGTCGATGCGCAGGCTCATATCGCCCTCGGTGATCTTGCCGCGGTTGAGGTTCTGGGTAAGCGTGGCGGCATAATGCCAACTGCCGTTGGCGTCCTTTTCCAGCTTCACGCTGTGCACCGCCAGGCCGTGACGCTGCCCGCCAGCACCGACCAGGCGTTCGTAGAAGGCCACGTCCGCACGCAGGGCGGAGACTTCCTCGTCGCGCCCGGACAATGTGGTCTGCAGGTCCTGATTAGCCGCACGACTGATCGCGTCGGAGTTCTTCAGATTGGCGATCTGCTGCTGCAGGGCATCGATCTGGCCGAGGCGGTGGCGCAGGCTGGCGTTGTCGCGTTCCAGCGCGACTTGATGCGGCAGGAACCAGTGCACCGCGCCCCAGCCGGTGATGACGAGGCTGACGATCCACAGCACGAGCAGCAGGGCGATCCAGCGGTGCAGGCGAACGCCGCGCGGTGCTGCAGACGGAGCAAGTTCGGGTACCGGATCGGTCATCGTTCGGATATAGACCGCCGCACGGACGCACGTCAAGCCTGCTTGGCTATACTTCCCACCTTCCCTGCGACAGCTTGGTCATGCCCGATACGACGCGCGCAACGCCACCCATTACCCGTGTTCCGAATACGTCGATCAGCCCATCGAACACGCAGAATCCCTCCGCCATGCTGTTCTCCGAGGGCTACGCATGATCCTGTGGATCAAGGCCTTTCATATCGTTTTCGTGGTGGCCTGGTTTGCCGGCCTGTTCTACCTGCCGCGCCTGTTCATCTACCACCAGGAGGCGACCGATGCGATCTCCCGCGCCCGCTTCGTGACGATGGAGCGCCGCCTGCTGGCGCTCACCCATATCGGTGCCGTCTTGGCGCTGGCCCTGGGCATCAGCCTGCTGCTGGAGATGCCAGTCTTCCTGCATCAGGGCTGGATGCATGCCAAGCTCGGGCTGGTCGTCGCCCTCGTCGCCTATCATGGCTGGTGCGTGAAACTGACCGCGGATTTCCGCCACGGCCGCCCGGTGCCGAGTTCGACATGGCTGCGCTGGTTCAACGAAGCGCCGGCACTGCTGCTGATCGCGATCGTGTGCTTGGTGGTGGTCAAGCCGTTCTAGGGAAACGCTTATATGAGCACCTCCCTAATCCGCCCGCGAACACGCGCCCTTCCCGCATCGCCTCGTCCACCAACCCGCGGCGCTGGCGCATAATCGGTCTGTCCAGGGGATCCCGATGAACACCACCGCCTCCTCGCAGCACGAAGAGTACCGACAGGCGTTCCTGCGCCACCTGCCCAAGCGGGTCGAGTCGATCGAGCAACGCATCGGCCGCTACCGCCGCGACGGCTGGGAAGCCGAAGGGCTACGCATGCTCACCGACGACGTGCAGCGCTTGGCCGGTGCCAGCGGCCGCTACGACCTGATCGAGCCCAGCCAGCACCTGCTCACCCTCGAGCAGATGCTCGGCGAGCACATGTCCCAGCGAACCCTGCCCAATGCGCAGCAGTCCGATCGCATGCTGACGTTGACCGCGGCGGTCACCGCCGCGTTGACGGTAAAGCCGACCGGGCCGCAGAAAGTGGCGCACTCCGAAGTGCCCCCGGCCGCCTACTGGCGACGCTGGACGGGCGATGCCCCCGACCCGAACGCCATGCCCGAACCCATCGCCGAAAATATCGCCAGACAGGGCGGCATCGCCCGCCGCATCTACCTGCTCAGCGACGGCAACCTTTTCGCCAACGAACTGGCGCAGCATCTGGATACGGAAGGCTTCGAGGTCGAGCCGGTCGAAACAGCGGCGGATCTGTCCGAACTGCTGATGAGCCTGTCCCCGCACCTGGTGCTGGTGGACGCCTCGCGCATGCCCGACATTCTCGCAGTCGGCACCGCGCGCCGCGAGGCCCAGCAACGCGGCAGCGGGCAGCGCATCCAGCTGGTCGCGCTGGCCGCCGCCGACAACCTGCAATCGCGCCTCGATGCCCGCCGCGCCGGCAGCGACGCCTTGCTGTTCCCGCCGTTCACCATCCCGGACGTGATGCGCCAACTGCAAACCCTGCTGGCGCCGGCGACCGAGGAAAAACTGCGCGTGCTCATCGTCGAGGACGACCGCGCCCAGGGGTTGTTCGCGCAGAGCGTGTTGACCAACGCCGGCATGCAGGCGGTGGTGGAACAAGAACCCCTGCACGTGCTGGAAGCGCTGGAAGCCCTGCACCCGGATCTGGTGCTGATGGATCTGCACATGCCGCACGCCAACGGCGTGGAACTGACCGCGCTGATCCGCGAGCACGCCACCTTCAAGAACACCCCGATCGTGTTCCTGTCCGGCGAGAACGACCCGGACACGCGCTTCGACGCGATCAACGCCGGCGGCGACGATTTCCTCAGCAAACCCATCCGCCCCAAGCATCTGATCACCGCGGTGCAGAACCGAGTGCGGCGCACGCGCACGCTGCAGCAACAGCAGGCTGCTGACCTGCCGCCGCGCGACGAGGCCACCGGCCTGCACCGCCGCGCCTTCGTGCTCGACCGCGTCAACGAGGCGCTGGGGTCGGGATCCGACAGTCCGGCAGCCGAGGGCGGTGCGTTGTTCGTGGAGATCGACAACGCCGCAACCCTGCGCGAGCGGCTCGGCCTGGCCGCGCTCGAGCATCTGGTGGTGAACGCCGGCCGCGTCGTCCACGACGAGTTGATGGATCAGCATGTTGCCGCGCGCATCAACGACAACGCCTTCCTCGTGCTCGCGCTGGGACTCGACGACACCGCCTTGCTGGCGCTCGCCCGGCGCATCCACGACGCCATCGGCGGCCATGCCTTCGAGGCGGTCGGCAAACCCATGCGCCTGCGCGCATCGATCGGCGCCTGTCCGTTGCGCTTCGGCTTCGGCGATGCCAGCGCCCTGCTCAACACCGCCGAACGCGATTGTCGCGAAGCGCGCGCGAGCGAGAGCGGTGTACGCCTGCATGAACCGCCGAAAGCCAGTGAAATCGACGCCGAGACCGCCTTGGTCGAACACATGCGGCAAGCGATCGAGAACGACGGTTTCGGCCTGATCTACCAGCCCATCGTCGCCGTGCAGGGCGGCGGCAGCGCGCAGTACCAGACGCTGCTGCGCCTGCGCGACGCGACGGGCAAGCAGGTGCCTGCGGCGCGCATCCTGCCGCTGGCCGAACGCGCGCACCTGATGACCGACATCGATCGCTGGGTACTGACCCGGGCGATGAGCGTGCTGGGCCAGCAGCGCGAGCAGAGCCACGCCATGCGCCTGTTCGTGCCGCAGTCGATGACCACCTTCGCCGCACGCGAGCAGCCGGGCTGGCTCAAGGGCGAAATGGCCGCGCACGATCTGGCGGGCGACAGCCTCGTGCTCGAATGCCGGCTGGAGGATGCCCTGCTCAATCCGCCGGCGCTGGCGGCGTTCGCCCACGCGATGCGCGGCGAAGGCGTGCGCCTGTGCATCGGCCAGTTCGAGCGATCGGCCGCGGCCGATCGCCTGCTCGACCAGGTGCCGTTGGGCTACATCAAGCTGGCGCCCAAGTACGCCGCCGGCGACATCGCGCCCGAACTGCGCGAGGAGGCGAAGGCGGTCATCGAACATGCGCATGGCTTGGGCGTGCAGGCGATCGGCCACCGCGTGGAGGATCCGCACGCGGCGGCGACGTTATGGACGGCCGGCATCGACTACATCCAGGGCAACCTCGTGCAAAGCGCGAGCGGCGGCTTGGACTTCGATTTCAACGCCACGCTCATGTGACCCCGTCATGGCGAAGTCCGCGTTGCTGCTGACCACCTTGCGCTGGATCACGCTGGGCGCGATCGGCGGTACCATCGTCGCCGTCGGCATCGATCTGTATCGCGTCGAAGGGCCTTGGCTGATCGTCGCATTGGCGCTGTCGACGCTGTCCTTCGTTTGCTGCGCCGCCGCCCTGCACCTGCTCAACGTCGCCATCGAGCAGGCCAGCGCCGGCGTACGGCATGCCAGCGACGCTGCCGCCGATGCCGCCACGCGAGCCGACGAACAAGAGGCGCGCTTCGCCTCGATGCGCAGCGAACTGGAGGAAAACCGCCGCCTGCAGGAAGAGCTGACCGCGGCCAAGCAGGCGGCCGAGGATGCCACGCGGGCCAAAAGCGAATTCCTGGCCACCATGAGCCACGAGGTGCGCACCCCGCTCAACGGCATCGTGCCGATGCTGGAATTGCTGCAATCCTCCAAGCTCGCGCTCGACCAGCGCGAGATGCTCGGCACCGCCCTGCAATCCTCGCGGCAACTGCTGCGGATCGTCGACGACATCCTCGATTACTCCAAACTCGAAGCGCACAAGCTGGAACTGGAAAGCGTCAGCCTGAACCTGCGCGAGACGCTCGACTCGGTGATCCGACTGCTCGATCGGCAGGCGCAGTCCAAAGGGCTGGGCCTGAGCCTGCACATCGACCCGGACGTGCGCGCGGTGTTCCGCGGCGACCCGGTGCGCATCCGTCAGGTCGTCAGCAACCTCGTCAGCAACGCGCTCAAGTTCACCGAGCGCGGCACCATCTCGGTGCATGTGAGCAAGGTGAAGGAAACGCGCACCCATCTGCAATTGCGCACGGAAGTGCGCGACACCGGCGTGGGCATCGCCCCGGACGCGGCTGGCAAGCTGTTCAGCGCGTTTTCGCAGGCGGACGCTTCGACCACCCGCGTGTACGGCGGCACCGGCCTGGGCCTGGCGATCTGCAAGCGCATCGTGGATCTGATGGGCGGCCGCATCGGCGTGGAATCCGAACTCGGGCGCGGCTCGACGTTCTGGTTCGAAATACCGATGCTCAAGGCCAGCGGCGACATCGAGGGCCCGCGCACCGGCCTGCAGAACGCCCGCCTGCTGGCGCTCACCTCCGACGAGGCGCTGCGCAAACGCATCACGTCCTCGCTGGCGCATACGGGCGCGCAGTTGGCGTTCGTCGAGAACACGCAGGACGCCCTGAACCAACTGCGTGCCGCCGCGACCTCGCTCAAACGCGGCCTGGACGTGTTCGTCGTCGATGCGGCATCGATCCGCCACACCCTCGTTGCCCTGCAACGCAACCTGGCCGGCATGAACGAACTCGATCGCCTGCGGGTGCTGTTCCTCGAGGCTTCCGACCCCCTGCCCGAGGACGTGCGCGAACTGCCCAACACGGTCGTCGCGCCGCGCGCGCTCGCCGAAAGCGATCTGCGGCCCAAGCTCGCCGAATTGATGGCCGGGGAGGCCATCAGCACCACCGGCCGCGACGCGCCTGCGGCGGTGAGCCTGATCGCCGGGGCGGATGCGGGCGCGGAATCCAGGGCCGCGCCGACGAAAGCGTCACCGTCAGGCAGCGACCGCCTCGTCGGCCCGATCAAGGGCAGGCTGTTGCTGGTGGAGGACAACCCGGTCAACCTGCTGGTGGCGCAGCGAATCATCGGATTGCTGGGTCCGCAGTGCGACACTGCGGAGAATGGCGAACTGGCGCTCGAAAAGATCGCGCGTGGCGGCTACGACATCGTGCTGATGGATTGCCAGATGCCGGTCATGGACGGCTATACGGCCACCCGCGCCTGGCGCGCGCAGGAGGCCGAACGCGGGCTGCCGCCGTTGCCGATCATCGCCATGACCGCCAACGCCATGGCCGGCGACCGGCAGAAGTGCCTGGATGCGGGGATGGACGATTACTTGTCCAAACCGGTGGCGCGCGACCAGCTCGACGCCATGCTGCGCCAGTGGATGAGCAAGTCGCCCCGCTTGCGCCGCACACCACAGCATGCGGAAGAGACCGAGGCATCCGAAATCCAGACGACAGCGTCGGAGCCGAATCCTCCCCTCGCACCGGCCGGACTCACGGCCGATGAGATCGCGGCAGCCAGCCGGGTGATGGCGCAGGCAACCGCCGCCTTCGTCGCCCAACAGCCGCCCAAGGACGCGCCGCCGCCAATCCCCGCAGCCGCGCCAACACCGCCTCGCGAGCTCGTCGAACCCCAGCCCGCCGTGGCCACGCCACCCGCTCCGACAGCACCCCTCGAAGCCGCAACGGCGAGCAGCGCAGCACCTGCAAACGCCCATCACGAAACCACCGGCGAGCACGCGGTGCGCAAGGCGGCACCGGCGCTGGATTCGGAAATCATCGAGGATCTGTGGAGCGCCATGGGCGACTCCTTCCGCGAACTGCTCCAGGTCTTCCTCGAAGACGCGCCCAAGCATCTGGCCAGGCTCGACGAGGCCATTACCAACCACGACATCCCCGGACTGGTCGGGCCAGCGCACGCGCTCAAATCCTCCAGCGCCAACCTCGGTGCGATGCAACTGTCGGCGGCCGCCAAGCACATCGAGCAAGGCGCGCGCGCAGGCACCCTCGCGCAGCCGCAGGTGGCGGTGAAAGTGGCGAGTTACGAATTCCGCCGCGCCGAACGCGAATTGCGCACCTTGCTCAGCTGAGCGGATCGGCCGGGCGTCGCAGCGCAGCTTTCGTCCGGAACCGTCTCCTCAACCCCAACCGCGCTGCCGGTGCGGTCGATCCGTGTGTACCTCAAGTGCCGGTCGCGGGCCGAGCGTGCCCGTCGCGCGCGCCTGCGCCTGCGGTTCCAGATGCCGCAATGCCCGCGCGTACACGCCGCGCTTGAAGGTGACGACGTGTTCGAGCGGATACCAGAAATCTACCCAGCGCCAGCGATCGAATTCCGGTTTCTCGGTCGCGTCCAGACGCACGTCGTCGTCGCCGGCGAGCAGCCGCAGCAGGAACCACACCTGCTTCTGCCCGATGCACAGCGGCTGCCCCGGACGGCGCGCGCTGCGAAACGGCAGGCGATAACGCAACCAACCGGGCGTGGCGGCCAGCACCTCGACGTGCTCGGGCAGCAGCCCGGTCTCCTCGTGCAACTCGCGGTACATGGCCTCGAGCGGCGTCTCGTCGGTATTCATCCCGCCCTGCGGGAACTGCCAGCCGTCGCGATGCACGCGGCGCGCCCAGAACACCTGCCCATCCTCGCGCATCAGCACGATGCCCACGTTGGGGCGATAACCGTCCGGATCGATCACGGCACGGACTCCGAATGCTTCAATGACCCGACTGTGCCACAGGCAGCGATACCGCCACAAGACGGCATCGCGGATGACGACCTTGCAGTCGCTATCGCGGCGCGCGCAGTTCAGTCATGCGACCCCAGCAGATCCGCGACCAGCGCTGCGTTGTGCGCCAGTTGCGCCTCGCGTCTTAAACGGCTGGCAGTGAAAATCGCCAGAAGATCGTCGGTTGCGCGTTCGAACACCTCATTGATGACGATGTAGTCGAACTCGCGGCAGTGTTCCATCTCGCCCCGTGCTGCCGCCAGCCGCCGCCGGATCACTTCCTCGCTGTCCTGCCCGCGCGTGCGCAGGCGGCGTTCCAGTTCCGCCAGCGAGGGCGGGAGGATGAACACGGTCACCGCGTCGGGCACCTTGGCGCGCACCTGCCGCGCGCCCTGCCAGTCGATCTCCAGCAGCACGTCGCGACCTTGCGCCAGTTGCGGCTCGACCGACTGCCGCGCGGTGCCCTTGTAATCGCCCATCACCAGCGCGTGCTCGAAGAAATCGTCCGCCGCGACCATGCCCTCGAACGCCTGCGCGCTGACGAAGTGGTAGTGCACGCCGTCGATCTCGCCCGGGCGCGGCGCGCGCGAGGTGAAGGAAATCGACAGGCTCAGCGTCGGGTCGCGCGCCAGCACCGCCCGTACGAGGCTGGATTTGCCGGCTCCCGAGGGTGCCGCGACGATGAACAACGTTCCGCCCATCACTGGATGTCCTCCGACAATCCCGAACGGCTCGGCGGGTAGATGATCTTCCAGAGCTGCTCCTCCGCCCGCGCCTGCAATCGCGCAGTTCCCTCTCGCGTGGACGAGAATTCGCCGTCGCCTGGAATACAGCGCCCGTCGAATTCGATCCAATAACGCCAGTTCCCATCCCCGCCCTTCACCATGACGCCCGTCGCCTCGTCCACGAGGCAGAAAATTTGCACCCTGATCGGGAACCGGCATTCGCTCATTCGAGATTCTGCACCTGCTCGCGCAACTGTTCGATCAGCACCTTCAGTTCCACCGACGCCTGCGAGGTGCGCGCATCGATCGATTTGGAGCCCAGTGTATTGGCCTCGCGGTTGAACTCCTGCATCAAAAAGTCCAGCCGCCGACCGACGGCTTCGGGCAATTCCAGCACACGCCGCGCTTCGGCGAGGTGGCTGTCGAGGCGGTCGAGTTCCTCCTCGACATCGAGTTTTTGCAGACCGAGCACGATCTCCTGCTCGATCCGCCCCGGTTCCAGCGGCTGTTTGAGATCGGCGATGCGCGCCTGGAACTTCGCCCGCAGCCCGGCGCGGATCTCCGGCATCCACGCGCGCACCTGCGCGACCAGCGCGGCGATGGCGTCCAGCCGCTCGATCATCACCGCCGCCAGTTTGCCGCCTTCGCGCTCGCGCGCGGCGAGGAACTCGGCCACGCCCGCATCCAGCAACGCCAGCGCTTCGGCCTGCAAGCCGGCCGCATCGGGGCGCGCCTCATCCAGCACGCCGGGGAAACGCAGCAGATCGACGAAATCGGTGTGCATGCCGGGAAAGCGGGTGTCGAGGTCGTTGGCCAGCTCCGACAGGCGCATCAACAAAGCGTGGTTGGGTTGCAACTCGGCGACCGCGCCCTCGGGCGCACGCAGGCGCAGGCTCACATCGACCTTGCCGCGCGCGATCTTCTGCGCCAGTCGCTCGCGCAGTGCCGCTTCGAGCGGACGCAATTCCTCGGGCAGGCGCAGTCCCAACTCGAAGAAGCGATGGTTGACCGCGCGCAGGTCGCAAGCCAGCGTGCCCCACGGCGTGTTGCGTTCGGCGGAGGCGAAGGCGGTCATGCTGCGGATGGACATGGTCATCTCCGAAAGACACCGCATTCAGGATTCCGCCGTATAGCGCGTGGCGATCCCGGAATGACGTACAAAATCTGGACATCCCTTCCGCCGACAACCGAACGCACGGTGATCGACACCGATGGGGAAAGGATGCGAAAGCGTGGATGGTAAACTCTCGCGCCGCACTTGCGTACCTGCCACGGAGTCGTGCTTGAACCCATCCATCCGTCCCAGCGGCCGCGCCGCCGACCAGTTGCGCGCCGTGCAGTTGCAGCGCCACTACACCCGCCACGCCGAAGGCTCGGTACTGGCCTGCTTCGGCGACACCCGCGTGCTGTGCACGGCCAGCATCGAGAACCGCGTGCCGGGCTTCCTGCGCGGCAAGGGCGAAGGTTGGGTGACCGCCGAATACGGCATGCTGCCGCGCTCGACGCATTCGCGGATGAACCGCGAGGCCGCATCCGGCAAGCAGGGTGGGCGCACGCTGGAGATCCAGCGCCTGATCGGCCGCGCCCTGCGCGCCTGCGTGGATCGCGGCGCACTCGGCGAGCGCACCATCACCCTGGATTGCGACGTGCTGCAGGCCGACGGCGGCACCCGCACCGCGGCGATCACCGGCGCCTACGTCGCCCTCGCCGATGCCCTGCGCGTGCTGCGCGCACGCGGCGACATCAGCAAGGATCCGCTGCACGGCGCGGTCGCCGCGGTCTCGGTGGGCGTGTATCGCGGCGTGCCGGTGCTCGATCTGGATTACGCCGAGGACTCGGCCTGCGACACCGACATGAACATCGTGATGAACGATGGCGGCGGCTTCATCGAATTGCAAGGCACCGCCGAGGGCCATGCCTTCCGCCGCGACGAACTCGATGCCCTGCTGGCGCTGGGCGAAAAGGGCGTGCGCGAGTTGCTGGCCCTGCAACAAGGTGCGCTGTCCGGCGCATGACCCGCCTCATCCTCGCCAGCTCCAACCGCGGCAAGCTCGCCGAGTTGCAAGGATTGCTCGCGCCTTCTGGTTACGAACTCATCGCCCAATCCGACCTTGGCGTCGGCGACGCCGAAGAAACCGGCAGCACCTTCATCGAGAACGCGATCCTCAAGGCGCGCCACGCCGTACGCGCAACCGGGCTGCCGGCGCTCGCCGACGACTCCGGGCTGGTGGTCGATGCGCTCGACGGCGAACCGGGACTGCGCTCGGCGCGTTACGCCGGACGACACGGCGACGACGCGGCCAACAACGCCCTGCTACTGCAACGCCTGCGCGAGGTGCCCGACGCACAGCGCGGTGCGCATTACTACTGCGTGCTGGTGTTGCTGCGCTCCGCCTCCAATCCGCAACCGCTGATCGCCGAAGGCCTCTGGCGCGGGCGCATCCTGCACGCCGCGCGCGGCGGCAATGGCTTCGGCTACGACCCGTTGTTCATGCCCGACGGCCATACGTGCAGTTCTGCCGAACTCGAACCTGCCCACAAGAACGCCATCAGCCACCGCGGGCAGGCGCTGGCAAGGCTGCGCGAGCGGCTGGCTGCGGCGGGCGTTTGACGCGATCCGCACGTCGACCATGATCCGGATCGCCGCCGCATGCTGACCCACCCACCGCTGTCGCTGTACGTCCACATCCCGTGGTGCGTGCGCAAGTGCCCGTACTGCGATTTCAACTCGCATCCGCAGCGCGGCGAATTGCCGTTCGATGCCTACGTCGATGCCTTGCTGGCCGATCTGGATCAGGACCTGCCGCTGGTATGGGGGCGCGTGGTCAGCAGCGTGTTCTTCGGCGGCGGCACGCCTTCGCTGTTTCCGCCGCAAGCAATAGACCGCTTCCTGCAACAGGCTTCCGCGCGGCTGCGCTTCGCGACGAACCTCGAGATCACGCTGGAAACCAATCCGGGCACCGCCGAGCATGGCCGCTTCGAGCACTACCTCGCCGCCGGCGTGAACCGGTTGTCGTTCGGCGTGCAGAGTTTCGACGACGGCTGCCTGCAACGGCTCGGGCGCATCCACGATGCCGCGCAGGCGGAAGCAGCGGTGAAGCTCGCGCAGGACGCCGGCTACCGCAATTTCAACATCGACCTGATGTACGCGCTGCCGGGGCAGAGCCTGATGATGGCCGAGCACGACATCGAACGCGCGCTGACGCTGCGGCCCACGCACCTGTCGCACTACCAGCTCACGCTGGAACCGGAGACCGCGTTCGCGGCGCGGCCGCCGGCGGGCATCCCCGACGTGGACGCCGCGTGGGACATGCAGGAACACTGCCAGCGCCTGATCGCGCAGGCCGGCTTCGCGCACTACGAGGTCTCGGCCTACGCGCAGCCGGGCATGCAGTGCGCGCACAACCGCAACTACTGGCTGTTCGGCGACTACCTCGGCATCGGCGCGGGCGCGCATGGGAAAATCACTCTGCCGAACTACGCACCGCCGGATGCCGATGCCGAAACGGCAACCGTGCGCCATCCCGGCGGCGGAATCCTGCGGCGCTGGAAGCTCAAAGGACCAAGTGCCTACATGAAAGCCGCGACCAGCGCAACGCGCATCGGCGGCGAGGAATGGATCGACGCCGCGCGCCGCCCGTTCGATTTCATGCTCAACGCCCTGCGCCTGCCGGAAGGCTTCGACCTGCCACTGTTCGAGGCGCGCACGGGATTGCCACGTGCGGCAATCGCCAATGAACTCACGCAGGCTTGCGAACGCGGCTGGCTGACGATCACGGGCGATCGCGTGGTGCCGACCGAACTCGGACAGCGCTTCACCAATGATGTGATCGGGTTGTTCCTGACGGAAGACGCAGGGAGAAGCAGGAGCCTCGTGTCGGGCTGAGTGCGGCGCCGCCTCTCGCAATCCGCGTCGATTCCCGCTTACAGTGCATACCCATGCGCGCGATGGTCGTGGCCAACGACGCCCATCGAATGCCGATTCCGTATGTGGCGATCCGAACCTGTCCTGCCCCTTTCGAAGAAACCGTTTTCGGCGATCCTGCGAAACCATGAACGGAACCCTGCCGGATCGATGATTCGGCATAACCACGAAGACCGAAGGCCGATGCGACGATGACCAGAACCGTACGCATCATCCTGCTCCTGCTGCCCTTCGTGCTCACCTTGTGGGTGCCGCTGTACAACGCCAATGCGCCCGCGCTGTGGGGTTTCCCGTTTTTCTACTGGTATCTGTTCGCGTGTTTGTTCGCGCTGCCGGCGATCCTGTGGCTGGCTGATCGCGGGGCACGCCGATGAACAGCGCGATCCACTGGACTGCGTGGTGGGTGTTCGCCGCGTTCTTCGCGCTGGTCACCGTGCTGGGTTTTCTCGCCGCGCGCTGGAAGAAGGCCGACTTGAACCATCTCCATGAATGGGGACTGGCCGGGCGACGCTTCGGCACCGTCATCACCTGGTTCCTGATCGGCGGCGACATCTACACCGCCTACACCGTGATCGCAGTGCCGGCGATGGTGTATGCCAAGGGCGCGATGGGTTTCTTCGCCATGCCCTACACGATCACCGCCTACGTGATTTTCTTCGTGGCCATGCCGCCGCTGTGGAACGTCTGTCGCCGCCACGGCTACGTCACCCTCGCCGATTTCGTCGCAGGCCGCTACGGCAGCCGCTGGCTGGCGCTGGCGATCGCGCTGACCGGGGTGCTGGCGACCATGCCCTACATCGCCCTGCAACTGGTCGGCATGCAGGTGGTGTTCGCGGCGATGGGCTTCGGCGGCCTGCATGCCGGTGGCGAGATCGCGCTGGTGGTGGCCTTCCTCGTGCTGGCGCTGTACACCTACTCGAGCGGGCTGCGCGCGCCGGCGTTGATCGCTTTCGTCAAAGACGCGATGCTGTACATCTTCGTGATCGCCGCGGTGGCGGTGATCCCGGCCAAGCTCGGCGGCTACGGCGCGATCTTCAAGGCCGCAGGCAGTGCCTTCGCCGCCCGCCACGACGGCGGCGGCCTGCTGCTGCATCCGGGCCAGTACCTGCCCTTCGCCACCCTCGCGCTGGGCTCGGCCGGGGCCTTGCTGCTGTATCCGCACGCCACCACCGGCGTGCTCGCCGCATCCAGCGCGCAAACCCTGCGCCGCAACGCGATCCTGCTGCCGGCCTACTCCGTGGCGCTGGGATTGATCGCATTGATGGGCTACATGGCGCTCGCCGCGCATGTGGACGCCCGTGGCAGCGCGATCGTGCCGGCACTGGTCATGCACAGCTTCCCGGAATGGTTCGCCGGCTTCTGCTTCGCCGCGATCGCTCTGGGCGCGCTGGTGCCGGCGGCGATCATGTCGATCGGTGCGGCCAATCTGGTCACCCGCAACATCTGGAAGCCTTTCGTCGATCCGGACATCGATGCGCGCGGCGAGGCGAAGGTGGCCAAGGTCACCTCGCTGCTGGTGAAGTTCGGCGCGCTGCTGTTCGTGCTCGGGCTGTCGCAGGATCTGGCCATCAACCTGCAACTGCTGGGCGGGATCTGGATGCTGCAAGCCTTTCCGGCGGTGGTGTTCGGCCTGTACACGCGCTGGTTACGCGCCGGCCCGCTGCTCGCCGGCTGGGCGGTGGGCATGCTCGCCGGCACCGGCCTGAGCTGGATGCAGGGCTGGTCGAGCGGCGTGAAGACGACATGGCTGGTGCCGGGCGTGGGCGTGATCTATCTGGGCATCGTGGCGCTGGTCGCCAACGTCCTCGTCGCCGCGCTGCTGACCGCGATCGCCAACGCACGCCACGCGCCACAGACCGTCGACGCGACCGCGACGGGGGATTACGCCGACGCTACGTGAACATTGTGCGGTAGATTCATCGAGCTGCAACGATGCGATCCTCACATCCCTAGCAGATTCGACTCGAGCCGGAGCCTGTTCATGACCGACTTGCTCGAAGAACGGTTCTCATTCATCGACGACATCGCCGTAGTCCGCCTTGCGGGTGCGATGAGTGGGCAGCACGCGATCCACTGGGTTGGCGAATGTCTGGCGTGGGCGCGCCAGCGTCGTTACCGCCGGTTGATGGTGGTGCTCACCGACGCGACCGGGTTCGCCGCCCCCAGTCTGGCCCTGCGCGTGGAGATGATCCGCGAATGGGCGGGGGCAGCCGCGCACGAGGTCGCCGTGGCAATGGTGTGCCGCCCGGAGTTCATCGATCCGCAGAAATTCGGAATCGCCGTCGCCGCTGGTTTCGGCATGGTGGCCAATGTATTTTCCGACGCCGACGAGGCGCTTGCGTGGCTGCGCGAGCAGCCCTGAACCGGCCTCGTGGTATCAGCCCGCGCGGCCGGATTCGCAGTCGAAGCGCACCAGCAACTCGCCGTTGAGCGCCGCGCCCTTGCCCAGGCTGATCGTGCCGGACTTGCGCAGGTGCACCTCGTCGCGGCTCAGGCGCAGTTCGTCGTCGGTGCCGAGCTTGACCCAGGTGCCATTGGTCGAGCGGTCGGAGAGCACGAAATGCCCGCGCTTGTACTCGATGGAGGCGTGGGTGCGGCTGATCCAGTCGGCGGCCACCGCGAGGTTGTTGGTGGACTCGCGGCCCAGCGTGAAGGGATCGGACTCGGGCGTGAGCTCGATCACCTGGTCGCGGAAGCGCAGCACCAGTTTGGTCGGCGCGGAAGGATCGGCGGCCATGGTGCGCACCGCGCGCTGCACCGTGGTCATGCCGGAGGTGTCCTCCTGCCAGATCACGTCCACGATCTCGATCGGCAACAATTTGCCGCTCACCCGCGCGCGGCCGAGGCTGCGCACGCTGATCGGCGGGCCGGTCAGCTCGCGCAATGAGGATGCGGTGGTGACGATCTGTTCGCGCTTGGCCAGCGAGGTCATGCGTGCGGCGACATTGACCGCATCGCCGAACACGTCGTTGTCCTCGAATAGCGCCTCGCCGTGATGCAGGCCGATGCGGATGCCGAGGTTGTCGCGGACGAAGTCGATGTCGCGCGCCATCCTGCGCTGCATGTCGCAGGCCGCCAGCACGCCTTGCAGGGCGCTGCGGAAGGTGCACATGATCTCGTCGCCGATGGTCTTGATGACCCGGCCGCCGTGGGAATTGCACACCTCGGTGAGGGCGTTGAGGACACTGGCGATCAAGCGACGCGCCTCGACGTCGCCGCGCTGCTCGAAGAGCCGCGTGCTGCCGCTGACATCGGCGAACAGGATGGTGCAGGGCTGGGTGGCTGGCATGCGCAAATGATAGGCCAGCGGAGGGGGCTGGGTCACCATCATGGAAGAACGGCGGCTTGAGGCGGGTTCGGCCATGATCCGCAGTCCATTTCCTGACGACTCCGGGAACCCGGTCTCATGCGGATTTCAGCGATCCCGGGAACGATCCAGGGGATCTGTGGACTTCAGGATGGTCGGGACGGCGGGATTTGAACCCACGACCACCTGCCCCCCAGGCAGGTGCGCTACCAGACTGCGCTACGCCCCGACGAAAAACGCGAACTCGTCACGCGCCTTGGCGGGACGAGCTTCCCGTGGGCAATGCCACGGGTTCGACGGTGTGGATTATACGGCTTCGGCCGGCGCTTGGCGCGCCCGCGTGGAAGATGTCATGGCCGGCGCAGCAGTTGCAGCACGTCTTCCAGTTCCTGTCGAACCTGCCGCACGATTTGCGCGGACAGATTGTTTTCCTCGCGCGCGACCTCGCCTTCCAGCCGCTGGCGCGCGCCGCCTATGGTGTAGCCGTTTTCGTACAGCAGGCCGCGGATCTGCCGCACCATCAGCACCTCGTGGCGCTGGTAGTAGCGGCGGTTGCCGCGCCGCTTGGACGGCTTGAGCGAGGGGAACTCGGTTTCCCAGTAGCGCAGCACGTGCGGCTTGACGTCGCACAGTTCGCTCACCTCACCGATGGTGAAGTAGCGCTTGGCCGGGATCGGCGGAAGCTCGCGGTTGCTGCCCGGATCAAGCATGACTGTTCTCGAGTGCGGCGGCGTGGGCTTCCACGCGCTCCTTGAGTTTGTGGCCGGGGCGGAAGGTGACCACGGTGCGCGCGGAAATCGGGATCTCCTCGCCCGTCTTGGGATTGCGGCCCGGGCGCTGGTTTTTCTTGCGCAATTCGAAATTGCCGAAGCCCGACAGCTTGACCTGCGCGCCGCTTTCGAGCGACTCGCGCAGCACGTCGAAATAGGCATCGACGAATTCCTTCGCCTCGCGCTTGTTGAGACCGACGTCCGCGTACAACTTTTCGGCCATCTTCGCCTTGGTCAAGGCCATCGCATCGGCCTCTGCCGACGCCTGCTGCACGGGATGTTTTGCTTCGGTCGTCTTGGTCGCCATGTCCATCACTTGGGTCATCCACGCAACACCGCTGCGCAATCGCGACCGAGGGCGGCGATCGCCGCAGCCACCGCAGCGTCCGCATCGCGGTCTGTCAGCGTGCGCGAAACGTCTTGCAAAATCAAGCCTATAGCAACGCTCCTTGTGCCCGGTTCGAGGCCTTTCCCGCGATACACGTCGAACAGATGAACCTCGTGCAACAGCGCACCCAGCGCGTTTTTCAGGCAGTCTTCCAATGCCGCCCACGTCACCGCATCCGGGACGACGAGCGCCAGATCCCGGCGGACGGACGGGAAGCGCGAGAGCGCCCCGGCAGCGGGAATCGCGCGTGCCGCCAGCGGCTGCACGTCCATCTCGAAGACCACCACTTCGGTGTCCAGATCCAGCGCCTTGAGCAGCCGCGGGTGCAAGTGACCGATGCAACCGAGGCGTGTTTCGTCCTTCCAGACCTCGGCCGAGCGTCCCGGATGCAGCCACGCCACGTCGGCAGCGACGAAACGCAGCGCGCCCTTGCCGGACAGCGCAGCCAAACTCTCCAGATCGCCCTTCAGATCATGAAAATCGACCTCGCGCGCGCCTACGCCCCATTGCTCGGCCGCCGCGCTGCCGCAGGCCACCGCTGCGATGCGCTGGGTTTCCTGTGGCGCCAAACCGGCTGGGGCCGAGTCCCGAGACCCGAGTCCCGAGTCCCGGTTACAGAACACCCTTCCGACCTCGAACAGCCGCACCCGCGACTGCTGACGGGCGCGGTTGCGCGCCAGCGCCTGCACCAGCCCCGGCAACAGCGACGTGCGCATGACGGCCAGTTCCGTGCTGAGCGGATTGGCCAATGGCACCGCAGCGGCATCCAGCGACCATGCAGCGAGCAACGCCGCATCGACGAAGGCAAAGTTGATCGCTTCGCGGAAGTCGCGTGCGGCGAGTTGCCGGCGCAGGTCGGATTCGGGTACGCGGCCCTCGGGATCGGCGGCGATGCGGATCTCGCCGGCGGGCATCGCCACCGGGATCGCTTCATAACCGTGGATGCGCGCGATCTCCTCGATCAGGTCTTCCTCGATGGCGATGTCGAAACGGCGGCTGGGCGGAGTGACCCGCCAGCCGTCGGCAACGGCTTCGACATCCATGCCGAGCGCGCGCAGGATGCGTTCGACCTCGCCGTCGGCGACCACGATGCCGAGCACGCGGGCGAGCCGCGCACGCCGCAGATTCACCTGCGACAGCACTGGCAGATCGCCCGCACGCACAACATCCATCAGCGGGCCGGGTACGCCGCCGGCGATGTCGAGAATCAGGCGCGTGGCGTATTCGACCGCCAGCGGCGGCAGCTGCGGATCGACGCCGCGTTCGAAGCGGTGCCCAGCGTCGGTGTGCAGGCCGAGCTTGCGGCTGCGCCCGACGATGGCCGCAGGTGCCCAGTGCGCGGCCTCGAGGAAGACGTTGCGGGTGGCATCGGTGACGCGCGTATCGTGACCGCCCATGATGCCGCCCAGCGCGACCGCGCGGCTGCCGCGCCCCTGCGGGCTGTCGGACACGACGAGGAAATGCTCATCGAGCGTGGCTTGTCGGCCGTCGAGCAAATGGATGTCCTCGCCCGCGCGCGCGCGGCGCACCACGACCGGGCCGTGCAGCGTGTGCAGGTCGAAGGCGTGCATCGGCTGGCCGAGTTCGAGCATCACGTACTGGGTGACATCGACGAGGAAGCTGATCGGGCGCACGCCGCTGCGGCGCAGGCGCTCGGCCATCCACGCCGGGGTGGCGACGTTGGCATCGACGCCCTCGATGACGCGGCCGGCGAAACGCGGCACGTCGGCGCCGGCATCCAGTTCCACCGTCAGCGTGCGCGTGCTGCGCGCCGATACCGGCTCGGTCTTCAGCGGATGCACGACGCCCGCGAAGGCGGCGGCGACATCGTGGGCGATGCCGCGCACGGAAAAACAATCCGCGCGATTGGGGGTGAGCTTGAGTTCGATGCTCGCATCGGGCAGGCGCAGATACTGCGCCAGCGGCGTGCCGACCGGCGCGTCGGCGGGCAGTTCCAGCAGCCCGGACGCATCCGCGTCGATGCCCAGCTCCTTCGCCGAACACAGCATGCCGAAGCTCTCCACCCCACGCAGCTTCGCCGGCTTGATCTGCATCCCGCTTGGCAGGCTCGCGCCCACCGTCGCCAACGGCGCGATCAATCCTGCGCGTGCGTTCGGCGCACCGCAGACGATCTGCAGCATCTCGCCGCCGGCATCCACGCTGCACACCTGCAGGCGATCGGCCTCGGGGTGCTTGGCGCAGGACACGATCTTCGCCACCACCACCCCGGGCAGCGGCCCGCCGATGGGTTCGACGCCTTCGACTTCCAGCCCGATCGCGCTCAGGCGCTCGACCAACACCGCGTGGGTGGCATCGATGGCGACGGTGTCGCGGAGCCAGGTTTCGCTGAATTTCATGGGAGTGCCGTGAATCGTGAATGGTGAATAGTGAATGGTGAAAAGCGAATGCAAATGCTCAGAGGCTGCTGCTCTGACGATTCACGATTCACGATTCACCATTCACGGCTTTCAAGCGAACTGCGCCAAAAACCGCACATCGTTGTCGAAGAACGCGCGCAGGTCGTCCACGCCGTAGCGCAGCATCGCGAAGCGCTCCACGCCCAGGCCGAAGGCGAAACCGGTGTAGCGCTCCGGGTCGATGCCGCAGTTGCGCAGCACCGCCGGATGCACCATGCCCGAGCCGAGCACTTCCAGCCACGCGGTGCTGCCGTCGCCACGCGTCCAGCCGATGTCCACCTCGGCCGACGGCTCGGTGAAGGGGAAGTAGCTGGGCCGGAAGCGCATCGGCAACTCGCGCTCGAAGAACGCGTTGACGAACTCCGACAGCGTGCCCTTCAGATCGGCGAAGCTGGATGTTTCATCGACCAGCAAGCCCTCGACCTGATGGAACATCGGCGAGTGGGTCTGGTCGGAATCGCTGCGATAGACCTTACCCGGCGCGATCAGGCGGATCGGCGGCGTGCGACCGACGCTGCCGCGGATCTGCACCGGCGAGGTGTGCGTGCGCAGCAGTCTTCCGTCGGGGAAATAGAACGTGTCGTGCATCGCCCGCGCCGGATGGTGCGGCGGAAAGTTGAGCGCCTCGAAGTTGTGCCAGTCGTCCTCGATCTCCGGGCCTTCGGCGACCTCGTAGCCCAGCCGCGAGAAGATCGACACGATGCGCTCGAGCGTGCGTGTGACCGGATGCAGGCTGCCGCGGCCGCCGTTGCGACCCGGCAAGCTCACATCGACACGCTCGCTGGCCAGCCGCGCCTGCAATGTGGCCTCATCGAGTTGCGCGCGACGCGCGGCGATGGCTGCTGCGATCGCATCTTTCGCGCGATTGATCGCCTCGCCGGCGGCCTTGCGTTGTTCGGCCGGCATCGCGCCCAGCGACTTCAGCAACGCGGTCACGCTGCCCTGCTTGCCGAGCAGATGCACGCGCAGCGCTTCGAGCGCGTCGGCGGTGGCGGCTTCCGCGATCTGCGCCAATGCGGTGTGGGTCAATGCTTCGATTTCGCTCATCGTCTACTCGATGCAAGAAATGACACCAGAGTGCGTCATTCCCGCGGTTTTCAACAGCCGCAGGCTGGTCAAGCGGGAATCCAGCGTCGTTACGAATCAGACAAGTCACTGGATCCCCGCCTTCGCGGGGATGACGAACAACAGCTATGCAGAAGGTCATCTTGCGACGGACTCCCTAAAGCAAACGGGGAAGGACTTTCGCCCTTCCCCGTCGTATCGCTACTGCGTACTGCGATGCTTACGCGGCGAGGGCGCTCTTGGCCTTCTCGGCCAGTTTGCCGAACGCGGCGATGTCGTGCACCGCGATGTCGGCCAGCACCTTGCGGTCGAGCTCGATGTGGGCCTTCTTCAGCCCGTTCATCAGGCGGCTGTAGCTCAGCCCGAACTGGCGCGCACCCGCGTTGATGCGGACGATCCACAGCGCGCGGAACTGGCGCTTGCGCTGCTTGCGGCCGATGTAGGCGTACTGCGCGGCCTTGGTGACCGCCTGCTTGGCGACGCGGAAGACCTTGCGGCGCGCGTTGAAATAGCCCTTGGCGGCGCTGATGACTTTCTTGTGACGGCGGCGCGCCATCACACCACGTTTGACTCGTGCCATGGTTCAGCCCTCCTCAGAGATAGGGAAGCATGCGATCCAGACGCCCCGCATCCTCGGCGCGCACATGCATCGTGCCGCGGAGGTTGCGTTTGCGCTTGGTCGCCTTCTTGGTGAGGATGTGGCTGCGGTTGGCATGACCGCACTTGTACTTGCCCGACGCGGTTTTGCGAAAACGCTTCGCCGCCGCCCGGTTGGTCTTGATCTTCGGCATGGGATGTCCTTTCGGTTTTTATGTCACTGGCCCGGGCGCCCCTTTCTTTTTGGTTCTTGTGCGACTGCGTCGCAAAGACCCAAAAAGCTGGGAGTCTTTCCGTCCTGCCTGGCCGGCTTGTTCGCTCCGTTTCGAGGGTATCCCTCGGCCGGCGGCGGATCCATGGTGCAGCGCCCGACGCATGCCGGGCCGCTTATTATGTCAGCGGTTGCAATGTCCTGCAAATCATGCGGTTGACAGGCCGCAACCGCACGACGCCTGCGTCCATCGCAAACCGCGGCTGTCGCAGACGAAAACGCCGGGCAGCGCCCGGCGTTGCGATCAGTGCAAAACCGGCGCTCAGCGTCGCCAGTACTGGTTCTTGTCCTCGGTGGACACCAGTTCGACCGCGCCCAGTCCCTCGGCAAGGCTGCGCGCGTCGCCGCCCTGCGCCAGCTTGATCTTCAGGCGTACCTCGTTCTGCGAGTCGGCGAAGCGCAGCGCGTCCTCGTAGGTGATCTCGCCGGCCTGATACAGCTCGAACAGGCTCTGGTCGAAGGTGCGCATGCCGAGGTTGGTGGACTCCTTCATCACGTCCTTGAGCTTGTGGATCTCTCCGTCGCGGATGTAGTCCTGCACCAGCGGCGTGCCGATCAGGATTTCCAGCGCCACCCGGCGCGCCTTGCCGTCGGGCGTGGGAATCAATTGCTGGGCGACCACGCCCTTGAGGTTCATCGACATGTCCATCAGCAACTGATGGCGGCGATCCTCGGGGAAGAAGTTGATAATGCGATCCATCGCCTGATTGGCGTTGTTGGCGTGCAGGGTGCACAGCACGAGGTGGCCGGTCTCGGCGAAGGCGATGGCGTGATCCATGCCCTCGCGGGTGCGCACCTCGCCGATCATGATCACGTCCGGCGCCTGGCGCAGAGTGTTCTTCAGCGCGTTTTCCCAGTTGTCGGTGTCGATGCCGACCTCGCGCTGGGTGACGATACAGCCCTCGTGCTTGTGCACGAACTCGATCGGATCCTCGATGGTGATGATGTGCCCGGTCGAGTTGAGGTTGCGGTAGCCGATCATCGCCGCCAGCGAGGTGGACTTGCCGGTGCCGGTGGCGCCGACGAAGATGATGATGCCGCGCTTGGTCATCGCCAGCGACTTGATGATCGGCGGCAGGCTCAACTCCTCCACCGTCGGGATCTTGGTCTCGATCCGGCGCAGCACCATGCCGACCTGGTTGCGCTGGTAGAAGCAGCTCACGCGGAAGCGGCCCACGCCGGCCACGCCGATGGCGAAGTTGCACTCGTGGGTTTTCTCGAACTCCTCGCGCTGCGGCGGGGTCATCACGTTGAGCACGAGATCGCGGCTCTGCTGCGAGGTGAGCGCCGCCTGGGTGATCGGGCTGATCTTGCCGTGCACCTTCATCGCCGGCGGCATGCCCGCGGTGATGAACAAGTCCGACGCCTTGTTGTGCGCCATCAGCTTGAGGTAGGAGGTGAAGTCGATGCCGCTCATGGGGCTGCTCCGTGAATCGTGAATGGTGAATGGTGAATCGTTGAAACGGAGCTCGGAAACCGTGGCGACCTCAACCTGAAGCATCGCCTTTTCGATTCACGATTCACGATTCACGATTCACGTCCCGTCACTCGAACAACTTCTTGTCCTTGGCGTATTCCTTCGCGGTCGGGCGGGTGATCTGGCCGCGCTTGACCATGTCCTGCAGGCATTGATCCAAGGTCTGCATGCCGATGTTCTGGCCGGTCTGGATCGACGAATACATCTGCGCGACCTTGTCCTCGCGGATCAGGTTGCGGATAGCCGGGGTGCCGATCATGATCTCGTGCGCGGCGATGCGCCCGCCGCCGACCTTCTTCAGCAGCGCCTGTGCGATCACCGCGCGCAGCGACTCGGACAGCATCGAACGCACCATGGGCTTCTCGCCCGCCGGGAACACGTCGATGATGCGGTCGATGGTCTTGGCCGCCGAACTGGTGTGCAGGGTGCCGAACACGAGGTGGCCGGTCTCGGCGGCAGTCAGGGCCAGCCGGATCGTCTCCAGATCGCGCATTTCGCCGACGAGGATGTAGTCGGGGTCTTCACGCAGTGCCGAGCGCAGGGCTTCGTTGAATCCGTGGGTGTCGCGGTGCACCTCGCGCTGGTTGACCAGGCACTTCTGCGAGGTGTGCACGAACTCGATCGGATCCTCAACGGTGAGGATGTGCGCGTATTCCTTCTTGTTGATGTGGTCGACCATCGCCGCCAGCGTGGTCGATTTGCCCGAGCCGGTCGGGCCGGTGCACAGGATCAGGCCCTGCGGTTGCTCGATGACCTCGCGGAAGATCGGCGGGCAGGCCAGATCCTCCAGCGTGAGCACCTCGGAGGGGATCGTCCGGAACACCGCGCCGGCGCCGCGGTTCTGGTTGAAGGCGTTGACGCGGAAGCGCGCCATGCCGGCGATCTCGAACGAGAAGTCGACTTCGAGGAATTCTTCGTAATCGCGCCGCTGCTTGTCCGACATGATGTCGTACACCAGCGAGTGCACCTGCTTGTGCTCCAGCGCGGGGATGTTGATCCGGCGCACGTCGCCATCGACGCGGATCATCGGCGGCAGCCCGGCCGACAGGTGCAGGTCGGATGCCTTGTTCTTGACCGAGAAAGCCAGCAGTTCAGCGATGTCCATGCGCGTCCCCCTACGCCTGATATGGATGTCCGCGCCGAGTATAGCGCCATTCGGCACGCGGCTATCCAGCCCTGCAACGATTCCTGTCTGGCCCGCGGCCGGCACGCCAGCAGCGCCCCCGGGGCGTGTAAGCTGGCGGCCTTCCCGCAACCTCGCGACGCTGATTCCCGGAATCCGACCATGCACCCATCGCCCCGTTTCCTGCTTGCCGCCGGCTTGCTTGCCGCATCCACCACCGCGTTCGCCGCCACCGCATTCGCCGCCACCGCCTCGGTATCCGGCCCGCAGTCGTTCATCGACGGCACCCCGCGGACGAAAAACGACGCCCAGTTGGTGCCGGTGCAGATCGTCTCGGTGGACGGCAACCCCGTGCGCGAAAACCCGTTGCAGTTGTATCCGGGACCGCACTGGCTGGAAGTCGCCGGGCCGTCCGCGCGACCGGGGCAGATGGCGATCCAGTCGTCCGCGCTGCGGGTCGATCCGTGCACCTACTATTACCTCGCCGCGCGCAAGAATCCCCTGCAACCCGGGCAGTGGAAGGTGATCGTCGACGGCGAGGACACCATGGTCGCCTGCAATCCGGCCGACGAGATCAAGAAGGCACAGGCCGCAGCACGCGCAAATCCACCCAAGGCACCGCCTGCCTCGCACTGACGGATCTTCACCCCGAGCGCAGCCGGATCGCCTCATCCAAGTCATGACGAGGGACGCTCCTGCTGATCGCCTCGCGGAGATACTCGGTCGCATGCGCGCGGCCGAAACCGGCCGCATCGGCACGAACGCGCCACACGTCGCGCGTTTGCTGGCGGTTTCCAAGACCCGAGCCGCCGACGAGGTGGCGGCGCTGGTGGCCTGCGGGCAGCGCGCCTTCGGCGAGAACTACGTGCAGGAAGCGCTGGCCAAACAGCCCGCCTTGCAGCACCTGCATTTGGAATGGCACCTGATCGGGCATCTGCAATCCAACAAGGCGCGCGAAGCGGCCTGCGCTTTCGACTGGGTGCAGACCGTGGACCGCGCCAAACTGGTGCCCCTGCTCGCCCGCCACCGCCCGCCGGAGCGTGCACCGCTGAACCTGCTGGTGCAGGTGAACATCGACGACGAGGCAAGCAAGTCCGGATGCCGTCCGGACGAGATTGCCGCACTCGCAAACACGATCGTGGCTCAGCCGCGCCTGTGCCTGCGCGGACTGATGGCAATACCGGCGCCCGATCCGGACATGGCGCGGCGTCGCGATGCGTTCCGCGCGATGAAGGCGCTGTTCGACGACCTCGCCGCCCGTCATCCCGGCATCGACACCCTGTCGATGGGGATGAGCGAGGACTACGAACTGGCGATCGCCGAAGGCGCGACGCTGGTGCGGATCGGCACCGCGTTGTTCGGACCACGGAACGGACGCTGACCCACATTCGGCCGAGATGCGTATCGTCACTCATCTCAACATCCCACCGTGGTTTGTGCGCCGCACAACAGCAGTTGCTATGCTCGCCCTGCCCCGCATCGCATCGCCCGCCATGCTTCCGACCGCAACGCCGCCTTCCCCTCCTGTCCGTGCCGCCCGCAGCCAAGGCGCGTCGCCAGCCGCGACCGCCTTCATCGGCGGCGGCAACGTCGCCCGCAGCATGCTCGGCGGCCTGGTGGCGCGCGGTACGCCGGTGGCGCAATTGCGTGTGTCCGAACCGGATGCGGAACTGCGCGCGGCGCTGGTTCGCGACTTCGGCGTGACCGCGCACATCGCCAACATGGACGCGGCTGCGAGCGCCGAGGTGTGGGTACTGGCGGTCAAGCCGCAGATCCTGCGCGGGGTCTGCGAGGAACTGGCCGCGCTCGCCGCGCGCGCACGACCGCTGGTAGTCACCCTCGCCGCCGGCATTCCGATCGCCGCGGTCGAGCGCTGGTTGTCGCCCTGCGGCGGCGGCTCGTTGCCGATCGTGCGAGCGATGCCCAACACGCCCGCGCTGGTCGGCGCCAGCGCCACGGCACTATGCGCAAACGCGCACGTCGCGCCAGCCCAGAAGGGGCGCGCGCAACGTTTGTTCGACGCGGTCGGCACGGTTGCCTGGATCGGCGACGAGCACCTGATGGACACCGTCACCGCGACATCCGGCAGCGGCCCAGCCTATATGTTCGCGCTGGTGGAAGCCATGCAGGCCGCGGCGGTGGCGCAGGGCCTGCCCATCGATGTCGCCCGCACCCTGATCGCGCAAACCGTGCTCGGCGCGGGGCGCATGCTGGTGGAATCAGGCGAGGACGCCGCAACCCTGCGCCGCCGCGTCACCTCGCCCGGCGGCGTCACCGAGCAGGCGCTGCGGTGTTTCACCGAGGGCGGCTTCGATGATCTGGTCGCGAACGCCATCGCTGCGGCAACCACGCGTGGCGTCGAACTGGCAGCCCAGTACGCGGATTGAGGAAGCGCCGCGCCGTCAGCGGCGCGGACTCAGTGCCGCGCCTGCCAGCGCCGGATGATGCGCGCCAGTTCACGCACGCCGTCGGTCAACGCCGCGGGGCCCGGTTGCAGGATCAGCGGCGACTTGATTTCGTGCAACTCGCCATCGCGCACCGCCGGGATCTCATCCCAGCCAGGACGCGCGGCCACACGTTCGGGACGGAATTTCTTGCCGCACCACGAGCCGATGACGATGTCCGGCGCGTGCCGCACCACCTCGCCCGGATCGGCGAGGATGCGCTGCTTCGCCAGCGACTCCAGCGCGCGTTCGGGAAAGATGTCGTCGCCGCCGGCGATGCGGATCAACTCGGCCACCCAGCGGATGCCGGTGATCGGCGGCTCGTCCCATTCCTCGAAATACACCTTCGGCTGCGGCCTGCCGGCCGCCTGCGCGGCGATCGCATCGAGCCCGCGCGCCAGATCGTCGGCCAGCGTCTGTGCGCGTTCACCCGCCCCGACCAGCGCACCCAAGCGGCGGATATAGGCGAGGATGCCCTCGACGCTGCGATGGTTGCTGATCCAGACTTCCACGCCACGACGGATCAATTCGGCGGCGATGTCGGCCTGGATGTCGGAGAACCCGATCGCGAAATCCGGACGCAACGCGAGGATCGCCTCGATCTTCGCCGAGGTGAAGGCGCTTACCTTGGGCTTGTCGCGCCGCGCGGCCGGCGGACGCACGGTGAAGCCGGAGATGCCGACGATACGATGCTGCTCGCCGAGCAGATACAGGGTCTCGGTCGGCTCCTCGGTGAGGCAAACGATCCTCTGTGGTTCCATCCCCCCTCCCGGTTTCATTCAATAGCCTGCCAACCGTCCATCGTCCTGCCGATGCCGTACAAGCCCCGGGACGCCGTGCGGGCAGCGGGGCATTCTGGCACGTCGTATGATCGGCGCAGCCAATGCGGAACGAAGCCATGCGCACACCCTGGATCGCACCGATGCTCGCCCCGTTGTTGCTGGTGAGCTGTTCGTGCTCGCAGCGGCCGGCGGCTCCCGCAGCAGCGGCCGCTTCGTCCACGCCGGCACGGCAGATCGGTACGGCGCACGCTGCTCCATCAACGAGCGCTCCGCTGCCAGTCGCCGCAATTGACGCATCCGATCCCGCACACGCGACCGACGCCGCGCCTGCCGCCGCCGGCCAGACCCTGCGCATCGCCCTCGTCGATGCGCGCACGCGCCAGCCGGTCTATCACGCCGGCCTGACCCTGGCCGGCGCGACCACCCTGCAATGGACCGACCGCCAAGGGCGTTACGACTGGATCGGCGGATTCCCGATCCGGGGGGCGATAGAAATTCGCTGTCCGGCCTTGCGCGCGGAAGTCGGCCGCAAGCTCAAAACGGTTTCCTACGTCGCACAGGGCCAGTTGACCGCACTGGACACGAGCATCGATGCCGGCACATGCGCCGAACCGCCCGAGCGCACGTCCGGCGGCATGTTCGCCGGCACCTTGTTCCCCTACTACGGCCACGGCGCCTTCATCCCCTGCGGCGGCATGCCTGCCGATGCCACGTTCTACGGCAACGCCAAGGCCGCGTGGGTGAACATGAGCGTGGCCGCAACAGCGCAATACAACGCCGCGCGCAAGACGGCCGGAATTGACGCAGCCACGGACAAGCCCATGCACGTGGAGTGGAGCGGCCGCCTGATCGGTCCGGGAGGCTACGGCTTGCAGGGAGCCTTCGCCTATCGCCTCGACGTGGACGCGGTGGGTAAAGTCACCGCAGGGTTCACCGACGACTGTCCGGCCGCCAGCCTGCAATGAGTCCAGCGAAAGGCAGGGGAAGCTTCGTGGGCGGGCGAGCCGGCGGCGTGACAACGCCATTATCGAGGATGATCACCATCGACCATCCCGGCGGCGTATCGCGCCATTCAAGGTGACTACCGATGATTCCCCGCCTGATCACCATGCCGCACAGCCACTACTGCGAGAAAGCGCGCTGGGCGCTGGATCTGTCGGGCATCGCGTATGTCGAGCACGCGCATCCGCCGTTGCTGCACATGCTCGCGACCAAGCCGCGCGGCGGCCGCAGCGTTCCGGTGTTCGAGCATGACGGCAAAAATTACACGGACAGCACCGACATCCTGCTGCGTCTGGATGCCTTGGGGGCCAACCTGTACCCGCTCGACCCCGAACGGCGCCGCGATGCGCTGGCCCTGGAAGACGATTTCGACACGGTCCTCGGCCCGCATGCGCGGCGCTGGGTGTATGCGCAGTTGCTGGCGCATTCGCGCCTGCTGTTGAAGGTGATGACGCCCGGCGCTTCCACGCTGGAACGGATCGCGTACCCAGCCATTTTGCCGTTCGTGAAACGGCTGATACGCAAATCGCTGCGGATCACACCGGCCAGCGCCGAACGTTCGCTGGGCCTCGTCCATCAAACCTTCACTCAGGTCGAACAACGGCTGAGCGATGGCCGGCCGTATCTGGCGGGCGAACGCTTCACCGCGGCTGATTTTACCTTTGCATCGCTGGCCGCTCCCGTGTTGCTGCCACCGCGGTACCGTGGCTGCATGCCCGGTCTGGACGAAGTGCCGCAGACGATGCGCGAGGAGGTACTGCGCTTGCGCGCGACGGTCGCCGGGCGCTTCGCGTTGCGCATGTTCGAGCAGCATCGCGGCGCATCATCGCAGCCTGAAAAGCACGCATCGCAACGCGCATCGGACAGCCCTTGAGGGTCGCGCCACGATGCCGCACGCCACGAACGCCTATCCCTTCGAATGGAAGATCCTCGCGTTCGCCCATATGTTGTCGGCGCAACAGACTGCCGGCGATGGGCAGCACGGATTCCTGTTGACGCCCACGACGCACGGCACGATCCGAACCCTGCACTTCGATTGGCCCGCAGGTTCATGGCTACCCCTCGCCGACGCACGGGATCAAACTTGCGACGCTTACCTGCTGTACGATCCCTTCGAGCCTGACGAACACACGTTCCTGCGTTGGCGGCGGATCGAGCGCGCGACGATGGAAGCTCTGATCGGAAGCGTGTTTGAAGACGCCGATTTCCACGCGGTCGCATTGCCGCATGTAAAACCGCCACGCATTGGATGTCCGCTCCTGCAATTTCCGGACAGCTGGGATGTGATGTTCTGACGCGATGGATCGACGCCTGTTGCGCCCGTACGAATCCATGCCGGATCACCTCGGTGCGATGCACAGACCCGACTTCCATCTTTCGAATTCGCGACACGAACCAGGCACCCAACGCCATGAACACCTGCCGCTGCCACACCCCGCCCTTCGATCATCGGGACTTCGTCAAACGGCGGATCGGCCGCGATGCAACGCGTGGGCGCGACGGCGAAGTGTCGGTGCTGACGTGCAAGCATTGCGCCGCGCAGTGGCTGCATTACTTCGTCGAATACGAGGGCTTCACGGGATCCGGACGCTGGTTCCGCACCCCGATTTCCGACGCGGATGTGGCGACGCTCGCGCCCGAGCAAGCCGTACCGTTCCTGCAACGACAAACATGGTTCTTCGAGGGCGGCAGTTACTTCCAGTCCACCGGTCGGCGCGCATCCGGTGTCGTGCACGTGGATCTGTAACGCCTTGCACAGACCTGCGCTCCCGCGGACTCGATCCGCATTCCGGATCAACCTGTCTTCCTGCGGATAGCCATGCCGGGCCGCCCATCGTGTTGCGAGCAGGTTGACATGACCGACTGGCAACGCTGAATGAGTCAGCGCTGCCGAAGCCCGCGGCGGCTTCACGTCACGGATACAGCATCCGTTTCGACCACACCCCGTCGCGCAGGTCGTAACGTTGGCGCTCATGCAGGCGAAAATCCACGCCGTACCAGAACTCGATGCCATCGGGGACGACGCGATAGCCGCTCCATCCGGGCGGACGCGGCACCTCGCGGCCGTCGAAGCGTTGCTCGGCCGCGGCGATCGCGGCTTCGAAATCGGCGCGCGAATCCAGCGTCTGCGACTGCCGCGATGCCCACGCGCCGATCTGGCTCATGCGCGGGCGGCTGGCGAAGTAGGCGTCGGCCTGCGCGTCATCGACGATTTCAACCCGCCCCTCGATGCGCACCTGCACCGGTTGCGGCAGGTGCTTCCAGTGGAACAGCAGCGCCGCGCGCGGATTGGCCTGCAACTCGCGGCCCTTGGCGCTGGCAATATGGGTGTAGAACACGAAGCCGCGTGCGTCGAACTCCTTGAGCAACACCGTGCGCGCGGTCGGACGCCCGTCCGCACTGGCAGTGGCCAGGGTCATCGCGGTCGGCTCGGGATCGGGCGTGCCACGCGCCGCATCGAACAGTTGGGTGAAGGTGGCGAGGACTTCGGCGGGCAGGTTGGGCATGGCGTCCATGAACACAGGGCAGAAAAACCAATAGAGCTATCGTTCCGAGTCCCGAGTCCCGAGTCCCGAGTCCCGAGTCCCGAGTCCCGAGTCCCGAGTCCCGAGTCCCGAGTCCCGAGTCCCGAGTCCCGAGTCCCGAGTCCCGAGTCCCGAGTCCCG
>JAFEBV010000044.1 GCA_018242485.1 Pseudomonadota bacterium
AACGGTGAGGACGTGTTCGTGCACTTCCGCGCCATCCAGGGCACTGGCTTCAAGAGCCTCAAGGAAGGCCAGAAGGTCAGCTTCAAGGTCGTGCAGGGCCAGAAGGGCCTGCAGGCGGAGGAAGTGACGCCGATGTAATTTCATGCGCTGCCAGCGCATGCGAATTCGAGCCCGGAGCGGCAACGCTCCGGGTTTTTTCTTGCCCGGAAAAACGTCAGCGCGACACGCTGGCGCGGCAGGACGCATCCACGCCCACGCGCGTGCCCACCGCGATGCCGGTCAGGTCGCGTTGGTGGACGATCAGCTTGCGGCCGTCGTCCATCTGCACGTAGATGTCGCGTCCGCCATCCGTCGCCGGATGCGCGCTCGTGCTCTTGCTGTCATTGGCGAGAACGCCGCCGATCACCCCGCCGCCCATCGTGCTGCCTGCGGCCTGCGCATCCGCACTCAGGCGCACGACCACGCCAGTTCCCGGCGCGCAGCGCGGCGTCGAGGGGATCGCCGGTGCAGGCGGTGACGAAGGCGAAGTCGCGGGCGCGATGACCGGGCCGGCAGGCGGGTAGGGGCGCGGCACCTTAGTCGCGCAGCCGGCCAGCGCCAGTGCCAACACCACGGCGATGCGGGCGTGGCGCCGCCGCCGCATCAGTTGCGGAACTCCTGATGGCAGCCCTTGCACGAGCGCCCGATCTTGCTCATCGTCGTGCGCAGGGCCACGCAATCGGTGGGCGGCGCGGCCAGCGCGGCGTCGAGTTCGGCGCGCAGGTCGCTGGCCTTCTGGCGGAAGTCGGATTCCTTGTCGATCGGCAGGAACACCGGCTCGAGGTCGTTGGACAGCGCGCGCAGGGTTTGCAGGTGCGGCAGGCTGTCGGTGACCGCGCAACGGTTCGCCTTCACGTTCGCATCCAGCGCGTCCATGTGGAAGTCCTGCATGTGCATCAGCACTTCGGTCATGTGCGGCCCGCTGCGCAGCGCGCTGAGCGTCATCACCGTGCCGATGATGCCGATGAACAGACCCACGGCGATGGCGATCGGAACCTTGTAGCGCATGCTGCCTCCTGCGAAGAGCTGGATGATCGGAATACGACCGCGGCACGATATCATGCCGGCCCCTCCGGATTGTCGAGCCTGCCGGCATGCGCGAAACGATGCCGCACACGATGACGATGGACGACAAGGCGCAGATCTACCGCGACCGTTTCGCCGGCATCGACCGCCTGTACGGCACCGGTACTGCATCGCGACTGGGTGATTGCCACGTCGGCGTGGTCGGCCTCGGCGGCGTGGGTTCGTGGGCGGTGGAAGCGCTGGCGCGCAGCGGGGTAGGGCGGCTGACCCTGATCGACGCCGACGAGGTCTGCCTGTCCAACACCAACCGCCAGTCGCATGCGCTCGATGGCCACTTTGGGCGCGGCAAGGCTGCGGTACTCGCCGAGCGGGTGCGTGCGATCAACCCGTCCGCGCAGGTGGACGTGTTGCCCGAGTTCCTCGTCGCCGCGAACATGCAAGCCGTCCTCGCGCGCGGCTTCGATGTGATGCTCGATGCCTGCGACAGCCTGCGCAGCAAGATCGAGCTGATCGCTGCCTGCAAGCGCCGCAAGCTGCCGCTGGTGGTCTCGGGTTCGGCCGGTGGACGCACCGATCCGACCCTCGTGCGCGTGCGCGATCTCTCCCGCACGGAACACGACGCATTGCTCGCGCTGGTGCGCAAGAAGCTGCGCGCCGAACATCGCTTTCCGCGCAACCCCAAGCGCTATTTCGGCATCCCGGCGGTGTACTCGCTGGAGAACGTGAACTACCCGCAGGCCGACGGCAGCGTCTGCGGCCAGCGCCCCGACCTCCCCGCCGATGCGGCGATGAAGCTCGACTGCGGCGGCGGCTTGGGTGCGGCGATGCACGTCACCGGCGCGTTCGCGTTCGCGGCGGTGGGGTGGGCGCTGGAGGTGCTGCTGAAGCCAGCGAACGACTGATCCGGATCACGCGGCTTGTGGAATCGCAAACAATCGGCGTGCATTTGCCGCGGTCGCGCGTGCCAGTTCGTCGGCATCGACGCCACGCAATTCCGCAACGATGTCGCGCACGAGCGCCAGCCGCGCCGGCTCGTTGCGCTGCCCGCGATGCAGCGCGTCCGGCTGGTCGGGTGCGTCGGTTTCCAGCAGCAGGAATTCGATCGGCATCGTTGCGACGATGCGCCGCAGCCGCTGCGCGCGCTCGAAGGTGACCGGGCCGCCGATGCCGAGATGGAAGCCGAGCTTCCACAATTGACGCGCCTGTTCGGCGCTGCCGGAGAAGCTGTGCACCACGCCGCGCAGGGGATTGCCTGCAAGCGAACCCGCGTTGCCGATCCGGCGCAAAGTCGCAATCACCGCATCGAAGGCCTTGCGTGCGTGTACGATCACCGGCAGATCGAATTCGCGCGCGATCTTCAACTGCGCCTCGAAATAGAACTGCTGGCGTTGCGCATCCAGCCCTTCGACGTGGAAGTCCAGCCCGCATTCGCCCACCGCGACGGGATGGCCGATGCGCAACACATGCCGCAGCGCGGCGAGGTGGCGATCTTCGTGTTCGGCCAGATACATCGGATGCAGGCCGTAGGCCGGATACAGCCCCGTGTTCTCAGCGCACAAGGCGCGCAACTTAGGCCAGCCGTGCGCGGCAATCGCGGGGATGACCAAAGTGCTCACGCCGGCTGCGTGCGCGCGCTCGAGCACGGCGGCGCGGTCGGTGTCGAACTCGGGTGCGTCGAGGTGGCAGTGGCTGTCGACGAGCATGGTCAAGCATCGGGTGGAAGGTGGATGCATCAGGAGGCACCGATTCACCAATCATCTGTTCCGGCCAAACCAAGGCGGCCGCGGAAGTTTGACATGTCGAGAAGGCACCCAAGTCGACTGCAAACGGCTCACGGTGTCGTTGATGCAGGTGCCTGCTCAGGCGAACGTCGAGCCCGGTATTGCAATCAAACATCTGCCCGGCAAGGAGATGCTGGCGTATCCAGCCGCGCGGTCGCACAATCGCGGCATGAAAATCCTTCAGTCGTGCCTGATCCTCGGCGCTTTCGGTTTGCTGGCCGCGCCCATCGCCCGCGCCGACGATGCGGTGTACCGCTGCGAATCGCCCGCCGGGGTGAGCATCCAGAGCCAGCCCTGCCCGAAGGGCGCGGTGCAGAAAAAGATCCCGTTCTCGCGCCCGTCCGACCCGGTCGTTGCGCCACAGGCTGCCGCGCCAGCCGCTCCGGTCGCGCCTCCCATCCTCATCGCCGGCCACCCGGTCACCGCGCCCAACGCGATGCGCGGGCCCAATCAACCCTACCCGTTGTGGCAGTGCATGCGCGGCGACGGCTCCACCTACGACAGCCGCGACGGTGTCCCCGGCCGGCGCTGGGTCACGGCCAAGCCAGAACAACCCGATGCGGATACCGCAGCCGATACCGCCAGTGGCCCTTCGCCGGAAGCGCAGAAAGCCGCGCTCGCGCAGCAAGTGGAGAAGAGCGGCGGGACGCTGGTGCGCCCCTATCAGGGCCCCGAGGTGACCGTTCTGGACAATGCCGCGCATCGCGATGCCGCGCCGCCACCGCCCGCCGGCGCGGGGCCGGGGCAATGGGTGGCCGACCAGTGCCAGCAACTGCCGCCCGAGCAGGCGTGCAAGCGCTACGCCGCCCGCCGCGATGCCCTGCGGCGGCAGATTTATGCCGCCCGACCCAGCGACCGTGACCTGTACGCGCCCGAGGAGCAGGACCTCACCACGATGCTGTACGCCGCCTGCGGCATGTGACCGCGGCATTCACGGCGTTGTCGGTGCCGGGTAACGCAACACGCCATCGGCCATCACCGCATCGGCATTCAATTCGTGCAATTGCGCCTTGCCCAGCGCGAGCAGGTGCAGCACCCGCCAGCCACGTGCGCTGAAATCGTCCGCGATCAGCCGCCGATGACAGCGCCACCACACCGTCTCCGCGCACATCACGCAGGTGCGGCGCGCGCTCGCCGCCGCCATCAACGCAGCGCGCGCATCCATGTATTCGGTACAGCCCATGTGGTCGGCATACGCGCGAAAGGCTTTCACCCGCCACGCCGTGTTCGGCGAATTCGGCAGCGCCTTGCGGCGACCGCCGAGGCCGGGCAGGGGCAGGTAGCCGATACCACCATTGCCCAGTTCCACCGGCAATGCATCGCGTGAGAACTGCGGATTGTGGCGCGAGCCGGCAAAGCGCCTCACATCGGCCAGCACCGCGATCCGCGCCTCGCTCAACAAGTCGCGAAAATCGCCCCACGGTCGCGTGCCGTGGCCGATCGTCCACAGGGTGGGTTGTGTGTCGGACATCTCCGCATCATGCGCCGATGGCGACGTGCGGAACCATCGACACCGTCAACCGGAGCGATCCAGCGGACTGAGCACACCGCTGCCGCCGCGACCGAGCACATGCGTGTAGATCTGCGTGGTGCTCACATCCTTGTGACCGAGCAATTCCTGTACCGTGCGGATGTCGTAGCCGGCCTCAAGCAGATGGGTCGCGAAACTGTGGCGCAGGGTGTGCGCGGATAGTGGCTTCTCGATGCCGGCACGCAGCCGCCCGGAAGCCAGTCCACGCGCGAGGATCGCCTCGTCGAAGTGATGCCGCCGCAATGCGCCGCTGCGCGGATCGATCGATCGCCGTGACGCGGGAAACACATATTGCCAGCCGAACTCGCGCCCAGCGTTCGGATATTTTCGCCCCAGCGCGTGTGGCAGGAAGACATTGCCGGCACCCATCTTCAAGTCCTCCGCATGCAATACGCGTGCGCGTTCGATCTCTCGTTGCAACGGCTCGACCAGACGGCGTGGCAGCACCGTGCGTCGATCCTTGGCACCCTTGCCGTCGCGCACCACGATTTCGTTGCGCCCGAAATCCACATCCTTGACTCGCAAACGCAGGCACTCCATCAATCGGATGCCAGTGCCATACAACAAGCTCGCCAACAACCAAATGCGCCCATCCAGCACCGCCAGCAGGTGTCGAACCTCTTCCACGGACAGTACCGTGGGCAGTCGCCGTGGCTTCTTTGCCCGAACCACGTTTTCCATCCATGGCAGATCCACCCGCAACACCTCGCGGTACAGGAACATCAATGCCGACAATGCTTGCGCCTGCGTATTGGCGGCTACGTTGCCTTCGGTCGCCAGCCGCGAAAGGAACAACTCCACCTCGGCACCGCCCATCTCACGTGGATGCCGTTTCCCGTTGGCAAGGATGAACCGTCGAATCCAGCCGCAGTAGGTCGCCTCTGTCCGTATGCTGTAGTGTTTGAGCTGAATTCTGCGGCGAACTTCGCCTATCAGGGTGGGATTCGCGCGGCTCTTGTTGCCATCTTTTCGCGCCCCGATTTCGTGTGGATATGTCATAACACCTCGTTTCTGGCGAGACACCACGATTTTTCGCCCAACCACCCGCTTCACGCTGTCAGAGCATGCCTCGACCACTTGTAGGATTTTTCTGATTGACACAGCCCCGGACAAGACTGAACATTCGTGCCGTACCCCCACTTCCGGGGTCTACTTGTAGTTAGGCAGGCGATGGAGCGAAGGTGCTAGACACATTCCTAAAAGCTTGCGGTGCAGTTTCCATTGTTGGTGCAGCGCTGGCGTTGCTATACAAGGCTTACCGTTTGCTGCGCCCGTTAAAAGCGTCAATCTCATACACACTCAACTGTGACGGCACGAGGCCCGACTCACTCTCAGTTACAGTTACAAGCCGCAACACTTCACCAATCTACGTTCGCACCTGCAAGGTTCGTTGTACGTATTCGCTTCGTGCGTTGGCACTCATGCATCTCCGACGTCCGTTGCTGTCGCCGCGTTTGTACCCAAACTTGCGTTATAACAGTGCCGTCTTCGAGCTGGTGGGTAAAGAGCCGATCAGGCTTGAGCCTGGGCAACTTACCGAGCTCACGACAGAGATATATGAGCATCCGCTCAATGCGTTGTACGGCCCAATGCTTATAGCCATCGTTGAGCTTACAAATGGTCGTGTTGTACGTAGCAAGCGCATGCCCTCACCTCCGGTGTGGCGCATGATTGGCAGGCGTAATCGCGCGCCTGCCTAACAACTCGGTCAAGCGGACGCAATCCCGCTGCGCGGGTTGCGCCGCTTACCTCGGGCGTTAGGCTTACATGCGCAGATTCCCAACGTGGGCGATCATTGCTGCAACGACAGTTTTACTTTACGGTGGACTGGGGGGTATCGCTCTTATCTTTTCTGGTACAAGTTCTCAAGGGACTACGC
>JAFEBV010000004.1 GCA_018242485.1 Pseudomonadota bacterium
GCCGGTCGAGGACGTGTTCTCGATCTCCGGTCGCGGCACGGTGATCACCGGTCGCGTGGAGCGCGGGATCGTGAAGGTGGGCGACGAAGTGGAAGTCGTGGGTCTGCGCGACACGCAGAAGACGATCGTGACGGGCGTGGAGATGTTCCGCAAGCTGCTCGATCAGGGCCAGGCGGGCGACAACGTGGGCCTGCTGCTGCGCGGCACCAAGCGCGACGACGTGGAGCGCGGGCAGGTGGTGTGCAAGCCGGGCTCGATCAAGCCGCACACGGACTTCGAGGCCGAGGTGTATGTCCTCTCCAAGGAAGAAGGCGGTCGTCATACGCCGTTCTTCAAGGGTTATCGTCCGCAGTTCTATTTCCGCACGACCGACGTGACGGGCGCATGCCAGTTGCCGGAAGGCGTGGAGATGGTGATGCCGGGCGACAACGTGAAGATGGTGGTGTCGCTGATCAGCCCGATTGCGATGGAGGAGGGTCTTCGGTTCGCGATCCGCGAGGGCGGCCGCACGGTCGGCGCGGGCGTGGTGGCGAAGATCATCAAATGAAGCAGTGAATGGTGAATCGTGAATGGTGAATCGTAAGAGCAAAACGCACTTGACCTGACGATTCACGTATCACGATTCACGTTTTTACACACGCCAGTAGCTCAATTGGCAGAGCAGCGGTCTCCAAAACCGCAGGTTGGGGGTTCGAGTCCCTCCTGGCGTGCCAAACCGACGATGGCATGGAATGCCGGGAAGTGGGCGTGGATGGCCCGTGACAGGCGCGGCGCGGTGGTCGCGACGGCCTGATGGAAACAGGCGATGCCAGAGTGGTATCCGGCATCGCCGACACGAGAGGTTCGATGAACACCAAGGTGGCCAAGCCGGACAAGTCGAATGCACCCTCGCCCGGTGCCGACATCGCCCTGTACGTGCTCGCCGTGCTGCTGCTCGGTGCGGGCGTGTTCGGCTTCTACTGGTTTTCGGCGTGGACGAGCGCGTTGCGCGGGTTGCTGGCGCTGATCGGCGCGATCGCGGCGTTCGGCGTGTTCACGCGGACGGCGTATGGACGCAAGACGCTGGAGTTCATCGACGAATCGCGCTTCGAGTTGCGCAAGGTGGTGTGGCCCACGCGTCAGGAATCGATCCGCATGACTGGCGTGATCATCGTGGTGATCGTGGTATTCAGTCTGTTCCTTGCCGGCGTCGATCTGCTGATCGGCAACGGCGTGAACTGGCTGCTGTCCGCATAAGGGAACGGGAACTCAGATGTCCAAGCGCTGGTACGTGGTGCACGCCTATTCGGGCTTCGAGAAGCAGGTCGCGCAAGCGCTGCGCGAGCGCATCGCGCGTGCCGGCATGGGCGAGCGTTTCGGCGATGTCATCGTCCCGACCGAGGAGGTCGTGGAGATGCGCGCCGGGCAGAAGCGCAAGTCCGAGCGCAAGTTCTTCCCCGGCTATGTGCTGGTGCAGATCGCTACCCACGACGAGTCCGGCATTCCGCGCATCGACAGCGAGAGTTGGCATCTGATCAAGGAAACCTCCAAGGTGCTGGGTTTCATCGGCGGCACCGCCGAGCGCCCGCTGCCGATCCGCGACGACGAGGCCGACGTGATCTTGCGGCGCGTGCAGGATGGCGTGGAGAAGCCGCGGCCGAAGGTGTTGTTCGAGCCCGGGCAACTGGTGCGCGTCACCGACGGCCCGTTCAACGACTTCAACGGCACCGTCGAGGAAGTCAATTACGAAAAGAGCCGCGTGCGCGTGGCGGTGTCGATTTTTGGTCGCTCGACTCCGGTGGAGCTGGAGTTCGGGCAGGTGGAGAAGGCGTAAGGGTCGTGAATCGTGAATAGTGAATAGTGAATGGTTAGAAGCGACAGCTCTTCCGATTCACGATTCACGATTCACCATTCACGCATTTCAACCAAAGGAGGAGCCCCGCAGTCCCGTGACGTGCAGGCGCTAGTACTCCAGGAGAACTCAAATGGCAAAGAAAGTCGTCGGTTACATCAAATTGCAAGTCAAGGCCGGGCAGGCCAATCCCAGCCCGCCGGTCGGTCCTGCGCTGGGCCAGCGCGGTCTGAACATCATGGAGTTCTGCAAGGCCTTCAACGCGGCCACGCAGAAGATGGAGCCGGGCATGCCGATCCCGGTGGTGATCACCGCGTATTCGGATCGCACCTTCACCTTCGTCACCAAGACCCCGCCGGCGACGATCCTGCTGAAGAAGGCCGCCGGCATCACCTCGGGCTCCAAGCGCCCGAACACCGAGAAGGTCGGCAAGGTGACGCGCAAGCAGCTCGAGGACATCGCCAAGGCGAAGGAACCCGACCTGACCGCAGCCTCGCTGGATGCGGCGGTGCGCACGATCGCGGGCAGCGCCCGTTCCATGGGCCTGGTGTCGGAGATCTGAACATGAAGATCAGCAAGAAGTACAAGGCGATGAGCGCCGCCGTCGTGGCGGGCAAGGCTTACGGCATCGACGAGGCGCTGAAGATCGTCAAGGACAATGCCAAGCGCAAGTTCGTCGAGTCCGTCGACGTAGCGGTGCGCCTGGGCGTGGATGCGAAGAAGTCCGACCAGCAGGTGCGCGGCTCGACCGTGCTGCCAGCTGGCACCGGCAAGAGCGTGCGCGTGGCAGTGTTCTGCCCGCCGGGCGCGAAGGCCGATGCGGCGATTGCTGCGGGCGCCGACGTGGTCGGCATGGACGACCTTGCCGAGCGCATGCAGGGCGGCGATCTGAACTTCGACGTGGTGATTGCCACCCCGGACGCGATGCGCGTGGTCGGCAAGCTCGGTCAGGTGCTCGGCCCGCGCGGCCTGATGCCGAACCCGAAGGTCGGCACGGTGTCCCCCGACGCCGCCGGCGCGGTGAAGAACGCCAAGGCGGGTCAAGTGCGCTATCGCACCGACAAGGCCGGCATCATCCACTGCACCATCGGCAAGGCCAGCTTCGAGGCCGACGCGCTCAAGGGCAACCTGCACGCGCTGCTGCATGACTTGATCAAGGCCAAGCCGGCCGCGTCCAAGGGCCAGTTCCTGCAGAAGATCTCGCTGTCCTCGACGATGGGCGTGGGCGTGCTGGTCGATCAGGCCACGTTGACGCTGAAGTGACGATTTGACCCCGCGCACAGCGCGCGGCCTTGTCAAATCGTCATCCCTGCGGTTTCAAGCAGGGATCCAGCGACTTACGCGGTTGAGTTTCTGTAATAAGAAGTCACTGGGCTCCTGCCTTCGCAGGAGCGACGAACAAAATCAGTAGCGATTCCCGCCTGCGCGGGAATGACGTTAAAAAGCAGCAGATCGCGAAAGGAGTGTGATCTGCGATCCGATGAACCCCATGTGCCGGGATTTGGCACATGGATGTGCCAACGCGAAGGACGCATGGCGTCCGTAGCGGAAAACGTGGCGCGGCTCAGCCGCGACCGTTTTCGCACAACTTGGGCAGGAGCCCAATGTTGCGCATAAAACAATGGAATTTGAGGGCAACCCGCGTAGCGGGCTGCCATCAAAGACCGCAGGTGCGGTCAGCGCGCATCGACGACGGGCATGGACGCTCGCATGGCATGGATTCGCCGTCGATGGAAGCGGGATCGCTCAATCGCTCCGTGAGGGGCTGCCTGCGTAGATGGTTGCCGACCCTCCAAGGAATTCTGGAACGGCTGCCAGGGAATCGCAAGGTTCCCACCCGCATCAGGGCATGGTTCATCCATGCCGCGATGCGGTTGCTGCACCGCCGCCGGAGAGGTTCCGGTGGTGGAATGTTGCAAGGAGAAAGCAATGGCTCTGAATCAGTCGCAAAAAGCAGAAGTCGTTGCCGAACTGGCGCAGGTGGCCAAGGGCGCATTGTCCCTGGTCGCGGCCGAGTATGCGGGCCTCACGGTCGGTCAGTTGACCGATCTGCGGAAGAAGGCGCGTGCCAACGGTGTCTACGTGAAAGTCGCGAAGAACACCCTGGTCGCCCGTGCGGTGGAAGGAACCGATTACCAGTGCGTCGCCGACGCCCTGACCGGTCCCCTGCTGTACGCCTTCTCCAAGGAGGATCCGGGTGCTGCGGGCCGTCTGGCGAAGGATTTCGCCAAGGCCAACGAGAAGTTCAAGCCGAGGCTGGTTTCGATCGGCGGCAAGGCATATCCGGGCACCCACGTGGATGTCCTCGCCTCGCTGCCGACCCGCGAACAGGCTCTGTCGATGCTTCTGAGCGTCATGGTCCAGCCCGCCACCATGCTGGTGCGCGTGCTGTCCGAGCCCGCTTCGCAGGTCGCCCGCGTCGTTTCGCGCGTGGCGGAAGGCAAACAGGCTGCCTGATCCATTCGTTCGGCATTCACGTTCCAAAACCAATCGCAATTTTTCAGGAGTAGAACATGTCGTTGACCAATGAGCAGATCATCGAAGCGATCGCCAGCAAGTCCCTCGTCGAGGTGATGGAGCTGGTGCGTGCGATGGAAGAGAAGTTCGGCGTGTCCGCCGCCGCTCCGGTGGCCGTGGCCGCCGGTCCCGCTGCCGGCGGTGCCGCCGCGGCTCCGGCCGAGGAGCAGACCGAGTTCACCGTCGTGCTGGAAGCGGCCGGCGAGAAGAAGGTCGAGGTCATCAAGGTCGTCCGCGCGATCACCTCGCTTGGTCTCAAGGAAGCCAAGGATCTCGTCGAGGGCGCACCGCAGAACGTCAAGGAAGGCGTCAACAAGGCCGACGCCGAGAAGTTCAAGAAGGATCTCGAGGCCGCCGGCGCCAAGGTCAAGGTCAAGTGACGCAACGACGCGCTCGCGCGTAAGCGCGAGCGCCTTTGCCGTTGCGTCATCCCTGCGACACGAGCGTAAGCGAGTGAACGGCGTAGCCGGCCCGTAGGGCGAGCGCGCAGCGCGAGTAACGCGGGGATCCAGCGCCTCGGCAATGTCGTTGCGTCATCCCCGCGAACGCGGGGATCCAGAGTCTTGGATTTGATCGGACGGTGTCTGTTTGAAGCAAAAAGTCACTGGATTCCCGCTTGCGCGGGAATGACAGGAAAACCTCAAGGCTGGGAGCGTGAGCTCCCGGCCTTTGGGCGTTTTGCGTGAATCGTGAATCGTGAATCGTGAATCGTGAATCGTGAATCGTGAATCGTGAATCGTGAATCGTGAATCGTGAAAGCTTGGGTGCGTACCTGCTGTTGCTTTCAACCATTCACCATTCACCATTCACGATTCACCGCTTTAAACGCGAGTCGACAGTGTGAAGTAGCGGGAGAGGGCGTGCTGGTGCCGGCAATACCAGCGACTTCCCACTGTCGGTTTTTCCCATCCCCAAGGATCGCCTGACGATCCGCAGCCCTACGGGTGACTCCATCATGACGACGTATTCCTTCACCGAGAAAAAGCGTATCCGCAAGGATTTCGGCAAGCGCCGAACCATTCTCGAGGTTCCCTACCTGCTCGCGATCCAGGTCGATTCCTACCGCGAGTTCCTGCAGATCGACATTCCCGCCGCCAAGCGCGAAGTCAAGGGTCTGCACGCGGCGCTCAAGTCGGTGTTCCCGATCTCCAGCTACTCGGGCAACGCCGCGCTGGAATACGTCAGTTATCGCCTCGGCGAGCCGGCGTTCGACGAGCGCGAATGCCGCAGCCGCGGCATGTCCTATGGCGCGCCGCTGCGGGTGACCGTGCGGCTGGTGATCTACGACCGCGAGTCGCCGAACAAGGCGATCAAGTACGTCAAGGAGCAGGAAGTCTACATGGGCGAACTGCCGCTCATGACCGACAACGGCACCTTCATCGTCAACGGCACCGAGCGCGTGATCGTCTCGCAGCTGCACCGCTCGCCGGGCGTGTTCTTCGACCACGACCGCGGCAAGACGCACAGCTCCGGCAAGCTGCTGTACAACGCCCGCATCATCCCGTACCGCGGCTCGTGGCTGGATTTCGAGTTCGACCCGAAGGATGGCCTGTTCTGCCGCATCGACCGCCGCCGCAAGCTGCCGGCGACGATCCTGCTGCGCGCGCTGGGCTACACCAACGAGGAGATGCTGCGCGCGTTCTTCGAGATCAACACCTTCCACATCAACAAGGGCGATGGCGTCGAGCTGGAGCTGGTGCCCGAGCGCCTGCGCGGCGAGACGTTGAATTTCGACCTCGTGGCCGGCGGCAAAGTCGTCGTCGAGGCCGGCAAGCGCATCACCGCGCGCCACGTCAAACAGCTCGAGCAGGCGCGCGTCGCCGTGCTCGAAGTGCCCGACGACTACCTGCTGCGCCGCATCCTCGTGCAGGACGTGATCGACACGGCGACCGGCGAAGTGCTGGCCACCGCCAACGAGGAAATCAACGACGGTCATCTGGAGAAGTTCCGCAAGGCCGGCATCGCCAGCGTGGGCACGCTGTGGGTGAACGACCTGGATCGCAAGCCGTTCATCAGCAACACCTTGCGCATCGACGCCAGCAAGACTCCGCTCGACGCGCTGGTGGAAATCTACCGGATGATGCGTCCGGGCGAGCCACCGACCAAGGACGCCGCGCAGAACCTGTTCTACAACCTGTTCTTCACCTTCGAGCGCTACGACCTTTCCACCGTCGGCCGCATGAAGTTCAACCGCCGCGTCGGCCGCAAGGAAGTGACCGGGTCGCATGTGCTGTACGACTCGCGCTATTTCCGCGACCGCACCGATGAGGCTGCGAAGAAGCTGGTCGCCGAGCACGGCCAGACCTCCGACATCCTCGACGTGATGCGCGTGCTGTGCGAAATCGGCAACGGCCGCGGCAACGTGGACGACATCGACCACCTCGGCAATCGCCGCGTGCGTTCGGTCGGCGAGATGGCCGAGAACGTGTTCCGCGTCGGCGTGGTGCGCGTGGAGCGCGCGGTGAAGGAACGCCTGTCGATGGCCGAGGCCGACGACCTGACCCCGCAGGAACTGATCAACGCCAAACCCGTTGCCGCCGCGGTGAAGGAGTTCTTCGGCTCCTCGCAGTTGTCGCAATTCATGGATCAGAACAACCCGCTGTCCGAGGTCACCCACAAGCGCCGCGTGTCCGCACTCGGCCCGGGCGGTCTGACCCGCGAGCGCGCCGGCTTCGAGGTGCGCGACGTGCACCCGACGCATTACGGCCGCGTGTGCACCATCGAGACGCCGGAAGGCCCGAACATCGGCCTGATCAACTCGCTGGCGGTGTTCGCGCGCACCAACCGTTACGGCTTCCTCGAGACGCCGTACCGCAAGGTGGTGAACGGCCGCGTCACCGACGATGTGGAATACCTGTCGGCGATCGAGGAAAACGACTACGTCATCGCCCAGGCCAACTCCGACGTCGATGCCAAGGGCACGTTGACCGCACACTTCGTCACCTGCCGCTATCAGGGCGAGTCGCTGCTCAAGCCGCCGGCGGAAGTGCACTTCATGGATGTCTCGCCGATGCAGACCGTATCGGTCGCCGCGGCGCTGGTGCCGTTCCTCGAGCACGACGATGCCAACCGCGCCTTGATGGGCGCGAACATGCAGCGTCAGGCGGTGCCGACGTTGCGCGCCGAGAAGCCGCTGGTGGGCACCGGCATCGAGCGCGCGGTTGCGCGCGACTCGGGCGTGAATGCGATCGCCCTGCGCGGTGGCACGATCGACCAGGTCGATGCCGGTCGCATCGTGGTGCGCGCCAACGAGGCCGAGATCGGCGACAACGACGCCGGCGTGGACATCTACACGCTGACCAAGTACACGCGCTCCAACCAGAACACCTGCATGAACCAGCGCCCGCTGGTGAACGTGGGCGACGTGGTCGCGCGCAGCGACGTGCTCGCCGACGGCCCCTCGACCGATCTGGGCGAACTGGCGCTCGGGCAGAACATGCTGGTCGCGTTCATGCCGTGGCACGGCTACAACTTCGAGGACTCGATCCTGCTCTCCGAGCGGGTGGTGCAGGAGGATCGCTACACCACGATCCATATCGAAGAGCTCACCGTGCAGGCGCGCGACACCAAGCTGGGGCCGGAGGAAATCACCGCCGACATCCCCAACGTGTCGGAGATGGCGCTGGGTCGGCTCGACGAGTCGGGCATCGTCTACATCGGCGCCGAAGTGCGCGCCGGCGACATCATGGTCGGCAAGGTCACGCCCAAGGGCGAGAGCCAGCTCACGCCCGAGGAGAAGCTGCTGCGCGCGATCTTCGGCGAGAAGGCTTCCGACGTGAAGGACAGCTCGCTGCGCGTGCCGCCGGGCATGGACGGCGTGGTGATCGATGTGCAGGTGTTCACCCGCGACGGCATCGAAAAGGACAAGCGCGCACGGCAGATCGAGGACATCGAGATCAAGCGCGTCAAGAAGGACTTCGACGACCAGTTCCGCATCCTCGAAGGCGCGATCTTCGCGCGTCTGCGCGGGCAGCTCATCGGCAAGGTCGCCAACGGCGGCCCGGGTGGGCTGAAGAAGGGCGCCACGATCACCGCCGAGTACCTCGACGGGCTGAAGAAGGCCGACGTGTTCGCCCTGCGCATGAAGGACGAGGAGGTCGCCGAGCATCTCGACCGCGCGCAGAAGCAGATCGAGGCGCACCAGAAGGAGTTCGACCGCCGTTTCACCGACAAGCGCGCCAAGATCACCCAGGGCGACGATCTCGCCCCCGGCGTGCTGAAGATGGTGAAGGTGTACCTGGCGGTGAAGCGGCGCATCCAGCCGGGCGACAAGATGGCCGGCCGCCACGGCAACAAGGGCGTGGTGTCCACCGTCGTGCCGGTCGAGGACATGCCGCACATGGCCGACGGCACCACCGTCGACATCGTGCTCAATCCGCTGGGCGTGCCCAGCCGCATGAACATCGGCCAGGTGCTGGAAGTGCACTTGGGCTGGGCAGCCAAGGGGCTGGGCAAGAAGATCCAGCGCATGCTCGAGGCGCAGGCGAAGGTCGCCGAATTGCGCAAGCTGCTCGAGTCCATCTACAACCACGACGGCAAGCTGCACGGTCAGCGCGTGGATCTGGCGCAGTTCTCCGACGACGAGCTGATCGGGATGGCGCGCAACCTGACCACCGGTGTGCCGATGTCCACGCCGGTGTTCGACGGTGCCGAGGAAGCCGAGATCAAGGCCATGCTCAAGCTCGCCGAACTGCCCGATTCGGGCCAGACCACGTTGTTCGACGGCCGCACCGGCGAGGCGTTCGAGCGTCAGGTGACGGTGGGCTACATGCACATGCTCAAGCTCAACCACCTCGTGGACGACAAGATGCACGCGCGCTCCACCGGCCCGTACTCGCTGGTTACCCAGCAGCCGCTGGGCGGCAAGGCGCAGTTCGGCGGCCAGCGTTTCGGCGAGATGGAAGTGTGGGCGCTGGAGGCCTACGGCGCTTCGTACACGCTGCAGGAGATGCTCACCGTGAAGTCCGACGACGTGCAGGGCCGCAACCAGATGTACAAGAACATCGTCGATGGCGACCACGAAATCGCCGCCGGCATGCCCGAATCGTTCAACGTGCTGGTCAAGGAAATCCGTTCGCTCGCGATCGACATGGATCTGGAAGAGCACAGGTGAGGCGTGATTCGTGAATCGTGATTGGTGAATCGTTCAAGCAGAACGCTCTCGCCGATTCCGATTCCTGCGCGACCGACATGTTCTCAACCTAAAGATCCCGATTCCTGGAGAAAATCATGAAAGACCTTCTGAACCTGTTCAACCAGCAGCGCCAGTCGCTCGACTTCGACGCCATCAAGATCGCCCTGGCTTCGCCGGAGCAGATCCGCTCGTGGTCGTACGGCGAAGTGAAAAAGCCCGAGACCATCAACTACCGCACCTTCAAGCCCGAGCGCGACGGCCTGTTTTGCGCCGCGATCTTCGGCCCGGTGAAGGATTACGAGTGCCTGTGCGGCAAATACAAGCGCATGAAGCACCGCGGCGTGGTCTGCGAGAAGTGCGGCACGGAAGTCACGCTGGCCAAGGTGCGCCGCGAGCGCATGGGCCACATCGAGCTGGCCAGCCCGACCGCGCACATCTGGTTCCTCAAGTCGCTGCCCTCGCGCATCGGCCTGATGCTGGATATGACCTTGCGCGACATCGAACGCATCCTCTACTTCGAGGCCTATGTGGTGATCGAGCCGGGATTGACCCCGCTCGAGCGCGGCCAGCTACTCAACGAAGAGCAGTTCATGCAGGCCTGCCAGGAACACGGCGACGACTTCGAGGCGAAGATGGGCGCCGAGGCGGTGCTCGACCTGCTCAAGTCGATCGACCTGCCGGCCGAGCAGATCCGCCTGCGCGAGGAGATCGCCGGAACCACGTCGGAAACCAAGCTCAAGCGCCTGACCAAGCGCGTCAAGCTGGTAGACGCCTTCGTGCAGTCCGGCAACAAACCCGAGTGGATGGTGCTGACCGTGTTGCCGGTGCTGCCGCCGGATCTGCGCCCGCTGGTGCCGCTGGAGGGCGGTCGCTTCGCCACCTCCGATCTGAACGACCTGTACCGGCGCGTCATCAACCGCAACAACCGACTGAAGCGGTTGTTGGAACTCAACGCGCCGGACATCATCGTGCGCAACGAGAAGCGCATGCTGCAGGAATCGGTCGATGCGCTGATGGACAACGGCCGCCGCGGCCGCGCCATCACCGGCACCAACAAGCGCCCGCTGAAGTCGCTCGCCGACATGATCAAGGGCAAGCAGGGCCGCTTCCGGCAGAACCTGCTGGGCAAGCGCGTGGACTATTCGGGCCGTTCGGTGATCGTGGTCGGCCCCTACCTCAAGCTGCACCAGTGCGGCCTGCCGAAGAAGATGGCGCTGGAGCTGTTCAAGCCCTTCATCTTCTCCAAGCTGCAGCGACGCGGCATCGCCACCACCATCAAGGCCGCCAAGAAGAAGGTGGAGAGCGAGTCGGCCGAGGTGTGGGACATCCTCGAGGAGGTCATCCGCGAGCATCCTGTGCTGCTCAACCGCGCCCCGACCCTGCATCGCCTCGGCATCCAGGCGTTCGAGCCGGTGCTGATCGAGGGCAAGGCCATCCAGCTGCACCCGCTGGTGTGCACCGCGTTCAACGCCGACTTCGACGGCGACCAGATGGCCGTGCACGTGCCGTTGTCGCTGGAAGCGCAGCTCGAGGCGCGCGCGCTGATGATGTCGACCAACAACATCCTCAGCCCCGCCAACGGCGAGCCGATCATCGTGCCCACGCAGGACGTGGTGCTCGGCCTGTACTACATGACCCGCGCGCTGGAGAACAAGCGCGGCGAGGGCATGGTGTTCGCCAACGTCGCCGAAGTGAAGCGCGCGTTCGACAACCGCGCGGTGGATATCCACGCGAAGATCCGCGTGCGCCTCAAGGAAGCGGTGTTCGATGAGAGCGGAAAGCGCCATCACAAGACAGCGATCGTGGACACCACCGTCGGCCGCGCGATGCTCGCCGAGATCCTGCCCGAAGGAATGCCCTTTGCGCTGGTCAACACCGAGCTGACCAAGAAGGCCATCAGTCGCCTGATCAACGCCTGCTACCGCACGCTGGGCGTGAAGCACGCGGTCGTTTTCGCCGATCAGCTGATGTACACCGGCTTCGCCAACGCTACCCGTGCCGGCGTATCGATCGGCATCAACGACATGCTCATCCCGGTCGAGAAGAAGGGCATCCTGCAGGAAGCCGAGGCCGAGGTGCTGGAGATCCAGGAACAGTACCAGTCGGGTCTGGTCACCGCGGGCGAGCGCTACAACAAGGTCGTGGACATCTGGTCGCGCACCAACGAGCGCGTGGCCAAGGCGATGATGGACGCGATCGGCACCGACAGGGTGGTCAACGCCAAGGGCGAAACCGTCCCGCAGAAGTCGATGAACTCGATCTACATCATGGCCGACTCCGGCGCCCGTGGTTCGCAGGCGCAGATCCGTCAGCTCGCCGGCATGCGCGGCCTGATGGCCAACCCGGACGGTTCGATCATCGAGACGCCGATCACCGCGAACTTCCGCGAGGGCCTGAACGTGTTGCAGTACTTCATCTCCACCCACGGCGCGCGCAAGGGCCTGGCGGACACGGCGTTGAAGACCGCCAACTCGGGTTACCTCACCCGCCGTCTGGTGGACGTGGCGCAGGACGTGGTCATCACCCAGATCGACTGCGAGACGCCGCACGGCCTGATGATGGCGCCGATCGTGGAAGGCGGCGACGTGATCGAGCCGCTGCGCGACCGCGTGCTCGGCCGCATCGTGGCCGAGGACGTGTTCCTGCCCGGAAACAGCGAGGATCCGTTCGTCGTCCGCAACACCCTGCTCGACGAGAAGTGGGTGGAGAAGCTCGAAGCCGCCGGCGTGCCGGAGATCAAGGTGCGCTCGACGATCACCTGCGCGGCGCACTTCGGCGTGTGCGCGCGTTGCTACGGGCGCGATCTGGCCCGCGGCCACATCGTCAACGTCGGCGAAGCGGTGGGCGTGATCGCCGCGCAGTCGATCGGCGAGCCGGGCACCCAGTTGACCATGCGCACCTTCCACATCGGCGGCGCGGCCTCGCGTTCGGCGGCTGCCGACAGCGTGAAGGTGAAGACCACCGGCCACGTGAAGTTCAGCAACCTCAAGACCGTGCAGCGCGCCAACGGCAGCCTGGCCGTGGTGTCGCGCTCGGGCGAGATCATCGTGCTCGACCCGGCCGGGCGCGAGCGCGAGCGTTACAAGCTGCCCTACGGCGCGATCGTCTCGGTCAAGGACGGCGCCGAAGTCGCCGCGGGCAAGATCGTCGCCAACTGGGATCCGCACAACGATCCGATCATCACCGAATGCGACGGCGTGGCGCGCTTCCACGACCTGTACGAGGGCGTGACGTTCGAACTGCAGGCCGACGACGTCACCGGCATCCGCACGATGGTGGTGCAGGACGTGAAGCGCCTTACCGCCGGCCTGAAAGACCACGAGAAGCAGGCGCGCAAGATCGCGTTGATCGATGCGCAGGGCGCGAAGGTCGGCGAGGCCACGCTCAAGGAGATCGAGGCCCTGCACCCCACCATCCGCATCGAGAACGCCGTTGCGGGCGACGCGCGCTACAGCCTGCCGCCGCAGTCGGTGATCACTATCCTGCCCGGAGACGCGGTCGATTCCGGCAAGCAGCTGGCGAAGATTCCCTACGAGGCGTCGCGTACCCGCGACGTGACCGGCGGCCTGCCGCGCGTGGTGGAATTGGTCGAGCTGCGCACCGACCGCGATGCGGCGATCCTCGCCGAGATCGATGGCGCGGTGTCGTTCGGCAAGGAGCTCAAGGGCAAGTTCCGCCTGATCATCACGCCGGAAAACGACGATCCGATCGAGATCCAGATTCCCAAGCACCGCAAGGTGGATGTCCGCGAGGGCATGCGCGTGAGCAAGGGCGACAAGCTGGTCGGCGGCGATCCAAACCCCCACGACATCCTGCGCCTGAAGGGCGTGGAGGCGGTGGCCGAGTACCTTGTCCAGCAGATCCAGGACGTGTACCGGTTGCAGGGCGTGAAGATCAACGACAAGCACATCGAGACGATCATCCGGCAGATGCTGCGCAAGGTGGAGATCACCGATGCCGGCGATTCGCGCTTCATGAACGGCGAGCTCGTCGATCGCATCCGCGCGATCGAAGAAAACGAGCGCGTGGTGGCCCGCAACGAGCAGGCGGCGAAATTCGATCCGGTGCTGCTGGGCATCACCAAGGCCTCGCTGGCGACCGAATCGTTCATCTCCGCGGCATCCTTCCAGGAAACCACCCGCGTGCTGACCGATGCGGCGGTGCGCGGCACGCGCGATACCTTGCGTGGGTTGAAGGAGAATGTTATCGTTGGCCGCTTGATTCCCGCCGGCACGGGCCTCGCCTATCACAGCGAGCGCCGCCGCCGCGACGCAGGTGGGCTCACGGATTCTGAATTGGAAATCCTGAGCGCCGCCCCGGCCGATGTGGATGTCGCATCCGTCGATGCGGGCGGAGCGGAGTAAGGCTCCGGGATGAATCCCAGTATCACGCCGCCCCCTTGGGTGGCCCACATACGAAATGAGGGGCAGGACGCCCCTCGTGTTCGAGGCTTGGAAAGCCGGCGTCGATCCTGTCGTTGACAGACGGGAACTGCGCACGTCATAATTACCTGCTTGGCAGGTCGGGGCTGCTCCCGACCTGCCATTTGTTTTCACCGGCACCCGCGACATCACGCGGGTTTGCCTTACCCGACACGGTGTTTCGATTTCATGACCACGATCAATCAGCTCGTCCGCAAGTCGCGCCAGCCCGAGTCGTACAAGAGCGCCTCGCCGGCGCTCGCGAACTGCCCGCAGCGTCGCGGCGTGTGCACGCGCGTGTACACCACCACCCCGAAGAAGCCGAACTCGGCGCTGCGCAAGGTGGCCAAGGTGCGCCTGACCAACGGCTTCGAGGTCATCAGCTACATCGGCGGCGAAGGCCACAACCTGCAGGAGCACTCGGTCGTGCTGATCCGCGGCGGTCGCGTGAAGGATCTGCCGGGCGTGCGCTACCACACCGTGCGTGGCTCGCTGGACGCCGCCGGCGTGGCCAAGCGCCGGCAGTCGCGTTCCAAGTACGGTGCCAAGCGCCCGAAGGGCAAGTGATGCGGCGGGCTTGATGCCCGCCACGCAGCAAGCAAGGCAACACCCGCAATTGCAGCGCGTTTCGCAACCCAACGTTCTTTTTCAAACCAGGTTCGCCCTATGTCCCGCAAAGGTTCCACGCCCGTCCGTTCGGTTCTGCCCGACCCCAAGCATGGCAGCGAGATGGTTGCCCGCTTCATCAACATGGTGATGAAGAGCGGCAAGAAGGCCGTCGCCGAAAAAATCGTTTACGGCGCGATGGACACCATTGCGGTGAAGAATCCGGCAACTCTGGAACTGGTGGAAAAGGCTCTGGGCAACGTCGCCCCGGCGGTGGAGGTCAAATCCCGCCGCGTCGGTGGCGCGACTTATCAGGTGCCGGTGGAAGTGCGTTCGTCGCGGCGTACCGCGCTGGCGATGCGCTGGCTGATCGAATCGGCGCGCAAGCGCGGCGAGAACACCATGCCACGCAAACTGGCCGCCGAGTTGATGGACGCCGCCGAGAACCGCGGTGGCGCTGTCAAGAAGCGCGAAGAGACGCACCGCATGGCCGAGGCCAACAAGGCGTTCTCGCACTTCCGCTGGTAATTGCCCGCCATCCAAACGGCAACGATCAAGCCCGGCATCCATCCCGGACTACTCCAACAAGAAAGGCAGCCCGGACGGCTGTTGAAATTCGGGAATGACTCCCGGCAGAGGAAATCATGGCCCGCACCACTCCCATCGAGCGCTATCGCAACTTCGGCATCATGGCCCACATCGACGCGGGCAAGACGACGACGACCGAGCGCATCCTGTTCTACACCGGCGTCAATCACAAGATTGGCGAAGTGCATGATGGCGCGGCCACCATGGACTGGATGGAGCAGGAGCAGGAGCGTGGCATCACCATCACGTCCGCGGCGACGACGTGCTTCTGGAAGGGCATGGACAAGTCCTTCCCCGAGCACCGCTTCAACATCATCGACACCCCCGGGCACGTGGACTTCACCATCGAGGTCGAGCGCAGCTTGCGCGTGCTCGACGGCGCGGTGTTCGTGCTGTGTGCGGTCGGCGGCGTGCAGCCGCAGTCGGAAACCGTGTGGCGGCAGGCCAGCAAGTATTCGGTGCCGCGCCTTGCGTTCGTCAACAAGATGGATCGCACCGGCGCCAACTTCGAGAAGGTCGTCGGCCAGCTGAAGTCGCGCCTGGGCGCGTCGCCGGTGCCGATGCAGGTGCCGATCGGCGCCGAGGAAAAGTTCGAGGGCGTGGTCGACCTGCTGTTGATGAAGGCGATCCACTGGGACAACGCCAAGCAGGGCACCGAGTTCGAATTGCGCGACATTCCCGCCGACCTGCTCGACGAGAGCAAGGCTGCGCGCGAGTTCATGGTCGAGGCCGCCGCCGAGTCCAGCGAAGAGCTGATGAACAAGTACCTCGAGGAAGGCGCGCTTTCCGACGAGGACATCATCACCGGCATTCGCAGCCGCACCCTGTCGTGCGACATCATCCCGATGTTCTGCGGCACCGCGTTCAAGAACAAGGGCGTGCAGGCGATGCTGGATGCGGTGATCCGCTACCTGCCTTCGCCGTCCGACCGCCCGCCGGTCAAGGGCATCGACGAGGACGAGCAGGAAGCCAGCCGCAAGGCGCTGGACACCGATCCGTTCTCGGCGCTGGCGTTCAAGATCATGACCGATCCGTTCGTCGGCTCGCTCACCTTCTTCCGCGTCTATTCGGGAACGCTCAATTCCGGCGATCAGGTCTACAACCCGATCAAGACGAAGAAGGAGCGCATCGGCCGCATCCTGCAGATGCATGCCAACCAGCGCGACGAGATCAAGGAAGTGCGCGCGGGCGACATCGCTGCGGCAGTGGGCCTGAAAGATGTCACCACCGGCGACACCCTGTGCGCGCAGGATCACGTCATCACCCTGGAGCGCATGGTGTTCCCGGAGCCGGTCATCTCGATGGCCGTGGAGCCGAAGACCAAGTCGGATCAGGAAAAGATGGGCATCGCCCTGGGTCGTCTGGCGCAGGAAGATCCGTCGTTTCGCGTGCGCACCGACGAAGAATCCGGGCAGACGATCATCTCCGGCATGGGCGAGCTGCACCTGGAAATCCTCGTCGATCGCATGAAGCGCGAGTTCAACGTCGAGGCCAACGTCGGCAAGCCGCAGGTCGCCTACCGCGAAACCATCCGCAAGTCCGACGTCAAGTCCGACTACAAGCACGCCAAGCAATCGGGTGGCAAGGGCCAGTACGGTCACGTCGTGATCGAGCTGTCGCCGATGAACGAGGCGGATCGTGCGGACGAGGACGTCGAGAACGATTTCCTGTTCGTCAACGACATCAGCGGCGGCGTGATTCCCAAGGAATTCATCCCGGCGGTCGAAAAGGGTCTGCGCGAAACCATCACCAGCGGCCCGCTCGCCGGCTTCCCGGTCGTGGGCGTCAAGGTCAAGCTCGTGTACGGCTCGTACCACGACGTGGACTCGTCGGAAATGGCGTTCAAGCTCGCCGCTTCGATGGCGTTCAAGGAAGGTTTCCGCAAGGCCGATCCGGTGCTGCTCGAACCGTTGATGAAGATCGAGGTGGTGACGCCGGAAGAGTACGTCGGCGACATCATGGGCGATCTGAGCCGCCGCCGCGGCCTGCTGCAGGGTCAGGACGACACGCCCTCGGGCAAGACCATCAATGCGATGGTGCCGCTGGGCGAGATGTTCGGCTACGCGACCAGCATCCGTTCGCTGTCGCAGGGTCGCGCCACGTTCACGATGGAGTTCGACCACTACGCCGAGGCGCCGAAAAACGTCGCCGACGCGGTCATCACCAAGAATGCGTGAATGGTGAATCGTGAATCGTGAATGGTTTTAGCCAATCGCGATTCCGCCACTCTCACGAAAGACGCTTCCAAGGCTTTAGACGATTCACCATTCACCATTCACGATTCACCCTTCAC
>JAFEBV010000005.1 GCA_018242485.1 Pseudomonadota bacterium
GTGAATGGTGAATGGTGAATGGTGAATGGTGAATGGTGAATGGTGAATGGTGAATGGTGAATGGTGAATGGTGAATGGTGAATGGTGAATGGTGAATGGTGAATGGTGAATGGTGAATCGTGAACCGTCAGAACTGGGTCAGCCAGCATTATCTGGATCGGACTTTGAATGCTGGAAGCTGGTTTTGGCATCCAGCGTTTACCCCGCCTCGGCGAAGGTTGGGGTCAATACTCTCAATTGAAGCCTGGACAGACTTGCATCTATCACCGTGATGAGCACCTTCGTGGTCGAGATTCGATGCCTGCGCAACAAACTGGCACCACACTCCCTCACCCGCCGCGCCTGCCGCGCCTGCCGCGCGTCGGCCTCTCCCGGCGGGAGATGCGGATTCTCCCTTCCCCCTTCGGGGGAAGGTGCCCGAAGGGCGGATGAGGGAGTGAACTCAGACCATGGCCTCGTCTTGCATTGAGAGCATTGAGGTTGGAATGGGTCAATTCCGCCGACGACAACCCCCTGCCCAACAGCCACCATGATAGCCTGTCCAGCTGCCCAACCTTCCGCGCAGTCATGCCAACCACCCTCACCGCCGCCCAGAATCGTTATCTGCGCTCGCTCGCGCATGCGCTCAAGCCGGTCATCATGGTCGGCGATAAAGGAGTGACTCCAGCGATGTTGGCGGAGTTGGCATCGGCGCTGGAGCATCACGAATTGCTCAAGGTCAAGCTCGCCGCGCCCGACCGCGAGGAACGCGACGCCTGGGTTGCGGCACTGGTCGAAGCCTCCGGCGCGGCGCTGGTGCAGCGCGTGGGGCATGTCGCGACGGTATTCCGTCCGCGCGCCAAGGATTCCGGGATCGTGCTGCCGCGCTGAAGCGCCCTGCCCCACGCCCTTCGTCCCATGCCCTTCGTCCTGAATCGGCCTGATCACGCCTACTTCGTCCGCTCGGTGACGGATACCGCCATCGTCGTCAACGATCGCGCACTCACCCGCAGTTTCTATCTGTCGCCCGATGCACTGCACGAAAGCTGGCCGCCCAGCGATGCCGCCGCGCTGACACCCGCGGATCTGCTCGACCCGCTCGCGCTGCGCCCGGAAGTACTGCTGCTCGGCACCGGCCAGCGTCAGGTGTTTCCGTCCGCCGATGTGCTCGCCGCCTGCCTCACGCGCGGCATCGGTATCGAGGTGATGACCAACGCCGCTGCCGCGCGCACCTTCAGCGTGCTCGCCAGTGAGGGGCGCAAGGTGATTGCCGCGTTTTTGCTTGCGCAGGACTGAGATCGCGCCGATTCGAACCGGCGATGCGGCACGCCGACCGTGCGCGACGTCGCAGCGTGCGTCGATGCGCGGATAGGCAGGATCCCCTTCTCTCCCACAAGGGGGAGAGGGGCTTCGAAGCAGAAGTTTCCGCTGGTCTCAGGTCGCCTTGCGGAATCGCTGGTAACGCTTGATCAGCGCGCTCGTCGAACTGTCGCGCGTGGTCTTGGCTGCCCGCGGTGCCGCGATCTCCGCAGCCGTGCCGCGCGCGAGGTGCTTGCCAAGTTCCACGCCGAACTGGTCGAAAGAGTCGATGTTCCACACCACGCCCTGCACGAACACCATGTGTTCGTACAAGGCCACCAGCGCGCCCAGCGTCTGCGGGGTGAGCTTCTCGGCGAGCAGGGTGTTGCTCGGGCGATTGCCCTGACACACATGGAAGGGCGCCAGCGCCGCCGGTACGCCGTCGGAAATCGCCTGCTCGGCGGTTCTGCCGAACGCCAGCGCCTCGCCCTGTGCGAACAGGTTGGCCATCAGCAGGTCGTGCTGCTCGGCCGATGAACCATCGACCGGCTGGCAGAAACCGATCAGATCGCAGGGGATCAGCCGCGTGCCCTGATGAATGAGCTGGTAGAACGAATGCTGGCCGTTGGTGCCCGGCTCGCCCCAGTAGATCGGCCCGGTTTCGAGCGCGACCGGCATGCCTTCCAGATCGATGTGCTTGCCGTTGCTCTCCATGGTGAGCTGTTGCAGATAGGCCGGGAAGCGTTTGAGGTAATTCGAATACGGCAGCACCGCCACCGTTTCGGCACCGAACAGGAAGTTGTTGTTCCAGATGGCGAGCATGCCCATCAGCATCGGCAGATTGCGCTCGGCCGGCGCGGTGCGGAAATGGTTGTCCATTGCGTGGAAGCCGGACAGCATGGCGCGGAAGTTCTCCGGGCCGATGGCGATCATCGTGGACAGGCCAATCGCCGAGTCCATCGAATAGCGCCCGCCCACCCAGTCCCAGAAGCGGAACATGTTGGCCGGGTCGATGCCGAACTTCTTCACTTCCTCCTCGTTGGTGGACACCGCCACGAAGTGCTTGGCGACCGCCTTCGGGTCGCGCATCGTGGTCACCACCCACTGCTTGGCGGCGTTCGCGTTGGTCAGCGTTTCCAGCGTGGTGAAGGTCTTGGAGCAGACGATGAAGACCGTCTCGCCCGGATCGAGGTCGCGGGTGGCCTCGTGGAAATCCGCGCCATCGACGTTGGAGATGAAGCGGAAAGTCAGCTCGCGCTGGCTGTACGCCTTGAGCGCCTCGTAGGCCATCACCGGGCCCAGATCCGAACCGCCGATGCCGATGTTGATGACGTTGCGGATGCGGCGACCGGAGTTGCCGCGCCATTCGCCGCTGCGGATCTTGCCGGCGAAGGCCATCATCTGGTCGAGCACGGCGTGCACGTCCGGCACCACGTTGCGACCGTCCACGTTGATGGCGGCGGTTTTCGGCGCGCGCAACGCCACATGCAGCACCGCGCGGTTCTCGGTGATGTTGATCTTCTGCCCCGAAAACATCGCGTCGCGCTTCTGCGTGATCTCGCTGGCGGCGGCCAGCTTGAACAGCAACTGCATGGTCTCGTCGGTGACGCGATTTTTGGAATAGTCCAGATAGATGCCGGTACCCATCGCCTCGGCGCACATTTTCGAGCCGCGCCGTTCGTCGGCCTTGAACATCTCGCGCAGGTGCATCGGCCCGACTTTCACCGCATGGGTTTTCAGCGCCAGCCATTCGGGACGCGCGGCCGGACGAACCGACTTGCCCGGCGGTCGCGGCGACGGCGCTGCAGGCGGCGGGGAACGCGGCGGTGGCGCGGCCGGCGGCGTGCGTGAAGGGGGCGCGGCGGGCGTGCGTGGCGGCGGCGGGTTGGATCCGATGGGCATCATGCCCCTCCAGCAGTGGCAAGGTGACGGGTCTTGTCGGCGATGCGGCCGAGCAGTTCATTCCACGATTTCACGAACGCGGCGGCGCCTTCGACCTGCAAGCGCGCGGCCAGCGCGAGCACATCCACGCCGGCCTGCGCGAAGCGCGCCAGCATGGCTTCGCCAGCGGCGGCATCGGCAGCCACTCCGGCATCGGCGTGGCCGTGATCGGCGAAGGCGCGCAGGGTCTTGTCGGGAATGGTGTCGATGGTGTCGGGCGCGGCCAGCGCCTCGACGTAGAGCACGTCGGAGGCGGCCGGATCCTTGGTGCCGGTGCTGGCCCACAGCAGGCGCTGCACGCGCCCACCGGCGGCGATGATTTTCTGCATGCGCGCCGATGCCAGCAGGTCGCGGTAGACGCGATGGGTGCGCTGGCCGATGGCGATGCCGAGCTGGTTCTTCAACTCCGTTGGCACTTGCGCAGCCACGGCCTTGTCCCAGCGGCTGATGAACACCGATGCCACCGAGGCGACGTTCGCATCCAGTCCCGCGCCGATGCGCCGCTCGATGCCGCGCAGCCAGGCTTCAGCGGCGGCGAGGTATTGCTCCGCCGAGAACAGCAAGGTGACATTGACCGGCACGCCGGCGAAGATCGCTTCCTCGATCGCCGGCACGCCCTCGGGCGTACCCGGAATCTTCACGAACAAATTGGCTCGCCGCGCCTGCGCGTGGATGGCCTTGGCGGCGGCCACGGTGCCTGCGGTATCCGACGCCAGCAAGGGCGAGACTTCCATCGACACCCAGCCGTCCACGCCACGGGTGCCAGCGTGGGTCGGTGCGAACATGTCGGCGGCGCGACGCAGGTCGTCCAGCGCGATGCGGATGAATGCATCCTCGCCCGTGATGCCCTGCGCGGCCAGGGCCACGATGTCCGCGTCGTAGGCGGCGGTGCCGGCGATGGCCTCGTCGAAAATGGTGGGGTTGGACGTCAGCCCGGTGACGGAAAACCCGGCGATGTAACGCGCCAGAGTGCCGTCGTCGAGGATCGTGCGGGTGATGTTGTCCAGCCAAAGGCTCTGGCCGAGGTTGTGCAGCGACTGCGTCGCGTTCATGCGAACTCCTTGCCGATGAGGTTCATTCTACTGCGTGCGCGACGGCGCACGGTTCGTCGCGAGCAATTCCTCGACGCCCAGCTTGCGCAGGTCGGCGATGGCTTCGACCACAATGTCGGGTGGAGGTTCCAGCGCCGCACCCGCGGCCTGTGCGGCGTAGTGGCCTTGCTTGACGAAAACCGTCGTGAGCGCATCGCCCATGCTGCGCTTCATCGCGGCGAGCAATTGCGGCTTGTCGTCCACCATCGCGTAGTGATTGGCCGGAAAGCGCGCACGCACGGCGTCGAGCGCGCGCTCCTTGTGCACGGTGATCGCCACCCTGCCCTGCACCGCATCCCACAGCCCCGCGTGCTGGATCTTGCGCGGCTGGAAGACGATGTCGCCATCGGACAGGATCGCGGTGGTGGCAAAGCTGCTCAGGTGGGCGATGGCATCGAGCGCGTCGGGATACAGGTGGTCGGCGAAGGGATAATCGAGCACGAACGACGCCATGTGCAGTAGCGCCGGCGTTTCTTCCAGCGGCCCGCGCAGGCGTTGCAGGGTTGCCAGATAATCGACGTAGCCCAACTGCATGCGCACGTCTTCGTAGCACTGCCAATACAGTGCACTGCCATCGTTGCCCAGATCGCGCAGCAGGCGCGCGGCGAGATCGTCCTTGAAGCGGTCGTTGTCGAACAGCGTGTTGTCCACGTCGAGCAGAACGACAAGCCCATCGTTCAGCACGGCGCGTTCTCCTCGGCTTGCGGATCGTGCCAGCCTTCGCGCGCGGTGACGACCTTGGCGGCAGCCACCGGCCCCCACTGCCCCGGCGCATACGGCTGCGGCGGCTCCAGATGCACACCGCGCACACCGGCCACCGCCGGATCGACCACCCGCCACGCCGCTTCCACCGCATCGTCGCGGGTGAACAGCGCCGCATCGCCGTGGATGGCATCGCCGAGCAGGCGCTCGTAGGGCGATTTCTCGCGCGCGATTTGCCGCCGCGCGACCAGTTCCACATTCTCGCCGACCATGTCCTCGCCGATCTTCTTCACCCGCGTGCCGGCGCTGATCGACACCTCGGGACTGAGCCGGAAACGGAAGTAGTTGGAATCGCGCGCACCGATCTCGTCGAAGATCCCGATCGGCGGGCGCTTGAGATCCACGAACACCTCGGTGGCAGTGATCGGCAGGTTTTTACCGGCGCGGATGTAGAACGGCACGCCCGCCCAGCGCCAGGTGTCGATGTGCAGGCGCAACGCCGCGAAGGTTTCCACCTGCGAATCCTTGGCCACCCCCGGCTCGTCGCAGTAGCCGGTGAATTGCCCGCGCACCACCTCGCGCGGATCCAGTGGACGCATCGCCCGGAACAGGCGCAGCTTTTCTGCGCGCAGCGCCTCCACGTCGCGCCCGGTGGGCGCATCCATCGCCAGCAATGCCACCACCTGCAACAGATGGTTCTGCACCACGTCGCGGATCGCGCCCACTTCTTCATAAAAACTGCCGCGCCCCTGCACGCCGAAACTCTCGGCCATGGTGATCTGCACGCTGTCGATGTAGTTGCGATTCCAGATCGGCTCGAGGAAGGAATTGGCGAAACGGAAATACAGCAGGTTCTGCACCGCCTCCTTGCCCAGATAATGATCGATGCGAAACACCGACGCCTCGGGAAACACCGCGTGCAAGGTCGCGTTGAGCGCCTGCGCCGAATCGAGGTCGCGGCCAAAGGGTTTTTCCACGATCACCCGCGCGCCCTTGGCGCATCCGGCCTTGTCCAAACCCTGCACCACGGTGCCGAACAGGCTGGGCGGGATGGCGAGGTAATGGATCGGCCGCTGTGCATCGCCCAGCGTCTGCCGCAGTTTGGCGAACGTCGCCGGATCGGCATAATCGCCATCGATGTAGCGCAATAGCGACGACAGTTTCGCGAAGGCGTCGGGGTCGAGCGTGTCGTGCTTCTCGATGCCGTCGCGAGCCCGCTCGCGCAGGCGCTCCACGTCCCAGCCGGCGTGCGCCACGCCGATGATGGGGATGTTCAAGCCATCGCGCCGCACCATCGCCTGCAACGCGGGGAAGATCTTCTTCCACGCCAGATCGCCGGTAGCGCCGAAGAACACGAAGGCATCGGACATCCGGGTTGCGTTGCCATTGATCGTCATTTCTCGCCTCCGCGCGATCGCACCGTCCGCATCCTCGTAATACGCACATCCGTGGCTCTTGGCAGGCTGTTAAGAAACAGACTGCTGGTGCGATCCAAGGAAGGATCGCTCACTGATCAAATACGCAAGCGATTGATCTGTGGAGCCGAGTCCGGACATGTGCCGGGCTCGGCGAGTTGAGAAAGTGCAGAGCCTGCCCCCGCGAAGGCGGGGGAAAGCACTTTCTCAACACTCTGCTAGGGTAACAGCGTGTGCGTTACGCGCGGGCACAGCCGAAGCGACACTGCGCAAACCGATGCCACCCATCAAGCCCAGCGTCTGCCATGGGCGGCGTGATTTACAATTCGGCAACCTGTCAGCAAGCGCGACCATGCGTCGCCGAACATCGCGCCGCGATGACGCAGTTTGTTTTTCCGCAAGCAACCCAAGATCCCGCCAGCTCTCCACGACGCCCGCCATGACCGCCAACGCCAACGCCTTCGACGCCACCGTCGCCGAGTTCGAAACGTCCGTCCTGCAAGGCTCGCTGACGACGCCCGTACTGATCGATTTCTGGGCGTCGTGGTGCGGCCCGTGCAAGAGCCTCGGGCCGATCCTGGAAAAACTCGCCAGCGAGTACAACGGCGCCTTCCGGCTTGCCAAGGTGGACGTGGACAAGGAACAGGAACTGGGCGCGGCGTTCCAGATCCGCTCGATACCCACGGTCATCCTCGTCAAGGGTGGGCAGCCGGTGGACGGCTTTCAGGGTGCGCTGCCAGAAGGCCAGTTGCGGCAGTTTCTCAAGCAACACGGCATCGAGCCGGCCGCAGTTGCAGAGCCGGAATCGGTGGAAGTCCCCGCCGTTGCTCCGGCCGATCCGCATGCCGAGGTCGTGCGCCTGCGCGCGGCGCTTGCCGCCGAGCCGATCCAGGACGCACTCAAGCTCGATCTCGCTCTGGCCCTGCTCAAGACCGGCGCAACCCACGAAGTCGAACAGATCCTCGACGCCCTGCCCGCGAATCTGGCCACCGACGACCGTTCCTTGCGCGCTCGTGCGCACCTGCGCCTTGCCGCGGCCTTGTTGGATGCGCCGCCGACGCAGGTTCTGGAAGCGGCCATCGCCGCCGATCCCGATGACCTGCGCGCGCGCCACTTGCTCGGCGTCCACCATCTGCTGGAAGGCCGTCCCGCCGCCGGCCTCGAACAGTTCATCGAAATGCTCCGCCGCAACCGCGGCTATGCGGACGGCCTGCCGCGACGCGCGTTGATCGATGCCTTCTGTGTGGTCGAGGATACCGACCTGGTCGGCGCCTACCGCCGCAAGATGTCCGCGTTGCTGTTCTGATCGGTCGCGTGCGTCGCGTCGGAAGCGAATAAGGCCGATCGGCCACGACGACTATCTGACGCGGACTGGCCCACCACGAACCTGAACGAATTCCGGTTACGCACAACGGCCGCCGTCAACCGGGTGGCTGTCGGGTGCGTTCGCCCGTGCAGACGCTGTCGGGCCGGCCCGACCTGCCGTATGCTCACGGAGGCAACCCGCGATGGACCGACCCGCCGACCCCATGCCCTCGTCCACGAATCCACCATCGAACCCCTCCGATCCGCGCGCGACGGTGGTACACGCCACCGGCACCAACGAGGCGCTGCCGGACATTCCTGGCTACCGGGTGGAGCGCAAACTTGGCCAGGGTGGCATGGCCACGGTGTACATGGCCACGCAAGTCGCGCTCGACCGGCCAGTCAGCATCAAGGTGATGGAGCACGAGGCGTTGGCGGACGAGACCAGCATGCAGCGCTTCGAGAACGAGGCGCGCACCATCGCCAAACTCAGTCATCCGAACATCGTGGCCATCCACGAGATCGGCCGCACCGCCGACGGGCGCCTGTACTACTCGATGCCTTACCTGCCCAACGGCGATCTGGCCGCGCACGACCTCGGCCACGACGAAATGCGCATCGCCGAAGTGGTGGGCACCCTGCTTTCGGCGCTCGACTACGCGCACACCCGCGGCGTCGTGCACCGCGACGTCAAACAAGAGAACGTGCTGTTCGACGCCGACAACCGCCCGCTGCTGGCGGATTTCGGCATCGCCATGTCGCGCAACGACGACGTGCGCATCACCACCGCCGGCTTCGCGGTCGGCAGTTCCGGCTACATGGCGCCCGAGCAGGCGCGCGGCGATGCGGTGGATGGCCGTGCCGACCTGTACAGCGTCGGCGTGCTGACCTACGAACTGCTCACCGGACAACTGCCTTTCCGTTCCACCGACGCCTTCGCGCTGGCGCTGATGCACGCGCAGAAAGAGATCCCGCGCCTGCCGCCGGCGAAGAAGCACTGGCAGGCGTTCGTGGACAAGGCGATGGCCAAGGAGCCGGCGCAGCGCTACGCCAATGCCAAGGAAATGCTCTCCGCGCTGGAGCGCTCCGCGCATCGCAGCGGCAGGCAGATCTCGCAGCGCATCCTGCACCCCATCGATCCGAATGCGCCACGATCCGGCGGCAAGAAACTGGCGGTGCTCGGCTTGCTCGGTGCGGTCGCCGTGGCTGGTGTGGTGCAGTGGCGGCGCACACATCCTCAGGAGTCCGTAGCGCCCGCCCCGACGACCAGCGCCGTCATGGCTAGCCCGGCATCGCCCGCGGTCGCGCCTGCCGCCAGCCCGGCGGCGGCCCCGATCCAATCTCCAGTCGCACACCTGTCCGCACCGGCCACCCCGCCCGCCAACGGCGCCGCGGACATGATCGCCAAGGCGCGCGGCGCGCTGGCGAAGGGCAACCTCACCCCGCCGACCGACGGCAACGCGCTGGACGCCACCATCGCGGCTTGGAGCCTCGCGCCCAATGCACCCGACGGCCGCAAGCTCGTCGCCGACATGCTCAAGGTGATGTCCGACCATCAGGTACGCGCGATCGGCGAGCGCCGCGATGCGCGCGCGGTCGACCTGGGCAAGCAGGCCGAGGCGCTGGACACGGCGACCGTCGGCACGGCTTCGCCGGCGTGGAAGTCATTGCGCAATGCAACCACGAAAGCGTTGCTGATGCGTGCGCAGAAAGACGAATCCACACCTTCGGCGATGGCACAGACGCGCGAGTTGGCCAATCAACTCGCCATCCCGCTGCCGAACGCCGCGCCGCCCCCGCCGGCGGTCGCCAACGTGCCGACACCTCCCGCACCCAAGCCCATGGTTCCACGCCTGGCACCGGGCGCCACCTTCACTCCACCACCGCAGTTGCCGCCACCCATGGCGGCAGTCAAGCCCGGATCCCAAATCGAAAAGGGCTTTGTGCAAATGCGCGATCCGTCCGGCGCCCTCCTGCCCGCCGCGGTCGCCCGCCTGCCGGTGACCCGCCACGAATACCTCGACTTCGCCCTCGCCACCCACCGCTCGCCCACACCTTGCAGTGCGTATGAAAAGGCGCAGATCCTCGAGCGCCCGGCAGAGCGTGAGCCGCGTGCGGAAGGTCGGTTCAATCGCTTCGGCCGTGCCCAGCCACCGCGCCCACCCAAGCGACTGGGCGACAACTTCGAGGCGGACAATTCGCGGACGTGGCTGAACCCGGGCATCCCGCAGACCAGCGACCACCCCGTCGTCTGCGTGAGCTGGCCGGACGCACAGGCGTATGCCGCCTGGCTGGGCAAGCGCACCAATCGCCATTACCGCCTGCCGACCAATACCGAATGGGCGATCATTTCGGCATCCGGCGGCGATGTGAGCGCTGCCGGCGGCACCATCGATGCGAACGCCGGCGCAGCCAGTTCGACCGGTCTGCACAGCGTGGAAGGCAACGTATCGTCGTGGCTGCAAAATTGCGCCGCCAACAACTGCAACTGGCACGCCATCGTGGGGAGATCCTGGCGCAACCAATCCACCGAACCCCGCATACCCGCGCGCAAGGCCGACCGTGGCTACGACGACGTGGGTTTCCGCCTCGTGCAGCAACTCGAGCCGTAGGCTCGAACTTCAACTTTCATCAGTCCGCACGACGGTAGCGGCCCGGCTTCCTGCCGGTCGCCGCCTGCCGTATGCTGCGGCGAACCAGACCGCGCCGATGGTCGCAACGCCCCGCATGGCCCTTCCCAGCCTCCCTCCCGAAGCCCCGGCGCCCGGCGCAGCCGCGCCGCCGCCGAAGGTTCCCGGCTATCGCACCCTGAAACGTCTGGGCGAAGGCGGCATGGCGGCAGTGTATCTGGCGACCCAGGAATCGCTGGATCGCCCGGTCGCCATCAAGGTCATGGAAGCCGGTGGCTTGCAGGACGAAGTAAGCAAGCAGCGCTTCGAGAACGAAGCGCGCACCATCGCCCAGATCAGCCATCCGTGCATCGTCGCCATCTACGAGGTGGGCCGCACCGGCGACGGGCGCATGTACTACATCATGCCGTACCTTGGCAACGGCGACCTCTCGCAACGCGACCTGCGCGACGACGAGGGCGGCATCGTGCGCGTGCTGCGCGCGTTGCTGTCGGCGCTGGAATACGCGCACCAGCGCGGCATCGTGCACCGCGACGTGAAGGCCGCGAACGTGCTGTTCGACGTCGCCGACCGTCCGCTGCTCACCGATTTCGGCATCGCCCTGAGCAAACGCGACACCAGCCGCATCACCACCGCCGGGCTGGCGGTCGGCAGTTCGGGCTACATGGCGCCCGAGCAGGCGCGCGGCGACGTGGTCGACGGCCGCGCGGATCTGTACAGCGTCGGCGTGCTGACCTACGAACTGCTGACCGGGCACCTGCCCTATCAGGCGCCCGATGCGCTGGCGCTGGCGCTGATGCACGCGCAGAGCCCCATCCCGAGCCTGCCGACGAACAAGCGCCACTGGCAATTCTTCATCGACAAGGCGATGGCGAAGGATCCGGGACAACGATTCCGCGACGCCCGGCAGATGCTCGATGCCACCCAGCGCATCGAACGCCGCGCGCGGCAGCGTTTCGGCGCCAGCCTGCTCGGCGGCGACAATACGGCAACCCGCCGCGCGGGTTGGAAGCAACCGCTCGCGCTCGCGGGTGCCGCCATCGCGCTCGCGGGCGGTGCGCTGTTCTTGGCCCGCCAGCACCTGCCGTGGCCGAGAACCTCCACCGAGGCGGCCGATGCCACCGACCGACCCGGAGGCGCACTGGCCCGCCCGCATCACGCACCGCGTACCTCCGATGCAACGGCGCATGCCAGTCCGTCGAATTTTGCGCCCTCCGCGCCCCCGACCAGCAGTCGACCTGTCGCCATTGTTTCCTCGAATCGGCCAACGACTGCGGTCGCATCGCCCTCGCTCGCCCCCGACACCGCCGTGCTTTCGGCAGCCCGCGAAGCCATCAGAAGCGGCGATCTCACCGCGCCGGCGGATGGCAATGCGGTCGATCTGAGTCGAATGGCATGGAAGTTGTCGCCGGAAAGCGAATCGACCCGCACCCTCGCTGCCGATACCCTCAAGGCACTGGCCAACCGCGAGGCGCAGTCGATCGTGGAACACCACGACCCGCGCGTGCTCGACGATCGCCTCAAATCCCTGCAACTGGCCGACGCCACCATCGGCCGCGATGCGCCGGTGTGGCGCGAAGTGCGCGCCATTCTCGCCGGCGCACTCGACCGCCGCGTGCAGGCCGAATCCTCGATCGCCGACAAGAACGCGCTGCGTCGCACCGAAGCACTGGCACGGCAAATCGATCTCGCCGACGTGTACAAACGTTCGCTCGCCATGGCCGCCAATCAAGCCGACGCCGCCAAGGCGACCGCCAATCTCGATGCGCAAGTCGCCGCGCTGGGCACCGCGTGGGTCGTGCTGCCGCGTGCCACCCCCAAGGCACCCGTCACCGCGCTCGCGCGTGGTCAGGTCACCCGCCACGAATACGCCGATTTCGTCAATGCGACCCGCCGTCCGGCGTCCGCGTGCAGCGGTTCCAAGCCCGTGCCCGCGAGTGGCCGCAAGATCTGGAGCGATCCGGGGTTCGCGGTGACCAGTGGGCAACCGGTGGTGTGCGTGAGCTGGAGCGATGCCAACGCCTATACGCAATGGCTGGGCGCGCAGAAAGGTCAGCATTACCGACTCGCCACCGCAGCCGACTGGAAGGCCGCGAAGGCGCAGGGCAATCTCGATGCCGCCCATGCCGAATGGCTGCTCGACCGCAGCGTGGCCGGCCGCGGCGCGGGCACGCTCGATGGTGCGACCGGTTTCGACGATGTCGGCTTCCGTGTCGTGCGCGTGTTCGATCCACCGCGCCGCTGACATGGCAGCTACCGATACGAAACACGACGACACGAACGCCCGCGAAACCACACTCGCAACGGTGCGCAGCCTGTTCGTCACCGGCCTGCTCACCTTGCTGCCGTTGTGGCTGACATGGGTGGTGTTCAAGTTCGTGTTCGGGATGCTTTCGGATGCAAGCCGGCCCTTGATCGGCCCGATCCTGATCGAACTCGCGCAGCGCTCGCCGCACCTGGGCTGGTTGGCCGATAGCTGGGCGCTGACCGCAGTCGGCGTGGTCGCCACGGTGGTACTGATCCTCGTGGTGGGATTGCTCGCCCAGCGCGTCGCCGGGCAACGTCTGCTGGCGTGGTTCGAGGCCGCGATCCGGCGCATCCCGCTGGCCAAGACCGTGTACGGCAGTTCGCGGCAATTGCTGGATCTGATGTCCTCGCCCACCGGCGGCGGCCAGCGCGTGGTGCTGGTGGCGTTCCCGCATACGGGCACGCGAACCGTCGGCTTGGTCACCCGCACCGTGCGCGACGATGCGACCAGCCGCCAGTTCGCCACCGTGTTCGTGCCGACCACACCCAATCCGACCGGCGGTTATCTGCTGGTGGTGCCGGTGGAAGATCTCATTCCCACCGACTGGACGGTGGATCAGGCGATGACCTTCATCATTTCCGGCGGCGCGGTCGCCCCGCCGTCGATGCCGCTGGGGCGACGTGAAGCGTGATTGGTGATTCGTGATTCGTGATTCGTGATTCGTGAATAGCGAATCGGGAATCGGGAATCGGGAATCGGGAATCGGGAATCGGGAATCGGGAATCGGGAGCAAAGCACATACCGTGGAATTGGGGAATGCAACAACTCCCTCCCTTGTGCGAAGCACAGGGGAGGGTTGGGGAGGGGTGCTCTCTTGCAGTCGATTTCACGTCGACAAAGCAACCCCCTCCCAGCCTCCCCCTGCGCTGCGCGCAAGGGGAGGAGACCAAACCGGGCTCCCCAGCAGTCCAATGCACTGTGCGCTTCCGCTGCCCGTGCTGTTGCCCGCGCTTGTCACCCGCGGTCTCTTGCTTTTGCTTCCTTAGTCTTCTACCCTCTGCCTTCTGCCCTCTGTCCTCTGCCCTCTGTCCTCTGTCTTCTGTCTTCTGTCTTCTGTCCTCTGTCTTCTGTCCTCTGGGCATGACCTTCGACCCGTGCGGTCGAGCCGGACAGCCGGCACGATAGCCACCACATTCGCGTCACATTTGCCGCCACGCACCCAAGAGGATCCCGATGCGCCGCTCCGCCCTCGTTCTCGCCATCGCCGCCACGCTGCTGGCTGCGACGCCCGTCTTCGCCCACGCTGCCGCAACCGTTGCTGACGCGCCCGCCGCGGCTGCGCCTGCCGTCACCGCGTCTTCTGCCGACAACAGCGCCGCCACCGCCAAGGCCGCGCAACTCGACAAGCTGTACGCGGATTTCTGGGAAGCCTCGCTCAAGCTCAATCCGTTGCAGGCGACCTTCATCGGCGACCCACGCTATAACGACCAGATGCCGAACTTTCTGGCCAAGGATTACATCGACGAGACCAACCGCTTCAACGAGGAATGGCTGGCCAAGGCCAAGGCGATCGGACCGGAAGGACTCACCGGGCAGGCGCTGCTGTCCTACCAGATCTTCATTGAGCAGCAACAGGACGCAGTGGACGGCGCGCGCTTCCACAACGAGTTGCTGCCGATCGACCAATTCAACAACCTCGCGCTGATGGCGGTGCAGCTCGGCTCTGGCACCAATGCACAGCCGTTCCAGACGGTGAAGGACTACGACGACTGGCTGGCGCGCGCGTCGAAGATCCCGGCGATCTACGACACCGCCATCGCCAACATGCGCGAAGGCGTGAAAGAAGGCATCGTGCAGCCGAAGGTGCTGATGGTGAAGGTGATCCCGCAACTCGATGCGGTCATCAAGGACAAGCCCGAAGCCACCGAGTTCTGGGATCCGATCAAGAACATGCCCAAGAACTTCAGCGCCGCCGACAAGGCGCGCCTGACCGCCGCCTACCGGCACCTGATCGCCGACGAGCTGATGCCGTCCTACCGCCGCCTGCGCGACTACATCGCCAACGACTACATGGCGCACACGCGCAGCTCCGTCGGCATGAGCGCCCTGCCCGACGGCAAGGCGTGGTACGCCTACGACGTGCGCACGCAGACCACCACCGACGAGACGCCCGAGCAGATCCACGCGATCGGTCTGGCCGAGGTGGCGCGCATCAAGAAGGAAATGGACGCCCTGCGCGTGCAGGTCGGATACAAGGGCGACCTCAAGGCGTTTTTCCACTACCTGCAAACCGATCCGCGCTTCACCTTCAAGAGCGAGAAGGCGCTACTCGACGGCTACAACAGCGTCTATGCGAAAGTGATGAAGGGCGTACCGCGCGACTTCTCCATCCTGCCCAAGGCGAAATTCGAGATCCGCCCGGTCGAGGCCTACCGCGCCAAGTCCGCGGCGGGCGGCCAGTACCAGCCGCCGAGCATGGACGGCAGCCGCCCCGGCATCTTCTACGTCAACACCTACGACCTGCCCTCGCGCAAGACCTGGGACATGGAGGATCTGTTCCTGCACGAAGCCATCCCCGGCCACCACTTCCAGTTGTCGATCCAGCAGGAACAGACCGGCCTGCCGATGTTCCGCCGCTTCGGCGGCTTCAACGCCTACGTGGAAGGCTATGCCTTGTATTGCGAAACGATCGGCTATGAACTGGGCATGTACACCGACCCGTACCAGAAGTTCGGGCAGTTGCAGGCCGAGCAATTCCGCGCGATGCGGCTGGTGGTGGACACCGGCATCCACGCGCTGGGCTGGTCGCGCGAGAAGGCGATCAAGTACATGCTCGACAACTCGGCGATGAGTCCGGTGGACATCGAGGCCGAAGTCGAACGCTACATCGCCATGCCGGCGCAGGCGCTGGCCTACAAGACCGGGCAGATGAAGATCAGCGAGCTGCGCGCGAAGGCCGCCAAGGCGCTGGGCCCGAAGTTCGACGTGCGCGCCTTCCACACGCAGTTGCTGGAGGACGGCTCGCTGCCGCTGGCGGTGCTGGAGGACAAGATGGATAGATGGATCGCCACGCAGCAACACTGAGGCGTTTTCATCCAGCGCCCACTTCCCACGCCGGTGGCTCACGCAGGAAGTGGTTGCTTTGCGCGCAACCCATCCTGTGATGTTCGCATCCGGATCGAGGCATCGCGATCCGCGATGCAATTCCCTCATCCGCCCTGCGGGCACCTTCCCCCGAAGGGGGAAGGGAAACGCGGCTATCGATACGCGCGCACCTCGCCCTCGTCGCGCAGGCTGAAGGGGTTGAAGTTCGTCGTCGTGTCGTAGGTATCGGCGTTCTCGCGGCGCTTGAGCCAGCCGACCACGGCATAGGTCACCGGGGTGAGCAGGGTTTCCACGATCACCTTCATCGTCCAGTTGAACGCAATCACCTTGAAGATGGTCTGGCTCTCCCAGATGCCGAGGAAGGCGATCGGGTAGAAGGTCAGGCTGTCCACACCCTCGCCGACGACGGTCGAGCCGATGGTGCGCGTCCACAACCAGCGCCCGGACGTCCACAGCTTCATCTTCGCCATCACCCAGGCGTTGACGAAATCGCCGATCCAGAAGCCGATCAGCGAAGCCAGCGCGATCCGCCAGGTCGCGCCGAATACCGTTTCCAGCGCCGGCTGCAACTGCTGGTTGAACGGCTCGCTCGCCGCGGCGGGCATGCGGATGACCACCTGCGACATCACGCTGGCGAAGGCCAGCGCGCCGAACGCGGCCCACGTCGCGCGGCGCGCACGCGCGTAGCCGTACACCTCGGTCATCACGTCGTCGAAGATGTAGCTGATCGGAAAGAACAGGTTGCCGGTGCCGAACACCAGCCCGCCGATCAGCGGCCAGCTCGCCGGCACCACGGAAGTCTTCGCCGGCCCGATCAGGTTCGCGCACAGCAGCACGCCGACCATGCCGCCGACCAGCAGGTCGTAGTAGCGAAAGCCGGGGCGTGCGTTCGGCGCGGCGGTGCGCTGGTTCATCGCGTTCTCCGAATGTCGGCCTGCATGCTAGCCAATGGCAAGAAGAAGGCGCTTGCGCAACGATATGTCGGATGGTTTGGAGAAGCCGCGCGCGACCAGCCAGCCCAGCAGCCAGCACAGCGGCACCGTCGGCAGGTACCACAGCCAGCCATGCGGCAGCGCGCTGCCATGCACCTTCCACAGGCGCACCGCGGCGAACACGATGAACATGTGGGTGAGATAGATCTCGTAGCTCAGCCGACCGAAGGAGCGCAGCCAGCCGAAGCCGCGCAACGGCCTCGACACGCCCATGCGTTCGCGCCAGTGCAGGCCGGTCAACAGGCAGGCGATCGAGAACGTCAGCACCAGCAAGGTTGCGTCCCTCCATGCATCCCAGAGGATGTCCTCAATGAACAGGATGCTCGCCAGCCCGGCCGATCCGGCGGCGCATAGACCGGTCGCGAAAGCCTTGCTTGGCAACTCGCGGCGCGCGGCGACGAAGGCGGCAAGCGCGCCCGTCGCAATCGCGGCCATGCCCGGCAGGTACGCCTTCTCCTGCCAGATTTCATTGCCGTCGTACCACGCGTGCGTGACCGGCAGCGACAGCGCGAACAGCACCAGCAGCGGCGCGAGCACGATCGTGCGCCGCGTGCACAGGCAGGCGATCGGGAAACCGAGGTAGAACACTTCCTCGATCGACAGCGACCACAGTACGTCCCAATAGCCGGGAAGATAGCCGTGCCGTCCCTCGTACCAGTTCAGGTGCAGACCGAACGCGGCGGCGATCGCGCCGCCCAGCGACTGGCCCGGCTTGTCGATCACGAAGCCCTGCCAGCCCAGCAGGTGGCCGACGGCAAGCACCGCGACCAGCGCGGCGAGGCAGGGCACGATGCGCGCGAAGCGGCGCGCGTAGAAGGCGCGCGCATCGATGCCGCCCGGCGATCTCCAGCGGCGCAGCGCATGGCCCGTGATCAAGAATCCCGAGATCACGAAGAACACGAAGACGGATTCGTAGCCGTTGTAATTCAGGCCGTTGAGGAACCACTTCGGCAGCCACGCACCGACATCGGTCTTGCGCAGTGGGATGCGCAGGCCGATGTGGTGCAACACGACCAACAGGATCGACAGGCCGCGCAGCACATCGATGCCGGCGTTGCGCGGGATGTCGGTCGAAGACCTCGGCGGCGACAGCTCGCACGCCCGTGATGCGTCTGGAAGGCTGCCGTCAGACATCCAGCGTCATGCCCGGCTGCGACAGCGTGACCTTGATGCCGAACTGCTTCTCGAGCTTGCCGTCGAGGGTTTCGCGCGCAGGGTTTTCGCCGTGCACCAGCGCCACCGGCGGATGGTTCGGGCTGGCCGCGTACCAGTCGAGCAAACCCTGCTGGTCGGCATGCGCCGACAGCCCGCCGACGGTGTGGATCTGCGCATGCACGCGCAGTTCCTTGCCGAACATGCGCACATGCTTGAGCCCGTTCACCAACAGGCGTCCAAGCGTGCCGTCGGCCTGATAACCGACGAAGATCACGTGCGATTTCGGGTTCTCCAGATTGTTGGCGAGGTGATGGCGCACGCGCCCGCCGTTGGCCATGCCCGAGCCGGCGATGATGATGGCGTGGTTGTGGATGGAGTTGATCGTCTTGCTGTCGTTGGCATCGGCGGTGACGTGCAGATTCGGCAGTGCGAACGGCTTGATACGCCCCGCCCACACCTTGGCCGCATCGGCGTCGAACAATTCCTCGTGGCGGTCGTACACCGCCATCACCTTCGCCGCCATCGGGCTGTCGAGGAAAATCTTCCAGCGCGACAGTCCCCAGTCGTCGTAGTGCTGGGCGAACCAGTACAACAGTTCCTGGCTGCGGCCGACCGCGAACGCGGGAATGATGACGTTGCCGCCATCCTTCGCGGCCTTGGCGAAGAGTTCGCCCAATTCGGCCACGGTGGCGGCGCGATCCTTGTGGTTGCGGTCGCCGTAGGTGGATTCCATCAGGATCAGGTCGGCGCGCGGCGGGTCGGCCGGATCGCGCAGGATCGGCGTGTTCTTCATGCCCACGTCGCCGGTGAACAACAGGGTTTTGCCGTCAGCGGTCACCTCGACCAGCGAGGAGCCGAGGATGTGGCCGGCCTCGTGCAAGGTCACGGTGATGCCGGGAAGAATCTCGGTGGGCGTTTCGTATTTGATCGGATGCAGCAGCTTCTGCGTGGCGGCGACGTCGTTCTCGTCGTACAACGGTTGCGCATCCTCGTCGCCGCGCTCCTGCGCCTTCTCGGCGCTGAATTCGGACAGCCGCGCGGAGTCGATCAGCATGATCGGCAACAGATCGGCCGTCGCCGCCTGCGCGAAGATCGGGCCGACGAAGCCGCGTTTGACCAGCAGCGGCACCCGGCCGATGTGGTCGATATGCGCGTGGCTGAGCACCAGCGCGTCGATGCCGGCGGCATCGAACGGAAAGGGTTTGGCATTGGTCGCGTCGGCCTCCTTGCCACCCTGCACCATGCCGCAGTCGAGCAGGATGCGCTTGCCCGCGGCTTCCAGCAGGTGACAGGAACCGGTGACCACGCCGCCGGCGGCGCCGATGAAGGTGATGCGCATGGGCTTGCCTCGCTGCGTTCGAAGAGGCTTCGAGTTTACTCTTGGCGCCGTTACGACATGATTCGTCTTTGCAGACACGATGAGTCGTTGGCGGCAGAAGTTGCAGTTTCCGGCAACACATCGCCCCAGCCCACCCTTCCCCCGCAAGCGTGGGAACTTGTTGCCGTCGTCATGGAGCAACGAATCGCATTGCGGATTGCTCCCTCCCCTTCCCTGAAGGGGAGGGCTGGGGTGGGGTTGTGGTTGCGTGCGCCAACCCCCTCCCACCCTCCCCCTTCCGATGGAAGGGGGAGGAGCTTGTCGTCGGCGTTCCGGGGCATCGTCTGCTGGCATGGTCTGTCGGCATGACCTTCGACACGGGTCGCGCGCGGCCACGCCGCGCGACAATGCGCGGGCTTGCGCGCGAGCCGCATGCCGCCTGCGCAGTGCATTGCATCGACAACCATCCACAACCAATCAGGGTGAGTCCATGAACATCCGTTCCATCCGTCCGCTCGCCGCCGCCGTCGTGTTCGCGCTGGCGACCTCGACCGCCTTCGCGGCCACCGATCTGGGTGCCGTCAGCCGGCTGCAAGTGTCCGATCTGGATCCGGCGATCAGCCCCTGCACCGACCTCAACGGCTTCGTGAATACCAAGTGGCTGGCCACCAACCAGATCCCCTCCGACCGCACCTCGTGGGGCAGCTTCGAGATGCTCGACCAGCGTTCGGAGAATGCGCAGCGCGCGATCGTCGAGGGCCTCACCAGCCACTACGCGCCCGGCTCGATCCAGCAGATCGTCGGCGATTTCTACGCCAGCGGCATGGATACCAAGCGCATCGACGGCACCCCCGATGCGGTGAAACTCAAGCCCTACCTCGCGCCGATCGACGCCCTGCGCAACACCGCCGACATCGTCGATTACATCGATGCCAACTACGCCAAGGGGCTGGTCGGCGTGTTCAGCTTCGGCGGCCAGGCCGATTTCAAGAACTCCTCGATGACGATCGGCTATGCGGGCGAAGGCGGTTACAACCTGCCCGAGCGCGCCTATTACCTCGAGGATCAATACAAGCCCATCCGCGAGGCCTACCTCGCGCACATCCAGAAGACCCTGGAGCTGGGCGGTGTTCCCGCAGCGGCGGCCAGGCAGCAGGCGCAATGGGTGATGGATTTCGAGACCGAACTGGCCAAGGCCTCGCTGTCGCCGATCGAGGCGCGCGACACCGCCAACCAGTACAAGATGGTCACCATCGCGCAAGCCGACGCGATCACCCCGCACTTCTCGTGGCAGAAGTTCTTCGACGGCATCGGCGTGAAGGGAGTGACGCAGTTCTCCTCGGCCGAGCCGAAGTTCTTCGCCCAGTTCGACAAGATGCTGGCGACCACGCCGATCGCGCAGTGGCAGGCCTACCTGCGTTATCAGGCCATCGACGGCGCTGCGCCCTTCCTCGGCGATGCGCTGGCCACCGAGCACTTCGATTTCTACAACAAGACCCTGCGCGGGCAGAAGGAACAAAAGCCGCGCTGGAAGCGCGTGCTGGGCACGGTCAACTTCAGCGTCGGCGAGGCGCTGGGCCAGCTCTACGTGCACGATTACTTCACCCCCGAGGCCAAGGCCGCGGCGGTGCAACTGGTGGACAACCTGCGTGAATCGCTGAAGGCGCGCATCGCCAAGCTCGACTGGATGAGCGAGGAGACGAAGAAGAAGGCGATGGAGAAGTGGTCCACCTTCATGCCCAAGATCGGCTACCCCGACAAGTGGCGCGACTGGACCGGTTTGAAGATCGACCGTGACGATTACCTCGGCAACGTGGTCGCCGCACGCGAGTTCAACACCCGCTGGCAACTGGACAAGATCGGCCATCCGGTGGATCGCACCGAGTGGGGCATGACCCCGCAGACGGTAAATGCCTACTACAACCCGCTGATGAACGAGATCGTGTTCCCGGCGGCGATCCTGCAACCACCGTTCTTCGACGCCAAGGCCGACCCTGCGCTCAACTACGGCGGCATCGGCGCGGTGATCGGCCACGAGATGAGCCACGGCTACGACGACCAGGGCGCGCAGTTCGACGCCCAGGGCAACCAGAGCAACTGGTGGACGGCCGCCGACAAGAAAGGCTTCGAGGAACGCACCGCCAAGCTGGTCAAACAGTTCGACGACTACGTCGCCTTCAAGGACAAGGATGGCAAGGATGTGCACGTCAAGGGCGCGCTCACCCTGGGCGAGAACATCGCCGATCTGGGCGGCATCAACATCGCCTACGACGCCCTGCAAGCGGCCCTCGCGAAGGATCCGAAATACAAGCCCGGCACCAAGGTCGATGGTTACACCGAGGACCAGCGCTTCTTCCTCAACTTCGGCAACATCTGGCGGCGCAAGTTCGAGCCCAAGGAACTGGCGGTGCGCGTGAACACCGATCCGCACGCGCCGGCGCAGTTCCGCGCCGACGGAGCGCCATCGAACATGCCGGCGTTCGCGCAGGCGTTCTCCTGCAAGGCCGGCGATGCGATGGTGCGCCCGGCCGACAAGCGCGTGATCATCTGGTAAGCGATCAACCACGCTGCACACATCCGGAAGGCCCCGCTCGCGGGGCCTTCCTGGTTTGAAAGAACGCATGATCTTCAACCTTCCCGTACGGATCGCCTTGCCCGTTCACAAGAATCCTCTTCCCCCGCTTGCGGGGAAAGGCCGGGATGGGGGGATGTGTTTCGTGCACCAACCCCCACCCCAACCCTCCCCCGCAGGCGGGGGAGGGAGTGTCGGTGCAAGCTTCCATAGCCCGGGCAGCACTCATCCTCAGGCGCAAGCTTGACGCGCCGCCCCGCAATCCCGACGATGCGCCGCATCCGCACGCGGCGATGGCAGCCATGAACGACCTGCAGAAGTACTTCGAAGCCAACACCGGGCGCCTGATCCACAAGTGGATGCACTACTTCGAGGTCTACGACCGCCACTTCGCGCGCTTTCGCGGCACCGACGTGCATGTACTGGAGTTCGGCGTCTCCCAGGGCGGCTCGCTGGACATGTGGCGCGACTACTTCGGCCCGCGTTGCCGGATCTTCGGCGCCGACATCAACCCGCACTGCAAGTCGTTCGAGAGCGAGCACACGCGTATCTTCATCGGCGATCAGGAAGACCGCGGCTTCCTGCGCTCGCTGGCGCAGCAGATCCCGCGCGTGGACATCCTCATCGACGACGGCGGCCACACCATGCGCCAGCAGATCGCCACCTTCGAGGAACTGTTTCCCCACGTCGCGCCCAACGGCGTGTACCTGTGCGAGGACATCCATACGTCCTACTGGAAGCGCTGGGGCGGCGGGCATCGCCGGCGCGGCAGCTTCGTGGAATACGCCAAGGACTTCATCGACCGCATCCACGCCTGGCATTCGGAATCGCCATCGCTCGCAGTGGACGACTTCACCCGCGCGGCGCATTCGCTGCACTGGTACGACAGCATCCTCGTCATCGAGAAACGGCCGATGCCCGCGCCCGAGCACCGCAAGACCGGCACCGCGAGCATTCCCGACTACCAGCCGCCGAGCTGGCGCGCTTCCACACGGCTCAAATCGCGCCTGCGCCGGGCGATCGGGATGGATGATCCGCCGCGCTGAAACTCCCGGCTTCGACACGAGTAAAGAGCATCCTGAATCCCGGCTTGTATACGCGACGAGCGCTACGGCTCGCCTTGCTAAACTGCGCCATTCACCCAAGGAGACCCATCGATGACCCGTGCGCGCCACGCCTTGCTGCTCGTCCCGATGCTGCTGTTGGTTCCGGCCGCGCCCAGCGCCATCGCCAAGGCCAAACCCAAGGCGCGCAAGGCTCCCGCAGCGCACGTTGCGGCCATCGCGCCGGCGTGTACGGATTATTACGACTACGCCAACGCGGCGTGGCTGAGGGCCAATCCCGCGCCGGAATCAGGTTCGATCTCCGCGCTCGGCAATCTGCGCGCCAAGGCGCGCGAGGACGAGCGCACGCTGCTCGACAGCCTCGCGCACGGTGCGACGGACGATGCCGGGCGCACGCTGGGCACGCTGTGGAGCGAAGGCATGAACACCACTGCGGTGGATGCCGCCGGCGTGACGCCGCTGCAATCGACCTTCGCGCGCATCGCCACGATCCGCAAGAACAAGGATCTGCCCGCTGCCATCGCCGACCTGCATGCCGCCGGTATCCCGGTGCTGTTCCGCGTCGCCGCCGATTCCGATGCAAAAGACCCCGACCTGCGTATCGCTTACCTCAGCCAAGGTGGGCTCGGCCTGCCCGACCCGGCGTTCTACACCCGCACCGATGCGGAAACCCGCGATGTCCTCGGTCGCTATCGCGCCTACGTGCAGACCATCCTGCAACTGACCGGCACGCCGGCCGATCAGGTGTCGGTGCAATCAGGCTGGGTGCTGTCGATGGAGATGCAGCTCGCCCAGCATTCGCAGTCGCTGGCGCAACAGCGCGACCCGACCGGCGTGTATCGCCCGACGGCGCTGACCGATCTGCAGAAGGCCTATCCGCATTTTGAGCTGGCGAAGTTCCTGAAAGCACAAGGCGTGAAGGATGCCCCGGTTTCCCTGTTGCAAACCGATTTCTTCGATGCCGCTGACGGCATGCTCGCCAACACGCCGGTGGAGCAATGGCAGGCCTACCTGCGCTTCCACGTCGCCAGCGCGATGGCACCCTACCTGTCGACGCCGTTGCGCGATGCGCACTTCCAGATGTACGACCACCTGCTCGCCGGCATGGCGCAGCCCACCGACCGCGCGCAGCAGGTGCAGTACGCCATCGACCACGCGCTGGCTCCTGAGATGGGCCACGCCTTCGCGCAGCGCTATCTCACGCCGGCGACGAAGCAGGCCGCGACGGCGCTGGCCGACGCCATGCGCGATGCCATGAAGAAGGCGATCGCCGGCAACCCGTGGATGGACGATGCCACCCGCACTGCCGCGCAGGCCAAGCTCGACAAGCTGCGCATCGAGATCGGCGAACCCGCGCAAATTCCCACCGTCGCAGGGCTCAAATTCGGTCAAGGTTACGGCGCGGACATGCTGGCGGTGGCGGCCTGGCGGCATCGGCAGGAGATGGCGACGATCGGCCAGCGCTCCGCCGACCGGCCGTGGACGGTTCCCGCACAAGTGCCGGATATTTCCTACAGCCTGCTCGGCAACCGCCTCATCGTCACCGCCGCCATCCTGCGCGCGCCGGTGTTCGATGACAGCATGAATGCGGCGCGCCGCTTCGGTGCGCTGGGCACCCTGATCGGCCACCAGTTGCACAACGCCATCGCCGGCAAGGGCCGCTCGGTGGATGCCAGCGGGCAACTGCGCGACTGGTGGTCGCCACAGATCACCACCGCGTTCGATCAACGCACATCGCCCATCGTCGCCCAGTACGACGCCTACGCGGTCGATGCCGTCACCCATGTCGATGGTTCGCGCACGCGCGAGGAGAACCTCGCCGACCTCGGCGGGCTGGAACTCGCGCTACAAGCCTTCGCGGCGAGCCAACCGGCGGGCAAGGCCGCGACCACCGCCGAGGATCGCGATTTCTTCGACGCCTATGCCAGCCTGTGGGCGCGCAGCACCGCACCCTCCGATGCCGCCAGTTGGGCTGCCTCATCGCCACAGGCACCGGCGAAATACCGCGTGAACGGCGTGCTCGCCAACGTCGCGGAATTCGCCAAGACCCACACCTGCAAGGCCGGCGAGCCGATGGCGATCAAGGCTGGGGTGACGATCTGGCATTGAGCCGGATCGAGTCGTGAGCCATTCGCCCGCGACCTCTGGCGTAGACGCTTCGTAGCGGATCCGAAGCGTCGCGTGCCAAGGTTGCCGGTGGGTGTGCGAACGTAGCGCGCCATCAGAACCTGAAACTGCGGCCACGCTTGCGAAACGGTGGTTGCCCGCGCCAGTAGCGGATCACCAGCCAGCCAAACAACATCCCGCCCAGATGCGCGAAGTGGGCGATGTTGCCGCCGATGCCGGTCACGCCCATCAGCAGTTCCAGCGCGCCATAGCCGATCACCAGCGTGCGCGCGGTCATCGGGATCGGCGGGAACAGCAGCATCACGCGCTGGCGCGGGAACAGCATGCCGTAGGCGAGCAGCAAACCGAACACGCCGCCGGAGGCGCCGAGCACCGGGCTGGTGATGTCCATCAGTGCCGCCCAGCCGAGATAAGTCAGCCCCGCGCCGACCACGCAGATCAGGTAATAGGTGAGGAAGCGCTGCGTGCCCCAGGTGTATTCCAGCGGCGCGCCGAACATCAGCAACGCGAACATGTTGAAGAAGATGTGCGCCAGCCCGCCGTGCAGGAAACCGTAGGTGAGCAACTGCCACGGCATGAAGCCGATGCCGGGCGGCAACGCATCCACGCCCAGCGACGCCGGCGTCAAACCGATCGGCCACAGGTAGAACGCGGCAAACAGCCGCATGCCCGTGGGGTCGATCAACTGCTGCAACAGGAACAGGCCACCGTTGAGCCACAGCAGGATCTGGATGCCTTTCGGCAGGCGATTGAACATGCGCGCTCCGCGGCAGACAAGCCGCCATGATACCGGTACTGCGTCACGTTTTATTGCACTGCAGCGATGCCGTCGGGAAAGGACTCATCCGCGCGACGGTGCCCACACCAGCGCATCCAGATCGGCCTCGGCGCGCCGCAGGCCGCGCACTCGCCCGTTCTCGACCGTCACGCCCTCCGCGCGCAGACGCTGCGCCTGTTCGTGGTAGCTGGGTGAATCCGGCGGCAAGGCAATGCGTCCGTCGCTGCGCAGCACCCGATGCCACGGCAGGCCCGGATCGTCGTTGTTGGACAGGATGCGTGCCACCAGTCGCGCCCGACCCGGCAATCCGGCACGCCGTGCGACCACCCCGTAGCCGGCGACGCTGCCGGCGGGAATCGCGCGGATCGCGGCGAGGATGCGTATTGTCGCCGCATCGAATCCCGCATCGGCGGTTGGCTGGCACGGGCGCGGCATCCCATCCGCCGGCGAGGTTCGACGCGGCATTGGTCTGACCGAAGGCATGGCGCTAGCATAAGCCCAACCACCACCGGGGCCGACATGCTCACCTTCGAATCCATCCGCGGCCACCTGCTCGCGCGTTACCCCATCACCACCAACGAGCCCTACCTCGTCTGCGTGCGGCTGTCGCTGAACGAGGGCCGCCGCCACCAGAGCATCTACCTCACCGAACTCGAGCACGAGGACGGCCGCCGCTTTCTGCGCGTAAGCACCGTGCTTGGCCCAACCACCGGCGTGGATCTGCGCCGCGCACTGGCCTTCAACTGGGAAAGCCCGATGGGCTATCTCGCGATCAGCCCGCTCGACGGCGTGCCTTACCTGCAACTGTGCGAGAACCGTCCCTACGAGGGTCTGGACGCGGCCGAAGTGGATCGCCTCGTGCTGGAAATCGGCGGCGTGGGCGACCGCATCGAGCACAAGCTCACCGCGGGCGGCGACTTGATGTAGCCGCGCCGGAGTCTGCCCGCCCGCGCCGGGCGGGGTTACACTCGCCGCCGTGGCGGGGGTGCGCGGATCGTTTTCCTTGGGACGGGGACGCACGATGACGCAAACGGCAGCAACGGCATTGCTCCGGGACTTCGACGACGACGCCTGGGACGACCTGCTCAACTACATCGAGGAGCGCCGGGTCATCCCGATCATCGGGCCCGACCTGCTGCGCGTGCAGACCGATCGCGGCCTGCGCCCGCTGTACGAATGGCTGGCCGAGCGCCTCGCCGCCAAGCTCGCGGTGGACGCCACCGCGCTGCCGCAGCCGCTCACCCTCAACGACGTGATGTGCTCCTACCTCGGCCAGCGCGGCCGCCGCGAGGAGGCCTACACGCGGCTGCGCTCGATCATGCGCGAGGTGGATTTCGAGCCGCCGCAGGCTTTGCTGCAACTGGCGCAGATCACCGACTTCGACCTGTTCGTCACCACCACCTTCGATCCGCTGCTGGAAAAGGCCGTCAACCGCGAGCGTTACGGCGGGCAGCCGTCCTCCGAGGTCATCGCCTACGCGCCCAACCGCGTCGCCGATCTGCCGTCCGAGCGCAGCCAGTTGCAGCGCACCGTGGTTTATCACTTGCTCGGCCGCTTGTCCGCCTCGCCGACGTATGTGCTGTCAGACGAGGACATGCTCGAGTTCATCTGCGCCTTGCAGTCCGAACACCTCACCCCGGAAAAGCTCTTCCACGAACTCGAACACAATCATCTGCTGCTGATCGGCAGCGATTTCTCCAACTGGCTGGCGCGGCTGTTCCTGCGCATGGCCAAGCGCCAGCGCCTGTCCGATCCGCGCGAGGTGACCGAGGTGCTGGCCGACGACCACACCCTGCAGGACGGCCGCCTCGTCGCCTTCCTGCAACAGGTGAGCGTGCGCACGCGGGTGTATGGCGGCGCGGAGGCGTTCGTGGCCGAACTGCACGCGCGCTGGATGCGGCGGCAGCGGCCGTCGTTGCCGGGCAACGGCAGCAATCAGGCGCCGCAGCGCTTCCTGCCGCCGGCGCGCGAGATGCCGGCGAACGCGGTGTTCATCAGTTATGCGCGCGAGGATCTGGCCGCGGTGCAGAAGCTCAAGGCCGCGCTGGATGCCGCCGGCATCGTCACCTGGTTCGACATGGACCGGCTCGAAGGCGGCGACGATTACGACCACAAGATCCGCACCAACATCGCCCGTTGCAGCTACTTCCTGCCGGTGATCTCGGCGACCACCCAGCGCCGCCACGAAGCCTACTTCCGCCGCGAATGGAGCTACGCGGTGGATCGGGCGCGCAACATCGCCGAGGGCGCGGTGTTCATCCTGCCGGCCTGCATCGACGACACCGCGGAGATGCAGGCGCTGGTGCCGGATGTGTTCCGCGCCCTGCACTTCTCGCGCCTGCCCGGCGGCGAACCGGCGCCGGAGTTCATCCGTCGCTTGCAGGATCTGTTCAGTGGGAGGCCGGCATGAACGACGCCCAACACGACGTTGCCGGCGATGCCGCCGTCGCCATCGATCCGCAGAATCCGTGGCTGGGCCTGTTTTCGTATTCCGAGGAATCGCGCGCCTACTTCCACGGCCGCGACGAGGAAGCCGCCGAACTGTGCCGGCGCGTGCAGCGCAAGTTGCTCACCGTGCTGTTCGGGCAGTCGGGGCTGGGCAAGACCTCGCTGCTGCGCGCCGGGGTGGTGCCGAAGCTGCGCGCGGAACACTTCTGCCCGGTGTACGTGCGCATCGACTACGCGCCCGACTCGCCCTCGCCGTCCGAGCAGATCAAGCAGGCGATCTTCCGCGCCAGCGCCGCGGCGGGCGCGTGGAGCCGCGCCGGCAGCGCGGTGGTGGGCGAATCGCTGTGGGAGTTCCTGCACCACCGCGGCGACCTGCTGCGCGATGCCGCCGGGCACACCCTCACGCCGCTGCTGATCTTCGACCAGTTCGAGGAGATCTTCACCCTCGGCCAGGCCGACGATGCCGGTCGCCAGCGCGCGCAGCAGTTCCTCGACGACCTCGCCGATCTGGTCGAGAACCGCCCGCCGGCGGCGCTGGAGGCGCGCATCGAGGACGACGACGCGGCTGCCGAGGACTTCGATTTCGCGCGCGCCGACTACCGCGTGCTGATCGCGTTGCGTGAGGACTACCTCGCGCATCTGGAGAGCGTGAAGACGATCATGCCCTCGATCACCCAGAACCGCATGCGGCTGGCGCGCATGACCGGCGCGCAGGCGCTGTCGGCGGTGCTCAAGCCGGGCGGAAAGCTCGTCTCGCAGGAGATCGCCGAGGCGATCGTGCGCTTCGTCGCCGGCGGTTCGGAACTGGCCCACGCCGAAGTCGAGCCGTCCCTGCTCAGCCTCGTCTGCCGCGAACTCAACACCGTGCGCCAGTCGCAGGGGCGCAGCGAAATCTCTGCCGACCTGCTGGCCGGTTCGCGCGACAGCATCCTGTCCGAGTTCTACGAGCGCGCGCTGGCCGACCAGCCCGCCGGCGTGCGTCGCGTGGTGGAGGACTTGCTGCTCACCGAATCGGGCTACCGCGAAAGCGTGGGCGAGGAGCGCGTGCTCAAAGCGCTGGCCGAGGCCGGCGCGCCGCGCGATGCGCTGGCGACGCTGGTCAATCGCCGCCTGCTGCGCATCGAGGAACGCCTCGACATGCGCCGCGTCGAACTCACCCACGACGTGCTGTGCTCGGTGGTGCTGGCCAGCCGCAACCTGCGCCACGAGCGCGAGGCGCGCGACGCCGCCGAACACCAACTCGCCGCGCAGCGCGAGCGCGAGGCCGCCACCCATCGCGCGCTGGTGCGCGCGCGGCAGATCGCCGCGGTGTGCGCGGTGCTGATGCTGGTCGCCGTCGCCGGCGCGATCTTCGGCTGGGTCAACCTGCAACGCGCCCGCGATGCCGAGGCGATGGCGCAGAAATCGCGCGGCGACGCCGAGAAGATGGTCAGCTACCTGATCGACGATCTGTACGCCGAACTCGAACCGACCGGCCGCCTGGAAACCCTCGGCAAGCTGGCGCACATGACCGTGGCCTACTACGACGGCCTGCCGCCGGAACTGGTCACCCCGCGCACGCAGTTGTACCGCGCGATGGCGCTGACCCGCGAAGGCGCGGCGTTGATCTCCAGCGGCAAGACCGACGACGGTTTCAAATTGCTCACGCAGGCGCAGGCCGTGTTCGAGAAACTGCAAGCCGCCGGCGATCGCAGCGACGAGGTCACGTTCGGCCTGGCGCTGGCGATCTACGAACAGGGCCGCACCTACCTGCAAGGCGGTCGCGGCACACCGCAGCAACTCACCCGCGTCGCCGACCTGCTGCGCCCGTTGGTGTACAAGGCCAATGGCCCGCGTGAAGCCAAGCTGATCTACGCCGACGCCTTGAACTACCTCAGCCACTCGCAGTCGTATGCGCAGGGCGTGAAGACTTGCGACGAGGCGCGCAAGGTGATGGCCGGCATCGGCGCGCTGGATTTGCGCGACCTCGACGCGGCGGCATCGTATGCGGACATCGCCGATTCCGAATCGCGCTTCCTGCTGCAACTGAACCGCCTCGACGAGGCGCAGCAGCTCGAGCAACAGGTGTATGCGATGACCGAGCAGGTCCTCACGCGCCGCCCCGGCGACCTGCACTCGATGTGGAACCGCTACTTCGCCGCCGATCAACTGGCGCGCATCGCGGTGCGCCGCCACGACGACGCCACCGCCATGGATTACGCGCGCAAGTCGGTGCAAATCGGCGAGGACGTCGTGCGCTTCAATCCCTCCGATATGCAAGGCTGGGGCTTCTGGCAGACCGGCCTGCGGACCGTCGCCGAACAGCAGTTCAATCAGGGCCAGATCAGCCAGGCCATCGCGACCCTGCACAGCCTGTTCGCATTGGAGCAAGACAAACGCCTGCCGTCGCCTTTGGGCGTCATCGCGTGGTACCAGTGGATTCCGCTGTACAACTGGCAGGCCGCAATGGGCGATGACGCCGGTGCCGCGCAGTCAGTCAAGGGCTCTACCCGCGATGTCGGACTGATGGTCGCAAACCTGGCACCCGACGACGCGCGCCGGCAACTGCTGGCCGATCCGCGTACCCTGGCGATCGCCGGTGTGCAACTGCGCGAGGGTGCCGATCAGGCGGCCCTGACGTCGGCTACCGCCGCCATCGCCCGCCTCGACACGGTGGTCGTCCCGGCCAGCGCCTTCAACGCGATCATGATGCGCAACAACATCCTGCGCGGGCTGTTGTTCGTCGCCGCGCAAGCGCAATTGCGATTGGATCGCCCCGCGCAGGCGGAAGGTCTGGTGCGGCGCTGGCTGGGCATTCCGGACGATACCCGCAACATCACCGACGACCGTTTGCTCAATCGTTCGTTCGCGCAGGCCCTCCTTGCCCATGCCCTCGCGCAGCAGCATCGCGCGGACGAGGCGACGAAAACCCTGCAACCAGCGCTGGCGTGGTACCGGGACGAGCTGAAAAAAGGCGCGCACGACACCCGCTTCCGTCACGATTTCGCCTATGCGCTGTATGTGGATGCCCTCGCCCAGCCGGCGTCACCCGCCGCCGCTGCGCAGCGCAGCGCCGATCTGCAGGATGCAGCCGCGCAGATCGCCGGCGCATCCGACGAAGCACGGCAGATGTCCGACATGCGCTACGTCGCCGGTCTGCTCGCCGCCGCGCAGGCGAAATAACCAGCGCGGATCGCCGTGACGCTCGCCGCGGCCAGCACGAATGCCCCCGCCGACGCGCGCATGCGCCTGAACATCGGCCTGACCGCGCACCGCGACCTGCTGCCTGCCGAGGAACTGGCGCTGCGTTCGGCGGCGCGCGATTTTCTGGCGAACCTGCGCGCACAGTTCCCCGCCCTGCCCCTGCGCCTGATCTCGGCGCTGGCCGAAGGCGGCGACCAGCTCGTCGCCGAGGAAGCGCTGGAGCTGGGCATCGAGCTGATGGTGCCGCTGCCGATGCCGCAGCCCGAATACGAACGCGATTTCGAGTCCGCGCAGATCCTCGAACGCTTCCACCGCCTGCTCGCGCGCGCGCAGGTGCGCGTGCTGCCGCTGGCGCCCGGCAACACGCCCGAGTCCATCGCCGTGCGCGGCGCGGCGCGCAACCGCCAGTACGCGCAACTGGGGATGTTCGTATCCTCGCACTGCCAGATCCTGCTGGCGCTGTGGGACGGCAACCCGAGCGCGGCCACCGGCGGCACCGCGCAGGTGGTGGATTTCCACCTGCACGACGTGATGCCCGATTTGCGCATGGATCAGGCCGCGCCCAACCTGCTGGCCGACGACGAGAGCGACCTGATCTTCCACATCGGGGTGTCGCGCCGCCTGCACGCGGGCAAGCCGCCGGGTGTGCCACCCCTTCGCGCGCGCTGGCTGACGCTGGATGGCGCATCGAACGCGACGACGAGCGTGCCCGAACCCTATCGCACCGTGTTCGGGCAACTGGAAACCTACAACACCGACGCCGAACGCTACGCCGCGCGCATCGCCGCCGCGCCCGCGTCCGCGTTCGCCGATCCGCTGCCGGAAACGCCGCCGCCGCGCATCGCCATCCTCGACCGCCAATTGCAGGCCGCCGACTGGCTGGCCGTGCACTTCCAGAAGCGCGTGCGCGCCAGTCTGTTGTGGACGCACCTGATCGCCGCGGCGATGGGATTCTCCTTCATCTTCTTCTCCGACATCGCCACCGACACCTGGTGCCTGATCGCCTTCCTCGTGCTGTTTTTCGCCGGCCTGATCCTGCACATCGTCGGCGATCGACGCGAATGGCAGCGCAAGTACCTTGACTACCGCGGCCTCGCCGAGGGCCTGCGCGTGCAGATCTACTGGCGGCTGGCGGGCGTGGAAGCGCCGCCGAACAGTTCGCTGGGCTACGACGGCTTCCTGCAGAAACAGGACGTGGATCTGAGCTGGATCCGCCACGCCATGCGCGGCAGCGGCCTGTTGCGCGACGAGGATTTCGCGCCGGACGCGGCATGGCTGGCGTGGGTGGTCGCGCGCTGGATCGGCGACGCCGACGGCCGCGGCGGCCAGCTCGATTACTTTTTGCGCGGCACCGTGCGCCGTGAACATGCGCACCACCGCACCGCGCGCATGGGCCGGCTCGCACTGGCGGCCGGCCTGCTCGGCGCCATCGCCCTGTTGATTGGTGGCAGCCTATTCCCTGCATGGGCGCAAAACGCGCTGATCGTGGCCATGGGTCTGCTGCCGCTATTCGCGGGCATCCGCGAGGCGTATTCCTACAAGCGCGCCGACAAGGAACTCATCAAACAGTTCCGCTTCATGAGCCGGCTGTTCGAAAGCTGCCGCGCGCGTCTGAACCTGTCGCATTCCGAGACCGAAACCCGGCAATTGCTGTTCTCGCTGGGCCGCGCCTGCCTCGAGGAACACGCCGAGTGGATGCTGCTGCACCGCGAGCGCCCGCTGGAGCATGCGCAACTTTCTGCATGAATCGGCACCTCGGCGATCTGCCAGCAGGAACAGATCGCGTCGGCCACCCTCACCAGATGCTCGCCCGCTGCTCCGCCGGCCGCCACATTGCATCGCCTTGCTTCACGCCGAAGGCTTCATAGAAAGCCGGGATGTTCGACAGCGGGCCGAGCACGCGCCACTTGGCCGGCGCGTGCACGTCGGAAAGCAGGTGCTTGCGCAGCACTTCCTCGCGCTGCTGGGTCATCCAGCCCATCGCGTAGCCGAGGAAGAAGCGCTGGGTGGGCGTCAGACCGCCGATCTTCTTGCCCTGCTTGAACTGCTCGGTCTTGCGGAACGCATCCAGACCCAGCAGCACGCCGCCGAAGTCGGCGATGTTCTCGCCGAGCGCGGCCTTGCCGTTGATGTGCAGGCCGGGGATCGGCTCGTAGGCATCGAACTCGCGCACCAGCGCATCGGCATGCTGCTCGAACTTGGCCGCGTCTTCGGCTGTCCACCAATCCGTGAGGTTGCCCTGCGGGTCGAACTTGCGACCCTCGTCGTCGAAACCGTGGGTGATCTCGTGGCCGATCGTGCCGGCACCGGCGTAACCGTAGGCCACCGCATCGTCCACCTGCGCATCGGGCACGCCGGGCACGGCGAAGATCGCCGCCGGCAGCACGATCTCGTTGTTGGACGGGTTGTAATAGGCGTTGTAGGTCTGCGGCGTCATGTCCCACTCGCTGCGATCCACCGGCTTGGTGAACTTGCGCACCCGATCGTTGAACTGCCACAGCGCCGCACGCATCATGTTCTGGCAGTACGAAACCTTGGCGATGTTCATGTCGTGGTAGTCCTCCCACTTGTCCGGGTAGCCCACCTTGGCGGTCACCGCGGCGAGCTTGGCCAGCGCCTTCGCCTTGGTCTGCGGGCTCATCCAGTCGAGCTTCTCGATGCGGTCGTGGTAAGCCGCCCGGATCGCTTCCACCATCGCCGTGTAACGCTTCTTGGCCTCGGGCGGGAAGTGGTCGGCCACGTAGGCCTGACCCATGATCATGCCCATCGCCACGTTCTCGGCGTCGATCACGCGCTTCCAGCGCGGGCGCTGCTCCTTCTGCCCGCTCATCGCCTGACCGTGGAAGCGGAAGGATTCGTCGTCGAAGGCCTTGCTCAGGGTCGGCGCATATGTGTCCACGAGGTGCAGGCGCAGGTAATCGCGCAGTACCGCCGGATCGGTCTTCGTCAGCAGCCGATCCATGCCCTGAAAGAACTCCGGCTGACCGACGATCACCACCTGCGGCTGCACGCCCCAGGAATACATGCGATCGCTCCACGGGATGTCCGGCGTGTATTTCGCGGTGAAGTCTGCCGGGCTCATCTTGTTGTAATTGCGATCCGGATCGCGCAGGTCTTCGATCTTGCGCGAGATGCGCGCCAGCTCGGTCTCGAAGGCCATCACCCTGGCTGCCGCAGCATCGGCATCGGCCGGTTTGCGCCCGAGCAACTGCAACAGGCGCGAAAGGTGGGCGACGTACTCGGCGCGGATCTTCACCACGCCCTGCTCGGTGTTGAAATAGAAATCGCGCTCGGGCAGCCCCAGCCCGCCCTGATTGAAATGCACCGCCCATGCGGCGCTGTCTTTCTCGTCCTGACTGATCTGCCCGTCGAAGAAGGTATCCACGCCGATCTGCGCCAGCGCGAAGGATTCCATCATCGCGGTCTTGCCGTCGGTCACCCCGTCGATGCGCTTGAGCTCGTCGGCAAGCGGCTCGATGCCCAGCGCATCGGCCTTGGCTGTATCCATCGCCGTGTTCCAGAAATTGGCGATCTTCTCCGCGTAGCTGCCCGCAGGCGCACGGTGCGCGCCGAACTCCACATTGATCTTGCGCAGCGTGTCGTAGGTATCTTCCTGCACCAGATTGCCGATGCCCCACGACGACTCCGAAGGCGGAATCGGATGCGTGGCCAGCCAGCGGCCGTTGGCGTAGTCGAAGAAATCCTTGCGCGGATCCACCGATGCGTCAATGTGCGAGGCGAGGAAATCCTCGGCTGGCTGCGGCTTGGCCGGTGTCGCAACGGCAGTCGTCGCAGACGTGGGCGCAGGTGCGGGAGCAGGCGCTGCCGCCCACGCGCTGCCAAGCGTGCACAGTGCCGCACCGAGGGCGATGACGAGGCGACGGGGACGGAAACGGGCGGCTGGCTGCTTCATCGTGATCTCGCTGATTGATGGGTTGTTGAAGAACTCGGTGGATGGGACACGGGCATCGGCGTGGATGCCGGTGTCGTCATCGAGTGGATGGTTCGTCTTCGATGACACCGGCCGCACTTTCGCGACGGCGCAGCGGCGGATGGCGCATCAGAACCAGCCCATCCGCATGAACAGGTGCACGAGCAGCCACGCCACGCCGCCGGCGGCCGGCAGGGTGAGGATCCACGCCCAGATGATGCGCTCGACCACGCCCCACTTCACCGCGCGCGGGTTCTTGGCGGTGCCCACGCCCATGATCGCGCCGGAAATGTTGTGCGTGGTGGACACCGGCAAGCCCAGCGCGGACGACACCGTGATGACGGTAGCGGCGGCTGTCTCTGCTGCGAAGCCGTCGATCGGCTGCAACTTGACCATCTTGTGGCCCATCGTCTTGATGATCCGCCAGCCGCCGGCGGCGGTGCCCGCGGCCATCACCAGCGCACCGCTGAGCTTGATCCACAGGTCGATCTCGCCGTGATCCATTGCCGCCGCCGAAGGGTCGAGGAAATGCAGCCAGTTCGGCAGCGCGTCGAGGTGGCCCTCCTTCGCCGCCGACACCAGCGCCAGCGCGATGATGCCCATGGTCTTCTGCGCATCGTTGGAGCCGTGCGCGAAACCCATGAAGCCGGCGCTGGCCAACTGCGCCTTCTGGAAGAACGCGCCGACGAAGCGCGGCCGCGCCAGCCGCGCGAGCGGCCCGCCAGAACGCGCGATGGCGACGATGATCGCGTACAGGATCGCCAGCAGGATGAAGGCGCCGATGAAACCGATGACCGGCGAGGTGACCATCGGCAGCACGACTTTCCAGTACACGCCGGTGCCCTTGAACCACGGATGCGCCGGATGCGACCACAGGATCGCCGACCAGTTGCCGTGCGCCGCCGCCACCGCCGCGCCACACAGCCCGCCGATCAGGCCGTGGCTCGATGACGACGGCAGACCCATCGCCCAGGTGATCAGATTCCACACGATCGCCCCGATGAGCGCGCACAGCAGCAGGGGCGCGGTGACCTGCACCACACTGGTGTCGATCAGCCCGCTGGAGATGGTCTTGGCGACCGCCGTTCCCCACAGCGCGCCGAACAGGTTGGTGATCGCCGCCAGCCCCACCGCCTGCATCGGCGAGAGCACCTTGGTGGCGACCACGGTAGCGATGGAATTGGCGGTGTCGTGGAAGCCGTTGATGTACTGGAACACCAGCGCCATCGCCACCACTGCCAGCACGAATCCCAGCATAGCGGCGGCTCAGGAGTTTTTCAGCACGATACGGTACGCCACCGTACCGGCTTCGCGGCAGCGGTCGATGGCCTTCTCCAGCAGCTCGAAGAAGTCCTTGATCAGCAGCACCACCATGCCATCGTAATGGCCGGCGTACAGGTCGCGGTAGAGTTCGAGCATCAACCGGTCGGCCTCGTTCTCGATCGCGCTGAGGCGGTCGTTGAGCTCCTTCATCGGTTCGAGCTTGAGCCCCTTCAACTGCTTCACCATCTCCAGCACCACCGAAGCGGCCTGTTCGAGCATGGCCGCGCGCGGCGCGAAATCGATGCCGCGCAGGTTGCCGGCGGTCAGCGCATAACGGTCGGCGAATTTCTCGATGGCCTTCGGGATCCGGTAGATCGCGCCGGCCAGCGCCTCGATGTCCTCGCGCTCGATCGGGGTGACGAAGGACTTCACCAGCGCGGTGTTGATGTCGGTGATGATCTGCCGCTCGCGCCGGCGCACCAGCTTGAATTCCTCCAGCGACGGCGTCGGGCTGGCGGCCTTGGCCATGACGTGCAGGGCGGTGGCGCTTTCCAGCGCCGCAGCCGCGGCGGCCTCCAGCAAACCGAAAAACTGCTTGCCGCTGCCGAAGATGGTCTGCAAGGAAAACATGCTCGGTTCCTGTGCGCGGGGGTGCGCGGGCCAAACCGGGCGCAATGGTACAATGCCGGCGATGCGGATGCTCCTGTTGTCGCTCCCGCGCCCGCCCGATCCTTGAGGGACGGCTGTTGCCGGGCTCATCCTGATCGCGATAACGGGCATCCACCCGACCGACCCATGCATCCACAAGACTCCTGTGACATCGCCGACTGGCGGATCGCACATCATGTGCATCTGTCGGCATGTCTGGCCGTCCTCAACAACACCCAAGTCAGCGAGCTGCTGGTCGAACTGTGTCGGAAGCTCCCGGATGTGCGAAAAGAGCTGCTCTTGCGACAAGCACAAGACACATGCAGGCACTTCGCCCAATCGGGGATAGCCCACTTCTTCATCACCGGAAACGACGGCAGTCGGGATTTGGGAACCGAAGAAGCGCTGAAGGAAATCGGCAATCCAGCTTGCTGGCTCGTGGGCGGTCGCTATCTGGCCGCCGTGATGGCGCCCGATACCAGCTATTTTGCAAGCATTTACGGAAATCTCTTTCAATACGCACGGTACGGAGTCCTCGATGCCTGACGATGCACCCAAGCGGGCTCGCGCGGTGCCAGATGCTTGCGAAATCAACCGTCGCGACCACGCAAGCGGCTCGGGCTCGGCTTAGTCGTTGGGTGCCATGTCCATCTCCGCCTTGGCGGCGAATGCACCTGCACCGCTGCTGCCAGCCAGCCACTCTCCGTTGGGGTGGTTGACGCTGGCACTGTTCGTCGTCGCCCTCGTGCTGGTGGCGCTGGAAGAACGCCTGCATCTGCGCAAGTCCAAACCGGTGATGCTGGCCGCAGCCACCATCTGGATAGCGGTCGCCATCGCTTCGGCAGGCGACCCGGCGCAGGCGCAGCGGGTGAGCGCAGCCTTCGAGCACGGCTTTCTCGAATACGCGCAACTGTTCTTTTTCCTCGTCGCTTCCACCGCCTTCGTCGAGGCCCTGGCCGAACGCGGCGTGTTCGACGTGCTGCGCGCCGCCCTGCTGCGGCGCGGCTGGAGCTGGCGCGGGCTGTTCTGGGCGACCGGGCTGGCGACCTTCGCGTTGTCGAGCGTGCTCAACAACATGACCACCGCGCTGGTGATGGCGGCGGTGGTGATGGCGGTGGGCGGCGGGCAACGGCGCTTCGTGGCTACCGCGTGTGTGAACATCGTGATTGCCTCCAATGCCGGCGGCGCGTGGAGCGCCTTCGGCGATGTCACCACCCTGATGGTGTGGCAGTCGCGCCACGCCGGCTTCTTCGATTTCCCGGCGCTGTTCCTGCCGGCGCTGGCGAACTGGCTGATTCCAGCCGTGCTGATGCACTTCAGCCTGCCGCGCGGGGCACCTGCGGCGGAGAGCATCGCGGTGCGCACCAAGCCCGGCGCAATGGCGGTAGGGATCGCGTTCGTCGCGGCCATCGCGATGACCGTGATCGGCGCGCAGATGTTCGGCCTGCCGCCGGTGTTCGGCATGCTCGCAGGCTTGGCTGTTTTGCAGATCGTGGCGTGGCGGATCGGCATCCACGAATCCTTCCTCGCTGCCGCCGAACACGCCGCGCCATCGCAGGACATCTTCCGCATCCTCGCGCGCAACGACTGGGACACCCTGCTGTTCTTCTACGGCGTGCTGCTGTCGGTGGCGGGGCTGGCCTTCGTCGGCTGGCTCGACCTGCTCGCAGCCGCATCGTACGGCGCGCTGGGGCCGAGCTGGGCCAACACCCTGCTCGGCGCAGCCTCGGCGATCGTGGACAATATCCCGGTGATGTCGGCGGTGTTGCAGATGAATCCGGCGATGGGCGTGGATCAGTGGTTGCTGGTCACCCTCGCCTGCGGCGTCGGCGGCAGTTTGTTGTCCATCGGATCGGCCGCCGGCATCGCCCTGATGGGCAGCGCACGCGGCACCTACACCTTCGCCAGCCACCTGCGCTGGAGCTGGGCGATCGCGCTGGGCTACGTCGCCAGCATCCTGCTGCACCTGTATCTCAACATGCCGGCTGTGAACCCATGACCCGCGTCTTCATCGTCCTGCTGCTGGTCGTGTTCAACGGTTTCTTCGCGTTGTCGGAGCTGGCCGTGCTCACCTCGCGGCGCAGCCGCCTGCGCGAGATGGCGCGCGGCAGCCGTGGCGCGGCGAAGGCCTTGCATCTGGCCGAACATCCGGAAAGCTTCCTGTCCGCGGTGCAGTTGTGGATCACCCTGCTCGGCCTGCTCACCGGCTATTTCGGCGGCGAGTCGATCGGCGCGGAACTCGAGGAGCCCATCGCGCACGCCCTGCCCGCCCTCGCGCACTACGCGCACGGCATCGGTTTCGTCGCCGGATTCCTGGTGATGATCTTCCTGTACGGCGTGATCGGCGAACTGTTCCCCAAGCGCCTGGCCACGCTGGCTCCGGAACGCCTCGCCGCCGCCGTCGCGTATCCGATCCACTGGTTGAGCGTCTTCGCCAAGCCCGGCGTGGTGCTGATGGCGTGGTGCACGCGCGGATTGCTGCGCCTGTTCGGCTTGCGCTCCACCCGGCAGGAGCACATGAGCGCCGAGGAAATCCGGCTGGTCGTTTCCGAAGGCCACGAACAGGGCGCGATCGACGAGGACGAGCGCAACATGATGCATCGCGTGCTGCGACTGGGCGACCGCAATGCGGAAAGCCTGATGACGCCGCGCACGCAGATCGCTTGGCTGGACGCCGACGCAAGCGTCGAGGACAACCTCGCGACCATGCGCGAGAACGACCATTCGCAATATCCGGTTTTTCGCAGCAACGACAGCGACGTGCTGGGCGTGCTGGAAATGAAGACGCTTGCCCTGCGCCGGGCGGAAAACGGGGAGCTGGATCTGTTCGGGCAATTGCGTCCGCCGGTATTCGTCGCCGAGTCCACGCGCTCGCTGGCGCTGCTGGAGATCTTCCGCGACGAGCAGCAGACGCTGGCGCTGGTGGTGGACGAGTACGGCGAAATCCAGGGACTGGTCACGCTGGAAGATCTGATGGGTGCGGTGATCGGCCGCCTGCAGTCGGTCGAATCGGGCAGCCCCGACGACATGCCGATCGTGAAGCGCGAAGACGGCTCATGGCTGGTCGATGGTGGCGTGGCGATGGACGACGTGCGCGAATTGCTGGAAGTCGCCGCCGATCCGGGTGCCCCCGAGCGCGACTACCACACGCTGGCCGGCATGGTCATCGACCATTTCGGCCGCATCCCGCATGTGGGCGAGCAATTCATCTGGAAGGGCGCGAAAATCGAAGTGGTCGATCTCGACGGCGCGCGGGTGGACAAGTTGCTCGTCACCCGCGGGCAGGACGGCAGCGAGAACGAAACGGACGTGCGTGCCTGATCGAGGCGCGACGCAGTCATCGCCCCTGGCGGCATTCAACTGAGCAGGCGGCGACCGATCTCGGCGGTGGTGACCGGCTTGCACAGCACATAGCCCTGCGCCAGATCCGCACCCTGCTCCTTGAGCACGTTGAGCTCGGACAACTGCTCCACGCCGACCACCACCGCGACGATGCGCAGGGCGCGCGCGGTGGCGACGATCGCATCGGTGGCCGATACGCTGCCCGCAACTTCACCGCGCCCGCGTATATGGCTTTGCCCGACCTTGACCCCGCTGATCGAAGGCTTCATCCAGCGCTGCGTATCGCCGGCATCCTCGCCAGTCGCATCGATCCACAGTTGCACGCCGAGCCCGCGCAGTTGTTCGAGCATGGCTTCGACCGACGCATCCTCCTCGCGCAATGCCTTCGCCGGAAATTCCAGATGCAGGCGTGCCGCGGCCAGACCGGACTTGCGCAGCGCCTCCACCACGTATTCGAACAGATGCGCATCGCGTATTTGCCGCACCGCGACGTTGACGGAAATGAACGGGCTGTTCTCGGCGGTGCCGTCGCCCGGCCACAGGCTCGCATCCGAACACGCCTGCACCAGCACCTGCCGCCCCAGTTCGACGATCAGATCGCTGCGCTCGGCCAGCGGAATGAACTCCGACGGCAGTACTTCACCCTCGACCGGATGCTGCCAGCGCAGCAGCGCCTCGGCACCGCGCATGCTGCCATCGGCGACCGAGTGGATGGGCTGGTAGAGGATCTTCAATTCATCGCGCCGCCATGCATCGCGCAGATCGTCCTCGAGGAGGCGCAGGCGCTCGAGCTGCGCCGGCGTCGGTACGGGCGGCGCTGCCGGTGCCTGCGGTGCCACGGGCGGGGCTGCTCGCGGCGTAGCGGGCGCTGGCGGAGGCGCGGTGACGGGCGCTGCAGGCTGCACGTTCGCGGCGGGCAACGACGACATCGCGTGGCGTTCGGTGGCAATGCGGTCGGCGTCGTGATCCATGCGTTCGCGCAAGCCGGCCAAGGCACGGCCCAAGGTGGCGTAGGCACAGGCCATGTCGCCGAATTCGTCGTTGCGCTGGGTCAATTCACCGGTCGCCGCGTCTTCGCCCGCTTCAATGCGGCGCGCGGTGCGCGCCAGTTGCTGGACGGGATGCACGAACCACGCCCACAACAGCCACGCGAACCCGCCGCAGGCCAGCCCGGCGACGAAAATGACGATCGACAGGCGCATGCGGAACGCATGGCTGGCTGCGTCGATGCGTTCGGCGACGTTTGCTGGCACAAGCGCCGAACCAGCCGGCGATGCGACCGTGGGCACGACCGGCTCAGGTGCCGCATTGCTTGCAGCGGCTGACGCCGAAGATGCGTCAGCACCTTGAGTCGCTGGCGCGACGACGATGGCTGCGATCGCCTGCTCGTAGTCGCGCACCTGCCCGTGCAGGGCCACGATCATCGCCACCCCGAACAGGCCGGCGAGGATCAACACGAGAATGAAGCGTGCCTGCATTCCCAGACGCATGTCCCCTCCGCGCTTCCGGCGCCACCGCTGCGCCGTTCCATCCTAACAGGATGGCCCTGCAAAGCATCGCTGGGCGGCGTATCTCAGTCCTTGCGCGAGCCTGCCAACTGCGCCATCCGCTGCGCGTCCGACAGGATGCCATGCAGGATGCGCAGTTCGCGTTCGTCCAGCCGCGCACGCAGAAACAATCCACGCAGGCGGCGCATGATCGTCTCCGGCGAACGGCCTTTGTGGAATTCGATCGCGTCCAGCATGCGCCCCAGATGCGCGAAGAACGCTTCCATCTGCGCCTGCGTCGCCAGTGGGTCATCGCCGCGCGAAGGGGTTGCGCCGCCATCGGCGCTGCGCGCGAGCATGGCAAGGCGCAATTCGTAACACAGCACCTGCACCGCAGCGGCGAGATTGAGCGAACCGTATTCAGGATTGGCCGGAATGTGCACGGCGGCATGGCAGCGTTGCAGATCCTCGTTGGTCAGCCCGGTGCGCTCGGTGCCGAACACCAACGCCACCGGTGCCGCACCCGCTTCGTCGAGCAGTTGTGACGCCGCCGCGCGCGGTTCGAGTCCGGGCAGAACGACGTGCCGCGAGCGCGCGGTGCAGCCGGCGACGAAGCCGCAGTCGGCCACCGCCTCCTCCAGCGTGGTGCAGATCCGCGCCTGCGCCAGCACGTCGGCCGCACCGGCCGCGAGCGCGACCGCGTCGGCGTGATCGGGTTGCCGTGGCGCGACCAGCACCAGATCGTGGAATCCCATGGTCTTCATCGCCCGCGCCGCCGAGCCGATATTGCCCGGATGGCGGGTTTCCACCAGCACGATGCGTACAGGGTTCGCAGGCATCAGCGCGCTCATGCGCAGAACCTGCATGGAGGCTGGAAGGTTGCCAATTGATTGACGCTGCTGGTCGCGATGGATTCCAAACTGGTACCCTTGCCGTCCGCCGGCACGCCCGGCGCTGCTCTTTACATAGCAAATTCGGAAGCACAGCGCATGCAAAAGCCCGCCGTCACCGTCATGGTCAAGGCCGCCCGACTGGCTGGCGCGGTCATGCTGCGCTACATCCACCGTCTCGACAGTCTCACCGTGGTGGAGAAAGCACGGCAGGATTTCGCCAGCGAAGTCGATGCGCAGGCCGAGGCCGAGGCCGTCAAGGAACTGCGCCGCGCGCATCCGGACTACGCCGTGCTCGCCGAGGAAGGCGGCGCCAAGGGCAAGTCCAGCAGCGTGTGGGTGATCGATCCGATCGACGGCACCAGCAACTACCTGCGCGGCAATCCGCACTTCTGCGTGTCAATCGCGCTGGTCGAAAAAGGCGTGCCGACCCACGGCGTGGTGTACGACCCACTGCGCAACGAGCTGTTCACCGCCAGCCGTGGCAGCGGAGCCACCCTCAACGACAAGCGCATCCGCTGCACGCAGCGCCCGACACTGGAAGGCGCGATGCTCGTGACCGGCTTTCCGCCGCGCGAGCGCGCGCGCGCGCCGGCGCAACTGGATTGCATGAAACTGCTGCTGGAACGCGCCGAAGATGTCCGTCGCACCGGCTCGACCGCACTCGATCTGGCCTGGGTCGCCTGCGGCCGCATGGACGCCTATTTCGAGGCCGGCCTGAAGCCCTGGGACATCGCCGCCGGCATGCTGCTGGTGCGCGAATCCGGTGGCCACGTCTGCGACTATCGCGGGCGCAGCGAGAACCTGCTCGACCTCACCGCCAAGCCTGCTGGCGTGCAGATCGTCGCCGGCAATCACAAGCTCGCCGGGGAATTGCAGGCGGCCATCGTCGACAGCGGTTACGCCGGAGCGTTCGGCGCGGGCTGATCGCCGCGACGCAGGCTTGCGCATCTCATCTGGCGGGGCAGGTCTCGCCCTGCCCCTCCATCAATCAGCTTCAGGGCCGGCGCGCCAACTCCGCGTCGTCGCGCAGTTTGGGCATCAGATCCTGCTTGCTGACCCCGAAGATGTTCAGGATCGGGCAGGAGAAGAAGATCGACGACAGCGTGCCGACGATGATGCCCACGATCAGCGCGATCGAGAACCCGTGCAGGGTGGCGCCGCCGAAGAAGAACAGCGCGAGCACCGTGATCATCGTCGCCAACGAGGTCATGATCGTGCGCGACAGGGTGTTGTTGACGGCGCGATTGAGGATCTCCAGCGGGTCGCCCTTGCGCGAGCTGCGGAACAGTTCGCGCACGCGATCGAGCACCACGATGGTGTCGTTCACCGAGTAGCCGTCCACCGCCAGCACGGCGGCGAGCACGGTCAGGTCGAACTCGATGCCGGTGACCGAGAAGAAGCCCAGCGTGAGGATCACGTCGTGGAACTCGGTCAATACGGTCGCCAGCGCGAAGCGCCATTCGAAGCGGATGGCGATGTAGATCATGATCCCGGCCAGCACCATGAACACCGCTACGATGCCGTTGGTCGCCAGTTCCTTGCCGACCTGCGGACCGACGTACACGGACGGTTTGACGGTGGCCGGATGACCGCCGGCAGCCAACGCCTGCTGCACGTGCTGGGTGATCGCCGCGCTTTGTTTGTCGATGGTCGATTCGCTGGCGTCGGCGTGTGCCTTGCCATTGTCCAGACCCTCGTTGGGGCCGAGGCGGATCGAGTAGTTGCGGGTGTCGAAGCGCTGCACCACCGCGCCCTTGAAGCCGGCCCTGGCGAGCGCGGCGCTCACGTCGTGCTGCTCGGTGGCCTGCGCGAAGGTTACTTCCACCAGCGAACCGCCGGTGAAATCCAGGCCGAAGTTCAGCCCTTTGGTGGCTAGCGAAACGATGGATGCAATGATCAGAATCACGGAGATGGTCACCGTATATTTACGGATCCCCATGAAGTTGACATTGCTGTTGGGATTGAAAAATTCCATGGCGCTACTCGATGCTTTGGGTTGTGACGCTGTCGAACGAACCAGTAACGCGGCTCAGGGATGAGCCGCGGATGTCGGGCAGGAAAGCCCGATCATCCGCTGAAAATCAGAACCCTCCCCCCACCGAAACTTTCTGGATCTTCTTGCCATGGCCGTACACGATGGTGGCCATCGCGCGGCTGACCGTCACCGAGGTGAACATCGAGGTCAGCACGCCGATCAGCAGCACCACCGCGAAGCCCTTGACCGGGCCGGAGCCGAAGGTCAGCAGGGCCACGCCGGCGATGAGCTTGGCCACGTTGGAGTCCAGGATCACCGCCCACGCGCGGTCGTAACCGGCCTTGATGCTGGCCACCGGAGTGTTGCCGTTGCGCAGTTCTTCTCGTATGCGCTCGATGATCAGCACGTTGCCGTCGATCGCCATGCCCAGGGTGAGCACGATGCCGGCGATGCCGGGCATGGTCATGGTGGCGTGGATCAGCGACAGCACGGCGGTGAGCAGCAGCAGGTTGGAGAACAGCGCCAGCACCGAGATCACGCCGAACAGGCGGTAGTAGAAGATCATCAGCGCGCACACGGCGAGGAAGCCGATCTCCACCGCGCGCCGGCCGGCGTCGATGTTGTCCTGACCGAGGCTGGGGCCGATCACCCGCTGCTCGACGATGTCCACCGGCGCGGCCAGAGAGCCGGCGCGCAGCAGCAGCGCCAGTTCCGAGGCTTCCTTCAGGCTGCCCAAGCCGGTGGTCTGGAAGTGCTTGCCGAACACGCCCTGGATGGTGGCGTCGTTGATGACTTCCTCGGTCACCTTGATGGATTTCTGTTCGACGCCGTTGACGATCTTCGTCACCGGGGTGCGCTCGATGTACACCACGCCCATCTTGCGATTGACGTTGTCGGTGGTGAAATCCTCCATGCGCTTGGCGCCGATCTCGTTGAGCGTCACCGACACCGCCGGCGTGCCCGAGGTCGGATCGGTCATCGATGCGGCGCTCTCGAGCTGGTCGCCGGAGACGATCACCTTCTTGGACAACAGCACCGGGATCGGCTTGCCGTCGGGGCCGACCTGGCGCATGAAATACAGCTTGGCGTCGGGCGGGATGTTGCCGGTGCGCTGCGCTTCGTAGGGGTCGCCGTCGATGTTGCCCCGGTATTCCAGGGTGGCGGTCGCGCCCAGCAGTTTCTTGGCCTGCGCGGTGTCCTGCACGCCCGGCAGCTCGACCACGATGCGGCTGGCGCCCTGCCGCTGGATCAGCGGTTCGGCCACGCCGAGCTGGTTGATGCGGTTGGTGAGCGTGCCAATGTTCTGCTCGATCGCGCCATCGCTGAGCGCCTTGAGCTCGGTGGGCTTGAGTGTGCCGGTGAGTTTGGTGCCGTCGGAAGAAGTTTTGATATCGAGCTGCGGGATGTCGGTGGCGATCAGCGCCGCGAGCTTGGCGGCATCGGCGGCACTGGACGCACGCACGGTCAGCCCCGAGCCCATGCCCTGCCCGGTCTTGGCCACGTCCACGCCGCGAATCAGATTCTTGCGGATGTCCGCGCGGATTTCATCGACGAAGCCGTTGATGCGCTTGTCGACCACGCCATCCTCATCGACCTGCATCAGGAAGTGCACGCCGCCGCGCAGATCCAGGCCCAGCAGCAGCGGATGCCCACCGATGGCTTTCAGCCAGCCGGGCACGGTCGATGCGAGGTTGAGCGCGCTGGTGTAGTCGTCGCCCAGCGCATCGCGGATCGCATCGGATGCCTTGAGCTGCGCATCGGCGTCGGGCAGGCGCACCAGCAACTCGTCGCGCGAGATGTCGATCGACTTCACCGGCAACTTCTGCTGCGCGAGCACGGACTGCACGCGCGCCTTCAGCGCCGCATCGACGACGTGGCCGCGGTTGGCGGTGATCTGCACCGCTGGATCCTGCGGGTACAGGTTGGGCAGCGAGTACAGCAGGCTGAACAGCAGCGCCACCACGACGAGGATGTTTTTCCAGCGGGGAAACTCGAGCATGGGCTAGGAATCGGCTAGTGGAAGGCGAGCAACCCGCGACGCGGCGCTCGCGTTCCATGGGGTTGCAGGATTGCAGGATCAAGCGGCCTTGAGGCTGCCCTTGGGCAGAACCACGGAGATGGCGGCCTTCTGGAACTTCACTTTCACGCCATCGGCGATTTCCAGGGTGATGAAGGCATCGCCCAGATCCGCCACGCGACCGGCGAGGCCGCCATTGGTCACCACTTCATCGCCCTTCTGCAACTTCGCGAGCATCTCGCGGTGCTGCTTGGCGCGCCGCGACTGCGGGATGACCATCAGGAAGATGAACACCGCGAACAGGATGACGAACGGCAACAGACCCATCAACCCGCCACCGGGCGCGCCAGCTGGCGCAGCTTGAGCGTGAGCGACGGGGATGAGCAGATCCAGTGGATTCATTGCGAAGGGCTACCGATGCGGCGGGCAAGTCGCGCAGTATGCCATACGGAGGACGGAAGACTGAGGACAGAGGACAGAAAGGGCGCTGCAACCAGCTACCAGAGCGGGTTCGGATGCCGCACAGTCATTCCCGGAATCACATCGATTGCATGCGCATCGCATGGAACTCCTCACGGAACTGCGCGAACGCGCCGACCGCGATCGCCGCGCGGATACTCCGCATCAAATCCTGGTAGTAGTGCAGGTTGTGGATGGTCGCCAGCATCGGCCCGAGCATCTCGTTGCAGCGATCCAGATGGCGCAGGTAGGCGCGGGTGAAGCCGCCGGTGCAGGTCGCGCAGCCGCATTCGGGGTCGATCGGGCGCAGGTCGTCCTCGTAGCGGGCGTTGCGGATGCGCACCGCGCCGAAACGGGTGAAGTAATGGCCGTTGCGGGCGTTGCGGGTGGGCATCACGCAGTCGAACATGTCGATGCCGCGCGCCACTGCCTCGACAATGTCCTCAGGTTTGCCCACGCCCATCAGGTAGCGAGGGTGATCGGCAGGTAGCTGCGGCGCAGTGTGTTCGAGCATGGCGTTGCGCTCGGCTTCCGGCTCACCGACCGCCAGCCCGCCGATCGCGTAGCCGTCGAAGCCGATATCCAGCAACCCCCGTGCGGATGCGCTGCGTAGTTCGTGGTGAACGCCGCCCTGCACGATGCCGAACAGCGCCGCGTCGTTGCCCTCGTGCGCGCGCTTGCTGCGCTGCGCCCAGCGCAACGACAGCTCCATCGACGCACGCGCCACCCGCTCGGTCGCAGGATAGGGTGTGCATTCGTCGAAGATCATCACCACGTCCGAGTCCAGCGCGCGCTGGATCGCCATGCTCTCCTCGGGGCCGAGGAAGACTTTGGCACCGTCCACCGGCGAGGCGAAGGTCACGCCGGCTTCGCTGATCTTGCGGCGCTTGGCCAGCGAGAACACCTGGAAGCCGCCTGAGTCGGTCAGGATCGGGCCTTCCCAGCGTGCGAAGCCATGCAGGCCGCCATGCGCCTCGATGATCCGCAGGCCCGGGCGCAGGAACAGGTGGAAGGTGTTGCCGAGGATGATCTGCGCGCCGGTCGCGGCCACATCGGCGGGCCGCATCGCCTTCACCGTGCCGTAGGTGCCCACCGGCATGAAGGCCGGCGTCTCCACGATGCCACGCGGAAAGGACATGCGTCCGCGCCGGGCGACACCATCGGTTTGCAACAAGTCGAAGCGCATGCGGCTCATGCGTCCGCACCCCGCGGAAACACCAGCATCGCATCGCCATAGCTGAAGAAACGATACCGCTGCGCGACCGCGTGGCGATACGCGGCGAGCACGCGCTCGCGACCGGCGAAGGCGGAGACCAGCATCAGCAAAGTCGATTCGGGCAGGTGAAAATTGGTCAGCAGCGCGTCCACCGAGCGCACGCGATAGCCGGGGAAGATGAAAATGCGCGTCTCGCCGGCGAACGGACGCAGTTCGCGCCGCCCCTCGTCGTTCACGACCATCGCACTCTCCAGCGCGCGCACCACAGTGGTGCCGACCGCAATCACACGCCCTCCACGTGCCCGAGTGTGCGCGATCTGCTCGATGAGCTGCGCACCGACGTTGAGCCATTCGCTGTGCATCACGTGCTGATCGACGTGCTCCACGCGCATCGGCTGGAAGGTGCCGGCGCCGACGTGCAGGGTGATGTGGCCGAAAGCCACACCGCGCGCACGCAGCGCGTCGAGCAGGGCATCGTCGAAGTGCAGCCCGGCGGTCGGCGCGGCCACCGCGCCCAGTTCGCGCGCGAACACGGTCTGGTAGCGCTCGGCGTCGTCCGCGCCCGGCGCGCGGTGGATGTATGGCGGCAGCGGCATCTGCCCGGCGTGCAGCAGCCATTTTTCCAGCGGCTCGGGCGTATCGAAACGCAGATCGTAGAACTCGCCGTCGCGGCCGAGCACCTCGGCCTGTCCACCGCCGTCGAGCACGATGCGGGTGCCGGCACGCGATGGCTTGCTCGCTCCCAGTTGCGCGCGTGCGTCCTGACCGCCGAGCAGGCGCTCGATCAGGATTTCGACGCGTCCTCCGCTGGCCTTGCGTCCGAACAAACGCGCCGGCAGCACGCGGGTGTCGTTGAACACCAGCAGATCGCCTGGTTGCAGCAGATCGGGCAGATCGCACACATGGCGATCGGCCAGCGCCGGCGATCCATCCGCCGCGTTTTCGCCGGGCAACACCAGCAGCCGGCTCGCCGAACGCTGCGGCAACGGTGCCTGCGCGATCAGCGCTTCGGGCAGGTCGAAATGAAAATCGGATTTTTTCAAACGAAGTGATCCACGGAAACCATCACCCCTTGGGTGGATGGGTTGGAAAACGATGTTGCATTCCGCTGGGCGAATGCATGCGATCAACCCCTCTCCCGGCGCTGCGCGCCACCCTCTCCCGCAAGGGGAGAGGGAAAGCAGAAGCCCGTGATGGTGGATCGCATCGAACTGACATGGGAAACGAGATTATCGACGAAACCCATCGTCGAAACAGATCGTTCAAGCGTCCTTGCGCCGTCGCTTCAACAAGAACAGTCCCGCCACGGCCGCGCCCAATCCACCCAGCAGCCACGGCCAGTACAGCTTCGTCCAATGTCGAGTGGCGTGGTAACGCAGCTTCCATGGCAGCCATCGCGCTGCGGCGAAGTCCGGTGCCGGGCAGTCGTGGCCGAAGTTTTTTGCCCACGCCACATGCGGGCCGTTGCGCAGGTAGCGATGGTAGATGCGTTGCGCGCTGGCGCTGTCGGTATCGAGCATCCAGCCGGTGGCATGGCACATCATCGCCGCGTAAGCCTGCGAGCGAGCGGGCACGAGACTAGCCGCCTGCTCGGCGAGGTTGGCGGCGAGATAGCGATAGTGGTAGCGCGCATTGGGCACGATCGCGCTGGCGGCCACGCGCGCGGCTTCGCCGCCGCCGGACCATTCGCGGTCCTGCGTGGACGGCAGCGCGCCCGCATCGAATTCGCCATCGGTCTGCGCCCCGTCGGGTGCGAGTTCGGCGCCCAGCAATTCCATGCCGTAGGCGCGGACGATTTTCGCCTGCGCGAACAGCGCCGTCGCGCGCGCGTTCGCCGACCACGCATGGTCGTCGCGATGGGCGTCGATCAAGGCCTGCGCCTGCTTGCGCAGCTTGGGATCGTCGAAATAGGCCAAGGCATCGTTCAAGCGCCCGACCCGCATCAGCCGGCGCGCGAGCAGCGCATGCAACGACTTTGCAGGCTGTACGGATACCGCCGAGTCGTCGTCGGATGCGGGTTTTTGCGCAGGTGCCGGCTTGACGTTGGCATCGACGAAGCCCTTGAGTTCATCGACCGTGAGCACGCGCTCGGCGACATACGCCGCATCGGGCCAGTACTCGCTGGCGCCGGCGTACAAGCGCGCCATCGCATCGAGATAATCGTCGCGGCTGAGCGCGAGCATGCCGCGCTCGTCCTCCACGCGACACAGCGGGCTGCGAATGCCGGGCTCGTCGGTGTCGTTCGCCCCGCCCCAGTCCTCGCTGGCCGGGAAGCCCTTGGCCGCGGCCGCGTATTCGCGCACGGCGGTGGCCTTGTCGCCGGCGCGCAACGCCAGCTTGGCGCGCACCCACGCCGCCAGCGCGCTGTCGGACTTGGCCGCGAGCTGGCCGGCCAGATCGTAGCGACCGGCGCGATAGGCACCGGCGGCGAGGCGATCCGCGCCGTCGAAATGTTCCAGCCCATGCGCCTGCACGATTTTCAGGAACGCATCGACGTCGATGCCATCGGGCTTGGGCGTGGAACCGGCCGCATCCGTACCGCCATCCGCATCCGCATGACCGCCGGCCAGCGGCCAGTTCTGGTTGAACTCGCCCGATCGCGTGTACAGGTACGCCGCCAGCAGGCGTTGCGAAACCGGATCGTCCAACGCCTTGTCCAGTTGTTCGCGGTGCGCGAGCAGGCTGCGCGCGACGAACAGCAGCGAGTACGCGCCGCTGGATGAATCGTGCGCGGCCTGCTGCGCGTAGTAGTGCACCGCGTCGGCGACCGCGCCCTCGTGCCAGGCGATGCGGCCCTGCTCGCCGAGGCTGGCCACGGCCAAGCCCTGCGGATCGAGGATGCCCTCCTGCACCTGCTTGCGCACGTTCTCGAAACCGGCGCTGGCACCGGCCGTATCGCCACTGGCAGCCAGACTGCGCGCCAGCGTGTACTGTGCCCACAGGCCGCGACGCGCGCGCTGCGGCGCCGGCAAGTCGAGCACCGCACGCAGATGCGTGCCCGCCGCCTGCGCATCGCCCTTGTGGAAGGCGATCGCGCCGAGCGTGTATTCGTACAACTCCGGCGCCAGCCCCTGCCCCGCCTTCGTGGCGGCGTCCAGATCGGGGGCGGCGCGCATGGCCTTGACCTTCGCGACTTCATCGCTGCTCAGGCCGGCGGCATCGTCCTTGGCCCGCAGTTCGTCGCGGTCGTCCCACGGAGAGCCTTCCACCGCATGCAGTTTGTCGTTCGGTCGCGGCAACAGACGCGCGGCTTCGAACACGAACATGCCATCGGGCAGATCGAACAGGCTGGATTTGCGGTCGGCCAGCAATTGCTGCGGGAAGAACGGCCCGCAGGCGCTGGCGCTCGCCGATGCCAGCGCGCAGCCGAGGATCAGGGTCAGACGCAGCTTAGGGTTGCACATGCAGATCGGCTGGAGTCAGTTGGCTGCAACGCACCCAGCCCAGCGGGCGCGATTGCGTCGCCGGCAGGGTGAAGCGGGATTCGCGCACGAAGCGCAGCTTGCCGCCGCCGCGATCGACCTCGTAACCGGGCAGCGCATCGGCATCGCTGCACCCCTTGCCCGCGACTTCCACGGACGCTGGCAGCAGGGTTTCGAGGTTGCCGGTGTTGCGCACGCTCACGTCGAACGCACCATTGCCGTTGGCGACGACATCGGACACGAAATCCGCGTGCAGCTCGCGCCCGGCGATCACCGCCGCGATGGTCGCCAACGGCCACGCGCGGCGATCGCCCGGCAGCGGCATGCGGAACCACACGAAACCGGTCAGATGCGCCGGCGGTTTCTCGCGCAGCGCATGCACCATGTTGGCGACCGCCTGCGGATCGGCGAACAGTTCCAGCCGCTGTCCCGCGACCGGCAGGCCGGCCTCGCTCTCCACACCAACCGTGTGGCCTTGCGCGTCCACCACCAGTGCCGAGCCGTAGGCCGGAAGGGCGACACGGAAAGGTTTGCTGTCTGTCTGCGCGAACTTCTCGATCCACGCCTGCGCCTGTTTCGGGTCGAACAGGCCATGCGTCGGATCGGTCACCGCATGCACCTGCAACACCGCCTCGTCGGCCTGCGCCAACACGCCGGCCAGTGCGGGCGAATCCATCCACGAGGGCAAGGCGGTGATCGACAACGTGATGCCACCGGGAAGCTTGGCCTTGAGCGTGGCGAGCAACTTCGCGTAACCGTCGAGCTTGGATGCCGCGCAGTCGTAGTCGATCTCCACCCCATCCACCTGCACCCCGGCCGCGCGCCATGCGTCGATGAGGACCACCGCCTTGCCGGCCACCTCGTCGGCATTCAACGTCGGCAGGCGTCCGTCGAGACGGATCACCGGGCGCACCGCGCGGCCATCGGATTTGAGCGAGGGCAGATGCACGCGGGCCTGGATCCAGCCCTCGCCGGGCTGATCCTGCGCGGCCAGCACGCGCAGCTCGCTGAACAGGCCGCGGCTGTCGGCCAGTGCGGCGATGTTGGCCGGCAGCCACATGCGCTGCCAGATGTACACGCTTTCGGACAGGCCGATCATGGCGATGGCCTTCGATCCGGCGACCGGCGCGGACGGCGCGATCACCGTGTCGTTACGCGGCGCGGAGTCGCCCGCCGACGAGGAAGGTTCCCCAGAGGGGCTGCAAGCCGCCAACAACACGACGGCGAAAAAGGAAGCAACGAGCGCGCGGAAGTTCATGCGATGAGGGAGGGTGGCGGGATGCGGCACGATACCAGCACAGTCGAATGCACGGTACGCCGGCATTGCCCAACCAGTATTTTCACGCCGGCATGACTCGCTCGACAGTCAACCACCGATCCCCAACGGCGTCCGGGCCATTCCCGCCAACTCAGGCATCGAAGCTTTCCATCGACATCAACGCGATCGCATCCGCGTCCTCATCCGTCAATGAGCCCCGATCCGCCCTTCAACTCGGCGCATACACTGACCGGACACGGCCTCGGCAAGGCGCCGACCGTTTCTGCGGCGCATCGCGAACCCACACTCTGACACGATACTGTGTCGCGAATTTTGGCAACGCTGATTTATTCGGCGCTGCCAGACTGCTTCGCGAAGCGTCAAGGTAGTTCATCAGGTTGGACATGGGGCGATATACACGCCATGGCATTGGAGAGACGACAGGGGCACGCGCGCGTCGAAACACGCGCATGCCCATGGTGGACTTACTTGGTCACCGTCAGCTTGCCCTTCATCACCGCCCAGTGGCCGGGCGCCGAGCAGAAAAACTCGTAGTCGCCGCCGGCCTTGAGCTTGCTGCCCGGGAACGTGGCGCTGGTCTTGGCACCGCCGCCGACCACCGAGGTGTGGGCGATCACGCGGGTGTCGCCGGCCTTGACGTAATTGCCGGCCAAACCGGCCTTGAGGCCGTCGTTGGCGATGCCCTGCATGTCGCTGGCCAGCGCGATCACCACGTTGTGGCCCATCGTCGCCGCCGGCAGCTTGCCGGGGTGCGACAGGTTGATGGTGATGGTCTTGCAGGATGCCGATACGGTGATCGCGCTCTGATCGAACTTCATCGCATCGTCGCCCTTCAGGTCGATGCTGCAATTGCCGGCATGAGCCATGCCGGAGGCGATCAGGGCGAGACTGGCGAGCAGGATGCGCATGGGGATACTCCTTGGGTCTGTGTGTTGGTTTGCAACACGCGCATGATAGTCCTGTCGAAGCGATGCGGCGTTGATGCGGATCAATGCGCTGCATGCCCAAGCGGGATCGGCACTCCCGCGCATGCGTCCATTCGGCATCATCCGCTGCAACCGCCGCAGCAGGTCGACGGAAGTTCCGTCACTTGCGATGTCGTGACGGGATTGCCGCTGGCAGCGAGCAGTTTCAGCAATTCGGCGATGACGAACCAGGTCGATACGCGCAAGCGATGCGCCGCCGGGTCGATGACCACGGTAGCCGCCGGATCGAGGTGGCGGATCGCGTCCTCGACAGCGTCCGGATCGCGAATCGGTTGACCGAATTGCACGTGGTATTCCATGTTGACCTCGCAATGCAGTGAAGTCTTGAACGCCGTGATGGCAGGGACTGCGGCGACATTCACACCACGTCGTTCGCCGGGAATCCGCCCGCAACGATGCAGGCTTGCAGGCGCGCGCGCCATGGGGTCAGATCGATGCCATGGGTGGCGAGCCAGGCTGGATCGAACAGGGTTTGTTCGTAGCGCTCGCCGCGGTCGCACAGCAGGCTGACGATCGCGCCGCCCTGCCCCGCTGCGCGCATGCGTGCGGCCAGGCGCAGGCAGGCGACGAGGTTGGTGCCCGACGAGCCACCGTAACGGTAACCGGTGCGATCGCGCAGCAACCACGCGCCGGCGATCGACGCGGCATCGTCCACTTCTTCCACCGCATCGACCACGTCGAACAGAAAGCACGGCTCGACCTGCGCGCGGCCGATGCCTTCGATCAGGGTCGAGCGTGTGGCGCAGGCGGAACGGTCGCGGCTGCGCCAGCCTTCCGCAAAGGCCGCGCCGGTGGGTTCGGCCACGCACAGGCGCGTGGGCAACCGGCGATAGCGCAGGTAGCGGCCGATGGTGGCCGAGGTACCGCCGGTGCCGGCGCCGCAGACGATCCATGTCGGCTCCGCATGCGCTTCGCGGGCGAGCTGGTGGATGATCGATTCGGCGATGTTGTTGTTGCCGCGCCAGTCGGTGGCGCGCTCGGCCAGCCCGAACTGGTCGAGGAAGCAGGCCCCTTCGGCGATGTGTGCGGCGATGCGGTCGGGGATGCACGCGGGATCCTCGACCAGATCGCACTGCGCATCGAGGCGACGCAATTCGCGAATCTTGCCCGGCGCGGTGGATGCGGGCATCACCGCGGTGAAGCGCAGGCCGAGCAGGCGCGCAAACCACGCTTCCGAGATCGCGGTGCTGCCCGACGACGCATCAACCACCGCCTGCCCTTCGCGCAGGCGGCCGTTGCACAGCGCATACAGGTACAGCGAGCGCGCCAGCCGGTGCTTGAGGCTGCCGGATGGGTGCGAGGCTTCGTCCTTGAAGTAAAAGGCGATGTCGGGGAAACCCGGGAAGGCCAGTCGCAGCAGGTGGGTGTCGGCCGAGCGCAGGGATTCGCGCTCGAGCGTCAACAGCGCGGCGTACACCCAGGCGCGCGGATCGTGGGTCGTGCTCATGATGCGGCTCCTTGCAAGTCGTCGGCGCGCGCGGTGGTGTCGGCGAGGATGGCCTGCGCGCGTTGACCCAGATGATCGAAATAGCGGGCGATGTAGTCGATGCCGTTTTCCTCGTCGACGAGGAAGGGATTCATCAGCGTGTGGCGCAGGATGAACAGACGATCGCCGCCCTCGCGCCCGGCGTGCAGGCTGGCCGGATCGAGGTCGAGTTCGCCCAGCACGCGTGCCATGTCGGCCTCGCCCACGGCCTGTGCGCGCAAGCTGGTCATCGAACCGTAGAACTCCTGTTCCTGCACGCTGCGCCCCGGCATGCTGCGCAGTTCTTCGTACAGGCGGCACACGAACGCATTGGCGACCGCCACGTCGCGATTGCCGGCCGGATTGAGCGCAAGGCAAACCAGATTGCTGTCGGGCGCGAACGGTACGCAAGCCTGCACGGTGCCGGCCAGCGCCGCGATGAAGCGGCGCGCGTGGGCGCAGAACGCCTCGGTGGAACGGATGGTCTGGGCGACGATGCGCCCAAAGTGCCCGGCATCCAGCGGCAGCACGCGATGGGTGACGTACACCGCGGCCGCGGCCGCGCCGGACTTGGAACCTTCCGGAATGTAACGACCCAGTTGGTGATAGCGACGGAAATAATCGTCCGTCGCACCGCCGGCGAAGACGTAATCGGCGTCTTCCGAGAGCAGGCCCATCGCACGCTGGTCACGGCAGACGAACGCGCCCGCGCCGTAGGGAAGAAAGCCGAGTTTGTGCGGATCGACGGTGAGCGAGTCGCACCGGCTGAGCGCGGCCACGGCGGCATGGGTCGATGCGCTCGGAAAGGTTTCGAATTCGCGCCGCATCTCCTCCAGCGGGCGCAAGCCGCCATCGGGTTTGCGCAACAAGCTGGCCAGATAACCGCCCCAGGCGGCATCCACGTGTACGCCGAAGCCTAGACCACGCGCCGCATGTTCATCGCGCAGCGCCAGCACCTCGTGAACCGGGTCGATGGTGCCGAACTCGGTGGTGCCCAGCACGGCCACCGCCGTCAGCACCGGACGGCGCTGGCGATGCAGTTCATCGAGCATGCCGGCGAGGGCTCGCGGATCCATGCGCATGCCGCGCTCGGGCACTTGCAGCAATTGCTCGCGCCCCAGCCCGAGCAGCTTCATGCCCTTGCTCCACGAGTAGTGCGCGGTCAGCGGGGCCAGCACCACCGGTGGGGAAAGCGTGGGATGGCGGCGGAAAAATTCCACGTGGCCGAGGTGTTCGATGCGTTCGTGCTCGACCCGGCGTCGCCACTCCGCACACTCGTCCGTCGCCAGCGTGGCGAGGCGATCGCGCGCGCGTTGCAGCAGATCCAGCGCCGCGTGCGGATGCAGGTTGAAGGCGCACCAGTCGTCCTCCGGCAGTTCGACACCGGGAAACCGCGCCGCGCGCAACGCCACTGGAAACGCCTTCAATGCCAACGCCAAGCGCAGCGCCTGATAGTTGGCGACGGTGCCGCCCGAGGTGAGGTGACCGAAGGCGCAGTCGGAGCGTGCCGGATCGTCCACGTACCCCAGCATGCGCGCCAGTTGCAGGCCGACGCGGATCTCCAGATCGATGGTGACCGGCGCCGCATCCTCGCTGACGTTGTTCGGGTTGTACGGCAGCGCCATGATCTGCGCCACCAACCCCGGCAATGCCAGATCGGAGACCATGTGCCCGAGGTAGCGCGGGCTGTGGAAGGGCACCGAGCGCTTGAGCGCGGCCGACAGCGCGTGCAGTTCGCGACGCAGCTGCGCCTCGAAGCGTTGGTAATCCGGACGCAACACAGCTTGGGTGGGGATCGCCGGCGGATCCTCCGGATGCACGTTGCGCCGCCAGTACACATGGTCGCGCAGAAACTCCACCACCAATCGCTCGAGCAGGCCATCGTTCTCGCCATAGGGGCCGAGGAAGCACGGATACAGCGCCGGATCGGTCATGGTCTCAGCCTCGCAGCCATAGCAACGCACCGCGCGGATCGTGCGCCAGCGCGATGCTGGCGATGAACCCGTACACGCATAGCGCCGCCAGCAGGCAGCCGCGACGCAGGCCCGGCGTGCGCCCACGCTGGAGCGCAAAGGTGCCGAGGACGATGTAGACCAGCAGCAAGCAGACCTTGGCGGTCAGCCACGCATCCACGAACGGGTACTGGCGCAGGATCCAGCACAGCATGAGCGCGGCGACCAGCAAGGTGGTGTCGATGACATAGCTCGACCAGCGCGTGGGCGCAGCCATCGCCCAGCGTGCGCCGCGCTGCACGCCGACCCCGCGCGAAGCGAACAGCAGGCCGCTGGCGATCACTGCGGCGATGTGCAGATCCTTGATCTGCGGATAAAACGCGGCCGCGTTCATCCGGGTCGGCCATCGACGCGCGGGGCGAGGTAGATCCGCAACGAGCGAATCACCCACGGCATGAAGGCCAGCAGCCAGCCGATCCCGGCGACGGCTTGCCAAGCCAGCGCATCGGGCACGTCGTCGGACACGATGCGCACGACCGCCACGACTTGCAGACTGACGAACGCAAAGGCAGCGGCTTTGCCCAGTTCCAAGGGTCGCCCGGCATGACCCTGCGTCACCCGCGTCACCATCGCCACCAGCAGGCTGCCGAAGCAGCCGATGAACAGCGCGTGCGGCGGGCCGAGCCCGAGCACGAACGGCACGCCCTTGACCAGTTCCCACAGGCTCTGCGCGGAAAACAGCACGAACGCCACCGGCATCCACGCAAAGCCGATGAACAATACCGTCAGCAGCGCCGGCCCCCTGCCCCACCAACGGATGACGAGCGTTGCCGTCAACGCCGCAAAAGGCAGATCCACCACCCACAACCATGCGGTGGCATTGAACAGATCCAGGGTCAAGTGCGCCAACAGGAACACCCACAACGCGGCCAGCGCCCACATCGGCCGCCAGAGCGTGTAACCGGGGATCACGTTGCCGGCGAAGAACGGGATCATGCGGTGGCAGACGGTGAAGAACAGCGGCAGCAGCAGGCCGAATCCACCCAGTTTGACCGCCGCCGTCAGCAACGCGGCTTCAGGATGATGCAAGTAGACGGCAAACGAGACCAGCCCGGCCCATCCCATCGTCAACGCACTGGCGCAACTGATCGCATGCCAGGTGGTTTTCTGGTCGCGCCAGATGATCGTCCACAGCAACGCAAGCCCATACGTCCAGCCGAGGATCGACAGTACGATGCCCAGATGCACCGCATGCGGATGGCCCAGCACACCGATCAGGGTCAGGGCTTCGCCGCCGAACAATCCGATGCCGACCGGAACGTAATGCTGGCGTTGCAGCGAGGGCTGGTTCATCCAGCGCGGAAAGGTCGTCAAAAGAAAGCCGAACACGAACGGCGGCAGTACCTGATACTGCATGACGATGGCGTGCATCCAGCGCGGGGCGACGAGCGGCTGCGGCATCGTCAGCCAGCCCCAGCGCGTGGCGCCCAGCCACAACGTCCACCAGAGCATCGCCAGCAGCACGTTGGATGCGCCGATGAAGAACATCAACCGGTGCGGCGCGGCGGTGAGCTGGCGGGCGAGCGCGGCGGAAGCGGCAGCGGGAACCGTGTTCATGCGGCTATTTTCGAGCCAGTGCGGCGCGTGCGCCTTGATGCAGGTCAGTGCCGCCCGCCCCGTGTGCACGCTCGCGGCGTGCGCGGCTCACTCCCGCAGGACGGATTGCGCCAGTGTCTGTAGTCGCGGCATGTCGCGGATCTCCAGCTCGCGCCGATCCACCGCGATCAGGCCATCGTTCTGGAAACGCCGCAGCACCCGGCTGACGGTTTCCGCGGCCAGCCGCAGGTAATTGGCCATGTCGGTGCGGCCCATGGTCAGGTGCATGCGTGTGGCCGAGAAACCGCGCGCAGCATAACGGCGCGAGAGCGACATCAGAAAGGCCGCCATGCGCTCATCGGCGCTGAAATCCCCCGCCAGCAAGGCGGCCTTGCCGATGTCCTGCGAGAGCAGACGGAACAACTGCTCCTGCAGGCCGGGCAGACGCGACGCCAGCAGCGCCAGTCGCGGGAACGAGAACCGGCACAACACCACGGTGTCCAGCGCGACGGCGTTGCACGGATAGCGGGCGTTGGAGATCGCCGACAGGCCGATCAACTCGCCTGGCAGGTGGAAGCCGAGCACCTGTTCATGGCCGGAACGATCGACCACGAAAGTCTTGACCGTGCCGGCGCGCACCGCGGCGATCGCGGTGAACGGATCGCCCTCGCGAAAGATGTATTCGCCCTCGGCATACGGGCCGATGTGCTCGACCAGCACATGCAATTCGCCGAGCGCGGCCTTGTCCAGACCCTGCGCGAGGCACACGGACGAAAACGCGCAGGTACTGCAGAAAGCGATCTCGTCGCCATCGTCGGCGATCGGGATCGGCAGCGGCTGGTGCAGGAGCCCGGTCATGCCGTCCGGCCTCGAAAACGCTTCAGATCGCCCGCGAGAAGCGCGCCGGTACTGACGATCCGTCGTGCAGGTAACGATCGAAGCATGCGGCGATTATACGCAGGAGCAAGCGCCCCCGCGAGGTTGCGCGGATGAACGTCGGATCGACCTCCACCAGCCCGTCGGCGGCCAGCGCGGCCAATCGTTCGAGTGCGCCGGCAAAATAATTGCGGAACTCGATGCCGTGGCGGGTCTCCAATCCGGCGACATCGATCGAACCTGCGCACATGAGCTGCTGGATCGCGTCGGCGCGCACCACGTCGTCGGCGTCCATGCGTACGCCGCGCCACACCGGAATGCGCCCGCCATCCACCGCGCTCTCCCACGCGGGCAGGTCGCGATGGTTCTGGCTGTAACAATCGCCGACGTGGCTGATGGCGCTGACCCCGAAGCCGACCAGATCGGAATCCGCGTGGGTGGTGTAGCCCATGAAATTGCGATGCAGGCCGCCGCCCTCTTGCGCCAGCGCGAGATCGTCGCCGGGTAACGCGAAATGATCCATGCCGATGTACCGGTAGCCGGCCTCCGCCAGTTTTTCGATCGCAAGGCGCAGCAGGCCGAGTTTGGTTTCCGGATCCGGCAATTGGCTGGCATCGATCTGGCGTTGCGCGCGGAACAGGTCGGGCATGTGCGCGTAGCTGTAGATTGCCAGCCGATCCGGGCGCGCGGCGACGACGATGTCGAGGGTGCGCCCGAAGCCTTCCATCCCCTGCCCCGGCAGCCCGTAGATGAGGTCGATGTTGACCGAGCGGAAGCCGTGCGCGCGACAGGCTTCCACGACCGCCAGCGTGTCATCGACCGACTGGATGCGATTGACCGCGCGCTGCACCGCCGGATCGAAATCCTGCACGCCGAGACTGGCGCGGTTGAAACCGATCCGCGCCAGCGCGGCGATGTCGCCGGGGCCGACGCAGCGCGGATCGAGTTCGATGGACACGTCGCGGTCGGCCGCCCGGCCCAGCCGGAAATGCGAAGTCATGCACTCGATGAGTTCCTCGATCTGCCCGGCATCGAGAAAATTCGGCGTGCCGCCGCCCAGGTGCAATTGCATCGCCTCGCGGTCGCGGTCGAACAACGGCGCGACTAGCGCGATCTCGCGCACCAGCCGCGTCATGTACGCGCTGGCGCGCGTGCGGTCGCGGGTGATCACGCGGTTGCAGCCGCAGTAGAAGCACGGGCTGAAGCAGAACGGCACATGCACGTACAGCGACAGCGGACTGGGAATGGGGTCGCCATTGCTGCGCCGCGCGTTCTCGCGCAGTTCGTCCTCGCCGAAACCGGGGGCGAAATTCGGGGCGGTCGGATACGAGGTGTAACGCGGGCCGGGGCGGTCGTACTTGCGCAGCAACGCGGCGTCGAAAGGGGGAATCGCAGGCATGCAGGCATGGTTGCCTGCACGGCTATCGGCTGCCTTGACTTCGGTCAAGCACTGCGCCCCGCGTTTGCGCTGTACTGGATCCATCCGCCTTGCAGGAACGGGCCATGAGTCCGACCGACGCCCCCGAATCGTCCGGCGACTACCCGCGCTGGATAGCCACCTTGCGCAACCGTCGCAACGTACTCATTCGCCCGATCCGCAAACGCGACCTGACGGCTGCACGTGCGTTTTTCGACGGACTCTCCCGCGAAGCACGCCGGCACCGCTTCATGCGCCCGCAGGATGCTGCGGAGGAAACCCCGGCGGAGAGCCTCGTGGACGCGCGGCGTCCCGGCGAAATCGCCTACGTAGCGGTGGTCAAGGAAGACTCACGACAGAAGGTCGTCGGGGTCGGTCAATGCGTTCGCGACACCATGGACGGCTGCCGCTGCACCGTCGTGGTGGCCGATGCGTGGTACGACAGGGGTCTAGGCAGTGCCCTGCTCAAGCGTCTGATCGCCACCGCACGGCGCGATGGAATCGCACGGATGTACTTCATCGGTTACGCGGAAAATCTGCGTCTGCGCGATCTGGCGCGTTTCTTCGGGTTCGATCTGCGGCAGGAACCGGATCATCCGCGGCGCGTAGTCTACGAATTGGCGCTCACAACCGACCCTGTCGCCGAACCCGCCGACCGGCCGGATCGCGACGATGCCGTTCGCGCCGCCGGTTCAGTGGGAAAACAGTAACGGCACCGGGCATGGCGACGCGAGCAGTTCCGCCGTGACGCCACCCATCGCCCATTCGCGGAAACGCGAATGGCCGTAGCCGCCGAGCACGAGCATATCAGCCTGCGACTGCTGCGCATGCGCCAGCAAGGTGGCCGCGACCGACCGGCCTGCGGTCGGCAACGTCTCGGCACGTACGTCCAGAGCGTGGCGTTGCAGATGCGCGAGGATGTCCGCAGACACGCCTTCCTCGCTGCGATCCGCGCATGCTGCGACCAGTTCCACGCGCGTCGCCGCATGCAGAAAAGGCATCGCATCGTGCAGCGCGCGCGTGGCTTCGCGCCGCGGCTGCCACGCCACCATCACGTGTTGCGGCTCCCGCCATTCCGGCACGGCGGGCACCAACATCGTCGGCCGCCCGGATGCCAGCAGCAATCCGGTGAAGCAGGCCTTGATGGCTGCCCCGTCGCGGGCCGCATCGATCGCCATCGGCAGCACCGACAGATCGGCATGGCGCGCTTGCAGCGCCGCCTGCGCTGGCCCTTCGGCAGCGAAGGACTCGAGCAGGCGCACCTCGACGCACAGGCCGGGAAACTGCTGCGTCAGTCGTTCCCGCCACGCCTGCGCATCCTTCTGCGCCCCGTCGCGGAACGTCTTGTACAACTCGCCGAAGGCCAGATCCCCGCCATCCCAAGGGCCGGCGACAGGGATCGGCAGGTTGACGAACTTCAACACGGTCAGGTGCGCGCCGCGCACGGCAGCCATGCAAGCCGCGGCATTCACGGCGAACACATCGCCCGCCGTTTCGGTGAGCGGAACCAGCAGATCCTTGATCATGGCCGCACCTCGCCGCTGCGCAGATGGCCGTATTGGACAACCGATCGTGCCATTGCGGCATGACCTGCATCAAGCATGCGCCCCATCCGCGTCGTCGGCGCGAGCGTCTTCCACGCGACCCTCGGCGCTGCATTTGCTAGCATGCAGCGCCCCCGTGGAATCAAGCCACAAGGCATTCCAAGACCCTGCCGATCATCCGCGCATGCCCGGACACACCCACCGCACCCACGCATCCGGTAGCACCCGTGCGGGCGTGCTGGGTGCGAACGACGGCATCCTGTCCATCGCCGGGCTGATGATCGGCGTGGCCTCGACCCACGCCGGTCGCGATGCCTTGTTGCTGGCGGGGCTCGCCGGTTTGATCGCCGGTGCGTTGTCGATGGGTGCGGGCGAATTCGTGTCGGTGAGTTCGCAAGCGGACATCGAGCGTGCCGATCTGGAAATCGAGCGCAAGGCGCTGGAAACCGATTTTGCCGGCGAACACGCCGAGCTCACCGAGATCTACGTCCGTCGCGGGTTGGATCGCACGCTGGCCGAACAGGTCGCCGGCCAGTTGATGCGCCACGATGCGCTCGGTGCGCACGCGCGCGACGACATCGGCATCACCGACGCACTGTCCGCGCGCCCGTTGCAGGCGTCGCTGGCGTCGATGGCCAGCTTTGCCATCGGCGGCCTGATTCCTTTCCTCGCCGCATACCTCGCGCCGAGCCATCGCACGGGGCCGTCGATCGCCATCGTCTCGATGCTGTCGCTGGCCGCGCTTGGCGCGGTCGCCGCACGCGCCGGAGGCGCCAGCGTGATACGCGGCGCGGTGCGCGTGCTGATCTGGGGTGCCGCGACCATGGCGCTGACCAGCTTCATCGGTGCGCTGATCGGCGCGCAGGGCTGATCGTCAGTTGCCGGACACGCCGCCTGCGCGCGGGAGTGTATGGTTCGCAAGCGACGATGCCGTCGGGAGGCCGCCATGAACCTGCGGGAAAGCTGGGTGCTGTTCGCCATCGGTTCGGCGTTCTTCGCCGGGCTCACCGCGGTGCTCGGCAAGCTCGGCGTGGAAGGCATCAACTCCAACCTCGCCACACTCATCCGCACCGTGGTCATCCTCGCGGTGACGGCGATCATCCTCTCGTTGCGCGGCGAATGGCGACCGGCATCGACCATCGCCACCAACACCTGGGTCTTCCTCGTGCTCTCGGGCATCGCCACCGGCTTGTCATGGCTGTGCTATTACCGCGCCCTGCAACTGGGTCCGGTAACCAAGGTGGCGCCGATCGACAAGCTCAGCGTGGTGTTCGCGATCCTGCTGGGGCTGATTGTCGTACACGAAACACTGACCTGGCCGGTGGTCGTGGGCGGGTTGCTGATCGTCGCCGGTTCGATCGTGATGATCGCGTTCTGAAGGCGCGTACACTGACCCTTTCCACAAGGAGGGCAGCGCATGGATCTGGGCATGATCGGACTGGGCCGGATGGGCGCCAACATGGCGCAGCGCCTGATCCTCGGCGGGCATCGCGTGGTCGGTTACGACCCCAGCGAGGCCGCGCGCAAGGGGCTGGAAGACAAGGCCGGCGAATCGGCCGATTCGCTGCCAGCGCTGGTGGCCAAGCTCGACGCGCCGCGCGCGCTGTGGACGATGGTGCCCGCCGGCAAGATCACCGACGACACCATCGCCGCCCTGCTCGCCCTGTTGTCGCCCGGCGACTGCATCATCGATGGCGGCAATTCGTACTACAAGGATTCGCTGCGCCACGCCGCACTGTGCGCGGAGAAGAAAATCGACTTCGTCGATGCCGGCACCAGCGGCGGCATCTGGGGTCTGGACGCCGGTTACAGCCTGATGGTCGGCGGCGATGCGGCGGTGGTCGAACGCCTGCGGCCGATCTTCGAAACCCTTGCGCCGGGCGCCTCGCAGGGTTGGGGCCGGGTCGGCCCGGTCGGCTCGGGGCACTTCACCAAGATGATCCACAACGGCATCGAGTACGGAATGATGCAGGCCTATGCCGAAGGCTTCTCGATCCTCCAGCACAAGCAGGAATTCGCGCTCGACCTGCATCAGGTCGCGGAGATCTGGCGCTTCGGCAGCGTGGTGCGCTCGTGGCTGCTGGATCTGAGCGCCGATGCGCTGGGCAGGAATCCCAAGCTCGACGGCATCGCGCCGTATGTGGTGGATTCGGGCGAAGGCCGCTGGACCGCCGCCGAAGCCATCGACCTCGACGTGCCCGCGCCGATCATCACCCAGTCGCTGATCGAGCGCCTGCGCTCGCGCGATTCGGATTCGTTCGCCGACAAGCTGCTGGCGGCGATGCGCAACGAGTTTGGCGGGCACGCGATCAAGAAGGAATGAGCCTGCCGGATACGCATGCGCCGGCGCAGATCGTGCGCTGGCATCCCCTGCCCGATGCGGCGACGCTGGCGCAGGCAGCCTGCGCGCGCATCCTCGCCGCCGCCGCACGAGCCATCGCCGCGCGCGGTCGTTTCGACATCGTGCTGGCCGGCGGCAACACCCCGCGTGCGGCTTATGCCCTGCTGCGCGATGCCGACTTCCATGCGGTACGTCCCGACTGGTCGCGCTGGCAGGTCTGGTTCGGCGACGAGCGCTGCGCACCAGTGGATGACCCGCAGCGCAATAGCGCAATGGCGCGCTCGGCGTGGCTGGATCAGGTGCCGATCGCGCCGCAGAACCGGCACCCGATTCCCGCCGAACGCGGTGCGATGGCGGCCGCTGCGGACTATGCGAACGCTTTGCGCGGCATCGGCGATTTCGATCTGGTGTTGCTGGGCTTGGGCGAAGACGGCCACACCACCAGCCTGTTTCCCGGTCACGACTGGGGCATCGGCACCGATGCGCCCGATGCGCTGGCGGTGTTCGATGCGCCCAAGCCGCCGCCGCAACGGGTTTCGATGAGCGCGGCGCGGCTGTCGCGCGCGCGCGAAGTGATCTTCCTCGTCGAAGGCGAAAGCAAGCGCGATGCCGTGCATCGCTGGCGCGCGGGTGCCGACATCCCGGCAGCAGCGATCCGCCCGGCGTTGGGTGTGGATGTGTTGGTCGTGGCGGCGCTGGTTGGCTGACATCGGCCTCATGCACGCCGACTGCGCGCAACACGAACAACTCATCGTGCTTGTGCGGGTTCAGGGCTTCTTTCGTGTCGCCCGGGCTTTGCGCGGCGTGTACACCTTGCCGCCTTTTTGCAGGCAATCGGCGCGGGCGGTGCGGATCGAACGGCGGGTCGTCTTGTAGCGATCCTTCTCGCCCAGTTGCCGTGTCTGCGCGGGCAGCAGGCAGTAAACGAGCGGGCCGGTGTCGGCGACGGAAACAGCCGATGCCACAGCGGGCGATGAGGCTGGCGAGGCTTCGGATACGGTGTATTCGCCGCCACGCTGGCGGCAGTCCTCTGGGGAGGTCTGCACGATCCGGCCAGCGCCCAGCGTCGCATGGCCACCGACGGTATGAAGCTGCGCCGGCAACTTGCATTCCACGTCGCCGGAGCTGGCAGCGCGTGCGACGGGCGCGATACAACATGCGGCCAGTCCGAGCACGGATAGGCAAATGATCGGTTGCAGTCCCAGACCAGGCTTCATGATCGACTCCCCTTGGCGTTGAACATCACCCCGCGCCGGCAAGCATAATCGGGTTCCGTGCTGATCGGTGGCACTACGGTGCGATCAGCGCCGCCGCCGTGCGTCAACATGATCACGCCATCCAACGCAGCCAAGGCACCACTCCGGTCACACTTGAGACATTCGCCCATGTACGAATCCCGTCAGCACCCCCTGCTCCCGTTCAATCGCTTCCTGCGGCGCTGGTTGTGGCATGCGCTGGTGGCGGCCGCCCTGCTGCTGGTGTCGCTGGCCTTCGGCATGGCTGGATATGCCTATTACGAACACCTGACATGGGTGGATGGCTTCCTCAATTCGTCGATGCTGCTGGGCGGCATGGGCCCGGTGGATGCGCCCAAGACCGAAGGCGGCAAACTGTTCGCCGGTTTCTATGCGCTGTACGCCGGACTGGTGTTCATCGTCGCCACCGGGGTGGCGTTCGCGCCGGTGGTGCATCGGGTGCTGCATCGCTTTCATCTGCAAGACGGCAAGCCGTAGGATTCCGATGTCAGCGCAACGGCGCGCTGGCGTGGATGGTGATGGCGTGGATGTCGGAGCGCAGCAAGTCGCCGAGCGCCGAATGCACCTTGCGATGGCAGGCAATCGGCGTGAGCCCGCGAAAAGTTTCGGCGACGATTCGCAGGGCATAGTGTCCATGGCCGTGGCGCGCGCCTTCGTGGCCGACGTGCTTGTGGCCTTCGTCGATTAGTTCGATCACGATCGGGTCGAGCACCGACAGCGCCGCGCGGATGCGCGCATCGCGGGTGGCCTTGTCGCCGACGATGACCACGCTCATGGCAGCGTCTGCCGGAACGGCCGCACGTCCACGCTCGCATACACACCTGCAGCACGGTAAGGATCGGCGTCCGCCCAGGTTTTCGCCTCGTCCAGCGAGGCGAACTCGGCCACGATCAGGCTGCCGCTGAATCCGGCGGGGCCCGGATCGGGTGAGTCGATGGTGGGAAACGGTCCGGCGAGAATCAGGCGCCCGACATCCCGCAGCGCTTCCAGCCGGGCAAGGTGCTCCGGTCGTGACGCTTTGCGCGCAGCGAGCGAATCAGCGCGGTCGATACCGACGATGACATACAGCATGGCGACTCCCGAAGAGATGAATCGTGCATGATAGCGCCCCATGTCCGAACGTCTGACCGTCCATCCCATCAACCCGCAGCCGCGCTCGATCGCGCGCGCGACCTCCCTGCTGCGCGAAGGCGGACTCGGCCTGTGCCCCACCGATGCCGGCTACACCTTGGTGTGGATGCTCGACGCCCGCGACGCGGAAGATCGGGTACGCCGCCTGCGCGCGCTGGACAGCAAGCACCCTTTCACCTTACTCTGTGCGTCGTTGAGCGATGTCGGGCGCATGGCTCGGCTCGGCGATGCGGCCTTCCGGCTGATGAAATCGCTGACTCCCGGTCCCTGCACGTTCATCCTGACCGCCTCCTCCGACCTGCCCCGCCGTCTGAAGCTGGACAAGCGCCACTCCATCGGCGTGCGCAGGATCGATCATCCGGTTGCCCAGACCTTGTTGCAGGCGGTCGAGCAGCCGTTGCTGAGCACCAGCGTGGTGTTGCCGGATGTGGACGATCTGGCCAGCCACATGGCTGATGACGTAGCCGGTGCGTTGCTGGATCGCGTGGATTTCATGCTCGACGCAGGGGATTGCGAGCCCGGTCCGACCAGCGTGGTGGATGTCACCGGCGATGTCCCGCAGGTGTTGCGCCAAGGTCATCGTCCTCTGGATCTGTGAGCCAATCCAGGCGCGTTACCGCTGCGCCGGCTTGTTCCAACCGCACCGCCGATCGTTTCTTCCGTACCACCCGAATGCACTGCGCCGGCCACGCCGCCGCCACGCCATGAACCCCGAGACCGCGTGAACACCGAACCCGAGCCCTCGGCGAACCTCGCCGAAGCCCCCGCCGCCAGCCCCGCCGCGACCGCGATCCAGCGCGAGATGCCGCTGGCGATGGTGCGCGGCGAGCCCATGCTCGAAATCCCGCAAGATCTGTACATCCCTCCGGATGCGCTGGAGATCATCCTCGAAGCCTTCGAGGGCCCGCTCGACCTGCTGCTGTACCTGATCCGCCGGCAGAATCTGGACATCCTCGACATCCCCGTCGCCGAGATCACCCGCCAGTACGTCGATTACATCCAGACCCTGCGCGAGCTGCGCTTCGAGCTGGCCGCCGATTATCTGGTGATGGCCGCGATGCTGGCGGAGATCAAGTCGCGGCTGCTGCTGCCGCGGCCGAAGGACGAGTCCGGCGAGGAAATCGATCCGCGCGCCGAACTGGTGCGCCGCCTGCAGGAATACGAACGCTTCAAGAAGGCCGCCGAGGATCTGGACGCGCTCGATCGCCTCGACCGCGATACCGCCATCGCCAGCGCGCAGATGCCGGAAATCAAATTCGTCGCCGCGCCGCCGCCGGTGGATCTGCGCGAACTGCTGCTGGCGCTGCGCGACGTGCTCAAGCGCTCGGAACTGTTCGGCCACCACGCCGTGCGCCGCGAGGCGCTGTCGGTACGCGAGCGCATGAGCACGGTGCTGCGCACGCTAGGCGACGGCCGCTTCCACGACTTCACCGCCTTGTTCACGCCCGAGGAAGGGCGGCTGGGCGTGGTGGTCACCTTCCTGTCGATCCTCGAACTGGCCAAGGAGCGGTTGATCGAGATCGTGCAGGAGCAGCCGCTGGCGGCGATCTACGTCAAGTCGCTGGCGCTGCCGGCGGGTGATGAAGAAGCGGCGAATGACGATGTCAACGCGCCGTTGATTCCGATTCCTGAAGCAGTTTTACCAATGGATTCTCAAACCACTCTCCCACCAGAAGATGGGATGGGATGAGGGCAAAGCTTTCAATGCATACCCCTGCTACCAACGATGGTGCCCTCATCCGCCCTGCGGGCACCTTCCCCCGGTGGGGGAAGGGGGATGCTGCCTCTCCCTCCGGGAGAGGCCGACGCGCCGCAGGCGCGGCGGGTGAGGGAATGTCGTGTCAAGTTGGTGCAATTGCTGGAAAACAAACCTGGTTCAATTGCAACGATCAAGTCAGATGCCTGAATAACGTCAAGTGAAGGTTGAGTAGAGAGTATGAGTGGAGAACCGAGCATCCCCGGATTCTCTTGGCATTGACCCTTCCGGCCTTCGGCCAGCTTTCTCCCGAAGGGAGAAGGAAACAGCATCCATCAAGCAAACTGACAGCACGATCTACATGGAAACAGTCTCACTCGCCCGCATCATCGAAGCCGCCCTGCTCGCCGCGCAAAGGCCGCTGTCGCTCGCGCTGCTCGCCGAGCTGTTCGCCGACGAGCCCTCGATCGACGCCGACGCGCTCGCGCAGGCGCTTGCGAGCTTGCAAGCCGATTGCGCCGGGCGCGGCGTGGAACTGGTCGAAGTCGCCTCCGGCTGGCGCTATCAGGTGCGTACCGACGTGCAGCCGTGGGTGTCGCGGCTGTGGGCCGAGCGGCAGGCCAAGTACACCCGCGCAACCCTGGAAACGCTGGCGTTGATCGCTTACCGGCAGCCGATCACCCGCGGCGAAATCGAGGCGGTGCGCGGCGTGGCGGTCAATACCAACACCATCAAGACGCTGGAAGAACGCGAATGGATCCGCGTGGTCGGCCATCGCGACGTGCCCGGCAAACCGGCGCTGTACGGCACCACCCGCGGCTTCCTCGACTACTTCGGGCTGAAGAGCCTCGACCAGTTGCCGCCGCTGGCGGAGATCGGCGAGATCGCCGCGCCGGATCCCGAGCTGCCATTCGAATCGGTGCCGACGGTGGCGATCATCGAAATGGAACTGCCCGATGAAACCGGCGCGATCGAACACGATGCCGCGTTCGATCCGCTGCCGAATGCCACCGAAATCGAAACCAGCCCCGAAGATTCACCGTCTCCCGTCGCAGTCACCGACTGCGATGTCACTACACCAGCGCGCCACGACGCGCACGAGCCCAGCCATGACTGACAAGCATCATCGCCATCCCCACAGCCACGACGGCCACGCCAAGCACGGCAAACTCGCGCAGGACAATGCCGCGCACGACAAGTCCGCGCAGGACAAGACCGCGAGCGACAACGCACGCGGTCGCCTGTCCCTGCATCGCGGCGAATCCGCCGCCGCAGCGCCGCGCCTCGAGGAGCGCCTGCACAAGGTGCTCGCGCAGGCGGGACTGGGCTCGCGCCGCGCGCTGGAAGAACGCATCGCCCACGGCATGGTGCGCGTCAACGGCGAGGTCGCGCAGGTCGGCTCGTCGATCGGCAGCGGCGACCGGGTCGAACTCGACGGCCGCAGCTTCGTCGCCAGCGCGCTCAACGAACCGGCGCGCGTGCTGATCTACAACAAGCCCGAGGGCGAGGTCACCACCCGCGAGGATCCGGAAGGTCGTCCGACCATCTTCGAGGCGCTGCCCAACATCAAGGGCGCGCGCTGGATCGCGGTCGGCCGCTTGGACATCAACACCACCGGCTTGCTGCTGCTCACCACCGACGGCGAACTCGCGAACGCGCTGATGCATCCCTCGCGCGAGGTCGAACGCGAATACGTCTGCCGCATCCACGGCGAGGTGCCGGACAACATCGTCGATCGCCTCAAGCGCGGCGTGGCGCTGGACGACGGCCCGGCGAAATTCGATCTCATCGAGCCGATCAACAGCTCCGATGCGCATGCGTGGTTCCGTGTGGGCGTGAAGGAAGGCCGCAATCGCGAAGTGCGCCGGCTGTGGGAATCGCAGGGATATCAGGTCAGCCGGCTCAAGCGCATCCGCTACGGCGCGATCACCCTGCCGCGCCTGCTCAAGCGCGGGCAGAGCGAGGAGCTACCACAGGAACAGGTCGAAGCCCTGCAGAAGGAACTCGGCCTCGAGGGCGGCGCGCAGGTGCTGACCCTGCAACCGGTGATCGGCCAGCGCAAGGCGCGCAACGAGATCCACATCCGCAAGGAGGAGCGTGGCGGCAAGGCCTACGTCAACGGCGCGCTGTCCACCGCCGATGAAGGCCGCGAACTACGCCGTTTCGATCATGTGCGCGAGGATCGTCCCGGTCGCGGTCCGCGCAAGCACGGTGGTTACGGCAAGAAGAACGCGCACGGCAACGCGCCGCCGAAACAGCACCACCACGGTCGTCACGAGGATCAACCGCCGGCGTCCTACAGCCACGACAAGCCCGCGCACGGCCGCGGCGCGCCGCGTGGCCGCCCCTACGGGCAGCACGCCGGCAACGGACATCCGGGCGGAGCGCGTCACGGCGACAAGCCGTTCGGCCAAGGTCGTCCGTTCAAACCGCGACCCGGCCAGGGCGGGCCGGCGCAGGGTGGCAACAGCACCGAGTTCCGCAGTTGGTATGTGCCCGAGGGCGTGGATACCGGCCCGCGGCAGGCACGCGGCGGGCACCATCGCGGTCAGGGTCGCCCCGGCACCGCCGGTCAGGCGCCGTACGCGCCTTCGCGCGGCGGACCACGCGGTCAGGGCGCACCACGTCCGCACGGCGGGCATCCGGGCACGCGCGATCCACAGGGTTTCCATGCGCGTTCGGGTGATGGCCCGCGGGGTGAACGCGGTCGCTACGGCGGCGATCAACGCCCGGATCATCGGGGCGACCATCGCGGCGAACCACGCAATGATTTCCGCGGCGAACGCACGCATGCAGGCCCGAGCCGTGGCCCGCAAGGACCGCGTCGCGACGGCCAGCGCCCGCCGCAGCGTGGCCCCGGCGGCACGCACAAGGGCCCGCGCGGCGATCGCCCGCACCGCCCCGGCGCACCGCGTTACGAAGGACTGCCGCGCGACGAGGACTGATCCATCCTTCCGGAGACGGCTTGAGGGATCGTGGTGGATGTTTCGCCCCTCTTTCGGGGCGAAGCGGTGCGCTTGCGAACCCTCGATTCGCGCACCCTTGAGCGTCCATCACCCCGTGCGAGAGTCGGGGTGGGGAGGGTGAGGAAGCCAATGACTTCAACCCGTTCCACGAAATCTACGTGATCGTGAACGCATCCGCATCCAGCATCGCCGGAAAACGCTTGCGATGCGCCAGCAATTCCGCCGCCTGCAGCGTGGTCGTCGCCACCACCTCGGCATCGCCGCATTCGCTGGCCGGATGGCCGAGGAAGTCGATCACCGAACTGTCGCCGGCGTAATCGAGGTGGTTGCCGTCGGTGCCGACGCGGTTGACGCCGACGACGTAGCTCAGGTTCTCGATCGCGCGCGCGCGCAGCAGGGTGCGCCACGGATAGGCGCGCACGCCCGGCCAGTTGGCGACATAGATCAGCAGGTCGTAATCGAGGTCGCCCTTGCGTTCGACATCGAAACGATTGCGCGAAAACACCGGGAAGCGCAGGTCGTAGCAGACCAGCGGACAGATGCGCCAGCCGCGCCATTCCACGCTCAAGCGCTCATGGCCTGCGGCGTAGCGCTCGTGCTCACCGGCATAGCGGAACAGGTGGCGCTTGTCGTAATGGCGCAGACTGCCATCAGGCTTGGCGAACAGCAGGCGATTGAACACGCCCGCTTCGGTGCGCAGTTGCACGCTGCCGGTGACCGCGGCCTTCGCAGCTTTCGCCTGCGCGAGGATCCACGCGACGGTCGGGCCTTGCATCGTCTCGGCGTTGTGGATCGCCTCGTTCGAGAAGCCGCTGGTGAAGGTCTCCGGCAGCACGATCAGGTCGGTGTGGCCGCGCAGCGGCTCGATCAGATCGGCGTAGTAATCGCGATTGCCGGCCGGATCGTGCCAGCGGGTGGCGCCCTGGACGATGGATACTCGAAGATCCTGCATGACATGGCTCCTGGAAGTCCGTCGATTGTGCCGCAAAGCGCGACTCCGGCACGAGGGGCAGGCTTGGCAATCGCCCCCGTAGAGCTGGCCGATTGTGCGAATATCGTCGCCTCGCATCACATCGAAACCGCCATGGGTTTGCTTGGCACTCCGGGAACCAAACCGTGCTGGCATATCGTGATTGGCGTATGCCCGGCGATATGCCAATGATCGACGGCCCAGCTACCGATGGGTTGGAAACCGCACGCAAGGCTCGCCTGCATGGCGAATCGGATCGCGCGGAACAAGCCTATTTGGCATACCTTCGTAACGCGTGGAACGATTCCGACGCTCTAGCCGAATTCGGCGATTTGTGTCTGCAACGCGGACGTACGCAGGCAGCGTGTATCCATCTGTACCGTGCGACCATGCTGCGCCCCAGCGACACAGCCCTGCGCTTGGGTTTGGCATATGCGCAACTGCGCGATCACAACCCGACAGCGGCGCTGGAGTCCTTCAATACCGTCCTGACCGCGTCGCCGCATGATGCGTTTGCGCTCAATGGCGTGGGCTTGTGCCACCTGCTCGCCGACGCTCCGGCCAAGGCCGCGGCCAACTTCGTGCGTGCCGCATCCATGGCCCCACGAGAAACTTCGATCCTCGTCAACGGTGCGGAAGCCAGTCTGAAAGCCGGCGACTCTGCCGGCGCGCTGGCATGGATCGAGAGAGCAGTACAACTTGATCCACGCGCGATGATTCTGATGCATGCGCGGTATCTGCGCGAAAACGGGCAGCACGCAAGAGCATTGGCAACACTGGACACGCTGCCATCCCATGAGCGCACGCATCCGGCGGCGATCCTCGAACATGCGCGCTGCCTTCGCGGATCGGGCCGGAGCCGCGATGCGATGGCAACACTTGCGCGGCTTGCGTCGGAAAGCGCCGTTTATCACGAGGAAATGGGCCATTGCCTGTCATCGCCCGCCAATGCGAAACAACGCCACGACCATTGGTTCACTGCAGCGCAGATGCTGTTCGATGCGCACAAACTCGGCCGTGCGCGCAGCCTGCTAGACCGCCTGCTGGCGGAAGATCGCGACCATGCGCAAGCATGGAATCTGCTGGGTATCGTGCATCAGACCGCCGGCCACAACGCGTTGGCGCAGGACGCTTTCCGCTGCGCGATTTCATCCGATGCATCCATGTGGCAAGCGTACTGGCAGTTGGGCAGCGAGTTGGAACAACACAATCGCATCGAGGATGCAAAACGTGTCGTCGATGAGGCGATGCGCTTGCGAGCTGACGCCGCGACCGACGAAGACGACGTCCAACTGCACCTGGTCGCGTGTCGACTTGCGCGCCGCGAAGGGCGGCTCGACCGCGCGCAGCAGGAACTGGATGCGCTATCCGCATTCCACCTGAGCGACGCATCGTGTTTGTTGACGACCTTCGAACGCGCCCGCCTGCTGGATCGGCTCGACCGCCCGACGGAGGCGATGGCCGTCTACATCAACGGCAATGCGCTGGCACAGCGGATGTCGCCGGCCAATCAACCGCGATCCAATCCCTATCTCGCCGAGGTGGAGGAATGGCTCGACCTCGTTCGCGACGGCTGGCTGGCCGACTGGCCCGCGCCCTTGATGGTTGATCCTGCCGCCGAGCCAGATCCGGTATTCGTGGTCGGCTTCCCGCGCTCTGGCACCACCTTGTTCGAACAGATCCTCGACGGCAACACTCGCGCACAGGTACTCAAGGAAGAACCGACAGCCGTGCGCATGCGAGACATCGTGGCGGCGCTGCCGGATGGTTATCCGCGTGCAGTCCGAAGCCTGGATGGAATCGACCTCGGCTATCTGCGCCGCGCTTATTTCGATGCCGTGTCCACCTGCTGCCAACGTGATCGCACACGTCTTCTGGTCGACAAGATGCCACTGCAGATGAACCGAGCGGCGTTGATCCAGCGGGTGTTCCCACGCGCGCGCTGGATTTTTCTGACGCGCCATCCAGCCGACGTGTGCCTGAGCTGCTTCCAGCAGAACTTCACTCCGAACGCGGCGATGGCCAACTTTTACACGCTCGATGACACGGTACGGCTGTACCTGTGCACGATGGAACTATGGGATGCCTTCTGCAGCCGCCTGCATCTGTCCGTCCACACGGTGCGCTATGAGGGCTTGATCGCCGATCCGGCTACCGAAACCCGGAGCGCGTGCGATTTCCTCGGCCTGCCGTGGCAAGCCGAGCAATTGCGCTTTGCCGAACGCGCCCGTAGCGGTACACGCATCACCACGCCGAGCTACGAGCAAGTCAGTCAGCCGCTGCACGATCGCGCAATCGGGCGCTGGGTACGCTACCGCGCGTGGCTCGAACCTTACCTTCCGCAATTGCAGCCGTGGATCGAACGTTACGGCAAAGCGACGTAGGTCAATCGCTATCAGGGTGCAGCCAGCCGGCATCGCCTTCTCGATAGCGCTCGTGTTTCCAGATCGGCACGCGCGACTTGACCTCGTTGATGATCCAGCGACATGCAGCGAAGGCCGCGTCGCGGTGCGCAGCCGAAGCACCGACCCAGACCGCGACGTCGCCGATGTCCAGTTCGCCGATGCGGTGGACCGCGACCGCATCGAGGATGTCGAAGCGCGTGTGCGCCTCATCGAGAATGCGCGCGCCTTCGGCCTGCGCCAGTTCGACATAGGCCTCGTAGCGCAGGCCGTTCACCGAACGGCCCTCGTTGTGGTCGCGCACGCGGCCCTCGAAGCTGGCGAAACCGCCGGCGCGGCGGTCGTCCATGCGCGCGCGCAGCGCGGCTACTTCGATCGGTTCGGCAGAAATCCGGAATGTCGGCTCACTCGAATCGTTCATGTGCGCACCTTCGGCGCGTCGTTCACTTCGATGCTGCATGGTCCAACGCCGGAGTGACACGAGGTAATGATCCTCGAACGCATCGACTCACCCTCCCGATACCGGCGGGATGAAGGCGATCTCGTCGCCATCGGCGGCCAGTTCATTCCACGGCGCGAAGGCGCCGTTGCGGGCCACCCGCAGGCGCTGCCGCTGCAGCACGAAGCCGTGGCGTGACCGCGCCTGTTCGTACAGATCGGCCAGGCTCGCGGTCGCGACTTCCAGCGACTCCTGCTCGCAACCGGCGGCATCGCGCAGGCTGGCGAAGTACAACAGGCGCACGCGCATCAGTCGATCTCCCCGACGTCGCGCTTGCCGCCGCGTTTGCCGAGCAGCCGCGTCGGCCCGATCACGATGGCGTGCGACAGCGCCTTGCACATGTCGTACACCGTCAACGCCGCGACCGACACGCCGGTCAGGGCTTCCATCTCCACCCCGGTGCGGTGCGTGCTGCGCACCTGGCAACGAATGCCCAGCGTGCGCGCATCGAGCCAATCGAGCGTGAACTTGCAACCATCGATCGGCAGCGGGTGGCAGAACGGAATCAGCTCGTGGGTGCGCTTGACCGCCAGCGTGCCGGCGATGATCGCGGTATCGAGCACCGGGCCCTTGGCGCTGGCCATGCCCTGCCCGCGCAACGCCTCGGCGACGGCGGCGGGAAAACGCACGCGGCTGGCCGCCAGAGCGCTGCGCACGCTGACCGGCTTGGCCGCGACATCGACCATCGTCGGCTGGCCGGCGGCGTCGAGGTGGGTCAGCTTGCGATTGCCTTGTTTCACAGCATCTCCACGCATTTCCTGAGGTCCATCGGATTGCCGGGTTCGACATCCATGTCTCACCGGGCAACTCCGGCCCTACGCTCCTGCTACGGGCGTTCGTCGCCGCGCGATCTGCCACTGGCAGATCGCAAGCACGGCGACTCACCCACCTATCACATACATCTCGATATGCCGCCCGCCGCGCGCCGCGCCGCGCAGTTCGCTGTAGCGATCCGCACGCGCGCTCCACAGATCGCGCAGGTGCCCGGCGAGCGCGACCGGATCGTCCAGCCACGGCCGCAGGTCGTGGCCTTCGCCAGCGAACAAACAGGTGTAAAGCTTGCCATCGGCCGACAGCCGCGCACGGTGGCAATCGCCGCAGAACGGCGCGCTCACCGAGCTGATGAAGCCGATCTCGCCCTGCCCGTTCACATACGCATGCCGACGTGCGACTTCACCGCGATAGTTGGCATCCAGCGCGCGCAGCGGCCAGCGTGCGGCGATCGCATCGCGCACCTGCGCCGAGGGCAGCACGCCCTCGCGACGCCAGCCGTTGCAGGTGCCCACGTCCATGTATTCGATGAAGCGCAGCACATGCCCGCTGTCGCGAAAGTGCGCGGCCAGATCGAGCACGTCGCCATCGTTCATCCCGCGCAGCACCACGGTATTGATCTTGATCGAGGTGAACCCGGCGCGCTCGGCGGCCTCGATGCCGGCGAGCACGTCGGCCAGATCGCCGCGGCCGCCGGTCATTTCCCGAAAGCGCTGCGGGTCGAGGGTATCGAGGCTGACCGTGAGCCGGCGCAGGCCCGCGTCGCGTAGCGCCTGCGCCTGCCGCGCGAGCAGGCTTCCATTGGTGGTCAGGGCCAGATCCTCGACGCCCTCGATCGCCGCCAGCCGCCGCACCAGTTGCGGCAGATCCTTGCGCAGCAGCGGCTCGCCGCCGGTCAGGCGCACTTTACTCACGCCCAGCGCGACGAAGCCGCGCACCGCCACCTCGATCTGCTGAAAATCCAGACGCCGGTCCGATCCCAGCAGGGGTTCGTCCGGATGGGTTTCCTCCGGCATGCAGTACGGGCAGCGGAAGTTGCAGGTCTCGATCACCGACATGCGCAGGTCGCGCAGCGGCCGCCCGAGGCGGTCGAGCACCAGTGCAGCCTGATCGTTGCGGTCGGGCGCGTTCATCGCGCGCCGGTTTCCGGTGGACACGGCGGCGATAACGCCAGCACCTCGCGCGGGCGGGCGATGCGATGCCCGCGGCGTTCCAGTTCGGCACCAGCCTGCGCGGATTCGTAGTGATACAGCAGCATGCGTTGCCGCAGCTCCGGCGGGTATTCGCGTTCCAGATCGTCCACGCCGGTGTGCGAGGGATTGCCGTGCAGGGCACAGTCGTGGACGATCACCTCGCCGCCATCGGCCTGATGGGCGAGCATTTCCGGGATCGGTCGGGTGTCGCCCGAATACACGAAGCTGCCGCGCAGGCGCAGGCCGAACGCGGTATCCGGCAGATGGTGCCGGACAGGGAACACGTCGAACCATTGCCCGCCGTGCCAGAAACCGTTGGACACCGGGATCACCTGGAATCCGTCCCAGAAATTCACCGTGCCCTCGGCCAGCGCGCCCGGATACGAGGCGACCCGCGCATGCAGATGTGGCAGCACGGTCACTGGGACATACAGCTTGAGCTTGCCACGCAGCACCTCGTCGAAATACGCACGGATGAACAGCCGCTCCATCCCGGCGACGTGATCCATGTGCACATGGGTGATGAACAGCGCAGCCGGTGTGCGAGCATAGTGTTCGAGGTAGGCGGTGAGCGCCTCCTGCCCGCAGTCGATCAGCAACAGCGGCGCGTCGGCGTGCTCGAGCACCACCGAGGACGAACCCAGTTCGACCGCGGCGGCATTGCCAACGCCGAGGAAACGCAGAGCCCAGCTCACGCTGGACTCCGCAGGCCGTCGTTCCAGCCATCCAGCAGGGCTTCCCAGCCGTTGACCAGCGCCGGTTCGTCGGCACGCGCGCCGATGCGCTTGCGCAGCGAGCGCCGCAGCCGCGCGATGTTGGCGGTCTGCCAGTTCAATGCCGGACGCCGCCGCACGCCGCGGTCGAAATCGATCAGCCAGCAATCGTCGTTCACATCCATCAGCACATTATCCACGTTGAGATCGGCATGGCATACGCCGGCGCGATGGAACGCGGCGATGCAGCGGCCGATCGCGCCCCATGGAGCGGCCGCGTGGCGATCCAGCAGAGCGCCCAACGAACGCGCGCCAGCAATGCGCGCGACCAGCAAGGCGGCGCGGTAACCGGCACCCACGCGCCAGTACGCCGCGGCCAGCGGTGTCGGCGCAGGCAAACCGAGTGCGCGCACTTCCTGCAGAAGACGAAACTCGCGAAAGCTGCGCGTGCGCTGCGCGCCCTGCCACAGGTAGGCCGCATGGCTGAGTTTCGCGGCCAGCCCGCCGCGCCGGTAGTGGCGCAACACCGCTGCGCCGGCCGCGGTGTCCACGAACCACGCCGCGCCGCGCCCGCCCACCACCACCGGCGTGGCACCGCCACAGGCCGGGTCGAAGATGCTGGCATCCACGCGCGGCAGCAGTGTCGGATCGAACAGGATCGCGCCGATGCCTGCGGCATCGTGAAACTCGACCGTCGCTTCGGATCCACGGTAGGCGTGCGTGTCCACGTCTGGCAGTCTAGCAAGCCATGCCGGAACATCCTGCACAGCCCCAAGCCAAGACAGATCTGATCAACTCGCTCGATGTTCGCGACAATAGCTCATCGCTACATGGATGACGATCAATGCAGCTGACGTTCAATGACGCAAACGGCTTGGGTGCGCTCACCGACGAAGCTGCTCACATCCATCGGCCCTGCTTGATCGCTTGATCGGGAGGAAGAGGCAGAGCTACCCGTGAAGGTTGGCCAGTCCATACCAGCCTTGGTAGCCGACGTAGAAGCCAACGAGCAGGATCACTGCGCTCGAGAAGTACGGGGCCTTGCGGGCGAACTCGCCGAAGCCGCTCCAGCGCTTGGACACGTGGCGCACGCTCAACGCGGCCAGTGCGCCTGAGACGACCATGGTGAACGCCAGGCCGATGCTGAAGCACAGCACCAGCGCGGCGCCGAGCGTGATCTTCTTGAGCTGCAGGCACAGCAGCAGCACGGTGATCGAGGCTGGGCACGGGATCAGCCCGCCGGTCAGGCCGAACACGATGATCTGGCCAGTGGTGACGTTCTGGTTGGCGAAGCGCCGGCGGATGTCGTTGGCGTGCGCGAGCTCGTGAGGATCCTGGTAGCCGGGTGCCGAGACGTCCAAGCCGGCGTAGCCAGGCACGGCATGGTGGTCGTGGTCGTGCTCGACGAACTCGACATCGAAGTTGTGCTTGTGGTGATCGTGGCCGAGGCTCAGGCGGGCGACGAACTCGTGGGGCTCCGGGATCGTGCTGATCGATTCGAGGAAGCCGGCACGCTCGGTGAAGGCGAAGGACTGCCGGCTCCCATCAGACCGTTCGGTCTCGACGATGACCTGATCGGCGTTCCAAGCCAGACCGTGCGGCCCGTCGGCGTAGAGCCGGAAGCGCGGCGGCATGCCGTCCTCGAAGATCTCCAGCCGCACCCGGCCGTGCCCGGTGTCGATGCGCTTGGCCTCGGGGCCGTGCCCTTCGTGGTGGCCGTGATCGTGGTCGTGCGGGTGGTCGTACGCGAGCGCCTCCGCCTGCTGGTTCTTCCGGGTCCGCCAAAGCATCCACAGCGCTACGCCTACGATCAGCACGGACGAGGCGATCTGGAAGTACGGCTCCGTCGTCTCGGCATTCCAGTTCCGGCCGAAGTACATGCCCGTCAGAGCGACCACCCACACCACCGCCGTGTGCGACACCGTCGCCGACAGTCCCAACAGCACGGCCTGACCGATCGTTCCGCGGATCGCGACGATGAAGGCGGCCATCATCGTCTTCGAGTGCCCCGGCTCCAGCCCGTGCAGGGCGCCCAGCAGGATCGCGCTGGGCACGAACAGCCAGACATTGCCCTGTTGCAACAGGTGAACGAAGGAGTCCATGGGCGAGCCTCAGAGGTACTTGGTGATGGCCTTGAACTCGTCGATCGCGGCTTGGGAGTCGGAACCCCCTTGCCGCACGGCGTGATCCAGGCAGTGGTCGATGTGGTCGTGCACGAGGGTCTTCTTGGCCGAGTTGATCGCGCTCTCGACCGCCTGCAACTGCTGGGCGATGTCCAGGCAACCACGGCCTTCCTCGAGCATCGCGACGATGCTGCGCAGATGGCCCACGGCGCGCTTGAGACGCTTGATGATCTGTGGATGCGTGGCGTGCAGGCTCATCGGCTCATCCCCTAGGGGAGGATAGGTTAGCGGAGATGGTCCACCGAACCAACGGAACGTGTGTTGTATGAGTTATTATGAAATTGTAGGATTTACGACAATGAAGTCTGCACTGCGCTCCTGGTGGTTGCTGGTCCTGACATTGCCGACCGAGAACGCGACGGCGCGCATGCGCTTCTGGCGGGCGCTGCGGGCGATGGGCTGCGCGGTCCTGCGCGACGGCGTCTACGTCCTGCCCGGCACCGAGGCGCACCGCCAGTGGTTCGACGACATGGCCGAGGCGATCCTCGAGGCCGGCGGCACCGCGCAGGTGCTGGCCACCACGGCCCGCGATCGCGATCAGGAGGCCTGCTTGCTGGGTCTGTTCGATCGCAGCGAGGACAATGCGGCCTTCACCAAGACCCTCACCGCGGCGCGCAAGACGCTCTCCGGTCAAGGCTCGACCGAGATCCAACGCATTGTGCGTCGACTGCGTCGCGATTTCGAGGCGTTGCGCGCAGCAGATCATTTTCCGAACGATGCGAGCTCCAAGTGCGAGGCGGCGTGGACCGATTTCCTCGGCCTGGTCGACACAGTCCTCTCGCCGGACGAGCCGCACACGGCGCCGGGCGCGATCGCGCGCTTGGCGCGCAAGGACTACCAAGGACGCACGTGGGCGACCCGCCGCCATCTGTGGGTCGATCGTGTTGCCAGCGCGTGGCTGATCCGGCGCTTCATCGACACCAAGGCGCGTTTGCTGTGGCTGGAGAAGCCCTCGGCCTGCCCGAAGTCGGCGCTGGGCTTCGACTTCGACGGCGCCCGTTTCACCCACGTCGGCGAGCGGGTGACCTTCGAGGTGCTGCTGGCGAGCTTCGGTCTCGATGAGGATCCCGGACTGGCGCGGCTGAGCGCGCTCGTCCACCTGCTCGACGTCGGCGGCGAGCCGGTGCCCGAGGCGGCAGGATTCGAGGCGTTGATGACCGCGGCGCGCGCGAATGCGAAGGACGACGACGCGCTACTCGCGCAGATGACGCCCACGCTCGATGGTCTGCACGCGTTCTACGCAACTGCTGCGGCCGGGCCGGAGAAGAAGCGATGAGCGAAGCAGCCATCGACACACCGACGGCGCCTTCCTACTCGCTGTGGGATCTGACCTGCTATGCGTTGCGGCTGGGCAGCATCGGTTTCGGCGGTCCGGTCGCACTGATCGGTTACATGCATCGCGACCTCGTCGAGCGCCGGAAGTGGATCTCCGAGGCCGACTACAAGGAAGGCCTCACGCTCGCACAGCTCATGCCCGGGCCGCTGGCCGCGCAGTTGGCGATGTACCTGGGCTACGTCCACTACAGGCGGCTCGGCGCCACCCTGGTGGGCATCGGCTTCGTGCTGCCCTCGTTTCTGATGGTGGTGGCCTTGGGCTGGCTCTACCAGCGCTTCGGCGGGCTGAGCTGGATGCAGGCGGCGTTCTACGGCGTCGGCGCTGCCGTGATCGGCATCATCGCGCTCAGCGCGGTCAAGCTGACCCGGAAGAACATCGGCAAGAACCCCATGCTCTGGGGCATCTACCTCGTCAGCGGCACGCTGACCGCGGTGACCGCCTCCGAGTACCTGTGGGTGTTCCTGCTCGGCGGCGGGCTCGTCTGGCTGGTGCGCACCCCGCCGAAGCTCTTGCAACGCCGGCCGCGCACATCGTTGATCCTGGTCGTGCCGGCGCTCGGCGCGACGCAGGTGCCGCTGCTGCTGCAGATCTTCGGCTTCTTCGCCAAGGCCGGTGCCTGCGTGTTCGGCAGCGGCTTGGCGATCGTGCCGTTCCTGTACGGTGGCGTGGTGACCGAGCACCACTGGCTGGGCGAGCGCCAGTTCATCGACGCGGTCGCGGTGGCGATGATCACCCCCGGCCCGGTGGTCATCACCGTCGGCTTCATCGGCTACTTGGTCGCCGGATTGCAGGGCGCGATCGTGGCCGCGGTGGGCATGTTCCTGCCGTGCTACCTGTTCACGGTCATTCCGGCGCCGTATTTCCGCAAGCACGGCAAGCGCCCGGGCATCGTCGCCTTCATCGCCGGCGCCACCGCCGCGGCGATCGGCACGATCGCAGGCTCGGTGATCGTGCTGGGCATGCGCTCGATCATCGACGTGCCGACCGCGCTGATCGCGCTCGCGGCCGTCGGCGTGCTGTGGAAGTTCGACAAGATCCCCGAGCCGGTGATCGTCGTCGTTGCTGCCGCGCTCGGCCTGTTGCTGTATCCGCTCGCCGCGCACCACTAGTGCAGGAGGTTTCCCCCATGACCCACGCACCGGCTTTCGCATCGACCCACGAGATGCGTCCATTGCCGTTCGATCCGTCCAAGCTCGACGGCCTGTCCGAGAAGCTGATCCAGTCGCACTGGGAGAACAACTACGGCGGCTCGGTGAAGGCGCTCAACACAATCAAGCAACGCCTGACGCAAGCTCTGGCCGATCCGGATACACCGCCATTCGTCTACAACGACCTCAAGCGCGAGCACCTGATGCGCACCGGCTCGGTGGTGCTGCACGAATTGTACTTCGAGAACCTCGGCGGCGACGGCCAGCCCGATGCCGACGTGCGCCGACGTATCGCCGCCGCGTTCGGCGACTTCGCCACGTGGGAGGTCGAGTTCCGCCGCATGGGTGCCGGCCTGGGAGGCGATTCGGGCTGGGTCGTGCTCGGCTGGAACCGGCACCTGCGCCAGCTCGAGAACTACTGGCTCTGGGACCACCTGCACGGTCCGGCCGACACCGCGCCCATCCTCGTGCTCGACATGTACGAGCACTCCTACCAGATGGACTACGGCGCAGCCGCCGCGAAGTACCTCGACGCGTTCTTCCGCAACATCCGATGGGACGTCGCCGCTGCGCGCCTGACGCGGGCGGTGGCCGCCACTGATGGAGGTGCCTCATGAAGTGGGTCACCCGCGAACGTCCCAAGATCGATCGCATCGCCTGCCCGTGGCTGATCGCACGCTTCATCGACGACGCGCCCGAGTTCCTGTACGTCCCCGCGAACCGGGTCTTCGACGTCGCCCGCGAACAGGACGCGATCGCCTACGACATTCCCGGCGCCGAGCTCTCGCACGTGGGCGAGCTGTGCAGCTTCGATGCCTTCCTGTCCTGCTACGGCCTCGACGACCCGGCCCTGCAGCAGCTCGCCGCGATCGTGCGCGGCGCCGACACCTCGCGCCTGGACTTGACGCCGCAGTCGGCGGGCCTGTACGCGATCTCGCTCGGGCTCTCGCACACCCACGTCGACGACCACGCGATGCTCGCACAGGGCCTGGTGATGTACGACGCGCTCTACGCCTGGTGCCGGTCCTGCCAGGAAGAGACCCACGCCTGGCCTCCGCGGATCGCCTGAGCGGTGGCGCTCCGACGGACGATTGCCTGGATCTGCGTGCTCGCATTCGGTGCGGTCGCCGGCGCGTGGGCGGCTGATGCGTCCAAGGCCAGTGCGCCGCCGCCGGCCATCACCGCCGTGAAGGTCAGCGGCGCGCCGGACGCAGCCCAGTGGCAGACGGCACCGGCATTCGCACTGATCCAGCAGGATCCGCACCCCGGCGAGCCAACGGCGTACCCGACGACCGTGCGCGTGCTCGCCGATGGCAACCACCTCTACGTGCGCGTGGAAGCGACCGATCCGGAATTCGGCAAGCGCTCGGTACACACTATCGAGCGCGACAGCGACCAGAGCAACGACGACCACGTGACTCTGGTGCTCGACACCTTCGCCGCGCAGCGCAGCGGCTACGTGTTCCAAGTCAACGCCGGCGGCGGACGCAGCGACGGCCTGGTCGTCGCCGGCACGCGCACGCCCTCGTTCGACTGGGACGGGATCTGGGACGCGCAGGTCGAGCGTAACGCAACCGGCTGGGTGGCCACATTCGCGATCGACACGCGCCACCTGCAGTTTCGCCGAGGACTGGATCACTGGGGCTTCAACGTGCAGCGCTACGTGCCGCGCGATCAGCTCAGCCTGCAATGGTCGGCGATCAGCCTGGATGCCTCGGTGTTCGACCTCGATCGCATGGGCAGCCTCGCCGGCGTCGGCAACTTCGAGCAGGGCCACGGCATCGAGATCACGCCCTACGCGCTGGCGCGGCACGACAGCCTTGGCAACAAAACGTCCGCGCAGGTCGGCGGCGACGTGCGCTACAACGTCACCCCCGACCTGGCGGTGATCGCGACCTTCAACCCGGACTTCGCCGAGGCCGAGGCCGACGCTCAGCAGATCAACCTCACGCGCTTCTCGCTGTTTTATCCCGAGAAGCGCCGATTCTTCCTCGAAGGCTCCAACCAGTTCGCGTTCTCGGCGGGACTGGCCGACCCGGACCGCGACACGGTCTTCGTACCGTTCTACTCGCGCCGCATCGGCATGGTCGACGGCAACACGGTGCGGCTCGACGAGGGCGTCAAGGTCATCGGCAGCACCGGCCCGTGGTCGATCGGCGCGTTGGATGTCGAGACCGGCCGCTTCGGGCTGCACGGGCCAATCAACCTGTTCGCCGGGCACCTGACCTACGACGTTGACGAGCACCTGCGCGTGGGCACGATGCTAACCCGTGGCGATCCGACCGGACAGACCGACAACCAGTTCGAGGGCATCGACGCGGTTTGGCAGACGGCGACGTTCCGCGGCGACAAGAACCTGACCCTTGCCGGTTGGGCCGCTCGCACCGAGGGCGACCACTTGCCCGGCGATCACGATGCCTGGGGCCTGTTCGCGCAGTATCCGAACGACCTGTGGAACGCGATTGCCAGCATCAACCAGTTCGGCGATGCCTTCGATCCCGCGCTGGGCTTCCTGCCGCGACCGGGCACGCGGCAATACGACGTCTACCTCGACTACCGGCCGCGACCTACCCATCCGGCGTTGCACTGGGCGCACCAGTTCTTCTACCAACTCGACGTCCAGCAGTTCGAGGACCTGCACGGCAACCTGCAGACGCGGCGGATCTTCACCGCGCCGTTCAACGTCGACACCGACGCGGGCGAGCACTTCGAGTTCGACTGGATCCCGGAGACCGAAGTGCTGTCGGCGCCGTTCGAGATCTCGCCGGGCGTCGTGCTGCCGGTGGGCAGCTACCGCTTCGACCGCTACCGCTTCGAGACCCAGTCCTCCAACGCCAGGCCCTGGCAGATCGGCAACGTCGCCGAGATCGGCACCTTCTACGACGGCCGACTGATCCACACCGCGCCCTTCATCGACTGGACGGCGCTGGGCGGCAAGCTGCGCTTCGAGCTGAGCAACGAGACCGACTGGGGCTACCTGCGCGAGGGCAACTTCATCCAGCGCCTGTACGCGTGGAAGGTCGCGTACTCCTTCAACCCCAACCTGAGCCTGGCCAGCTTCGTGCAGTACGACTCGACGATCGGCCATGTCGGTATCAACGCGCGCCTGCACTGGATCGTCGGACCCGGCCGCGACCTGTTCCTGGTGTTCGACCATGGCATCGAGTCCGCCGCGGACGATCCCACGGCGCGCCTGATGCCGGTGTCCAACCAGTTCGTCGCCAAGCTGCGATGGGATTTGAGCCTGTGAGCATGTTCCGAACTTCGTTCGTGAGATCAGGGCAGCGCGGACACGCCGCGATCCGCATCGCGCTGCTGGCGATGGTCGCGGTCGCGCCGCTGGCGGCGCTGTGAACAACTCAGTTACACAGTTGGTTTGACAGACTCCCCCACTCCCCATTCTCCGCACCTCACCCATTATTCGACCGCGCCGGGATGCGCAGGCGCTGGCCGGGGTGGACCTGGTTGCCAGCCAGATCGTTGAGTTCGCGCAGGCGCAGCAGGCTCACGCCGTATTGGCTGGCGATGTCACGCAGGCGTTCGCCGGGTTGGACGATGTGGATTTGCGGGCCGGGATCGGCGGTCGCAAGCTGGATCGGCGCGGCGGGTACGGACGCGGCGATGGGCGCGGTCTGCGGCGTCGTATCGGCATCGGCGGTGCGGGTGTTCATGACCGGATCGACCGCGACGGACGCGACGCCGCCCCTATCGTGGCGACCGTGCGCATGCAGGGCGGCGAACTCGGTGCCCGGCAGCGGGGTGGAGACGAAATAACCCTCCACGCCGCTGAGGATCGCGCCCGCCAGCTTGGCGCGATAACGCGGGTCGTTGAGCTTTTCTTCCTCGCCCTGATTGGTGATGAAGGCGGTCTCCACCAGCATGGAGGGCACGTCCGGCGAGCGCAGGACGACGAAATTCGCGCGTTCCGGGTGCGCCTTGTGGGTGCGGCCGATGTCGCGCAGAGCCTGATGCACGCGCTCGGCGGCGTCGATGGATGCCTTCATGGTCGCGCTCTGCGACAGGTTCAGCAGCACCGAGGCCAGAGTGTTGTCCTTGTCGGACAGTTTGACTCCGCCCACCAGATCCGATGCGTTCTCGCGGTCGGCCAGCCAACGGGCCGCCTGCGAGGTCACGCCGCGCTCGGACAGCACCCACACCGACGAACCCGTGGCGTCGTGACCCGGCTCGGCGTCGCAATGGATGGAGATGAACAGGTCGGCCTTGGCTTCGCGGGCGATGTGATAGCGCTCTGCCAACGGCACGAAATAATCGCCGTCGCGGGTCAACACGGCTTTCATCCCCGGCACGGCGTCGATTTCCCGCGCCAGCTCGCGTGCCTCGGCCAAGGTGATGTTCTTTTCGTAGGTGCCGCTGTAGCCCTGCGCGCCGGTGTCCTTGCCGCCGTGGCCGGCGTCCACCGCGATCACGATCGGGCGCAGGCGATGGCCGAGCACGTCGCCGACGGTGCGCGCGCCGGGGCGGGAGGCTACTCCGCGACTGGCATCGTCAGCCATCCGCGTATCGCTGGCAGAAGGCAACGGCGTATTGGACGGCGTGGATGCCGCCGATGGCTCGACGGAGGCTGAAGCGCCGTCACGGGTTGAATTCAGCCGGATCTTGACCGGTGCCGATGCCGGCGTCGGTGCGGTGACGGTCGCTACCGGCGGGGTGGCGACGTAGGTCGGGTCGGATTCGGCATCCGCAGCGAGCGACACCTCGGTTGGGCGTTCCATGCGTGTGATCGGCATGGCCGGAGTCGGGGTCAGCGTTGCAGCCACCGACAGCCTTCCATGGGACGAGCCATCCAGCACGGCAGGAGCCGAGGCATCAATACGTGGAGCCTGCATGGGTTGCCGTGCAGCCATGCGACCCGCCGGGTCGCGCAGATCGACTTGCAGGCGTGCACGCCCGTCTTCCTGCCGCAGCGCGGTTTTCGCGCGCACTTTGGCGGTCATCTCGAACACCAGCCGCACGTCGCCGGGCACCGGCTGCCCGGTGCGTACATTTGCGACCACCCCGTCCGGGCCGGGCACGCGGAAGCCCTCGCCCAGCCGCGCATGGTGAACATCCACCACCAGCCGATCCGGGTGGGCGAGCGAGAACACGTCGTAACGCGCGTCGGCCGGCACGTCGATGGCGATCCGGGTCAATCCCCCGACATCGCTCACCGTCACCTGCCCGACCTCGTCCGGCTGGCCGGCGAGCGCAGCGCCGCCGCAGGCCAGACACAGGGCGACAAACCCTCCCGAGATGATGGCAATTCCCCTCATGGCGGGTATTGATACTGCAAACCACCGCCGATTGCAAGAGGTTTTCCCTTGCTTATCCGATACCTAGCCTAACTATCTGGAATCTGCCACAGAAATGTCGTCCAGGTTCATATGTACGCGCACCCATCCAGCCACGCCGTTCCAGCTTCCGAGCACGCTTCCAGCACGGCTATCCGCCCCTCACCTTGCAGCACCAGTTCGATCCGCAGATCGGCTTCCGGCAACGCGCCACGGCCGCGTTCGGGCCATTCGACCAGCCACAGCACGGCTTGCGCCGCGAGCGTATCCAGGCCGAGGAAATCCAGTTCATCCGGGGCGGCGATCCGGTACAAATCCATATGCACGGCCTCGCCGCCGCCGGGCAGTCGATACGGCTCGATCAGGGTGTAGGTGGGGCTGCGGATCGTCCCGGTGACGCCCAGCGCCCGCAACAGGGCACGCGCGAGGGTGGATTTGCCAGCACCCAGATCGCCGTGCAGATAGACGACTGCGCGCGGCGGGCGGGTGGTGGCCAGCACCGCGCCCAGTCGCTCGGTCGCCGCGGCATCCGGCAGGCTCAGGCGCATGGATTCGCCAGCCGGCGCAGATGGGAGAACAGATCAGACGCCAGCAGCCCGCGCATGCCCTCGCCTGCGGCGGCGTCGCCTGCGGCGGCGTGCAGCAAGGTGCCGCAGGCGGCGGCATCGAAGGCCGAAAGCCCCTGCGCACGCAACGCGGCGATCACCCCGGTCAGCACGTCGCCCATCCCGCCCGTGGCCATGCCCGGGTTGCCCGCGTCGATGACGCAAGGCGTCACACCCGATGCTGCGATGATGCTGCCGGCACCCTTGAGCACCACCGCGCACGCATACCGCTCCGCGAGGCGTTCTGCGGCGGTGAAGCGGTCGGCCTGCACCTGCGCGGTGGCGATGCCCAGCAACCGACCGGCCTCGCCGGGGTGCGGGGTGAGCACCGCATCGGGCAAGGCTCGCGGTGCGGCGGCGATGCGGTTCAGGGCGTCGGCGTCGAGCACCAGAGGTTTGCCGGACGTGAGCGCCAGCGCCAGCAACGCGCGCCCCCAGTCGCCATCGTCCAGCCCGGGGCCGACCGCCAGCACGCCCGGACGCGCGCTGGCAGCGGCGAAATCGGCTGCATCCTCGACCGCCCGCGCCATCAGTTCCGGCCGCCGCGCCAACAGTGCGCCGACGTGATCGGCGCGGGTGGCCACGCTCACCAGCCCTGCCCCACAGCGCAACGCAGCCTCCGCCGCCAGCGCCACTGCACCGGCCATGCCGTGATCGCCGCCCACGCACAGCACATGCCCGAAATCGCCCTTGTTGGTGTCCAACTCGCGACGCGGAAGCCAGCCCACGAGCGCATCCGGGTTCAGCAGCCGTGCCGTCGGCGAGTGCCTGGAAATCACCGAGTCCGGCACGCCCAAACCATCCAGCAGCAGTTCGCCGACATGATCCAGCGCCGCACCGGTGTGCAGGCCGCGTTTATCGACGATGAAAGTCAACGTGCGGACAGCGTGGATGGCCGCGCCGGGAACGTGGCCGCGGTCGGCATCCACGCCACTGGGCACGTCCAGTGCCAACACATCCACGCCCGCGCCGTTGATGGCGTCGATCAACGCAAGTGCCGCGCCTTCCGGTGCGCGTGCCAGACCGATGCCGAACAAGGAATCCACCCACAGATCGACCGCCGGCAACGCACCGTCGAACACCATCGTCTCGCCACCAGCCGCACCCCAATCCGCGCTGGCCTGCCGTGCCGCGTCGCTGCGCGCGGCTCCACCGGGCAGGCAGACGACGCGCACATCGCAACCGGCCGCGCGAGCCAGCCGCGCCAGCACATAGCCATCGCCGCCGTTGTTGCCCGACCCGCAGGCAATGCCGATCCGCCGCGCCTGCGGCCACGCCAGTTGCACATGTCGGAAAGCCGCCCGCCCCGCACGCTGCATCAGTTCGTATTCACTGATGCCCAAAGCAACTTGCGCCGCACGGTCGATGGCGCGCGCGGCAGCATTGTCGTACAGCGGCGAAGAAAGCGTGGAAGAAAGATGGGTCATGCCGCGATTGTAAAGCCGGCAGCCATGATGAACGGGGCGACGGCCTGCACACGGACTACGCGACGAGGTTTTCGATGACAGACTCCAACCGCCTGCGCTACCGTCACCACGCTGTGACACTTCCCCCCATCGCCCTGGAGCCGGCATGACCACCGCCACCGTCGATTCGCTGCCGGTCGCCTACGACTGGCGCGAGGAACTCGCATCCAGCCTCATCCATGGTCTCGGCATCGTGCTGAGCATCGCCGGGCTGGCGGTGCTGGTCGGCTTTGCCGCGCGGGCCGGCGGCGCACGCGAAATCGCCAGCGTGGCCATCTACGGCACGACTTTGATCCTGCTCTACACCGCATCCACCCTGTATCACGGCATTCCGATCGCGCGCGCCAAGGCGGTGTTGCGCCGGCTCGACCACGCCGCGATCTTCCTGCTGATCGCCGGCACCTACACGCCTTTCACCCTGCTCGCCCTGCGCGGCGCTTGGGGGTACGGGCTGCTGGCGCTGGTGTGGACGCTGGCTTTGGTCGGCATCGGGCTGGAATGGCGACGGGTGCGCAACCGCGTGCTGATGGCCGCGTTGTACACCGCGATGGGCTGGATCGGCGTGGCTGCGATCGGGCCGATGGCCGCGCATCTGGGAACCGGTGGGCTGTGGCTGCTGTTCGGCGGCGGCGCGGCCTACACGCTGGGCGTGCCGTTCTACCTGTGGCGACGCCTGCGCTTCGGCCACGCACTGTGGCATGCCTTCGTGCTGGCCGGCAGCGTGCTGCAATTCTTCGCGGTGCTGCTGTACCTGCTGCCGCGAGGGTGAAGCACGCCGTCGCACCATATCGACGGCATCACCCAGCGGCATAATCCCGGCATGACGGCCGCCGTACACACCGACCCCGCGCAACTGAAGGAGCGCATCCGCGCGTGGGCGGCCGACTTGGGGTTTGCGCGACTGGGCGTATCCGATGTCGAACTGCGCGACGATGCCGCGCACCTGCGTCGCTGGCTGGCGCAGGGCATGCACGGCGACATGGAATGGATGGCCCGCCACGGCGCGATGCGCGAAAGACCCGACGCGCTGCGCCCGGGCACCCTCCGCGTGTTGTCGGTGCGGATGGATTACGCCACCTCGGAAACCGCCGACGACTGGGCCGCGCTCGCGGACGGCCAGCGCGCCTACGTCGCCCGCTATGCGCGCGGTCGCGATTACCACAAGCTGATGCGCGGTCGCCTGCAGAAACTCGCCGAACGCATCGCGGCGGAAATCGGCCCCTTCGGCTACCGCGCCTTCGTCGATTCCGCGCCGGTGCTCGAACGCGCGCTGGCGCGCAACGCCGGGCTGGGCTGGATCGGCAAGCACACCTGCCTGATCGACCGCGACCACGGCTCGTGGTTTTTCCTCGGCGAGATCTACACCGACCTGCCGCTGCCGGTCGATGCGCCGGCCAGCGCGCACTGCGGCACCTGCACACGCTGCATCGAGGTGTGCCCGACGCAGGCCATCCTCGCACCGCATCGGCTCGATGCGCGCCGCTGCATCGCCTATCTGACCATCGAGCACGAAGGCGCGATTCCCGAGGAATTGCGCGCGCCGATCGGCAACCGCGTATTCGGCTGCGACGATTGCCAGTTGATCTGCCCGTGGAACAAGTTCGCCAAGGTCGCCGCCGAGCCGGATTTCCGCGTGCGCAACCGGCTGGATTCAGCCAGCCTCATCGAACTGTTCGCGTGGACGGAAGACGAGTTCCTGCAACGCACCGAAGGCTCGGCGATCCGTCGCCTCGGCCACGAGCGCTGGCTGCGCAACATCGCCGTCGGTTTGGGCAATGCGCCAACCACGGCGGATGTCATCGACGCCCTGCGCACGCATGCCGATCACCCGTCAGCGCTGGTGCGCGAGCACGTCGCGTGGGCGCTGGCGCGGCACGGACAGATACAGGATTGAACATGAAGGCGGCGACCGCTGCCGCGCGGCGGGAATACGGAAACGGCCCCGCAGGGCCGTTTCCTTGAACTGTCATCGGATCAATCGAAGTCCTGCGTGAATCGCAATCCCAGCGTGCGCGGCTGGATCGGGATGATGTAGTACTGGCCGTTCGGATACCCCGGCACCACCCCGTGCGCCGCACAAACTTGCGGCGTGCATGACGAGAAGCGCCCCATCTCGCCCCTGGCGCCAAACGCATTGTTGAGGAATCCGTCCAGCGCCCAGTTGCCGTGCCGTATCCCCGCCGAAAGATCGAACGTGTTGTAGGCCGGCAAGTCGCCCAGCAAGCTGCGCTCGATGGCCCGCAGATCCGATGTGCGCCGGCCGACGTGCACGAACGCGCCCTGCACGTAGGCGTCCATGCCGTTCACCTGGAACTCGTAACGGGCGATCAAGTTGGCCTTGAACTTCGGCGTGATCGGCAGTTGCGTGCCCTTGGGCGCGAGCGGCACCGCGCAATTGGTGATCGGATGGCCGTTGGCATCGGTGGCCCCGCAATAATTCGCGGTCAGCTTGGCGTCGTACCAGGCGGCGCTGCCGGTGATCAGCAGGTCGTCGGTGGCGCGCCAGTTGATGTTGGTCTCCATGCCGTTGATACGCGCCTGATTGGCGTTGTGGATCTCCGGCAGGCTGTTCTGGCCGAGCACGGTGAACTGGAAGTCCTTCCAGCGCTCGTCGAACAAAGCGCCGTTCCAGCGGAAACGACCGTCGGCCCAGCTGGTCTTCCAGCCGACCTCGTAGTTGGTCAGGAAGTCGGACAGATACGGCGGCAAGGTACTGCGGCGGTTCACGCCGCCCGGACGATAGCCTTCCGACCACGTCGCATAGACCATCTTCGTCGGATCGATCTGCCAGCTCAGGTTGAACTTGCCGACGTGATTGGTCTCGCGCACGCTCTTGGAAACCTCGGTGCACGGCGCGCCGTTGTAGGGCACGAACGGCGTCTGGCACGACGCCACACCCTGCGAACTCCAGCCCCAGTCGCCGAAGCCGAAGAAGCCGTCGAGGCTGTTGTGGACGCGGAACTCGCGTATTCCGGCAGTGGCCTTGAGCGCATCGGTGATCTTGTAGGTGGCCTCGCCGAACAAAGCCTCGTCGCGATCCACACGCGTTTGATCCGTCAGCCAGAGCGTGTTGGGCCAGCCGGGGACGGACTGCTCGGGCGAGAAGCCGTCGATCAGGTAATCCTGAAGAATGGCGTGGCTCTGCCGCTGCCAGTAGAAACCGCCGACGAAGCTCAGGCGCCAGTCGTCCGGCGATGCGATCCGCAACTCGTGGCTGGTCTTGCGGAACGCGTCCACGTTGTGAATGTGCTGCGAGGGATTGATGATGTGTCCGCCCGGCGCGCACGACGAAGTGGCCTTGTCGTAATGGTCGCAAATGAATTGCCCGTAACTGAGCAGCGAGTCGTACCAGAACGAATAGTCGTTGTAATCCAGGTCGGAGCGCTCGTGCCGGTTCAGATGGGCGAAGGCATAGGTCAGGTCGAACGCGCCGATCTTGCCCTGGATGGTCAACGCCGCCTGCGTCCAGCTGTCGGTGTTGTCCTCCGGATAGAAGTGCGTGATCTGCTCGAAGCCGACCTGCGGGTCGTAGGCGAACAGGCCGTTGGTGTGCGAACGCTGGGTGATGACGCTGGGGCTGATCGTCCAGCCGTCGTCGAGATCGATCTTCAGCGCCGCACGCAACCCGCGGGTATCGCCGTCGTTGTAGTGGTTGCGCGCGGCCCCGGTGCACACGCGCAGCGCCGAATCCACGCAACCCGAATCGGCGTTGTCGATCGTGCCGCCCCAACTCGGAAACGTGCGCGTGCCGGGAACGTTGTCGATGAAGCCGGCATCGTGCCTGCTCCACCCGACCACGCGCAGGGCGATGTGGTCGTTGAAGGGCTGGTTGACGAAGCCTTCGGCGACGTAACCGGCACCGCCGTGATCGACGGTATTGGCTTCCAGCACATACTGCGCAGAGAAGTGCGACGGGTCTGGCTTGTTGGTGATGATGCGCAGCGTGCCCGACTGCGAGCTGGCGCCGTACAGCGTACCTTGCGGTCCGGCCAGCGACTCCACGCGCGCGATGTCGTAGATCTGCAGGTTCAGCGGCCCGTCGATGGTGGTGATCGGCTCCTCGTCGAGATAGACGCCCACGCTGGGCAACGGACCGGAATGGTTGTTGTCACCGCCGTCGGCCACGCCGCGCATGTACACCTGCGCGCCGCGCTGGCCGCCGCCGCTGGTGGGATTGAAGGTCACCGCGGGCAGGTACTTGACGAAATCGCTGAAGTCGCGCACGTCGAGTTGTTCGAGCTTCTGCGTGCCGAGCACATCCAGGCTCAAGGGCACCTTCTGCGGGTTTTCCGCGCGTTTCTGTGCGGTCACGGTGATGGTGTCGAGCGTCTTGGCCTTGGTCTTGCCGTTGGCTGGCGCGGCACCACTGTCCGTGGCGGCTGGCGCAGGCGCCTGATCGGTCTGCGCCCAGGCTGCGGTGGCGCAAGCCAGACAAACTGCCGCCGCCAGCGGCAACCGACGGCATACGGGCGCGCGCCGCCCGCGATTCCCCTTTCGCGTCTCACGCATCGTCGTTCTCCCCTTTGGATGTTCGTGAACCCCTGATTCCGCGGCAATCTCCCGCCCCTTGTCGCGCTTATGTCGTGCCACCTGAACACGGCATGACCGGATATTGCCCCAAAATCGGCCCCAGCGCCTGCTTCAGCGGATCCAGCCACGGCTCGAAATGCCGCCATTGCTCCAACCCGTCGCGATTGATCGGGCGCCGCACCTGCTCGGCACTGGCGGTCGCCACCGCGCGCGGGTTCTCGTGGAAGCGCAGACAACCTTCCTCGAACGGCAGTCCGCAGTGCGCCAGCAGCAACCGGATCTGCGCTTCGGCGTCCTCCACCATCGCCTCATGGAACACGCGATGCACGCGACCCGGCAAGGCCGCATCGAAGTGATCCATGAGCGTCACATAGTCACGGTAGTAACGTCCGATATCCTCCAGCGAATAGGTGAAATTCTGCCCACGGGCGAAATGCTGTTTGAACGCCGAGAAGCAGCAGGCGAGCGGGTGACGGCGCGCGTCCACGATACGAGCATTGGGCAAGATCAGATGGATCAGGCCCACATGGGCGAAATTGTTGGGCAGCTTGTCGATGAAATGCCGAGCACCCGTGCGCCGATGGACGCGGGTGCGCACCAGATAAGCCCTGCCGAGTTCGGCGAACTCGGCGCGATCGAGTCGATGCAGGGCTTCATGCCAAGCCACCTTGCCCGAACCGATGCGCTTGTGCAGGGCATGCACCAGCGCAGGCAGCACCGGCAGCTCCATCGTGCCCTCCACCTGCGAATGGCTCGACAGGATCTGTTCGACGAGGGTCGAACCGGCGCGCGGCAGGCCGACGATGAAGATCGGATCGGGCGCGTCGCAACCTACGCCTGCATGCCGCGCAAAGCACTCCGCGTCGAAACTGGCCGTCGTGCGTCGCAGTTTCGTGGTGTTCGCCTCGGCGCTGTAGGGAACCATCTGCAGGCGTAGCCGATTGCCTTGCGCATAACGGGCGAACGCTTCGGCGTAATCGCCCTCGTCTTCCAGCGCCTTCGCGAGGGCGAACTCGAAATGCATGCGGCGCTCGGAGTCGAGATCGGATCGCGCCGATTGCACGCGCATCGCCGCGCGGTCGTCGGCGCTGAAGCGATAGGTTTTCAGGTTGGCCAGGCTCCAATACGACTCGCCAGCCGTCGGATCCAGCGCGATGCTTTTCCGATAGGCATCGATGCAACGCTCGCTCTGGCCTGCCGCCTTGAGCGCGTTGCCGTAGCTCATCCAGATCCGCGGGCGATCCGGGTGCTCGGCCATCAGGCGGTCGTAGATCGCGATGGCCGGTGCATAGTCGCCCATCCGACACAGGATGACCGCCTTGAGATTCCGGTAGCCCGGGTTGTCCGGCTCAAGCGCGAGCAACGCGTGCGCTTCAGCCAATGCCTCCGCGTGCCGGTTCGTGCGGTTGAGCATCTGCGCGTAGTTTTGCCGCGCGGCATGGAAGCCCGGCGCCAGTTCGAGGCAGCGTTCGAGCAGGCTGATGGCATCCGCGTCTTCGCCCAGCCGGCCGGCGACCTCGGCCAGCATGCGCATGGCCGCAACGTCGGTGGGAAACGCCTTCAGCCTTGGGCGCAGCAGGGATTCCGCGTCCGGCAGCCGGTTGCGCTGCAAGGCGGCAGCCGCACGCAGCAATACCCCATCCCGGGCAGAGTGATGGACGTGACGAACATAGGCGTCGCCCGCGGCCTGCACGTCGCCGGCAACCGAGAGGGCGTCGCCCAGAGCCAGCCACACGCGCGGCAGATCCGGTTGCAGGTTGGTGGCGTTGCGCAACGACCCCAGCGCATCGTCCGTACGACCGGCGCGGGCCTGCGCGATGCCCAGTTCCATGTGCGCAAGCGCCCAATCGGGGCGCGAGCGCGCCAAGGCGCCGAGGATTTCGACCGCCGCATCCACATCGCCGAGCGCATTGCGCGCGACACCGAGGATCAACAAGGCCTGCGGGTGTTGGCCCGTCGCTCGGAGGATGCGCTCAGCCTGCGCGGCTGCGCCTGCCGGGTCGTGCTCGAGCAGCGCACCGGCGTGCGCCAATGCGCGTTCCAACGATGCGACGGATGCGGTGGTGGCGGTGGTGGCGGTGCGGATCGTCACGCAGTTCGATGCCTTGCCATCGGCGACCCATGGCCGCTCCGGATCGGCCCACACTGCGCAAGATTCATGCCGTCGTCAACCGGATGCTGTGGACGGCTGCCTCGACGGCACGTCACGCCGCAACGCCGGTCACCCACCCGATCAGGGTACGGCGGCGGCGCGCACCCTCACGCCGCCTGCATCGGCATCGAGTCGTTGGTGTGGGTCAGGCGGTTGTGACGATCGACGTACACCAGGGTCGGCTTGTGCTGCGCGGCCTCGGCGGCGTCGAACTGGCCGTAGGCGCAAATGATGACCAGATCGCCGGGGCTGGCGCGGTGCGCGGCGGCGCCATTGACCGAGATCGTGCCGCTGCCCGGCTCGGCCTTGATCGCGTAGGTGACGAAGCGCTGGCCGTTGTTGACGTTGAAGATGTGCACCTGCTCGTTCTCGATGATGCCGGCGATTTCCAGCAGGCGCGCGTCGATCGCGCACGAGCCCTCGTAATGCTGCTCGGCGTGGGTGACGCTGGCGCGGTGGATCTTGGCCTTCAGCAGGGTCAGGTTCATGGCATGGCTCCGGCGGGCGCGATCCCGTGGGGATCGCGACGGACGAGTGTAGGACGCCGCATGGCGCACCGCAACATGACGGGGTGAAAACGCGCATCCACGCGCAATTTATGGACTGTCTAGTCCATGATCAAGTTGTCGATCAAGCGCGTCGCGTCCAGCCGCGCGGCGATCAGGGCGACCAGCCCGCTGCGCTCGTCCGCTGCCGGCAAAGACAAGTCGGCGCGGTGGATTGCTGCGTAGTCCACCACGAAGCCTGCATCGGTCAGCCGGCGCGCCGCCGCCGCTTCGACCTCGGGCAGCGCCCGCCCCGCCTGCACGCCGGCGCGCATCGCTTGCAAGGTGGCGTGGATGGTCGGTGCGACTTCGCGCTCGGCGGCGGTCAGGTACTGGTTGCGCGAGCTCAGCGCCAGCCCGTCATCCGCGCGCACGATCGGCGCGCCGACGATCTGCAGCGGGAAGGCCAGATCGCGCACGAGGTATTGGATCACTTGCAACTGCTGGTAGTCCTTGCGCCCGAACACGGCCACATCCGGCTGCACCATGTTGAACAGGCGCGCGACCACGGTCGCCACGCCGTCGAAGTGCCCGGGCCGGTGCGCGCCATCGAGGATGTCGGTGATGCCCGGCACGCGCACCTGCACTTCGCGGCCGGCACCGAAGGGATACATCTGCGCCACGTCCGGGGCGAACAGCACGTCGCAGCCGTGCGCGGACAAGCCGCGCGCGTCGGCGTCGAGGGTGCGCGGATAGCGCGCGAAATCCTCGTTGGGGCCAAATTGCGTCGGGTTCACGAACACGCTGGCGACGACCTTGTCGGCGTGCTCGCACGCCAGATCGACCAGCACAAAGTGCCCGTCGTGCAGGTTGCCCATGGTCGGCACGAAGCCCACCCGCAGGCCGCGCAGTTTCCACGCACGCACCTGCGCATGCAGGTCGGCGACCGTGTGCAGGCTCAGCATGGCTCAGTCGTAACCGTGCTCGGGGCCGGGGAAACTTCCCGCGCGCACCGCGGCGACATAGGCCTTCACCGCGCCGACCACCGAACCGCCCTCGGCGAGGAAATCCTTGACGAAGCGCGGCCGACGATGCCCGCTGGCCAGCCCGAGCATGTCGTGCAGCACCAGCACCTGACCGTCGCAGCCAGCGCCGGCGCCGATGCCGATGGTCGGGATCTGCAGGGCCTTGCTGATGCGCGCCGCCAGCGCGCCGGGCACGCATTCGAGCACCAGCAGTTCCGCGCCGGCGGCTTCGACGGCCAGTGCATCGTCGAACAATCGCTGCGCGGCGGCTTCCTCGCGGCCCTGCACGCCGTAGCCGCCGAGCTTGTTCACCGACTGCGGAGTGAGACCGAGGTGGCCGCATACAGGAATATCGCGATCGACCAGAAAACGGATGGCGTCGAGCACATGGCCAGCGCCCTCGACCTTTACCATCGCCGCACCGCCTTGCGCCATCAATGCGCTGGCGGCATCCAGTGCGCGCTCCGGCGTGGCGCAGGTCTGGAACGGCATGTCCGCGACCAGCAGCGCCGCGCGCAAGCCGCGCGCCACACATTGCGTGTGATAGACGATCTCCTCCACCGTCACCGGCAAGGTGCTGGGCTGGCCCTGCACCACCATGCCCAGCGAATCTCCAACCAGCACGATGTCCACACCGCCGGCATCGACCGCGCGGGCGAAACCGGCATCGTAGGCGGTGAGCATCGCCAGCTTGCGGCCCTCGCGCTTGGCCACGCGCAGCGCGGGCACGGTGATCGCGGGGCGCGGTTTGGGTTTGTCGTCGGATGCGTACATCGCGGCCATCGTCGTGTGCGTTGACCGCTTACTCTAGCAGCAGATACCCGAGTTGCGACTCGAACGCGCCGCCGTGGCGATCAATCCAGCGCCACGATGGCGCCTGCATCGATAGCCGCCAGCAAATCGCGCACACGACCACGACCGGGCACGCTGGCATCCGGCGCAATCTCGGCCAGCGGCACCAACACGAAGGCGCGTTCGTGCAGGTGCGGATGCGGGATGTGCAGGTCGGCGCTGGCGATGGTCGCGTCGCCGTACAGCAGCAGGTCGAGGTCGAGCGTGCGCGGGCCCCAGCGCTGGGCGTCACCGCTGCGGTCGCGGCCATGCGCGCGCTCGATCGCGAGCAACTCCGTCAGCAAGGTGCGCGGCGGCAGGCGGGTTTCCAGCACGGCGGCGGTGTTGATGAAATCCGGCTGCGCCGTATGGCCCCAGGCCGGCGTGCGGTACAGGCGCGAGCAGCGCAGCACGCGCGTATCGGGCAGCAAGTTCAAGGCAGCCAGCGCGCCCGCGATCGCGACGGGCACATCGCCGAGGTTGCCGCCCAAGCCGATGCAGGCATTCACCACCCTGTGCCGATCATGCCGTTGGCGAGGTATCCGCCTCGCCCGCATCGCTGGCAGAGGCGTGGCGCTTGCGGCGACGCGGACGGCGGCGCTTCTTCCCTCCATCGGATGCGCCTGCAACGGGTTCGACCGCATCGCCAGCAGCCGCATCGCCGCGCGCGGGCGGCGGGTGCGCGAGTTGCTCGGCCAGATCCGCGGCGGGCAATTCCTGCGCCTGCGTCCAGAACGCCAGCGGGCCGGTCAGTTCGGGCTGTTCGATGGTGCGCAGAGCGAGGAAATCGTAAGCCGCGCGGAAACGCGGGTGCGCCATCAAGCGGAACACGCGCTTGCGCTGGCGGATGTCGAAACGCGCTTGCAGCAGCCAGATCTCCTGCATCGGGATCGAGAACCGCCGCGGCATGGCGATGCGCCGCGCCTGATGGAAGGTGACGCGGTCGGCGGCGCGTTGCTGCAACGCCAACGGATCGAGGTGCTCGTGCGCCAGCAAGCCCAGTTCGCGGCGGAATGCCGGCCACAACAGTGCGGCGAACAGGAAGTACGGCGTGACCGTCTTGCCCTCGCGCACGCGCGCATCGGTGTTGGCCAGCGCCTGCCGCAGCATCGCGCGCTGGCGGCCATCGGGATCGTGCGCGAGCGCGGCGGCGGTTTCCGGCAGCACCGTGGCGAGCAATCCGTGGCGTTCCAGCGCATCGAAGCCGGCTTCGCCATGCCCGGCAAGGAACAGCTTGAGCATCTCGTCGAACAACCGCGCCGGCGGCGCATCGGCAAGCAGCGGCGCCAGTGTCGGAATCGGCGCGGCGGTGGCCGGGTCGATGCTGAAACCGAGCTTGGACGACAGCCGCGCCGCGCGCAGCATACGCACCGGATCCTCGCGATAGCGCTGCTCGGGATCGCCGATCAGGCGCAGGCTGCGCCGCTGCACGTCTTCCCAGCCGCCGACGTAGTCGAGCACGGCGAAATCGCGCACGCCGTAGTACAGGGCGTTGGCGGTGAAATCGCGGCGCACCGCGTCGTCCTCGATGCTGCCGTAGACGTTGTCGCGCAGCACCCGGCCCTCGTCGCTGGTCTCGCGGTCGCCGCTGCCATCGTCGCCGTTGGCGCGGAAGGTGGCGACCTCGATGATTTCCGGCCCGAAGAACACGTGCGCCAGCCGGAAGCGCCGGCCGATCAGGCGGCAATTGCGGAACAACGCCTTGACCTGCTCGGGCGTGGCGTTGGTGGCGACATCGAAATCCTTCGGTCTACCGCCGACCAGCAGATCGCGCACCGCGCCGCCGACGAGGTAGGCGTCGAAGCCTGACTCATTGAGTTTGTAAAGCACACGCAGCGCGTTGGGGCTGATCTGCTTGCGCGAGATGCCGTGGGCGTCGCGCGGGACGATGCGCGGCGATGGGTTGGACATGTTGGCGGGCATCATGCTCGCGGCGTGGCCGCAGGTCCTTGCGTGGTGGAAAGGCTTGCGGGAGCGCCGGCAAGCCCTGATATAATAGCCGTTCGGCTCGATCCGTACCCCGCTCCCTTCGTCTAGAGGCCCAGGACACGGCCCTCTCAAGGCTGTAACACGAGTTCGAATCTCGTAGGGAGCGCCATTTTTTGATGCGAAGTTCCGTCTTCGCCTTCCCGGTCAAGATGACGGGATCCGATCGATCCAGGCTTCGGATGGCTGGTGAGCGCACATCCATGTGCGCACTTTCAAGGGAAACCCGCTTCGTTGGAAATTTTGCAAGCGAAAGCAGAAGCCTTCGCAGCAACGCATGGGTTTATTGCTTCCGGGGTGCGCGCGGTCGCGACGAGTCGCTAAACTAGCGTGGTTCGACATCCTTCCGACGGTACCCATGCCCTTCGTCGTCACCGAAAGCTGCATCCGCTGCAAGTACACCGACTGCGTAGAGGTGTGCCCGGTGGATTGCTTCCACGCCGGGCCGAATTTCCTCGTGATCGATCCGGACGAGTGCATCGACTGCACGCTGTGCGAGCCGGAGTGCCCGGTCAAGGCGATCTACCCGGAAGACGACGTGCCCGCCGGACAGGAAAGCTTCATCGCCCTGAATGCCGAACTGGCCAAGCTGTGGCCGGTGCTGAACGCGCGCATCGACCCGCCGGACGATGCGGCGCAGTGGGATGAGGTCAAGGACAAACTGCACGAGCTCAAGCGCTGAGCGTCGGGCGCCGACAAGCTCGTCGATATTCTTCTGTCTGATACGAATCGGGCGGCCTTGAAGCCGCCCGCCGGCGCAGCCGTCGGGCGTTCATCGACGCGCAAACGTCAAGCCCTGCCAGGCGTTCTTCGCTGCACAAGCTGCCACTGGCAGCTTGCACGCGCGGATCTTTTCCCCGGCCCGCCGGCGCAGCCGTCGGGCGTTCATCGCCGCGCGAACTGCCACTGGCAGTTCGCAATAGCGGCTCTTCACCCCAACCGATTGCGCAGCAGGCCGAGCAGTTCCAGCGCCTCGGGCGTGCGCAGCGGCTGCCCGGCCGGGGTGACGGCGTCGATACTGGTGGAAGTGCCGCTGCCCGTGGCGCGCAGCAGCATGCTCGCGCCCTTGTACTGTACTTCGTAGCTGCCCAGCAGTTGCGAACGCTGGCCGACGCTCACGCCATCGACGTGATCCAGCGCCTTGCCCAGCCGTTCCCAACTGCTCGCCGGCGTATCGGCCAGAGTGATGGTCGGGCCGCTCGCCGCTGCCGAGGCCACAGCGCCCACCGCAGGCACCTGCATGGTCGGGTCGGTGGCCGGCGTGTCCAGATCCGGCGGCACGTCCAGCGGGCGGTTTTCGCGCGACTTGGTGTATTCGGAATTGTGCGCTTGTGGCAGGAAGCGCAGGCTGCCGTCGGGGCGCTTGATCATGCTGCAACCGGTGGAGACGAGCATGACCGCGGCGATCGCGATGACGGGCGTTGCGCGGGCGAAGGATGACGATGACATCGGGTTCTCCAGAAAATCAGGCAGCGAGTGTGGGTTTGACGGCGGTGTCGGCCGCGTCGTTTTCGATGGCGATGCAGTCTTTCGCCATCGCGATGGCTTCGCGAGCATGTGCCGCGGACAGGGGCATCAGCGGCAAACGCAGGCCGTGGCCGATTCCGGCCTGCGCCAGCAAGGCTTTCAACGGAATGGGGTTGGGTTCGATCGCGAGGAATGCCAGCAAGCTCCGCAGGCGTTCGTTCAGACGTGCCACGCCGACCGAATCCCCGGCGCGCGCCAATTCGCACAGGCGGCGGAAGGCCGCGGGCACCACGTTCGAGGCGACCGACACCACGCCGTCGGCACCGGCCAGCATCGCCCGGCCAGCAGTCGGGTCGTCGCCGCTGAAGATGCTGAAATCCGCGCCGCGCAAGCCAATCAACGCCTGCATGCGTGATTCTTCCGGGCGCGCTTCCTTGATGCCGACGATGCGCGGATGCACGCGCAACTGGGCGACCGTTTCCGGCAGCAGGTCGCTGCCGGTGCGGGTGGGGACGTTGTACAGGATCACCGGCAGGCCACCTTGCTCGGCAACCTGCGTGTAGTGCACCAGCAAGCCGGTCTGGGTCGGTCGCACATAGGGCGGCGTGACGACGAGGGCGGCATCGGCACCGCAGGACTGCGCGCGGCGGGTCTGCGCCACGGTCTTGGCGGTGCTCTGCATGCCGGTGCCGGCAATGACGGGCACACGCCCGGCAACGTGCTCGACCGTCTGCCGCAGCAGAGCCTCGAACTCGGCATCGTCGAGCGCGGCGGCTTCGCCGGTCGATCCGGCCACGACCAGCGCCTGCGTGCCGGCAGTCAACTGTTGATCGAGCAAGCGTTTCCACGCTGCGGCATCGATCTGGCCGGCAGCATGGAAAGGGGTCGCCAAGGCGGTGATGGAACCGGTGATGCGCAAAGACGGCTTCCGGCAATCGGACAAGGGTGGCATGGTACCGGTTGGCGCCTGAACAAGTCCATGCACCACGGATTCGATGGTGTGCGCGGGAAAAGGTTCAACCGCGATCGTCGAACAATGCCGCATCCAGTGCCAGCAGCGGTTTCGCACCGGCGCGGATCGCCGCGGCATGGGAAAGCGTGCGCGGCAGGATGCGCGTGTAGAAGAAGCGCGCGGTTTCGCGCTTGGCGGTGCGTTGTTCTGCGCTGGCGTGCGCGGAGGCATCAGCGGCGACAACCGCGCGCGCCCACCAGTACGCCAACGCGACATAGCCGGAATAGAACAGGTAATCCACCGACGCCGCGCCGACTTCATCCGCATCGCCCATCGCGCGCTTGCCGATCTCCATCGTCAGCGCCTGCCATTCGGCGGCTTTCTGCGCCAGCGGTTCGATGAACTCCGCCATGCCCACATTGCCCGCTTGCTCGGTGCAGAACGTTTGGATCATCGTGAGGAACTGCCGCAGCCCTGCTCCCTGCAATTGCATGATCTTGCGTCCGAGCAAGTCGAGTGCCTGGATGCCGGTGGTGCCCTCGTACAAGGTGGTGATGCGCGCATCGCGGGCGAGTTGTTCCATGCCGTGCTCGGCGATGTAGCCGTGGCCGCCGAAACATTGCAGGGCGTGATAGGTGCATTCCACGCCCCATTCGGTCAGGCAGGCCTTGACGATCGGGGTGAGGAAGCCGAGCAGTTCATCGGCGCGCGCCTTCTCCTCGGTGTCGGTGGTGTGCTCGATCACATCCACGAGGGTCGCGGCGTGGTAGCTGAGCAGGCGGCCGCCCTCGATCAGCGCCTTGCAGGTCAGCAACATGCGCCGCACGTCGGGGTGCACGATGATCGGATCGGCGGGTTTTTCCGGGAACTTCGCGCCCGATAGTGCGCGCATCTGCAAGCGCTCCCGCGCATACGCCAGCGCGTTCTGGTAGGCGCGATCGGCAAGGCCAAGCCCCTGGATGCCGACCGCAAGCCGCGCGGTGTTCATCATGGTGAACATCGCCATCAGGCCCTTGTTCGGCTGCCCGATCAGCCAGCCTTGGGCGCCGTCGAAGTTCATCACGCAGGTGGCCGAACCGTGGATGCCCATCTTGTGTTCGATGCTGCCGCAGCGCACCGCGTTGTGTTCGCCGACGACACCGTCGCGACCGACCTTCATCTTCGGCACGATGAACAGCGAGATGCCCTTCGTGCCAGCCGGTGCATCCGGCAGGCGCGCGAGCACCAGATGCACGATGTTGTCGGTGAAGTCGTGCTCGCCGGCGGTGATGAAAATCTTGGTGCCGGAGATGGCGTAGCTGCCGTCGGCATTCGGTGCGGCGCGGGTCTTGAGCAGACCCAGATCGGTGCCGCAATGCGGCTCGGTCAGGCACATGGTGCCGGTCCAGCGCCCGGCGACGATGGGTTTGAGGAACACCTCCTGCTGCCACGCCTCGCCGTGCTGCTTGAGCGCCTCGGTGGCGCCGTGCGAGAGCAGCGGGTAGTTGCCCCACGCGAGGTTGGCGGCGTCGATCATCTCCTTGAGCGCGACGCCGAAGGATTCCGGCAAACCCTGTCCGCCGTATGCCTCGGGCGCGACCAGACCATTCCAGCCGCCCTCGACGAACTGTTCGTATGCCTGTTTGAAACCCGCCGGGGCGCTCACCGCGCCGGTGTCCTTGTCGTGCCGGCAACCCTGTCGATCGCCGATTTCGTTGAGCGGCGCGAGCACGCCCTGGGTGAACTTCGCGCCTTCTTCCAAAACCGCGTCGAGCAGATCGCGTTGCGCGTTGGCGAAACCCAATCGCGCGTACAGCGCTTCCGCGCCGAGCACGTCGAACAGGGCGAAACGGATGTCGTGCAGCGGGGCTTGGTAACGATTCATGGCGGTGTTTCCGGAAAGTCGTGGCGCGCTCGTGCAGCGCGTAGCGCGAGGGATGGCACGATTCAGCGCAGCACGCCGCTCAATCCCGGCACCGGGCTGAGCGCGCCCTCGAAGCTGTACTTGTGCTCGCCTTTCGGGTCGGAGGTGACGATCGTGCCGGTGAGCTTGTAGGCGACATTGCCGCCGCCCGGCGCGGCTACCGCCTGGCGGGTGGCGGGCGAGGGCGCGAGCGTGGTTTCCACCACGTCGGCCGATTCCGGGCCGATGCGCAAGTTCGGCGCAGCGCTCACGTTGCCGGCGAGTTGCCCGGCGATTTCCACCTTTGCATCGATGCGCGCGAAGGTCTCCGAGACATTGCTGAAGTTCTGCACGCGCAGTTGCAACTTCCAGTTCCCGTCGGGCTGGATACTGAGCTGCTGGATGCTCGCCCGCGGCGGGAAGATGTTGCGAACCTGTCCGCTGCCGGCGCAGCCGGCGAACAGCGCAGGCAACAGGGCCACGAGGCACAGCGTACGAAACAGTCGCATGGGGGCATCCGCGAGCGTATGGGAGACGGAAGGATAGCAGCCGCCCGCGACGGCAGCGGAGCGTCGCCTGCCAGCCGTATTCGCGTCTTCAGCCATCGTTCCCGTGACGTGGTTCGCAGTCCGGAGTGTGCGCCAGTGCTAGGTTCATGGCGTGGGAGAGGGGAGCCAGGGACGCATCGCCGGGCCATGCCGACGATGCGTCCGACGGCCGGATTCCGGTCGATCGTGCGTTGGTCGAGGCTGGGGAGAGGGGCGTCACCGGTCCCCGTCATCGCGACGGGGCCGGTTAGCCTTCCAAGGAGAGCCGCCATGCTGCACACGCGCTATTCACGTCCTGCACGCGCCACGGGCTTGCGCCTGCTGTGCGCCGCGGTCATCTTCGGATTCGGCTGCAACGTCGCGCTGGGGCAGTCGGCAGGTTCCAACGAGGGCGGCAGCGTGCCGCAGCCGGTACCCGAGTTTCCGGCGAACAACTGGTGGAATACCGACATCAGCAAGGCGCCGGTGGATCCGAAATCGGCCAGCTACATCGGCTTCGTCAACAGCGGCGGCAGCCGCCACCTGCACCCGGACTTCGGCGGCAATGCCAGTTACGGCGGGGCGTATGCGATTTACGGTTTTCCGTATGTTGTGGTCGATGGGGTGACCGGCTCGGGCAAAAGCCCGCCGCCGCTGCAGACCGTGCAATTCAATTACGCCGACGAGAGCGATGGCGTCAACCACTCCACCGGCACGCCGTTCCCGTTCTATCCGATCCCGCCGCAGGCCACCACCACCCCGCGCTGGGTGGAATGCGGCGCGCCGGCGACGGTGGATCAGCGCAACGACTGCGACCGCCATCTGCTGGTCATCGACCGCGATCACAAATACCTCTACGAGCTGTGGAACGTCTGGTACGACGCCACGCACAAGCAGTGGTACGCCGGCTCGGGCGCGTTCTTCGACATGACCAAGAATGGCCGTCGGCCGGATGGCTGGACTTCGGCGGATGCGGCCGGATTGGCAATCTTCCCCGGGCTGGTGCGTTACGACGAGGTGTACAACGCCTACGGCACCAACGTCAGCCAGATCGGGCATGCGTTCCGGGTCACCGTTCGCTCGACCAATGGTTACGTCTATCCGGCCTCGCACAATGCCGGATCGACTGCCGGGGCCCTGCCGATGGGCGCGCGCCTGCGCCTGAAGGCGAGCGTGAACATCTCCAGCTATCCGGCGCAGATGCAGAAGATTTTCAACGCGATGAAAACCTACGGCCTGATCGTGGCCGACAACGGTTCGGACATGTACATCAGCGGCACCTACGACACGCATTGGAACAACGACGTGCTCAACCCTGCCTTCGGCGGATTGACAGCCAGCGATTTCGAAGTGATCCAGCTTGGCTGGCAGCCGCCACTGAGCAGCCTGACGGTGTCGCCGGGCCGGGTGGTCGGCGGGCAGAACGCCACCGCGACCGTGACCCTGCTCCAGAAGGCGCCCACCTCCGGCGCGAGCGTGGCCTTGTCCGGCACGGCGGGATTGCTCAAAGTACCTGCCACCGTGACGGTTCCCGCAGGTGCCACGTCGGCATCGTTCACCGTCGGCACCGTGGCTGTCACCACACCGCAGGCCCCGACGATCAACGCCAGCTACAACGGCGCGGTGAGCCACGTCGGCCTGAGCCTGATTCCGCCGATGGCACTCACCTCGATCACGGTCAATCCGGGGACGATCGCCAGCGGCAAGACCGCGACCGGAAGCGTCGTCCTCAACGAGGCGGCCGCCGCTCCGGTGAAGGTGACCCTGACCAGCTCCAATACCGCAATCGCGACCGTGCCTGCGAACGTCACCGTGCCGGTCAACGCGAAATCGGTGAACTTCACCGTGCAGGCGGGCAAGGTCACGGCCAAGCAGGCCGTGACGATTTCCGCCATCTATGCGGGCGTCACCAAGACGGTTGTCGTCTACGTAACGCCTTGATCGCCGCCGGATGGCGCTGGCCTCATCGCGTCGGGGCGCACTCACGCCGGCGACGGATCGATTCCCTGCGCGCGCAAGATCGCGTCCATCCTCGCACGGACGTATTCGATGTCGGCGAACCCCGCCCTGGCGCAGATCGCGTCGGCCTGCGCGGCGAACGCCGCCCAGAGATCCTCATGGTCGGCCTCATTGAGCACGAGCATGGCCAGGTCGCGGTTCAGCTCGTCCAACATCCCGTCCAACTCGGCGCGCGTGCAGCTCATCGGAAGCCTCCCCGAAGTCAGACGCACAGCATAGCGAAGGCAGGGCAATGCTCACGCCCCGGGACAGCCACCGCGCCGCCTCCCGGCGCAAAGACACGCGCAACGGGGAATTCGCTATCCTGTATCGCCGCGTACCGGGGTCACGGATGCGCACAGGGGGCAGAAACGTGTCAAGAACCCGCAGCGAACTCGACAGCATCCTCGACGAACTGGAGCAGGAATTGCCCACGCTCCTGAAAGACACCGAGGATCAGGAAGATTTCCTCATGGCCTTCACCGCGCTGTCCGATGCCATCGAGGACAGCGTGGAGGCCGACGATCTGCCCTACGTGCGCCAACGCATCGACGAAATGCTGGTGCGCCACGGGGTGAAGCTGTCCTGATCGCGCAGGCCGTCCGCACGGCGACGATGCAACGCGGCTTGCATTGATCCGGATCAAGCGGCCACGGCGATGGGCGGCGCATGCTGGGCGCTCCCGCACCTGCGAGAACCCACGATGAACGACTGTTCCTCAGCCGCCGCGAACGCCGGCACGGCCCACCTGTTCGATGCCCGCGGCATCGCCCGCCGCTTCCGCCACTCGGCGATTTTCGGCGCGCTCAATGCTCTGAACGCCGGCGAGACCATGCGTTTCGTCAACGACCACGATCCGCTGCCGCTGCTCGATCAGTTGCGCCAGCGCTTCGGCGACAACCTGACGATCACCTATCGGCAACGCGAACCAGGCGCGATCATGATCGATTTCGGCATCGTCGGCTGATACACGCCAGGCGACAGCCAACGACGGCTCACGACGACGTCGAAAAGCGCACGCTGCGCCGCACGGGGTCGGCTTCTTTCAATGTCACGGACACATCCGCACCGAGGACGAGGGGCTGGGGGGATTCCAGGTGCGCTTCCAGCGGCGGATCGCGCAGCATCACGATGCCAATGTTGCCGCCCTGCCCCGCCGGCTGGCGGCCGCTGCCGTGACGCACCTCGACGACCGCGCCTTCGAACGACTCGCCCACCCGCGGGGCGAGGATCACCGCTTGCGCCAGATCGATGATGGCGCGTTCGTATTCGTGGGCGAGGCGGTCGGAGATGTCCATCGTCTCGGGCAAGCCCGGCAGTGCTGCCCGCACCCAGTCGGGCACCGGCTGGTGCGCGCACAGCGCCACGCAGGCTTCGTTGGCGTAGCGATCCACCAGCCGGCGCATCGGCGCGGTGACATGCGCGTAGCGTGCTGCGATGGCCGATTGCAGCGGTTGTTCGGGCGCTTCGCCGTCGAAAGCCGAGTAGCCGGCTCCGCGCAGCACGCTGGTGCAGGAAAACATCATCGCCACGTGGCGTGGCTGCGCCGGATCCAGTGCGCGGATGAAATCCGGATACGACTGCTCGTCCGGCCAAGCGATGCGCAGTGCCTGCGCGGTCAGGCGCAGGCGTGCTATGGAATGCGCATCCGGCGGCGGCAAGGTGCGCAGGATGCCGATCTTCCCGCCCAGCATGACCTGCGCGGCGGCCATGCCGGTGAGCAGGGAGATCTGCGCGTTCCAGTCCTCGATCGGCAGGCTGATGCGGTATTCCAGTTCCCATTGCCCGCCCTCGCAGCCGATCTCCGCATCCGGCAGCGACAGGCTGATGCCGCCGCGTTGTTTCTCCAGCGCCTGCCGCAACTGACCGATCTCGCGCAACAGCGACCACACCGGATCGGCGTGACCGACATCGAGCTGCCCCTGCACGGTCGGATAGTCGCACTGCTGCCGGCTGCGCACGCGCGCGCGGCGCACGTCGATGGCGGCGATGTTGCCGTTGGCATCCAGATCGATCGTCCACAGGATCGACGGACGCAGTTGATTGGGCAGCAGCGAGGCGGCGTTCTCGCACAGCACCGTCGGGTGCAGCGGGATGGTGGACAGCCCGCCGTACAGGGTCTGCCCGCGCCGATTGGCTTCCACGTCGATCGCATCGCCCGCGGTGACGAACGCGGCCACGTCCGCAAGCGCGTAATAGACGCGGTAGCCACCGCCATCCCGGCGTTCCAGCCACATCGCCTGATCCAAATCCATCGAACCGGGCGGGTCGATGGTGAGCAGCGGAATGTCGGTGCGATCCAGATCGGGCAATCGCGGATTCGCAGCAGCTTGCGCCGCTGCCGCATCGACCTCGGGCGGGAATACCGACGGTAGACGCAGCTCGCGCTGGATCTGCGCGATGCCCTGCTCCATCGTGCCATCGTCGGATGGGCGAATGCGGATGACGCGGGTGGTGGGCATGAGCAAGCTCCGATAAACCGGATCGCCGGACTATACACGCGATGTCTGTACACCCCGACGCGCCCCATGCGTTGTCGTGTACTGCGTTGTCGTGTACGCATACGTAACCGCACACGACGCTCCAACCGCTGCCAACGTGGCGGAATGCTTGTAGCCATGCCCTGCCTGAGGAATTGCCTTGTGAAGACCCTCGTCACCGTCGCCTTCCTGCTTGCCGCATCCCTGTCCGCAAACGCCCAGCAGGCTCTGTCACTGCCACGCGCCGATGGCGCGCAAACCCCGGTGATGGTGTACGACCCGGCAGTCACATCGGAAAGCGCGGAAAAACATCATGGCTGCGCACCGCTGGCCCTGCTCTCGCCCGGCGCCGGCGGCAACGAGAAGGGGCTGTCCTACCTCGCCAAGGCGCTGGCCGCCGATGGCTGGCTGGCGATCGTGCTCGGACATCGCGAGAGCGGCATAGCGGCGCTGCGCAACGACGTGCGCAACAGCCACGGCATCCGCGCGGGCGTGGGGGAACTGGTCGCCGATCCGAACGCCTACCACGGACGCTTCATGGACATCGACGCCGCACTGGCGTGGTCGAGCAAGCAATGCATTGCGCCGTTCAAGGCCCTGCTCGGGCACTCGATGGGCGCGCGCACGGTGCTGCTGGAAGCCGGCGCGAACAACAAACTCGGCCTGCACGAAACCCATCCCTTCGACGCCTACGTCGCCCTGTCGCCGCCACCGGCCGACGATGTTTTCCCTCCCGACGCAGGGCGCAGCGTGAGCGCGCCGATCCTGCTGCTGACCGGAACCCGCGACGACACCCTCGCCCAGCAGAGCTACGACCAGCGTGTACGGGTGTTCGACACGCTGGCCTCGCGTTGCGCGTGGATCGGCATCGTCGATGGCGCCACCCACATGAATTTCGCCGGCGCCGGATTTGGCGCGCGCGAACTGGCCGAACGCGCATCCACCACCTTGTCCACGGCTTTCCTCGACGGCCTGCGCCACGGCCAATGCCCGCGCCCACCGACGCTGGCCGGGGTCAGCGTGCGCAGCAAATAGGCGAGGCATTCGCGCTCCCGTCGACCGTGCCCACCGTTCGCTGGGCGCGGCATGGCCAGTTCATGCGAAAATAAGCGGCTGGCCCCAGAGCTCAGTTGGTGGACTCGCGAGCGTTTGCGACTGTCCTGTGGACAATCGAGCGAGCGAGTCTTGGGAGTCAGGGGCGAGGTCAAATGGCCGAAGCTCGGCTTCGGTCGACCGAGCGCCTTCGCCATGGAAGGCGAAGGCCGGCCCTTTCGTGCGGAGCAGAAGCGAAGCCGAAAGGGCGACCGGATGCAGCACCATGGACGGTTCATGCGAAAATGTACGGCTTGGCCCCGTAGCTCAGTTGGATAGAGCGCGCCCCTCCTAAGGGCGAGGTCACAGGTTCAACTCCTGTCGGGGTCGCATGCCGGTGCGCTGCGCGGATCCATCCGCGCGCCGCTACGGGCACGACACGGCATCACACCACGGACATTGCAACCTCGAACGGACGACATCCACGGCATCGCTTCAACACAGCGATCTCATCCGCGCCGCATCGCAGCGACGCATCCACAGGCAGACCCGACCATGAACGCACAACTCCACACCCACCACGCCATCCATCCCGTCCTGTCCGCGCTGGGATTGCACGCGGTCGAATCGGGCAGCTACCTCGGCCACGGCGAATGGTCGAAGACCACCGACGCCGGCGTGATCGAGCCGGTCAACCCGACCACCGGCGAGGTGATCGCCAAGGTTCACGCCTCCGCGCAGGCCGACTACGACACCCTCATCGCCCGCGCGCAGGAAGCCTTCGCGCAATGGCGCAAGACCCCGGCGCCGCGTCGCGGCGAGGCGATCCGCCTGTGCGCGCAGGCGCTGCGCCAGCACAAGGACGCGCTCGGCTCGCTGGTCGCGCTGGAGATGGGCAAGTCGAAACCTGAAGGCGATGGCGAGGTGCAGGAGATGATCGACATCGCCGACTTCGCGGTCGGCCTGTCGCGCCAGCTCTACGGCCTGTCGATGCACTCCGAACGCCCCGGCCACCGCATGTACGAGCAGTGGCATCCGATCGGCCTGGTGGGCATTATCAGCGCGTTCAACTTCCCGGTCGCGGTGTGGGCGTGGAACAGCTTCGTCGCCGCGGTGTGCGGCGACATCTCGATCTGGAAGCCCTCGCCGAAGACCCCGCTGTCGGCGATCGCCGCGCTGCGCATCTGCAATGCCGCGCTCAAGGAAGGCGGCTTCCACGACCTGTTCTTCTTGTTCAACGATGCCGGCAGTGAACTGGCGCAGGGTTTCGTCGATGATCGCCGCATCCCGTTGATCAGCTTCACCGGCTCCACCAGGGTGGGCCGCATGGTCGGCGAGCGCGTCGCCCGCCGCATGGGCCGCTCGCTGCTGGAACTGGGCGGCAACAACGCGATCATCCTCGACGAGACCGCCGACCTGAAACTCGCCATCCCCGCGATCGCCTTCGGCGCGGTCGGCACCGCCGGCCAGCGTTGTACCACCACGCGCCGCCTGCTCGTGCATGCATCGCGCTACGACGAGGTGCTCGGCAAGCTGATCGCCGCCTACGCGCAGGTCGAGAAGAAGATCGGCGACCCCACCGACCCGGCCAACCTGATGGGCCCGCTCAACAGCGCCGATGCCGTGCAGGCCTTCCTCACCGCCATCGACAAGGCGCGTGCCGCCGGCGGCACCATCGCCAGCGGCGGGCGCGCGCTGACCGAGCGCCGTGGCCACTTCGTGCTGCCGGCCATCGTCACCGGGTTGAAAAACTCCGACGACGTGGTGCAAACCGAGACCTTCGCGCCGATCCTGTACGTGATGAAATTCACCACGCTGGATGAAGCCATCGCCATGCAGAACGATGTGCCGCAAGGTTTGTCGTCGTCGATCTTCACCACCAACCTGAAGGCCGCCGAGGCCTTCCTCGCCGCCAGCGGCTCGGACTGCGGCATCGCCAACGTCAACCTCGGTACCTCGGGCGCGGAGATCGGCGGCGCCTTCGGCGGCGAGAAGGAAACCGGCGGCGGCCGCGAGTCCGGCTCGGATGCGTGGAAGGCCTACATGCGCCGGCAGACCAACACCATCAACTACTCCGACGCGATGCCGCTGGCGCAGGGCATCAAGTTCGAGGTGTGATCCGATCCATGCGAGCACAGCGATGAATACCCCCATCCGCCCCACTTGCAGCACGGCCACGGTGAGCCTGATCTTCGGTATCCTCACATGGTTCATGCTGCCCTTCGTCGGTGCGGTGATCGCGGTGATCGCCGGACACATGGCGCGCGCGGAAATCCGCCGCGCCAACGGCGGGCTGGAGGGCGACGGCATGGCCGTGGCCGGGCTGGTGCTGGGCTATGTGCATCTGGGACTGGCACTGCTGGCGGTGATGGCCGTGATCTTGTTCTTCGGCGGGCTGGCGGCCTTCCTCGCCGTCGCCGCCCACCATCCGATGTAAGCCGCGAGCGCATGCGATTCCTCGACACGGCCCCCGGCCGCGCCGTCCGTTCCGCACATCCTTCGCTCGTCTGCCTGGGCGTGGTCGGGTTGCATGGACTGCCGGCCATCGAAGCGCGGGCGCGAATCGACTACCCTACTCGCGCCCCTGCCGGAACCCTGCGCTGATGTACGGTCTCGTCCGCCCGCTGCTGTTCGCGATGGATCCGGAGGTCGCCCACGGCCTGGCGCTGCGGACGATCGAGGCAACCTATCGCAGCGGCGCGCACCACATCCTCGCGCGCAAACCGCCGCGCCTGCCCACGCGGGTGTTCTGGCGGCTGTTCGAAAACCCGTTCGGACTGGCCGCGGGCATGGACAAGAACGGTGCCCACGTCGATGCCCTGCTGTCGCTGGGCTTCGGATTCATCGAGGTCGGCACGACCACACCGCGACCGCAGCCGGGCAATCCGAAACCACGCATGTACCGCCTGCCCGACCAGCAGGCGATCATCAACCGGCTGGGCTTCAACAACGAGGGCGTGGACGCGCTGGTGAAGAACGTCGCCCGCGCGCGCCGCAAGGGCATCGTCGGCATCAACATCGGCAAGAACGCCGACACGCCGAACGAAAACGCGGTGGACGATTATTTGTATTGCCTCGAACGGGTCTATCCGCTGGCCGACTACGTCACGGTGAACATCTCCTCGCCCAACACCAGCGGGCTGCGCGAACTGCAGAACGACGAGCCGCTGCGCGCGCTGGTGGGCCGTTTGCGCGAGGCGCAGGAAAAACTGCGCAGCCAGCATCGCAAGGACACCCCGTTGCTGCTGAAGATCGCGCCGGATCTGGAGGACGCGCAGATCGATTCGATGGCGCGAATCCTGCTCGATGCCGGCGTGGAAGGCGTGATCGCCACCAACACCACCATCGCGCGCACCGCCATCGCCGGCCACAAGTTCGAAAAAGAAACCGGCGGGCTGTCCGGCAAGCCGCTGTACCAGCGCTCGACGCAGGTGCTCTCGCGGCTGCGCGCACGGGTCGGCGAGAAGATCCCGCTGATCGGCGTGGGCGGCATCCTGCGCGGTGGCGACGCGGTGGCCAAGGTCGCCGCCGGCGCGACCCTCGTGCAGTGCTACACCGGCCTGATCTATCGCGGCCCGGATCTCATCAGCGAATGCGTCCGCGCCCTGCGCGCGCGCCGCGAAGGCTCGGTGTGATGTCCAGCCTGCGGTTGCTGGAAAACGCGCCGCTGGTATCCCGCAACACCCTGCGCGTAGCAGCCAGAGCGGAGTTGCTGGCCGAAGTGCGCGGCCGCGCGGCGCTGGACGAATTGCTCGGCTACGCCGGCGTGCGCAGCGGCCCGCTGCTGGTGCTCGGTCAAGGCAGCAACCTGCTGTTGGCGGGCGATCCGCAAGGTCTGGTGGTGCAACTGGATCTGCGTGGCATTTCCATCCTGCACGAGGATGCCGATAGTGCATTGGTGCGCGCCGAAGCCGGCGTGGGCTGGAACGATTTCGTGCACTGGACGCTGGGGCGGCGACTGGAAGGGCTGGAAAACCTCGCGCTGATCCCCGGCCACGTCGGCGCGGCACCCGTGCAGAACATCGGCGCCTACGGGGTGGAAGTCGGCGAGTTCATCGCAACGGTGGAAGTCTTCGATCGTGCCAGCGGGCAGATGTGCAGGCTCGATCGCGCCGCGTGTGGATTTGCCTATCGCGACAGCGTGTTCAAACGCGAGCCCGAGCGCTGGATCGTGCTCGCGGTGGAGTTCCGTCTGCCTCGCCGGCACGCGCTGCGCACCGACTACGCCGGCATCGGCGAGGAACTGTCCGCGATGGGTATCGACGCCCCGCGCGCGGCGCATGTGGCGGAGGCGGTGATCCGCCTGCGCACGCGCAAGCTCCCCGATCCGGCGCAGATCGGCAATGCCGGCAGTTTCTTCAAGAATCCGCAGGTGGAAACCGCGGCCGCTGAGGCGCTGCGCGCCGAACATCCGCAACTGCCGGTGTATCCGGCAGCCGATCCGACGCAGCGTAAATTATCGGCAGCATGGATGATCCAGACCTGCGGCTGGAAGGGCCACCGCGATGGCGACGCCGGCATTTCCGAACGGCATGCGCTGGTGCTGGTCAACCACGGCCACGCCACCGGCGCGCAACTGCTCGACCTCGCACGGCGCGTGGCAGCCTCGGTGTACCAACGCTTCGGCGTGGCGATCGAACCCGAGCCACGCATCATCGGCGCGACGTGGTAGCGCGCAGGCTCTGCCGTCGTCAACGCCGCGATGAACGCCGCCCTCACCCAACCCGCATCCAACCGCTTCCTGCATGCGGCCGCGTTGATGCTGGCGAGCACGCTGTGCTTCGGCGCGATGGCGCTGACCATCAAGGTCGCCGCGCGCTGGCTGTCGCCGTTCGAGATCGCGTTCTTCCGCAACGCCTTCGGCCTGTTGATCCTGCTGCCGATCCTGCATGCCGGCGGCGCTTCCATGCGCACGCGGCAACTGCCGCGCTACCTGCTGCGCAGCGCGATCGGCGTGGGCTCGATGCTCAGCGGCTACTGGGCCATCGCGCACCTGCCGCTGGCGCAGGCGATCTCGCTGTCCTACTCCACCCCGCTGTTCGTCACCATCATGGCAGTGATCTGGCTCGGCGAGCGCGTGCGCGCGCGGCGCTGGAGCGCGGTGCTGGTGGGCTTCATCGGCGTGCTGGTGATCGTGCGCCCCGGCACCAGCGGTTTCAGCACCGGCTCGCTGGTGGCCTTGCTCGCGGCCGTGCTCAGCGCGGTGGTGGCGATCCAGATCAAGCAGCTTTCGCGGATCGACGCGCCCGACACCATCGTTTTCTACACCTACCTGTTCTGGGTGCCGATGTCGCTGGGCGCGGCGCTGCTGGTATGGCGCTGGCCGCCCACGCAGGCATGGATCTGGCTGATCGCCACGGGAATCTTCGGCACCGTCGCGCAACTGCTGTGGACGCGCGCGCTGAGGATGGGCGATGTGTCGGCGTTGCAGCCGATCAGTTTCATGCAGTTGCCGATGGTCACCCTCGCCGGCTGGCTGTGGTTCGACGAGCACATCGACCACTGGACCTTCCTCGGCGCGGCGGTCGTGTTCGCCGCCACCTTCTACATCGCCCACCGCGAGGCGCAACTGGTGCGAGCGCAGGCAACCTGCGCGCCGGTCGAAGCGGCCAAGCCGGGGGAGTGAGGCACGCGCACACGTTGCGCCGACGCCCGCCGATCGGGCGATACCTGATTCCAATTCCACCTCGAAGGTGAAATGAATCCTGTCATTCCGGGGCCAGCGCCGGTTTCATCGGCGCTGGAACCCGGAATCCAGCGTCCTTTGTGGCGATGACAGGAACTGGATTCCGGGTTCTGTCCGCTCACCGCGCGGACAGCCCCGGAATGACGACGTTGCTGGAATACGCCGTTATTGAACCGGGAATATCAGCCGTACTTACGCGCCACGTACTCGTCGATAATCGCCACGAACTCGTGCGCGATGTGCTCCCCGCGCAGGGTCATCGCTTTCTGCCCGTCGATGAACACCGGCGCGCTCGGCGCCTCGCCGGTGCCCGGCAGCGAGATGCCGATGTTCGCGTGGCGCGATTCGCCCGGACCGTTGACCACGCAGCCCATCACCGCCAGGGTGAGGTTCTCCGCGCCGGGGTGGCTGATCTTCCACTCGGGCATCTTCGCGCGCACGTGCTCCTGCACGGTCTTGGCCAGTTGCTGAAAAAACTCCGAGGTGGTGCGCCCGCAGCCCGGGCAGGCGGTGACCAGCGGCGTGAACGCACGCAGGCCCATCGTCTGCAGCAGTTCCTGCGCGACGATCACCTCCTGCGTGCGCGAAGCGCCCGGCTCGGGGGTGAGCGAGATGCGGATGGTGTCGCCGATGCCTTCCTGCAACAGCACCGACAGCGCGGCGGTCGAGGCGACGATGCCCTTGCTGCCCATGCCGGCTTCGGTCAGGCCCAGATGCAGCGCGTAGTCGCTGCGCGCGGCCAGATCGCGGTACACCGCGATCAGCTCCTGCACGCCGGACACCTTGCACGAGAGCACGATGCGCTCGCGCGGCAAACCGATCTCCACCGCGCGTTGCGCCGAATCCAGCGCCGAGCGGATCAGCGCCTCGCGCATCACCCGCGGCGCATCCCACGGCTGCGCGCGCGCATGGTTTTCGTCCATCAACTGCGCCGCCAGCGCCTGATCGAGCGAGCCCCAGTTCACCCCGATTCGCACCGGTTTGTCGTACTGCAAGGCCAGCTCGATCAAGGTCGCGAACTGGACGTCGCGCTTGCGCCCGAAACCGACGTTGCCGGGATTGATGCGGTACTTCGCCAGCGCCTGCGCGGCCGCCGGTTCCTTCGTCAACAACTGGTGGCCGTTGTAATGGAAGTCGCCGATCAACGGCACCTCCACGTTCATGCGATCCAGTTTCTCGCGGATCCGTGGCACCGCCGCCGCCGCCTCGGGCGTGTTGACGGTGATCCGCACCAGTTCCGAACCGGCGCGCCACAGTTCGGCCACCTGTTTCGTCGTCGCCGCCACGTCGGCGGTGTCGGTGTTGGTCATCGACTGCACGACGACGGGCGCAGCGCCGCCCATCGTCACCTTGCCCACACGCACCGCCCGCGCGGGCCTGCGCGCACGCGGGCCGATCGCCTGTTCCATCCGCAACACCTCGAATCCGATCAGACCATTGTAAGCGAGCGCGCCGACCTTGGCGGCTCAACACACTCCCGGTTGCGGCAGGAGTGCGCTGGGGTCGCCACGATTCAGGCGGTAGTCGAAACCATCCCGTGAACGTTTGGCCGCGAGGGCGATCATCAAGATCGCGCGAGGGCTTGATGAAACCCAAGTGTGCGATTGAAGCGGATCGTTGCCTTGGCCCCTTATCCGGATTGGCTGCCATCGCCTTGACGTTCTGCATCCATCTCGCAGACGCGATCGAAGATGACGGTCGCAAGATGCGCACATGCCGCCTTGACCGTATGCCAGTCGTGCCAGCGTGTATCCAGATGCTTGTACTCGCCCAGTTCGGTTGCTTCCAGATCGTAGGGCATCGCGTTGGCGAGCTGCGCCTGCAACTGCTGCAACGGCGATTGATCGTTGTCCTGCCGATAGAGCCGGTCGAATGCATGCAGCGCGCGGGCCAGGCTCGCATCGCCCATGCGATCGGCCAGCGCCACGAAGTCCAGATAATCGCGGGTGGCGTTGCGCCTGAGGATCAACACCCCCTTGATGCGCAGGATCTCGGCTGCGGTCGGAACGGTGATCGGCGAACCGCGGCAATCCACCACTTCCGTTTCCAGCGGCTCGTCGCGGATCAGTTGGCGAACTCCGGTTTCGATGCCGTCCAGACTGCCGAGAATCTGCACCGGACGCTGGACTCGGGCCGTTTTCCAGCCGGCAACCGACTCCAATTCGGCCAACACGTCGTCGAAGCGCTGACGCAGATCGGTCAACACATGATCCGCGTCATGGGAGTAGCGATGCCCGGCATGGATCGCCGACGCGGTACCGCCGACCAGCACCGCGTCCGGCAGGATGTGTTGCAATCGCGCTGCCGAGGACAGGACGCGTTCCCAGTCAGGCTGCGGCGCGGTGCGCTTGCGCATAGTGCATCCAGAAGTGGTGACGTTGCGCGTAAGGATCGGCGGTGTAAGGGCGGCAAACGCGCTCCACCTTGTCCAGCACGGCACGGTCGGTCAGGACGGCCCGGCGCAGTTCCACCCAGTCGCGCCAAAGGCCGCGCGCGATCATGTCGTCGATCGCGGCGAGCGTGTAGCGTTGATGGTTGAGGTGTCGATGCAGCATCGGACAGGGCCTTGAGAGAACCCGCGAACTCTATCGCTGGCCGTGCGCCCACGCCAGCTTCGTTGTAGGCCAATGCTCTCAATTGCCCCTGTCCCGTCGGGAGAGGGGTTGAGGCAAGCCCAAGTTCCGCAGCTAATCACGCAAGTGTTTGATTCGACAGCATGACGGCAGTCGAACAATGACACAACGAGGGCTTCAGGCGGGTGCCTTGACGGTCAGGGCCTCGAACCGTTGGAGTCGCTGCGGGTGATCTTGCCGGTGCCGGTCAGGTGCTGTTTGCCGAGGGTGACGCGGTATTGCTGGATGCGCCGAAGCGACTCCAGCGCGATCTTCGGGCTGTGGGGGGTTAACTGCCTCTGTCCCCTGAGACTGCGGTCTTTGAGACCGCAGTCTTCGGGCTGTGGGAGTTAACTGCCTCCGTCCCCTGAGCCCGGATGCGACAGAACAATTCCTGCGCGGTCTTTGGTCTTTGGACTGAGGGAGTTAACTGCCTCCGTCCACTGAGACCGGATGCGACAGAACAATTCCTGCGCGGTCTTTGGACTGAGGGAGTTAACTGCCTCCGTCCACTGAGACCCCTGAGACCGCAGACCGCTGAGACCGCAGCCCCTTCCTTTTTGTTGCCTGTTAATATCAATGCTGCTTGTTGGATACGTTTTCCATTTTCTTTTGCATCTCGGCGACCTCTTGCTCCCATTCCGCATCGGATGCGTCCGGGCCCAAGCTCAGATCCATGTTAGCGATCATGTCGGACATCGACCCACTGACGTAGGTATCCCTCGCACCTCCATCCACAAGAACGATCGGTATGTTCGAGATGTCCCCGGAAAACTGTATGATCGCATCACCAACGACGAGTCCGGTGAGTTCGGTTACACCGGGCATGTAGCCTGCACCGAAAATTGCATCGCTAGGATTTTGCAAGCCAACACCCCAGCCGAACCCGATACCGTCCACTATGTCGCCGACATGATGTACCAGATAGGAAACCCCTATCCCACCCAGTGTTCCAACGACAATGCCCACTCCACATGGCGCAGCGACAAAGCATGCGATTGCCCCTGTTGCCGCGAGCTCAATCGTACTCTTGCTGTCGTCTATGTTCCACCAGTTCACGGGATTCAAAGGCCCCGAATTGAAGTCCCGGGCTGGCATGCTCTTGCATACTCCCGATGCATAGCATTCAAGCGCAGGATCGACCAGCCCGCTCGGATCCGAGTCGCTGACAGGATTCCCCCCCACATACGCAAACGTGTTGATCCCCGCTCCCAACCCCATCGGGTCGCTTTCCACATACCGCCCGACGGTCGCATCGTAGTCGCGGAAGCCGTTGTTCCACAAGCCGCTTTCGGCATCGTAGTACTGGCCCGGGAAGCCGATGTTCAGGCCGCCGATGGTGTCCAGCGTCACCGTGCGGTCGAAGGCGAAGTTGCTCGCGCGCCACACCACGGCCTTGGCGGCATTGGTGACGATCTCCGGCCGGCCGAGCTGATCGGCGTGCACCATGTACAGGGCGTTGTTGCGCACCATCCCGACCAGCGCGCCGCCCATCCACAGGTAATCGGTCATGCCGGCGTTCGAGTTCTCGCTCGCCAGCGCGCCGTCGATCGAGTAGACGAATCGCGTGGTCGCGCTGGCGCCGCTGGACTTGTACACGCGCCGGCCCTGCGGATCGACATGGTAGGTGGTTGTCACGCCGCCGCGGGTGGAGCTGTCCATCCGGTTGAACGGATCGTAGTGGAACGCCAGCGCGCCATTGGTGCCGCTGTCGCTGGTGCGATTGCCGTTGAGGTCGTAGCCGAAGGTACGCGCCGCGCCGGTACCGACGCCGTTGATGGAGGTCAGCTCGTTGCTGGAGGAAGACAGGTTGTAGGTGTTGCTGAACATCGCTGTCTGGCTGCTGCGGTTGCTGTCGGCGTCGTAGGTCCAGGTGGTGGAGTTGGTTAAACCCGAGCTTGCCCCGGTCAGACGGATCAGCGAATCGTAACTGAAGTTCTGGGTGAGGCTGGCGTTGACGCCGTTGGTGATCGCGGTGATCGAGTTGTCGGCGTCGTAGCCGAAGGTCAGGCTTTGCAGCACCGTGCTCGACGGCACCGTCGTGCTGATGCCGGTGAGGCGGCCGTCGAGGTCGTAGTCGTTCGTCCGCGCCAAGCCGTTGCCGTAGGTCCAGCCGGCCACGCCCGCATAGGGCTGGTAGCTCAGGCCGCTGGCGACATTGCTGGTGACGCCGTTGATGGTCACCGTCGCAATCGAGAGCTTACCGCCGGTGTAGGCGTAATTGGCGACGACCCCGTTGGGGTAGGTCAGCCCGGTCACGCGGCCCATGTTGTCGTGGGTGTAGGTGGTGTTGTAAGTGCTGCCCGCCACGGTGCTGCTCTGGCTGGAAACCCAGCCTTCCGGCGTGTAGGCCGTGGTCAGGTTGTCCACATAACCGTTGAAGCCGTCGGAGACGCCGCACAGCCGACCCGCGCCGTTGGTGCAGGCATCGTAGGTGAAGGTCTGGACCTTGCCGCCGGCGGTGGCCGTCTGGATGCGGTTGAGCCCGTCGAAGGTATATGTGGTGAGCGTGCCGTCGGCGCGCATGAAGCTGGTTTTACGGCCGCCGGCGTCGTAGGTGAAGCTCACCGTGCCGGTGTCCGGGCTCGACTGCGCCCAGAGCTGGCCGAAAGCGTCGTACACGTAAGTCGTGATCAGATAACGCGGATCGACCACCGAGGTGACGTGGTTGCCGGCGTCGTAGCCGATGAGGGTAATGCCGTTGTTGGCGTCGACCGTACCGATTTTCCGGTTCAGGTGGTCGTAGGAATACTGCGTGGTGTGGCCAAGCGAGTCGGTCGAGGAGGTGAGATTGCCGTCGTTGTCGTAGGCGTTCGTGAACTTCTGGCCGTTGTTGCCGGTGACGACCCACGGGCGCGCGAGGCCGTCGTAGCTGCGGAAGGCCTTGCTGACGAGGGTGGTGGTGCCGGCAAAACCATAGACCCACGCGGCGCAGTCGGGCGGCTCGCCGGCCATGCCCTTGATCGGTTTTTTGCAAATTTCCCGCCATTGGCCGGTGCGCGCGGTTTCGTCGATTTCCACGAGATCGCCGCCCACGTCGTAGAGGTAATCCTCCTCTTCCAGCCCCGCGCCGCCGGCGATCGTGCCGAACGAATCGCGGTATTTGGCGATCAACTGACGGCTGTCGTTGTAGACGTAGTTCTCCGTCACGCCATCGGGCGTGGTCACGCTGGCGAGTTGCCCCTCCGACGTGTAGGTGTAGGCCGTGTTGGCGGCGACGCCGTTCGGCGAGGTCTGCACATTTGCGACCAGGCCCCACGTGTTGTACGTGTAGACCGTCTTGTCGCCGTTCGGGCCGACCATTTGACCCGGTTCGCCCAGAGCGTTGTAGCCGCTGTAGGTCGTGGTCTGGCCGAGGTTGTTGGTGACCGATGCCAGATCGCCGGCAGTGGAATAGCTGGACGTGACCTTGTCGCTGGGGCCGGGTACCGGCCCGTCCACGACCATCGCCTGCAGCATGCCGTTGGTCGAGTTGTTGGTGTAGGCGTAGGTCGTCGTATGCGCCTGATTGGCAACACCATGCGCCGTCAGGTTGATCTGGCTGACCGAAGCCACGCGCTGGGTGACGGGGTCGTAGGTGTAGTCGGTCTCGCTGTAACCGGGAACCACGACCTTCAGCAGCCGGTTCGTGCCCGGCGTGGTATCCCAGGTGTACTGCGTGGTGCGCGCCTCAGGCTGCCCGGATGCCTCGACCTTTTGCTGCAACTGGCCATTGGCGGCATACGTGTACACCGTCGTGTTGCCGTTGAAATCGGTGACCTGACGGTCGTAGCCGTTGCTGTCGTAGGTGTGCGACTTGCTCGCATTCGGCGTGTTGGCCCCGCCGGTGCCGCTGGTGCCGGCAATCAGGCCGTTGACGAAGCTGTAGGTCGTCTGCCGCCCCAACGGGCTGGTCTCGAGAACCGAAAGCGTGTTGTTCGTGCCGGGCGTGTAGGCGAAGTTGTAAACGACGTTGTTGCCGTTAACACCCAGACTTCTCGTGGTCGCGAAGCCGTTGGCGTCGTAAGCGAAGTTCGCGAAGCTTTCGTCGTCGATGGTGACGTTAGTCAGGCCGCCGGGGAACCGGCTGTCGCCATAACCGTAGTAGGTGAACGACGTGACACCGGCTGGCGAGACGCTTTCTGCTTGCTGCAACAGGTTCAACCCGGAACCGAGGGCATTGGCTGCGTAGGTGTACTCATGGGTGTTGCCGTCCGGACCGGTCACCTGCACCAACTGGTTGCCGTTCCAGGTGAGAACGATCTTGCGGCCGTTGGTGTGCGTGACCGTCTGCAGGTAATTGTTCGCATCGTAGGCGAATGTCCAACCGACGTTCTGCGCGTCGACGATGGACATCACGTAGCCGGTGGCGCTGTAGCGCTCGACGCCCTGATGGTCGTTATGCAGCGTGTAGCTGCCGTCGGCATTGCGCACGATGTACGCGATCGGCGACGGCTTGGTTTCCAGCCAGCGCGCCTGCGCGGCGTTGTAGACGTACTTGATGCGACGGCCATCGGGCAGGTGCGCCCACAGAACCAGATTGGTGGTGCCCGTCGGAGGCGTTTTGCAGACGCCGCCCGGATACGGGTAGCACGCAGTGCCGAAACTGCTGTTGAACGAGAGCTTGTAGTCGAAGTTGCTTTGCCATTTCGCGCCGAAGATGCCGACGCCACCCCAGTAGTTGTTGAAGGTGCGCGTCAGGAAAAGCGCCATCTCGCCCTTGCCGCTGACATCGGTTTGCGGGAAGACGAGATTGCCGGTGGCATAGACGATCGACCCGGAACCCTGGCGCAACGCGCTGGCATCCAGCCCCCAATCGACTTGGCCGAGGTTGTAGCCGGTGCTGCCGGTGTCGGCGACCGCGGTCGATGCACAGACGGTGGCGCCCACGACCAGCGCAGCGGAAAACAGCAACTTGCGGATCAGGTTTCCGGAAGACATGAGGACATCCATTGGAGTGATAGCGGAAGGCGAAAGAGTCAAACCGCGCGCACGAGCGCGGCGCGCAGCACAAGCAAGCGGGGGCACGGCATGGGGTTCAGGAGCAATCAGGCAAGCGAGCCGTCACACCCGGGACGCCGCCACGGCAGGGGTCGAATTCCGGGGCGGGGTCAAAGCCAAGAGACTGGCTCGGTCCGGCGCGGCCTGCGCGCGCGACAAACCGCAAGCGAGCGCGTGGCCCGCGACCGTGCGGGCCAGAATGTGACAAGGACATGCGTGTTTTTTCCCCGAAAGAAGTGCGACGAACATCCGCGTGCCCAAGCGCAGCGGGTGGCGATGACCACCTCTCATGCCGCGCATGACATGCAGAGGGGCGCGAGTTTACGGGGCGCGCGTTAAAGTTCTCTGTGTGACCCTCGTCACACAAATAAGCGCTTTTGAGCGGCCTGTTACAGTGCCGGCATGAGCTCCCTCGCCATCCCGCGCAACGTTCTCACCCCCAGCCAGTTGGCCACGCTGGCGCGCGATCTGCTGGAGGGCAGCTTCCCGCTGATCTGGGTGGAAGGCGAGCTGGGCGGGGTGTCGCGGCCGGCGTCCGGGCACCTGTACTTCAACCTCAAGGATGCGCGCGCGCAACTGCGCTGCGCGATGTGGCGGCAGCAGGCGCTGCGCCTGCGCTTCGCGCCGCGCGATGGCATGCAGGTGCTGCTGCGCGGGCGGCTGACGGTGTACGAGGCGCGCGGCGACATGCAACTGAGCGTCGAGCACATGGAGGAGGCCGGCGAAGGCGCGCTGCAGCGGGCGTTCGAGGAACTCAAGACCCGGCTCGCCGCGGAAGGGCTGTTCGCCGCCGAACGCAAGCGGTCCCTGCCGCGCTTCATACGCCGGCTGGGTATCGTCACCTCGCCCTCGGGTGCGGCGATCCGCGACGTGCTGCATGTGCTGCAACGCCGCTTCCCGCTGCTGGATGTGGAGATCGTGCCCTCGCCGGTGCAGGGCGCGGCGGCCGCCACGCAACTGCTGCGTGCGCTGCAATGGGCCGATGCCAGCGGCCGCTACGACGCCCTCCTGCTCACCCGTGGCGGCGGTTCGCTGGAAGACTTGTGGTGCTTCAACGACGAGGCGCTGGTGCGCGCGATCGCGGCGGCGAGGACGCCGGTGATGGCGGCGATCGGCCACGAAATCGACACCACGCTCGCCGACTTTGCCGCCGACCTGCGCGCGCCCACGCCCTCGGCGGCGGCCGAGCTGCTGGTGCCCGAGCGTGGCGAACTGGCGGCGTCACTACTAGCACAGGCGACGCGACTGCACACCGCGATGCAGCGGCGCATCGACGCCGGCGCGCAACGCACCGACCGCGACTGGCTGCGCTTGCAGGCGCAGCGTCCGCATGCGCGACTGGAACGCGGCGCGGCGCGACTGGAAGATCTCCAGCGCCGGCTCGATACCCAGCGCGGCATTCATCTGCAAGCACGACGTGAACGTCTGCGCACCATCGCCGCCCGCTTGCGTGCGCTACCGCCGCAGCGCCTGCTCGATGCGCGTAGCGAGCGCGTGGGCCGCGCGTTCGACGCCCTGCGCCGCGGGCAAGCGCTGCTGGACGAACGCCGACGGCTGCACTTGCTCGGTCTGGCAAGGGCACTGGAAGCGGTCAGCCCGCTGGCCACGCTGCAGCGCGGCTTCGCGATCCTGCGCGACGATGCTGGCCAAATCGTCAGACGGGCACAACAAGTGCGACCCGAACAACGGCTGTCGGCACGATTGAGCGACGGCGAATTGGCTCTACGGGTCGACTCAACGGCCAGCGGCTAACGCTGGCGCAGCGTGATTCAAGCATTGAATGCGCGCCGCCACACGCAGCCTTTACGTCGTTTCGCGATCAAACGCGCATCGCCGCTCTCCTCGATGAGATCTTCGGAGATTGCGACGCCGTAACCCAGATTGACGGCCTTGCGCAGCCACGCGACGGGCTGCACGTCGTCCTTCGTCACGCCCAGACCACGGTGGCTCATCAAACCGAGGTAGTACTGGCTGGCGATGTCGCCATTGTCGGCCAGCGGTTTGAGTTCCACCAAAGCGTCGGCGTGGTTCTCGAATCCCAAATCGCGCATGTCTTCGTCGAAATCCGCATGGATGGATTGATACTCCTGCTGTTGTCGCGTCGTCGCAGGCATCATCTGCGCGAACGACGGCAGCGCGAGCGTCATCGACACGAACAAGGCCGCGAACGCGCGCAGCCGGCTTCATGTCTTCGCCTCGTAATCGACGAATTCAAATGCGAACGCATGCTTCGCATCGGCCGGGTGCGCATCGCGCTGGGTGACGCTCCAGCGCGATGCGTCGAACAGTGGAAAGAACGCTTCCGCGCCATCGACCACGGTATCCACGAAGGTGAGATGCATGCGCGTGGCCAGCGGCAGCGCCAGCGCGAACACCTCGCCGCCGCCGATCACGCACAGTTCCTCATCCTTGACCTGCGCGAGCGCAGCATCGAGCGAGGCGATCGTCTCCATCCCGGCGAACGGCGCGTGCCCGGAGCGCGTGAGCACGAGATTGCGCCGCTTGGGCAGGGCGCGACCCAGCGACTGCGCGGTCTTGCGGCCCATCAGCACCGGCTTGCCCAGCGTCAGCGCCTTGAAGCGCTTCAGGTCGTCGGGCAAATGCCATGGCAACGCATTGCCCTTGCCGATGGCGCGGTGGCGATCCAGCGCGGCGATCAGGGTGACGCGGGTACCCTTGTTAGCATCGATGATGGCAACCTGAGATATATCCATTCCTGCCCATTCTCCGCTTCACCATTCACCATTCACCATTCACCATTCACCATTCACCATTCACCATTCACCATTCACCATTCACCATTCGCGATTCACGGCCATCGGCCACTCACACCGCCACCGGCGCCTTGATCGCCGGCCACGGATCGTAGTTCTCGATGGCGATGTCCTCGTAGCGGAACGCGAACAGATCGCGCACGTCGGGTTTCAGGCGCAGCTTCGGCAGCGCGCGCGGCGTGCGCGCGAGCTGTTCGCGGGCTTGCTCGACGTGGTTGTCGTACAGATGCGCATCGCCCAGAGTGTGCACGAAATCGCCCACGCCCAGATCGCAGGCCTGCGCGACCATGTGGGTGAGCAGCGCGTAGCTGGCGATGTTGAACGGCACTCCAAGAAAAATGTCGGCGCTGCGCTGGTAGAGCTGGCAGCTCAGCCTTCCATCGACGACGTAGAACTGGAACAGGGTGTGGCACGGCATCAACGCCATCTGCGGCAGTTCGGCGACATTCCATGCCGACACGATCAGGCGGCGCGAATCCGGGTTGCGCTTGATCTCATCGACTACCCAGCGAATCTGGTCGATCTCGATGCCGTCCGCGCCAGCCCAGCGCCGCCACTGCTTGCCGTACACCGGGCCGAGTTCGCCGTGTTCGTCGGCCCATTCGTCCCAGATCGAAACCTTGTTGTCCTTGAGATAGGCAATATTGGTTTCGCCACGCAGGAACCACAGCAGCTCGTGCACGATCGAACGCAAGTGCAATTTTTTCGTCGTGACGAGCGGGAAGCCGTCGCGCAGGTCGAAGCGCATCTGCCAGCCGAACACGCTGCGCGTGCCGGTGCCGGTGCGGTCGGACTTGTGCGCGCCGCGGTCGAGGACGTGACGCAGAAGGTCGAGATAGGGCTTCATGGTTTCATCGTCCCAATCATCGCAATCTTGACTGTGACTCCCTCCCCCGCGTGCGGGGGAGGGTTGGGGTGGGGGCAGGCACACGAGCAAAGCTTCCCCCCATCCCAGCCTTCCCCCGCAAGCGGGGGAAGGGGCCAAAGCAACTTTCGCAGAGGGACCATGACAAGGAACAACCACAGGTTCACGTCAGCCCTGCCTTGCGGGCTGAACCGGCTCCAGCACCGGTGCCTTGCGCGACATCCACAACAACACCAAACCCATCACGACCAGCGGGATCGACTGCACCTGACCCATCGTCAGCCAGCCGAAGGCCAGATAACCGAGTTGTTCGTCGGGCACGCGCACGAACTCGACGAGGAAACGGAAGCTGCCGTACAGCAACGCGAACCAGCCCGACACCGCGTAACGCTTGCGCGGCGTGGCCGAAAAGGTGAACAGCACGATGAACATCGTCAGCCCTTCCAGCGCCGCTTCGTAAAGCTGCGAAGGGTGCCGCGCCCACGCATCGAGCGCACCTTGATGAGCCAGAGCACGCAACTGCTCCGCGTCGAGGTTCTGGTACGGCCCCGAGATGATGCCCTTGGGAAAGATCACCGCCCACGACGCGTCGCTGAGCTTGCCCCACAGTTCGCCATTGATGAAGTTGCCGAGCCTGCCGAAGAACAATCCCGGTGGCACCAGCGGGGCGATGAAATCCATGGTGTCGAAAAAATGCAGCCGGTGTTTGCGCGACCACCACCAGCAGGCCGTGAGCACACCGAGCAAGCCGCCGTGGAAGCTCATGCCACCGTCCCACACGCGCACGATCGCGCCCGGATCGTGGATGATCCAGCTCGGCGAGACGTAGGTGAGCATGTACCAGATGCGCCCGCCGAGGACGACGCCGAGCATGGCGTAGAACATCAAATCGCCGTAGGACTGCGCATCCACCCCCGGCAACCGGCCCGCGCGCACGCGCCGCGCGCCCAGCCACCACGCCGCGAGGAAGGCCAGCAAGTACATCACCCCGTACCAGTGGATGGCCGGCTGGTAGTGGGTGCCGAACAGGCTGAAGCCAGGCAGGTGCAGGGCGATCGGATCGATGTCGTGAAAGTAGTGGGTCATGCTGTCGTCAGGGGTGCTGTCGCAATGCGCCATTGTCGCAGACGACCACGCCACGCGCCGGTTTCACAGCATCACCGGTGTGTCCGGCAGCTCGTCGGGCGTGTGGTCGGCCATCGGCAGCGCACCGCGCAGGATGTCGCCGATGGCGGCAACGCATTCGCAGACCGCCTCCACCACGGCATCGCCCTGACGCAGCCGCGCGCTGAGGCGGTCGCACGGTGGCTTCCACACATCGGCTGGCAGGCGGTCGGATATGCCGCGATCGGCCACGATCTCGATGGCGCGGTCGGCCCACAACAGGTACAGCAGCACGCCGGTGTTGTCCTGCGTGTCCCAGACCCGCAGTTGCGAGAACACCTCGATCGCGCGGCTGCGTGCATCGGGATGGCGCAGCAAGGCACGCACCGGCAGCATCGCCTCGACCGCGAAGCGCACCTCGCCGGCATGGCCGATCTCGGCGGCGGCGATTGCGTCGCTGATCCGCTCCATCGCCTTGCGATCGAAGCGGCGACGCACCACGCCAGCACCCGTGCCCAGATGTTTCATCGTCCGCGCGAATGTTCCTGCCATCACCAGCTCCCCGAAGCGCCACCGCCACCAAATCCGCCTCCGCCGCCACGAAACCCGCTACCGCCGCCGCTGCCGAGGGCACCGCTGCCTGCGATCTTGAACAGCGACCAGACGATGCTGCCGAACGAGTTGCCCGTGCCGGATCGATAGGCCGTCGATCCGGTGTACTCCGGCAATTCACCCGGGTCGTAACGCATCGCGACATGGCAGGCGAGCGCGCCCAGCACCAGCGCGAACAGCCAACCCGCACCGAGCCACAGCACGAACAGCCAGACCACCGCCAGCGTCACCCCACCGCGCAATAGTGCGGCCTTCCCGCCCAGCCAGCTGACGGCGAAAATGAACACGAACGGCAGGCCGACGATCAAACCAAGCCACCGGGTCATTTCCAGAGGCGGCGGCGCGATCGCGTCCAGCAGCGTCCACGTGAAGTCGCCTTCAGGCTTGGGCGGTGGCGGCATTGCTTCGCCATTTTCGAGCTTGATGAGGCGATCGATGCCACCGTTGAGTTCGCCGTTGATATCGCCCAGTTTGACGCGCGGCCACGACATGTCCTCGTCGAGAACACGCTTGAGAATCGCCGGGGTGAGCATCACAAGCCCACGGCCTGGCGTAATGTCTTCGTCGTAGGGCTCGGTGGTGACCAGAACGAGTATGTCGTTGACGCCGAGTTTCCATGCGTCGAACACACGGTACGCGTAGTGCTGGCTTCCTTCGTCGCCGATGCTCTGCACCAGCAATACCGCGATCTGCCTGCCCTTGGATTTCTCGAACGCGACCAACTTCGCCTCGAGTGCCGCCCGATCTTGCGTGGAGAGGTAGCCCACGGCATCGACGACATGGCCGCTGAATGGCGGCACCGGCACCCAGGTGGGTGCTGCCACGTTCGCTGCCGTGCTGGTTGCATCCGGCTGCGGCACCGCGCTCGACGCGGCAGCATCCGCCACGAAACCACAGGCCAGCAGGAGCAGCCACACCAGCAAGGCGACGGTGGCAAGTGGACGCTTGACGAACCGAGGCTTGCGATCCATCGACGGCTCCACGCGGCGGCCACGCCACGATACCCCGGCGTGCAGGCGTCGGGACGACGGGGTTGCATCGAAACCCTGGCTGCCGGAAGGGTCGGGCATCACCATCCTCCCGAAGCGCCGCCGCCACTGAACCCGCCACCGCCGCCACTGAACCCGCCACCGCCGCCACTGAACCCGCCACCGCCGCCGCTGAATCCACCACCGCCGCTGAATCCGCCACCGAATCCGCCCGACGATCCACCACCCCAACCGCCCCAGCCGCCACCGCCGGCATAGTTGCCACCGCCGAAGTTGCTGATCAGGCCGAACAGGAATGCCAGCGCCGCCAGCACAGCGGCGAACCCGAGGGTCGCCCCGGCGATCAACGCGACGCCGCCCACGATGCTGCCGATCAGCACGCCGCGCAGCGCCGGCCTCAGCGCGTGGAACAGCAGTCGCGCAATCATGAAGGCCAGGATTGCGACCGAGAACGGGCCATCGCCTGCCGATGGCGTGCCACGATTGCTCTGCGGCGGCGGCAGCGGCTCGCCGTTCACCAGCCCGATCAGTCGCGCCACGCCATCGCTCAAGCCACCGGCGAAATCACCCTGCTTGAACTTCGGCACGATCGCCTCGTCGATGATCCGGTTGGCCAGCGCATCCGGTACCGCGCCCTCCAGCCCGGTTCCGACTTCGATGCGCACCTTGTGGTCATCCTTGGCCACCAGCAGCAAGATGCCATCGTCCACTCCCTTGCGTCCCAACTTCCACGCATCCACCACGCGGATCGAGTACTGCTCGAGGGTCTCGTCGCCGGTGCTGGGCACGATCAGGATTGCGATCTGGCTGCCCTTGGCCTGCTCGAACGCGGCCAAGGTGGTTTCCAGCGACTGTTGCTGCGCGGCGTCGAGCGTGCCGGTCTGGTCGGTGACGCGCGCCGACAGCGCAGGCACGGGCATCACGCCCGCGATCGCCAGCGTGCCGATCAGCAGGAACAACGCAACCAAGGCGGTGAGGAACGCCCGCCGCATCGCAGGACTCCCGCGCCGTCCTCAGCCTCCCGCCGGCGAGGAGGCTGGCGAGGCTGCCGGCATGGGCTGCGGTGCGGGGGGCGGCGCTGTCTTTGCAGCTGGCTGGTCGAAGTCCACCGTCGGCGGTGCGGAAATCTGCGCCTCGTTGGCCACCGTGAAGTTCGGCTTGATCTGATAGCCGAACATCTTCGCCGTCAGGTTCTGCGGAAACGAACGCAGGTAGGTGTTGTACGCCTGCACCGACTGGATGTAGCGGTTGCGCGCCACGGTGATGCGGTTCTCGGTGCCTTCCAGCTGCGCTTGCAGGTCGCGGAAGGATTGGTCGGATTTCAGGTTCGGATAGTTTTCGGTCACCACCATCAGCCGCTGGAGCGCCGATCCGAGTTGACCCTGCGCATCCTGGAAGGCCTTGAGCTTGACTGGATCGCTGGCCAGCTCCGGCGTGACCTGGATCGAGCCGACCCGCGAGCGCGCCTGCGTGACCTGGATCAGGATGTCCTTCTCCTGCTGCGCGTAGCCCTTCACCGTCGCCACCAGGTTCGGGATCAGGTCGGCGCGGCGCTGGTACTGGTTGACGATCTCGGACCAGTCGGCCTTGGTCTGCTCGTCCAGCGACTGGATCTTGTTGTAGCCGCAGCCGCTGAGCAGCAGCATCAGGGCGAACAGGGCAAGGCGGGTTGCGAATTTCATCGACGGTCTCCGGATGGTTTCACTGGTCGCGCTCGGATCGGTGCGCGCGCAATTGCGCGCGACGGTCGGCCTGGGCGCGGGCGATGAGATTGAGCACCTCCACGACCGCCGAGAAACCCATGCCAAAATACAGGTATTCGCGTTCGACGTGGATGTGCAGGCCCTCGGTCACGAGGAAGGCACCGACGAGCACGATGAAGGCCAGCGCCAGCATCTTCACCGTGCGATGGCGATCGATGAAGTCGCCGACCGGATCGGCGGCGAACAACATCACCAGTACCGCCAGCACGATCGCGGCGACCATCACCGGGATCTGGTTGACCATACCCACCGCGGTGATGACCGAGTCCAGCGAGAACACGATGTCCATCACCGCGATCTGCGCGATCACCATGCCGAAGAACGCGGAAGGTTTCGCGGAGATGTCCTCCTCCTCGCCGCGGCCCTGGATCGCGTCGCGTATCTCCAGCGCGCCCTTGACCAGCAGGAACACGCCACCGGCGACGAGGACGAGGTCGCGCATCGACACCGGGCGACCGAGCAGCGAAAACAGCGGCTGAGTCAACCGCGCCAGTTCGACCAGCACGATCAACAGGCCGATGCGGGTCAGGCAGGCCAGCGCCAATCCGAAACGGCGCGCCAGCGGCCGCCGTTCAGCCGGCAGCTTGCTGACCGAGATCGAGATGAACACCAGATTGTCCACGCCGAGCACGATCTCCAGCACGGCCAGGGTGAACAGCGCGATCCAAGTGTTGCTGTCGAGGAGCAGTTCCAAGGCGCAACCCCGTCAGCGCGCCAGCCAGTGCGGCACCAGCACCAGCCCCCAGCACAGCAGCACGTTCATCATCAACACGAACACCGCCGCCGAGCCCATGTCCTTGGCGCGCCCGGCCAACTCGTGGTGCTCGGAGCCATAGCGTTCGATCAACGCTTCGATCGCCGAGTTGATGAGTTCGGCAGCGAGCACCGGCAGCAGGCTGCCGAGCAGGATCGCCCGCTCGACGCCACCCTGCCCCAGCCAGATACCGGCCGGCACGAACAACAGCAGCAGCCAGACTTCCAGCCGAAACGATTCCTCGTGCCGCCAACACGCGCCGATGCCCTGCAGCGACCACTTCAGCGCCCGCCAGACTCCGGCCGGACCACGCGGCATATGGCTGTTGATTGCGGCCGGCATGCTGCCCCCTGCCCGGTGCCGACGCTCAAGCCCGCCGTGCAACGTAGGCGAGGTCGAGATCCTTCGCCGCCTTCACGTCGTCCAGTCGGCGTACCGGCGTGGTGTACGGCGCGCCCTTCATCCACGCCGGATCCTTCGCCGCTTTGTCGAGCAGCATCTTCATCACCACCACGAAGCGGTCGAGGGTGTCCTTGCTCTCGGTCTCGGTCGGCTCGATCAGCAGGCACTCGGGCACCAGCAACGGGAAGTAGTTGGTCGGCGCATGGATGCCGTGGTCGAGCAGCGACTTGGAAAAATCCAGCGCGGTGACGCCGTGCGCCTTCTTCTGCGGCGCGACGGTGACGATGAACTCGTGCGATGCGCGGCGCTGCGGATAGGCCAGCGTGTAGCCGCGCTTGCGCAGTTGCGCGGCGAGGTAGTTGGCGTTGAGGGTGGCGTACTCGGCCACCCGCGGCATGCCCTCGCGGCCGAGCATGCGCGCGTAGATATAGGCGCGCAGCAACACACCGGCATTGCCGGCGAAGGCCGACAGGCGACCGATCGACAGCGGCCGATCCTTCTTGCGCACGAAGCGATACCACGGGCCTGCGCTTTCCTGTACGGCAGGAGCCGGTGCGGCCGCCTTCACGGGCTTCTGCCGGGCCTTGGTGTAACGGCCGCCCTTGTGCTCGGCGGCAGCTGGCTGCGTTGCAGCCTGCGGGCGCGCGTCGAGTTTCTCAATCATCGGGATCGGCAGGAAGGGCTTGAGGCGTTCGCTCACGCCCACCGCGCCCGCGCCCGGACCGCCGCCGCCGTGCGGCGTGCTGAAGGTCTTGTGCAGGTTCATGTGGATGGCGTCGAAGCCCATGTCGCCGGGGCGCACCTTGCCGAGGATGGCGTTGAGGTTGGCGCCGTCGTAGTACAACAGGCCGCCGGCCTCGTGCACGAGCTTGGCGATTTCGACGATGCGGCGCTCGAACACGCCGATGGTCGAGGGATTGGTCAGCATGATGCCGGCGGTCTTCGGGCCGAGCACCTTTTTCAGCGCCTCGATGTCGATGTCGCCGTTGTCCAGCGTCGGGATCTCGCGCACGCTGCAACCGCACACTGTCGCCGTGGCCGGATTGGTGCCGTGGGCGGCGTCTGGGACGATGATCTCGGTACGCTCGTGATCGCCGCGATGCTTGTGGTAGGCCATGATCATCGCCACGCCGGCGAACTCGCCCTGCGCGCCGGCCATCGGTGCCAACGACACCCCGCCCTTCATGCCGGTGACGTCGGCGAGGATCTCCTGCAATTCGTGCATGCACGCCAGAAAGCCCTGGCTCAGCGATTCGGGTGCGTAAGGGTGACGACCAAGGAAACCGTCGAGCATCGCCAGCGAATGACAGGCGCGCGGGTTGTACTTCATCGTACACGAGCCCAGCGGATAGAACTGGGTGTCGATCGAGAAGTTCTTGCGCGAGAGGTTGGTGTAGTGGCGCACCGCCTGCAACTCCGACACCTCGGGCAGGCCGATCGGCGTGGTGCGCAGGAAGCGTTCGGGCAGGTCGGGCGTGGCGATGGCGGCCGGAAGCTGGGCGGCGGCGGTGCGACCGGGCTGGGACTGCTCGAAGATCAGCATGGATGCGGAACCGGATGGGACGGAAGTGCGTAGTTTGCCATAGCGCACCCCCACCTTCGCGACGGCAGGCCACGCCACAGGACTTGCACGCCGCAGGCCGTATGCGGCCACAATGCAGCAAGGCGGTTGCCGCCTGCCGTCAGCTCGCCCTCCATCGCAAGGGACTGCTCGTGAACGGATTCGACACCACGCAGTGGAGCATGATCCTCGCCAGCGCCGGCGAGGGAGAAGCCTCGGTGGCTGCGCTGGATCGGCTGTGCGGCTGCTACCGCGCGCCGGTGCTCGCGTTCCTGCGCAGCCGCGGGGCGACGCCCGAGGAGGCTGAAGACACCACGCAGTCGTTTTTCGCCCATCTCATCGACCAGCGTTTGCACCGACGCGCCGACCCGCAAAAGGGCAGCTTCCGCGCCTTCCTGTTCAGCGCGCTCAAGCATTTCGTGATTTCCGAGCAGCGCCGCGACAGCGCCGGCAAGCGTGGCGGCAGCGCGACGCATGTGCCGCTGGAAGCCGCGGCCGAGCCGGTCAGCGAGGACGACACGCCCGATCGCGCGTTCGAGCGGTCGTGGGCGCAGACGGTGGTGGCGCAGGCGCTGCGCCAGTTGCGCGCGGAAGCGCGCGCGGCCGGCAAGCTCGAACTGTTCGATGCGCTGCGCGGTTTTTTGTTCGAGACCCCCGAGCGCGACGACTATGCGCGCGTCTCGCAACGATTCGGCATGAGCCGCAACACGCTGGCGGTGTCGGTGCATCGGTTGCGCCAGCGGATGCAGGAATTGGTGTGCGAGGTGGTCGGGCGGACGGTGGACGATCCGGCGCGGATCCCCGCCGAGGTCGATTCCATCCAGAACTTGCTCGCGCGCGGGTCGGTACCGTAATCCACGCAGCCCTTTTGCGTATTTGCCTAGGGGAGGAGCACGCATGAGTTCAACATCCATCAGGGTCGCCGGCGGCGCGGATCCGCAGTTCTCGCAGACGCGCTGGTCGCTGGTGCTGGATTTGCAGCACCCGCGCGGCGATCTGGCGGCGCGTTCGCTGTACGAGTTGTCGCAGCGCTACTGGTACCCGGTGTATGCCTACGCGCGGCGCAGCGGGCACGGCCCGGGGCCGGCGAACGATCTGTGCCTGGCGTTCTTCGCGCAGTTGCCGGCCGCGGTGGCCGATGCCGATCCACGCAGTCGCGGCCGCTTCCGCGATTTTCTACTCGACCGCATCAACGTCTTCCTGCGCGAGGACTGGCGCCTCGCCCTGCCGCTGGCGGTGGCGCAGAAATTGACCGCGCCCTTCACCCTCGAACAACTCGAGGCGCGGCTGGCCCGCGACCCCGACGATTCGGCGTCGCCCACCGCGGCCTATCACCGCAGCTTCGCGCTGGAGGTGCTCGAGCGCAGCCTGCACCGGCTGGCGACCGAAGCGGCGCAGAGCGGCCGGGGCGAAATGTTCGTCCTGTTGCAACCGTATCTGACCGCCGAACCGGTGCCGGGCGAATATCAGGAGCTGTCGAAGAAACTGGCGATCCCGCCGCTGGTGGTCGCCATCGCGGTCAAGCGCTTGCGCCAGCGCTTCCGCGAGATCGCCGAGGACGAATTGCTGGAGACGGTATCCAGCCCGGGCGATCTGGCTGCCGAACGCGAGAGCCTGGCCCGACTGCTGGGCGGATCGTCCGCGTGAGCCAAACCCAGGTGCTGCCGCTCGCGCATCAGCCAGCGGCAGCAGGGCTGGCGCGGCTGGCATTCGCCGCCGGCGGCGACGCCACCAGTGCGGCGATCGGGCCGCGGCATCTGGCCTTTCTGCCGCCGGAGGCGCTCGAACTCGACCTCGACGATCCGGCGCAACGCGATTTCGGCGAATACGAATTGCTGGAAAAAGTCGGCCACGGCGGCATGGGCGTGGTCTATCGCGCGCGCCAGAAGGCGCTCGACCGCGAAGTGGCGCTCAAGCTGCTGGCGGCAGGTCCCTGGGCCTCGACCGATTTCATCCAGCGCTTCCGGCTGGAGGCGCAGTCGGCGGCGCGGATGGAACATCCGAACATCGTCACCGTCTATGAAACCGGCTCGTACGAGGAGCTGCACTATTTCTCGATGCGACTGGTGCGCGGGCAGTCGCTGGCCGCGCATTTGCGCCAGTCCGGGCCGTATGCGCCACTGGTCGCCGCACGCCTGATCCGCACCGTCGCCGAGGCGGTGGACTACGCCCACCGGCTGGGCGTGCTGCACCTGGATCTCAAGCCCGGCAACATCCTGATCGACGCCAAGGGCGAGCCGCTGGTCGCCGATTTCGGCCTCGCGCGCCGGCTCGACGACGTGCTGGCCGAGCAGGCCGACGAAGTGTCGGGCACGCCCTCGTACATGGCGCCCGAGCAGGCGCAGGCACAGGCGCAGCGGATCGGCGTGGCGACCGACGTGTACGGCATCGGCGCGATCTTGTACGAACTGCTGACCGGCGTGCCGCCGTTTCGCGCCGCCACGGCGCAGGAGACGCTGGCGCGCGTCGTCAATGAATCGCTGATCCCGCCCAGCGAGCGCCGCGCCGGCATCCCGCTCGATCTGCAGGCGATCTGCCTGAAATGCCTCGCCAAGGATCCGGCCGATCGCTATGCCAGCGCGCGCCTGCTCGATGAGGATCTGGCCCGCTTCCTCGACGGTCGCCCGGTGTCGGTGCGCCGGCTCAACATGCCGCAACGCGTCGCGCGCTGGGCGAAGCGCGATCCACGGCTGGCGTGGGCACTGGCGGTGTCGTTGCTGACGCTGATCGTCGGCCTGCTGGCCACGTCCTTCCAGTGGCAGCGCGCCGAAACCAGCGCGAAAACCTCGCGCGGCCTGCTCTGGGACAGCCGCCGCGAAGCGGCACTGAGCCTGGAGCGCGGCGGCGACGGTTTCGCGGCGTTGTCAAAGCTGCTGGCCAACCTGGTCGAGGAAGAACACGCCGGCGCGCAGGCGGCGGCAACGCTCGACCGCCGCCACATGGGCATGCTGCAAGCGCAAGGGGCGCAGCTGATCGACCGCATCGCGATCGCCGACGCCAACCCGCTGGCCACCGCGATCAGCCCCGACGGCACGCTGCTGGCGCTGGCCTTCAACGACCAGAGCGTGCGCTGGTACGACACCGCCACTCTCACCGAACGTGGCCGCGTGAGCCTGCGCGACGTCGGCAGTTCCGACGGTGAAAATCGCGCGGTGTCGCTGCTGCGCTTCGTGGACGACCATCGCCTGCGCGCCACCTTGCAGTGGTACGGCAACTGGACCAATCCCAGCAATGGCGACACCTGGTTGATCGATCTCGACCACGCGCGCCGGATCGATCCGCCGCCAGCCTTTGCCGATTTCGCTTCCGCCGCCTACAGCGCCGATGGCGACTATGCCTTGTTGATCGATCACCAGCATGGCATGCAGTTCTGGCGCACGAATCCGTGGCGGCCAGACTCGGATCGTTTCACGAACGCGAACACCGATGGTCAGTTCTATCCTTGGCTCATCGACCCCGCGCACGGGGTGGCCGCGTACCTGACGCAAAGCTTGCGCCAACTGGAACTCTACGACCTGCCCGATATCCGCTCGCGGCACACGATCACCTTCCCCGGCAACGCCGGCATTTCGGCGTGGGCGCTCAGCCGCGACGGACGCACGCTGGCGCTGGGCGATTTCGAGGGCCGCAGCTTCCTGCTCGACACCCGCACGCGCGCCCTGCGCCTGCTGCCGCGGCCGCGCGGGCGCGAGATCACCTGGATGGCCTTCAGCGAGGACGATGCCTGGGTCGCGATCGCCAGCTTCGACGGTGCGGTGGATGCCTACGACGTCGCCAGTGGCGACCCGCTGGTGGCCGGCCGCATGCAACAGGACTTCAATGTGCGCCGCGTCGCCATCAGCCACGCGCAGCAGATGCTGGTCGCCGCCGGCGATGGCCGCGTCGCCCTGTGGCGATTGCCGTTGCCCGGCCCGCGTGCGATCCCGGCGCAGCGCATCGCGCTGGCCCCTGCTGCGCACGGGCAGGCCGGGCAATACGCGATCGACTGGTCGCTGGCGACTGGCCTGCTTGCCAGCACCGGCACCGACGGTCAGATCCGGCTGTGGCGGTTGCCTGCGCCGCTCGTCCTGCCGGGCCTGGCGGCCCGCCAGCGCCCCGATCGGTTGGATTTCGACGGCCAGCATCTGCTGCAGGCCGCATGGAATCGCGTGCGCCTGATCGCGCCCGACGGTCATGGCCTGTCGCCGTGGCTGGAGCTGCCGCAGCCGCCGGGTTTCGCGCTGCCGCTGGACGCTGGCCGCGAACTGCTGGTCACCACCGGGCCGCAGTTGCGCGGTTACGACAGCGCGACGCGCAAGCCGCTGTTCGCTCCGGTCGCCCTGCCCGACAGCCCGGAACGGCTGCTCGTCTCCCCCGACGATTCGCGGGTGCTGCTGAGTTTCGGCGCAAGCTCCGATCACGGTTTCGTCGAACACATGCAGCTGTACGACGCCCGCCACGGCCAGCGCCTGCGCGCCGACGCACGTTCAGTCGGGCCGTACGGGCGGCTTGCGTTCTCGCGCGACGGCAGCCGCCTGCTCGCCATCGGCCCGCCGAGCGCGCAGACCGAAGTGTTCGACGGCAAGGATCTGCACCGCATCGGTGCCTTGCCGAATGATCCCTACCAGCCCGTGCAGTGGGGCGATTTCGACGCCGACGGCAGCGTCTGGCTGGTCACCCGCGCCGGCGACACGCGGCTGGGTTCGGATGTGTTGATCCATTGGGATCCAGCCAGCCATCGCGTGCTGTCGAAACAGTCGGTCGCCCAGGCCGCACCGCTCGGGGTGCTGCCGACGAAAGCCGGCGTATTCGTATTCGGCAGCCATCAGGATGTGCTGGCAACGCCGCAGGGCGTGCGACCGCTGGGCGCGACCGGCGTGGACATGACCGCGCTGAGCACCGACGCCACCGCGCAAGCCGTTGCCAGCCCCGACGGCCGGCTGGTAGCGCGCGCATTCCGCAACGAAGTGCGGGTGTACGACGCGGCCACCGGCGCGCAGATCGGCCTGCCCCAGCACGCCGACATCGCGGCCATGGACGTGATCGTGCAACTGGCGTTCTCGGCGGACGCCGATCGCCTGCTCGCACTCACCCAGTTCGGCCACTGGGTGCTGTGGCCGATCCCGCCCGAAGTGCGCAAGGCCGATGCCATCGCCGCCGCGCTGGCGCATCTGGATCCCGGCAACGAGAGCCAGCAGGTCGTCAACGCGCCCCTGCCGTCCGAACGCGCCAGCTTGCGCGCCTCCGATCCCGGCCCGTGGCGCTCGCCCGAGCCGGTGCCGTCCCCACCGATGACGACCGTCAACAGCCAGGGCATTGCCGTACCGATGCGCGCAGCGGACACCTCGCCGTTCCTGCTCGATCTGGCAGCGTGGTATCAGGATTCGCCCGACGCGATGCGCAACACGTTCTTCCGCGTGGAGCCGGGGATGCGGCCGTTTCCGGCGGGCGTGCAACGCATCGCCGGCACCGACTTCGACATGCGCGGCATGCTGATGATCAACAAGGAAACCGGCGCCATGGAATGCGTGCCCACGCCACCACGGATCGCCGCGCTGCGCCTGCTGATGGAATACTCCAGCGCCGCCCCGGTAGCCAGCGGCGACGAGATCGGCCGCCTCGTCCTGCACTACGCCGATGGCGGCAGCGCCGCGCTGCCGCTGCGCGCCGGGCGCGAACTGCCCGGCTACGGCAGTCAGGATGACGCGGTGCCGTTCGCCTTCGCCACCGATAACCTCTGGGCCCTGTACGGCTTGCCCGATTCGAAGCTCATCGAAGCGCCGCGGCTGGCCAATCCGGAGCCGCAGCGGGCGGTGCGCTGCGTGGATCTGGTCAGCGACCGCGACAACCGGCCGATGCTGGTGTATGCCATCACCGCCGAGCCGGCGGCGACGGCTGCGGGGGCGACTTCTGCGGCGACGGCAGCGCAGACCACAAGTAGTCGCCCAATACCCGGACATTGATACGGCCATTCACATGTCTGCGGGAGGTGCATCACAACGGCCGCAGATGATCGCTCGATGATCTCAAGTCATTGAAGTCAGAGGCACTGGGTTCCAGAGGCACTGGGTTCCAGCTTGCGCTGGAACGGCGAGCAAAAGCAGGACTCGATCGATCCCCTGCTGTCATTCCCGGCGCGGACTTGCGTATTGGTTCTTCGAGGCAGACAGTTCCACCACGCCCAGCAGTGGACGTGCACCCACCACGCACCGGGAGATCGCCATGACATCGCATCGCATCCAGTCGCTCGTCGTCCTGTCCACCCTCGCGCTGGCCTGCTTGCCAGCGCCCTGCATGGCCTGCGGCGAAGGCAGCTTCAACACCGGCCACGGCCTGAGCTATCAGGGCTATCTGGCGCCGCGCCCGGCCGCCGTGCTGGTCTATACCGGCGCCGACGGCACCATGTCGCATGCCGACCGCGACGCGCTCTACGCGGGCCTGCGCAAGGCCGGCCACAAGATCACCACGATCGACAACCCGGCCGATTTCGCCAAGGCGCTGCAAAGCCAGCACTACGACGTGGTCATCACCTCGATGGACACCGTCGTCACCGTCGATGCCGCCAGCGCCGGCAACGTCTCGCCCGTGCATGTGCTGCCGGTGGTCGCCCGCGACGCCAGCAACGTCGCCGCGTTGCGCAGCCGCTACCACGACGTGGTGTTCGACGGTGCCAGCCTCGGGCAGTACCTGAAGTCGATCAACGACACGATGGCGTCCAAGACGATGTAAGGCAACGCACGGACCGCGCAGGGGGAACGCATCCATGCACCATCCGGCCCACATGTGCGCACCCGGCGTGCGCGCAGCGCGTGTGGTCTGCCATGGCCTGAAGATCAGCGACGACTTCACCCCGCGGCTGACCGGGCACGTCGATATCCATCGTTCCACCTCCTTCAACGGCATCGAGTTGACGAAAGACTTCTTCAACCCTGACGGCTCGCCGAACTTCCGCAACATCCTCTACCATGACCAGCTCGCGCAGGCGCGCTTCACGCAGGCCGGTTTCGGTCTGGATTACCAGCTCAACGACCGCTACGCCCTGTCCTTCGACTGGCATCGCAACTTCGCCGTGGCCAACACCCACATCTACGATTACGACACCACGTTCAGCATCAGCCGGGGTTTCTAGCAGATGACGACGAACCGCCTTGCAGCATCGATCGAAAGCATCAGACCCCGATCCACGCAGCACGCCCGCGCGCTGTCGCTGGCACTGCCGCTGACGCTGCTGGCGGCGTTGGTATCGACGGTTCACGCGCAGGCCTATGTACCCGACAAGGGCCACGGCAGCATCTCCACCGACTACCAGCAGGTGCTGGTCGAACAGAACACCGACAGCCACGGCCATCGCGCCGACCTCGACGGCAAGATCCAGTACCGCACGGTGCACCTGAACCTCGATTACGGTTTCGCCGAGCGCTGGGCGGTGAGCGTCTCCCTGCCTTTCGGCAGCAACCGCGACCATCGCAACTGGGCGGTGCCGCCCTCGCACGAACCGGGCATCCTCCCCGATCCGCACGGCCAGCACCTGATCGACGACGACCACTACCACGCCGGCTGGAAGGACTGGAACATCGGCCTGCGCTACCAATGGATCACCGATCCGCTGGCGGTGACGCCGTTCGTGAAATACGGGTTCCCCACCCACGATTACCAGTACTACGGCGAATCCGCGCTCGGCCTGCATCAGACCGAACTGCAAGCAGGCCTTGCCGCGGCGTGGCGTTTCCCGCGCCCGTGGCAAAACCTCTACCTGACCGGCGATGCCGCCTTCGAATACATGCAGAAAAAGGGGCCGCGCCGCGTCAACCATGCGATCTTCGACGTGGACATGGGGTATTTCTTCACCCCGCGATTGTCCTTGAGCCTCGGGCTCACCCACCGCATCTCCTTCAACGGGCTGGACTTCCCGGCCGCGGTGTTCAACCCCGACGGCACGCCCAATTTCGACGTGATCTTCCACCACGACACCCTGCGCAACGTCACCTACACCGACGTCCACGCCAGCCTCGACTACGATCTCGGCCACAACTACACGATGTCGCTGGATACCGGCAAATACCTCGGCGGCGACAACGCGAACCTCGTCAAGTCCGAGGTGAGTTTGGGGGTCAGCCGCGGGTTCTGATCCGCGAATTCGTTGTGCGCAATCAGGCGTGGCTGCAACCAGTGACCCGCTTCAACCCGCCTTGTTCGTCGGCGCATCGTCCGCGAAAATCCCCGTTCCGCGCGAGCCGTCGGGCTTGATCCATCCACGGTACATGCCCTCCGTGCAGAAGGGCATGGCGATGTCGCCCTTCACGTCGATGCCGATCACGCCGCCGTCGCCGCCCAGCGCCGGCAGGCGGTCCATCACGACTTCATCGGCGGCGTCTTGCAAGCTGTCGCCACGGTAGGCCACGCGCGCGCAGATGTCGGCGGCTACATTCAGGCGGATGAAGAACTCGCCCCAGCCGGTGGCGGACACCGCGCAATCGGCGATGGCGTAGGTGCCGGCACCGATGATCGGCGAGTCGCCGACGCGACCCCAGCGCTTGTTGGTCATGCCGCCGGTGGATGTGGCGGCGGCGAGGTGGCCGTGCGCGTCCAATGCTACCGCGCCGACGGTGCCGAAATGCGCGCTCGGCGGACTGGCAGCACCTGCGGCTTCTTCGGCCCTGGCAGCCTGAAGCTGCTGCCAGCGTTCCTCGGTGTGGTAGTAGCTCGGATCGACGAAATCGATACTTGCCACGGTTTCGCCGAAGGCCTCCGCGCCAGCGCCGACGAGCATCACGTGCGGCGAGCGCTCCATCACCGCGCGCGCCAGCCGGATCGGATTTTTCACCCGACGCACGCCGGCGACCGCGCCGGCTTGCAGCGTGCGGCCATCCATGATCGAGGCGTCGAGCTCGTTCACGCCTTCGTGACTGAACACCGCGCCACGGCCTGCGTTGAAGTTCGGATCGTTCTCCAGCACGACCACCGCGGCCACCACCGCATCGCGCGCGCTGCCGCCGGTCTGCAACACGGCATGGCCGGCATCCAATGCACGGTTCAAGCCGGCACGGATCGAAGCCTCGCGTTCGGGCGTCAACTGCGCGCGACCGATGGTGCCGGCACCGCCGTGGATCACCAGAGCGGTGATCGGCGTGCCATCGATGCGGGCAGAAGGATGGGCGATTGCAGATTCGGAGGGAATCGTCATGGCGATCGACGGAATTCAAAGCGTGACGGCCGCGCACCTGCGCAGCGGGCACACAGGATACCGGAAGCCGTCATCTCCCCGCCGGCGAACACAGTGCCCATGGGCCATCCACCTTGCGCACGATGCAGCGAGCGGGGGTAGCATCGTTGCCTTTCGCGAACATATCGGGAACCTTCATGACCACTCCGCTACGCCCGTGGCTGCTGCCCATTGCCTTGCTGATCGGTTCCAACGTGTTCATGACCGCCGCGTGGTACGGCCATCTGAAATTCACCAATCGCCCGTTGTGGATGGTGGTGCTCGCGAGCTGGGGCATCGCCTTCTTCGAGTACTGCCTGCAGGTGCCGGCCAATCGCCTCGGCCACACCGTCTACAGCGCGGCCCAGCTCAAGGGCATGCAGGAGATCATCACCCTCGTAGTGTTCGCATTCTTCTCGATCTGGTATCTGGGCGAGCCGATCCGCTGGAACCACATCGCCGGATTCGCACTGACCGTGGCGGCGGCGTTTTTGATTTTTGCGGAGTGAGGGGGAATGGCTGATGGTGAATCGGCGCTTCTCCTTCTCCCTCCGGGAGAAGGTGCCCGCAGGGCGGATGAGGGAAAGGCGTGTCAGATCACGTTCGCCGCCGAATGCGAGGAAACCAATTTACTGAAAGGCGGGCACCTTCAGTCGCCATGAAACCGCATTGGTGAAAGGGTTCACCGTTCACGGCCTCTCCACTTCCCCAGCCTTCGCCCGATCCCAATAGCGATCCTGTGCATCCAGCGGCAGCGATGAAAGCGTCACGCCGTCTTCGCGCGCCAACGCCTCCATCGTCCTGAAGCGCCGCTCGAACTTGGCGTTGGCGTGCCGCAGTGCCGCGCCGGGATCGACCTTGGCGCGCAAGGCAAGGTTGGCGGCGACGAACAGCACGTCGCCGATCTCGTCCTCCAGACGAGCCCGCAAGGCGGTGTCGTCGGGTGCGGTCGACAGCGCATCGAACTCCGCGCGCACTTCTTCGATTTCCTCGTGCAGCTTGTCGAGCACCGGGCCGTGATCGGGCCAATCGAAGCCCACCGTGGCCGCGCGCTTTTGCAGCTTCAGCGCGCGTTGCCATTCCGGCAAGCCGCGGGCGATGCCGGCCAGCACGCTGGCATCCGAGTCGCCGCCGGCTTCACGCTCGCGCTGCTTGTGGCGTTCCCACTGCCGGGTCTGCTCGGCGGCATCGGCGACATGCTCTTGTGCGGCGAACACATGCGGATGCCGCCGCTCCATCTTGTCGCAGATCGCCGCCACCACATCGCCGAAGGCGAACTGCCCGCCCTCCTGCGCCATGCGCGCATGGAACACGACTTGCAGCAGCAAGTCGCCGAGTTCGTCGCGCAGGTCATGCATGTCGCCGCGGTCGATGGCGTCGGCGACCTCGTAGGCTTCGTCATACCCGCGACATAAAAACTATGGACATCTCTAGGCAGATGATATTATTTATCTTTACTCCCAAAGTGCACCGCCCATATGGACAAACGAAGCATACGCCACATGCATCCGTTTTTCTGACAGGACGCAATGCAGCAAATAGAAATTCCGGATATTACAAAGGGGGTCGGCCTTATCGGCACGCAGACCAAGCGACTGCCACCCTCTCACGGCAAGACCCAACATCTTGTGCGCCGGGCCGGTCCGACGCAGCAAATCTTCGATCCGGACTTGAAAAGTTGATGCTCGCCACCATCCGTTCAGGAACAAGAGCTGCCCGCCCGTGTCATGCCATGAGATGTGGTGGCCATAAATTTGGTGAGGGAGGCTTGGTATGGCAGCAGATCCGGAAAGCGACGCGTCACCTACCCGATTCCAAGCCCTCGCCCTCTCAGGCGGGGGCTACCGCGGGCTCTACACCGCACGCGTCCTGGCGGATGTCGAAGCGCATTTCGACACGTCCATTGGATCCCACTTCGAACTCCTCGCCGGTACATCCGTCGGCGGGATTTTGGCGCTCGCGTTAGCACTCGAAATTCCTGCCGCCCGCATCGTAGAACTGTTTGAGGAGCACGGCCGCGAGATCTTCAAGAGACGCTCGCTCTTGGGTGTCTTTCAGTCAACCTACTCGAGCGAGCCGCTGCGCAAGCTGCTTTCGCAGGAGGAGTTGTTCGGTGACCGCACGCTGGGTGACTGCCGCCACCCGCTGATCGTGCCGGCGATCAATTTCACGACCGGACAACCGGTGGTCTTCAAAACCGCGCACCATTCCAGCCTCAAGGTCGACTACCAGCTCAAGGCTGTCGACGTCGCGCTAGCGACCAGCGCCGCACCGCTGTATTTCCTCCGGCACGTCTTCCGCAGCAATCAATACGTCGACGGCGGCTTGTTCGCCAACGCGCCCGGATGGCTTGCGCTCCATGAAGCCGAAATCTTTTTCCGCCAGCCACCTGACCAGGTTCACTTGATGGCGATCGGAACCATGTCCGCAAAATTCAGCGTGGACCCGCGTCGGACACGGCGAGGTGGTTGGACCAGTTGGGGGGCATCAATCCTGTGAACACTCCGAAGCAACTTTTCGGATTGGCGATTTCGACCCAGGAAACGCTGGTGGACCACATGCTCCGACAGCGCCTCGGTCCTGCCTACTGCCACCTCGATGACGACCTTTGCCAAAATACGATCGTTGTACCAACGCGCGACCGCTTCGGGATCGGATTTCTTCCAGGTTCCATCGCGCCTTGCGAGGTGAATCCCTTGCAGATCCTCCCAGGCCGGTTCAACCAGTTCGCCAAAGTCGGCGATTTCCCGCAGATACTGTGCGTCATGCGCCGAACTGGATGCTTTGGCGAGTGCCACCGCACGCTCGCGGATGGATGCGAATTCGGCCTCGGGTGAGCACTTCCGGTCAGCGGCACGTGAACAGCGCGACAGCGAGCATCGCCAGCATCAACACGCGCTACAGGCGCTGCAAACCGAATTACGCCAAGCATTGGATCATCTGGCGGCCAAGAACGCAGAACTGGTTCAGCTCAACCGCGACAATGGCCGCATGACGGAGCAACTCGGCCAGCTCCAACTGCGGTTGCGGTCGTCCGAGGAGGCGCTCAAGCGCGACCAGGTTGAGCTGCGGGAGCTGCGCCCCCTGCCTGACCAACTTCGCTCCCATGTGGATTCGCTGGCGCGCGTGCGCATTGCAGAAGCCGATCTCGAGCAGGATCTCGCCGACGCACGCGAGCGCGAACGCATCCTGCAGGCCGAGGTGCGCACCGGCGAACACGAACGGATTCGACTGTTGGCACGACTGGAAGTGTTCGAGGCGACGCTCGCGCAACCCAAGCCTTGATCCAACAAATCGGCTTCGGGCTGACCAAGCGCTGATCCGAGCCTACAGAATGAAGCTTCCTTGGGCCGAGAACCCGCGTGGAGTGACAGCGGTGCCAGCGACTTTCGCATTCCGCAGAACCTCGTCCAGCGGCTGGTCGAGCAGTTTCTACACGACGCAGAGGAGACGATCGCCAAACACCAGCGGGCCGCGCATGCAACGACGAGCTCCATCGAACGCTACGGCTGAACCCGTATCGGCCCTGCATTGGGCGAGATCACTGCGCAGCCGCCGCGCCGTCGCCGTCCCGGAACGCCACGGCCGCCGCGCACAGGCAGAATTAACGTCCATCCCCTAATCTGACAGTTTGGGTCGTCCTGCGCTGCAAGATGGGTGGCTCGTTTGCCTGCCGCGCACGGATCGGCGATCGTTCGGCGCCATTTCTTTCGGGGAAAACCAGGCATGTCCTTTCGTCTCATGGCTCGCGCCGTCGCGGGCCTCGTGTTCGCGTGCGGTTCGCTGGCCGCGCAGGCTCAGCAAAGTTCCAGCCCGGATCTGGAGTACAACCGGCTCAGCCGCCCGTCCGACAGCATCGCCGCGTTCGGCAACAACTTGTTTGGCGAGCAGGCCGATCTGTACAACGGCCAGACCTCGTTCGACATCACCGACATCTCCATCCCCGGCACCAGCAAGTTGCCGGTGGCCTTGGGTCGGCACCTGGACGTGGCCGAACCCGACCAGTCCGGCGTGTTGCCCAGTTTCGGCAACTGGGAGGTGGATGTCCCCTATTTGCAGGCGTATTACTCCTCCGCTGGCTGGATGGCGACCACGCCAACCCAAACCGGCACGATGAGTCGTTGTTCGGTGGCTGGCGTTGGGGGAGCCATGGCGCCGGATATTGTTCGAAACGAGGGTTACGCGACGTACACCTTTTACGGGAACCAGTATTTCACCGGGATCAACATGCGTGTTCCGGGCACCGACACGCAGGAACTGCTGGTGAACAACGCCACCAGTCCGTACCCGTCCACCGGTGGGTCGTACCACTGGATCACCAAGAATTTGTGGTCCGTGAGCTGTCTGCCGACGTTGTCGGCAGACACCACCGGGCAGGGTGGTGAGGGTTTTCTGGCGACCAGCCCTGATGGCACGAAGTACTACTTTGATGTTCTGACGCAACTTTCGGCGCCACCTTCTTTGGTCGCTTGGTCGAGTTGCGTGGTTGGCTACCACTGTCCTTCGTCCGTGCTGTTTTCACGCAATAAATATTTCCTGCTCGCCAGCCGGGTGGTGGATCGTTTCGGCAACTGGGTGCATTACAGCTACAACGGCAACCAACTCGCCTCGATCACGTCCAACGACGGCCGCGAGATCGACGTGAGTTGGGGTGCGGACGGCAACATCCAGTCGGCGGTGGCGATCAATCCGTCCAACACTGCGGACAGGTCGCGCACGTGGACATACACGTACATGCCTAGCAACGGCGATCCCATTGACAACCCTAATACCGAGAATCTGGCTGGGGTCGCGCAACCGGATGGCTCGTTCTGGGGTTACCGGTACACCGGCAGTCTGGTGCTGCATCGAATGCACGGGGGCGGCGACTCCGCCGCTGACAACCAACCCGACTGCCAGAGCGTGGATCCTACTCCCGTGGGTCTGATGCTGCCAGCCAACAGTCCGTACGGCTACGGCGCCTACACCCTCACCGCGACCAGCCCCTCGGGCGAGCAGGGGGTGTTCCAGTTTCAACCATTGATTCGCGGCTTGTCCAACGATCCCTACCCGTGCACCGGTGTGGATCCGAACTTTCCGTGGACGCGCAAACAGTTCGCGATCATGAGCAAGACCCTGAGCGACCCCACCTTGCAGGGCAATCCCAGTTCCACCTGGGCCTACACCTACTCGCCGCCGAACCAGAGCTGGGCCCATACCACCTGCAATGGCGGTGCTTGCCCGACTTCGGTGTGGACGGACGTGGCCGCCCCCGACGGCACCCACGTGCGCAGTACCTTCGGCA
>JAFEBV010000006.1 GCA_018242485.1 Pseudomonadota bacterium
ACCATTCACCATTCACCATTCACCATTCACCATTCACCATTCACCATTCACCATTCACCATTCACCATTCACCATTCACCATTCACCATTCACCATTCACCATTCACAGATCTACACCCCCCATGCCCCGCAGCAAATCCAGTCAAGCCTGGCTCCGCGAGCACTTCGCCGACCCTTTCGTGAAGAAGGCGCAGGCGGAAGGGTTGCGTTCGCGCGCTGCCTACAAGCTGGAGGAATTGCTGGCGAAGGATCGCCTGCTCAAGCCGGGCATGGTGGTGGTGGATCTGGGCGCGGCACCGGGTGGCTGGTCGCAGGTGGCGCGGCGGATGCTGGGTGGGCTCGATCAGTCCCATCCGGGTGCGGTGGTGGCGCTGGACATCCTGCCGATGCCGCCGATCGCCGGGGTGGAGTTCATCCACGGCGATTTCCGCGAAGACGAGCCGCTGGCGCGGCTGGAAGCCGTGCTCGCCGGCAGGCCGGTGGACCTTGTACTTTCCGATATGGCCCCCAACATGAGTGGCATGGACACCGTGGATCAGCCGCGGGCGATGCACTTGGCCGAGCTGGCGCGGGATTTCGCCGATGCCCATCTCAAGCCGGACGGTGCCTTTCTGACCAAGCTGTTCATGGGCGAGGGTTTCGACGATTACGTGCGCGAGCTTCGGCAACGCTATGTGCGGGTCGCCATCCGCAAACCCGAGGCCTCGCGCAAGCGCTCGCCCGAGGTGTATGCGCTGGCGGTCGGCAAGCGGGCGTAGAATGAAGCCGCTGCGCCCGATAGGCAGGCGTCGCGGGTGATTGACGCGCCAACGGGTAGCACGATTACAACACGCGATCGCGATGCGATCGCACGGATGGAATGCATGATGTACGCGCAACGCGCCGGGAACGACACATGAACGACATGGCCAAGAATCTGCTGCTTTGGGTGATCGTCGCGGTCGTCCTGTTGCTGGTGTTCCAGAGCTTCTCACCGAGCAAGCAGGAAGCCTCCACCGAAGTGACGTATGCAGCGTTCCTCGACGATGTGCACAACGATGCGGTCAAGTCGGTCGAGTTCAGCGGCGACAGCGGCGGGCGCATCAATGCGCTGTCGTTCGTGCGCAAGAACGGCACCCAGGGCACCACCTACGGCCCGCCGGATTCGCGGCTGGTCGATGACCTGATCCGCCACAAGGTCGATTTCGCGCAGGACAAGCCGCCGAGCAGCAACCTGTTCTGGTCGCTGGTCATCAACATCCTGCCGACCTTGCTGTTCGTGGGCATCTTCATCTACTTCCTGCGGCAGATGCAGCAGGGTGGATCGGGCAAGGGCGCGATGAGCTTCGGCCGCTCGCGCGCGAAGATGCAGGGCGAGGATCAGGTCAAGGTGACCTTCGCCGACGTCGCCGGCTGCGATGAGGCGAAGGAAGAAGTCGGCGAACTGGTCGAGTTCCTGCGCGACCCGGGCAAGTTCCAGAAGCTCGGTGGCAAGATTCCGCGCGGCGTGCTGATGGTCGGCCCGCCCGGCACCGGCAAGACCCTGCTCGCCAAGGCCATCGCCGGCGAGGCCAAGGTGCCGTTCTTCTCGATTTCAGGCTCGGACTTCGTCGAGATGTTCGTCGGCGTGGGCGCTTCGCGCGTGCGCGACATGTTCGACCAGGCCAAAAAGCACGCGCCGTGCATCATCTTCATCGACGAGATCGATGCGGTCGGCCGCCATCGCGGCGCGGGCCTCGGCGGCGGTCACGACGAGCGCGAGCAGACGCTGAACGCGCTGCTGGTGGAGATGGACGGCTTCGAAGGCAGCGAGGGCATCATCGTCATCGCCGCCACCAACCGCCCCGACGTGCTCGATCCGGCGCTGCTGCGGCCGGGTCGCTTCGATCGTCAGGTCGTCGTTGGCTTGCCCGACGTGAAGGGTCGCGAGCAGATCCTGCAGGTGCACATGCGCAAAGTGCCGCTGGCCGACGACGTGAAGGCGTCGGTGATCGCGCGCGGTACGCCCGGGTTCTCCGGCGCGGATCTGGCCAACCTCGTCAACGAGGCGGCGCTGTTCGCCGCCCGCGAGAACGCACGCGACGTGCGCATGGAGCACTTCGACCGCGCCCGCGACAAGATCCTGATGGGCACCGAGCGCCGCTCGCTGGCGATGAGCGAATCGGAAAAGAAGCTCACCGCCTATCACGAGGCCGGGCATGCCATCGTCGGCCGCCTCGTGCCCGAGCACGATCCGGTGTACAAGGTCACCATCATCCCGCGCGGACGTGCGCTGGGCGTGACCATGTACCTGCCCGAGGGCGACAAGTACAGCCTCAACAAGGTGGCCATCGAAAGCCAGTTGTGCTCGCTGTACGGCGGGCGTGTGGCCGAGGAGCTGGTATTCGGTGCCGACAAGGTCACCACCGGCGCTTCCAACGACATCGAGCGCGCCACCAAGATGGCACGCAACATGGTCACCAAGTGGGGCCTGTCCGACGAGATGGGTCCGGTGACCTACGGCGAGGAAGAGGACGAAGTCTTCCTCGGCCGCTCGGTGACCCAGCACAACAACGTATCCGACGAGACCGCGCGGCGCATCGACGCGGTGGTGCGCGGCATCCTCGACCGCGCTTACCAGCGCACGCGCGAACTGCTCACCGGCAGCCGCGACAAGCTCGAGGTGATGGCGCAGGCGCTGCTGCAATACGAGACCATCGACGCGGTGCAGATCGATGCGATCATGGAAGGCCGCACCCCGCCACCGCCGCAGGATTGGTCGCGCACCGACAAGCCGACGCCGGGCGATCGTCCGGGCCCGACCTCCGCACCGATTGCCGGCCCCGCGCCGACGGTGTGACCAGCGCATCCCGTCCCTTCGGGGCGCGGATGCGACTGCGGCGTGCAAATTCGCCTCTGCGAATTTCGTATCGCGGGCGTCAAGCGACGATTCGTGCGTGCCTGAAGCCTCGCGCAGCAGGCATCCATGCGCGTGCCTCGCAATCGGCCGCGGTACACATCCAGCCGATCCATCACGAATCCCGACGTGAAACGAATGAGAGCCGGCGGATCGCTCCGGCCGGCTCTCGTTCGTGGATGGAATGGCGCGCCCGGAGAGATTCGAACTCCCGACCACCAAGTTCGTAGCCTGGTGCTCTATCCAGCTGAGCTACGGGCGCGCTGAGCTTGTAATTATCGCGAATCGACGCGCATGCCGTCAATACGAACGTGTTTGAAGGCGGGCGTAGGGCGCGATGCGAGGGCCTGCATGCGGCAACTGTCCGGTTCAATAACGGCGTATACGCCATGGCGTCGTCGTTCCGGAACTGTCCGCACCGACTGCGGGCGGTTCGTGCCGAGGCGGCACCCGCGGTTAAGCCCATGGCGCCTCACGTTAAAATGAGTGTTTGTCTTCCGATACGTTTCCAATGATTTCCCCTCCACTACCCAAGCCAGGCCAGCAACGCGCGTATTGGCGTGCCCCGGCCAGTCCAAGCGCGTTCGCACTGGCACTGGTGTCGTGCGCGCGCGCGCATGCCGGTTGCGTGCTCGCGGTGGTTCGCGACACCCACACCGCGCACACGCTCGAATCCGATCTGCGGCTGTTGGCCGGCGACATGCCGATCCTGCATTTCCCGGATTGGGAGACTCTGCCCTACGACCTGTTCGGCCCGCACCCGGAGATCGTCGCGCAGCGCATCGCCACCTTGTACGCGCTGCCGTCGGCGCGCCGCGGCGTGCTGGTGGTTTCGGTCGGTACGTTGATGCAGCGTCTATGCCCGACCGGTTACGTCGGTGGCCATGCGCTGGTGGTCGCGCGCGGGCAGAAGCTCGACCTGCCCAGCGAGCAGCGCCGCCTCGCAGCGGCGGGCTACCGCAATGTGCCGCAGGTGCTCGATCCGGGCGATTACGCGGTGCGTGGCGGCTTGCTCGATCTGTATCCGATGGGCGCGGAAGAGGCGTACCGCATCGAACTGCTCGACGATGCCGTGGATACCATTCGCGGCTTCGATCCGGAAACGCAACGATCCTCGCACCCAGTCGAATCGGTGCGCCTGCTGCCGGCGCGCGAATTCCCGCTCGACGCGGCCAGCATCAAGCACGTGCGCGAGAAACTGCGCGAACGCTTCGACATCGACACGCGACATAGCGCCCTGTATCAGGATTTGAAGGAAGGCGGTGCGCCGGCAGGTATCGAGTATTACTTGCCGCTGTTCTTCGAATCGACGAGCCTCGCACGCGACGGAGCCGGCTATGCCGCCGCGGGCGAGACCACTTCCACCCTGTTCGACTACATCGGCGGCGATGCCCTTGTGGTGCTGGGCGTGGATGCTCTGGACGCTGGCGAATCGTTCTGGACACAGACGACCGAGCGCTGGGAGCAGCGTCGCCACGACCTCGAACGGCCGATTCTGCCGCCTGCCGAGTTGTACCTGCCGCCCGAATCGCTGCGCGAACGGCTCAATCGCCACCGCCGCGTGGAAGTGTGCGGCGCGCAGCACCCGCATCGTGCCGAAGCCGCAGCGCTCGGCGACCAGCCAGCGCCGGCGCTACCGCTGAGCCAGAAAAACGAACCGCCATGCGCGGCCTTGACGAGCTTCCTCGCCAACTATCCCGGTCGCGTGCTGGTTGCCGCCGATTCGGCGGGCCGCCGCGAGGCGTTGCTCGAGCAGTTCGCTGCGGCCGGCCTCGTGCCACAGCCCATCGCCGGATGGGTTGCGTTCTCGGGCGACGACGGCATGCGTTTCGCCATCGGCGTGCTCTCGCTCGAAGACGGCTTCGCCCTCACCAAACCGACGCTGTGCGTGCTCACCGAGCGCCAATTCCATCCCGAGCGCGCACCCGGTGTGCGCCGCCGCCGCGCCGGCAAGGATCCGGACGCCATCATTCGCGACCTCGGCGAACTCGCCATCGGCGCGCCGATCGTGCACGAGGATCACGGCGTCGGCCGCTACCGCGGACTGGTGACGCTGGAGGCCGGCGGCGAACGTGCCGAATATCTGCAGATCGAGTACGCCAAAGGCGACAAGCTCTATGTCCCGGTCGCGCAATTGCACCTCGTCAACCGCTACTCCGGCGTCTCGCCGGATACAGCGCCGTTGCATTCGCTTGGCGGCGAGGCGTGGACGAAGGCGAAGAAAAAAGCCGCCGAGCGCGTCCGCGACGTTGCCGCCGAACTGCTGGAGATCCAGGCGCGTCGACATGCCCGCGCAGGACTGGCGATCGCGGTGGATCGCTCCTTGTACGAGCCATTCGCAGCGGGCTTTCCGTTCGAGGAGACGCCCGACCAGTTGCAGGCCATCGAGGCGGTGATCTCCGATCTCGCGTTGCCGCAACCGATGGATCGCGTGGTGTGCGGCGACGTCGGGTTCGGCAAGACTGAGGTCGCCCTGCGCGCGGCCTTCGTCGCCGCAATTGCCGGCCGCCAGGTCGCAGTGCTGGTGCCGACCACTCTGCTCGCGCAACAGCACGGGCAAAACTTCAAGGACCGTTTCGCCGACTGGCCGATCCGCGTCGAGGTGATCTCGCGGTTCCGTTCGTCGAAGGAGATGAAGTCGGCGCTCGACGCGCTCGCCGACGGCAAGCTCGACGTGATCGTCGGCACCCATCGCCTGCTGCAGGCCGACGTGGCCTTCGCCAACCTCGGTTTGGTCATCGTCGACGAAGAGCAGCGTTTCGGCGTGCAGCAGAAGGAAGCCCTGAAGAAGCTGCGCGCCGAGGTCAACCTGCTCACGCTCACCGCCACGCCGATCCCGCGCACGCTGAACATGGCGATGAGCGGCCTGCGCGAGCTGTCGCTGATCGCCACCGCGCCGGCGCACCGTCTGGCGGTCAAGACCCTGCTCACGCCCTGGGACGGCCCGCTGCTGCGCGAGGCGATGCAGCGCGAGATCGCGCGCGGCGGGCAGATCTACTTCCTGCACAACCAGGTCGAAAGCATCGAGCGCATGGCGCGATCGCTGGCCGAGCTGATGCCTGAGGCGCGCATCCGCATCGGCCACGGCCAGATGCCTGAGCGCGAACTCGAACAGGTGATGCTCGACTTCCAGCGCCAGCGCTTCAACGTGTTGCTGTGCACGACGATCATCGAATCGGGCATCGACATCCCGAACGCCAACACCATCATCATCGACCGCGCAGACCGTTTCGGTCTCGCGCAGTTGCACCAATTGCGCGGGCGTGTGGGTCGCTCGCATCACCGCGCCTACGCCTACCTCGTCGTGCCGGACAGGAAGTTGATGACCGGCGATGCCGCCAAGCGGCTGGAGGCGATCGCTTCGTTGGAGGAACTGGGTGCCGGCTTCACCTTGGCCACGCACGACATGGAGATTCGCGGAGCCGGCGAACTGCTCGGTGCCGAACAGAGTGGGCAGATCGCCGAGGTCGGCTTCACCTTGTATTCCGAATTGCTCGAGCGCGCGGTGCACTCAATGCGCGATGGCCGACTCGACCTCGACGCCGAGCCTGCGCGCGGCGCGGAAATCGACCTGCACGCTCCGGCCTTGATTCCTGAGGACTACCTGCCCGACGTGCATGCGCGGCTCACGCTGTACAAACGCATCGCAGGTGCGCGCAACGCCGACGAACTGCGCGAATTGCAGGTGGAAATGATCGACCGCTTCGGTCTGCTGCCCGAGCCGACGAAGCGGCTGTTCGCGGTCACCGAACTCAAACTAGACGCCACCCGCATCGGCATCCGCAAACTCGATCTGGGCGCGAGCGGTGGGCGCATCGTGTTCGAATCCATGCCGAACATCGATCCGATGGCGGTGATCCGCATGATCCAGAAGCAACCGAAGATCTACGCGATGGAAGGCCCCGAACGCCTGCGCATCCGCATCGACCTGCCCGACGCGGGAGCACGCATGGCGACGGCGAAGGGATTGCTGCTGACGCTGGGAACCTGATGTGCGGTGCGGCGAATGGACGATCCGAGGTCGGCGCGGTGGATGTGGCCACAGTTGAAAAAGCGCAGCGTGGCAAGATCGATTGTGCCTAATCGTCTTCGTCGACGGCCAAGACTGAAAGTATGCCCCTGTCGCGCACGGGCGTGGGCGCTGCGCTGGGAAATCCCGGTGCCGCTGCATCAATCATCTGGCGTGTACAGTCGGCGATTGTCTGGATAACTGGCTGCAACCTCTACACGTCGAGGTCTGTGACAGCGTTGCTGGCCGGCGCGCCGGAACATCATTCTCCCTCGTCGGGAGAATCATCTTCCCACACGATCTCGATGCCATCCTCCATGCCCAGCGCCTCGCGCAGCAACGCCACGAGGTGCGGGTTGGCGCGGCGGGTGACGAAGAAGTCGATGGTGGCCGCGTCGATGTAGTAGTCCTGATCGTGGCTGTCTTCTTCTTCCAGCTCATCGATCAAAAATTGCAATTCACCCTCGGAGATCTCGCCGATGCGGCGTGCGCTCAGCTTGTCGTAGAGCATGATCATCGCGCGCTCCCGGCCAGATTCAGCCAATCTGATTCTGCAGGAGATTGTGCACGCAAACGCGGGTGGGAATCAGCCGGCGGCGAGTTTCGGGCCGACCGACGGTGCCGCCAGCAGGGGCCAGCGGGCGAGCAAGGCGGCGCGCACGGAAGGCGCATCGAGGCCAGCTTCGGCGAGAACTTGTTCGCGACTGGCGTGTTCCAGCCACGCATCGGGCAGGCCGAGGTGCTGGATCGGCAGCTTGATGCCCTCGGCGGCCAGCAGCTCGGCCACGCCGCTGCCGGCGCCGCCCATCACCGCGTTGTCCTCCAGCGTCACGAAACCCGTGTGGCTGCGCGCCAGCTCCAGCAACAGGGCGCGGTCGAGCGGCTTGACGAAGCGCATGTTGACCACGGTGAGGTCGAGTTCGCGGCCGACTTCCTCGGCCACAGGCACCATCGCACCGAACGCGAGCAGGGCGATGCGGGTGCCGCGCCGGCGCACCAGCGCCTGGCCGATGGGCAGCGATTCCAGCGGCGCTTCGATCGCCACCCCGGGGCCGGTGCCGCGCGGATAGCGCACCGCCGCGGGGCCGGTGTGCAGGAAGCCGGTGGTGAGCATCTTCCGGCATTCGTTCTCGTCGGCCGGCGCCATCACCAGCATGTTGGGGATGCAGCGCAAGTAGGACAGATCGAAGCTGCCCGCATGGGTGGCGCCGTCGGGGCCGACCACGCCGCCGCGGTCGATGGCGAACAGCACGTCGAGGTTCTGCAGCGCCACGTCGTGGATGAGCTGGTCGTAGGCGCGTTGCAGGAAGGTCGAATAGATCGCGACGACGGGTTTCGCGCCCGCGCAGGCCATGCCGGCGGCGAGCGTCACCGCGTGCTGTTCGGCGATGGCGACATCGAAGTAACGCTGCGGGTATTCCTTGCTGAAACGCACCAGCCCCGAGCCTTCGCGCATCGCCGGGGTGATCGCCAGCAGGTTCGGATCGGCGGCGGCCATGTCGCACAGCCAGTCGCCGAACACATCCGTGTAGGCGGGCTTCTTCGGGCCACCCTTGCTGACCATGCCCTTGGCCGGATCGAAGGGCCCGACCGCGTGGTAGCCGATCTGGTCGCCCTCGGCGAGTTCGAAGCCCTTGCCCTTGGTGGTGATGACATGCAGCAGTTGCGGCCCCTTGAGGGTCTTGAGCGTGCCCAGCGCGGTGAGCAAGGCAGGGATGTCGTGGCCGTCGAGCGGGCCGGTGTAATGGAAGCCCATTTCCTCGAACAGGGTCGAGGGCACGAACATGCCTTTCCAGTGTTCCTCCCAGCGGCGCATGAAGCGCCCGGCCGGGCGGCGGCGGCCGCCGAGCAGGCGCTTGCCGCCTTCGCGCACCGCGTTCATGGTGCGGCTGCTCATCAGCCGGCCGAGCATCTTGGTCAGTCCGCCGACGTTTTCGGAGATCGACATCCGGTTGTCGTTGAGGATCACCAGCAAATTCGGTTCCGCGTCCATGCCGCCGGCGTGGTTGAGCGCCTCGTAAGCCATGCCGGCGGTCATCGCGCCGTCGCCGATCACCGCCACCACCTTGCGCGGATCGCCCGCGCGCGCCAGCGCGATCGCCATGCCCAGCGCGGCCGAGATCGAGGTCGATGAATGCCCGACGCCGAAGGTGTCGAACTCGGATTCGTCGCGGCGCGGGAACGGCGCCACGCCGTCTTTCTGCTTGACCGTGCCGATGCGATCGCGGCGTCCGCAGAGGATCTTGTGCGGGTAGCACTGGTGGCCGACATCCCAGACCAGACGGTCGTTCGGGGTGTCGTACAGGTAGTGCAGGGCCAGCGTCAGTTCGATCACGCCCAGACCCGCGCCGAAATGTCCGCCGGACGCGGCCACCGATTCGATCAGGTAGGCGCGCAATTCCCTGGCGATCGCCGGCAGTTCGGCTTCATTGAACTGCCGCAAATCGGTGGGAACGTCGATGCGGGCGAGCCGCGGGTAGCGCTGGGCGTCGATCATGACCTGTTATTGTCGCCTGCGCGGCAAGGGTGGGCAAGGAAGGCTCGTTTCGAAGTCATTGATGGGCGGAGGGCGTTCCGGTGGATATCTGCAGCCTGCAGACGGGCTGTCGATGAATTGCGGCTGAGCGACGGGTGGCAACTGATCGGCGGCGGGGGCTGCTGGCACGCTAAGGTGGACGCGCTACCCGCGGAGTCAGGAGGATTCCATGCCTATCGTCGTCCCGTCGCGTGTTTTCACTGCGCGCTTGCGTTTGCCATTGTCCGCGCTGCTGGCTCTTGCATGCGCATCCTGCGCGAGTTTCCAGGACAAGCCGCCGGATCCGGCGATCGCCCAGCGACTGGAGGAAGTGCGGTCGATCGCCGGGCCGCCGGTGAGTTCTTTCCGTTTCATGCGCATGACCACGTTCGAGCCGATCGGTCTGTCCAACCTCATGGTGTTCACCGCGCCGCAGGATGCCTGGCTGCTGCAACTGGATGGCCGCTGTCGTGGCTTGGACTTCGGCCCGTTCATGGGACTGACCTCGCACATGCGCCTGGTGATGTCGGGCGTGGATAGCGTGCGTGTGCAGGACAATCCGATTCCCTGCCGCATCGTGGAGATTCGCCGTGTGGACGTAAAACGCTTGCGACGCATCGACACGGAAAAAGCCGCGCCGTCGCAGCCCGATTTGGAGCAGCCCGCGCCGACGGCGAGCCCACGATCCGGGTGACACAGGGGCGAGGTTGTTCCCGCGCTGCGGCACGCTGCATGTATCGTGCGTGGCCATCCTGCCTACGCTTGATCCTGGAGGCATTGGGCGTGTAATTGACATTCGATCATCCGTTCTATAACGTACCCGGCTCACTGTTCTGAGCACAGCACCTGCCCAGGTGGCGGAATTGGTAGACGCACTAGTTTCAGGTACTAGCGGGTAAAACCGTGGAGGTTCGAGTCCTCTCCTGGGCACCACTCTTGACCATCCGACGAAGTTCGACAGCGTCCGGGAAATCCAAGAACGACCCCGAAACTCCGCTCCCATGCGGGGTTTTTGTTTTTCAGTGTCCGAATGCGTCCGCCAACGTCCGCTTGCAGCTGGACGTATCATCGTATTTCCACGGCGGATCCTATAGTTCAATAGTCAGAACCGGGGCGCACGCGCCTTGATCCGCAAGCCTGGTGGCGAACGATTCGAGGCGAGATCGCAAGAACCGGTGGAATCAGAAAGGGCCTATAGCTCAATTGGTTAGAGCAGTGGACTCATAATCCATTGGTTCCAGGTTCAAGTCCTGGTGGGCCCACCACATGATCGTCCAGCGCTGCCCGGCAAATGAGCGATCCAGGAAAGATTGGCCGATTCGGTCAAACTTTCCTGGACTTCCAGCAAGATTGTCCGGCCGCGCAGCCAGCAATCCGTAGCACCCAAGGGTCAGGTGCGTTAGCAAGCGTTCCTCATCGGTCTTCTCTGGCCGTGAACGTCACTTGGCCGAGCGTCCGCGCAAGGGCAGCTCACAATGCGGCGAAGCGAGCTTCCGTCGTGCCAAGCTCCACAGTGTCCTCGCACGCAAGATCAACCCCTGGGCACGCACACATGGATTCCGGTTGCGTAAGGGGTTTGGAGAGATATTATCCACCCGAAGATAATTTTGGATAGGGTCTCAATCGCTTGTGGCTGCAAGTGATTTGTCCTGATCGTGGTCTTTGGGCGGCGTCCCTCGCTTGCAATGTAGACCCGTGGTCTTTCGATACCTTTCGCAGGAGGGCATCGATCGGGTGCGCACCACTTCGACCAGCGTCTTGCCACGCCAAGCCAACGCACGAACGAGGCAATCGGTGAAGCCATTTTCATCGATCCCTGATCACGGCCATCTCGCCCAGCGCCAGCAACTGCGCACTGGCATCGCCCAGCGGTTCCAACGCATCGCGCATCCGGTGGGCAAGCTCGTCGAGAAACTGGCGTGATCCGTCCAGACCGAGCAGGGCAGGGTAGGTGGACTTGGACTGCGCTGCGTCCTTGCCGGCGGTCTTGCCGAGCTGGGCCGGATCGCCTTCCACGTCGAGGATGTCGTCGCGGATCTGGAAGGCCAGTCCGAACGCTTGCGCGAAGTCATCCAGCCGTTGCAGCGTCGTCGCATCGGCGTGCGCGCACAGCGCGCCCATCCGTACTGCGGCGCGAAACAGCGCGCCGGTCTTGAGCACGTGCATGCGTTCGAGTTCGTGCAGGGATTGAATCCGGCCAGTCGCGGCGATGTCCAGCGCCTGCCCGCCGCACATGCCGGCGGTGCCGCTGGCACAGGCCAGCGTCGCCACGAGTTCGATCCGCAAATCCGCATCGCCGCCGGCGCCGGTCAACACCTCGAAGGCCAGCGCCTGCAGGGCGTCGCCGGCGAGGATCGCGGTGGCTTCGTCGAAGGCGACATGCACGGTGGGGCGTCCGCGACGCAGGGAGTCGTCGTCCATCGCCGGCAGGTCGTCGTGGATCAACGAATAGGCGTGCACCAGCTCGACCGCGACGGCGGGCGCATCCAGCGCATCTTCGCGCGCGCCGCAAGCCACACCAGCGGCATACACCAGCTGCGGGCGGATGCGCTTGCCCTCGCCGAGCACCGCGTGGCGCATCGCCGCGTGCAGGCGCTGCGGGGCCGCGTTCGCCTCCGGCAGCATGCGATCCAGCGCCGCGTTCACGCGCACAGCGCGGCGACGCAGGATGCTTGCAAAGGTCGCGTCGGTGTCCGGCACGACGGCGATCATCGTTTCAGCCTGCATCCGGGGCGAATGGCGATGCGGTATCCGGATCGCCGAGATCGCCCAGCAGCTTCACCCGCAGTTCGGCCTGCTGCAGCGCGCCTTGGCATTGCCGGTACAGGGCGACGCCGCGTTCGTAGGCTTGCAGCGATTCGTCCAGCGACATCTCGCCTTTCTCCATGCGCTGCACGAGTTGCTCGAGTTCGTCGAGCGAACGCTCGAATCCCGCCACCACCGAGGGTGTGGGTTCGAGCGTGGAATGCGTCTTCTTCGCCATGCGTGCAGTGTGGCCGCGGGCGCGGGGCGGGTCAATCGGGCCGCCGGCGGGTTGACGGACTTCGACGCCATCATTCCGACACAGGTAGCGTTTCCTGATCGTTGTCGAGCCAGCGCAGGCGCGCGTCATTCTCGCGCAGCCACGCATCCAGTCGCGCCGCAACGATGGCGTCGCCCGCTGCCAGCAGTTCGCCGTCGACTGCGAACAGCAACGGCATGCGTATGCGTGACCATGGCGGTACACCGCGATCCTGCAATACATGCTTGAGTTCGTGGCTGTGCCCGCGGCCCGGCAGGCGGATGCGTTCGCCGCCACGGCGTGCGCGTACCGTCATCGTCGCGTCGAAACCATCGACGCCGAGCAATTCGAGGCGGCTTCTATCTGGCAGCTGCAAGGCGGATTGACCATCCCATGTGGCGCTCCAATCGTTCGGCCATGCCGGCGCCGAGATGCGCGCGTGCAGTCCGTCGCGCCAACGTTGCAGCAGGCGGCTCGCCCATACGACCCGTGCTTCGCCGTCGGAACGCGCCCGCAACAGGTCGCGTTCGAGCGTCGCCAGCCATCGCCCGCCCGGCGCAAGTCCGGTCATCTGCCGCAACCAGACGCGCAGCACGCGCGCGCGCTGCGCACGCGGCAGCGCCAGCAAGCCGGGAATCGAAAGCGCGTCATCTGCGAGTTGCAACGACTTCAACGAAACTGCGACTTCGACATCCAGCAACTGCGCCTGTTCGGCGAGCAACGCCGCGCTACGGGCGAGGCTGCGATCGGCCTGTGGCCAGCGTTCGCGCAGCAGCGGCAGCACCCGATGGCGCAGGAAATTGCGATCGTAGGTGACGCTCTCGTTCGACGGATCTTCGATCCAGCGCAATTCATGTGCATCGGCGTATCTGCGCAACACGGATCGCGGCACATCGAACAATGGTCGCCACAGATGCAGGCTGCCCAAGCGCGAACGACGTCGTATTGCCGCAAGACCATCGCCGCCCGCGCCGCGCAGCAGCCGCAGTAATACTGTCTCGGCTTGGTCGTCGCGGTGGTGCGCCAGTGCCAGCACTTCATCTGCGTTTAGAAGGGTGCGGAAGGCATCCAACCGCGCCGCGCGCGCCGCCGCTTCCATACCCCGTCCTGCGTGCAGATCGACCTGAATCCGCGCGATGTCGATGCGGATGTCCCATTGCGCGCAGACTGCCTCGCAGTGTGCGGCCCACGCATCAGCGTCGGCCTGCAAGCCGTGATGGACGTGGACCGCGCGCAGGCCACGTCCACGAATCGATGGATGCGTGGCGAGCGCGTGCAGCAATACGGTCGAGTCCAGCCCGCCGCTGAAACCCACCACCAGCTTTGAATCGGGAGCTGGATGGAGCAGTGCCAAGACATCCGTTGAGTGGGGAAGCGTCGGACTGTTGCGTGGTGATTGCTTCCCGGGATCTTTCGCACTTGAATCCCCCTCTCCCGGCGCTGACGCGCCACCCTCTCCCGCATGGGGAGAGGGGAAGCAAATACCCGCGTCGTGTCGATCGCTAGCAAGCCCCTCCCCCCTTGCGGGGGAGGGGTTGGGGAGAGGGGGCAATGAATCAGTTGGGAATGTGACGGCAGCGAGGATCTGCTCGAGCACCGCATCGGTCGAAGTGAGAATGTCGTGATTCCAGAATCGCAGTACACGGAATCCTTGTGCTTCGAACCAGGCATCGCGACGGGCGTCGCGGGATGATTCGTTGTGCTGCCCGCCATCGGCTTCCACGATCACGCGCGATCCGAAGTGCACGAAATCGGCGATGTAAGGCCCGATCGGCTGTTGACGGCGAAATTTTTGATCGAGCAGGCGATGTGCGCGCAGGTGGTACCAGAGCAGGCGCTCGGCATCGGTCATCCGGGTGCGTAGCTGCTTGATGAAATCGTGCGTCATCGCCCCCTCTCCCAAACCCACACTCCGACTCTCGCGCTTCGCACAAGCGCTCATCGTAGCGCGAGCCTGCGACTCGCAAGCGCTGCGTTTCGCCCCGCGAGGGGAGGGGCAAGACGTCAGCCCTTGATCACGCCCAGCTCGCGGCCGATGCGGGTGAAGGCGTCGATGGCACGGTCGAGGTGTTCGCGGGTGTGCGCGGCGCTGATCTGGGTACGGATGCGCGCCTGTCCCTTGGGTACGACAGGAAAGAAGAATCCGATCGCGTAGATGCCTTCTTCCAGCAAGCGTGCGGCAAACTTTTGCGCGAGCGGGGCGTCGTAGAGCATCACCGGGCTGATCGGATGCACGCCGGGTTTGATGTCAAAACCAATGGCGGTCATGCGTTCGCGGAAATACGCGGTGTTGGCGACCAGCGTCTCGCGCAGTTCGCCGGCTGAGGACAGCATGTCGAAGGCCTTGATGCCCGCGGCGACCACGTGCGGCGGCAGCGAGTTGGAGAACAGGTAGGGGCGCGAGCGCTGGCGCAGCATCTCGATCACTTCGCGTTTGGCCGTCGTGAAGCCGCCGAGCGCGCCGCCCATCGCCTTGCCCAGCGTGCCGGTGATGATGTCGATCTTGTCCAGACACCCTTTCACTTCCGCCGAGCCGCGTCCGCTCGCACCGAGGAAGCCGGTCGCATGGCATTCGTCGATGTGCACGAGAGCGCCATATTTCGCCGCCAGCGCGGTGATTTCGTCGAGCGGGGCGATGAAGCCGTCCATCGAAAACACGCCGTCGGTGGAGATCAGCTTGGTGCGCGCTCCGGCGGCATCGGCCGCCTGCAATTGCGCTTCCAGATCGGCCATGTCGCAGTTGGCGTAGCGGTAGCGTTTGGCCTTGCACAGGCGCACGCCGTCGATGATCGAGGCGTGGTTGAGCGCATCGGAAATGATCGCGTCTTCCTCGCCCAGCAGCGGCTCGTACAGGCCGCCGTTGGCGTCGAAGCAGGCGGCGTAGAGGATCGTGTCCTGCTTGCCGAAAAAGTCGGCGATGGTCTTTTCGAGCTGCTTGTGCAGATCCTGCGTGCCGCAGATGAAGCGCACCGAGGCCATGCCGAAACCGTGGCTGTCCAGCGCGGCCTTGGCGGCGGCGATGATGTCCGGATGATCGGCCAGCCCGAGGTAGTTGTTGGCGCAGAAGTTGAGCACCTGTCGCCCATCGGCCAGCGTGATCTGCGCCGACTGCGGCGAGGCGATCACGCGCTCGGACTTGAACAGCCCCTGCGCGCGGATGGAGTCGAGTTCGTCGGCGTAGCGTTGGGTGAGGGACATGGGGAAGCCGTGAATGGTGAATCGTGAATCGTGAACCGTGAATGGTGAATGGTGAATGGTGAATGGTGAATGGTGAATGGTGAATGGTGAATCGTGAACCGTGAATCGTGAATCGTGAATCGTGAATCGTGAATGGTGAATGGTGAATGGTGAATCATGAAGTGAATCATGAATGGTGAATCGTGAATCGTGAATCGTGAATCGTTGCGGGGCTTGTCTGTGCGACGTTGCAACGTGGCAGATCAGATGCAGCCCGCACCGACGATGGTGGTCGGCTTTAAACGATTCACCATTCACCATTCACTATTCACCGCTTCAATTCCAGCTACACACCACCTTCCCGCAGTTGCCCGATGCCATCAGGTCGAAGCCGCGCTGGAAGTCGTCGATGTGCACCTGGTGGGTCAGCACCTTTTGCAGCGGGAAGCCGGTGAGCACCAGTTGGGTCATCTTGTACCAGGTCTCGTACATGCGCCGGCCGTAGATGCCGTGCAGCACGAGGCCCTTGAAGATCACCTTGTCCCAGTCGATGCCCGCGCCGTTGGGCAGGATGCCGAGCAGGGCGACCTTGCCGCCGTGGTACATCGCGCCGAGCATGTCGTTGAAGGCGTGCGGGTTGCCGCTCATCTCCAGCGCCACGTCGAAGCCTTCCATGTGCAGCTCGGCCATGGTGTCCTTCAGCGACTGCTTGGCCACGTTGACCACGCGGGTGGCTCCCATCTGCGCGGCGAGTTTGAGGCGGTAGTCGTTGACGTCGGTCACCACCACGTTGCGCGCGCCGACGTGCTTGCAGATGCCGGCGGCGATGATGCCGATGGGCCCCGCACCGGTGATCAGCACGTCCTCGCCGATCACGTCGAACTCCAGCGCGCAGTGCGCGGCGTTGCCGTAGGGATCGAAGAACGCGGCCAGTTCGGATGGAATCTGGTCGGGGATCGGCCACAGGTTGGAAGCCGGCATCGCCACGAATTCGGCGAAAGCGCCATTGCGATTGACGCCGATGCCGACCGTGTTCGGACACAGGTGCTGGCGGCCTGCGCGGCAGTTGCGGCAGTGTCCGCAGACGATGTGGCCTTCGGCCGACACGCGCTGACCGAGGGTGTAGCCGGTCACGCCCGGGCCGATTTCGACGATGCGGCCGACGAACTCGTGGCCGATGACGAGGCCGGGCTTGATCACCCGCTGCGACCACGCATCCCACTTGTAGATGTGCAGGTCGGTGCCGCAGATCGCGGTCTTCTCCAGCTTGATCAGCACTTCGTTGGGGCCGATCTCGGGGATCGGCACCTGCTCCATCCAGATGCCTTCCTCGGGCTTGCGCTTGACCAGCGCCTTCATCAACTGCGGCATGGCGATTCCCTCGCGTGCGGCGTTGCGCCGCGCAGGGCTGCGATTATACGCGCGTCGCCATCGCGCCTTGTGCGTGTCTACAGCTCGATCCGCCAGCCGATCGCGTAGGTGGTCGCCGTGGAAGTCGTGTGGCCGAACTCGCGACCGATGGAGAAGAAACCCGAATTGCCGTGCGGCAGGGTGAAGGTGGAGGAAAACGTCGCCTGCGCCCAGTCGCGATCGGGTGCGCCGGTGTCGAAGCGCACCACGGTGCCGCTCATGTCGTCGACGAAGCGCACGCCGACCGTGCGCTCGTCGTTGGAGAACTCGTGGATCAGGCCGACGCGCAACTGCGGCTGCCACACGCCCCAGCTCGCCGATACGGTGTCGGCCAGACCGACTTCGAGGCGTCCGCGCTGGGTCTTCACCGAACGGTTGGGCACGATCAGATCGAATCCCGATCCGCCGCTTTCGGTGTAGCCGTCGATGGCGGTGCGTGCGCCATCGAAGCCGAGCGAGCCCAGCCACAGCCATGAGCCGTGCGCGAAGTTCGCATCCAGCCCCACACCTCCGAGCGTGCGCGCCACGCCCGGCGAGGCGGTTTCGGCCACCGGCGCGCTGTTGTCCACGAAGCTCACCACGCGGCGGATGTCCTGACTGCCCCAGAAGCGACCGAAATAGCCGTTGAGCGAGAAATGCTCGTTCAGATCGAAACTGGTGACGCCGATCACGCCGGTCGAGTCGGTCTGGGTGCGGCCTTCCGAACCACGAAACTGCTGATTCTCGTGCGCGCGGTTGAGGGTGATGCCCAATTGCCAGCGGTTCATCGGGTGCCAGTCGAGCCCGGCGGTGAAGGTCGTGGTGTCGGCGTCGAACGCCGCCTCGATGTCGTCGATGCTGCGGGCCACATGGTCGCGGTCGACGCTGACGAACAACGCGAGCTTCGGCGTCAGCAGGGTGTCCACCTCGGCGCGCGAGGGCCATTGATCCTTGGCCGCACCGCGCCCGGCGCCGGGGATTTCTTCCAGATCGTTGTGGTCGGCGGCGATGGCCACTGCATTGGGCACGGGACTGGTGAAGATGGTGGCGCAGCGGGAAGCGAGCGCCGAACCCGTGGCGGCACCGGCGCAGACCTGGCCCATCTGGGCGGTGAGGGCGGCGGTGCCGGATTCCTGCGCATATGCAGGCAAGGCAAGACAGGCTGCGACGGCGATGGCGAGGGTGGTGCGGGCGATCGGGTGCATGGATTCATCCCCGGGAGAATCGTGACGCGAGTCTAGCGCGATGCATGGCATTACGGGTCAAATGCGCACATGGATCTGAACCAGTGGCTCGACCACCAGCAACGCCAGCACCCGGACGCCATCGCGCTGGGGCTCGACCGCGTGCGCGATGTCGCACATAGGCTCGGACTGACGCAGCCAGCACGGCACGTCATCACCGTCGCCGGCACCAACGGCAAGGGCTCGACGGTGGCCTTCATCGAGGCCATCGCGCGCACGGCCGGACTGCGCACGGGTGCCTACACTTCGCCGCATCTGCTGCGCTACAACGAGCGCGTGCGGATCGCCGGCATGGATGCGCGCGACGAGGATCTGGTCGCCGCGTTCGAGCGCATCGAGGCGGCGCGTATGCAGGGCGTTGAACTCGGCGGTGAACCGATCGCGTTGACGTATTTCGAATACGGCACACTCGCCGCGCTGCTGCTGTTCGAACACTCCGGGCTCGATCTGGCAATCCTCGAAGTGGGTCTGGGCGGAAGGCTGGATGCGGTGAACATCGTCGATGCCGACGTGGCCGTCATCACCACGGTCGATCTGGATCATCAATCCCTGCTCGGCGATGACCGCGAGACAATAGGATTGGAGAAAGCCGGAATCATGCGCGCCGGCCGACCCGTCGTGCTGGGCGAGATCGATCCGCCGGCGAGCGTGCTGCGGCATGCCTACCGCATCGGCGCGGCGGCGATTCGCGCCGGTTGCGATTATCTGATCGATGCGTTGGATGATGATGATGCGGCGGCGCGCTGGCGCTGGCGTGAACCGGGTTGGCAGATCGACCTGCCCGATCCGGCGCTAGCCGCACCAGCACAACGAGCCAATGCCGCCGCGGCCATCGCCGCGTTGCGCGCGCTGGATATCGGCATCGGTGACGAGGCCATCGCCGAGGGTGTGCGTTCGGCGTGCATCGGAGCGCGCCTGCAATCCTTCGACCGCGATGGTGTTCAGATCGTGGTGGATGTCGCCCACAACCCGCAGGCGGCGCGCGAACTGGCGGCATGGCTGGCTGCGCATCCGTCGCGTGGCGCAACGTGGGCGGTGTTCAGCGCGCTGGGCGACAAGGATCTCGTCGGTATCGTTGCGCCCTTGCGCGAGCCTATTCAAAGTTGGTGGCTTGCGAGCCTGCACGACACGCCGCGCGGATTGTTGGCTGCTGCACTGGCTGAGCGTTTGCGCGAAGCACTGGTCGGCACAAACGTCGTTTTGTGCGATGAGGTGGCGCAAGCGTTGTCGACCGCTTGCACACAGGCTCGCCCCGGCGACCGCGTGCTGGTGTTCGGTTCCTTCCACACTGCGGCAGTGGCGTTGCGCTGGTTGGGCGAGGTCTGAAGCACATGGTTGGACGGTTCGTCGCAGGCACCACGCTATAATCCAAACCCTCGACCCAGCCGGAACGGCCGCATGGAACCTGCCCTGAAGAACCGGCTGATCGGCGCGGCCGTGCTGTCGGCTCTGGCCATCATCTTTTTGCCGAAGCTCATCGTCGGCAAAGACAACAATCCGCTGGCTTCGCAGGTGCCTCTGAAAGTCCCCACCGCACCCGGCGGTGCCTTCGAGACGAAGGAATTGCCGCTGGTGACGCCTGCGCCTTCCGTACCAGCAGGGGGCGTGGTCGGCATGCAGACGGGGCACCCGGCGTCGCCCGCTGCATCGACTGCGTCATCGACGGCATCGTCGGCTGCTTCGCCTGCCGCATCGTCAGCAGCGTCGAATAGTCCTCAGCCCGCAACGACCAGCAACGCGGCATCGCCATCCTCCTCTGCGTCGGCATCCACAGCCGCGGTGACCTCGCCAGTTGCTTCAGGCAAGACGCCGACAACCGCAGTCGTCGCCTCCGTAGCATCGCCAGCCGTGCCGACGGCGCCAGCGCCGATCCCCGCCGCGCAAGCTGGCGGCAAATACGTCGTCAGCCTCGGCACCTACGCCAACGCCGGCAATGCGCATGCACTGGTCGCGTCCTTGCAGGCCAAGGGTTTGCCTGCGTATGCCGATGCGGTGAACGTCGCCGGCAGGCCGGCCACCCGCGTGCGCATCGGGCCGTTTCAGCAGCGCGGTGATGCTGAAGCGGCACGTCTGAAGGCGCAGCAGGTGCGCACCGACATGCCCGCGAACGTGATGGCGCTGGATGCCGCCTCGCCCGCGCCGCCTGAGCCTGCTGCCGCATCGCCAAAAACCACGGCATCCTCGGCGGCTGCTTCCAACAAAAACATCGCATCGACGGCCACCGACAAACCTGCCAGCCTGTCGCCAGCAGCGGCCGCGCGCGGCTACGCGGTGCAGGTCAGTGCGTTCGCCTTGGAAACCCAGGCCAACGCTTTGCGCGACAAACTGCGCGGCGCCGGCTTCGTGGCCTACAGCGAGAAGGTGACGACCGAAAGCGGTGTGCGCTGGCGCGTGCGCGCCGGCCCGGAAGCCGACCGCGCCGCCGCCGACAAGCTGCGCGCCGATTTGGCGGTGAAGATGAAACTCGACGGCATGGTGGTGGCGTATCCGTGAGCGTGGGCCGCGGTTTGCCGATGTACGCACGCGCCAGGTCAAGGAAGGCATCAGCAACTGCCATGACCGGTGGAATCGAGATAGCTCCATTCGTGAGTAGGCGATTGCACCGATCATCCACCATCACGCTCCCTCCTTTCCGCTCAGCACAAGGGAGGGTCATCGTGCTCCCTCCCTGGCGCGCAGCGCCGGGAAGGGTTGGGGAGGGATGCTTTGTCGCGAATCGAGCCGTGACCCACTGCGACATCACATGCTGAGCTCCGTCGATTGGATTCTGCTGGGACTGCTGGCGCTGTCCGGTCTGCTGGGTGCGTTGCGCGGCTTCGTTGCCGAAGTGTTGTCGATGGTGGCGTGGATCGCTGCATTCTGGCTGGCTTTCGTGTTCGGCGCGCCGGTCGCCGACATGTTGCGGCCGGACATCGACGATGCCGCCGGCCGCTTGTTGCTGGCGTACGCGCTGGTGTTTGTGGCCGCCTTGCTGGTCGGCAGTGTGGTGAGCTGGATCGCTGCCAAGGCGGTGAAATCGATGGGGCTGGGCGACGTGAACCGTTTCCTCGGTCTGCTGTACGGGCTAGGGCGCGGCGCGCTGCTGGGTTGCCTGCTGGTGCTGCTGCTGGGCTGGACGGCGTTGCCACGCGAGCCGCAATGGCGCGCGTCGCCGCTGATCCCGCTGTACCAGACCGGTGCGGAGGCGATGAAGGCCTGGTTGCCGGATGCGGCCGCGCAGCACGTCAGTTTCGAGTCGGTGGTCGCGCAGGGCCAGCGCAAGGTAATCGACGCGGTGACCGGGCAGGTACTGGCGTCGATGCGGGGTGACGGCGCGGCATCCTCGGCGCAGGCGTCATCGACCGATGGAGATGGAACCGCGAAGTCGCTGCCGACGGATGCAGAACCAGCCACCGCCGCAGGTTCGAGTGAAGGTTCCAGTCACAACGCGGTAAAATCAGCCGAAACGCGAAAAGGTCGACGTCGCCCGTCGTCCAAGAACGCATCGCCGGGCGACTGAACCGATCGCCGCATGAATATCGCGGGTTTGCGGCACATCACATCGAACCGACCCATCCACGAGGAATCAAACCATGTGCGGCATCGTCGGAATCGTCGGTACATCGGACGTCGCGGCATCGTTGTACGACGGGCTGGCGATGCTCCAGCACCGCGGACAGGACGCCGCCGGCATCGCCACTGCCGACGGCGGCAAGCTGCGACTGCACAAGGGCAACGGGCTGGTGAAAGACGTGTTCGACGCTGAATCCATGCGCCTGCTGACCGGGCGCGTGGGCATCGGCCATTGCCGCTACCCGACCGCCGGCAGCGAAGGTTCCGACGAGGCGCAGCCGTTCTACGTCAACTCGCCCTACGGCATCGCGCTGGCGCACAACGGCAACCTCGTCAACACCGAAGCGCTGCGCCGTGAGGTGTTCGAACAGGATCGCCGCAACGTCAATACCGAATCGGATTCGGAAGTGCTGCTCAACGTGTTCGCGCATGAACTCGAAACGCAGTCATCGCTCACGCCCGCAGCCGTGTTCCGTGCCGTTGAAGGCGTCAACCGTCGTGCGAAGGGCGGTTTCGCGGTGGTCGCGGCCGTGCTCGGCTTGGGGCTGGTGGCGTTCCGCGATCCGCATGGCATCCGTCCGCTGATCCTCGGCAAGCGCGAGACGCCCAATGGCGTGGAGTACGCGGTGGCGTCTGAATCGGTCGCGCTGGACGTGCTCGGCTTTGCGCGCGTGCGCGACGTGAAACCCGGCGAATGTGTAGTCGTGACCGCGCGCGGCGAACTGCACACGCAGCAGTGCGCGCCGCCGCAGCCGAGCGCGCCGTGCATCTTCGAGTACGTGTATTTCGCGCGCCCGGATTCGATGATCGACGAAATCTCGGTGCACAAGGCGCGCATGCGCATGGGCGTGACCTTGGCGCAGAAGATCCTGCGCGAGCGCCCCGACCACGACATCGACACCGTGATCCCGATTCCCGACACCTCGCGCGATGCCGCGCTGGAAATCGCCAACACGCTGGGCGTGAAGTACCGCGAGGGCTTCATCAAGAACCGCTACGTCGGCCGCACCTTCATCATGCCCGGGCAGGGCGAGCGGGTGAAATCGGTGCGCCGCAAGCTCAACGCGATCCCGCTGGAGTTCCGCAACCGCGTGGTGCTGCTGGTGGACGATTCCATCGTGCGCGGCACCACCTCGCAGCAGATCGTGCAGATGGCGCGCGACGCCGGCGCGCGCAAGGTGTACTTCGCCTCCGCCGCGCCGCCGGTGCGCTACCCGAACGTGTACGGCATCGACATGCCCTCGTCGCAGGAGCTGGTCGCGCACGGCCGCAGCGAGAAGGAGATCGAACAACTGCTCGGCTGCGACTGGCTGATCTATCAGGATCTCGCAGATCTCGAAGCCGCGGTGGCCGGGCCGAAGTTCCCGGGCCGCCAGTTCGATTCGTCCTGCTTCAGCGGGCAGTATGTGACCGGCATCGAGCCGGGCTATTTCGAGCGATTGAAGCAACTGCGCTCGGACGAGGCCAAGAAGAAACGGCGGGCGGCGGGGTAGGGTGCTGCCGAAGTGATTGCCTTGAAGCCCCTCTCCCCTTGCGGGAGAGGGGTTGGGGAGAGGGGGCAGGCATCGACGAGCCATGACATTGAAGCCATTCGCCCAACTCGCAGCGCAAGAATGCCTGCGTGTCGTCGATCCCGACGACAAAGTAGCGTTGACGGCTGCATCGGCCGCAGCCTTCATGAACGGCGAACTCGATGTCGATGACGCCAACGGCGAAGTCGAACCCATCGGCAATCCCGGCCGCCCATCCCTTCCGCGACTCGTGCATCCGCGCCATGTCGCCCAGCGTGGCCTCGGCTCGCTCGAAGGCCGTGCGGCCTTCATCCATGCCATCGCGCATATCGAGTTCAACGCGATCAACCTCGCCTGGGACGCGGTGTACCGCTTCCGTGGCATGCCGCGCGACTACTATGCGGACTGGGTCGGTGTCGCAGCTGATGAGGCGCGGCACTTCAGTCTGCTGCGCGCGCGATTGCGCGAACTCGGCCACGACTACGGCGATTTCGACGCCCACGACGGCTTGTGGGAGATGGCGATGAAGACGGCAGGCTCCTGCCGCGAGCGCATGGCGCTGGTGCCGCGTGTGCTGGAGGCGCGCGGGCTGGATGTGACGCCGGGCATGATCGTGCGTCTGCGTGAGGTCGGCGACGAAATCACCGCCGGCATCCTTGAAATCATCCTGCGCGAAGAAGTGGCGCATGTCGCCGCCGGCTCGCGCTGGTTCCGTTGGTGCTGCGAACGCGATGGCGTGGAACCGGAAGCCGAGTTCCGTCGTCTGCTGGCCTTGCATGCACGCGGCGCGGTGCGCGGCCCGCTCAACTTCGCGGCGCGTGTAGCCGCCGGTTTCAGCGCGACGGAACTGGATGCGATGACGGTGGTGACGTCGACAGCATCGTCGCATCCGTCTGCTGGGTCAGGACCGGCGTGACGGCGTCGCCGAGGAAAGAACGGATCGCATCGGCGTAGCGTGGATTGTTCGACAGATTGTTGTGCCCGGCGTCCTCGATCACCACGACGGTTGGTGTCGGATGCAGGTGCGCGATCAACGCATCCGAACGCCGTCGCGGGATGACCTGATCGTCCTCGGCCAGCAGCACGAGGGTCGGTGCCCTCACCGCATCGGCATTGCGCCAGGATTCGTAGCGATCGCGCAGCAGCCAACCGACCGGGAACATGCCGTAGCGCTCGCGGGCGATGTTCAGGATGCTGTCGTAGGGCGTGACCAGCACTAGGCGTTCGACCTTGCGGCGCGCGGCGACGAAAGTCGCAACGCCGGTGCCGAGACTGCGGCCGATGACCGCGACGCGCGTATGCCGCGCCTGCGCATAGTCGAACACCTTCAGCGCGTCGGCCTCGATGCCCGCTTCCGATGGTGTGCCCGCGTTCGGGCCGTAGCCACGATAAGGTACGAGATACACGGCCCGGTCGGGCAGCATGGCGCGAAAGATCGCCACGTCGCGTTCCACCGGTTCGCCATTGCCGCCGAAATACACCACGGCGTCGGCGTGCTGCGGATCGGCAACCCAGCCATGCAGCACGCCGGTGGCGCCGGCAATCGTCAGCGGTTGGCCATCGGGCTCAAAGCGCAAGGGGCGTGGGTGATAGAGAACGCTGCCTTGCAGGACATACATCAATCCGCACAAAAGCACATAGATCGCGGCGAGCGTCGGCAACAGCGACAGGGCGATGCGGCGAATGGATAGCTTTCCGATCATCACATCACAACGACGCCAACGAAAACCCATCCGCATCCGCGCGCAGCACCGAGCCTTGTTCGTACCAGTCGCCGAGCACGATGCGCCGGCGCGGCATGTCGGCGACTTCGAGGCGATGGATCGCCGGGCGATGGGTGTGGCCGTGGATCAGGGTGGCGAGCCCAAAGCGGGTGAACGTTTCGACGACCGCGGCAGCGCTCACGTCGGTGATGTCTTCCTTGCCGGCCGCGGTGGCGGCGGCGTCGGGCATCACCTTGCGTTGGTGCTCGATACTTTTCGCGCGCGCCTGTTGCGCCAACGCGATGCGTACCGGCAGGGGCTGCGCCAGCATGGTTTCCTGCCATGCCGGTTCGCGGCTTTGCTGGCGGAATGTCTGGTATGCGACGTCGTCGGTGCACAGCGCGTCGCCGTGCATCAGCAACACCGGCTGCCCGTACAGATCGATCACGCAGGGGTCGGGCAGGATGCGCATGCCGCAACGTGCCGCGTAAGCCTCGCGCAGCAGGAAGTCGCGGTTGCCGCGCAGGAAGAAGATCGGCACGCCTGCTTCAGTCAGAGTCGACAGGCCGGTTGCGACTTCGCCGGCCACCGGTTGCGGATCGTCGTCGCCGACCCAGTATTCGAACAGGTCGCCGAGGATGTACAGCGCCTCGGCGTGGTTGGCTTCCTCGCGCAGGAAACGGCCGAACTGCGCGACGATGTGCGGCCGCACCGGGTCGAGGTGCAGGTCGGAGATGAACAAGGTGGTCACGCGCAGATATTCCTTGTATGCAACGTCACGAATTGGATAAACGTCGAAAGGGCTGTCAGGGCGACGCTGGCGGCAGGATCTCGACCTTGTCGATCACCACCGGCGTGACCGGCACGTCGGCGGTGAACTTGCCTTGCCCGTGGGTTTTCACGAGGCGGATCTTGTCCACCACGTCCATGCCCGAGACGACTTTGCCAAACACCGCGTAACCGGCAGTGGTCGCGTCGGCGTCGGAGACATAATCGAAGCGCGGGTTGTCAACGAGGTTGATGAAGAATTCGGAAGTCGCCGATCCGGGTGCCAGCGCGCGCGCGGCGGAGACGGTGCCGCGCTGATTCGACAAGCCATTGTTGGCCTCGTCGGGAATCGCCGCGTGCACACCGCCTTTCTTCTGCAAGTCCGGCGTGTAGGCACCGCCCTGGATCAGCAGGTCGTCGATCACGCGATTGAACACCGTGCCGTCGTAGAAGCCTTCCTTCGCGTAGGTGAGGAAGTTGGCGACGGTCTTGGGTGCCTTGTCCGGATACAGCTCGATCACGATGTCGCCCATGTTGGTGTGCAATGCCACGCGTGGGCCGGATTGCGCGGCCAGCGGAACGGCCACGTCCATCGCGGTGGGCGAGGCGCTGGAATTGACGGGGTTGGCAGCGGCAGACTCGTCGTCGGCTCCGCTGGTGGCCTTGTTCGCGTGTTTGCCGCAGCCGGCAAGCGAGACAGCCAACAGCAGGCAGGCCAGCAAGGCGAGCAGGGAATGGATGCGGATGCGCATCGATGGCTCCGGTACGGGCAAGGCGCGCATTGTAGCGAAAAGGCTCCGGCTGCCCGTGGGGTGGCCGGTAGCGCGACTGCTAGAATTCGCCTCCCCGCGCCGCGCCCGTACACGTTCTCGCCATGACCTGCCGCACCCGTTTCGCCCCCAGCCCCACCGGCTACCTGCACATCGGCGGCGCGCGCACCGCGCTGTATTGCTGGCTGGAAGCGCGCCATCGCGGCGGCGCCTTCATCCTGCGCATCGAGGACACCGACCGCGAGCGCTCCACCGATGCCGCCGTGCAGGCCATCCTCGACGGCATGGCGTGGCTCGGACTGGATCACGACGAAGGCCCGATCTACCAGACCGCGCGCATGGATCGCTACCGGCAGGTCGCGCAACAGTTGCTCGACGCCGGTCACGCCTATTACGCCTACGAGTCGAAGGAAGAACTCGAGGCGATGCGCGCCGCCGCGCTGGAAAAACACGAGAAGCCACGCTACGACGGCCGTGCGCGCGACGCGAAGTTGCCGCTGCGCGACGACCCGAACCGGGTGATCCGCTTCCGCAATCCGCACGCAGGCAGTGTGGTGTTCGAGGACAAGGTCAAGGGCCGCATCGAATGGGCCAATGCCGAACTCGACGACTTCGTGCTGGTGCGCTCGGATGGCTTCCCGACCTACAACTTCGCGGTGGTCGTCGATGACATCGACATGGGCATCACCGAGGTGATCCGCGGCGACGACCACGTCAACAACACGCCGCGGCAAATCAACGTCTATCACGCGCTCGGCGCGACGCCGCCGGTATTCGCGCATCTGCCGATGATCCTCGGCCCGGACGGGCAGAAGCTGTCCAAACGCCACGGCGCGGTGTCGGTGATGCAGTACCGCGACGACGGCTACCTGCCCCACGCGGTGCTCAACTACCTCGTGCGGCTGGGCTGGTCGTACGGCGATCAGGAAATCTTCTCGATCGCGCAGATGATCGAGCTGTTCGACATCGCCGACGTGAACCACAGCGCTTCACGCTTCGACACCGAGAAATTGCGCTGGCTCAACCAGCAATACCTGAAGAACGACGATCCGACGGACGTTGCGCAGCATCTGGACTGGCACCTGCGGCAGGCCGGCTACGATCTGGCGAACGGCCCGGCAGCGGTGGATCTGGTGATCGCCCTGCGCGATCGGGTGCATACGCTGAAGGAAATGGCCGAGCGCGCGAAAGTGTGGTTCGAGCCGCTACGCGACTACGACGAGGCCGCAGTCGCCAAACATCTGACGGTGGCCGCGGCTGCGCCGTTGACGGCCGTTCGTGAGCGGCTGGCCACACTGCCGGAATGGAGTCCGGAAGGCGTGCATGCCGCACTCGCCGACACCGCGCAGGCGCTGGGGCTGGGCATGGGCAAGATCGCCCAACCGTTGCGGGTGGCGATCACCGGCACACAGGTCTCGCCCTCCATCGAGCACACCATCCATCTCGCCGGGCGAAAGCAGGCGCTGGCGCGGATCGATGCGGCTTTGGCACTGATTGCGCGGCTTGAAGCTGGCGGATGACGAAAAAACTGTCTCCACCGAATGACCGGGAACAAGTTCATGGTGGAAAGTCGAGATTCCCTCCCCCGCTTGCTGGAGAGGATCGGGTGGGGGGATATCACCACATTTTTGAGAGGGTCAACCGTACGTTGCCCCCCATCCAAGCCTTCCCCGCAGGCAGGGAAGGGGTGTATTTCCGGTTCTCCGGATCGTTGGATCCTGTGAAGGGAGATGGGCTGTTTGGCGATGACTCCGGAAGATTTCCTCAAGCCCCGCTGGTCTTCTCGCCCCTGCTAGGATGGCCTCACCATGCGTGCCCACCCGCCCGTCACTTGCATCGACCCCAAGCACCACGTCCACCACGCGGACGATTTCGTGCGCGAAGTGGCACGCGCCTGCGACGAGCGCGGCCTGCGGTTGACGCCACTGCGCGCCGACGTGCTGCGGCTGGTCGCCGACGCCGGGCGTCCGGTCAAGGCCTACGACCTGCTTTCGCAGATCAGCGAGTCCAAGGCCGCCTCGGCACCGCCTACGATCTACCGCGCACTGGATTTTCTGCTCGACAACGGATTCATCCACAAGCTCGAATCGATCAACGCCTTCGTCGCTTGTCACCATCCGAATGTGCGCCACACTGTGCCCTTCCTGATCTGCGACGGCTGCCAGTCGGCGATCGAGATGGAGGACGAGAAGATCGGCCGCCAACTCGACGAGAAGGCGCGCGCGCTGGGTTTCACGCCGCAGGCGCAGACGTTGGAGGTGCATGGCATGTGCGCGGCGTGTGCGGGCGCGGGCGACTCCACGCATCGTTGAAACAATTTGCTGGTGCGCTGCGGCGACCTCCCTGCACTCGCGCGGATCGGATGTCGGAACGTTTGCGCAGGGCTGTTCGAGCGGACTTGGCGCGAATCAGGCGACGCCGGTGACTTGACCTTGCGTGTATTGTTATACTGTTGCAAACAGTGACGGGGTTTGTATCGTCCATGCGTTCGATTTTCGATCCGGAAAAGACTTGGCGTCGCGACGTCCTCGACCGTATCGGCGCGACGGGCTCCCTGCTGTGCGCGGTGCATTGCGCTGCGTTGCCATTGGTGCTCGTAGCGGTGCCGGCCATCGGTACGGGGCTCGCGAGTCACGCTTTCGAGGTTGGTTTCGTCGCCTTCGCCAGCCTGTTGGGTATGGCCAGCCTGTTGCTGGGTTATCGCGCGCATCGCGCCGGCCGCGCGCTGGCCTTGCTGGCTCCGGGGATCGCTTTGTTGTGGTGTGGGGTGGCGCTCGATGCGCTGCATGCGAGTCGTGGCTGGCACGCGCTCGCGATGGCGACCGGCGGATCGCTGGTCGCCTGCGCGCACTGGGTCAACCTGCGACTGTCGGCCCACCGGTGCGCGCATGGCCTGGCCGAGGTTTGCACGGGATCTGGCCCGTAGTGGCAGTTGGTGGCGGTTGGTGTGAAATCCGCATTTGCGCTTATCGGCCGCTGTCTGTATCCTTTGCGGTCTGAATGACGATGTGGATGGCACCGGTCGGATAACGGCTGAAGACTTCCACATTCCAGCTCTGCGGCAAGAAGTTCCTTGCGGATGTATTTCCTCGCGGATTCTTGTTGCGCTGGGCTCGCGACGGCATTGCCTTTGCCGTCGTACCGGAATTGGTTGTTGCCGGAGGGGGCCCGCTGGGCCCCTTTGCTTTTCCAGTCGCCGAAACGATGCTTTTTTTGAAATGCCCGACCGCGCCACCGAAATCGCCGCGTTGCTCACGCCGACCGTCGCCTCGATGCAGCTCGAACTGCTGGGCGTGGAGTTCGCGCCGTCGGGCGCGCACGCGCTGTTGCGGCTGTACATCGACGCGCCCGGACGTGCGGTGACGGTGGACGACTGCGAGGCGGTGAGCCGCGAGGTGTCGGCACTGCTGGATGTCGAGGATCCGATCGCCTCGCATTACACGCTGGAGGTGTCCTCGCCGGGCATCGATCGTCCGCTGTTCACCGCCGCGCAATTCGCGCGGCATGCGGGCGAACAGGTGAAGCTGGCGCTGCATGTACCGGTCGGCAGTCGCCGGCGCGTGCAAGGCGTGATTCTCGCGGTGGAAGGCGAGGACATCGCCATTCGCGTTGGCGAGGAAGAGCTGAAGCTTCAGCACGCCAACATCGACAAGGCACGGCTGGTGCCGGATTGGGGTGCGCTGGGGCTGGGCAGCGCGCCGGCCGGCAAGGGCAAGGCAGCCGGCGGCAAAAAAACTGGCGGTCATCATCAGCGCCACGGCGGCAAGCCGGGGCGCAAGACTCGTCACAAAGACGATCCACACAACGGCGGGCACGACGGGCACGCCACGGAGCACGAACGATGAGCAAGGAAATGTTGATGGTGATCGACGCGGTCGCCAACGAGAAAGGCGTGCCGCGCGACGTGATCATGCAGGCGATGGAATCGGCGCTGGCATCGGCGGCGAAGAAGTCCTACCACGAGCAGGACGTGCAGATCCGCGTGTCGATCGATCCGAAGGACGGCAGCTACGAAACCTTCCGGCAATGGGAGGTGGTGCCTGACGACATCGTGATGGAATCGCCCGAGCGCCAGTTGCGCCTGATGGATGCGGTGGACGACAACGCCGAGGCTGCGGTGGGCGACGTCATCGAGGAGCAGATCGAGAACGCCGCGTTCGGCCGCATCGAAGCGCAGGCCGCCAAGCAGGTGATCGTGCAGAAGGTGCGTGAAGCCGAGCGCGCGCAGGTGGTCGAGGCATGGGCCGACCGCGTGGGGCAGATGGTCACCGGCATCGTCAAGCGCGCCGAGCGCGGCAACATTTATATCGATCTCGGCGGCAACGCCGAAGGCTTCATCCCCAAGGACAAGGGTATCCCGCGCGACGCCTTGCGTCCCGGCGACCGAGCGCGTGGTTTGCTGATGGAAGTTCGCTCCGAAGCGCGCGGCCCGCAGTTGTTCGTCAGCCGCGGCGCGCCCGAGTTCATGATGGAATTGTTCAAGCTCGAAGTGCCGGAAGTCGGCCAGGGCCTGGTCGAAATCAAGGCCGCCGCACGCGATCCGGGCGATCGCGCGAAGATCGCGGTGCTCGCGCACGACCGCCGCACCGACCCGATCGGCGCGTGCATCGGCATGCGCGGCTCGCGCGTGCAGGCGGTGAGCAACGAGCTCAACGGCGAGCGCGTGGACATCATCCTGTGGAGCGACAACCCGGCGCAGTTCGTCATCAATGCGATGGCTCCGGCCGAGGTGCAGTCGATCGTGGTGGATGAAGAAAAGCACTCGATGGATCTGGCCGTGGCCGAGGACAAACTCGCGCAGGCGATCGGCAAGGGCGGTCAGAACGTGCGCCTCGCCAGCCGCCTGACCGGCTGGCAGCTCAACGTGATGACCCAGGATCAGGTGACCGCCAAGAGCGAGGCCGAGCAGGCCGCGGCGAAGCAGTTGTTCATGGACAAGCTCGAAGTGGACGAGGAAATCGCCGGCATCCTCGTCGGCGACGGATTCAACACCGTGGAGGAAATCGCCTACGTGCCGACCGCCGAGCTGTTGGCGATCGAGGGTTTCGACGAGGACATCGTCGAAGAACTGCGCACCCGCGCTCGCGACGCACTGCTGACGGAAGCGCTGGCCAACGAGGAAGACGTCGAGCATCAGCCGGCGGCGGATCTGCTGGAACTGGACGGGATGGACGAGGAAACCGCGTTTGCACTGGCCGGTCGCGGCGTGACCACCCGCGAGGAACTGGCCGAGCAGGCTACCGACGACATCGCCGACATCGAAGGCGTGGGGCCGGAACGCGCTGCGGCGCTGATCATGGCTGCACGCGCCCACTGGTTCGAATGAGCAAGGCGCGCGGGCGCGAAGGCGTCGGCGCGGTACACTGACAGGCTTTGGCAGGTTGTTGGAAAACAGCCTGTTGGCGCGATCTCCGACCGGGATCGGGTCGAGCGAATTCCGCAAGGAACCGCGTTGACGACAAGCCAGTTTCGCCGTCCGCAAGGCATTCGCGCCGCGCGGGCCGTTGCAACCGCCCGCGAGCGATCGCGGGTGACACCACCACCGGGATACGCATGTCCGAAGTCACCGTAAACAGTCTGGCAAAGATGGTTGGCAAGCCAGTCGAGACGCTGCTCAAGCAGCTGGCCGATGCCGGCATGACGTTCAGCGGCCCCGATCAGGTGGTGACGGGCATCGAAAAGATGAAGCTGCTCGGCTTCCTGCGCCGCGCACACGGCAAGGCCGAACAGCCCGCCGAGGAAACCATCGCCCCCGGCAAGATCACCCTCAATCGCAGCCGCAAGCAGGAAATCACCGTTGGCGGTGCCGGCAAGACCGGTCGCGGCGCGAGCACGATCGAAGTGGTCATCCGCAAGAAAATCACCCTCAAGCCGGGTGAAGGCAAACCGGCAGCCGGGAACGAACAACTCGATGCCGAACGCGCCGACGCGCTGCGCAAGCTGGAAGAATCGCGCGCACGCAATCTCGCCGAGCAGCAGCATCTGGCGGAAGTGGATCGCAAGCGCCGCGACGAAGACACGGCGCGTCGCGAAGCGGCGGAAGCCGAGCGGCGCGAGCGTGAGCAGGCCGAGGCTGCGACCCGATCCGCGGCGGAAGAAACCGACGTCCGCGAAGAAGCCCCTGCAATCAAGCCGCAGATGCCCACCCTGGCGCGTCGCCGCGAAGTGACGCAAAAACCGGCCAGCGAGCCGGCGCGCGACAACAACAGCCGCGACGCCAAGAACGGGCACCGCAAGCCGCAGCATCGCGGCACCCACGCGATGCCGGCGGAGATCGACGACAACGATCCGGCCAGCCGTTTCTCCGCCCAGTTGCATCTGACCGATGCCGAACGCGCCCGTCGCGGTGCCGGCAAGCGCAAGCCCAAGACGCGCGTGGTCGAGGCCAGTCGGCAGGCGACCGGCCAGCACGGGTTTGCCCGCCCGACCGCGCCGGTGCAGCGCGAAGTGGCGATCGGCGAAAGCATCTCCGTGGCCGATCTCGCGCAGAAGTTGGCGCTGAAGGGCGGCGAGGTGGTCAAGGCGCTGTTCAAGATGGGCACCATGGTGACCATCAATCAGGTGCTCGATCACGACACCGCTGTTCTCGTCGTCGAGGAACTCGGCCACAAGGCGGTCGTTGCCAGCGAAAACGACGCCGAGTCGGCGCTGCTCGCGCACGGCGAGGACGCGCCGCAGGGCGAGAAGGCCGCGCGTCCGCCGGTGGTGACCATCATGGGCCACGTCGATCACGGCAAGACCTCGCTGCTGGACTACATCCGCCGCACCAAGGTCGCGCATGGCGAGGCCGGCGGCATCACCCAGCACATCGGTGCCTACCACGTCGAAACCGCCAAGGGCACGATCAGCTTCCTCGACACGCCCGGCCACTCGGCGTTCTCGTCGATGCGTGCGCGCGGCGCAAAACTCACGGATATCGTGGTGCTGGTGGTCGCCGCCGACGACGGCGTAATGCCGCAGACGATCGAAGCCGTGCAGCACGCCAAGGCCGCGAACGTGCCGCTGATCGTGGCGATGAACAAGATGGACAAGGCCGAAGCCAAGCCCGATGTCATCAAGCAGGGCCTGTCGAACATCGACGTGCTCGCCGAGGACTGGGGTGGCGAAGTGCAGTTCGTGCCGGTGTCGGCCAAGACCGGAATGGGCGTGGACGCGCTGCTGGATGCCGTGCTCGTGCAGTCCGAAATGATGGAACTGACCGCGGTGCGCGACGCGCGCGCCAGCGGCGTGGTGATCGAATCCAGCCTCGACAAGGGGCGCGGCCCGGTGGCGACGGTGCTGGTGCAGCAGGGCACGCTGAAGAAGGGCGATTACCTCGTCTGTGGCGTGCAGTACGGCCGCGTGCGCGCGCTGTTCGACGAAACCGGCAAGCAGGTCGATGCCGCCGGCCCGTCGATTCCGGTGCAGGTGCTGGGTCTGTCAGGCGTGCCCGATTCGGGCGACGATTTCACCGTGGTGGACGACGAGCGGCTGGCGAAGGACGTGGCGCAGCAGCGCGACGCCAAGCGCCGCGAGTCGCGCCTGGTCAGCCAGGCCGGCAACCGCATGGAAGACATCATGGCGCAGATGGGTCAGGGCGCCGGCCAGCTCTCGCTGGCGCTGGTGGTCAAGGCCGACGTGCACGGCTCGGTGCAGGCGCTGCGCGAGGCGCTGGTGGCGCTGTCCAACGAGGCGATCAAGATCAGCGTGATCTCCTCGGGCGTGGGCGGCATCACCGAATCCGACGCCCAGCTCGCCGCGGCTTCCAAGGCCGTCATCATCGGCTTCAACGTGCGCGCCGACGCTTCTGCGCGCAAGGTGATCGAAGCGAACTCGCTCGACCTGCGCTATTTCTCGATCATCTACGACGTGATCGATCAGGTGAAGCAGGTGGCATCGGGTCTGCTCGGCAAGGAAGTGCGCGAGGAGATCATCGGCACCGCGCAAGTGGCGCAGGTGTTCCGCCATTCCAAGTTCGGCGCGATCGCCGGCAGCACCGTCGTCGAAGGCGTCATCCGCCGCGGCAAGCCCATCCGCGTGCTGCGCAACAACGTGGTGATCTTCGAAGGCGAGCTCGACTCGTTGCGCCGCTTCACCGAGAACGTGGACGAAGTGAAGTCGGGCACGGAGTGCGGCATCGGCGTGAAGGGTTACAACGAGGTCAAATCCGGCGACCAGATCGAGTGCTTCGAGCGCGTGGAGATCCAGAGGACGCTGTGAAAACGTGAATGGTGAATCGTGAATGGTGAGAAGCGAAAGCACGAAACGCTGCCGCCTGAATCAGTTTAAGGCCGCATAGGCTCCCGCTTTTGACGATTCACGATTCACTATTCACGATTCACCATTCACGCCCAATGAAAAAATCCTTCCACCGCACCGACCGTGTCGCCGCCCAGTTGCGGCGCGATCTTGGCACGCTCGTGCACGAGCTGGTGCGCAACCACGGCCTGCCTTCGGTGAGCGTGTCGGATGTCGAGGTCACCCGCGACATGGCGCACGCCAAGGTGTTCGTCACCGCGTTGCAGCCCGAGCGCGTGAAAGAAGCGATGGCCGGACTGAAGGAACACGCGCGCGACATTCGCCACGAACTGGCGCGCATGGTGAAGCTGCGGCATGTGCCGGAGCTGCATTTCCACTACGACGAATCGGTGGATCGCGGCGAGCGGATCGACAACTTGCTGCGGGACTCGGGACTCGGAAACCGGGACTCGGGAAGTTCGACTCCCGGCAGTTCCGATTCCTGAATGGACTTTCCCTGCAGATACGACAATCCGATCTTTCAAATCGTCGATCAACGCGGTTGCCTTGCCTGATAGCCGGAAGTCCAAGGTGAGTATTCGATCGCCCAAGCCTCGAGTCCCGAGTCCCGCCGTACATTCACGGCAATCCGCTCTCTCAAATCGCCGTTCGCCCCTGTTGCCTTGTCAGATGGCCGGAAGTCCAAGGTAAGTATGCGATCGCCCCAGTCCCGAGTCCCGAGTCCCGAGTCCCGCCGTTCCCTCAATGGCCTCCTGCTGCTCGACAAGCCTGCGGGCATGAGCTCCAATCACGCGCTGCAACAGGCCAAGCGCCTGTTTCGCGCGCAGAAGGCAGGGCATACCGGCAGCCTCGATCCGCTGGCGACGGGCTTGCTGCCGATCTGCTTCGGCGAGGCCACCAAGATCGCCGGAATACTGCTTGGCAAGACCAAGGCCTACGAGACTTTGGCGTGTCTGGGCGCGACCACCGACACCGACGATGCCGATGGCGCGACGCTGCGCGAAAGGCTGGTACCGGCGATCGACGATGCCACCCTGGAAGCCGCGCTCGCGCCTCTGCGCGGGCACATACACCAACGTGCGCCGATCTACGCTGCGCTCAAGCAGGGCGGCGAACCGCTGTACGTAAAGGCACGGCGCGGCGAAGCAGTCGATGCGCCGGTGCGTGAAGTCGATGTCCATGCCCTCGATTGCATCGAGCGCGGTGCCGATTGGCTGCGCCTGCGCGTGACATGCGGCAGCGGCACCTACGTGCGCAGTCTCGTGCGCGACCTCGGCGAGGCGTTGGGCTGCGGTGCGCACGTGGTCGAACTGCGACGGTTGTGGGTCGATCCCTTCACCCATCCGCGCATGCACACGATGGCGCAGTTGCAGGCGCTGACGGGCGAAGGTTTGGCAAACCTCGATGCCTGCCTGCTGCCGCTCGAGGCCGGCCTCGCCGGTTTGGTGTCGATCCGCGTGGACGCCGAGCAAGCACGCCGGCTGGCGCAGGGGCAGGCGATTGCGCATACGTCCGGCGCATCGACTATGCCAGCATCGTTGGTGGCCATCCTCGCCGAGGATGGCCACGCACTGGGACTGGGTTTGCTGGATGGCGCTGGAACGCTGCGGACGCAGCGGTTGTTCGTCAGGCCGATGACCGACGATGACCCATGGCGATCGTCATGACGATGACGGCGCTCACGTCGGCGCCTGATACCCGGGCGGCATCGCCGAGCCGTCGCCGAACAGGAACTTTTCCATCTCCGCGGCGAGGAAGGCGCGGTGCGCGCGATCCAGCGGTGATAGGCGGTTCTCGTTGATCAGCATGGTCTGGTGGTTCAACCACATCGCCCACGCCGGTTTGCCGATGTGCGCGAACACGCGCTGGCCGAGTTCGCCGGGCCACGGGGCGAAGTCCAGCCCTTCGGCTTGGCGCTGTTGCTTGACGCAGAAAACGCTGCGCGACATCAGGTGATTTCCTCCAGCAGGCGGCGGATGGGCGCGGGCAGGCCGATTGTGGGCAGATCTTCGACGGCGTGCCAGCGCAGATCGGCATTGTCGCCGATGACGGCTTTCGCGCGTGCATCGCGCCACAGCAACGGGTGGATGCGCAGGCGGAAGTGACTGAACACGTGCGGGATTTCATGCAAGGTTTCGACCTCGCCGACGCGGGCATGGCGATCCACCCAGGCCTGTGCAGTGTCGATGCCATCGGCTTCCGGCAGCGACCACAATCCGGCCCACACGCCGACCGGGGGACGCCGTTGCAGCAGCACGCGGCCTGCGCGGTCGCGCACGATCAGCGCGCAGGTCGTGCGTTGGGGGAGTGGTTTGCCGGGTTTGCGTTCGGGCAGCGCGGCGACGAGATCTTCGTTGCGGGCGATGCAGTCCTCGCGCAAGGGGCAGGCGGTGCAATCCGGGGCGGCGGGTGTGCACAGCGTCGCGCCCAGATCCATCAGCGCCTGCGTGTAGTCGGCGCAGCGCGCGGTCGGCAGCCATGCCGCGGCCAGTGTCCACAGTTCCTGTTGCACGCTCGCGCTGCCCGGCCAACCGCGCACGCCGCGATGCCGGCACAGCACTCGGCGCACGTTGCCATCGAGGATCGGCTGCGGCCGATCGTGGGCCAGCGCCATGATCGCGCCGGCGGTGGAACGACCGATGCCGGGCAGGGCGCACAACGCGGCCAGATCGCGCGGCAACTCGCCGGCGTACTCACGCAGACAGATCGTCGCGGCCGCGTGCAGGTGGCGGGCACGCGCGTAATAGCCCAGCCCCGACCACGCCGCGAGCACGTCATCCAGCGCCGCGGCGGCGAGCGCGTGCAGATCCGGCCAGCGCGCGATGAAGTGCTGGAAGTAGGGGATGACGGTGGCGACCTGCGTCTGTTGCAGCATCGTCTCGGAAATCCACACCCGGTACGCGCTGCGTGGATGTTGCCAGGGCAAGTCGTGGCGGCCGTGCTGGTCGTACCAGCGCAACAGGCGCGACGCGATCGCGTTCATGATTTTTTCGCGCGTTTGCGCGTGGGTGCCGGCGCTTTTGCTGGTGCGGCCGTCGACGCTGCGGGATCGTCGCTGACCTGCACGCGTACGCCGCGCAGTTGCACCCCGGCGAGGTCGAACTGCGGCGTGTCGAAGGTCGCCTGCAGCGGCGGCACGAGGCTGGCGAAACCGCCGCGCACCCATGCGCGCAGGTCGGCGAGTCTGGCGCTGCCGCGCAGGATGGAGGGCCCATGGCTGAGGGTGAAGTCGAACGGCGCGGGTTCAAGGATCGGCCCGTGGTAGCCCGCTTCCAGCAGCAGCGGCGCGGGCGTGGCGGCAAGTCCTGCCGGCAGGCCCGGCCAGGCATCCGGCCAGCCTTGCAGGCGCGCATTCACCTTGGCATCGGCCTGCATGCCGATGCTGGCCTGCGCCTGCATGTCCAGCGCAGGCTGGCGCTTGGGATCGCCGAAAGAAAGTCGCAGACGCCAGTCGCCGGCGGCCGGCAGCAGGGCGAGTTGCGTTGCCGGCGCATGCGCAAGGGTGAAATCGAAGGGAATGTCGCCGGGCTTGGCAAAGCGCGAATCCAGTGCCGCCGACCACGCCGCCGGGATGCGCTGGAACTGCCCGCGCAGGGCGACATCGATGCGTTCGCTAGTCAGCAGATGACCGCTGGCGGCGAGGCTCGGGAACGCGCCATCGCCATCCAGATGCAGTTCGATGCCGTCCAGTCGCAGCCCCTGTCCGGCGCCGGCAGCATGCGTGGCGCTGCCGTGCAGATCGAAGTTCGAGACCGCATCCTTGCGCAGCAGGCGGCCGCGCAGATCCAGTGTGGCCGCCTGCCCATCGGCTAGTCGCGGGATCGTCAGGTTCAGGTGTTCCACCGTCCAGCCATCGCCGCGCAGGGTGCCCTCGGTGATCGACAGCCCGCGCTGGAGGGTGGGCAGTTTGACTGGCTGCGTGCTCGGCGGCTGCGTGGCCAGCCAGCGTTGCGCCGCGCGCAGGTCGATGTCGGGGGACTTGAGCACGATGCTGCCGATCGCCGTGCTCTTGCCGCGCAAGGTGTCCCAGGGCAGCGCCAGTTCGACCGCGCCGGCCTTGAAGAATGGGGTCTTGCCGCCGGGCAGGCTCGCGCTCAGCCCGGGCAGCACCAGTCGTGGTTCCGGGCGCAGGGCGTAGCTGCCCGGGCCGGTGGTGCGCAGATCCAGATGCAGGCTGCGGCTGGCGCCGTCGAGCAGCAGCCGGGTCAACTGCGCCGGTTGCAGGTAATAGGCGGCGAACAGGACGAGGCCGAGCAGCAGCAGGCCGGCGGCGGCCAGCCAGCGCGGCCAGCGCCGGCGGCGGACGCTGGCGGCCCCGGACTCGGCCATCAGCCGCCCAGCGTGTCGGGCAGCAGGGCGTCCACGAAGGCTTCCGGATCGAAAACACGCAGATCCTCCAGCCGCTCCCCGAGGCCGACGTAGCGGATCGGGATGCCGAACTCGCGCGCCAGTGCGAACAGCACGCCGCCGCGCGCGGTGCCGTCGAGCTTGGTGACGACCAGACCGGTGACTTTCGCCACCGCGTTGAACTGGCGCAGTTGCGAGATCGCGTTCTGTCCGGTGGTGCCGTCGATCACCATCAGAACCTCGTGCGGCGCGCGTTCGTCCAATCGCGACAGCACGCGGCCGATCTTGCCCAGTTCGTTCATCAGCCCGGCCTGGGTGTGCAGGCGGCCGGCGGTGTCGGCGATCAGCACCTCGATGCCGCGCGATTTCGCCGCCTGCATGGCATCGAATGCGACCGAAGCCGCATCCGAGCCGCTGCCCTGCGCGACCACGGCGACGTTGTTGCGTTCGCCCCAGATCTTGAGTTGTTCGACCGCGGCGGCGCGAAAGGTGTCGCCGGCGGCCAGCATCAGGCTGTGGCCGTCGAGCTGGAAACGGCGGGTGAGCTTGCCGATGGTGGTGGTCTTGCCCACGCCATTGACGCCGACAGTGAGGATCACGAAGGGCTTGCAGGACGGGTCGATGCGCAGCGGCACCGCAATCGGCCGCAGCAGCTCGATCAACTCGTCGCGCAGGCCGGCGAGCAGGGCGTCGGCATTGGCGAACTCGCGCTTGCTGGTGCGCCGGCGCAGTTTTTCGGCGATCTCGCGGCTGGCGGTCACGCCGACATCGGAGGTGATCAGCGACGTCTCGATTTCGTCGATCAACTCGTCGCCGAGGATGGGGTTGGCGCCCATCAACTCGCGCACGTCCTTGAACAGGATCGACTTGCGCAGGCGCTCGCGCCAACCGAGCTTGCCCGGCGCGGCGGGGGCGGCGTCGGCGTGCGCGCCCAGATCGGTCAGCGAGGTGTCGGATGCCGGCGTGGCGACCGGCGCGGCGACACTTGCCGGCGGCGCGGGATCGGGCGCGACCGGCGGCGTCGCGGCGGGCTGGGCGGCGCCGTCGGCAGGTTTTTTCTTCCAGAAACTGAACATGGCCGGGGAATGCGGGACAATCCGCGCATGGTACCACCCGCACCCCGGCCCCCCGCGTCACGCAAGCCTGTCCGCGCCGGCAGCGCAAGCCCGGCGGGAGCCGGCAGCGTGCGCATCATCGGCGGTCGCTGGCGCGGCTCGAAACTGCCGGTGGCCGACTTGCCCGGGCTGCGCCCGAGTGCCGATCGGGTGCGCGAAACCCTGTTCAACTGGCTGCAACCGATGCTGCATGGCGCGAACGTGCTGGACGCCTTCGCCGGCAGCGGCGCGCTCGGGCTGGAAGCGGCCTCGCGCGGCGCCGCGCGGGTGGTGCTGGCGGAGAGTCATCCGACGCTGGCGGCGGGCTTGCGCGAGCAGGCGCAACGGCTGGCGCGCGGGGAAGATGCGAACGGGGTCGAGGTCGTGCAGGAGGATGTGCTGCGCTGGCTGACCCGCCCACCCGCTGCGAGTTTCGATCTGGTTTTCCTCGATCCGCCCTTTGCCGCCGGGCTGTGGGAACGCGCGGTGGCCGCGCTGGAGCCGTGGCTGGCGATGGATGCGTGGCTGTACGTGGAATCCCCGCGCGGGCAGGTTCCGGCGCTGGGTGAGAACTGGCTGGCGCACCGCGAAGGGCACACCCGCGACGTGCGTTTTGCCCTGTATCGCCGCCACGCTGTTACACTTTCCCCAGCATCCGTCGATCAGGATCACGCCCGCGCATGAGCACGGCCGATCGCCGCCTCGCGGTTTATCCAGGCACCTTCGATCCCATCACCAACGGCCACGTCGATCTGGTCGGGCGGGCCGCGCCGCTGTTCGAACGCATCGTCGTGGGCGTGGCCGAGAGCCCGGGCAAGAGTCCGGCTTTCCCGCTCGACGAGCGCGTGGCCTTCGCCCGCGAGGCGCTGGCGGCGTATCCGAACATCGAAGTGTGCGGCTTCGACGGACTGCTGGCGCATTTCGTGCGCGACATGGGCGCCGGCGTGTTGCTGCGCGGATTGCGCGCGGTATCGGATTTCGAATACGAGTTCCAGTTGGCGAGCATGAATCGCCACCTGATTCCGGGCGTGGAGACCTTGTTTCTCACCCCGGCCGAACAGTACGGCTTCATCTCCTCTTCGCTGGTGCGCGAGATTGGCCGCCTCGGCGGCGACGTGTCCGGTTTCGTGCCGCCTGCGGTGCAGGCCGCCTTGCTTTCGCGCTTCCGGCGCGGATGATCGTTTCGTGTCTCTCCTTCCCAACTGGAAAACCGCCATGAAAACCCATCATCACTCGTTCGTTTCCCGCTTCCATTGGCTGGCGATCCCGGCCCTGGCCGTGCTGCTCGCGTTTTCCGGTTGCAAGAAGCACGAAGACGCCGCGCCGAAGGTGTCCGCGCCGCTGCATGCGCCGGCCACGTTGACCGACGACGCCGGTTGGCAGGCGTATTACCAGGACGTGATCGCCCGCCACAGCGACGGTGTCGGCGGCATGGTCAGCCCGTACTACCTGCCGGCGCCCGGCGGCCCCGACTACGATGGCCAGTACGCGCGGCAACTGCAGATGGTGTCCGATGCGGTCGCTCGCGGCGTATTGCCGGACAACATGCTGTGCTTCATGTCGCCGGATTCGACCAAGATGGCCGACCTGATCGTCGAAGCCTTCAAGAAGACTTCGCCGGGCAGCATGAAGAAGGTCATCATCCTGTTCGTCGGCAAGGCTGCCGACAGCGACCGCGTGAAGGCCGCCGTCGAGCCGAGCGGGGCGATCTACAAGTTCGTCGAGTTCAACTGATCGCATCGATCTGCGTGGATGGCGCTTGCGCCGACTTCGCGCAGGAGCGTCGCATGACCGTCCTTCGCCCTGTCCTCGCCGGCGCGCTGTTGACCTTGCTCGTCGGCAGCGCGCCGGTGTTCGCGGACGCCTCGCGCACCACGCCGGCTGCGGCAAGCACCGCGTTGGCTGCGCACCCGCCCGGTGCGGTCATCGCCAGCGCGCACGATCTGGCCACGCAGGCGGGTTTGCGCATCATCGCGCAAGGCGGCAATGCCTTCGATGCGGCGGTCGCGGTGGCGTCCACGTTGGGCGTGGTCGAACCGGAAAGTTCGGGCATCGGCGGCGGGGATTTCTACCTGTTGCACGATGGCAAGACCGGCAAGGACGTATTCGTCGATGCGCGCGAGGTCGCGCCGGCGGCGGTGAAGGCGAGCCAGTATCTCGGCGCGGACGGCAAGCTCGATCACGACAAGGCGCTCGATGGCGCGCTCTCTGCTGGTATCCCCGGGGCGGCGGCTGGCTGGGTTTACGTCGCCCGGCATTACGGCAGGCTGCCGCTGAAGCAGGATCTGGCCCCGGCCATCGCCATCGCGCGCGGGGGCTTTCCTGTGTATGCGCGGATGGTGTCCGAGTATGCGGAGCGACAGGATGTCATGCGCCGCTGGCCGGCGACCACCGCGATCTACGAGCCACAGGGCAAGCCGCTGGCGGTGGACGATGTGTTGAAACAGCCCGATCTTGCCGCGACCTTGCAGGCGCTGGCCGATCACGGCGATGCGGGTTTCTATCGCGGCGAGGTGGCGAAAAAGATCGTCGCTGCGGTCAACGCCGCCGGCGGGCATTGGACGGCCGATGATCTGGCGCATTACGAGGTGAAGCTGCGCGAACCGCTGGTGTTCGACTATCGCGGCTGGCACATCGTCACCGCGCCGCCGCCATCGTCCGGAGGCGTGGCGCTGGCGGAGATGCTCAACATCCTCTCGGCGTGGGATCTGAAAAAACTCGATGCCGCGACCCGCGTGCATCTGATCGTCGAGGCGATGCGTCGCGCGTATCGCGACCGCACTTTCTTCCTCGGTGACCCGGATTTCGTCAAGGACATGCCGATCGCGCGCCTGACCAGCATGGCGTATGCCGACCAGATGCGCGCCGGCATCGCGATGGACAAGGCCACGCCGAGTTCGTCGCTGCCCGGCGCGCCGCCGCCGCATGTGGGCAAGCACACCACGCATTTTTCCATCATCGACCGCGAAGGCAATTACGTCGCCGCCACGCTCACCGTCAATACGGCATATGGCTCGGGGCTGGTCGCTGCCGGCACCGGCGTACTGCTCAACGACGAGATGGACGATTTCGCCCTGCAGGCCGGCGTGCCCAACGTCTACGGCGTGATTGGCTACGACGCCAATGCCGTGAAACCGGGCAAGCGCCCGCTGTCGTCGATGTCGCCGACGTTCATGCTCTCCCCGGACAAGGTGGTGCTGCTGGGTTCGTCCGGCGGCAGTCGCATCATCACCAACGTGATGCGGGGCATCCTCGGCTTCGACGATGGGTTGACTCCGCAGCAGGTGGTCACGCGGCCACATTTCCACCATCAGTACCTACCCGACGAAATCATGCTGGAACCGCAGGCGTTGTCCGACGATGTCGTCGCCCGACTGCGGGCGATGGGCTACACGCTCAGCACCCGCAACAGCACCTGGGGCATCATGCAGGCGGTGGAATGGGATCGTCGCAGCAATACCCTCAGCGGCGGCAGCGATCCACGCAATCCTGTCGGATCTGCGCGAGTGCAGTTGCAGGAAGCCAAGCCATGAATTGCCCTTCTCCCTCCGGGATGAGATGTTGCGTTTGCGAACCCAGGTTCGCGCAACATCGAATGCCTCCGCGCCAGCGCGGAGGCCGGGGCGCGGAGCGAGGTGGCGCGAAGCGCCGGATGAGGGGCAGTCTTTCGACGGGATCCTCGCAACGATGATTTCCTGCGGGAGTGTGATGGATTGCGACAGGCGTTTGAGAAGCCGACTGCAAGCCATCGCCCCCATCCCAACCTTCCCCCGCAAGCGGGGGAAGGGGTCTGTTTTCGGTTTTCCAGAATGGAGTGTGAATTCATGAAACTCTGGTCGATCGCAGGCAATTCGCAGAAGCTCGACGGCGGCGCGATGTTCGGCAACGTCCCGCGCGCGATGTGGTCGAAGTGGATCGCGCCCGACGACCAGCACCGCATCCCGCTGGCCTGTCGCGCCCTGCTGGCCAGCCCGCTCGATGGCAAGACCGTGCTGTTCGAATCCGGCATCGGCGCGTTCTTCGATCCGAAACTGCGCGAGCGCTACGGCGTGGTCGAAGATCGCCACGTGCTGCTCGACTCGCTGGCGGCGGCAGGTTTCACGCATGCGCAAATCGACGCGGTGGTGCTCAGCCACCTGCACTTCGACCACGTCGGTGGACTGCTCGCGGCGTGGCGGGATGGCGAACCGCCGCGGCTGCTGTTTCCCAACGCGCGCTTCTTCGTCGGTGCGCAGGCGTGGGAACGCGCCTGCCATCCGCATCCGCGCGACCGCGCTTCCTTCATCCCCGGCATGACCGACCTGCTGCAAGCCAGCGGGCGACTGGAGATCGTGCACGGCGACACGCATTCATACTTCGGCGATGCCGTGCGTTTCCACCACAGTGACGGCCACACGCCGGGCCTGCTGCTGGCCGAGATCCGCGGTGCGCACGATCATGGCGGGCTGGTGTTCTGCGCCGACCTGATCCCCGGTCGGCCGTGGGTGCATCTGCCGGTGACGATGGGCTACGACCGCTATCCCGAGCTGCTGATCGAGGAGAAGCGCGATTTCCTCGCCGACAAGCTGGCGCGCAACGTGCACCTGTTCTTCACCCATGATCCGGAGTGCTCGCTGGCGCGGGTCACCCGCGACAACAAGGGCCGCTACGGCGCCGATCACGAAGTCGCCGAACTGCACGCGCGTTCGCTGCCGGCATGAAGGCGCTGCCGATTGCGTGGGTGTTGTTGGGAATGGTCTTCGTGCCGTCCCCGGCTTTATCGACATCCGCCACATCGCCTTCCATCGTCGCTGCCGCGAGCGCGAACGATGCGAAGCAAATCGATTCGAAGCAGTCCGATGCGCATGCGCCGGGCACCATCGTCGCCGGCGGCGATGTCGTCGATCCGGCATTCGGCATCCATGCCCGCGCCATCGGGCTGGAGCGCGGCGTGCAGATGCGCCAGTGGCAGCCCGATGCGCAGGCCCCGGGCGGCTATGCGCAGGTGTGGTCGGCGACCCGCATCGACCCGAAGGGTCTGGATGCCGCGCATGCCAATCCAGCGCGATTCCCGCTCGACGGCCAGCGCTGGTGGAACGACGCGGCCCGTCTCGACGGAAAACCCGTCGCACCCGAAGTGCTCACCGTGGTGCAGGCACAAGCCGATGCGCAACAGACATGGATCGCGCTCAAGCCTGATCCGTCGAATTTGCCGACCAATCTGGCTGTGACTTTCCAGCCCGACGGCGATGCACTGACGACTTCGCAGGATCCCGCCCACCCGCAGGTCGGCGACGTGCGTGTGCAATGGCGGATTCTTGCCAGCGCCGCCGCACCCGATGGCGTGCATCTGGTGGATGGACGCTGGAACATGCCGGAGGCTGGTGTTGTCGCGACGGCGTCCTCGCCAGCGCAGGCAGCGCAAACGGACGTAGCTCCGTCATCGGCATCGACGGCGCATGATCGGGGTTGGTGGCAAAGCCTGTCCGATCTGGGCGTGGGTTCGGTGACGATCCTGTTCGTGCTGATCGTGTTGATCGCGATCCTGGCGTGGGGCGCGACGCGGCACGGACGGCGTCGCTGAGGGAGACGCTGGTTGTATGTGAAGATTGCGTTGCCGAATCGAAGCGCGACGCCAACGAAAACGGCGCGCCTTGCGACGCGCCGTCTGCATAGCGATTGCGGAAGACTTATTTGCTGGCGGCGGGAGCTGCCTTCAGGCATTCGCTCATCGCCTTCTTGTAGTCATCACCCTTCTTGCCCTTGTTGGTGGCGGCGCAGGAAGACATCTTGGCTTTCTGATTGGCGTTGCCGCGGGTGGCGGTGGGCGGCGTGGTCGCCGGCTCGGGCTTGTTGGCGGGCGAAGCGGCCGTCGAGGCCGCCGGAGCGCTCTTCAAGCAAGCGCTCATCGCGGCCTTGTACTCGGCGCCCTTCTTGCCCTTGTTGGCGTGAGCGCAATCGGCCATCTTCGATTGCTGGGCGGTCTTGGCGGCTGGAGAAGCCGAGTCGGAAGCGGCGGGGGCGGTGGTGGCCGAGGCCGAGACCGAGGCCGAGGCCGCGCCGAAAGCGAGCAGGGCAGCGGCGTACAGGGCGAGCATGCTGATCTTCATGATGGAACCTCGTGGCATGGGTGGGGTGACGTTGCAGCCCGGATGCTAGGCGGCAGCCTGCGTTGCGCGCCATTCCGCGAGGTGAAAATTTATTCATCTTGGTCTTTCGATCCGTGAGGTCTATGCTGAGTGCCCTTGTGCGGGCTGGCATTCGCGCAACCAAGACAAGGAATCGAAATCATGTACACCCTCTACTACGCACCCGGCAGCGCAAGCATGGCGGTGCATCTGGCCCTGCTGGAAATCGGTGCGCCGCACCGGTTGGAACGGCTCGATTTGCAGGCCAAGGCGCAGAAGGATCCCGCCTACCTCCGGCTCAATCCGATGGGCCGGGTACCGACCTTGATCGTCGACGGCAAACCGGTATTCGAATCGGCCGCGCTGCTGATGCTGCTCGCCGAACGCCATCCCGAAGCCGGGCTCGCGCCTGCCGTCGGCACGCCAGAACGCGCGGCGTGGTACCAGTGGCTCGTGTTCATGGCCAGCAACGTGATGCCGGCTTTCCGCCTGTGGTTCTATCCACAGGAAGGCTGCGGCGACGCCGGGCACGAGACGCAGGTGCGCGCGCTCGTGCAGGCGCGCATCGAGCGTGCGTTCGACATCCTCGATGCCCATCTGGCGGCGAACGGCCCGCATGTGGCGGGCGCGTCGTTCTCCGCCGCCGATCTGTTGCTGACGATGTTGATGCGCTGGTCGCGCAACATGCCCAGGCCGGCGACGCAATGGCCGGCGCTGGCGCAACTGGCCGACCGTGTTCGCGCGCGGCCGAGTTGGAAAAAGCTCTACGAGATCGAGGGGCTGACGGAGTGGTGATCGGTCGTTGAGAAAGATGTGAATGCTTTCGCAAACGCCCAATCGCGTCGTCAACCAACTCGCTGATGGCGTTGAGCCAAAACCAAGACTCTGGATTCCCGCCAGAAGCTCGCGGGAATGACGAGCAGAAGCAATTTCATGTTGAAGTTCGATTTTTATCAGGGCCATCTTTGGGCGCCGCATCAATGTCGCGCGCATCCACGTACACCCATGCGACCTGTCCCGATGTCAATTCGCCCAGCACGCGTCGGTAGTCGGAAACCTCGTAGCGGTCGGCGTGCGCGAGTTCCTCGTCGCTGACGTCGAACACCATGCCGGCAATGCCGATGGAGCCGCCGCAACGGCGGGCGATGGGGTGGTGGGTCTTGCCGCTGCTGGCGAGCACCGCAGGATCGGTGATTTCCAGTTGCCCCAGCTCGTAACCGGGCAGGATGTCGTGCTGGCCTGCCAGCAGGCGGCCGAAGGTGTCCATTTGCACGCCATCCAGTTGCAGGGTTCCGTAGGAAAAAAGCAGGGGCATGGCGAGTCAGTCCCGTGATCGATACAAAGAAAACACGCACAAGCCGAGGCCGAGTAGCATGCAGGCGATGGCATAGAACAGCATGTCGTTGGCGCTTATGTATTCGACGAACGAGGGTAGACGGCTGATCCGTTGGTGGAAGATCAAGATGGCGTGCGGGTGGATGAGTAAAAGCAAGCCGCCGATCACGAAAACGATCCCCAGCGACAATCCAAACCAGCTCGGACTGCTGGGTTGTGAAGGTTCGGCTGCTGGCAACGGCTCGGGTTCCTGCGCATGCGAACGCGGTTCTTCGCAGTCATTGCCCGTGATCGAAGCCGCAGGCACCTTTGCAGACTCGGGTGCAGCATCCAGGTGTTGCATGAACTTCAGATCACTGCCGTTCTCGATGCCATCGTCGAGCAAGTCTTCGACATTCGTCTGCCGCAACAAGTGCTGGAACGCCTGTTGGTTCATGCGCTGCTGGTCTTCTTCCCTGCGTTCTACGCCCATCGTCTGCCCGTGCCGTCAGTTGAGGCGCGGCGAGTATAGCCAATGGCGGGGATGCGGCTGTATGCCAAACGGGTCCGCAAGGGCTGGTCGAGGCTTGAAAAGCCCACCCACCGCCACCATCCGCATCCCATCTACCCATTCCCACTGAGATCAACCCATGTCCACCGCCACCGCCCCCGAAACCCGCCGCTTCGACGCCGACGTCGCCCAGGTGCTGCATCTGGTCACGCACTCGCTGTATTCGCACAAGGAAATCTTCCTGCGCGAACTGGTTTCCAATGCCGCCGACGCCTGCGACAAGCTGCGCTTCGAGGCGATCGCCAAGCCGGGGCTGTTCGGCGGCGATACCGATCTGCACATCGACGTGAGCGTGGACAAGGCCGCGCGCACCATCACCATCGCCGACAACGGCATCGGCATGAGCCGCGATGAAGTCGTCGCCAATATCGGTACCATCGCCAGTTCCGGCACGCGACGTTTTCTGGATGCGTTGTCGGCCGAACAGAAGGCCGACGCCAATCTGATCGGCCAGTTCGGCGTGGGTTTCTATTCGGCCTTCGTGGTCGCAGGCAAAGTGAGCCTGACCACCCGCCGCGCCGATGCGCAGGCGGGCGAAGGCGTGCGCTGGGAATCCAACGGCAGCGGCGAATACACACTCGATACGGTTGCAGGCGCGCCGCGTGGCACTACCGTCACCTTGCACCTGAAGCCAGACGAGGATGAGTTCCTGCACGCGTGGCAGTTGCGCAGCCTGATCGCGCGCTATTCCGACCACATCGGCTTCCCGATCCGCATGCCCAAGGAAGACGACAAGGATCAGCCCGCCGCCGAATGGGAAGTCGTCAATCAGGCCTCGGCGTTGTGGACGCGCCCGAAGGCCGAGATCACCGACGAGGAATATCAGGCCTTCTACCAGCACGTCTCGCACGACTTCGAGGATGCGCTGGCGTGGACGCACAACCGCGTCGAGGGCAACCAGAACTTCACCTCGCTGCTGTACATCCCGACCAAGGCGCCGTTCGACATGGCCATGCGCGGCCCGAACGAGCGCAAGGGCCTGAAGCTGTACGTCAAGCGCGTGTTCATCATGGACGCCGCCGAACAGTTGCTGCCGTCGTACCTGCGCTTCGTGCGCGGCGTGGTGGATTCCGACGACCTGCCGCTGAATGTCAGCCGCGAACTGCTCCAGCACAACCGCAACCTCGACAAACTGCGCGCGGCCTGCACGCGGCGCGTGCTCGATCTGCTCGACAAACTGGCCAAAGACGAGCCAGAGAAGTTCAAGACGTTCTGGACGGCCTTTGGCAACGTGCTCAAGGAAGGCATCGCCGAGGATCACGGCAATCGCGAGCGCATCGCCAAGTTGCTGCGCTTTGCCTCGACGAAATCCGAAGGCGCCGAACCGAGCGTGTCCTTCGACGATTACATCGCCCGCATGCCGGAAGGACAGGACACGATCTGGTTCGTCACCGCCGGCAGTTACGCCGCCGCCAAGGGCAGCCCGCACATCGAGGCGCTGGCCGCGCGCGGCACCGAAGTGCTGCTGATGGCCGACCGCATCGACGAGTGGATGGGCAGTTATTTGCACGAATACGCCGGCAAGAAACTGCGCGATGCCGGCAAGGGCGAAATCGATGCGGGCACGGCCGATGCGGACAAGCGCAAGGCCGTGGAGAAGGCCGCCGAAGGCGTGCTGGGCAAGCTCAAGGAATTGCTCGGCGAGCGCGTGCGCGAGGTGCGGGTGAGCGAGCGCCTGACCGAATCGCCCTCGTGCATCGTGGTCGATGACCACGACATGGGTCTGGCGATGCAGCGCCTGCTGCGTCAGGCCGGACACGAGGTGCCCGAGAGCAAGCCGGTGCTGGAGATCAACCCCGAACACGCGCTGGCCAAGCGCCTCGAACACGAAACCGACCCCGCGCGCCAGCAGGACATCGCCTTGCTGCTGCTCGATCAGGCGCAGTTGCTGGAAGGCGTGGCGCTGGAAGATCCGGCTGCCTACGTCAAGCGCGTGAACAGGTTGTTGGCGGCGGGTTGAACAGGGTCGAAAGTAAAAAGCACTCAAAGGTATTGAGGTTACAAACACCAGCATCGAGGAATCCCTTCTCCCATCGGGAGAAGGTGGCGCGAAGCGCCGGATGAGGGGCTATTCGACCGCTAAACTTTCGCGCAGTAGCCTGATGGTCAGTCAGGCCATGGAGATGATCTTCGCACCCTGCGCGGCCAGCAGATCGCGCAGGGCGCTGCGGTGGCAGTGCGCCGGGTTTTCGCAATAACAACCTACCGCCATGTCCATGTGCTGCGACATCGCCGCCAGCAGGGCGATGGCGTGCGCGGCGTCGGGCCGCGCCATTTCCTTGCGATAGCTGCGGAAGAACCGCGCCCAGTCTGCCGGCGTCTGCGCCGCGTGGGCGATGTCCATCGTCTCCTGGCTGGGCGCAACGGTCGGGAACCAGACATCGTAGAAATCGCGCGACGCGAACTCGGACTTGGGCACGCCGCGCGGCGGCTTGCGCACGGTGCCCACGCGTAGGCCTTCATCGTGGGTGCGGGGAGTGCCGAGGCGGACGACGCGGATGGACATGACGAGGCTCCGAGTGGGATATCGCGAGAAAGTATGCGTTTCCATACACCGCGATGAAATTTTGCGCTTGATCGTCCGCGGATTCGCCATCTGAATCGCTGGCAATGCGGCTATGAATGCGCAATCGCCTTGTTAGCCGCCAACAACAGCCCATGGAAGCATGGGCTGCGGGCTGATTCAGTTTATCGAGTGGTGACGATGATCCTTGTTCAATGCTGTTCTGGCTTGCCATCGATTGCAGCGTGCACCGCATCCAGCAACACGTCATCCTCCACCAGCTTCACCGCCATCGCCACGTCGCCGTCCAGCGCGCGGTCGCGGGCCATGAAACCGATGCGCTCGCGCAGCGCGCGCCACGCCGCCTCGACCGCCTTGCCCGGACGGAATGCGGGTGCTGCGGCGAGTTCACCACGCAGCCCTTCAACTTCCTCGAGGAAGGCTTCCACCGAATCGGGATCATCCAGCGGCGGCCCCTGGATCTTGCGCGACAGGCTCATCGCGTCGGCCGACGCGGCCAGCGTCTGCGCGGCGTGGATCATGTCGCTGCGCAGCTCCAGAGCCTGCGCGGCGGTGAACAATTCCAGCCCCAGCACCTTGCCGAGATCCGCGCACATGTCGAGCACGTGGCGCGCTTCGTTGGCGCCCATCGAGACGTGGTCTTCGGCATTTGCACTGGTCGGGATCGAATACACGGATGCCGGGTGCGCACGGCTGGCGAGGTCGTTGACGATCGCCGCAGCGGTGTATTGCACGATCATGAAGCCCGATTCGGTAGCATCCTCGTTGCCGATCAGGAAGGCCGGCAAGCCGTCGTTCGTCGCCGGGTCGACCAGTTTGTTGAGGCGACGCTCGGAGATCGAGGCCAGCACCGGGATCGCCGCCTTCACGTAACTCATCGCCAGCGCCAGCGGCATGCCGTGGAAGTGTCCGGCAGAGATCACCTGCTCTTCGACGTGTTTCGCCCCGCGCATGTCCGGGAACACCAGTGGATTGTCGGTGACCGCGTTGAGTTCGACTTCCAGCACACGAGCAGCCTGCGCCACCGCGTCGCGCACCGCGCCATGCACCTGTGGCACGCAGCGCAACGAATAGCTGTCCTGCGGTTGATGCTTCTTGCCACCACGGAAGGGCTTGAAGCGGGTGTAGAACTTCTCGCGTCCGTGGCGTTGATCGAGCGGCACCCAGTCCCAGCGAATATCGAAACGCAAGGCTTGCTGTTTCGATGTTTTCCAGCTCGATGGCTGCCACGGTGCGAAACGCGGCACGAGGTGGTAGGGAATATCGGCCAGCGTCGAGCCATCCAGCAGCCTGCGCAGGTTCGCCGCTGATTGCACCTGCCCAGGATGCGGTCGCAGTGCATGCACCGCTTCATCGAAAGCACCGGTGCGCCCGGCGAAGGCGTCGATGGTCATCGCTGCGGCAAGATCGGCGGTATCGAGCAGGCGTTCGAGGTGATCCACCGCGAGCACACCGCAGGCGAGCATCTGCGCAGTGCCGTTGTTGAGCGCGAGGCCTTCCTTGTGCGACAAGCGCACGCGTTCCAGTCCGGCACGCTCCAGCGCTTCACCGCCCGGCATCCGCTCGCCCTGGAAGAACGCTTCGCCACCACCCAGCAGCACGATGGCCAAGTGCGACAACGGTGCGAGATCACCGCTGGCACCCACCGATCCCAGCTTCGGCACCACCGGCACGACGCCTGCGTTGAGCATCGCCGCCAGTGCCTGCAAGGTTTCCACGCGAATACCCGAATGCCCGCGCATCAGGGTGTTGATGCGGATCGCCAGCATCGCGCGCACCACGTCTTGTGGCAGCGGTTCGCCGACGCACACCGCATGGGTGATGACGAGGTTGCGTTGCAGTTCTTCCAGCAAGCCGACCTCGTGGATCGCACCCGCGTCATCCAGCTTTTCACGCACGCGATGCGCACCGAGCAGGCGATCGGCATTGCTGCCAAAACCCGTCGTCACTCCGTAAATGGGTTCCTCCTTGCGCACTTGCTCGGACAGGAACTCGGCGGCGCGCTGTACCGCCTGCAACTGCGTGACATCCAGATCGACCAACGCACCACCGGCGATGGCCACGAGTTGGGCGCGCGTAAGCGAGACTCCATCCAGACGAATGGCCGCGCTCATGCCCTGCTCTCCGTTTGCGATGCAGGCAGCTTCATCGCCAGCGATTGTTCGATTTCCACCCGCAACGCGCCAGCCAGTTCCGCACGTGCGACCTCGAATTGCTCGCCGCGCCGCATGTCCTTCACCGCGACCACGCCGCGCGCAGCCTCGTCCTCGCCCACCATCGCCACGAAACGGATACCGGCACGGTCGGCGTACTGCATCTGCTTGACCAGCTTGCGAGCTTCCAGTTGCACCTCGGTGTTGATGCCACCGGCTCGCAGTTCACGCGCAATTTGCAGGTTGTCGTGCAATCGCGATGCATCGAGCAGACCGACCAGCACCTGCACCGTGCTTTCCGCCTTGTCGATCAGCCCGGCTTCCTGCAATTGCCAGAACAAACGGGTGACGCCGATGGAAATGCCGACACCCGGCAGTTTCGACTTCGTGTAGTTGCCGGCCAGGTCTTCGTAGCGGCCGCCCGAGCAGATCGAACCGATCTGCGGATGATCGTTCAAGGTGGTCTCGAACACCGTGCCGGTGTAGTAGTCCAGGCCGCGCGCAATCGACAGATTGATGGCGTAGCCGGACTCGGGCACGCCCAATGCACGCACCATCTCCAGCACTTCGCGCAGTTCAGCCACACCGGCATCGAAAGTGTCGGTACCACTACCCAACGCTGCGAGCTTCGCCAGCGCATCATCGTGCCCATGTGAGCGCACGCGCACGAAATTCATCAATCGATCGGCCACTTCGACCGACAGGCCGAAGCCTTCGCCGGTGAGCGTCGCGCGCACCGCATCCGCGCTACGCTTGTCGAGCTTGTCCACCTCGCGCAGTACCAGTGCCTGCTGCTCCGGCTCGACCACACCCAGCCCTTCGAGGAAGCCGCGCATCAGCTTGCGATTGTTGAGCTGGATGGTGAACGGTCCGATCGCCAGCTCGGTAAACACGGCGTGGATCACTGCTGGCAGTTCGGCGTCGAAACGGATCGACAATCCATCCTTGCCGATCACGTCGATATCGGCTTGATAGAACTCGCGGAAACGACCTCGCTGCGCACGTTCGCCGCGGTACACACGCTGCATCTGGTAGCGGCGAAAAGGGAACGCCAGATCGTGCTCGTGCTCGGCAACGTAACGTGCCAGCGGCACCGTGAGGTCGAAGCGCAGCGCCAGTTCGGGAACGCCCTCGCCGGCTTTGTCCAGCGCGCCGGTGGACTGCACGAAATACACCTGCCGCTCGGTCTCGCCGCCGGTCTTGGTCAGCAGCACCTCGGACAACTCGATCGCCGGCGTCTCCACCGGCAGGAAGCCGAAGCGCTCGTAGTTGCGGCGGATGACATCGAGCATGCGCTGGAACGCGATCTGCTCGCGCGGCAACAGTTCCATCACGCCGGGCATGGTGCGTGGCTTGATCAAGGCGGGCTCCGGGATAGGCGGTGGATACGTCGCGGCGATGCCGCGACCCGAAGCGCGATTCTAGCCGTTCCGCAGCCGCCCTTGCCCATGGCGACGGCGATCTTTACAATACGCGGCTGATTCGGGGTGTAGCTCAGTCTGGTAGAGCGCTACGTTCGGGACGTAGAGGTCGCAGGTTCAAGTCCTGTCTCCCCGACCAAGATGCCAACAGCCATCCAAAGACCGCCCCAGTGGCGGTCTTTGGCTATCGGCGAAAAATTCCGGAAACGATAGCCTGCAGCGACAAGGGCTGGTTTCTCCGCTTCGTCCATTTCCGGGAACCAGGATCCGGATACTTTCGATGCGTGGCCGGGAGGTTGTTGGCGCGTTCGTGGTGCGCTTGTCGAGCCATGCCTACATTGATGTCCATCGACGATCACTTGATGCGCCATGCCCTCGCGCTTGCCGACCGCGCGCAGCACGAGGACGATGAGATTCCGGTCGGCGCGGTCGTGGTCGATGCGACGGGCGTGATCGTAGGCGAGGGTTGGAATCGCAACATCACCGACCACGACCCCAGCGCGCATGCGGAGGTCATGGCGATGCGTGCGGCGGGACGCACGCTGCGCAACCATCGGCTGCTCGGCTGCACGCTCTACGTCACGTTGGAACCGTGCGCGATGTGCGCGATGGCGATGGTGCATGCGCGCATCGCGCGGGTGGTGTTCGCCGCTTCCGACCCCAAGACCGGCGCGGCTGGCAGTGTGTTCGACCTGATCGCCGACCCGCGCCACAACCACCGCGTGGCGGTGCAGGGCGGGGTGCTCGCCGACGATGCCGGTTCGCGGCTCACGGCCTACTTCCGGCACAAACGCGGCAAAGCGGGCTAGTGGGCTTCGCCTTCGACCTTCAACGCGCGCTGCACGCCCGGGTCGGCCTCCATGCGTGCGCGGAAGACGGCGAGGTGGTTCAAACCGGACAGATCCACGCCAACCTTGCCGGCCCAGCGCATGGTGACGTACAGATACGGGTCGGCGATCGAGCGCGAATCGGCGAGCCATTCGCGCCCTGCCAGATGCGCATCGGCGCGCTCGTACAGCCCACGCAGTTTCTGGCGTGCGGCCGCCTTGGTCTGCTCGATCGCCGCCTCGTCGCCAAGGAATGCGGTGGCTCCGAACAGCGGCCAGTAGCTCGGGTGGATGTCGGAATTGGCGAACGCCAGCCAGCGGTTGATCTCGGCGCGGCTCTTCGCACTGCCGTCGCCGCCGAGGCCGCTCTCCGGGTGCATGTCGGCGATGTAGTTGAGGATGGCCGAGTTCTGGGTGAGGGTGAAATCGCCATCGACCAGTGCCGGCACCGCACCGGAAGGATTGATCTTCAGGTATTCGGGCTGCCTGGATTCGGCGGCCGTGATCAGTTGCACCTCGTAGGGCTTGCCGGTCCATTCCAGGGTGATGTGGTCGGCGAGCGAGCAGGCGCCGGGCTTGGCGTAGAGCTTCATGCGATGGCACTCCGTGATTGGGAATCGGAAAGATGATGGTGGATGCTGCCGATGCAAGGCTGTGCCGGCAGGACTCAGCGTTGCGGAATCTGACCAGCAGCGACCTTCAAGGCACGGTCGAATCCAGTTTTGACCATCGGGTTCGTAAAAACGGCTTGCGCCATACCCCGACAGGTCTGTATGCTGCGCGCCGGAAGCAGGGCGCTATGCTTGCCTTCCCGATGCGGAAGAGTGTTTTTTCGTCTTCCGCTCCTCATCCACTCTGGAATCACCATGAACCCGCGATCTAGCAAATCGTCCAGCGGCGGCGATCGGTGCTCGGCATCGACCGTTGATCCGGTGGACATACGCAGATTCCGGGAAGCGCATCCGTTCGTCAGGGCTGCCACGCAGTTGCCACACGCCTGACCGACACTGTCGCCTCCCGGTTCGAGCACCGCTCGAATGGCCACGGAGGCGATTTATGTGCATCAACATCCGTATCGGAATGACGACGGCTCCGCGTCGAGCGGGCTCGGGGCGTCTCGTGTCCGGACATCGCGTGGGGCGAACGCGACCGACGTGGTCGCGAATCCTGCATGCTGCACGCCCTGAACCTGGCGGGTTGCGCGATGGCCGCTTCGCGGCCTTGACGGATCGGTAAGCCACCGATCCTCGCGTAGCCCCGCGGCATCGCCGCGGACTCCGGCGGGCTCTTCGCCCGCACTCAAGTCCTGCATCGGAGGAGGCCTGCCATGTCCGCAGTCCAATTCGATTTTTCCCCGCGCTCGGGGATCCTCGACAGCGCCCATCGCGGCGACATCCACGGCGCGTTCGGCAGCATCCGCCACGATGATCACGGCCCGCGCAAGGGCTGGCGCGATCGCCTGCGCGTGCTACTGGCCGTGCTCGGCCCCGGCCTGATCGTCATGGTCGGCGACAACGACGCCGGTGCCTTCGGCACCTACACCCAGGCCGCGCAGAATTACGGCACCACCTTGCTGTGGACGCTGCTGCTGCTGGTGCCGGTGCTGTACGTCAATCAGGAGATGGTGCTGCGCCTGGGCGCGGTCACCGGCGTGGGCCATGCGCGGCTGATCTTCGAGCGCTTCGGCAAGTTCTGGGGCGCGTTCAGTGTGATCGACCTGTTCCTGCTCAACGCGCTGACCATCGTCACCGAGTTCATCGGCATCAGCCTCGCCTGCCACTATCTGGGTCTCTCGCCCGGCTGGGGCGTGGGCGTCGCGGCGGTGCTGGTGATGGCGGCGGCGAGCACCGGCGATTTCCGGCGCTTCGAGCGCTTCGCGATGGTGCTGGTCGCCGGCAGCCTGCTGCTGGTGCCGATCTTCGTGATGGCGCATCCGCCGGTGCCGCAGATCGCGCACGACTTCCTCGTGCCAGCCATGCCCAAGGGCGCGCCGCTGGCCGACGTGATGCTGCTGATCATCGCCATCGTCGGCACCACGGTGGCGCCGTGGCAGTTGTTCTTCCAGCAGAGCTACGTCATCGACAAGCGCATCACCCCGCGCTTCATCCGCTACGAGCGCATCGACCTGTGGCTGGGCATCGGTCTGGTGGTGCTGGGCGCGATGGCGATGATCGCCTTCACCGCGGCGGCCTTCGCCGGCCATCCGGAAGCAGGGCACTTCGTCGATGCCGGCGCGGTGGCGTCGGGCATCGACAAATACATCGGCCATGCAGCCGGGGTGATGTTCGCCATCGCCCTGATCGATGCCTGCATCATCGGCGCGGCGGCGGTGTCGTTGTCCACGGCGTATGCCATCGGTGACGTGTTTTCGGTCAACCATTCCCTGCATCGCAAGCCGCGCGAGGCCAAGGCGTTCTATGCGGTGTTCTGCGGTTTGATCGTGGTCTCCGCGGCGTTGGTGCTCACCCCCGGCACGCCGCTGGGGTTGCTGACCAATGCGGTGCAAACACTGGCCGGCGTGCTGCTGCCCAGCGCGACCGTGTTTCTGCTGCTGCTGTGCAACGACAAGGCCGTGCTCGGCCCGTGGGTCAACGGCTGGAAGCTGAACCTGTTCACCGGCGCGGTGATCGCCGCACTGGTGCTGCTGTCGGTCATTCTCACCGCGGCGGTGCTGTTCCCCAACTTGTCCGGTGAGGCCATGCTGGAGATCCTCGGCGGTGGCGCCGTGCTCGCGCTGGTGGCCGCGTCGGGATTGCTGTTTTCGCGACGCGATCCATCTCAAAATGTCGATGCGGTGGCGTTGGCCGAACGCGACCACTGGCGCATGCCGCCGCTTGCCGAATTGCCGCCCGGGCGCATCGCCGGCGCGAGCCGTGCGTGGATGATCGTGTTGCGCGGCTATCTGGTCGTGGCCGGTGGTCTGGTGCTGGTGCGCATCGTCACGCTCGCCTTGCATTGATTGCGTGCGGGTGGAAGGCATGAACACGAGCTTCAATCGCGCGGCATTTTCCGTGAAATGGCTGTGCCTGCCGCTGGCGTGCGTGTTGGCGATGGTCGCGCATGCCGACGATGCCGTAGCGCCGGAAAACTGGTCGCTGCATGCGCAGGCGACGTGGGTCGATCAGTACCACGGCGATTTTCGTTCGCCGTATGCCGGTGCCAACAGCTTGACCGCGCGTGCGCAGGCGAAGGAAACCTTCGACCTGACGATCTTCGCCGGTGCGCGCCTGTGGCAGGGTGGCGAGATCTACATCAACCCGGAGATCGATCAGGGCTTCGGGTTCGACAACACGCTGGGCGTGGCCGGGTTCACCAGCGGCGAGGCGTACAAGGTCGGCCGCAGCAGTCCGTACGGACGCCTGCATCGCGCCTTCCTGCGGCAGACCTTCAACTTGGGAAGCGGCGAGGAGACGGTCGCAGCCGACGTCAATCAATTGGCTGGTACGCACGCCCGAAACCGCATCGTCCTCACCATCGGCAAGTTCGCCGTCACCGACCTGTTCGACAACAACAGCTACGCGCACGATCCGCGCGGGGATTTCCTGAACTGGTCGATGATCGACGCGGGCGCGTTCGACTATGCGGCCGATGCGTGGGGTTACACGCTGGGCGTGGCAGGCGAGTGGAAGCAGGGCGATTGGACGACGCGCGTGGGGGTGTTCGATCTGTCCAAGGTGCCCAATTCCACCCAGCTCGAAACCGATTTCCGCCAGCGCGAAGTGGTCGCCGAACTGGAGCGCCGTTACACGTTCGCCGGCAAGTCCGGCACGCTCCGGCTGCTCGGTTTTTCCAATCACGGTCGCATGGGCTCGTATGCGGACGCCATCGCGCTCGGGCAGGCCACGCAGACCATCCCGAGTACCGCGCTGGTGCGGCGCATGGCTTCGCGTGCCGGCGCGGCCATCAACATCGAGCAACAACTGGGCGAGGAGTGGGGCGCGTTCGTGCGCGTCAGCCGCAACGACGGCAGCAAGGAAGCTTTCGAGTTCACCGAGATCAATCGATCCATCGCCGCGGGCTTGTCGCTGAAGGGAGCCGCGTGGGGTCGCGCACAGGACACGCTGGGCGTGGCCGGCGTGGTCAATGGCTTGTCGGCACCGGCGCGCGCGTACTTCGCGGCGGGCGGCATCGGCATCCTGATCGGCGATGGCCGCCTGCCGCACTACGGCGACGAGGCGATCGCCGAGGTGTACTACAACGCCGCCATCAACGCACACCTGAGCGTTGGACTGGATTACCAGTACGTCGATCACCCGGCCTACAACCGCGATCGCGGCCCGGTGAACGTCATCGCCCTGCGCCTGCGCGCTGCGATGTGAAGGCATGGCGGGCGACGCGGTTGAACAGCTTTCAGCGCGCCGCCAGCGAGGGCGAGCGATAGAAGGTGTGACTGCCGATGCGCTTGACCACGTGCCCGTTGCCGGCATCCACCGAACTCAGGGCGAAGCTGTTGGCGCCGGGGACGACTTCGTGGCGCTTGCCACGCGGCTGCGACCAGTCCCACGCGGTGTCGATGGCGATGCGCAGGGCGAGCAGGCCGGCAGCCGGCTCGATCAGGCGCTGGTTGGGGCTGAGCGTGGCCATCGCGAATTGCCCGGGCGCGGTGACGACGGAGCACACCGAGCTGCCCCAGATGCCGCTGTCGCGGCGGCGCAGGGCCACTTCGGCGATGGCGCGCTGGCCGATGACCGTTTGGCCGCGGGCTTCGAGATACACGGTGGTCGCCAGACACATCGGGTCGGCGACCGGCTGGGGCAGGATGTGCGCCAGCCAGAGAATCAATGCCAGTTTCATGGCGGAGGTTCCTTGCTGCGTTGGCCGTCGCGCGGTGTTGGCGCGGTGGCATGGCGTCCTGGGGGACACGCTCGAGTGGGATGGGTCTCTGGCTCGGGCCGGCTCGGCCCGGTGTGGTCGGGGGGCGCACCGTAGCACGGGCTGCTGGCGAAAATGTAAAGAAAGTGCAATCCGATCAAGGAGATGGATGCTTGTGGGTGGTTGCGACGGGCGCGTTACGGCCGGCGAACTGGACATCCAAACGCAAGCGGTTGGGGAACGGCGGATGGCGAACCGCCATATCATGAGTTTGGCGATAGCACGTTAATGAACTGGGTGGTTGCCATCTCCCCGGGATTGGAAGCGGTTGCGCCGTTGCTCCCTCCCCCCCGCTTGCGGGGGAGGGTTGGGCGCGAACCAGCGATCTGCGCCAATGAATCCCGTTGCTCCCTCCCCCGCTTGCGGGGGAGGGTTGGGGTGGGGGGCCGGCGTAAGCGAAAAAACCTCCCCCCATCCCATCCTTCCCCCGCAAGCGGGGGAAGGGGTTTGTGCTGGAAGGGTGAGGGCCAGGCGATCTTTCTCGCCAAGTTGAAAGTATTGGGGTTGGGGTGGTGGCCGGCGCGCAGGAGAACTTTCCCGCCGATTCTTTGAGCAACGCCCCTACAGCTTCGCCGCCAACCGGCAGCCCTGATCGATGGCGCGCTTGGCATCCAGTTCGGCGGCCACGTCGGCACCGCCGATGACGTGCACCTCGCGGCCGGCATCGCGCAGCGGCTGTGCGAGTTCGCGCAGGGGTTCCTGCCCGGCGCAGATCACGATCTGATCCACCGGCAGCACCGATTCGGCACCATCGGCGTGGATGCGCAGGCCGGCATCATCGACACCGAGATACTCGACGCCACCGATCATCTTCACCTTCTTCGCCTTCAGCGCGGCGCGATGGATCCAGCCGGTAGTGCGGGCGAGCTTCGCGCCGGGTTTGCCGGGGCTGCGTTGCAGCAGCCAGATCTCGCGCGCGGGTGGCTCGACTACGGGCGCGATCAGTCCGCCGCGGGCGTGCTGCTCCAGATCCACGCCCCATTCGGCCAGCCAGCGCGGCGCATCGAGGGTCGGCGAGCCATCGGCCTGCACGAGGAACTCGGCGACATCGAAACCGATCCCGCCGGCACCGATGATCGCCACCCGCTGCCCCGGCACCACGCGGCCGGTGAGTACGTCGAGGTAGCCGACCACCTTGAGGTGCTCGTGGCCGGGGAAGTCCACCGCGCGCGGCACCACACCGGTGGCGATGACGATGGCATCGAATCCGTCCAGATCCGCCGCATCCACCTTGCGCCCGAGGCGCACATCGACGTTTTCCTCGGCCAGCCGGTGTCGGTAATAGCGCAGGGTTTCGTGGAATTCTTCCTTGCCGGGAATGCGTTTGGCGAGGTTGAACTGCCCGCCGATTTCAGCCTGCGCATCGAACAGGCTCACGCGGTGCCCGCGCTGCGCGGCGATGGTGGCGCAGGCCAGACCGGCCGGGCCGGCACCGACGACGGCGATGCGCCGCGGCTTGCTGGTCGGCAGGTAATTCAACTCTGTCTCGGCGCAGGCGCGCGGGTTGACGAGGCAACTGGCCTTCTTGCCGACGAAGACGTGATCCAGGCAAGCCTGATTGCAGGCGATGCAGGTGTTGATCGATTGCGCGCGACCCGCACTGGCCTTGTTGCACCACTCGGCATCGGCCAGCAGCGGGCGCGCCATCGACACCATGTCGGCACCGCCCGACGCGAGGATGGCCTCGGCTACCTCGGGCATGTTGATGCGATTGGTTGCGACGATCGGCAGCCGCACATGCGGTTTCATGCGCGCCGTCACGTCGGCGAAGGCCGCGCGCGGCACCGAGGTGGCGATGGTCGGTACCCGCGCCTCGTGCCAGCCGATGCCGGTGTTGAGGATCGTCGCGCCGGCGGCTTCGACCGCCTTGGCCTGCGCCACGGTCTCGTCCCAGCTCGATCCACCTTCCACCAACTCGAGCATCGACAAGCGGTAGATGAGGATGAAATCCGGCCCGCAGGCTTCGCGAACGCGGCGCACGATCTCCACCGCGAAGCGCATGCGTTTTTCCGCATCGCCGCCCCAACCATCCTTGCGGCGGTTGGTGCGTGGAGCGAGGAACTCGTTGATCAGATAACCCTCCGAACCCATCACTTCCACGCCGTGATAACCGGCCTCGCGGGCCAGACGCGCGGCGTTGGCGAAGGCGTCGATGGTGCGTTCCACCGCACGCGCCGACAGCGCACGCGGTGTGATCGGGCTGATCGGCGATTTCACCTTCGACGGCGCGACCGCGAACGGGTGCGCGGCGTAGCGGCCGGCATGCAGCAGTTGCAGGCAGATGCGACCACCCGCCTCGCGCACCGCTTTTGTCACGATGCGGTGTTTGTGGATCTCCCACTTCCAGCTCAGCTTGCCGGAAAAGGGTTTGAGCCAGCCCAGCAGGTTCGGCGACACCCCGCCGGTGACCATCAGCCCGACGCCGCCGCGCGCACGCTCGGCGAAATACGCCGCGAGCTTCGGGAAATCCGCGGCGCGATCCTCCAGCCCGGTGTGCATCGAACCCATCAGCACGCGATTGGGCAGGGTGGTGAAGCCCAGATCGAGCGGGGAGAACAGGTGCGGGTAGGGCGTGGTCATGGCGCGCGTTGGCACTCGATCCGCAGGGCAGGGCGCACCATGCATGGAATCGGTGGTGCATACAAGCCGAATCCGGGCACTCGCTTCGGTGCCGGCTGGATCGTGGCCGCCATGGCGCGGGGCGGCGTCAACCGCGCCGGCGGATCCCGTGTCAGCGGCCAGTCATGGCCTGCACGGGATGAGTTCATCCTGAACTCAGTTGGCCTTGTGGATCGCCCGCTTGTGCACCGACAGCGCGGCCTCGTGCACGGCCTCCGACAGCGTCGGGTGCGCGTGGCAGATGCGCGCGAGGTCGTCGGCAGAGCCCTTGAACTCCATCGCCACCACGCCCTCGTGCACGAGTTCGGAAACGTTCGCGCCGCACAGATGCAAGCCGAGGATGCGGTCGGTATCGGCATGCGCGATGCACTTCACCATGCCGGCCGGCTCGTTCATCGCCACCGCGCGGCCGATCGCCGCGAACGGGAAGCTGCCGACCTTGTACGGGATGCCCTCGGCCTTGCACTGGCCTTCGGTCTTGCCGACCCAGGCAATTTCCGGCTCGGTGTAGATCACCCACGGCACGGTGTCGAGGTTGACGTGGCCGGGCAAGCCGGCGATCAGTTCGGCCACCGCGACGCCTTCCTCGCTGGCCTTGTGCGCCAGCATCGGCCCGCGCACGCAGTCGCCGATCGCCCACACGCCGTCCACGCCGGTGTGGCAGTGCTCATCGACCACCACGCGGCCGCGCTCATCGAGTTGCACGCCGCTGTCGGCCGCAAGCAGGCCGGCGGTCGCGGCCTTGCGCCCCACCGACACCAGCAGTTTGTCGACGGTGATCGTCTGCTCGCCCTTGGCGTCGGCATAGGTGACATCCAGCGCATCGCCATTCTTGACGACCTTGGCAACTTTCGCGCCGAGGCGGATGTCCAGACCTTGCTTCTTGTACTCGCGCGCCGCGGCCTTGGCGATGTCCGCATCGGCTGCGCCGAGGAAGTCGGGCAGGGCTTCGAGGATGGTGACCTCGCTGCCGAGACGACGCCACACGCTGCCCAGTTCCAGCCCGATCACGCCGGCGCCGATCACGCCCAGGCGCTTGGGAATCGAGGTGAAATCCAGCGCGCCTTCGTTGTCCACGATGTTCGTGCCATCGTACTTGGCGAACGGCAGCTCGATCGGCACCGAGCCGGCGGCGAGGATCACGTTCACCGCCTTGAGTTCGGTGATCGCGCCATCGGCAGCCTTCACCTTCACCACGTTGCCCTTGTGCAGGGTGGCGAAGCCGGAATACGAGGCGACCTTGTTGGCCTTGAACAGCATCGCGATGCCGCCGGTGAACTGCTTCACGATCTTGTCCTTGCGGCCGATCATGGTGCCCACGTCCATCTTCGCGTTGTCGGCGCTGATGCCGTGGTCGGCGAACATGTGGGTGAGGTTGTGGAACTGGCGCGAGGAATCCAGCAGCGCCTTGGACGGGATGCAGCCCACGCGCAGGCAGGTGCCGCCGAGCGCGGGCTTGCCGTCCTTGCCGGTGCCGGCGTCGATGCAGGCCGTCTTCAGTCCCAGTTGCGCGCAGCGGATCGCGGCCACGTAGCCGCCGGGGCCGCCGCCGATGACGATGACGTCGAAGTTTTCCATGGAAGATTCCTTTGACCGATTTCCCTCCCCTTCAAGGGGAGGGTTAGGGTGGGGATGGTGTCAGCAGCGAATTTTGGCGCAATGGGGATCGACGCCGTGCAACACCATCCCCATCCCGGCCTTCCCCTTGAAGGGGAAGGTGAAAATCACAGCCCCAGCACAATCCGCTGCGGGTTCTCGAGCTGGTTCTTGATGTCCACGAGGAACAGCACCGCGTCCTTGCCGTCGATGACGTCGAAGTTTTCCATGAAAGATTCCTTTGACCGATTTCCCTCCCCTTCAAGGGGAGGGTTAAGGTGGGGATGGTGTCAGCAGCGAATTTTGGCGGAATGGGGATCGACGCCGTGCAACACCATCCCCATCCCGGCCTTCCCCTTGAAGGGGGAAGGTGAAAATCACAGCCCCAGCAGCATCCGCTGCGGGTTCTCGAGTTGGTTCTTGATGTCCACGAGGAACAGCACCGCGTCCTTGCCGTCGATGATGCGGTGGTCGTAGCTGATCGCCACGTACATCATCGGCGCGGCCACGACTTGGCCGTTCTCGACGATCGCGCGCTCCTTGATCGTGTGCATGCCGAGGATGGCCGACTGCGGCGGGTTCACGATCGGGGTGGAGAACAGCGAGCCGAAGGTGCCGCCGTTGGTGATGGTGAAGGTGCCGCCCTGCAGATCCTCGAGTTTGAGTCCGCCTTCGCGCGCGGCCTTGGCGTAGGCGATGATCGCCTTCTCGATCTGCGCGAAACTCATCGACTCGGCATTGCGCAGCACCGGCGTGACCAGACCCTTGTCGGTGGACACGGCCACCGAGATGTCGGCATAGCCGTGGTAGATCACGTCGTTGCCATCGACCGAGGCATTCACGACCGAATGCCGTGCCAGCGCGTTCGCGGCAGCCTTGACGAAGAAGCTCATGAAGCCGAGCTTGACGCCGTTGGCCTTCTCGAAGGCCTCGCCTTCGCTCTTGCGCAGCTTCGCCACCGCCGCGAGGTTGATCTCGTTGAACGAGGTCAGCATGGCGATGGAGTTCTTCGACTGCATCAGGCGCTCGGCGATCTTGGCGCGCATGCGGGTCATGGGGACGCGTTCTTCGGGGCGTGCGCCTGCGAGACTCGGGACTCGGGACTCGGGACTCGCAGAAGCAGGAGCCTTGGCCGCGGGTGCCGACGCAGCAGCAGGAGACGTCGCGCCGCCGGAACGCATGAAGTTGACGAGGTCTTCCTTCGTCACTTGCTGGCCGCGGCCGGTGCCGGCGACCTGCGCGGGGTCGATGTGGTTCGTTTCGGCGGTGAAACGCGCGCCGGGGGGCAGCGCGGAGGTGTCGGCCTTGGCGGCGGGTGCCGCAGCGGGCTTGGGTGCATCGGCCTTCGCAGTTTCCGTCTTCGGCACGGCAGGAGCAGACGCCGCCGCAGTCGCTCCTGCGCTTCCTGCGCCCGCGACATTCGCACTTCCATGTGCAGCACCTTCTTCGATGATCGCCAGCACCTGCGCGCTGGTCACCGTGGCGCCGGTGTCGAACTTGATTTCCTTGAGCACGCCATCGGTGGGCGCGGGCACTTCCAGCACCACCTTGTCGGTTTCCAGATCGAGCAGGTTCTCGTCGCGGCGAACCGCATCGCCGGGCTTTTTGTGCCAGGCGGCGATGGTGGCGTCGGAAACCGATTCCGGCAGAACCGGGACTTTGACTTCGATGCTCATGGAGGATCCTTGAATGATGTCGTTTGCTTCGTGTCGTGAATGATTTTCGTGCGTGTCGGCGGATCGTCCTACGCGCCCGCCACCACGCCCTCGCCCAGTGTGCCGGCGAGCGCGTCGCCGACCAGTTTCGCCTGCTCGGCCTGATGTGTGGATAGATGCCCGCAGGCCGGTGCTGCCGAGCGCATGCGGCCGGCGTAGAACAGTCTTTGCCTAGGCTGCAGGCAACGCTCCAGATGGTGCTGGATCTGGTACCACGCGCCCTGGTTCATCGGTTCTTCCTGACACCAGACGAGCGCCTTCGCCTTCGCGAAACGTTGCAGCTCGGCGCTCAGTTCGGCGCGCGGGAACGGGAACAATTGCTCGGCGCGGGCGATGGCGACGTTGCCGAGCTTGCGCTTGGACACTTCTTCGATGAGGTCGTAATACACCTTGCCGGCGCACACCACGAGGCGATCCACTTTCTTCGGTTCCGCCGAAGCATCGCCGATGAAATCGTGGAAGCGACCACTTGCGAGTTCGTCCAGAGTCGATACCGCCAGCTTGTGGCGCAGCAGCGACTTGGGCGTGAACGCCACCAACGGCTTGCGGGTGGCGCGCAGCATCTGTCGGCGCAACAGGTGGAAGATCTGCGCAGGCGTGGTCGGCACGCACACCTGCATGTTGTCGAGCGCGCACAGTTGCAGAAAGCGTTCGAGCCGCCCGGATGAATGCTCCGGGCCCTGGCCCTCGTAGCCGTGCGGCAGGAACAGTGCGAGGCCGCACAGGCGGTTCCACTTCGCCTCGCCGGAACTGATGAACTGGTCGATGACGACTTGTGCGCCGTTGGCGAAATCGCCGAATTGCGCTTCCCAGATCGCCAGCGTGCCGGGGTCGGCGGTGGCGTAGCCGTATTCGAAGGCCATCACCGCTTCCTCGCTGAGCAGCGAATCGACGATGGTCACGTCCAGCGGATCGGCTTTTTCCGGCAACAGGGATCGCAGCGGCAGGTAGTCGGGCTTGCCGGACTGGTCGTGCAGCACGGCGTGACGATGGAAGAAGGTGCCGCGGCCGGCGTCCTGACCGACCAGACGCAGACGGAAGCCGTCGCCGAGCAGACTTGCATAGGCGAGGTTCTCGGCGAAGCCCCAGTCGGCAGGCTGCGCGCCAGCGGCCATCTTGCGGCGGTCGTCGTAGATCTTCGCCACCCGTGGATGCAGTGCGACGTTCGTCGGAATGGTGTTGATGCGCGCGGCCAGTTCGTCGAGGCGTGCGCGTGGCAGGGTGGTGTCGGTCGCGTCCTTGAGCGCGCCGTGCAGATAGGGTTTCCAGTCCACGCCGAAGCTCTCGACGGGCTTGTCGGCCAGTTCGGTGGTGACCGCGCCGGTCTCCAGCTTGCGGCGGTAATCCTCGACCAGCGCGCTCGCGGCCGCCGCGTCGATGGCGCCATCGGCGATCAGGCGCTGCGCGTAGATCTCGCGCGGGGTGGGGTGGGCCTTGATGAGTTGGTACATCACCGGCTGCGTCGCCGACGGCTCGTCGGCCTCGTTGTGGCCGTGGCGGCGGTAGCAGACCACGTCGATGACGATGTCCTTTTCGAACTGCTTGCGGAAATCGAAGGCCATGCGCGTGCAGAACACCACCGCTTCCGGATCGTCGCCGTTGACGTGCAGGATCGGCGCGCCGACCATCTTGGCGAGGTCGGTGCAATACAGCGTCGAGCGCGCATCGTCGGTGCGGCTGGTGGTGAAGCCGACCTGATTGTTGATGACGATGTGCACGCTGCCGCCGACCTTGAAATAGCGCGCCTGCGACATCTGCAGCAGTTCCATGCCCACGCCTTGCCCGGCGAAGGCGGCGTCGCCGTGGATCAGCACCGGCAGCACCGCATCGCCCGCATGGTCGCCGCGGCGCTGCTGGCGCGCGCGCACGCTGCCGGCGACCACCGGGTTGACGATTTCCAGATGCGAGGGATTGAACGCCAGCGCCAGATGCACCGGGCCGCCTGGCGTGGCGACATCGGCGGAGAAGCCCATGTGGTACTTCACGTCGCCCGAATGCGCCGGGTCGTCGTGGTGCTCGTAACGGCCCTCGAACTCGTCGAACAACTTGCCCGGCGGCTTGCCCAAGGTATTGACGAGCACATTCAAGCGTCCGCGATGGGCCATGCCGACCACCATCTCGCGCACGCCATCGGCGCCGGCGCGCCGGCACAGCTCGTCCATCAACGGGATCAGCGCATCGCCGCCTTCCAGCGAGAAGCGTTTCTGGCCGACGTATTTGGTGTGCAGGTAGCGCTCCAGCCCGTCGGCGGCGGTCAGCCGCTCGAGGATGCGGCGGCGCTCGCCCGTGTCGAAGCCATAGCGCCCGCCGGCCTGTTCCAGTCGCTCATACACCCACTTGCGCTGCGCACGGTCGGCGATGTGCATGAACTCCGCGCCGATGCTGCCGCTGTAGGTTGCCTGCAAGGTGGCGACCAGATCGCGCAGCGGCAGCGCTTCGGGCCCGCCAAGCAGGCCGGTGCGGAAGCGCGTGGAGAGGTCGGATTCGCCGAGCCCATGCACCGCTAGGTCGAGGTCGGAATCGTCGGGCTTGTGCGGCTGATCCTGCACGTCGCCGGCGGCCGCAAGGCCCAACGGATCGAGCTGGGCGCGCAGGTGCCCGCGCGAGCGGTAGGCGGTGACCAGCTTGAGCACGGCCGCCTGCTTGCGCGCCATCGCGTCGGATACCGCTGGCGCAGGCCCTGCCGCGCCATTGCCGCGCGCGGGGTGTTGGGCCGCATCCGCGATCCGCGCCAGCGCCGCCGAGCGCGGCGAATCGCCACGGTTGGCGAAGCCGCCGAAGTAGGCTTGCCAATCCGCGCCGACGCTGGCCGGATTGGCGAGATAACTCTCGTAGAGGTCTTCGATGTAGTCGGCGTTGCCGCCGGAGTTCTGCGAGGTCGAGGCAAACTGCGCGATCAGGCTATCCACTACCTTGGCCCGTTCTGGAAGGACTGCAAGTGATTGATTCGCTTCGTTGCGGCGTCGCGTTCGACGGCCGCCAAAGCGGCCCCGCAGTATAGCGCGAGGGGAATGGAGTTCGGAACCTGAGGGCGGGGTGAAAGGTTTGCGTGAATGCCCGCAGGAGTGTCGCATCATGGCGGATGAACACTGGTTGCGACCTTCTCCCTCCGGGATGAGATGTTGCGCTTGCGAACTACCGGTTCGCGCAACATCGAATGCCTCCGCGTCAACGCGGAGGCCGGGGCGCGGAGCGAGGTGCCCGAAGGGCGGATGAGGGGAAGGTCCATCGGTACCGAAAGATCGAACTTGTGCGCAAGGTCATTCCCTCACCCGGCCTGCGGCCACCCTCTCCCAGAGGGAGAGGGGTCAAATCCCCAATGCACGAAACTCCGTGCATGGTCGGCCGCGCTGCCACATGCGCTCGAAAGGTTCGGTCAGTTGCCGGGCGCGCGCAGGCGCCGAGTCGCTGCTTTCGCCATCCAGACGCACGGCGAGGGGACGGAAGTACAGCGCGCCGCGGTCGCCGACGAGAAAGGCCGACGGATACTGGCGGTCGGGTTCCTCCTCGCAGGCGCGGAACTCGAACACGCTGGGCAATCGCTGCGCCAGATCTAGCCAGGGATGGCTGGTTTGCGCCAGCGACTGCGGATCGAGCAGCAGCACGCGTACGCGCGGATCGACGCCGGAGGTCGCGTAGCGGCGCAGTGCGTCGATCACCGCCGGCTGTCCGAGCAAGGCCGGATCGAGGTCGCGGCTGAACACGCACAGGTCGCGGCGCGAGAGCGAGATGGTGGCGACGGTGGCCGCCAGCGCCTGCTCGAAGGTGTCCACCGCAGCCAGCGGTGGGCGCGGCGGGGCGGGGCTGCGTTCCTCGAACGGTGTCAACGCCAGCCGCATCGACTGGTGACGGATGCCGGCCTCGTCGTATTGCTCGCCGAACGCCTCGAAACCGTATTTGCGATAGAACGCGATGGCATCGACCTGCGCGTGCAATTCGACCTCGTCCCAGTGCTGCATGCGCGCCGCGTCGATCAGCGCCGCGAGCAATGCGGCGCCGACGCCGCGACCGCGCCACTCCGGCAGCACCGCGAGACGGCCGATGGCATGCTGCGGCGACAGTCGCCCGGTGCCGATGGCGCGGTTCTCGCCGTCGCGGGCGATGACGTGCTGGCAGAGCGGGTCGAGCGCATCCCATTCCAGTTCCAGCGGCACTTTCTGTTCGCCCACGAACACCGTCTCGCGGATGTGCCGCAGATCCTGGAAGTCGGTGCGGTAGTCGGCCGGCTCGATGCGAAAATCGGTCGTCAGCGGCGCGCTCATCGGCGGCTCCGGGGTGGTTTGCGCAGGGCGTATCCGCCGTCGCGGGCGAGGTCGATCACGGCGGCTTGCGCGTCGATATCCAGCGCGGCGAAGCCGGTGCCGTCGATATGTTCGACGGCAACGAGGGTGCGCGCGGCGGCGACGGTCAACGCAAAACGTCGGCCATCGGCGAACAGCAGCGCGCGATTGGCCTGCCGCGTCCACGCCGTGCGCAGGAAGGGATGCCGCGCCAGCGTACCGCCGGCGGCCAGCGCCTTGCGCAGCGCGGCTTCGGTCGGCGGCTTCGGCGGCGCGGCGACGCCGGCGCTGCGATAGCGGCTGATGAAGCCGCCGAACCACGCCGCCAGCGCATCATCATCCAGCGACAACGCAACCAGCGCGCGGCGCACACGCGCCAGCGCGGCGGCGTCGATCTCGCCCGGATCGTCAGGCAGCGCGAGATCGGGATCGACGTAACGCGCCGCCTCGCCGATGCTCTCGGCCAGATGTTCGGCCAGATCGACGATCAACTCGGACTGCGCCGGCGCGCGCATGCCGATCGAATAGGTCATGCAGGCGTCGGCGGCGACGCCGTGGTGCGGCACGCCCGGCGGCAGGTAGAGCATGTCGCCGGCTTCCAGCGTCCATGTGTGGGTCGGGTGGAACTCGCGCAGCAGTTTCAGTTCGACATCCTCGCGGAATGCCGTCGGCGGATTCGGCCCCGCGTCGATCTGCCAGCGCCGCGCGCCCAGCCCTTGCAGCAGGAACACATCGTATTGATCGACGTGCGCACCGACCGATCCGCCCGGCGCGGCGTAGCTGATCATCACGTCGTCGATGCGCCAGCGCGGGATGAAATCGAAACGATCGAGGAGCGCGCGCACGTCGGCGTCCCACTTGTCCACGTCCTGCACCAGCAAGCTCCAGTCGCGCGCGCCCATCCGCGTGAAATCGGATTCGGCGAACGGGCCTTGGCGCAGTGTCCATCCATCGGTGCGGCGCTCGTGCTCGACAATGCGCGCCAGCGCGGCTTCCTCGCAGGCCAGCCCCGCGAGGTCTTCAGGCGTCAGCGGCGAGACGAAATCCTTGAACGCGCCGCGGATCAGCAGCGGGCGCTTCTGCCAATAGTCGCGTAGGAAGTCCTGCGGCGGCATGCCGAGAAAGTGCTTGGTGGTGGCCTGGACTTCGATTGGTGGTGTTTCAGTGCTCATGCCGCGATTGTGGCGCAGGCGCGGGGCGCGCGCATCACGTTGCGGCGCTTGAGCTCGGCGAGGAACGAGCGACGCGGATTCATGGCTCACTGCGGGATGCGTTCTGTGCATGCGCCGCGGAAGGCGCATCGGCCGGTGCGGCCACGGCATCGATCTGCTCCGGCGTCGGTACTCCGATCTTGGCGCAGAACGCCGCGAAGCGCGGATCGTTGCGGTACGGCGCGATGAATGGGTCATACAGCAACCGGTGGACGCCGGTGTCGCGGTTTGCCCAGGATCGATCCAGCCACTTGAACATGCTGTCGGTATCACGGCGCAGCGCGTAGATCTCGGCGATCTGGTAGGCGGCCGAGTCGGGGTGCTTTTCGACGAGGGACTTGATCGCCGCATCGGCCGATGCGCGATCCGGGCCGATCTGCCTTGCCATAGCCAGCGCGATGTCCTGCCACATGCCGGGCGGTTCCTGTTGCGCTGCCTGCAGAGCCTGCTCGAAACGGCCACGCTGGGTTTCGATGGCGGCCAGTTGCTGGTGTGTGGCGACCGCCTTCGGCTGCATCTGGATCAGGGCGAGGATGACTTGTTCGGCTTCGTCGAAGCGCCCGAGCGATGCCAGGTAGACCGATAGCCAGTAGCTCCAGCCGGTGTTGCGTGGATCACTCGCGAGCGCGCGGCGCGTGAGCTCGATCGCTTCCGCGGGATGTCCCAGCGTTGCCGTCATCGTGCCGAGGCTGAAGACGGCCAGTCCATCCTTCGGCGCGAGCTGGATCGCAAGCCGGAATTCGGCTTCCGCGCCGACCCAGTTCAGGTCCGCGAGCGCCAGCACGATGCCGCGCGCAACGTGCGCGGCGGCGAGCTTCGGATCCGTCGCCAGCGCCTTGTTCGCAGCCGTGCGCGCCTGCGCGAACGCCTGCTGCGCCTCGTCGCCGGTGAGGAATGCCGATCCCAGTTGGGCCGAATAGTTCGCGCTCTGCGCCTGCGCGTAGGCGTAGTGCGGATCGATGGCGACTGCGGCGCCGAACTGTTCGATCGCCTTGCGCCAGCTTTCCGGGGTGTTGACGCGCGTCAGGAATACGCCGCGCAGATAGGCGTTGTAGGCGTCGAGGTCGCCGCTCGGGGGGCGGTCGCTTTGCACGACAGCGCCGGGTGTCGGGAGCAATTGCGCCTTCAGTTCACCGGCAACCGCATGGGTGATGTCGTCCTGCAGCTTGAACAAGTCGCCGTACGGGCGATCGTAGTTCTGCGACCAGGCATTGCTGCCGTCGGCGGCCTTCACCAGCTCCGCGGTGATGCGCACGTTGCCGCCTTCACGCCGCACGCGGCCCTCGAGCAGGTAGGCGACGCCGAGTTTGCGGCCGATGGTCTGGCTATCGTCCTTGCTGTCGCGGAACTGGAAGGAGGAATTGCGGCTGATCACTTTCAGTCCGTTGAACTGCGACAGTGCGGTGATCAGGTCTTCGGTCAGCCCATCCGAGAAATATTGCTGATCGTTGTCGCCGCTCTCGTTCGCAAGCGGCAGCACCGCGATCGACTTGTCGATGATTGCCGCGACTGCCGGGCCGACTGCTCGCGTCGTCGCGTCCTTGCGAACCACGAACTGGTTGGTGAGCAGGAGGACGATCGCAAGCGCCATCACCACGAAAATCCAGCGATCCATCCTGCGCCCGGTCTCGCGGGTGATCGATGCGTCGGTGGCGACCTCGCTCTCGCGCACAATGCCCTTCGACGTCCACTCGTAGAACCACGAGAAGGCCATCGCGAACGGGAACCCGATTGCCGCCGCGATCAGGAACCAGCGCGTCACCCAGTCCGGCAGGCCCAACGCCGGGCTCAGTTGCGAGACGCCCTGCGCCAGCGCCCATGCCGCGCCGATGTACAGCGCCGCCGCGCGCAGCACGTTGCGGCGTTTGAGCTCGGCGAGGAAGGAGGGCTTGTCGGTCATGGGTTGAGCTTCGGCTGCGCGGCCTCGCCATCGGGGATCAGCTTCTGGAACCGCGGATCCTTGCGCAACGGATCCCAGGCCGGGGCGTTGCGCAGCGACGCGACTGAGACCTCGTAACCTGCCGGCGCGGCCAACATTTTTTTGCCATCGCCTCCTTGAATCTCCTCGGGTCAGATTACGAGAAAATTCCACTTCTTGCGTCAGCTAAGGAAGGTCTCCACCAAATAACGTGAATTGAGGTAAATGGCAATGCGGCAGGTTGCTGCAGGCTTGCGGCTGTTTATCACCGAGAAAGCAATTCAACGTAGGCTTGGTAGCTGTAGCTGCGGTTCTTTTTCTGGCCGGTCATCTCGGTCACGATGCCTAGCTCTTCCAGCACCTTGACCGCCGCCGTTGCGGTGGGAAAACTGGTCTCCAGTTGCTGCCTCACACGCTCGATGGTGAAGCGCGGCATCATCGGCAGCATTTCGAACAGCCGGTAGCTGGCCGGGCCTGCCTTGGCAGATTGCAACAGGCGTCTGCGGTCAGTGGACACCAGACTGGCGACTTCGATGATGTTTTTTTCCGCATCGCCAGCAGCTATGGCAACACCTTCCAGAAAGAACGTCACCCAGGACTTCCAATCGCCATCTGTGCGGATGGTCGACAGGCGACGGTAGTATTCCGCCTGGTGTTGCTTCAGGTAGCCACTGAGATACAGCAACGGTTCGGACAGCAATCCCCAATGCTCGAACAGAGCCGCGATCAGCAGGCGGCCAATGCGCCCGTTGCCATCGAGAAACGGGTGAATGGTTTCAAACTGCGCGTGGATGAGGGCCACCTTCACCATCGGCGGAAGATCCGTCGCCGTGGCGTGAATGAAGCGCTCCAGATCGACCAGCAGCGCGGACACGTGCTCCGGTGGCGGTGGCACGAAGGCCGCATTGCCGGGCCGTGTGCCGCCGATCCAGTTTTGTGAGCGGCGCAACTCGCCGGGTTGCTTTCCCGCACCGCGCACCCCGTCCAGCAGGCGACGATGCGCCTCGCACAGCAGCCGCACGCTGATGGGCAGCCCATTGGGGTCACGCAGTTGCTCTTGCGTCCAGCGGAAGGCACGCAGGTAGCTGGCGACTTCCTCCACATCATCGGTGTTGTTGACTTTGAAGCCGGCTTCTTCGTCGAACAGGTCGGTCAGCGTGGCTTGCGTGCCTTCGATCTGCGAGGTGAGCAAGGCTTCCTTGCGGATGGCGCTGTACAAGAGCCAATCCACCGACGGCACCAAGCCAGACACGCCCGCCAAACGTGCAAGCGCCAGTTCTGCCTGCCGATTGAGCTCGGTGAACACCTCGGGTGACAGGGCCGGATCAGACGGCGGCAAGGCATGCGGCACGAATGCACGCACGGATTCGCCCAGCGTCGTGGAAACCGAATAGGTCCCGGTGGTACGTTTCATTGAAAGTTGTCTTTAGTAGATCGCCTTCAAATTAAAACATTCTTTAGTTAGATAGGCAACAATTAAAGCTGGCTTTCGCTCGATGCGGGGAGGGAGGCAACGGAGCCTGCTTGACTCACGCATCCGGATGTGTCGCCAACCAGTGTTGCCCGCTGGCCGTCAGGCGGTAGCGCTGTTTGCTGCTTCGGGGCTTATCGGGCAGCGTCATTTCGATTAACGCTACGCCGAGCGCTGGCAGCAGGCAGGCTTTACGAAAATGCTCGTCATTCTTGAGCGCCAGGCCTTCTTGTAGTTCTTGACGGGACATCTCCCCGATCAGCACCCGTAGCACGCGCTCAACTTCCGTGGTGACTTCCGTGATAGCTTGACTGAATCGCCCCGGGTTACGTCGCGCTTGAACTGGTGGCGGCTGTCTTCGCCGCGCGCGAGAATTTGCAGGAGTTCGGCTTCGGTCATGGGGCAATCAATCAACATGGTGTTGTCAACGCCGCGCCGAACTGCCTGAAACTCGGCACCTTGCCCAGCACGCCGAAGTTCGGCCGAAGCGAAGCGACGATCTGCGAAGCATGGGTTGCCGGCACATAGGGCTTCCCGTGTTGCTGGAAGAGGCTTTCCAGCCGCTTCTTCGGATTGGTTTGTGACTCGACGTTGGCCGTGTTGCTGATTCGTACCGGATGCGCCGGACGCGAAAGCACCTGCGACAACGCAAGCCCGTCGGCCAGCAGCCAGGCTTCCAGTTCCGCCTTGATCGGCACCAGAAACACGCAGGGGTGAGTGGCAAACCCGTGCTGATCGAGTTACCTCGCCTGCGTGGCGTTTGTAGAGGTCAAACACGCGCTGGGCGGACTGCGCTGTACTTCCGTCGAGGAAGCGCAGCACCCGGCTCACCTCGGCGTACTTGGCAAGAAACTGCACGACGCCCTCCAGTTCCCCGACTTGGTTGACCCGCTCCAAGTAGGACGCGGACATGATTTTGTCATCGCCCTTGTTCCGACTCTGGGAATCTCGGTTCAATCGCGGGAACACAATCAACATTGTCGGTGTGGACAAAGGCGCGGAGTACATCAACCTGCTGCTCGCACATCCAGATCGGGAGGCATCCGTCTACGAGGTCGTTTGCGGCTATGCGCTGGGCGTCGCTGATGGGGCAAATTCCGTGCTGGGGCACGATGACATCGAAGATGGTTTTCAGGTGACAACCGGTGCGCCGCTGGGCGACGCAGGCGTTGTTATAGACAGGAAAGCCATCGAGCAGTACCGCGCCAAATATCAGTCGCTCGTCACAGAGAAGGCGGAAGCAGAGGAAGATGGCGATCACCAGCGTGTAGAAGATATTGAGGATGAGTTGGCCCAGATCGCCGATGAACTCACAGCAGGTGTCGGCAAAGGCGGAAAGCTCCGCAAGGCAGGCGACAAGCGCAAAAACGTCCGTGACGCCTTCCGCAACGCCGTCAACCGGGCGATCAAGCAGATCGAGAAGTGGGACAAGCCGTTGGCCGAGCATCTGAAGGCCAGCATCAAGCACGGCAATGAGGTCGTCTATCGGCCCGGAATGCCTATCGCTTGGGATGTCCGCGCCATCGTCAACGAGCAGCCCCGTCCGAAGTCTGGTCGCCTGCGTGAAGGCGGTTTCCCTGACGAACAAGCCGCCGGAAACCCGCGCCAATGCTAGGGCGAGTGCGGCGGCGTCCGTCGCAGAAACAGAGAATGGGCGAGAACAGAGAACGCCAAACGGCCTGAAACGGGGGTGTCCGTGGTAGCTGCGTCCGTCGCAGCGTAGCCCGAACCCGCGCCAGCACTGGGGAATCTGGGCGAAAAAAAACCAACCGAGAACGGTTGGTTTTTAAGTAAATGGTGGAGCGGAAGGGGATCGAACCCTCGACCTTCGCATTGCGAACGCGACGCTCTCCCAGCTGAGCTACCGCCCCACATGTCCGGCGATGATCGCCCGGCAAGGGCGTGAAGGATAGCGGATCGTCGGTGCTCGGCGCTAGTACTGGCATCTCCCATGCTGGTTGATCGAACAAGCATGCGACATCGATGGGCCGCGCGAACTACAAGACCAGACTAGACGATGCGGTAGCCCCTGTACAACGATTGTTGCGCAACGCATCCGATTCGATGGTTGTCGATCGGCGCTGCACAATTGTCCGCTGCGCAGGGGCGCGGACGATCCGAGCGCACCACACGCTGTCGTGTTCGCGTTGAAACGGAGGGAGGCGACCCCGCCAGCGACACCCCGGCGCCCGAATCACTCGCTACCGTTGCTGCCTTCCGGCCCTGGCGGGGTTTGCGAGCTATCGTCGCGAGGGCGCCGGCGGGGCCACCGTAGGGCGCATCTGCGAACTGTTGTAGCGACCGCGGTTCAGGCGGTTGGCGGAGAGAGCGGGATTCGAACCCGCGAAGCGGGTATAAGCCGCTTACACACTTTCCAGGCGTGCTCCTTCAACCACTCGGACATCTCTCCGTTCGTTTCGGACACATCTCCGAAAGCGCCGCAGCCGCGTATTCTACCCGGCAACCTTGGCTTTCACCACTCCTGCGACGCTCACGTGTCACGGGATGGCGCTTGGCCGCCCGTTCGCGAGTTGGCACAATGACGACCCTGCACCGGATCGCGCATGTCCTACCTCGTCCTCGCCCGCAAATGGCGCCCGCGGCGTTTCGCCGAACTCGTCGGGCAGGAACACGTCGTGCGCGCGCTGGTCAATGCGCTGGCCAGCGGGCGCGTGCACCACGCCTTCCTGTTCACCGGCACCCGCGGGGTGGGCAAGACCACCATCGCGCGGATCTTCGCCAAGAGCCTGAACTGCGAGCGCGGGCAGGGCGCCGAACCCTGCGGCGAATGCGCGACGTGCCTGGACATCGACGCCGGGCGTTTCGTGGATCTGCTGGAGATCGACGCCGCGTCCAATACCGGCGTGGACGACGTGCGCGAGGTGATCGAGAACGCGCAGTACCTGCCGGCACGCGGGCGCGCCAAGGTGTACCTCATCGACGAGGTGCACATGCTGTCCAAGCCGGCGTTCAATGCGTTGCTCAAGACGCTGGAAGAGCCGCCGCCGCATGTGAAGTTCCTGCTCGCCACCACCGATCCGCAGAAGCTGCCGGTGACGGTGCTTTCGCGTTGCCTGCAATTCAATCTCAAGCGGCTGGACGAGGTGCAGATCCGCGGGCAGATGGAGAAGATCCTCGTCGCCGAAGGCTTGCCGAGCGAGGCGGGCGCGCTCGGCCTGCTCGCGCATGGCGCCGACGGCAGCCTGCGCGATGGACTGTCGCTGCTCGATCAAGCCATCGCCTATACCGCCGGCCAGCTCGACGAGGCCGGCGTGCGCACGATGCTCGGCACGGTCGATCGCGCGCGCGTGGGTGCGTTGTTGACCGCGCTGGTCGAAGCCGATGGGGCGGCATTGCTGGGCGAAGTGGACACGCTGGCCGGTTTTTCGCCGGATTACGGACAGGTGCTCGACGAGATCGCCGCCAGCCTGCACCGCATCCAGTTGCGCCAGCTCGTGCCGGGCGCGAGCGCGGACGACGGCGCCGATCGCGAAGTCGATGTGCCCGCGCTGGCCGCGCGGATCGCGCCGGAACTGGTGCAACTGTGGTACCAGATGGCGATATCCGGCCGTCGCGACTTGCCGCTGGCGCCCAATCCGCGCACCGGCTTCGAGATGAGCCTGCTGCGCATGCTCGCGTTCCGCCCAGCGGGTGCGCAGATCGCGGCGCAACCGGGTGGTGTCGGTGCACGCACGCCGGCCGCACCTGCGCAGGGCCGTGCGCCCAGCGCAGCAGCGACGCCGAAGGCCGATACCGTATCCGTGCCGCGCGTGGCCACGCCGGTGCGCGAGCCACCGCCGCCCGCACAAGCGGCCAGCGTGGAGATCGCCAGTGCGCCGGCGGTTCGCCTTGCGTTGCGCGATGCCGACGACTGGGTGGCGCTGGTCGCCGCATCCGGCGTGAAGGGCGTGGTGCGCGATCTGGCCGCGCATGCCAGTTTCGTTTCCTTCATCGGCGATGCGCTGACGCTGGCGCTGCCGGCGGGGATGGATCATCTGTGCGGCAAGGACATGCTCGCCAAACTGGGTGCGGCGCTCGCCGGACCGCTGGGTGCGACGCCGCAGATCGTGATCGCAAGGGCCGATGCCGATGGCGACAATCTGCACGCACGCAATGCGCGCGCGCGCGACGAGCGTCAGGCGCAGGCTGAGCGCGATTTCAAGGACAATCCGACGGTGCGGCGCTACATGCAGCAGTTCGGCGCCAAACTGGTGCCCGATTCGATCCGCCCAGCCGATCCGGAGTGAGCAAGCACAGCGTATCCAGAATGATTTTTCCAGTCAGGCGATACCCTCATGTGCGCAGAGGGTGCGGACCATCTCCGGTGCAATGATTGCGTTGCCGGATCGCCCCTCATCCGGCGCTTCGCGCCACCTTCTCCCGAAGGGAGAAGGGCAACCCAAATCGTTGCAAGACGAAACTCCACGAAACTTCAGAGGATTTCAGCACCATGCGTGGAAACATCGCCCAGTTGATGCAGCAGGCGCAGCGCGTTCAAGACAATCTCAAGCGCGTGCAGGAGGAACTGGCCGCGCTCGAAGTCGCCGGCCAGTCTGGCGGCGGCAAGGTCGCGGTGACCCTCACCGGCAAGTTCGATTGCCGCCGCGTGCGCATCGATCCGTCGCTGCTGGACGATGCGGACATGCTCGAAGACCTGATCGCCGCCGCCATCAACGATGCGGTCGGCAAGGTCAATACCGAAACCGCGCGCCGCACTTCGGCGGCGACCGCCGGGCTGCCGTTGCCGCCGGGGCTGGGTTTCTGAGCGCCGCACCGCTGCTGGAACAGTTGATCGACGCCCTGCGCTGCCTGCCCGGGGTGGGTGCGAAGTCGGCGCAGCGCATGGCCTACCACTTGCTCGAACGCGACCGCGACGGCGGGCGCCGGCTCGCACGGCAACTGGGCGCGGCGATGGACGGCATCGTCCACTGCGCGCAATGCCGCGATTTCAGCGAGTCGGAACGGTGCCCGATCTGCGCCAGCGCCACCCGCGATGGCGCACTGCTGTGCGTGGTCGAATCGCCGGCCGACCGGCTGGCGATCGAGCAGGCGACCGGCTATCGCGGGTTGTACTTCGTCCTGCAGGGGCGGCTGTCGCCGTTGGATGGCATCGGCCCGCGCGAACTGGGGCTGGAGCAACTCGCAGCGCGGCTGGCCGATACCGGGGTGCAGGAGTTGATCATCGCCACCAATCCCACCGTGGAGGGCGAGGCGACCGCGCACTACCTCGCCCAACTCGCCCGCCAGCACAAGGTGCGCCCGAGCCGCATCGCCCACGGTGTTCCGCTGGGCGGCGAACTGGAATACATTGACCGGGGAACCCTGTCCCACGCTTTCGGCAGCCGCAGCGAGGTCAACGACTGACATGACTGCACCTTCACCCGAAATCACCGCCGCATGGCGAGCCGGTCAGCCCGTCGCGGGCGTGACCTTCGCGCGCGAGGATCTGGTCACGATCCTGGCCGGCGAGCACACCGGCAATGTCGGCTCGCTGATCGCGCTGGCGCAAGTGGAACCGGAAGTGATTTACGAGGTGGAAATCGACACCAACTTCGTGGTGCCGGCCAAGCAATCCGAGATCGAGCGGGCGGACTGAGGCGATGGCCGACACGATCTTCGACAAGATCATCCGCCGCGAAATCCCCGCCGACTTCGTGTACGAGGATGCGGATCTGGTGGCCTTCCGCGACCTGCACCCGCAGGCGCCGGTGCATGTGTTGTTCGTGCCGCGCAAGCCCATCGCCACGCTCAACGATTTGACGCCGGAAGATGCCTTGCTTGTCGGCAAACTCGTGCTCGCCGCGACCGCGTATGCCAAACGCGAAGGCTTTGCCGAAGCCGGCTATCGCACCGTGTTCAACTGCAACCACGATGGCGGGCAGACGGTGTTCCACGTCCACCTGCACCTGCTCGGCGGCGGCCCGCTGCGCGGCGGTTTCGGTCAATGACCGCGCCGCTCCAACCGCGCCGTGCTGCAACGCCTGCACGGCGGCTGCGGTTCATGACCACGCCGCATTACCACCACCACGGGCCCCACGGATACGGCGCGTAGAACGGATCGTAGGCGTACATCACGCGCCGGCGCTCGGTCTTCGGCCACAGGTAGATCACGTCGGCGGCGACCTTCGGCTGGCGATAATCGTATTCGCCCACGCGGCGGGTCTCGTAGCCGGCGACGTGGCCGGTCACGGTCACACTGCGACCGATCTTGAACACCTGCGGTTCGTAGAAGCCGGCGCGGCAGGCGAGGAAGCGGCCCTGGGTGCGATCGCGGCCGAGCATCGGCCGGGTTTCGTCGTTCAGCGGACGGCCGACGAGCTGGAAGCAGGTTTCGGTTGCGCCGGATTCCACCGCGGCGATGGTGCCGCCCCAGCGCACGGCCTGCCCGGTGGCGTCCTGCGCGGCATTCGGCGCGATGCCGGCGAACTGTCCCTGCAAGGGCTTGGGAACGCTGGCGCAACCGACGACGGCCAGTGCCAGTGTGAGAGTGGCGCACTTTGCGAGGGCGGGATGACGGTGACGGAAGGATGGACTGTATGACATGACGCGCTCCCTCAGGCGTGGCGGGTTCATGGTCGATCCGATCGTTGCACGCGATACGCGAGCAGGTCGCGAATCAGGTTGCGCACCAGTTCGCGGCGCAGCGATGGTTCGCCGATGATCGGAGCGTAGCGCGCCGAAGCGAAACGCCCGCTGAGCGCAACGACGGCATCGAGCCGACCGGGCTGGATGCGGGCGATGCGATCGGCCCAGGCGATGGCCGGTTCGTGCGGACGCTTGCCCAGCCCGGCGCTTTGCAGCCGCCCGCTGAAACGCTCCCACGCGCGCAGCAAGGGATCGCGCGGCGCACGGCGCTCGCGCAGTTGCCACAAGCCGACGATCAGCAACAGCGCGGTGGCGAGGGTGCCGAAGAGGATCGCCAGCGTGCGGCTGTCGGCATCCTGCAATCCCAGCGCATGCGCGAGCGACAACTGCCGCGCCGCATCGAAGCCGAGGACGAACTGGTTCCAGCCGTAGCGCAACCAGTCGCCGACATCGAACAGGCGCCCGATCGCGGTGCCGGCTTCTCCACCGGCACTGGTGTCGCGCGCCACGTCGCGGCCGAACACCCGATCGGGCGCGACCGCCGCGGTGGGATCCACGCGCACCCAGCCGCGCCCGGGCAACCAGACTTCCGACCACGCATGCGCATCGGCCTGACGCACCAGCAGGAAATTGCCGATCCGGTTGTGGTAGCCGCCGACGTAGCCGTTCACCACCCGAGCGGGGATACCCGCCGCGCGCATCAGGAAGGTGAACGAGGAACTGAAGTGCTCGCAGAAACCGATTTTCGTGTCGAACAGGAACTCGTCCACGCTGTCGCGTCCCAGCGGTGGCGCGGCCAGCGAATAACTGAAATCGCGATGGAACATCGCCAGCGCTTTGTCCACGATCCGTGCGTCGTCGCTGGTCTGGCTGCGCCACTGTTGCGCCAGCGCGCGGGCGCGTGGGTCGTAGCCTGCGGGCAGTTGCAGAGCGGCGGCGCGAATGGCCGGATCCAGATCGGTTTCGAAAGCGCTCGGTTGCGCAGAGGTGAGATCGTAGGCACGCAGGCTGTCCACCGGCTGATCGAAGCCGAGCGTGCGATCCTCGGCCATGCTCGCGCCGGCAGGCGTTGATCGAGGCAGATCGAGCGCGAACAGGTATCGCTTGCCGGTCGGTTCGAGGCTCACCCGATAGTGGATCGGCGCTCCCGTGGACTGCATCGGTGCCGGCGGCAAACCTTGCGGCCAGCGCGCCTGCCGCCAGGCGCGGCCATCGAAATCCCACAATACAATCCCGCGCCAGTAGAGCGTGTTTTGTGCCGGCGTCGGCCCGTCGAAACGCACCCGGAACGCCGGCGTGTCGTCGGTGAGAACGTCCAGCCAGTCGCCCGGAGCCATCGCATCGGCGATGCCGGTTTTGGCCTTGGCGACATCGGGCAATCCCCACAGCGGGCTGCCCAGCCGCGGGAAGAACCAGAACCCGGTCAGCGCCAGCGGCACGGCAAGCACGAACAATCCGGCGATCGTGCGCAGGCGACGGCGATCCAGCGGCATGCGCACGTTGCCGATCTCGGCATCGGCCATGCGCGCGCAGACGATGAACACCAGCGCCGTGCCGGCCATCGCCAGAGCCAGGCTCAGCAAGCCCTGATCGAGCAGCAGGGCGGCGAACGCGGCGAACAACGCGAATCCCACCAGAGCGCGCGCATCGCGCAGGTTCGCCAGCTCCACTGGCTTGAGCAGGAGCATCGCCAGCATCAAGGCGCTGGCACTGTCGCGACCGATGGCGAAGCCATAACCGGATAGCACCAGCAATCCGAATACACCGGTCAGCGGCAGACGTATCCAGATCGGCAGCGGGCGCTGCCAGCCGGCAGCAGTGCCGAGCACGCCGAGCGCCAACAGGCTCGCGGCCAGCCACGCGGGCAGCAGGCGCAGCAATGGCAGGGCGCAGGCCAGCGCCGCGGCGAGGCTCCATGCCTTGCTGCGGCCGTCGAGCGGCAGTGCGATGGGCTTAGCCATGCGGCAGCAGCGCCAGTGCACGCAGACAGGCATGACGGTGCGCGTGCCCCTGCGCGGGTCCCAGCGTCGCATTGGGCAGGATGAGCTGGTAGCGCGCACCGATGCGGTCGGCTTCCACCACCCAGCGCGCCAATCGACTGATGCGCGCCTCGTTCGCCATCCCCGTCAATGCATTCCAGTCCAGTCGCAGATCGCGGTCGCTGCGCGATTCGTATTCGCGCACCAGCAGGCGCTCGCTGCGCGCCGAGGCCTTCCACGCGATCTGACGCGGCGGATCGCCGTGCCGGTAATCGCGCAGGTGGTGCAATTCATCGCCCTGCGAACGCACCCGGTTGCGAGCGCCCAAGCCGGCATGGGACGGCAGCGGCGGCGCCTGCGCTTCCAGCCGCGGGTACACCAGCAGGCGCGGTTGCGGCCAGAAGTAGGCCCATGCGCGCGCCAGCCCCAGCGGCTGGGTGGTGGAGACGGTGATCCGGCCGATGGCCATCCATCCGCGCGTGTGCGTGGGCACCCGCAGTTCCGCGTGGGCGAGCAGGGCATCGACCACACGCACCATCGCGCGGGAACCATCCAGTTCCAGCACCAGACCGTTGCGATCCCGCGCGCCGTCGGACTCCAGTTGCAATTTCAGCAACATCGGCTCGCCGGCATGCACCGCCAGTGCATGCGCGGTGCGCAAGCGCACGCCGCTGAGGGTGAGATGGGTCGCGTGCAGGCTCAGCACCGCGGTGGAGGCCAGCAGGAAACCCAGCAGCAGCGCCGGGTTGTTGTTGTAGTTGAGTGCGCCGAGCAGCATCGCGCCGAGGATCAGGGCGATGAACAAGCCGAAGCCGGTCGGCAGGATGTAGATGCGATGGCGGTCGAGCGTGACCGGCAGCGCCTCGCTTTGGCGCGGCCTGATCCACGCGGACACCCGCTGGCGCAGCGCGGCGAGCATCGCGCGTCAGTCCACGGCGATCACGCGCAGGATGTCCTTGGCCAGTCGTTCGCCGTGCCCGTCCTCGCCATCGGGCGCGAGCCGATGCGAGGCAATCTCGACGAACAGCGATTGCACGTCGTCGGGCAGCGCATGCCCGCGCCCGGCGATCAGCGCATGCGCGCGCGCCGCTTGCAGCAGGGCCAATCCCGCACGCGGCGACAGCCCGACCTTCACGCCGGCCTGCCGGCGGCTTTGTTCCAGCAGACGTTGCACGTAATCGAGCAGGGCGTCGCTGGCATGCACCGTGCGCACCGCCTTGCACAGCGCCAGCACGCCGGCGGCGTCGATGCGTGGCCGCACCTGCGAGATCATCTCGCGCCGATCCTCGCCGGCGAGCATCTCGCGCTCGGCGCGACTGTCCGGATAACCCAGCGTGAGCCGCAGCAGGAAGCGGTCGAGTTGCGAGTCGGGCAGGGGAAAGGTGCCGGCCAGATCGAGCGGATTCTGCGTGGCGATCACCATGAACGGTCGCGGCAGTTCGTGGGTGGTGCCATCCACGCTGACCGTGCGTTCGGCCATCGCCTCCAGCAAGGCGCTTTGGGTGCGCGGCGGCGCGCGGTTGATCTCGTCGGCCAGCAGCAGTTGCGTGAACACCGGCCCCGGATGGAAGCGGAATGCCTGCTGCGACTGGTCGTACACCGACACGCCGAGGATGTCGGAAGGCAACAGGTCGGAAGTGAATTGCGTGCGCTGGAATTCCAGCCCCACCGTGGCCGCCAGTGCATGCGCGAGCGTGGTCTTGCCCAGCCCGGGCAAGTCTTCGATCAGCAGATGCCCGCCGGCCAGCAGGCAGGCGAAGGCCAGCCGCACCTGCCGTGGTTTGCCGAGCACGAGTTGCTCGACTTGCGCGATCGCGGCAGCCAGTGCCGCCTGCACGGGCTCGGTTAGGATGGGCGGGTTTTTCGTCAGGGCGTGCATGCATGTCGCCGAAAGTCGCTGTGGATCGAGTGTATAGCGCCGGACGCGCGGGCGCGTCGAATGCGGTTGTCTGAGGAAGATGCGATGACCGCGATTTGGCGGCGGGGTTTTCTCGTCGTCTGGTCTGTGCTTCTGCTCGGCAAGCTGTGGCTGGCGACGACGCTGCCGTTGTTCAGCGACGAGGCGTGGTACTGGCTGGAAGGCCAGCATCCTGCGTGGGCGTATTCGGATCTGCCGGGCTTGACGGCGTGGCTGGCGCGGCTGGGTACGGCACTCGCCGGCGAGCATGCGCTGGGGCTGCGCTGGCCCTTCCTCATGCTGGGCGCGGCGACACCGTGGCTGTGCGTGCGCGCCGCGCGGCGCTGGTTCGATGCGACGACGGGCTGGCAGGCGGGGTTGCTGGCGTTGTTGATTCCGCTGGCATCGGTACTCGGCGCACTTGCATTGCCCGACGTGCCGTTGGTGTTCGCCACCGTGCTCGCCTTCGATGCGGCGCTCGCCTTGTTGGAACGGGTGACGTTGCGGGTGTGTGCGCAACTCGCCGCGGCCCTCGCGCTGGGCGCGCTGTGCCATTACCGCTTCGCGATCGCGTTGGCTGGAGGCGTCGTCGGCTTGCTGGCGTCGTCGCGTGGACGCGCGCTGCTGCGCGATGCGCGGGTAGGCTTCGCCCTTGCGGCCGGCGCGCTGGCATGGCTGCCGCTGGCGTGGTTCAACGCGCATGAACACGCGGCCGGATTGCGCTTCCAGTTCGTCGATCGCCAGCCGTGGCGCTTCCATGTTTATGGACTGAAGTTGCAGGCACTGCAACCGCTGCTCACCGGCCCGCTGCTGTACGTCGCCCTGCTGTGGGCGTTGTGGCAGGCAGGCAAGCGCCGCACCGATCCGCGTTGGATGTTGCTGCTGGGAGCAGCCGGATTACCGCTGGCGGTGTACGCGGGGCTGGGGCCATTCGCCGACATCCACCGGGTGTCGTTTCACTGGCCGTTGTCGGCCTACCTGCTGGTCTGCGTGCCGTTGCCATGGCTGCTGCGCGAGCAACGATGGTCGCGCTGGCGCGGCTGGATTTTCGCCAGCAACAGTCTGCTCTGCGCTGCTCTGTGGGTGGTCGCGCTGTGGGCGGCGTGGCCGGGCGGTGCGCCGCGCTTGCAGCCGCTGGGCGTGGATGCGGCCAGCTTCGTGCGCAGCGATGCCCTCGTCGCCGGCGTGCGTGAACGGCTGGCCGCGATGCCGGCGGACACGGCGGTGGTGGCGGATGATTTCGGGCTGGCGGCGAAACTGTCATTCGCCTTGTCCGATCCATCACGCGTGTACAGCCTCGACCATCGGCTCGACGCCAAGCACGGTCGTGCCCTGCAATTGTCGTTATGGCATCGCGACGAGAGCACCTTGCCGACGCTGCGAACGCGCCCGCTGCTGCTGGTGGTCGATGAAGACGCCTTGCATTTGGAAGCGCGCGAGCCGTGGAATCGCCACCTGTGCGACGTGTTGCCGGGATTGCGTGCGGGCGGCGAAATCGTCCCCGCCGGCACGCACCGTCACTTCCTCCTGTACCGGCGAGATGCGAATGCGAGCGGCACCTGCGACTACCCGGCGCTGGCCTTCATGCGCGCACCGCTGCCCGATGCGACGGTGTCCGGGGCGGTCGAGGTTTCCGGCTGGGCGACGCGGGATGGCGTCGGAGTCGCGCGGGTGGACGTGCTGCTGGATGGCCGCATCGCAGCGCAGGCCCACTACGGCATCGAGGACGTGGAAGTGCGTTCGCTATGGCCGCGCAGCGACGACCCGGCGCAGCCGAACGTGGGGTTCGCCGCCACGGTGGATCTGCGTGGCGTTGCAGTTGGCACGCACGAGCTGGCGTTGCGAATCGCCGGGCGCGATGGGCGGACGCGGGAACTGGAACGTCGTACCATCTGCGTGGACTCGCCATGACAATCAAACCGCGAGGCGCGATCCGGCATGAAGGCATGGTTCCGGGTCGTTAAGGAAACGCTGTTTCATTCGGTGTTTCCTGTCGGCCAAGGGGGGGCGACCACGAATCGATCATGCAAGTGATAGATTCTTGCGAGTCGAGTCTGGGCGTGTACCGGACTCGACGTGCGCTGATAATTTCCGGAAGGAATTATTCGGCGCTTCCCTGATACGGGATTTGGATTCTCGTTGTCGATTGCTCGCACAATGCCGGACATGAATTTGACTTTCCCTTGACGCAACCTGCTCAGGCAAGCCATGTCCTTCGCACGAGACCACCGCACGGCCAAGGGGGCGTATATGGTTTCCACACGGGGAAAGGCGCTTTTCCTTCGATCTCCACGAAGGGTCGGCGGCAGCCGCATGGCCTGCTTGTTGGCGGCATGCTTGTTGATGCCTGTGGCGGTGGCTTGCGCCCAGCCGGCAATTCCCGCCAACGGCCAGGACGCCACGACCAACGCGGCCATGCAATCTGGTCTCGACGCCGCGAAGAACCAGCAGTGGCGGGACGCTGCGAAGGCGTTCGAGCAGGCGCGCGAGAAGGATCCCTTCAATCCCGCCGTGCTGTTCAATGGCGGCCTCGCGGAATCGAAGATCCCCGGCCACGAGGTGCGCGCGATCGCGCGCCTGCAGTCCTACCTGATGGTTTCGCCGCAGGCGCCGAACGCGGCCGCGGTGAAGCAATCCATCGTCGCCATCGACGCGCAGGCGCGCCATCAGGCCAAGGCCCTGCTGGCGTTCGAGGAACAACTGCTGCCCGACATGCCCAAGGGCAGCGACATGCGCCGGGAGGCGCTGGCGGACATCACCCAGGACTACGTCCTGATCGGCGATCTCGACAAGGCGCGCCAGTACATGGACGAGAACGCCGCGAACGAGTGCACATCCTCCACGTCAGCCGCCGAACGCACGATCCTGGACTACGACGACCCGTTGCCGACCGTCGCCCTGATGTACGGGAACCTCAGGAAAGACACCTTCCGCATCGTGCGCATCCTGTCTGATCGTCGCGACTACGACGCGGCCGGGCAATTCGTCGCAGCGCTCGAACGTGCCCGGTGTCCGGATGCGTTCCTGGTCTATCCCTACCTCTACCAAGCACGATCCGAACACGATGACGGCCTGGCGGACCAGGCCCGCCGCGACGCCGCCCAGGCCAGCCGCCACGCCCGTGCGACACAGATACCGGTCCACGAGCTGGCCGTGGGCGAGACCTGGCTGTATCTCGGCGACATCGATGCCGCGCAGGCCGGCCTCGAAGTCATCGCAACGGCGCCGACGTCGGGCCCGGATTGCCCTTGGCCTGCGGTGTGCAGCTCCACCGCCACGCAGGCGAAGGTTCGCGAGCGCGGCCATGCCATTCTCGAAGAGGCGATCGGCGAAGCCCGCAAAGCTCAGAGCGTCACGAACTACGCGCCGTACTACGACCTCGGCACACGAGGCCGCTACCGGCAGGCGAACGAAGCCGAAGCTCACGAGCTGTATTTCCGTATGCGGGACCTCGACGATGGAGGTCAGTATCCAGGGGTAGAGGTGGGTACACGCCGAAATCTCACCCAATTGCTCGCCGACCTGAAACCGGATTATCCGGACCTGCTTTTGGCCGTGCACAACTCGATCGACTACAAGCTCGAAGCGCTCGAAACGCTCGCCCTGATCCGCAAGGATCTGGATCTCTGACGGGAATCGCCCGATAACCTTTGTCCGTGCCATCTGCGAGGCTGAAGGCTGCACAATTCGAAGAAGGGGGGCGAATGACCACGACAGCGGAAAGGTTCGTTTCACCACGGTTTGCAGGGTCGAGCACGGCCAAGGCATGGTCGAGGCTTCTCGCGACGTTGGTGGTTCTGGTCGTGATGACGACCGCATCCGCGCAACCGGTGGGCGCACAAGCCGCTGGCCAGAACCAGACCGCCCCGGCGACCCCCGCGATGCAGGCAGGTCTCGACGCAGCGAAGTCCCAGCACTGGGACGACGCCGCGAAAGCGTTCGAGCAGGCGCGCGAAAAGGAACCGTACGACCCCGCGGTACTGTTCAACGGCGGACTGGCGGAGTCGAAAATTCCCGGACACGAAGTGCGCGCCGCCGCACGGCTACAGGCCTACCTGATCCTCTCGCCACAGGCACCGAATGCGGCCGCGGTGAAGCAATCCATCCTGGCGCTGGACGCGCAGGTGCGCGCTCAGGCAAGGACGCTGCTTGCATTCGAGGAGAAGCTGCTGCCCGACATGCCCAGGGACAGCTTGACCCGCGCGATCGCGTTGCCATACCTCGTCCAGGACTATGTTTATGTCGGCGATCTCGACAAGGCCCGTCCTTACATCGACGAGTCCGTCGGCTACCATTGCGGCCCGAATCCGAATAACCACCGTTACCCCGGTGACTATGACTGGGATTTCTTCCTGGACGACTACCTGGGACTCAATGGGTTCGATGGAGTCCTGACGCGCGGAACCTTCAAGACGGAAAGCATCCTGCTCAACCGGGGTGCGTTCGACGATGCAGCGAGGATCTTCGCCTCCCAGGAACGCGTGCGCTGCCAGGACGATTTCCTGATCTACCCGTACCTCTATCGTTCCAGAGTCGAATACGGCAGGGGCGACCTCGTCGCTGCACGACGGGATATGGATGAAGCCGGCCGGCACGCGCGCAACGCAGGGGATCCGTTCCATCTCTTCATGGTCGGCATGAATCGCCTGCGCGATGGAAATATGGAGGGGGCACAAGGCGACCTCGATGTCATGGCCGATCTTCACGATCCTCAGAATGCCGACAGCCCCTGCCCCGCGTTACCGAAGCCGTGCGGCAGCATCGTCAGCCATGCCAAGGTGCGGGCAAGAGCGATCAAAATGCTGTCGGATGGCTTGGCGCATGCGCGCAAGGGCGATTTCGATTGTGGGTACTACGCCTATTATTGCTTATCGGTGGATGACGACATCAAGGCCTTGCAATGCCGCCCCCGGAAAGTAGTCGATTACCTGTATTTGAGCGTTGATCCCAAGAATATATCCGATGTACTTACGTCATTGCAGGCAGCAACTGGCTCTGGAATTGACAATGCCCTCGTTGAGGCACACGAAAATCTCGATGGCAACCTCGCGCCGCTCGAAAAACTCGCCCTCATCCGCAAGGCTTGTGGAATCTGAAGGATTTCGCGCCGGCCTGTCCGCAAGAATCTGACGCTTTGAAGGGAGGTGTGCGATGACATTTTCCCAACACCAATTCCGCGCTCGCAACGGCGTCGTCGCTGGCGCGCTGTTGATAGCGGTTTCTTTTCCGGCGCACGCGCAGGAGCCCGCCTCGAAGTCGATCTGCGAACTGCCCGAATACCGCGGCACGGCCGACTACGCACGGTATTGTTCGTCGTCGAACAATGGTTCGCAGGTCGACGCCGAAACGCGCGCGGAATGGCGTCGCATGGCCCAGGAGCAACGGGAGCGCGAATACGACGACGAGACCTGGTCGATCAACAAGGAAGGCGTGGACTGTTACAACCGCAACGATTACACCTGCGCGGCGGATCGATTCCGGCGGGCCATGCATCGCCTGCCGAAAGGCACGCAAGGCTATGACCGGGTCGCAGGCCACTATGCCCTCGCGCTGTCGGCGGCGGACAACCAGGCGGGCGTGGACTGCTACAACCGTGGCGACTATCGCTGCGCGGTACCGAACTTCGAACGGGCATTGTCCCGGCTGAAGCCCGATGGCGACGATGCGGCCGATTACGCCATCGTCGCCGACAGCCTCGCGAAGGCGAGGGCGGCGCTCGCCGACCAGCCCCGGCGGGAAAAAGAACAGGAACAGGCCCGGCTCAATGTGGCAGCTGACCAGCGGGTCGCGCAACATCTCGCACAACTGGCGGCACAGGCGCAGTCCGGCGATTTCGACGGCCACCGCGCGGGCGCCGACGCGACGGCGGGGCTCGATTTCGTGGATCCATCACGACCACCGCCAGCGCCTGCGATCCCGCAGCCTTCAACTCCGTCGCCGGCAATGCCGGTTCAGGCCAAGGTCGACATGAACGCGCCCGCGTGGAGCGATTCGCTGTTGGCGCTCGCGCCGGAGATGCTGCATTCGCCGGGCCTGGATGCCTATCGCAAGGGCCTCGGGTTGCTGCAGAGCACCCACTATCCCCACGACTGGCCGGCAGTGCGCGCGTGGTGGCAGGTCGCCTTGCAGAAGGATCCGCAGAATCGGTTCCTGCAGCGCGGCGTGGAGTTCGCCCTGTACATGGAGGCGCGAGGCCGTGCGCCGGCGTCGTCGGGCACCCTCGTCCTGCCGGAACCGGGAGACATCGAATTGCTGGGCATCCTGGATCAGCGACCCGTCACGAGCTTTCGTTTCGACGAGATCACGCCCGAGGAGTGGGAACGGCTCGATCACGTCGCCGAGCAGGCGTTGTTCGATCGGGTCATGAAGGAGTTCGATGACGCGATGTCGCAGAAGCAACTTATCGAGGCGGCGAAGGAGCTGGCGTCGCCATCTGCGCATGCGGATTCCGGAGTTCCCCACAATTGAGCATGGAACGGCAGCACGGCGCTTCCCGGATGCATCGCGCGTCAACGCATCCGGGATGCGTTCGGAGCGATGGGAAAGTGCCGAAGACCGATTCGGGAGCGTACCCCGCGGATTGCCTCTAGCAGACCTTCTCGAGCCTCGCGATCGCCGCCTCCAGCGTCGCCTCGTTCTTGGCGAAACAGAAGCGGATCAGGCGTTGCCCGGCAGGCGGCGTCTCGTAAAACGGCGCCAGCGGGATGCCGGTGACACCGTGCTCGACGGTCAACCAGCGTGCGAATTCAACGTCTGGCAGATCGCTGACCGCCGAATAATCGACGAGCTGGAAATATCCGCCCGGTACCGGCAGCGGCTTGAGCTTCGTGCGTTCCAGCAACGCGCGGAAGTGGTCGCGTTTGGGCTGGTAGAACGCGCCCAGTTGCTCGTGGTGTTCGGGATGCTGCTCGAGCATTTCGGCGAGCGCGGCCTGCGCCGGGGTGAACGTGCAGAAGGTGTTGTACTGGTGCACCTTGCGGAACTCGGCGCTGAGCGCGCGCGGCGCGATGGCGTAGCCGACCTTCCAGCCGGTGCAGTGATAGGTTTTGCCGAAGCTGGAAATGACGAACGCACGTTCGGCCAGTTCGGGATGGCGCAGCACCGATTCGTGGCGCGCGCCGTCGTAGACGATGTGCTCGTACACCTCGTCGGACAGCAGCACGATGTCGGTACGGCGCAGGATGTCCGCCAGTGTCGCCATGTCCTGCGCGGACAACATCGCCCCGGAGGGATTGTGCGGCGAGTTGATCATCAGCATCCGCGTGCGCGGGGTGATGGTGTCGCGCACGCGCTGCCAGTCCACGTGGAAATCGTGCGCATCCAGCGGCACGTGCACCGCGCGCGCGCCGGCCAGCTCGATGGCCGGCTCGTAGGAGTCGTAGCACGGGTCGAGCACGATCACTTCCTCGCCCGGATGCACCACCGCGAGCACGGCGTCGAAGATCGCCTCGCTGCCGCCGCTGGTGACGGTAATCTCGGCATCGGCGTCCACGTCGCGGCCGTAGATCTTTTTCGTCTTCGCGGCGATGGCCTGGCGCAACGCCGGCAGCCCGCTCATCGGCGAATACTGGTTGCGTCCCTCGCGCGCCGCACGTGCCAGCGCATCGACCAGCGGCGCGGGCGTGTCGAAATCGGGGAAACCCTGACCGAGATTGACGGCTTTGTGTTCGGTCGCGAGCTGCGACATCACCGTGAAGATGGTGGTGCCGACCTTCGGCAGCTTGGTCTGGATCGGATTCAAGATGGCGCTCCGTGCACGATTCGGAATCGCGCAGTGTACGCGAGCGCGTTTCAGTACCGTAGCAGCGCCGAACCCCAGGTGAAGCCGCCGCCGAACACTTCCAGCAACAGCAGTTGCCCGCGCTGCACCTTGCCCGAGCGCACCGCTTCGTCCAGCGCCAGCGGCACCGAACCCGAGGACGTGTTGCCGTGCCGATCCACAGTGACGACCACGCGATCCATCGGCATGTTCAGGCGTTTGGCGGTGGCCTGGATGATGCGCAGGTTGGCCTGATGCGGGATCAGCCAATCGATCGCCGAGCGATCCAGCTCATTGGCGGAAAGCGCCTCTTCGACGACGGCGTCGAGCGTTTTCACCGCGACCTTGAACACTTCGTTGCCGGTCATCAGCACGCGCACGCCGGCGTTTTCCTCGTCGAGCTTGAAGCCCGCCGACACGCCCACCGGATTCCACAGCAGCTTCTGGTAAGCGCCATCGGCGTGCATGTGGGTGGAGATGATGCCGGTTTCCTCGTCGGCCTTCAGCACCACCGCGCCGGCGCCATCGCCGAACAGCACGCAGGTGCCGCGGTCGGACCAGTCGAGCATGCGCGTGAGCGTTTCCGCGCCGATCACCAACGCGGTTTTCACCGTGCCTGCACGGATGAACTGGTCGGCGATCGACAGCGCGTACAGAAAGCCCGAACACGCCGCATTCACGTCGAACGCCATGCAGCCGTTGGCACCGAGCTTGTGCTGCACGATGCAGGCGGTGGAGGGAAAAATCAGATCGGGCGTGGTGGTGCCGACGATCAGCAACTGCACCTCGGAGGCCGCCACGCCGGCGGCTTCCAGTGCGCGACGACCGGCCTCGAAAGCAAGGTCGCTGGTGGTTTGCCCTGCGCTGGCAACATGCCGCTGGTGGATGCCGGTGCGTTCGCGGATCCACTCGTCGCTGGTATCGACGCGCTTGGCGAGATCGTCGTTGCTCAGCACGGTTTCCGGCAGAAAGCTGCCGGTACCTGCAATGCGCGCAAACACGCGCGGCGCGGGCTGCGTCACCACGTTCTCCTGTCCATGCGCGGGGTGTAGGCGCACCTCAAGCGCGCCGCCGATCGCGGGGCTGTCCGCGAACGGATCACTCGTCGACTTCGACGGCGTCCTTCGGTGCGATCACCTGCTTGCCGCGGTAATAGCCATCCTTGGTGATGTGGTGGCGGATGTGGGTTTCGCCGCTGGTCTTGTCGGTCGAAAGCTGCTTGCTGGTCAGCGCGTCGTGCGCTTGGCGCATGCCTTTGCGTGACGGGGAGACGCGGGATTTCTGGACGGCCATTGCTTGATTCTCCGGATGTTCCGAACAGCCGATCAGGACTGCTCGCGTTGCTTGTTGCGATGAAAGTCCGCCAGCACGGCGAACGGGTTGTCTTGCTTCATTGTTGCCTGTTCGTTGCCGCGCCCGTCGTCGGTCGTGGCGCTCTGGATTGGCGCGCCGTCCGGGTCGATCGCCACCACCGGCAGGGCGAGGATCAATTCATCCTCGATCAGATCCAGCGGGCGAATCGCGCCCTCCGCATCGACGACGACAGCCTCGTAACCCTCCGGCAACGCGGCTTCCTGATGCTCGTCCGCCACCAGCGCCAGCGATTGATCCACCGTCACCGGCAACCAGAACCGCTGCAGGCTGCGCTGGCACAACAGGGGCAACCGCGTTTTCGCCTCGATCCGAATCCGCGGCACATCCAGTGCGCCGCGATCGAACGACAGGACAAAACTGCAATCGCCCTCCGGCTGCTCCAGCGCCTCGCACAAGCGCGGCATGGAGGACAACGGGATCACGCCTGCGAACGAACGCTGCGCCGCCAGCATGCGCCACGCATCCATGACATCGGGCAGGCTGGCAGACATAAGCGCGAAATCATACGTGCTGGTTGCGTTGCGGTCAATGCGGATGCGGCTCTCCGTACTCCATCGGCCCTCGCGTTTGCAGCGCCGGTGCGTGCTGGTGCAGACTGCCGAAGATGCCTTCGACGTATGAGCTCGCCCTCCTGTTGGTCGCAGCCGTGATGATCCTCGGGATCGGCGTCTTGCTGTGGGTCGGCGCACGCAACCGCCGTCGCCAGCGCACCCTCACCCGCATCATGGATGATGCCGACGCGATGGAGCAGTTGCTGCACCGTACCCGCGACAAGATGGGGGCGATGGCGCACATGGTTGGGCGCGTGCCCTCTGACATCGCCGCCGATGCCCGCGCCTCGCTGGATACCGATGCGCGCGTGCAGGCCGGGCTACGCGACCTGCTTCAGCACCGCATGTGGTTGCAGCAACACGCCGACAGCGCCACGCAGGAATCGTTGGACGAAGCCGCCGCCGCACTGGCCAAGGCACGCGAGCGCATCGCCGCCGAACTGGCGAGGCTCGACGATGCCGGCGCGGAACTGGATTCGGCCACCGGCCCCGCGATCGCCGCCGCCGGGCGAGAACCTGCGAACCTGCGCCGTGGCGAGCAATGACGTGTCCTCGCCGCAGCTGATCCTCGCCTCCACTTCGAGCTACCGCCGGCAGTTGCTGGATCGACTCGGACTGCCCTACACGGTGGTCGCTCCGGGCGTGGATGAAGCACGCCGCCCCGATGAGAATCCAGCCGCGTTGAGCGAACGACTGGCCGACGCGAAAGCATGCGCCGTGGGGAGAGCGCATCCACAAGCGTGGGTGATCGGCTCGGATCAGGTCGCGGCCTGCGATGGCGCAATCTTCGGCAAGCCCGGTAACGTCGAGCGCGCCACAGACCAACTGCGCGCCGCATCCGCGCGCACTGTCGATTTTCATACCTCGCTGTGCCTGCGCCACGCGGCGACGAATGCCACGCGGATCCATAGCGACCACACCCGCGTGCGTTTTCGCGCGCTCGACGAGGCCACCATCGAACGCTATTTGCTTGCCGAACAACCGTGGGACTGCGCCGGCAGTTTCAAGTCCGAGGGGCTGGGCATTGCCTTGTTCGAGTCGATTGCCAGCGAGGATCCCACCGCATTGATCGGCTTGCCGCTGATCGCGTTGGCGAGGATGCTGCGGCAGGTGGGGTTCGTGGTGCCGTGAGATCACCGCAACACGCATGCAGACAGTCGAGCGCCTTCTGCTTGTCGCCCGGCCATCGATGATGCGCGCACCGATCGCGCATGGGCGGAGCGCCGCCGGCTCATGCTCCGGCGGGCTGGCACGCAACCGGATTCACACCCGGCGCCCCGCCACCTGCACGATGCGCGGGACTTCGCCGGGCGGCACCAGCTCCAGCGCGGTCAGCGATCCGCCCCAGACGCAACCGGTGTCGATGGCGTGGACGCCGCCGGCGAACATCAGGCCCAGCGTGGACCAATGGCCGCAGACGATGCGCAGCGTTCGCGGGGCCATGCCGGGCACGGCGAACCACGGGTACAGCCCCGGCGGTTGCGCACCCGGAGCGCCCTTGATGTCGAAGGCGATGCGCCCGTGCGGGGTGCAGTAACGCAGACGGGTGAACACGTTGATGATCGCGCGGTCGCGCTCGATGCCCTTGAGCCTGGGCGACCACGCCGGCTTGTCGCCGTACATGTTGCGCAGCAGCTTGTCGCGCTCGGGGCCATGCAGGCGCGCTTCGACTTCGCGGGCGCGCCGTTCGGCAATCTCGATGGTCCACTTGGGCATCAGGCCGGCGTGGAGCATGCACCAGCCGGCCGTGCGATCCACGTACACCAGGCCCAGCGATGCAAGCCAGCCCAGCAGCGCCTCGCGGTCGGGCGCGAACAGGATCGATTGCAGGTCGGGATTGACCTTGCGCTGGTCGGCCTCGCGGCGTTGCGCGATCGCCAGCAACGACAGGTCGTGATTGCCGAGCACCACCGTGCTGTGGATCGACAGCGAGTGGACGAGACGCAACGTTTCCAGCGATTGCCCGCCGCGGTTGACGAGGTCGCCGACGAACCACAGCCGGTCGCAGGCCGGGTCGAAGCGGATCTTGTCCAGCAGGCGCTGCGTGGCGTCGCAGCAGCCTTGCAGGTCGCCGATCGCCCAGGTGGTCATCGCATCAGTGCAGCGTGCGCGGCACGGCGAGGGTAAAGGCCGGGATCGGCGCCTCGAAGCGGGTGCCGTCGTCGGCGAGCATGCCGTAGCTGCCCTGCATGGTGCCCACGCTGGTTTCCAGCACCGCGCCGGAGGTGTACTCGAAACGCTCGCCGGGGCGCAGCCAGGGCTGTTCGCCGACCACGCCGTCGCCGCGTACTTCCTCGGTACGGCCATTGGCGTCGGTGATGATCCAGTGGCGATCGAGCAGGCGCGCGGGCATGTTGCCGGTGTTGCGGATGCCGATGGTGTAGGCGAACACGTAACGATCCTCGCCCGGGCGCGATTGCTCGTCGAGGAAGCGCGTGGTGATTTCGATCTCGAAGGAATAGGTGGACTCGGTCATGAGATCATTTTACGACATCGACGGCGACCGCTGGCGCGACAGGAAATTCGCCAGCGCGACGAAGCCGGCAACCTCGACCTGTTCTGCGCGCGCAGACGGCGACAAGCCGGCTGCAGCGATCGCTTCGGCGTCGCACACGTTGCCCAGTGCATTGCGCAGGGTTTTGCGGCGCTGGCCGAAGGCATCGCGCACGACGTTGGCAAACAGTCCGCGATCGTCGATGCCGATGGTTGCCGCTGGGCGTGGAATCAATCGCACGACCGCCGAGTCCACCTGCGGCGGCGGGCGGAACGCCGCCGGCGGCACGTCGAGCAGCGGCAGCACCTCGCAATACGCCTGCAGCATCACGCTCAGCCGCCCGTAGACCTTGCTGCCGGGTGTTGCGGCCATGCGATCCACCACTTCCTTCTGCAGCATGAAATGCATGTCGATGATGTGCGCGGCGTGGTCGAGTGCGTGGAACAGGATCGGCGAGGAGATGTTGTAAGGCAGGTTGCCGACCAGGCGCAGCCTGCCGTCACCGGCCAGTGCACTGAAATCCACGTTCAGTACGTCGGCCTGGATGATCGTGAGCGCGTGCTCGGGGCCGAGGGCGTGCAGCGGTGCGATCAGGTCGCGGTCGAGTTCGATCGCCGTCAACGCGCCGTGGCAGCGCAGCAGGGGCAGGGTCAGCGCGCCTTGACCGGGTCCGATCTCGACGAGGCGGTCGCCGGGGCGCGGATCGATCGCGCGCACGATGCGTTCGATGATCGCGTCATCGTGCAGGAAGTGCTGGCCGAAGTGCTTTTTGGGGTGCATTTTTCGCAACGCAGCCGGTCGTTTGGCGCTGGGGATCATGCCGAAGGGTTCATCGCGGCATGGCTGGTGCGCGTCGCGTGACCCGGTACGTGGCGCGAGTCATCCATGCGGCCTGGAAGCCGGGAATGCGGCAGGCACGCGGGGAGGGTGCGCGATTGTTTTCGGCGAGGCCGGACTGGAGTTCGGATCGATCAGGATCGGCTGGGTGCCGGGCATGATCGTCGTGCGGATGCTGTACGGCAGATACAAGGAATACAAGCCCAACAGCGCGAGCAATGCCGCGCAAAACACCATCTGCAGGGCGCGCGCGCGCGCTGCATCGCCGCGCAGCACAAGGGTCGCTCCCCACACCCAGCCGCCCGGCGGCGGGTATTGCGCGGATCGTAAAATGCGCTGCGCGTAGCGCCACGCGTACCACGCGACCGCGAGCAGGCCGATGCCGATCAGGTATGCCAGACCATACATGCGATGCAGCACGTCGTAAGCGTTGGCGTGCCGTTGCCAATAGCGGAACAACAGCCAGACCAGAAATGCGAAGGCCAGCGATGAGAATACCGCCAGTCTCAAGCGACGCGCTTGTTGCGGGTCGGCCCGCACGATCTCAGGTGGCTCGTCGGATCCTTGCGGTGGCGGGCGATCGTCGCTCATCGCGGCAATCTCAGGCCTGCTGCTTCGAGGATGCCATGGCCGTCGCCACGGCGATGGCGTGGGCGAGGCTGGACGGATCGGCCAGCCCGCGACCGGCCAGATCCAGCGCGGTGCCGTGATCGACCGCCACGCGCGGGTAGGGCAGCCCCAGGGTGATGTTCACGGCGTCCTCGAATCCGGCGTGCTTGAGCACGGGCAGTCCTTGATCATGGTACATCGCCAGGACGGCGTCGTACTGATCGAGGATGCGCGGCAGAAAGGCGGTGTCGGCCGGGAGCGGGCCCAGCAGGCGCATGCCGCCGGCGCGCAGCGATTCGAGTACGGGGATGATGGTGTCGATTTCCTCGCGTCCCAGATAACCGCCTTCGCCGGCATGCGGATTCAGGCCCAGTACGGCGATGCGCGGTTGGCAGACATGGAAGCGTCGGCGCAGATCGGCGTCGAGGATGCGCAGGGTGCGCGCCAGACCGTCGCCGGTGATCGCATCGGCTACCGCGCGCAGCGGCAGGTGGGTCGTCGCCAGCGCCACCCGCAGCGGCCGCGCGCCGACGCTGGCGAGCATCATCACCACTTCGCAGCCGGCGTCGGCGGCGAGCAGTTCGGTGGTGCCGGTGTAGGCAATCCCGCCTGCGTTGATGCTGGCCTTGTGCACCGGGCCGGTAACCAGCGCGTCGGCAAGCTTGTCGCGGCAGCGCCGCGCGCCCAACTGCAGGGCGTCGATCACCGCGCGCGCATTGGCCGGGTCGGGTCGGCCGAAGGTCGTCGACGCCGCTTGCGGCACCGGCAGCACGGCCAATTCGCCGGGGCCTGCATCGGCATCGGCATCACGGATGCGCAACGGCAGAGCCAGCGCGTGCGCCGCGTGCAGCAGGGTGTCCGGGTCGGCCAGCACCAGCAGCCGCGCCGCGCATTCGCGCTGCGCGATGCGCACGCACAACTCCGGCCCCACGCCTGCCGGCTCACCCGGTACGAGGGCCAGCCGCGGGCGCATCGTCACATCAGCCGGCGTCGTGCAGGCGGATGTCCACGTAAGCGTCGGAACGGATCTGGCGCAGGAAGGTGTCGTACTGGTCGGACGCCTTGCGCCGCAGGATCGCCTGCTTCGCCTGTTCGCGCAGAGCCTGTTCGCCTACATCGGTGCTGCGGGTGCCGAGCAGCTTGAGCACATGCCAGCCAACATCGCTCTGGAACGGTTCGGAAACCTCGCCGTCCTTGAGCTTCTGGACTTGCAGCGAGACTGCGGTGCCCCAACCCTCGGCGGGGAACCAGCCCATGTCGCCTCCCTTGTCGCGGGTTTCGGTATCGTCCGAATCCTTTTTCGCGAGTGCGCCGAAATCGCCGCCGGCCAGCACCTGCGCGCGGAACGCATCGATCTTCGCCTTGGCCTGCTCGGCGGTCACGCCCGGGCCGACGCGCACCATCATGTCCAGCGCGTGGTACTCGGTGACCTGCTTGGGCGCGACGTGACCAGCTTGGCGCACTTCGACCAACTTGAGCAACTGGTAGCCGCTCGAGCCGCGGATTGGCGCGGTGACCTCGCCGGGCTTGAGGGTCTGGATGATGTTGGCGAATGCCGGCGGAACTTCGTCGGCGCTGCGCCAGCCCAGATCGCCGCCTTCCAGCGCGTTCTGGCTGTCGGAATAGCGGATCGCGGCGGTGTTGAAGTCCATCTTGCCGTTGACCACCAGATCGCGGATGTCGCCGATCTTCTTCTGCGCCTTGGCCACCTGCTCGCTGGTGGCGTCGGGCGGCAAGCCGACGAGGATGTTGGCCAGATGCAATTGCGGGCCACCGGCACGCTGCGTGGCCAGCTCATTGTCGATCTCGGTATCGCTGACCGCGAGCTGGTTCTCCATCACCTTCTGCTGCAGTTTCTGGATGGTGATCTCGTCGCGGATCGACTTGCGGAACGCATCGTAGCTCATGCCCTCGGCGGCGAGCTTGGCCTGCAACTGCGCCATCGTCACGTGGTTCTGCTGGGCCAGCGCGGCGATGCCCTGATCCACTTCCGCATCGCTGGTTTTGATACCGTTGTCGGCGGCGCGGGAGAGCTGCAGGCGGGCGAGCACCAGCCGCTCCAGCACCTGCTTGCGCAACGCGTCTTCCGGCGGCAGCTGGCTTTCATGACCGGCATACTGCGCCTTCACGTTGCGCATCGCCTGGGCGAGTTCGCTGCGCAGGATGATGTCGTCATCCACCACCGCGACGATGCTGTCGATCGGTTGGGTGGCGGAGGTGCCTGTTGAAGCCTGCACGGCCGCCGGCGGCGTCTGCGCGGGCGCAACCGGGGCCAAGGCGATGGGAGCGATGAGGAACAGGAACGCGAGGATCGATTTCGTCATGGACGTGGGGATGGGCTCACGTGGGGATGGGGCGGAAACGGCGGATTTCGTGCGAAACAGGCGACCGGTTCAGCGCGAATAGCCAAGAATATCACGAGCCAGCACCCGATCCGGACTGCTGCCGACCGAGCCCATGCCCTTGAACTCGATTTCCAGGAATGCCGTCGTGTCCTTGTCGCCGTTGGTGTCGTGGATGAAGTGACGGACGAGGAAGCGCACCGCCATGCAGCAATCCTCCCATTCCACGCCGCCCATGCCTTCGAGCACCGTGCTGTCGCGCAGCGAATAGTCCCAGCGCCCGAGCAGGCGCCAGTTCTCGTTCAGCGGATACAGGAAAGACACGTCGGCCTGGCGGATTTGCCCGGGACGGTAGCGATAGGCCACGTTGACCACGCCGCCGTGGCCGAAATGGTATTGCGAGCGCACGCCGAACAGGTCGGTGCGGTGATCGTGCGGGTCGTACAGGTATTCGCTGCCCACCGTCCAGCGGTCGTCCAGCGCCAGATCGGTGTTGAACACGAAATCGCTGGCGGTGATGTTCGCGTACGGCTGCCCGGGCAGGGTCACCTGCGGCGGCGTGAAGTAATGGATCTGGCCGATGCTCGCGGTCAGCCACTCGCGGCCATCGGCTGCATCCAGCAGGCGGGTGGTGACCGCCGCAGTGAGCTGGTTGGCGTCGGCCTGGCGATCGGCACCGGTGTAGGTATTGGTGCGGAACAGTTGTTGCCAGGCGAAGGAATAAGCCTGCGTGTCGAAGATCGGAATGTCGTCCTGATTGCGGTATGGCACATACAGGTAGAACAGGCGCGGTTCCAGGGTCTGCACGAATGCGTGCCCGAACAGGTTGGCGTCGCGTTCGAAATACGCGCCGGCATCCAGATCGACGATCGGCAGCCCGCGCGTGGGGTTGGTGGCGCCGCCCGCCACGACCGGTTGTTCGAGGCTGTAACTCGTATAGCGGTAGCCGAACTCCGGGCGCACGTACCACGCCGGCTGCACGAAGGGCAGGGCGAGGTAGGGATACACATCCAGCCGCGTGCCATCGGGCAGCACGGACTGCTCGAAGCGTACCGCCTCGCCGCGGAATCCGACTTCGACGTGCTCGGCGAAGGGTTGCTGCCAGCGCAGCCACGCATCGGGCAGACGGCTGTAGGGTTGTTGCGACTTGATCAGGCTCGGGTCGGTGATCTGAAAGCCCTGCGCGTACAAGCCGGCACTCCAGTATTCGCCCCTGCCGTAGAAACCCAGCGTGCTGGGCAGGAATCCGATCGCGGCGGCGAAGGGTTCCTGGCGGAAATCCCGCAGGTAGGTTGCATCGCTGACACGGTGCAGGTCGATGCTGGCGTACCAGTTCGGGGTGAGGTTGGTGATCGAGCCGATCTGCAGCGAGCCGCGATCGCGGTGGAGTTCGCGATCGTCCGGAAGCCACGTGGCCTCGATGGTGCCAAGGCTGCGCGTGGTGAGATAACGGAACTGGCCGTCGAGCATCAGCCCGCGATCGCCGTACACGATGCCGGTCAGAGTGGCGTCGTAATTGGGCGCGAGATTGAAGTAATACGGCAGGGTGAGGATGAAGCCGCTGTCGCTGGAGGCGCCGAGACTGGGCGTGAGGAAGCCGCTCTTGCGCTGGTTGTCCAGCGAGAAGGTCATCCACGGCAGGTAGAACACCGGCACGTTGCCCACCTTCACCGTCGCGCCGTGCGCGGTGCCCACGTCGGTGGCGCGATCCATCTCGATGCGGTCGGCGTGGATTTCCCACTTGCGATCCTGCGGGTCGCAGGTGGACCACGTCGCATCCCAGAACGTCTCCTGATCGCTCTCGATCCGCCCGTGGTCGCCGACGCCGTTGCCGCGGGTGTTGCGCAACTGGTACTGGATCGGCTGCGCGACGCCGTTGATCGTGGTGATGTCCTTGTCGCGGTCGCCGTCGGCGCGGTCGGCGGTCAGGCGCACCGTCGCGTCCTGATATTTGATCGAACCGGTGGCCTGCCAGATGTTGGTCTCGTGCTCCCACGTTACCTGATCGGCGAACAGCCACTGGTCGGCGTGGCGCATTTCGACATGCCCGTCGAACACGCTGATGCCCACCTTGCGCAGGTCGGTGCTGTCGGCCTGCACGTCGGCCGGCGCGGTGGGGCGATCGGCGGGCTTGCCGAGCGGGGCGATGCCGGGGAACTCCGGCACCGCATTGCCGCGGCAGAGGATGAACTCGTCGGCCGGATGCTTGAAGGCTGCGATCTTGTAGGGTGCCCCGCTCGATCCCGGACGGGCGTATGCGGTGCAGGCCAGGGCGAGAGCCAAGCTCAGGGGTAGCAGGCGAACGCTGGGACGCAAGCACACTCTCCGCAGTGTCGGGGAAGGTCGATCACGCGATCAGTCATGACCAACGGCGCCATAGCTTGCCGGAATCGCAGCGCCGAGGCGAGAGGCGGTGCGTGGTGGTGATACTGCGAAGCGTGGTTTGCAACGATGAGTGTTCCGAACATCGCATTCAGGCCAGTGCGCTTAGCCGACCAGCGCCGCCACGTGCGCCACCGCGCATGCGCGCAGGGCGTGCAGGCTGTAGCCACCTTCGAGCATCGACAGCAGCCGCCCGCCGGCGTGGCGGTCGGCGAGGGCGCAAAGCTGCTTGGTGAGCCAGCCGAAATCCTCGGCTTCCACATCCAGTTGCGCCAGCGGATCCAGCCGGTGCGCGTCGAAACCGGCCGACACCAGCACCAGTTGCGGGGCGAAGGCGTCCAGCGCCGGCAGCAGGCGTTCGGCCCACACTGCGCGCAGGGCTGCGCCGTCCGCGCCCGGCCGCAGTACCGCGTTGTGGATGTTGCCCACGCCGTGCTCGCTCGCAGCGCCAGTGCCCGGGTACAGCGGCGACTGGTGCGAGGACAGGTACTGCACGCGCGCATCGCCGGCGAAGATGTCCTGTGTGCCGTTGCCGTGGTGCACGTCGAAATCGGCGATCGCCACGCGGGTGAGGCCGTGTGCGGCGAGCGCATGCGCGGCGGCCACCGCGATCGAGTTGAACAGGCAAAAGCCCATCGCGGTGTCGGCGGTGGCGTGGTGGCCGGGCGGACGCACTGCGCAGAACGCGCGCCGTGCTGACCCGGTCAGCAGCGCATCCACCGCGGCGATGCCGGCACCGGCGGCGCGCAGGGCGGCTTCGGCGGAAGCCTCCGACATCAGCGTATCCGGATCGATCTGTCGATGGCCGTGCACCGGCGCATCGAGGATGTGTGCGATCAGCCGTGGATCGTGCACCCGCGCCAGTTGTTCGCGCGTGGCCAGCGGCGCCGACTGCCACGCCAGCGTCGGGAAGGCGTCGTTGAGCGCGTCGATCACATGCGCCAGTCGCGGCGGGCACTCCGGGTGACCCGGGCCGGGGTCGTGTCGCAGGCAGATCGGATGGGTGTAGAGCAGCAGGCTCACGAATGGCGGCGCTGGTGGTTCCACAACACTTCGCCCTGACCGCTGGCGCGGGCCAATACGCGGGCGATCACGAACAGCAGGTCGGACAGGCGGTTGAGGTAATGCACGGCCTGCGCGCGCACGGATTCCTCGCGGGCCAGCGTCACCGTGGCGCGTTCGGCGCGACGGGCGATGGTGCGCGCAAGATGGCAGTGCGCGGCGGCGATGCCGCCGCCGGGGAGGATGAATTCCTTGAGCGGCGGCAGATCGGCGTTGAAAGCGTCGAGGCGTTGTTCCAACCGGGTGATGTCGGCATCGAAGATCGCCGCGTGGCCGGGGATGCACAGCTCGCCTCCCAGATCGAACAACTGATGCTGCACGGCGATCAGGCATTCGCGCACGGCCTCGGGCAGTTCGACCGCGAGCACCACGCCGATGGCGCAGTTCAACTCGTCGATGGTGCCGTAGGCGCTGACGCGCAATGAATCCTTGGGCGTGCGACTGCCATCGCCCAGACCCGTAGTGCCGTCGTCACCCGTGCGGGTGTAGATCTTCGATAGACGATTTCCCACGACGGATCGTTACGCGGTTTGCGCGCGCAACTCCGGCAGGCGCGAGCGCAGCAGGGCGAAGCCGCCGAACAGGACGCCCGCGTAGAACAACGTGCCCAGCGCCGTCCACTGGAAGAACGGCAGGCCATCGACGTAGCAGGCGGCCAGCCCGCGCGAGCAGGCATCGCCCATGCGCGGATCGGCGGTCAGCCATGTCGCGAAGTTGGTCAATGCGAAAAACAGCACCGAGCCGGCCAGCGAGGTGCCCAGCACGCGCGGCCCGTTGGCGCGCCCGCGCAGGGCGAAGCCGAGCAGGGTGCACAGCACGATGCTGGCGTAGATCGCGGCGAAGTGCGCGTCGAGGAAATAGCTCATGTAGATGCCGCCGTTGGCGAAGCCCAGCAGCACGTCGGAGAGCAGCATCGCCAGCAGCGGCACCACTACCGCCCATGCGCGATTGACGAAGTACGCGCCGCCGAACAGCGCCACCGCCTCGATCGGCGAGAAGTTCGGCGGATGCGGCAGCAGGCGCGACAGCGCGGCGAGCAGGATCATGCCGGCCAGCACCAGCGGGCCGGCGGCGAGGGAGCGGAGGGGCTGGGTCATGGCGGTGTCTCTCGATGACGATGCACAAGTTCATGATGATAGCGCACGCCGCTGGTGAGGGGGCAGTGTCGTTGATGGTTGTCGTTGGTGGTTGCCGGATGAAGCGAAGCGGAATCCTTGTCCATGCATGCGTTGCATGCCGGGTCGAGAACCTGTGATGCATGGCCCTGTGGTGATCCGGCAAAATACCCGTGCGACGTTCGAAGATGCCGATCTATGGTGCCGTCACCAATCGCAGCCCCTGCGCCACGAACGGCATGAAATCGGTGGCGTTCAAGGTGACGAATTCGGCGCCGGCACGCAACGCCACGGCGGCGATGAGCGCATCGGTTTTCAGTTTCCGCTTGCGGCCCGCGGCATTGAACAGGCGCGCAGCCACCTCTGCATCGTCCTCGGTGATGGGCAGGATGCGGCCTTGCAGGAATGCGCGTGCCAATCGCACTTCTTCGGTGGCCAGCGGGCCGGAAAGAAACTCATACCAGACCACGGCACTGGCGGCGGCGGCCTCGCCGGCGAGCACGCGCGAGATGGCCGGATGCCCTTGCTGCGCCCACAGTGGCAGTGCGACCAGAGCATTGGTATCGAAATGGATCATGCGCTGCGTGCTCGCGCGCGAGCGGCATCCGCGTCGTGGCGCAACTTTCTCAGCGATTCGATCAAGGTGCGGGTCTCCTCCGCACTGCGTGGCAAAACGTTGTTGCGGTAATGCGCCACGACATCGGCCGGCGAATATGCGACCCCCTCGTTTGTCTCCGCAACGCGCTGCACGGAGCGGCGGATCACTTCGGCTTGCGAGACGCCCCAGACGGCCGCCAAGCGTTTGATGCGCTGGTCGGTGGCGGCGTCGATTGCATAGCTGGATCGAATCGTCATGCGGGACATGGTGTAATTCCGAAGTTATGGTACGTCGTTATGGTACGCCTCTTGTCGGAGTATGCACATCCTCCATGGACATTCATCACGCGGTGCCATCCTCATATGAAAAGGCGAGGAACTGATTTGACCCATTCCGTCCCGATGCGCTTTGCCGCCACCATGTCATCATGCTCGAATGAATGATCGCATCCACGATGTATTGATCGTCGGCGGCGGCCTCGTCGGCGCCAGCCTTGCCTGCGCGCTCGACGGTAGCGGGCTGGACGTGGCCCTAGTCGAATCCGAGTCGGCACGCATGCCGATGATCGCCGATGCCGATGCGCGCAGCCTCGCGCTGGCGGCCGCGAGCCTGAATGCTTTCGAAGCACTCGGCGTGCTGCGACACTTGCCCGCGCCGCCCGCACCGATCCGACGCATCCACGTCAGCCGGCGCGGCGATTTCGGCACGGTGCTGCTGCGCGCCGATGAATACGGTCGTGATGCTTTTGGCGGCGTGGTGCCGGCACCGGCGCTGGGCGCGGCCTTGCAGGCGCGGTTGGTCGAGTTGAACGGACTGCATCACCTCGCCGGCGCGAAACTGGTGGCGCTGCGCGAATGCGATGGTGTGCGCGAAGCGGACATCCAGCGTGCCGATGCGTGCGTGACGATCAAGGCGCGGCTCGTCGTCGGTGCCGATGGCACTGGTTCGATGGTGCGCAAGGCGCTGGGCATTGATGCGACCACGCATGATTACGCCCAGCACTTGTTCGCCGGCAGCGTGCGCGCTTCGCGGCCATCCGACGGGCAGGCGTGGGAGCGTTTTACCGAACACGGCCCGGTTGCGTTGTTGCCGCGTTCGACGGGCCCGCTTCCTTCGAACACATACGGTTGTATCTGCACGGTGCCGGCAGCCGCTGCGCCGCGCGTCGCCGCGCTCGACGATGCCGGTTTCATGGCGCTGCTGCAGGAACGCTTCGGCTGGCGCGCCGGGCGTTTCGTGGCGGTCGGTCGCCGTTCCGGCCATCCCTTGCGCCAACTCGTCGCCACGCGTCTGATCGCAACGCGGGCGGTGCTGATGGGCAACGCCGCGCAGACCCTGCATCCGATCGGTGCGCAGGGCTTCAACCTCGGCCTGCGCGATGCGTTGACGCTGGCCGAATTGCTGCGCGATGCGTGTGATGGCGATACCGGAAGCGACGCGTTGCTGGCTGCCTACGCGCAGCGTCGCGCCGCCGATCGCGCGCAGACGATGGCCTTCTCCGATGGGCTTGCGCGCATGACCTCCAACCCGGCGCTGCCGCTGCGCGCACTGCGTTCAATGGCGCTGGGCGCGCTGGGCGCGATCCCGGAACTGCGCGCGCGTCTGGCCAGTGGGGCGATGGGGTTTCGCGGCGTGGTGCCGCAACTCGCGCGCGATCCCGCGCCGCAGGCGAGGGTGGCGTCATGAGCCGGCGCGAGGTGTTCGACGTGGCCGTGGTCGGCGCTGGCATCGTCGGCAGCGCCGCCGCATTGGCGTTCGCGCGCGACGGCCTGCGCGTGGCGCTGATCGAGCCGCGCGCGCCCGCGTCGTGGCGCGCCGATGCGCCCGACGTGCGCGTGTACGCACTGGCACAGGATGGCATCGACCTGTTCACCGATCTGGGCGTGTGGCCGGCCATCGCCGCGCAGGCGCAGCCATATCGGGCGATGCGCGTGTGGGATGCCGCCGGTGGCGGCGAACTGGCCTTCGATGCACAACGCTACGGCCGCGATGCGCTGGGCTGGATCGCCGAGCAGGGTTTGATCGCGGATCGGCTGTGGTCAGCCTTGCAGTCATCCGGCGTCAACCTGCGCTGCCCGCAGCGCGTGGTGGCCATCGAGGATGCGACGGAGGCCGTGCCCGATACGTCCATCGCCCTGCGATTGGACGACGACAGTCGTCTGCGCGCGCGGCTGGTGGTCGCGGCCGACGGCGCCGAATCGAAACTGCGCGAGATGGCCGGCATCGAAGTACACCGCCACGACTACCACCAGCGCGGCCTCGTCGCCTTCGTGCAGACCGATGCGCCGCACGCACAAACGGCGTGGCAGCGTTTCCTGCCGTGCGGCCCGATCGCATTCCTGCCGTTCCGCGATGGCCGCAGCTCGATCGTGTGGACGTTGCCGGAGGGCGCAGCCGCGCGCCTGCTCGCCGAGGACGAGGCCGCGTTCTGCGCCGAACTGACTCGCGCCTTCGACGCGCGACTGGGCGAGGTGCGCGCGGTCTCGCAACGTGCCGCCTTTCCGCTGCGCCGGCAACTCGCCGAGCGTTTTCGCACTAGGCGCATAGTGCTGTGCGGCGATGCCGCGCATGCCGTGCATCCGCTGGCAGGGCAGGGCCTGAATGTCGGCCTGCGCGACGTGATCGCGCTGCGCAAGGCCATCGCCGCCATCATCGCCCGCGGTGGCGACATCGGCGCTGCGCACCCGCTGGAACGCTGGGCGCGCGAACGCCGCAGCGAATCCGCGGTGGCCGCCTACACTTTCGACGGCATCAACCGCCTGTTCTCCAACGATGCCCCGCTGCCAACCCTTGCGCGCGGCCATCTGCTCGGCCTCGCCGGCCGCATCCCCGGCATCGACGCCATGCTGTGGAAGCGGGCGGCGGGGGTGTGAAGACTTCTCTGTCGTGTGTACAGCATTACCCAACGCACATGCGCCGGAGAGTGCCATCAGCGATTTTCAGCGCAGCACCCTTCGCGCGCCGAGGTAGTGCTCGCGGTAGTAGTAGCCGTTGAGATCGTCCAGCCGCACGGTGCCGCCGCTGTTGGGCGCGTGCACGAAGCGACCCTGGCCGACGTAGATGCCGACGTGGTTGACCTGCGCGCCGCCGAAGAACAACAGATCCCCCGGGGCGAGGTGGGCGTCGCGGATGCGTGGCACCGGCAGGGCGGCGATGTCGCGGGCGGTGCGGGGCAGGGCGAGGTGATCCATGTCGTGGAACACGAAGTTGACCAGCCCGCTGCAATCGAATCCGGTTTCCGGGGTGTTGCCGCCGTAGCGGTAGGGCGTGCCGACCAGGCCGATCGCGCGGATCAGCACCGCATTGGCCATTGCGGGATCGCTGGCGGGCACATCGACGATGACGATGGGCGCGATGCGGTGTCCGGCTTCGCCGGTGTGGCCGGTGTGCGGATGCTGCGTGGCGCAGCCGGCGAGCAGCAGGACGATCGTCAAGGCTGCGCAAAGCAGCGCGATGACCGCCATGCGTGCGGCCATGTGCGCAGGCGTGTGCGTGGCGTGTTGCGCCGAGGCTGGCGTCGCCGCAGCCTGCCCGCGATAATGTCCCGCATCGCCCGCCGTGATCGGTTCCATGCGGCATAGCTTGCCGCGCCGGGGCGCGGGCGTCATCCCCCAACCAATTGCGAGTCCGCATGAAGATCGAGAAAAACGCCGTCGTCCGCCTGCACTATTCCGTCGCCGAAGTCGGTGCCGGCCCGATCGAGGACTCGCGCGTGGGCGAGCCGCTGTCGATCCTCGTCGGCCACCGCAACGTCATCCCCGGTGTGGAGAACGCGCTGATCGGGCACGAGGTGGGCGAGCGTTTCGAGGTGACGGTGCCGCCGGAGGAAGGCTACGGCCCGCGCCATCCGAATGCGATCCAGCGCTTGCCGAAGAAAGTCTTCCAGAAGAACGCCGTGCTCAAACCCGGCGAGGTGGTGATGATCCAGACCCGCGAGGGCCAGCGCCCGGTGGTGGTGCACAAAGTCGGCATGACCGTGGTGGACGTGGACATCAACCATCCGATGGCGGGCAAGACGCTCACCTTCGACATCGAGGTGATGGAAGTGCGCGCCGGCAGCGAGGAGGAGATCGCGCACGGGCATGCGCATGGCACGGGCGGGCATACGCATTGAGGGTTTGTGGTGATGCGGGGTTTGGGTTGAGCGGGAAATGCGCTGTTGTTGGTGCAGGTGAAGACATCATTCCCACTCAACCCATGCCACGAAGGATGATGTGTACTACCTTCAACGCTGTCGCGCTCGAAGTTAACGCCCTCATCCGCCCTTCGGGCACATTCCCCCAAAGGGGGAAGGGAGAATCCGCCTCTCCCTCCGGGAGAGGCCGACGCGCCGAAGGCGCGGCGGGTGAGGGAATGCTGCGTCGGTCACTGCGAAGGTACGGTGCAAGCAATGCGAGAAGCGGCGGGTGAGGGAATGCTGCGTCGGTCACTGCGAAGGTACGGTGCAAGCAATGCGAGAATATGTCGATTACACCGTGTCGCACTTGATCGATAGCCATCGCAGACCCGCATGAACGCAACCGTCACATCCATGCCATCGCATTCAACATCACGCCGCGCGCCGGGGCCTTCGGCCGACGTGCTCGTGATCGGCGGCGGCGTGATCGGTCTGTGCTGCGCGCTGGAGCTGCAACGCGTCGGGCGGCAGGTGCGCATCCTCGAGAAGAACACCATCGGATCGGGCGCTTCGCACGGCAATTGCGGCACCATCACGCCCAGCCACGCCGAGCCGCTGGCGATGCCCGGCGTGATCGCCAAGGGCCTGCGCTGGACGTTCCAGCCCGACGCGCCGCTGTACATCGCGCCGCGTTTCGATCCGGCGCTGTGGAGATGGCTGTGGAACTTCGCGCGCCGTTGCAACGAGGCCGACTGCCGCAGCGCCACGCAGGCCAAGTCGGCGCTGTTGCAAGCCTCCAGGCTGCTGCTGGAAACCTGCGTGCGCGAGCAGGCGCTGGATTGCGAATTCGAGACCGGCGGGCTGCTGTATGCCTATCGCGACCCCCGTCAGCGCGATGCCGACCTGCACGACCTGCACTACCTGCGCGAGGTCGGCATCGTCGCCGAACCGTTGGATGCCGCGCGCATGGCCGCCGAGGAGCCGTCGCTGCGCGAGGAGATCATCGGCGGTTTGCTGTTCCCCAACGATGCGAGCCTGCGCCCGGATCGCTACGTCGCCGGACTCGAGCGGCTGGCGCGTGCGGAGGGCGTGGAGATCATCGAGCATTGCGAGGTCACCGGCTTCCGTCGCGAACGCGGACTCGTGGTCGGCGTGGACACGAATCGCGGCCCGCAGCGCGGGCGCGAGGTGCTGCTCGCCGGCGGTGCGTGGTCGCCGCTGCTGGCGCGGCAACTGGATCTGCGCCTGCCGATCCAGCCCGGCAAGGGTTACTCGATCACCTTCGATGCGCAGCGCCACCCGCCGCGGCATCAGCTCGTGCTGCGCGAACGCAGCGTGTGCGTGACCGCGTGGAGCAGCGGCTTTCGCCTCGGCAGCACGATGGAGTTTTCCGGTTACGACAGCACGCTCAACCGTACCCGGCTGGAAGCCCTCGTGCGCGGTGCCGGCGAATACCTGCGCGAGCCGCCGACCGGGCCGCGGGTGGAGGAATGGTACGGCTGGCGGCCGATGACCTACGACGACCTGCCCATCCTCGGCCGCGCACCCGGAAGCGACAACCTGTGGATCGCCAGTGGCCATGGCATGCTCGGCGTGAGCATGTCGCTGGCCACAGGAAGATTGCTGGCGGATTTGATCTGCGCACGCGAGCCGCTCATCGACCCGTCGCCGTATTCCGCACAGCGCTTCGTTTTCTGAGTTTCGAGTCCCGCATCCCGAGTCCCGTCCTATGGACATTTTTCATCTCCAACAAGGCACCATTCCGCTGCTGGTCAGCCTGCCGCACGATGGCACGGCTGTTCCCGACGCCATCGCCGCACGCATGACGGCTTCCGCGCGGCGCGTGCCGGATACCGATTGGCACGTCGCGCGGCTGTACGCGTTCGCCCGCGACTTGGGCGCCAGCGTGATCGTGCCGAAGTATTCGCGCTATGTGGTGGATCTGAACCGGCCGCCGGACGATGTCTCGCTGTATCCGGGCCAGAACACCACCGGGCTGTGTCCGAGCGTGCAGTTCAGTGGCGAACCGGTCTATCTCGATGGGCAGACGCCGACGCCCGACGAGATCGCCGCGCGCGTGGAATCTTACTGGCGTCCGTACCACGATGCCTTGCGCGTCGAACTCGAACGCGTCCGTACACTGCATGGCCGCGTGTTGCTGTGGGAAGGCCATTCGATCCGCGGGCAGGTGCCTTTCCTGTTCGATGGTCGCCTGCCGGATTTCAACGTCGGCACCGCCAGCGGCGCGAGTTGTTCGGCGGGTGCGCAAGCACGCATTGCAGCCACGCTCGCCGCGCAATCGACCTACGACTTCGTGTTCAACGGCCGCTTCAAGGGCGGCTACATCACCCGCCACTACGGCGACCCGGCGCATGGCATCGATGCGGTGCAACTGGAACTCAGCCAGCGCATCTACATGGATGAAGACTCGTTCGCATGGGACGACACGAAATCCGCTTCGACACAGGCGGTCGTCAAAAGCCTGATCGAAGCGGCGCTGGGGTAGGGGCGTCTTCGCAGTCGAAGATCAGGATGCGAGCCGAAGCTCCCTGAGCTTGGGCAAAAACCACGCGAGCAAACCGATCGCCGGCAACCAGGCGCAGATCGCATACACCTGTTCGATGCCGATGCGGTCGGCCACCACGCCCAGCACCGCCGCGCCAAGACCGCCGAGGCCGAAAGCCAGCCCGTAGAAGATCCCCGCGACCATGCCGGTGCGGCCGGGGACGAGTTCCTGCGCATACACGATGATGGCGGGGAAGGCCGAAGCGATGATCAGGCCGATCACCGCGGTCAGTGCCGTCGTCCAGAACAGGTTGGCGTGCGGCAACATCGCGGTGAACGGCAGCACGCCGAGGATCGACCACCAGATCACGTAGCGCCGACCGATGCGGTCGCCGATCGGCCCGCCAGCCAGGGTTCCCACCGCCACCGTGCCGAGGAACACGAACAAGTGCAACTGCGCGCCGCGGGCGTCGAGGTGGAACTTCTCCATCAGGTAGAACGTGTAGTAGCTCGACAGGCTGGAGAGGTAGAAGTATTTCGAGAACAGCAGCACGACCAGCACCACCATCGCCCACACGACCTTCCGGCGCGGCAGCGGGGCCTGGTTGCGATGGGTCTTGGCGGCCTTGCGATGCGCCGACACATGCGCGCGATACCATCCGCCGACGCGGGTGAGCAGGACGATGGCGAGCAAGGCGGCGATCGCGAACCACGCCACGCTGGCCTGCCCTCGCGGCATCACCACGAAGGCCGCCAGCAGCGGCCCGAACGAGGATCCGAGGTTGCCGCCGACCTGAAACACCGACTGTGCCAGCCCGTGCTGGCCACCCGAGGCCATCTTCGCCACCCGTGAGGACTCGGGATGGAAGATCGACGAGCCGGTGCCGACCATCGCCGCAGCCAGCAGCAGCACCGGGAAGCTGGGCGCGTGCGCCAGCAACAGCAGCCCGGACAAGGTGCAGCCCATGCCCAGTGCCAGCGAGTACGGCATCGGCCGCTTGTCGGTGTACACGCCCACCACTGGTTGCAGCAGCGAGGCCGTGCACTGGAACACCAGCGTGATCAAGCCGACCTGCGCGAAGCTCAGGCTGAAATTGGCCTTGAGCAGCGGGTAGATCGCCGGCAACAACGACTGGATCATGTCGTTGAGCAGGTGGCAGAAGCTCAACATCAGCAGCACCGGCATGGCGGTACGGGCGACGGTTTCCATCGGCGCGGCGGCATCGCCGTTCAGAGGTGCTGGCGGCGCAACGGGCGAATCCTCGACCGGCGAAGCGTTGGTGCGCAGGTTCATTTGCGTATTGAACCGCATTGGGAGCGCGGATGCAGCGTTTGTGCGATGGGCATGACACGCAACGCTGTGTTCCGCGCGTTCGGCGACATTGTCACTCGCGCCTCACGCCTCCAGACTCGCCAGATCGCCTTTGGTTTCCAGCCACGTCTTGCGTTCGCCGGCGCGCTTTTTCGCCAGCAGCATGTCCATCAGCGCGCGGGTGGCCGCGTCGTCGTCCACGGTGAGCTGGACGAGACGGCGGGTGTCGGGGTGGATGGTGGATTCGCGCAACTGCGACGGGTTCATCTCGCCCAGCCCCTTGAAGCGGGTGACGTTGACCGCGCCCTTGAGTTTTTCCTTGGCGATGCGTTCGAGCAGCAGCGTTTTTTCTTCTTCGTCGAGCGCATAGAACACCTGCTTGCCCACATCGACGCGAAACAGCGGCGGCATCGCCACGAACACGTGGCCGGCTTCCACCAGTGCCGGGAAGTGGCGCAGGAACAGCGCGCACAGCAAGGTGGCGATGTGCAATCCGTCGGAATCGGCATCGGCGAGGATCACGATCTTGCCGTAGCGCAGGCCGTCGATGGCGGCGTGGCCGGGGTCGCAACCGATGGCGACCGCCAGATCGTGCACCTCGGTGGAGGCCAGCACGCCGGTGCTTTCCACTTCCCACGTGTTGAGGATCTTCCCGCGCAGGGGCAGGATCGCCTGGAACTCCTTGTCGCGCGCCTGCCGTGCGCTGCCGCCGGCCGAGTCGCCTTCGACGAGGAACAACTCGGTGCGCGACAGATCCTGCGAGATGCAGTCGGCGAGCTTGCCGGGCAGGGCGGGGCCCTGGGTGATCTTCTTGCGCACGACCTGCTTTTCGGTTTTCAGACGCAGCGCCGCCCGCTCGATCGCAACCTGTGCGATCGCCTCGCCGGCCTCGACATGCTGGTGCAGCCACAGCGCGAAGGCATCGTGCGCGGCACCCTCGACGAAGGCGGCGGCCTGTCGCGAGGACAGGCGTTCCTTGGTCTGCCCGGAAAACTGCGGATCGGCGAGCTTCACCGAGAGCACATAGGCGACGCGATCCCACACATCCTCCGGCGCGAGCTTGACGCCACGCGGCAGCAAATTGCGCACGTCGCAGAACTCGCGCAGCGCCTCCGTCAAACCCGTGCGCAGGCCATTGACGTGGGTGCCGCCCTGCGCGGTCGGGATCAGGTTGACGTAGCTTTCCTGCACCAGTTCGCCGCCATCGGGCAGCCAGCAGGCGACCCAATCGACGATCTCGGAGGTGCGCGCAAGCGAGCCGTGGAACAGCTCCGCCGGCAGGCAGGCGCGGCCATTCAATTCACCGTGCAGGTAATCGCGCAGGCCGTCGCGGTAATGCCATTCGACGCGCTCGCCGCTGGCCTCGTCGAACAGGCGCACGGTCAGTCCCGGGCACAGCACCGCCTTGGCGCGCAGCAGGTGCTTGAGCGGCTTGAGGGCGAATTTCGGCGTGTCGAAGTATTTCGGATCCGGCCAGAAGCGCAACCGCGTGCCGGTGTTCTTCTTGCCGACCGCGCCAACCGCCTTGAGCTTGCTGGTGGCGTCGCCGTCGGCGTAGGTCTGGGTGAACTCCGAGCCATCGCGCTTGATGAACACGTCGAGCTTGCGCGACAGCGCATTCACCACGCTGACGCCGACGCCATGCAATCCGCCGGAGAAGCTGTAGTTGCGGTTGTTGAACTTGCCGCCGGCGTGCAGGCGGGTGAGGATCAGCTCGACGCCGGGGATCTTCTCCTCGGGATGGATGTCCACCGGCATGCCGCGACCGTCGTCGGCCACCTCGCAACTGCCGTCGGCGAACAGGGTCACCTCGATGGTGGTGGCGTGCCCGGCCAGCGCCTCGTCCACCGCGTTGTCCACCACCTCTTGCGCAAGGTGGTTGGGGCGGGTGGTGTCGGTGTACATGCCCGGCCGCCGCTTGACGGGCTCCAGACCGGAGAGGACTTCGATGTCGGCGGCGTTGTAGCGGCTGCTCATGCGGTAGCGGTCGGCTTTGATGCGGCGAGCATGGTACACGCAGGCAGATGGGGCAGGGCAGGACTGGACTCTCGACCCGGACTGCGCTCATGCACAGGGGCTGGCGACGCGCCTTGCCCAGACGCGCGATGTCTGCCGTTATGGCGACCGAAAGCAGCAAGACCTCACCAGCCACGCCTGTTTCCGTTTCAGCCACGCCCATCGAAAGAGGCGACTGAACTTGCGGCACAAAACGCCAACCTGAACGGAGCACGAAAAGCTCAAAAGTTAACCTTCTGTTTTTGCAATAAAAATATCGTTAAGTCTGAATTTCTGTTCAGGTCAGGTTCCGCCCAAGGCGCAGAAAGTGCGCCATCCGCCGGAAACGGCACCCGGATTCCCCCGCCTGCGAACCACCGCAGGATCCGCAAAGCGCCACCGCACAGGAGACTTTCCGCATGCGCCGACTGATGCTTGCCTTGTCGATCGCCAGTTTCATCGTCACCCCCGTCGCCCTCGCCCAAGGCCGTCATGCGGCCGTAGCCAAGTCCACCGCCCACCATTCGCACACCCGTGCGGCGGGCCACGCCATTGCCAAGTCCCATCGCAACGCGCGCCACGAGCGACTGGACGATGCCGATCGTTCGCACCGGCTGGCCTATGTGCCCAAGTCCCGGCACCATGCCAACAGCAACGCCCCGCGCGTGCCGGACGAGGAAGAGCAGGCCATCCCCGAGCAGTGATCGTCTGCTCGTGATAAATCCCCGAAGCCCCGCACTTGCGGGGCTTCGCATTTTTCGGGCACGACGAACCATTCGGGCACGACGAACCTCGCCCCGCTTCGACGCAGCCTGTAGAATGGCGTTTTCCGGGAACCCTCTTCCATGACCCGCCTGATTTTCGTGACCGGTGGCGTGGTGTCCTCGCTTGGCAAGGGCATCGCCGCCGCCTCGCTGGCCGCCATCCTCGAAGCCCGCGGCCTGCGGGTGACGATGATGAAGCTCGATCCCTACATCAACGTCGATCCGGGCACGATGAGCCCGTTCCAGCACGGCGAGGTGTACGTCACCGACGACGGCGCCGAGACCGACCTCGACCTCGGCCATTACGAACGCTTCGTGCGCGTGCGCCTGACCCGGCGCAACTCGATCACCACCGGGCGCATCTACGAGAATGTGATCCGCAAGGAACGCCGCGGCGACTACCTCGGCGCGACCGTGCAGGTGATTCCGCACATCACCGACGAGATCAAGCGCTGCATCGACGAGGCGACCGCAGGCTTCGACGTGGGTCTGGTCGAGATCGGCGGCACCGTGGGCGACATCGAATCACTGCCCTTCCTCGAGGCGATCCGGCAGATCCGCACCGAACGCGGCCCGCGGCAGGCGATCTTCATGCACCTCACGTTGGTGCCGTTCATTGCCGCCGCCGGCGAACTGAAGACCAAGCCGACCCAGCATTCGGTGAAGGAACTTCGCTCAATCGGCATCCAGCCCGACATCCTGCTGTGCCGCTCCGAGCAGCCGCTGCCGGATTCCGAGCGCCGCAAGATCGCCCTGTTCACCAACGTGCCCGAGAAAGCGGTGATCTCGGCGATGGATCTGGACAACATCTACAAGATCCCGCTGTGGCTGCACGCGCAGGGTCTGGACGAAATCGTGGTCGAGGATCTGCAATTGCAGGCCGGCCCGGCCAACCTGTCGGAGTGGGTCGCCACCGTGGATGCCGCCGAGCATCCGGTGGACGAGGTGAGCATCGCCGTGGTCGGCAAGTACGTCGATCATCAGGACGCCTACAAATCCATCGGCGAGGCGCTGCGCCACGGCGGCCTGCGTCAGCGCACCAGGGTCAGGCTCAAGTGGCTCGAATCCGAGGCGGTCGAGGAGCAGGGCGCGGCCGCGTTGCTGGGCGATGTGGATGCCATCCTCGTGCCCGGCGGCTTCGGCGACCGCGGTTTCGAGGGCAAGGTGCTTACCGCGCAGTACGCGCGTGAACGGCGCATCCCGTATTTCGGCATTTGCTACGGCATGCAGGCGGCGGTGGTGGAATTCGCCCGTAACGTCGCCGGTTTGGCCGATGCCAACAGCACCGAGAACGACCGCAGCAGCCCGCATCCGGTGATCGGCCTGATCACCGAATGGCGCACCGCCAGCGGCGATGTCGAAAAGCGCGATGAATCCTCCGACCTCGGCGGCAGCATGCGACTGGGCTTGCAGGAGCAGCGCATCAAGCCCGGCACCCTGGCGCACAGGATGTACGGCAAGGACGTGGTCGGCGAACGCCACCGGCATCGCTACGAATTCAACAACCGCTACCGCACGCAACTGGAAGATGCCGGCCTGGTGATCGCCGCCAAGTCGATGGACGATCTGCTGGTGGAGATGATCGAACTGCCGCAGGCGATGCATCCGTGGTTCCTCGCCTGTCAGGCGCACCCGGAGTTCCTTTCGACGCCGCGCGATGGCCATCCGCTGTTCAACGGCTTCGTGCGCGCCGCGCGCGAGCACAAGGCCGGTGGGCGGTTGTTGAAGGAAGCGATCGCGTGAGCGAGCAACCAGAACGCTGGCCTGTAGCCGATGGCGTGCGTCATGAAATCAGATGCCTTGAAACTCCCTCCCCCGCTCGCGGGGGAGGGTTGGGGTGGGGGCTGGTGTGCACTGAAAAGCATCCCCCCATCCCAACCTTCCCCCGCAAGCGGGGGAAGGGGCTGATCCCATGAACCTCTGCGGTTTCGAGGTCGGCCTCGAGCAACCTTTTTTCCTGATCGCCGGCCCCTGCGTGATCGAGTCGCTGCAACTGCAACTCGATACCGCCGGCCAGCTCAAGGAAATCACCGCCGCGCTCGGCATTCCCTTCATCTTCAAGTCCAGCTTCGACAAGGCCAACCGCACCTCGGGCACGAGTTTTCGTGGCCCCGGTCTGGAAGAAGGCCTGAAGGTGCTGGCCGAAGTGAAGCGCCAGATCGGCGTGCCGGTGCTCACCGACGTGCACGAGTACACGCCGATGGACGAAGTCGCGAGCGTCGTGGACGTGCTGCAGACGCCGGCCTTCCTGTGCCGCCAAACCGACTTCATCCACAAGGTCGCCAGCGCCGGCAAGCCCGTCAACATCAAGAAGGGTCAGTTTCTCTCGCCGTGGGAGATGAAGCACGTCGCCGCGAAAGCCTTGGCAACCGGCAACACGCAGATCATGGTCTGCGAGCGCGGCGCGAGCTTCGGCTACAACAACCTCGTCTCCGACATGCGCAGCCTCGCCGTGATGCGCGACACCGGCTGCCCGGTGGTGTTCGACGCCACCCACTCGGTGCAACTGCCCGGCGGCGCGGACGGCAAATCCGGCGGCCAGCGCGAGTTCGTGCCGGTGCTCGCGCGCGCGGCGGTCGCGGTGGGCGTGGCGGGCGTGTTCATGGAAACGCATCCCGATCCTGACAAGGCGCTGAGCGACGGGCCCAATGCGTGGCCGCTGGGGGAGATGGAATCGCTGCTCAAAAAGCTCGTCGAACTTGACGGTGTCGTCAAGGCTGGCGGCGCCATGAGTGAGAGGTTCTGATGCGCGGAAGTTCGTTACTCGGTCTTGTGCTCGCGGCTCTGCTGCCTTGCGTTGCACTGGCGATGGAGCCCGCCACGTTGGAAGCAGCCGTCAACAGTTATCGCAGTCAGTGCATTGGCCCGTACTACGAGGGCAAAGGCGAACTGGCCGTGTACGGCGCGATGATCGCCAAGGGCACGGCGGAACCATTTCTCGCCCGTCTGGCGAAAGGCGCGCCGGCGAAATGGCAGTCTCTTGGCGATCCGTCCATCGTCACCGAGAGTCGCCTCAAGGCCGCCGTCGGCTTGGTCGGAATGGCGATCAGCCACGGTAGTCCGGCGCAAAGGCGTGTTGCCGAAGCGTATACGGCGCTGTTCATTCCCATCCCCCAGGAGGGCGGATGCCGGCTGCCCGAAGGCGTGGCGGCATTCGTCCAGAACCATGATTTTTGGCAATGACTCCGGCTTCCCACAACCGAACGACTCACGATTCGAAACGAATAAAGCCATGACCACGATCTCCTCCATCCACGCCCGCGAAATCCTCGATTCCCGCGGCAACCCCACCCTCGAAGCCGAAGTCACGCTGGCCGATGGCTCCTTCGGCCGCGCGGCGGTGCCTTCGGGCGCGTCCACCGGCACGCGCGAGGCGGTCGAGCTGCGCGATGGCGACAAATCGCGTTATCTGGGCAAGGGCGTGCTGCGCGCAGTGGCGAACGTCAACACGGTGATCGCCGATGCGCTGCGCGGCTTCGACGCCGCCGACCAGCAGGGGCTGGACACGAAACTGATCGCGCTCGACGGCACCCACAACAAGAGTCAGCTGGGCGCGAATGCGCTGCTCGGCGTGTCGCTGGCCAATGCGCATGCGCTGGCGACAGCGCGCAAGATTCCGTTGTGGAAGCATCTGGCCGGCAATCACGCGCCATCGCTTCCCGTGCCGATGATGAACATCATCAACGGCGGCGCGCATGCCGACAACAACGTCGACGTGCAGGAGTTCATGGTGCTGCCGGTGGGCGCGGCGAATTTCGCCGAGGCGTTGCGCGCCGGCGCGGAGATCTTCCACGCGCTCAAATCCGTATTGAAATCCAAGGGACTGAATACTGCGGTGGGCGACGAGGGCGGTTTCGCGCCCAACCTGCGCTCCAACGTCGAGGCGCTGGACACCATCCTCGAAGCCGTGCACAAGGCCGGCTACAAGATCGGCGAGGAAATCCTGCTGGGCCTGGACGTGGCCAGTTCGGAGTTCTTCAAGGACGGCCACTACCATCTGGAAGGCGAGGGCCGCCACTACAGCCCGGCGCAGTTCGTCGAACTGCTGGCCGGATGGTCGAAGCAGTATCCCATCGTCACCATCGAGGACGGAATGGCCGAGGGTGACTGGGACGGTTGGAAGCTGCTCACGCAGGCCATCGGCCAGCGCGTGCAACTGGTCGGCGACGATCTGTTCGTGACCAATCCGGCGATCTTCCGCGAGGGCATCGAACAGCACGTCGCCAACGCCATCCTCATCAAGGTCAACCAGATCGGCACCCTGTCGGAGACGCTGCAAGCCATCGCCATGGCCGACGCGGCGAAGTATGCGGCGATCGTTTCGCACCGATCCGGCGAGACCGAGGACACCACCATCGCCGACATCGCCGTGGCCACCACCGCGACCCAGATCAAGACCGGCTCGCTGTGCCGCACCGACCGCGTGGCCAAGTACAACCAGTTGCTGCGCATCGAGGAAGCGCTGGGTTCGTCTGCGCGCTACGTCGGCCGCGACGCCTTCGTCAGCATCGGCCGCTGAAGGATCGCCGCGCACCATGTACCGACTGCTTGCGCTCCTGTTGCTGGTGCTGATCGCCGCGCTGCAATACAAGCTGTGGCATGGCGAGGGCAGTTGGACGTCCGAGCAGGCGCTGATGCGCCAGGTGGACGACCAGAAGCTCGAGAACGCGCGCCTGAAGCAACGCAACGCCGCGCTGCTGGCCGAGGTCGAGGATCTGAAGAACGGCCAGACCGCGGTCGAGGAGCGCGCGCGCTCGGAGATGGGCATGGTCAAGCCCGGCGAGACGTTTTATCGCGTGGTCGAACCGTCTGATCCCAACGCCAACCCCGCGCCCGAGGATGTGCCGGAAGATGCCGGTTCCTCGCCGGCATCGACGGCATCGGCAGCCTCGGCGGGTGCGTCGTTTGCGGGTGCGTCGCCTGCGAGCATGGCGTCGCCCGGCGCGAAACCCACGCGCAAACATCCCGTCGGCAAGTCGCCAGCACGCGCCGCCTCACCAGCGACGACGGCCTCGCCGCGATGATCTGGGCGCTGGTGCCGGCCGCAGGTTCCGGCACGCGCTGCGGCGACGGCTTGCCCAAGCAATACCGAACGCTCGCCGGCGCGCCGATGCTGCGGCAGACGCTGCTGCGGCTGTTCGCGCAAACTTCCATCGGCGGCGCGGTGGTCGCGCTAGCGGCCGACGATGCACACTGGTCACGCATGGCGGGCACGTTTCCCAAGCCGGTGCTGACTTGCATCGGCGGTGCAGCCCGTGCCGCTTCGGTACTGGCCGCGCTGCGCGCCTTGCCGACCGATGTGGCCGCAGACGATCTCGTACTGGTGCACGACGCCGCGCGGCCTTGTGTGCAGGTGGATGACATCGCGCGTTTGCTCGTAGCCGCACAAGCCAATCGCGCCGGTGCGCTGCTGGCCGCGCCGCTGCGCGATACCCTCAAGCGCGCCGCTGCCGATGGCCGCGTCGCGGCGAGCGTGCCGCGCGAGCATCTATGGCGTGCGCTCACCCCGCAGGCATTCGCACGCGGCCTGTTGATCGATGCACTGGAACACGCGCGTCGTGATGGCGTGAGCGTCACCGACGAAGCCATGGCGATCGAACGCATCGGTCTGCATCCGACGCTGGTCGAAGGCCGCGAGGACAACATCAAGGTGACGGTGGCCGAGGATCTGGCCTTGGCCGAACACATCCTTGCCATCCAGCAAGCGGAGGCTGCGCCGTGAAGCCTGCGATTCGCATCGGCCAGGGCTTCGACGCCCATGCCTTCGCCGACGGCGATCATGTGATGCTCGGCGGCGTGCGCGTGCCGCACACGCGCGGCGTGGCGGCGCATTCCGACGGCGACGTCGCCCTCCACGCCCTGTGCGATGCCATCCTCGGCGCGCTGGCGCTGGGCGACATCGGTCAGCACTTTCCGCCGTCCGATCCGCGTTGGCGCGGCGCCGACAGCCGGCAGTTCCTGCGCCATTGCGTGGAACTGGCGCATGCACGCGGCTGGATGGTCGGCAATGCCGATCTCACCCTCATCTGCGAGCGTCCAAAGATCGGCCCGCACGCGGCGGCGATGCGCGCGATCCTCGCCGAAGACATGGGTATCGCCATCGACGACGTTTCCGTAAAAGCCACCACCACCGAGCGCATGGGTTACACCGGCCGCGAGGAAGGCATCGCCGCGATGGCGGTGGCGCTGCTGCACGCGGCCGCCTGATCGACGGCACGCGAACGCCATGTCCATCGAACCCTTCGGCCCACCGGCGTTGCACGCGCGCATGCGCGTCGTCGCGGAGGATTTCTTCGTCGAGGAACTGCCGGCCTTCGAGGCCAGCGGCGCAGGCGAACACCTGCTGCTGACGGTCGAAAAGCGCGGCATGAACACCGCTTTTGCTGCTGCGTGCATCGCGCGCTGGGCGGATGTGCCCGAATCGGCGGTCAGCTACGCCGGAATGAAGGATCGCCACGCGGTGACGCGGCAACGCTTCTCTGTGCATTTGCCCGGGCGCGACGCACCCGATGTCGCCAGCCTTGCGTCGGACGAACTGCGCGTGCTCGACGCCACCCGCCATTCCCGCAAACTGCAACGCGGCGCGCTGCGCGGCAACCGCTTCGTGCTGGTGCTGCGCGATGTGGTCGGTGAACGCGACACCATCGAGACGCGCCTGCTGACGATCCGTGAACGCGGTTTTCCCAATGCCTTCGGCGAACAGCGTTTCGGTCGCGAGGGCGGCAACCTCGACGCCGCGCGAGCGATGTTCGCCGGTCGCCGAATGCGCCGCGAGCAGCGCTCGATCCTGTTGTCCGCCGCACGCTCGGAGTTGTTCAATCGCGTCCTTGCCGCGCGGGTTGCCGATGGGAGCTGGGAAACCGGCCTGCCCGGCGAGGTGTGGATGCTCGACGGCAGCCACAGCGTGTTCGGCCCGGAATCCGATTCGGCCACGCTGGACGCCCTGACCGAGCGCGCACAACGACTGGACATCCATCCCACCGGGCCGCTGTGGGGCAGGGGAGAGCTGCGCACGCAGGTTGCCTGCCGTGATCTGGAGATCGCCACGCTCGCCGATGCTGCCGATCTGCGCGTCGGGCTGGAGCAGGCGGATTTGCGGCAAGAACGCCGCGCCCTGCGTGTTCCTGCGCGGGATCTGACGTGGGAATGGCTCGCTGCCGATGCACTGCGGCTGAGCTTCGAATTACCGCCAGGGAGTTATGCCACCAGCCTGCTGCAAGCGATGGGGACGGTCGTGGATGCTGCTTCGCCGACACGGGTCGATCATCCGACGGACGGCTAGTTCCGGCACTTGCGCCCTCCCGCGAGCGGCGTAGATTGAATCCTGCGTCCATGCCGGGCGGCGTGGATCGTGTGGTTCCACGGGAGACGCTCATGAACGTCAAGACGATCATGTTGACGGTACTCGCAGGCGGCGTGGCGAGCCTCACCGGTTGCGCTGGCATGCAACAGCAGAGCATCGCCAGCACGCAACCGCTCACGGTCACCGGCGACAATCTGGATGTGGCCTACATGAACCGTGTGAATGCCCAAGCGCGGGCTCGCGGCGACGTGGTGATCTGGATCAATCCGCCGCAAAAGCCCACGCAGGCTGCGCCACACGAGTAGTCGTTCGGTTCTTGCGTGCGCGCACGGCTGCACACAAGTCCAAGGCGGTCTTTGTTGCGTGCCATGAAATGGCGCGCAGGGTTGCGTCTGCCCTATCAGAGTGTTGAGAAAGTGCTTTCCTGCACTTTCTCAACTCGCCGAGTCCGGCACATGTCCGGACTCGGCTCCACAGATCAATCACTTGCGTGATAGATCTGTGAGCGATCCATCCTTGGATCGCACCAGCAGGCTGTTTCTCAACAGCCTGCTATGCGCGACTGCGCCGTCGCGGTAGATTGGTGCCCTTCGCCGCATGGTGCGGCGACGAATCACGAACGAGGGCGCAACGATGAAATCAAGGATGGTGCTGCTGATGGTGCTGGCCATGGCGGCGATGACGATGACGGGTTGCTCGAGCCTGCACCGGAAAGGCGATCCCAGCGCATGGCAGCCGACGGCGCGAAATGATGTGGATAAAGCCTACGTCGCCAAGGTGAATGCGCAGGCGGCGCAGAGCGGAACTCAAGTGCTCTGGAATCAGCCGCCGCAGGCATCGGCGTCGAACGGTCACTGAGGGCTTGCCTGACCCGCGGAAACTGTCGCGCCGCCGGGTTCTACCGATCACCTCGGTCGCTTCCTCGCCAGTAACGCCAGTACCGCGCCCGATCCGCCGCGCGCGGCGGGTGCCGATGCGAATGCCAGCACGTCGGCGCGCTGATGCAGCATGCGTTCGACCATGCCCTTGAGCACCGGCCCGCGCGGCGAGTGCCAGCCGCGCCCGTGCACGATGCACACGCAGCGGCGTCCTTCCGCAAGGGCGATGACGAGAAACTGTCGCAGCAACGCTTCAGCCGTGCGTTCGTCCAGCCCGTGCAGGTCGATCTCGTCCTCGATCGCGAACTGGCCGCTTCGCAGCCGGCGCAGCACGTCGGGCGACACGTCGTCGCGACGCCAAGCCACGGACTCACCCAAGGCTTCCGCCAGTGCTGCCGGGTCGATCCGTCGCGATTGTTGCAGTGCCGCCTGTTCGTCCGCTGTGCGCTGCGCGACCCGAGGTTTGCTGCGTGGCGACTTGGGCGGCTCGGGTACATCGGTCAGACGGCGTACCGGGCCGATGGCGTCGCGGAACTCGGCGACCTCGGCATCGGTCACGGCAACATGATCGCGGCGGTGGCTGGAATCGCCCATGCAGCGAGGCTAGCGACCTTCGCGCCCGCGGTCGAGTGCCGTTGTGCGTTGCCATGGACGGCAGTCAATATCGCCAGGCAATGACACCGTCGACAGCCGGATCGCCGCAGCGGTCATGGCACAATAGCGCTTGCCGACGCACGGCGCGCCGGCATGACGAAACACATCCGCACACACCGAGGCGGGGAAGGGTTGCAAGGGTCTGCATGCGTGTATTGCTGAGCAACGACGATGGCGTGGATGCGCCGGGAATCCGCATCCTCGCCGATGAACTGCGGGCTGCTGGCCATGAGGTGTGGGTGGTCGCGCCCGACCGCGACCGCTCCGGCGCCAGCCACTCGCTCACCCTCGACCAGCCGATCCGGGTGGTGCAGATCGATGCATCCACATGGCGCGTGTACGGCACGCCCACCGACTGCGTCCACGTCGCGCTGGGCGGCTTGCTGGATCACGAACCGGATATCGTGTTGTCGGGCATCAACAGTTCGGCCAATCTCGGTGATGACGTGATCTATTCGGGCACGGTCGCGGCGGCGATGGAAGGTCGCAGCCTCGGCCTGCCGTCGATCGCGATTTCCTGCGCGAGTGCCAACCATCACGCGCAGCATTACGCGACCGCCGCGCGCGCGGCCATCGAGATCACCGCGCGGCTGGTGGTCGATCCGTTGCCCGCCGACACCATCCTCAACGTCAATGTACCCGACTGCCCGTGGGATGCGATCCGCGGCTTCGAGGTCGGACGGCTCGGCCGCCGCCATCGTGCCGAGCCGTGCATCCGCCAGACCGATCCGCACGGTCGTCCGGTGTGGTGGATCGGCCCGCCCGGTGCCGAACAGGACGCCGGCCCCGGCACCGACTTCCATTCGGTGCGCAGCGGTTTCGTCGCCATCACCCCGATCCACGTCGATCTGACTCGCCACTTCGCACTGGACAAAGTTGCCAGTTGGGTCGGTGCGTTGGGCGAAGCGGTACGGGAGCGCGCCTGATGTCGCTGCGCGAAGCGCCCGGATCGCAGGGCTCGGGCATGACCGGCCAGCGCGCCCGCGAGCGCCTGCTGGAACGCTTGCGCACGGAAGGCATCCGCGACGAGCGCGTGCTTACCGCGATGCGGCAGGTGCCTCGCCATTTATTCATCGACGAAGCGCTGTCCAGCCGCGCCTACGAGGACACCGCGCTGCCGATCGGGCGCAGCCAGACCATCTCGCAGCCATGGGTGGTGGCGCGCATGACCGAGGCTCTGCTCGCGCCGGTGCATCCGGCCATTCCGCCGCCGCGCCGGGTGCTGGAAATCGGCACCGGCTCGGGCTATCAGGCCGCGGTGCTGTCGCTGCTGGTGGAGCAGGTGTACACGGTCGAGCGCATCGACGAACTGCTGCGCGGTGCGCGCAAACGCTTCCGTCAACTGGGTCTGAAGAACGTCGCCACTCGCAACGCCGACGGTCGCGTCGGCTGGAGCGAACACGCGCCCTTCGACGCGATCATCGTCACCGCCGCCGGTGCTGCGGTGGAAATCGATCTGCTCGCGCAACTCGAACCCCACGGCGTGCTCGTCGCGCCGATCGGCGAGAAGGACACGCAGCTACTCCAGCGCTGGCGCAATACCGAGGAGGGCTGGGCACCGGAGAATCTGGGCAACGTGGTGTTCGTGCCCCTGCTGCCGGGAGTGGCGTGAATGCGCACGACTGAGATTGTTCCATCGCGGCCGGTCGGCGCATGAAGTTGTTCAAGCCCTTGTACGAGCGCGCGCTGGTGTGGGCCGCGCACAAACGTGCGCCGGTGATCCTGTTCGTGCTCAGTCTCGGCGAGGCGGTGTTTTTTCCGATCGCGCCGGAGGTGATGCTCGCACCGATGTGCCTCGCCCGGCGCGACCGTGCGCTGCGCTTCGCCGCGATCAGTCTGGCCGGTTCGCTGGTCGGCATGACCATCGGCTACACCCTGGGTTATTACGCCATCGACTGGTTGCTGCCATGGATCGAGCGCTTCGGCTACGCCGGTGTGTTTCACGACATCGAGCGGCAGGCGCGCGATCCGGTGAAGGGGTTCTGGGCGCTGTTTCTCGCCGGTTTCGTACCGATCCCGTTCAAGATTTTCACGCTGGCATCCGGCGCGGTGCACATGGCGTTGCTGCCGTTTTACGCCGGTGCTGCGATCGGTCGCGGCAAGCGCGTGTTTCTCGTCGCCGGCGCCATCAAGATCGGCGGCGAGAAAGGCGAGGCGATGCTGCACCGCTGGATCGAGCCGGTCGGCTGGGCCTGCCTGCTACTCTTGGCCGCACTGGTCGGATGGCTGTATTGGCGGAGCGGGCACGCATGAGCGCCGGCGGCGGCACGACGCATGCATGGCTGGGGCGATGGCTCGCCCTGTTCGCGCTCGTCGTGCTGCTGGGTGCGTGTGGCGAGTCGCATGTGGTGCGGCGCGCGCCGGAAGCCCGCGGTTCCGTGCGTGCCGTGCAGCCGTTGCCCCATCGCACAGGCGCGGATGAGGTCGTGGTAGTGCGCGGCGACACGCTGTACGGCGTGGCGTTCCGCAACGGCATGGACTTCCGCGAACTGGCGGCGATCAACGGCATCGGCCCGCCGTACACGATCTACGTCGGGCAAGTGTTGCGACTGCGCGGCGCGCATGCGGGGCCGACACGCACGCTGGCTCCAACAGCATCGACTCCCGTGAGGGAACCACCGCCGGTTCGCAGCCCCCCGCCGTCATCGGAATCTGGTCCTCCCGTTGCGCCATCGACACCGGCGATGGCAACGTCGCCGCAGCATCCGCAACCCGCACCCAACGCACACGCTGAGGAGGTGTCGCCATCGACACCCTCGGCTGCGATCCTGCCTGCGGATACGACGACTGTGGGCGGCATCCGTTGGCGCTGGCCGGCCAGCGGTGCGCTGCTGGAGCGATTTGCGCCGGGCGACGCCACGAAACAGGGCATCGACATTGCCGGCCATGCCGGCGACCCCGTGCTCGCCGCCAGCGACGGCGTGGTGGTGTATTCGGGATCGGGGCTGGTCGGTTACGGCGAACTGGTCATCATCAAGCACTCCGACGAGTGGTTGTCGGCTTACGGCCACAACCGCAAGCGGTTGGTCTCCGAAGGCCAGCGCGTGCGCGCCGGGCAGCCGATCGCGGAGATGGGCAGCACCGGCGCCACCCGCGATGAACTGCACTTCGAGATCCGGCGCAACGGCCGCCCGGTGGATCCGCTGCAATATCTGCCGGCGCGTTGACGCGGCAGCGAACGCGGATGCCAGTGCTGATGCAACGCGCGAGATGTCGTGAACGCCATGCTGCGCCGCGAAATGACGGGGTCAGTTGGCGCGTGTAGATTGCGCGCGGGGTTCCGCCAGCAGCATCTCTGCCCATGACTTTCAAGGAGACATGTCGATGTCCGTTTCGTCGTGCTTGAAGACTTTTTCCCTTGCGCTGGCCGTCGTACCGCTCGCAGCCATGGCAACGCCCACGGCATCGATCAAGTCCGGCGCGATGCCGCAAGGCACGCCGGTGAATTGGCAGCAGCAGTTGAATCCGCAGATCCCGTCCGCGCTCGCCGCGCGCATCGTGATGTACGACCATCCGATGGGTTCGCAGATCCGTCTGCATGAAGGCAGCCTGCAGATTCCCGGGCACCCGCAAATCAACCATCCCATGACCGCCTCGGTCGCCGGCATGGATGTCAGCGGCTATCAGGGCAACGTGAACTGGTCGGCGGCGTGGAGCAACGGCGCGCGCTTCGCCTACGTCAAAGCCACCGAAGGCACGTATTACAAGAATCCGTATTTCAACCAGCAGTACCTGGGTTCGTACTACGCCGGCATGATCCGCGGCTCGTATCACTTCGCCCGCCCGGACACCACCAGCGGTGCGACCCAGGCCGACTACTTCGTCGATCACGGCGGCGGCTGGTCGAAGGACGGCAAGACCCTGCCCGGCGCGCTGGACATGGAATGGAACCCCTACGGCTCGTCCTGCTATGGCCTGAGCCGCTCGCAGATGGCCGCGTGGGTGTCCTCGTTCAGCAACGAATACCACCGCCGCACGTCGCGCTGGCCGGTGATCTACACCAGCAACAGTTGGTGGTCGCAGTGCGTGGGCACAGCCGGCAACTTCAGCAACAACAGTCCGCTGTGGGTGGCGCGCTACGCCTCCGCGGTCGGCACGCTGCCGTGGCCGTGGGGTTTCTACACCATCTGGCAGTACGCCGATTCGGGCATCTTCCCGGGCGACCAGAACAGCTTCAACGGCGCCTACAGCCGCCTGCAGGCGCTGGCGAACGGCTGAATCAATTCAGCCCTCGCGTTGGATTCACGCTCCAGAGACATCGCCCCTCCCCCGCAAGTGGGGGAGGGTGTTGATCGGTGCGCGATGGTATGCGCTCGCGCTACTCCCGAGCCTCCAAGCAGGGGGGATCGATCCGCCTAGATCGCAGCACGGCGCGGTTGGATCGGCGTCGTTCGTGGATTCCAGCTTGCCCCAATCGACCTGCGTGAGTGCGGTATCGTGCAAGCTGGGGCGGGCAGCGGTTGGCGTTCACTTCAACGACGACCAATCATCCGCCAACACCGTGATGCGACGCTGCCGATAGCGTGAGGGAGAGTTGCGCAATGCCACCCCATGACCCGCGTGACGAACTGCGCGACCCATCGCGCCGCCGCTTCGTGCAGGGTCTGGCTGCCGGCGGTGCGGTCGCAGGTCTGGGCGTGTGGTCGCGGTACGCGGCTGCACAGCCGTTGCCGATGCGGGTGCCCGTGCTGACCGGCACGCACTTCGATTTGAGTGTCGGGCAGACGTTGATGAACTTCACCGGTCGCGTGCGCCCGGCGGTCACCGTGAACGGTTTGCTGCCCGGCCCGACCCTGCGCTGGCGCGAGGGCACTACGGTAACCTTGCGCGTGGCGAACACTCTGCCGGCGCATGCGTTGCACGGCGAGATGACCGCGATCCACTGGCACGGCATCCTGCTGCCAGCCAACATGGATGGCGTGCCGGGGCTGAGCTTCGACGGCATCCGTCGCGGCGAGTCGTACCTGTATCGCTTCGACGTGCGCCAGAGCGGCACCTACTGGTACCACAGCCACGCCGGATTTCAGGAGCAGGCCGGTCTGTACGGCGCCATCGTGATCGATCCGGCCGAGCCCGAATCCTTTGCCTACGATCGCGATCATGTCGTGTTGTTGTCGGACTGGACCGATCTTTCGCCCACCGCGTTGTTCGCCCGGCTGAAGGCGATGCCGGATTACGACAACCTGCACCGGCGTACGGTCGGCGATTTCCTGCAGGATGTGCGCAAGGATGGCTGGTCGGCGACGTTGGCCGACCGTGGCATGTGGGGTCGCATGCGCATGACCCCGACGGATCTGTCCGATGTGAACGCGCACACCTACACCTACTTGATGAACGGTGTCACCGCGCTGGGCAACTGGACGGGCTTGTTCAAGTCTGGCGAGCGCGTGCGTTTGCGGCTCATCAACGGCTCGTCGATGACTCATTTCGACGTGCGCATCCCCGGACTGAAAATGACCGTCGTCGCGGCCGATGGGCAGCCGGTGCATCCGGTGACGGTGGACGAGCTGCGCATCGCGACGGCCGAGGTATTCGACGTGATCGTGCAGCCTTCGGGGCAGGACGCCTACACGATCTTCGCGCAGGATCTCGGTCGCACCGGCTATGTCAGCGGCACACTGGCCGTGCGCGAAGGCCTGCGCGCGCCGATCCCCGCCATCGATCCGCGCCTGATCCTGACGATGGACGACATGAGCATGGGCGACATGAGCATGGGCGACATGGCGATGGGCGGCATGAGCGGGATGTCCGGCATGCACGCCGGACATGAAGCTTCGACATCGCAGGAGAACACGCCGGCCAGTACGCACGCCATGGATGCGATGCCAGGCATGGCGCACGGCGACGCGGCGACTGGCATGCACGGCGACATGATCGAGCATCCGCCCAGTGAGGCTCGCAGCACGCTGGTGGACATGCAGGCGATGGCACCCACACCGCGGCTCGACGATCCGGGCATCGGCCTGCGCAACAACGGTCGCGCGGTGCTCAGTTACGCGATGTTGCACAACACCTACGCCGACCCCGACGGCCGCGATCCTGGCCGCACGGTCACCTTGCACCTCACCGGCCACATGGAACGCTTTGCCTGGAGTTTCGATGGCGTGAAGTTTGCCGACGCGGCACCGCTGCGTTTCAATTATGGCGAGCGTCTGCGCATCGTGCTGGTCAACGACACGATGATGACCCACCCGATCCACCTGCACGGCATGTGGAGCGATCTGGAAGACGAGCAGGGTCGCTACCTCGTGCGCAAGCACACCATCGACATGCCGCCCGGCACGCAACGCAGCTACCGTGTGCGCGCCGACGCTCTGGGACACTGGGCTTATCACTGCCATCTGCTCTACCACATGGAAGCAGGGATGATGCGCACGGTGGAGGTGGCCGCGTGAAGGGCAGGGGAGAGCTGTTGCGTGCGACGTGGCTGGTGATCGCCGTTACCATTGCCAGTGCCACCGCTTCTGCCCAATCCATGCAAGGTATGGATATGCCCGGCATGGACATGGCGCAGCCGGAATCGCCCAAACCCGCCAAACCGCCCGCAAAGAAAACCCATCCGTCTGTCACGCACCAGCGTCACGAAACCGTGCCGCCGCGAAGTCATGCGGCAAAGCATGCAACGCCGGCAGTCACGCCAGCGCACGACATGCCTTCCATGCCAATGGATCACGCGCCAGCGCCACCAGTTACCGATCAACATGCAGGCATGTCGATGGACATGCCCGGCATGACGATGCCGGCTCCGGCAGCCGCACAACCACGCACGCCCATACCTGTGCTCACCGATGCCGATCGCGCAGCTGCCTTGCCGCCGTCGATGACCCATCCCGGCCAAGACGACGCCATCCACGGCAAGGTGTCGATCGACCGCCTCGATGTCTGGCGTTCCGCACAGGGCACGGCGGTCGATTGGGAAACGCAGGCGTGGTTCGGTACCGATATGGATCGCCTGTGGCTGCGCAGTGAAGGCGAGCGCCGCAATGAACGCACCGAAGCGGCTGATGTCGAAGTGCTCTACGGCCGCCATATCGCAACGTGGTGGGATGGCGTGGTCGGCATCCGCCACGACCTGCGCCCGGGTTCGTCGCAGGATTTCGCCGCCATCGGCGTGATCGGCACCGCCCCATGCAAGATCGACGTCGCAGCCACTGTGTACATCGGCGCATCCGGACAAACGTCCGCGCGCATCGAGGCGCATTACGACGTGCTGTTGAGCAACCGGCTGATCCTGCAACCGCAGGTCGAAGCGAATCTGTATGGTCGCAACGATCCGCGCCGCGGCATCGGATCGGGATTGGCGACGCTCGAATCAGGCCTGCGACTGCGTTATGAGTTCACCCGCCGATTCGCTCCTTATGTGGGCGTCGTCCACGAGCAGGCATTTGCTGGCACGGCTGATGCGTTGCGTGCGGCGGGCGAGGGCGCGCGCGACACGCGGTGGGTCGTCGGGTTCCGCTTCTGGTTCTGACGTTTCTGGCGGAGTCGCTGAAGATGTACGGCTGCAAGGGTAGGGCCTCAATGCCAACGAGGGGTTTGTGTAGCCGGCGTTCGTAGCAGTCGATGAGGAAGTGCCAGGTCGCCTCGCGAACGCCTTCGATTCTCGTGAACAGGAAATCGCCCGCCTCCGCGTCGCCGCCAAAGAGGGTGCGCTCATGCCAAACCGTAGTACCGCAGTGGAATTGGCCTGGTTTTCAGCGGCCCCTATAAGCGGCCATGCGCTGCAGCGATGTCGCCTGCAACACGCGCGACCATGGAAACAACGGACCCGGATCGCGTTTGCGTGGCACGGTTCGCGACGCATCGTCGCTGGCTGGAATCTGCTCTGTATCCAGATCCTCGTGGCCGGCGATCAAGCGCAGGTTCGGCAGGCGCTGGCGCAGCGCATTCAGCAAGGCGATCAAGGCATCCATCTGCGCCTGCGCATAAGGCTCGTCCATCGCCTGATGGCGCGTATCCAGCCAGTGCGGATAGCGTCCGGTGTTGACCAGTTCGATGCCGACCGAGCGTGGGTTGTAGCCGCGCACGTGGTGGGCGATGCGCTCGGGGCGCACGAATTCATGGATGCTGCCGTCGCGATCGATGTACCAGTGACCGCTGTTTCCGGTGCGCGATTGAGGATGCAGGATGCGCTCGCCGTACTCGCGTGCCATGGCCAGATCGGGCAACTCGGTGCAGTGGATCACCACCAGATCGATCACCGCCAGTTCGCGTGCGTCGAGCCGATCGGCGTAGGGCAGGGGCCAAGGATGGATCGAGACGGGGTCGGTGGGCATGGACGCATGCTAGCATCGCGGCCTTCCGCAACGGGTTCGGGCAGGCTCGCCATGACGACATCGCAGCGCCTCGATGCCCGTATTTCGGGAGTTCGGACATGATCGGTCACGCCATCCTCTCGCACGGGTTGGAAAGTGGCCCGCATGCGACCAAGGTGAGCGCGCTCGCTGCGGTGGCCGAAGCGCTCGGCTGGACGACGGAGCGTCCGGACTTCCTCGCCTGCGACCGCACGCAAGATCACGGTCGCTTCGGCGACGTCGATGGCCGTATCGCGCAATTGCATGAGCGCGCGCGCGCCGCCGACGGGCCGCTCGTGCTGGCCGGATCGAGCATGGGCGCCTTCATCTCGGCCCGGGTGTCGCTGGATGTCCCTTGCGCCGGCTTGTTTCTGCTGGCGCCGCCGCCATGGCTGGAGGGTTGTCGATACGCGCTCGACGCAGCGAAGGTGCCGACATTCATCGTCCACGGATGGGACGACGAGCTGATTCCCGCGCAGGGCGTGATCGACTGGGCACGCCCGCGCAAGGATCGACTGTTGCTGGTGAACGACGGACATCGTCTGTCCGACCACGTCGCCTTCTGCGCCGAGCGATTCGGCGATTTCCTGCGTTCGTTGTGAGCATCGGTTCACCCACGATGAGCAGCGACACGCCAGCATCGCGGAGTGATGATGCAAACGGGTACGGACGAGGAGTGACGACCCGCTTTTTCGCCAGTTGCGCCAAGGGGCTGGAATACCTGCTGGTCGATGAACTGCTGGCGTTGGGTGCGCAGGGTGCCACCGCAGCAGTGGCCGGGGTGAATGTCGAAGCCGACATGACAATGGCCCTGCGTGCGGTGCTGAGCTCGCGGCTGGCCAGTCGGGTGTTGTGGCCGCTTGGCAGTTTCGACTGCGGCGACGAACAGGCCCTGTACGACGGCGTGGTTGCAATCGATTGGCCAGCGCATCTGGCAGCCACCGACACGCTTGCGGTCGATGCGCACGTATCGGGGGGTGCGATCACCCACGCGAAGTTCGCCGCGCTGCGGGTGAAGGACGCCATCGTCGATCAATTCCGCGAACGCCTCGGTGAGCGGCCTTCGGTGGATACCGATGCGCCCGACCTGCGCCTGAACCTGCTGGTACGCAAAGGCCGCGCCACGCTGGCGGTGGACTTGGGTGGCGGCAGCCTGCATCGACGCGGCTGGCGTGCGCAGCAGGGCGAGGCACCGCTGAAGGAAAATCTCGCCGCGGCGATGCTGTTGCGCGGGCGCTGGCCGCAGATTCATGCGGAAGGTGGTGGATTGCTCGATCCGATGTGCGGCAGCGGCACCTTGTTGATCGAAGGCGCGTTGATGGCCGCCGATGTCGCCCCCGGTCTGGCACGCCATGGCGACACGCCACCGACGCGCTGGCGCGGTTTCGACAACGCGCTGTGGCGTGAACTGGTCGTGGAAGCGCAGGCGCGTGCGGATGCCGGACTGGCGGCGTTGCGTCCGCTATTCCACGGCGCGGACCTCGATCCGCATGCGATCGCCAGCGCGCGCGCCAATGCGCGGATGGCGGGTGTGGATGCGGTGATCGACTGGTCGGTGCGTTCGGTGTCGGATTTGGTCGCGCCGGTCGAGGCCCGCGGCGTGGTCGTGTGCAACCCACCCTACGACCAGCGATTGGCTGCCGATGCGGGTCTGTACCGCGAACTCGGCGATGCCTTGCGACGCGCCGTTCCTGCTTGGCGGGCGGTGATCCTGTGCGGCGACGAACACCTCGCCCGCGCCACCGGGCTGCGCGCGAGCAAGCGTTACGCCTTCTTCAACGGCGCGCTCGAATGCGTGCTGCTGGCCTGCGATCCGGTGTCTGTGCCCGCGCAGGAAGCGCGGACGCCCGCACCGTTGTCGGAAGGCGCGACGATGGTCGCCAATCGTTTGCGCAAGAACCTGCGCAAACTCAAGGGCTGGCGCGAGCGCGAGGGCGTGGCGTGTTTCCGCGCCTACGACGCCGACCTGCCCGAATACGCGGCGGCGATCGACGTCTATACCGAGGATGGCGATGACGCACCGCGTACCTTCATGCATGTGCAGGAGTATCAGGCGCCGACGAGCGTGCCGGAGGCCGACGCACGCCGACGTTTCGGCGAACTCGTGCGCGCCGCCGGCGATGCCTTCGCGTTGCCACGCGAGCGCATCGCGATCAAGACCCGATCGCGCGGCAAGGGCGGCAGCAAATACGGCGCGATGGCGCAACGCGACGAATTTTTCATCGTGCGCGAAGGCGCGGCGCGGCTGCGGGTGAACCTGTTCGACTACCTCGACACCGGCCTGTTCCTCGACCATCGTCCCTTGCGCGCGCGCATCGCCGCGCAGGCGCGCGGATTGCGTTTCCTCAACCTGTTCGCCTACACCGGCGTGGCCAGCGTGCAGGCGGCGGTGGGCGGCGCGGCGCAGACCACCAGCGTGGATCTGTCCGCGACCTACCTGCAATGGGCCGCCGACAACCTCGCGCTCAATGGCTGCACCGGCGGCGCGCACCGACTGGTGCAGGCGGATGTGATCGGCTGGTTGGAAGCCGAGCGCGGCCAGTACGATCTGATCTTCTGCGACCCGCCGACGTTTTCCAACTCCGCGCGCGCCGACGATTTCGACGTGCAGCGCGACCACGTGCGCCTGCTGCGCGTGGCGCTGGCGCGGTTGGCGCACGGCGGTGTGCTGTATTTTTCCAACAACTATCGCCGCTTTCGGTTGGACGAAGCAGCGTTGACAACGATGGCCACCCTCGAAGACATCTCGGCCGCCACGATTCCGCCGGACTTCGAACGCAATCCGCGCATCCATCGCTGCTGGGAACTGCGCCGATGATCTGCCGCAAATTCTTAACGACAAGCCCCGTGCCCGCAGGCATGATGCGCGGCGTATGAGCCAGCCTTCCGACACCACCGCCCTGCGCCCGCACGCCTGGACCTTCTTCCGGCAGTGGCTGAAGAACCCGATCAAGATGGCCTCGGTCACGCCGTCGGGCCAGCAACTGGCTGGCCTGATGATGGCCGAGTTGCCCGTCGATACGCGCCGCGTGATCGAACTCGGTGGCGGCACCGGTGTGTTCACCGCGGCCATGCTGCGGCGTGGCATCGCCGCGCAGGATCTGATGGTGGTCGAGCTCAATGCCGAACTGGCCGCGCACTTGCAACGCCTGTTCCCGCAGGCGCGGGTAGTGCAGGGCGATGCCCGCGAGCTGGCGCGGCTGACGGCTGCCAACGGTTTCGACGACGGCATTCCGGTGGACGCGATCGTGTCCGGGCTGGGCTTCCTGTCGATGCCCAAGTCCCTGCAGCACGACATCATGGCCGCGGCATTCGAATCCCTGCGTCCGGGCGGGCGTTTCGTGCAATTCACCTATGGACCGACGGTTCCGCTCCATCGCGATGTGGTGGACGCCCTCGGCCTGCACGCGCGCAAGAGCCGCAAGGCATGGCGCAACCTGCCGCCGGCGACGGTGTACGTGTTTACGCGTCGAGGCGACTGATCGCACGCCATCGCCTCGCGATGGGTTATGTGACAGTATCCCCCGCTTGCGGGAGGAGGGCATGTGCATTCGAGCGTGCTTGTAGCCTGACTGAGCGGTGACGGGGGCTTGGACGACACGGTGAGCCGCAGCAGACACGCATTCGCGTGGTAGACATTGCATTGCTGTGACAGTACGGTTATAGTGACGAACTCAGCTGCGGGGTGGAGCAGTCTGGCAGCTCGTCGGGCTCATAACCCGAAGGTCGCAGGTTCAAATCCTGCCCCCGCTACCATCGAAATCTGACTTCCGGCGATCACGGCTACGATGCCGTCGCCGTCCTGTCGGACAGTCGCTTTCTCGCTGATCAGTTCCAGCAGCGCCTCGCGCGCTGCCGGGACGTTGCGCGACACGTCGGCCAGTGTGTCCATCATGCGTTGCCTGACTCTCCGCAAGCACGGGATGGTCTGTGCCGTCTGCCTGGGTTCGGGCGTGCGCTGCATCCAGTCCACGTATGGCCCGGACGTGCCGGCCGCGCACGAGGTCGTGGACGCGCTGGGCCTGCATGCGCGCAAGGGTCGCAGGGCATGGTGCAACCTGCCGCCGGCTACCGTATGCGTGTTCACCCGCGGCGCTTAGCCGCAACGTCGCGCTAATGCCTTTCCCCCTCCAGGGGCTGTGGGCGAAGATGAGTCCGCGAACAGCGAAACTGGCCCAAGCGTCAAGGGCCAAGGATGGCGCGAGTCGCGTGCCCGACTGCGGAGGCAGGATGCCGGAGGAACGGCGAAGCCGGCCCGCAGGGCGCTCCGCAGGAGTGGTGCGTCAAGACGGATGAGGGTGTCAATCTGTAAGGCCATGGGGCTTTATTGACGGCATTGCCTGGTCAGGCACCCGATGCGCCGCTCGTACCGCTGCCTGCGCGAGACTTGGGTGCATCGACCGGCGCGGGCTTCGCAGCAGTCTCCAGTTTTTTCAACTCGGCGTGGAAATACTCCGCCGAAGTCACCGTGCGTCCGTCGGCAAAACGAATCTGATAGGGCTTCCCGCTCCAGGATGAGCCCGACGCGATGTAGGTGATGAATTGCTCGGCGGTGTTCACGCGGCCATGTGAATTGCGCAGTTTCAGGCGCAGGTGGTCGGCAGCGGCGCGACCGTCGTAGCTGCTGCCGTTGCGGATGAATTGCGCGCCGGGCAGCACTTCGACCGAATGGATCAGGGCATCGATCTTCTGCTGTTCGCTCAGTGGCGCAGCCAGCACCGGCAGCCATGCCAGCAGGCTCAGCAACGCGGTCATGAACATGCTGATCGTGGTGGTTTTCATCGGTTGGCTTCCAGATAGTCGAGGCTGGCTTGCAACATGCTCTGCATGCCCGCGTGCAGGGCAGCTTCGTCGAGGAAGAATTTCGGCGAATGGTTCGACGGCGCGTGTTCGGCGTCCTGTCCCACCGGGGTCGCGCCGACGAAGAAGTACACCACCGGCGCGGTTTTTTCGTACCACGCGAAGTCCTCGGAAGCCATCCACACATGCGGCTCGATCGCATGCTCGGCGCCGATGGCGTGGGCGATGCTTGCCTTCACCCGCGCCGCCAGCGCCGGATCGTTGACCAGCACCGGATTGCTGGCGCCCACCGGCATGGTCAGCTCCGCGCTCGCGCCGTTGGCCTGCGCGACGTGTTCGGCGATGGCTCGCAGGGCGTCGATCGACTGCGCGCGCATGCCCTCGTTGAAGGTGCGCAAGGTGCCTTGCATTTCCACTTTGTCGGGCACGATGTTGAAGCGCGTGCCGCCGTGGATGGTGCCGAAGGTGAGCACGGCCGGCTGCAGGCCGATGTTGAGCCGGCGGCTGACGATGGTTTGCGCGTCGGTGATGATCTGTGCCGAGGTCACGATGGGATCCACGCCGTTCCACGGCATTGCGCCGTGGGTCTGGCGGCCATGCACGGTCATCTCGAAGGTGTCGGAGCTGGCCATCGCCGGGCCGCTGCGCACGCCGACCGTGCCAGCGTTGAGCCAGCTCACCAGGTGCATGCCGAACACCGCATCGGGCCTGAAATCGTGGAACAGGCCGTCCTTGAGCATCAGCGTCGCGCCGCCTTCCTCGCCCGGAGGCGCGCCTTCCTCGGCCGGCTGGAAGATGAACATCACCTCGCCGGGCAGATCCTTGCGCATGCCCGCCATCGCGGTGGCGATGCCCAGCAGCATCGCGGTGTGGCCGTCGTGGCCGCAGGCGTGCATCACCCCGACGTTCTGGCCGTTGAATTGCGCGCGCACGGTGGACTTGAAGGGCAGATCGGTTTCCTCGGTGACCGGCAGGGCGTCCATGTCGGCGCGGATCGCCAGTTTCGGCCCGGGCTTGCCGCCTTTGAGTACGGCGACGACGCCGGTGTGGGCGATGCCGGTGCGCACGTCCAACCCCAGCGCGCGCAATTGCTTCGCCACCAGCGCCGATGTGCGGAACTCGCGATTGCTCAATTCGGGGTGCTGGTGCAGATCGCGCCGCCAGGCGATCACCTGCGGCGCGAGCTTGTCGGTCCACTGCGCAGCGGGATCGTTCTGCGCCGCGGGGGCGGCTGACGCCAGCGCCATGCAGGCTGCGAATACAACGAGGGGAGTGGATGCGTGCATGGGAGGAATCCGCGCTGCGGTCGAAGCGTCGAGTCTAGCGCGATGGGCACGGTCCGGAGCGGCTCCTTTCCGTACGCGCACCATGCGCGCCGGCCCCTTTCGCTCAATCCAGCGCGCGTTCGTAGCGGATGAAGCCCCGGTGCGTCGCCACCGTGTCGTAGAGCGCGCGGGCGACGTGGTTGTCCTGCCGCGTGAACCAATACAGCCGCGCGGCCTTGTGTTCGCGTGCGGCATCCGCGATCGCCTCGATCAGCGCACGGGCCGCACCCTGGCCGCGCACGGCCTCATCGACGAACAGATCCTGCAGGTAGCAGACGTTCGCCATCCACACGTTGGTGTGGAACAGATAGTGGGCGATGCCGACGAGACGCCCTTCGATATGCGCGCCGAGGCCGTGGATGTCGGTATTTGTCGTCAGGCGTTGCCACGTCTGCGCGTAGCCGGCGTCGGGCACCTGCGTTTCGTAGAAGGCCTTGTAGCCGCGGGCGAGGACTTCCCATCGCTCGCGGTCGTGCGTCCGCAGGGGTGCGATGTTGATCATCGCGTTGGCGCTCTGCGGGGCGTCTTCCGCGCGCTTGTCTTCGCCGCGATCGGCTGCGTGGAGTCGCCGGCGATCAGCTTCTTCGGCGCCTTGTTGCGCCATGCCTGCATGAGCAGGCTTTCCACCACGCGCGGCTTGGCCGTGGCGAGCGCCACCCGCAGCCCCCAGACACGACCGCCCCAGAAGAGTTTTTCCATGCAGCCGGGTTCCAGCGCCAGCGCGGTTTCGCGGGTTTCCTCGTCGACGAAGACGTGCAGCGATTCGCCAGTGGGCGGCGCGGTGGCGAACATCTTGCCGCGCACGCGAAACGACGTGGCCTGGAAATGCGGTGACTCGCTGGTTTCGGGCAGCGACAGCGCGAACCGGCGGACTTGCTCGATCTTCATGCGCATGCTCCGATGCTTGCCCATCGACGGTACGGAGGGCGTTGCAACGATACGCGCTTTCCGCCGCGCCTTATCTGCGGAGCAGGCAAACGCGGCGGTGTATCGTTCGCCGGATGGAACGCTGCGAGCTTCGGATGCAGATTGTCGATGGCTCATCCTGCCCGCATCTGTGCAGTTCACGCGGAGCCGTTCGCCTCGCGCCAAGGAGACCGACATGAAAAAAATCATCGGTGTGCACAGCGCCCCGCAAGGCCATTGGGTCGGTGACGGATTTCCGGTGCGTTCGCTGTTTTCCTACGACGGCCTCGGGCAGGTGCTCAGCCCCTTCCTGCTGCTCGATTACGCCGGGCCGCATCATTTCGCACCCGGCACACGCAAGCGCGGCGTCGGCGAGCATCCGCACCGTGGTTTCGAGACCGTCACCATCGTTTATCAAGGCGAGGTCGATCATCGCGATTCCACCGGCGCGGGCGGCCACATCGGCCCGGGCGACGTGCAATGGATGACCGCGGCTGGCGGCATCGTGCACGAGGAGTTCCACTCCGAAGCCTTCACCCGTGCCGGCGGCACACTGGAGATGGTGCAGTTGTGGGTGAACCTGCCGGCAAAGCTCAAGCTCGCGCCGCCGACCTACCAGACCTTGCTCGATGCGGATATTCCTTCCGTGTCGCTGGCCGATGAAGCGGGTCGCGTGCGCGTGATTGCCGGCACCTTCGAAGGTCATCGCGGCCCGGCGCGCACGTTCACGCCGATGGACGTGTGGGACATGCGCATGCACGCCGGCAAGGCGACCACGCTGCGCGTGCCGGAAGGGCATACCGCCGCGCTGGTGGTGCTGCATGGCACGGTGATGGTCAATGGCGAACAGGTCGTACGCAAAGCACAGTTCGCACGCTTCGATCGCGCGGGCAGTGAGGTGGCGATCGAGGCCAACACCGACGCGACCTTGCTGCTGCTCGCCGGCCAGCCGCTGGACGAACCCATCGTCGGTTACGGCCCGTTCGTGATGAACACCCGCGAGCAGATCACGCAGGCCATCAACGATTTCAACGCCGGCAAATTCGGACGGATGCCTGTCTGAGGACGGAAGACAGAGGACGGAAGGTATCTGCTGCCTGATGTGCCGTGGCGTGTTTGGTAATTGACAGCCGTCGGCGACTCGCCAAGGATGTTGCATCGCCTTCGGGCACGAGACGGGAGACTTGCCCATGCACGCCACCGTTATCGAGTTGCTCGCCCAATACGATCCCGCCCTCCCGCTGGAGGAGGCATCCACCATCCCGGCGTCGTGGTACATCGATCCGCGCATCGCCGAACTGGAACGACGCACCACCTTTTCGTGCACTTGGCAACTGGCCGCGCGTGCCGATCAGGTGCGCGAGCCGGGCCAGTACGTCACCTGCGAGATCGCCGGCGAACCCATCCTCGTCGTGCGCGGCGAGGATGGCGTGCTGCGTGGCTTCTTCAACGTCTGCCGCCACCATGCCGCGGCGGTGATGACGCAAGCCCAAGGGTGCGCGAAGAACCTGCGCTGCCCCTACCATGGCTGGACGTACACGCTGGAAGGCGCGCTCAAGGGCACGCCGAGTTTCACCTCCGAATGCCATTTCGACCGCGCCGCGCACGGGTTGGCGCCGGTGGCGATCCGTGCGTGGGAGAACTGGGTGTTCGTGCGACTGGATGCTCAGGGGCCGAGCTTCGAGGAGGGCTTCGGATCGAATTTGCTCGGTGAAATCGCTTCCTTGCAACTGTCTCGACTCTCTTGGTTCGAGCGCCGTCACTACCACTTCGACTGCAACTGGAAGGTGTTCGTCGACAACTACCTCGACGGCGGCTATCACGTCCCGCACCTGCACAAGGGGCTGGACAGCGTGCTGGACTTCAAGAAGTACACGATCGAAAACGGCGCGCGGCATTGCCTGCAATCCAGCCCGATCGTGAAGGGCGGCGACCACGCGCAGTTCTCGTCCGTGCGTGGCGGCGAGCGCGCGCTGTACTACTGGGTGCATCCGAACTTCATGATCAACTGGTACGAGGGGATGATGGACACCAACCTCGTGCTGCCGCTGGACGCCGACCACACCGAGGTGATCTTCGACTTCTGGTTCGCCGACGTTTCCGAGGCCGCGCGCGAGCGCAATCGCGCCAGTGTCGAGGTCGGCCAGATCATCCAGGACGAGGACATGGCGATCTGCAAGTCGGTGCAGCGCGGCCTGCATTCGCGGGCGTATTCAACCGGCCGCCTGTCGGTGCGCCGAGAAGCGGGAGAGCACCTGTTTCACCGCTTGCTGCATGAGGATTTCACGTCAACCCGTGCATGACGTGCAGTGGCGTGCGGGCGGGACACGCCGTCGATACTTGCTGGCCGCAGGTTTGCCATGTTCTGCGCCTTGCCGTAGAACGTGACCCGCCTTTGGATCAACATTGCACTCGGGGGAGTCGCTCATGGTGAATCATCTGGCAGCCCGCGCGCTTGCGGGGTTGCTCGTCGCCGGTCTCGGTCTTGGCTTGGCATCCGCGGCGCATGCCGCAACCAAGTGCAGCAATCCCGACTGGGCGCCGGTGCCGATGCCGGACTTCACCCTCAGCGAGTGTTCGGACAAGGCCTTCGCCAGCGTGGATGTGGATCTGCCGGACGGATCGCGCACCCTGAAGGGGCGGGTGATGACGTTCGACTATGAACATCGCGAGGGTGCGTCGGCGGCGTCCGCGAATGCGGTGCGGGCCTACCAGATCCAGCAGGCGCAGAAGGCCGGGGCGAAGCTGCTGACCGCCAACGAGGGCTACAACGCCGTGCTGCTGAAGAAGGATGCGCAGGGCGAGGCGTGGTACCTGTACGACCACGGCAGCGGCAACGAGGACGAGACCGGCAGTTACACGCTCACCACCGTGCTGGTGGGCGGCATGCAGCAGGAAGTCGTCGCGCAGGTGCCGAAGGTGTCGATGGATGCCGTCGCCGGCAAGGCTTGTGCCGATCCGCCGTGGCTGGTGAAGCAATTTCCCTACTTCAAGCTGCGCGACTGCACGCGGCGCGATTACGACGCGGTCAGCGTCGATCTGCCCGGCGGCAAGAAGACCCTGGTCGGGCATTTCCTCGACGTCAACTATGAGCTGACCGATCCGGGCAAGAATCCGACCGCGCTGTATGTGCGTTCCAACTTCGTCGCCGCGATCCAGAAGATCGGCGGCAAGCTGGTCAGTCGCCCGGATGACGTTTACAACGCGGTGCTCACCCAATCCACGCCGCAGGGCCAGTGGTGGTACCTCTACGAACACGGCAGCGGCAACGAGAACTCCACCGGTTCCTACAGCCTGACCACGTTGCAGGTCGGCGGGCCGCCGCCGGTGAAGTGCAAGATCGCGGTGTACGGTGTGCAGTTCGATTTCAACAAGGCCACGCTGAAGCCCGAATCCACGCCCGTGCTCGAACAGGTGCTGGCGATCTTCAAGTCCGATCCGAACTATCGTGCCGAGATCGGCGGCCACACCGACAACATCGGTGCGGCGGCCTATAACCTGAAGCTGTCTGGCGCACGCGCCGATGCCGTCAAGGCGTGGCTGGTGGCGCATGGCATCGCCGCCGCGCGCATCACCACGCATGGCTACGGCGATACCGTGCCGCTGGTGCCCAACAGCAACGACGCCAACCGCGCGCAGAACCGGCGGGTGGAGCTGAAGAAGCAAAACTGCAAGTAGCCGATCGACTGGCGGATCGGCCAGCGTTTGCCGCATGCCGTTTCGACGACAGCAACGCAGGCCGGTTGAACTGTTCTTCCGGCCAGCCCCTCAAGGATCCTGTTGCGCGAGAAACGCGTCGAGCGCCTTGGCGCGGGCGATGACGCGGTCGTACAAGATCAGTTTTGTGTCGATGTCCGCGAGGCTGCGGTTCAGATCGAGCTTGATCTCCGGAATGTCGACCGCAGCCACGGCGGCGGCTACATCCGCAGGCGGCAAGACGATCGAACACTGGTCTGTGAGGGCTGCGATGGAAGAGCCGGAGAAACTGACGTTCACCCGTTCAGGGCATTTCGTCACGATCTCCCGTTGCACGGCATATGGCATGTGCCGGCGCAGGGATTCCCGATAGGGTGGGATGTAGCTCAGCAAGCCCTCGTAGTTGCGCAAGTTGAGGTAGTAGTAGGCCAATTGCTTGCGCACGGCCACGTCGGAAAAAGAATTGATCGCGCCGACCGACAGGATCTCGTCGTAGGTATTGCGGCCGACCGTACGCGCGATGATCTGGCTGGCCTGATAGGCGTCGAGGAGGAATTGGGGGTCACGCGATTCGGTCGGATGGTCGAATGCGGCCAGCGCAGCCATGGCATGCGCCTTGACCTGTTGGTAATACGCCTTCCTCGACTCCAGATCGGCGATATTTTCCGCGAGATCCTCGCGGATGCGCGTCACATAGGTGCTCGCAGCATCATGCTGCTTGAGTGCTGTGTTCCAGTTGGCGACTTCGATACCGATGAACACACCGAGGATGACGACCACGATTTCGATCGCCACGGCAAACCAGTCTTGCTTCTTGAATTTGGCAGTGAGCCGGCGAAGGATCATCGGTACGTGTCCGCGAATGTCGAGGTAAATGCTACATAGTGGAATTGGACTTCAGCACGGCGCGCGCCGCATTGCGTCCGCTCGCACCGCTGATGCCGCCACCGCCGTGCACGCCGGCACCGCACAGCCACAGGCCATCGATCGGGGTGCGGTGGTTCGACCAGCCGGGCAGCGGGCGCATGAAGAAGAATTGATCGAGCTGGAGCTGGCCGTGATTGAGATCGCCTTCGGTCAAACTCCACTTCGATTCCAGATCGGTGGGCAGGATCGATGCGGTCTGGCGGATCGATGCTGGCAGCGCCGGGAAGTGTCCGCCAGCGGTGGCGATGGCGAGGCGTTCGAGCGCGCCGCGCTGGCTTTCCCACGTCGTCCCGCGCAATGCATGGGGCGCGAACTGGACGTGCAACGAAACCACGTCGCCGTTGGCGGTGATTTCCAGATAGGGGGCTTGCGAGATCTCGCCGTATTTCGAAGCGTCGAAGGCGCGTTCGAGGTACTTCAGGCTCGGCGCGTGCAGCAGGGTGCCGGCGGGGATGCCGTGGCTGCCGTCGGTGCGCAGATGCACCTTCGCCACGCTGCCGCGCATGCGGATCGACTGCGTGGCCCAGACGAACTCGGGCGGCAGTTCCACCGCACCGACGAGGCCGAGCAGGCTGCGCCGTGGATCGGCACCGGAGAGCACCGTCTTCGCCGCGATCTCCTCGCCATTGACCAGCCGCACGCCACGGACGCGCTGGTGCTGCACGAGCACCTTCGCGACTTCCGCGCCGGTGCGGATTTCGCCGCCGCGCGCTTTCAGCGCCGCGATCAGCGCATCGGCGATGCGCGCGCTGCCGCCGGCCACCGACGGATGCGCGAGGCCGCCGCGCAGGAGCCAGTTGTGGATCAGGGTGAATCCGCCGCCGGCAGACATCGATCCCAGCGTATGCCCGTGGATGCCCACGGCGGCGATCGCCGCGCGCAGCGGTTCGGACTCGAACCATTCCTCGGTGAACTCGACCATCGACATGGATAGCGCGCGGATCAGGCCGAACATGTTGCGGCCGCCGAGCCGGCGCAGCGCCCAGCCCAGTTTCGCCAGCGGCAATCCTTCCTTGCGCCAGTCCACGTTCGGCAGGCGCGGCATCGGCGTGCGATAGGCCGCATCGAGAAAACCGGCGGCCTTGTCCATGAAGGCGACGAAGGCCGGCCAGCGCTGCGCATCCTTGTCCGACAAGGCGCGGATCGATGCCAGCGTCGCCGCGTCCTTGCCGTCGGCGACGAGATGCAGGCGGCTACCGTTCGGAAGCAATGCGATGCAAGGTGATTTCGACGATGGACTTGCATCGAGGCCAAACTTCGCCAGTCCGAGATCGGCGACGATGTCCGGGCGCAGTCGGCCGCCCGGGTGCAACGGATCGACCGTGAAGCCCGTGTCGGCGTCCGCGGCGGCAGGGAATGACTCGCGCGCGAGTTGACCGCCGGCGACGTCGCGGCGTTCGAGTACCAGCACCTTGCGACCGGCCCTAGCGAGGTAGTTTGCCGCGACCAAGGCATTGTGGCCGGCGCCGATGAGGATGGCATCGTAGGTGTTCGTGGTCATGCCCGGCATCCGTTTGCTTGCATCTGCTTTGTGTGCTGTAGCTCGTCACCCCCGCGAAAGCGGGGATCCAGAGTCTTCGTCTGCTTGATAGTCAAATCTTCGGCAAGACTTTCGGATGGGACGCAGGAAGCAAAGTCGCTGGATCCCCGCTTTCGCGGGGATGACGAGCGCAAAAACTCTCGCGAAGTTGACGAACGTACAGGCACTCGCGGGAATGACGAGTTCAAAGGCACGCGCGGGGATGACGAGCGAAAAGACTTTCGCGCAGAGGACCGGCGAATGGCGCAAAACATCATGAGCGCGCTCACTTCCAGTCCTTCAGCACTTCGTGCGCGGCCAGCTTGCCCGCCGCGCCCATCACGCCGCCGCCCGGATGCGCGCCGGCCGCGCCGAAGTAATAGCCCGGCAGCGGGGTGCGGAAGTCGGCCCATTGCGGCGCGGGTCGCAGGAAGAACAACTGGTGCAGCAGCAACTCGCCGTGGAAGATGTTGCCGCCGGTGATGCCGGCGATGCGCTCGATGTCCTTGGGCGTGATGACCTGCTTGCCGACGATGCACTGACGGATGTTCGGCGCGTAGCGTTCGATGGTGCCGATCACCGTCTCGCCGAAGGCTTCCTTCTTCGCATCGTCCCAGCCGCCGTCGATGTCGTAGGGCGCGTACTGCACGAAGCAGGACATGACGTGGTGGCCGGGCGGAGCCATGTCGCGGTCGATCATCGAAGGGATGATCATGTCGATGTAGGGGTTCTTCGAGAACGCGCCGTACTTGGCCTCGTCGTATGCGCGCTCGATGTAATCCATGCTCGGGCTGATCGAGATCGCGCCGCGATGCAGCGGGCCTTCGCCCGGTAGGCAGGTGAAGTCGGGCAGGGCGTTGAGCGCGATGTTGACCTTGCCCGAGGAGCCGCGCACGCGGAAGTTGCGGATCGCGGCGACGAATTCGTCGGGGAAGTGTTTGGGCTCGACGAATTGCAGGAAGCTGCGTTTGGGATCGGCGCAGGCCATCACCACGCGCGCATGCAGTTCATCGCCATTCTCCAGCGCGACGCCTGCTGCGCGGCCATTCTTGACGATCACCTGCTTCACCGGTGCATTGGTACGGATCTCCACGCCCAGTGCCGCCGCCGAGCGTGCGATCGCCGCGGACACGCCGCCGGTGCCGTTCTTGGCGAAGCCCCAAGCACGGAATGCGCCGTCGATCTCGCCCATGTAGTGGTGCAGCAACACGTAGGCCGTGCCGGGCGAGCGTGGGCCGAGGAAGGTGCCGATGATGCCGCTGGCCGATTTGGTGCCCTTCAACGGATCGAACTCGAACCACTCGTCGAGCAGGTCGGCGGAGGATTGCGTCACCAGTTTCACGATCCGGTACAACTCTTTTTCAGACAGCGATTTCGCGTACTGGCCGAGCTTGAGCAGGCCCATCAAATCGCGCGGGCTCAGCGAGGATGGATCGGGCGGGACGAGGCCGATGACCGGCTTGATCGCCTTGGCGGCGCGCGCCATCACCCGGCCGTATTCGTCGGAAGCTTCCGCGTCCTTCGGGCTGTGGCGATAGATCTCCTGACGGGTGAGGTCGTGGTCGTCCCACGCGGCGAGGTAATCGCCGTTGTCCATCGGCGTGACCGTGCTCGGCAGCGGCAGGATCTTCAAGCCGTGGCGCGGCAGCTCGAGGTCGCGGATGATCTCCGGGCGCAGCAGGCTGACGACGTAAGAGAACTCGGTGAAGCGGTAGCCCGGAAAGATCTCCTCGGTCATCGCCGCGCCGCCGACGATTTCGCGGCGTTCGAGAATGCACACCTTCTTGCCGGCGCGGGCGAGGTAGGCTGCGGCGATCAGGCCGTTGTGGCCGGCCCCGATCACGATGGCGTCATAGCGGTTGGCGGTCATGCGATTCCCTTCGTTCGGATGGCAGCGATCTTGCGCTTGCTGCCGTGCGGCATGATATCCTTGCACACTTGGCTGCGGCCGGTTTTCAGGTTGGCTGGCATCGTTCGCATGCGGGGTATAGCGCAGTCTGGTAGCGCGCCTGCTTTGGGAGCAGGATGTCGGGGGTTCGAATCCCTCTACCCCGACCAACCAGCCGTTGGTGCCCACACCAGCACACGGTTTGCGGCGATTCCGTTCTGCTTGAGCGCCCGTAGCTCAACGGATAGAGCACCGGCCTTCTAAGCCGGTGGTTGCTGGTTCGATTCCAGCCGGGCGCGCCAGGTTCAGAGGACAGAGGACTGAAAGGCAAGTACTACTTAGTTGTCGGATAGTTGTCGGAAAAATTTTCGAGAGGCCAGTGGACAGTTCACTGTCGATAGAACGCCGTTCTGTCTTCCTCTGTCCTCTGAATGGTGGATGTAGCTCAGTTGGTCGAATCCGTAGCGCTTGCGAGTGTCCAGTGGACGCTCGCGCGGAGGATTCGGGGGAGGCATGGATGCCGACCGAAGAATGCTCCATGGATGGATCGGAGCGAAAAAAGAACAGTGGTGGATGTAGCTCAGTTGGTTAGAGCACCGGATTGTGATTCCGGGGGTCGCGGGTTCAAATCCCGTCTTCCACCCCAGTCCCCGGATGCGGCATAATGCCGCGTCCGCTGCCCTCGGCGGCAGGAAGAATCTGGGCCGTTAGCTCAGTTGGTAGAGCAGTTGACTCTTAATCAATAGGTCGTAGGTTCGAATCCTACACGGCCCACCAGATTCTTCCTCCCGCATACGGCAGCCACGCGCGGCAATCGCGAAAGTGGCGAAACTGGTAGACGCGCTGGATTTAGGTTCCAGTGGGGCAACCCGTGAGAGTTCGAGTCTCTCCTTTCGCACCACCGCGCTGCCTTGTGTGACCATCCAAGCCGCGTCAACACGCGCCCGGCAAAGGCGCGCTCTCAGGAGCCCACATGCAAATTTCGGTTGAGAACATCAGCAATCTCGAGCGCCGCGTCACCGTCAGCATGCCGGTCGAGCGATTCAACGCGATCGCCGGATCGCGTCTGGGCGAGATCGCCCGTTCGGTGCGCATCAAGGGCTTCCGCCCCGGCAAGATCCCGCACAAGATCATCGAGCAGCGCTACGGCGCGCAGGTGCGCAACGAAGTGTTCGGCGATCTGGTGCGCGAGAGCTTCGACGAAGCGGTGCGCAAGGAAAACCTGCGTCCGGCGGGTACGCCGCAGATCGAGCCGACCCCCGCCGCCGAAGGTGAGCTGGGTTATGTGGCGACCTTCGAGGTGGTGCCGGAATTCGGCTCGATCGACTTGAGCGATCTTGCCATCATGCGGGTCACCGCCGATGTGCTCGATGCCGACATCGACAACATGGTCGAGACCCTGCGCACCCAGCGGCGCGTGTGGAGTCCGGTGGAGCGCCCGGCGCAAGCAGGCGACTTGGTGACGGTGGAAACCATTTCCACGGCGGATGGCGTGCGCCGCCCGGCAGAGGGCGCCGAGCGTGTGGCCACCGTGGTGGGTTCGGGCATGCTCGCCAACGAGGTGGAGATGCGTCTGGTCGGGCAAGCGACGGGCGGGCAATTCACCGTGCAGGTCGATCACTCGGCGGACGCCAACGATCCGGAACTCGCCGGCAAGACGGCATCGGTCGAGGTCACGGTGGTTCGCGTGTCCGAGCCGCACCTGCCGGAGCTGGATGCGGAATTCATCCGCACCTTCGGCGTGCGCAGCGGGCAAGTCGAGGAATTCCGCAAGGAAGTGCGCGCCAACCTCGAGCGCGAGCTCAAGGGCGCGTTGATGGCGCGGCTGCGCGAGGAGGTGCTGGACAAGGTGCTGGCGCGGTTCCATCAAGTCGAATTGCCGGCGCGGCTGATCGAGGCCGAGGCGCGTGCGCAGGCGCGTGCCGCCGAACAGCAGGCTCGCGAAGCCGGGCAAGCCGATGTTCAGATTCCATACGAAGGTTTCCTGCCGACGGCGCGCGTTCGCGTGGCCACGGTGCTGCTGATCAACGAAGTGGCGCGGCAGCACAACCTGCGGCTGGATCAGCAGCGCGTCAACGAGATGATGCGCCTGATCGCCTCGACCTACGAAGAACCCAAGCAGGTGATCGACCTGTACCGCAACAACCCGCGCATGCTGCAGGATCTGCAGGGCCGGGTGATGGAAGAGCAGGTGATCGACTGGATCGCCGAGCAGGCGCACGCCACCGACCACCGCATGAGCTTTGCCGACGCGATGCAGCAGCGGCGGGTGTGAGATGCAACTGCCTCGGGCCGGCTGAGTCGACGTGAGTTGAACTCGGTACGCGCGTGCCCATTGTTACGGGCAAGCCGACGGCCTTCGGCCCCTCACCCCAACCCCTCTCCCGCTGGGAGAGGAGCTTTCCGATAGTACTCACGGAGACGAACATGATTCCGACCCAGAACCTCAACCTCGTGCCGATGGTGGTCGAGCAGACCAGCCGCGGCGAGCGCGCCTACGACATCTACTCGCGCCTGTTGAAAGAGCGCGTCATCTTCTGCGTGGGCCCGATCGACGACTACATGGCCAATGTCATCGTCGCGCAGATGCTGTTCCTCGAAGCCGACAACCCCGAGAAGGACATCAGCCTGTACATCAATTCGCCGGGCGGCATCGTCACCGCGGGCATGGCGATCTACGACACCATGCAGTTCATCAAGCCCGACATCAGCACCATCTGCGTGGGTCAGGCGGCCAGCATGGGCTCGCTGCTGCTGGCCGCGGGTGCGCACGGCAAGCGCTACGCGCTGCCCAACTCGCGGGTGATGATCCACCAGCCGCTGGGCGGCTTCCAGGGCCAGGCCACCGACATCGAGATCCACGCCCGCGAGATTCTCTCCTTGAAGGCCAAACTCAACGAGATCCTCGCCGCGCACACCGGGCAGTCGGTCGAGACCATCGCCCGCGACACCGATCGCGACAACTTCAAGAGCGCCGAAGAAGCGCGCGCATACGGCCTGATCGATCAGGTGATCGCGCGCCGCGCCGACGAGACCGTGCAGGCGTCCTGATCCGCGCGGAAAGGGCGGGAAACCCGCGCTGCATCACGTTCCCGCGCCAGCCGCTGACGCGGGCTGTGCTATTCTGAAAACGAAACTCCGTTGCGGAGCCTGAAGACGCATGAGCGACGACCGTACCAGCCGATCCAGCGACAGCGGCAAGATCCTTTACTGCTCGTTCTGCGGCAAGAGCCAGCACGAGGTGCGCAAACTGATCGCCGGCCCGTCGGTGTTCATCTGCGACGAATGCGTCGATCTGTGCAACGACATCATCCGCGAGGAGCTGGAGGAAAAGGCCCAGACCTCGGGCAGCCACCTGCCCAAGCCGCGCGAGATCATGGACGTGCTCGACCAGTACGTGGTCGGACAGCAGCGTGCGAAGAAAACCCTGTCGGTGGCGGTGTACAACCACTACAAGCGCATCGAGAGCCGCAGCAAAAACGACGAAGTCGAGCTGGCCAAGTCCAACATCCTGCTGGTCGGCCCCACCGGCTCGGGCAAGACCCTGCTCGCCGAGACGCTGGCGCGCCTGCTCAACGTGCCGTTCACGATCGCCGACGCGACCACGCTGACCGAAGCCGGTTACGTCGGCGAGGATGTCGAGAACATCATCCAGAAGCTGCTGCAAAAGTGCGACTACGACGTCGAGAAGGCGCAGACCGGCATCGTCTACATCGACGAGATCGACAAGATCTCGCGCAAGTCCGAGAACCCCTCGATCACCCGCGACGTCTCCGGTGAGGGCGTGCAGCAGGCGCTGCTCAAGCTGATCGAGGGCACGATTGCCAGCGTTCCGCCGCAGGGCGGGCGCAAGCATCCGCAGCAGGAATTTCTGCAGGTCGATACGAAGAACATCCTGTTCATCTGCGGCGGGGCGTTCGCCGGGCTGGAGAAGATCGTCCAGCAGCGCAGCACCGACGCGGGCGGCATTGGTTTCGGCGCCAACGTCAAGAGCAAGTCCAAGAAGACCGAGGTGGGTCGCCTGCTCGCCGACGTGGAGCCTGAGGATCTGATCAAGTTCGGCCTGATCCCCGAATTCGTCGGCCGCCTGCCGGTGGTCGCCACCCTCGAGGAGCTCGACGAGGCGGCGCTGGTGAAGATCCTCACCCAGCCCAAGAATGCGATCAGCAAGCAGTTCCGCAAGCTGTTCGACATGGAAGGCGTGGAGCTGGAACTGCGCCCCGAGGCGTTGGCAGCGGTTGCGCGCAAGGCGCTCAAGCGCAAGACCGGCGCGCGCGGGCTGCGCACCATCCTCGAATCGGTGCTGCTGGACACCATGTACGATCTGCCCTCGCTGCAGAACGTGAGCAAAGTGGTGGTGGACGAAGCGGTGATCGACAAGCAGACCGAGCCGTATCTGATCTACAGCAATACCCCCGCGCCGCAACGCGCGGCTTCGTCCGAGTGAAGCCCGCCGGCGCGTTCGCCGGCCGCCTGCAACCTGCTGATTTCCAACGGATCGTCCGTCGATCCGCCGCGCTCGCGCGGGCGGGCTTGCAAGCTTGTGTCGCAAGCCCCATAACCATTGCGTGGGCGCACGCCGCGCCCCTCGAGGATTCCCGATGACCGCCCATCACCCCCATCGCGTCGAACTGCCGATCCTGCCGCTGCGCGACGTCGTCGTCTACCCGCATATGGTCATCCCGCTGTTCGTCGGCCGCGACCGCTCGATGCGCGCGCTGGAAATGGCGATGGCGGCGGACAAGCGGATCGCGCTGTTCGCGCAGAAGAGCCCGGACATCGACGAGCCGGCGGCGACGGATCTGTACGAAGTCGGCACGCTCGCCACCGTGCTGCAACTGCTCAAGCTGCCCGACGGCACGATCAAGGTGCTGGTCGAGGGCGTGTCGCGCGTGCGCATGCGCGCCAGCAGCGAGCACGACGGCGTGATGGTGGCGCAGGTGGACGTGCTCGACACGCCTGCGCCCGAGCACCTGCGCGAGGTGGAGGTCACCGCGCGTTCGCTGGTGGCGCAGTTCGAGCAGTACCTGAAGACCAACCGCAAGCTGCCGCCGGAATTGCTGGCCACCGTGAATGGCATCGACGATCCAGGGCGGTTGGCGGACACCATCGCCGCGCACATCGGCGTGCGCGTGGCCGACAAGCAGAAGCTGCTGGAGGCGATGGACGTTGCCTCGCGGCTGGAACTGCTGATCGGCTACATCGAGGGCGAGATCGACGTGCAGCAACTGGAGAAGCGCATCCGCGGCCGGGTGAAGTCGCAGATGGAAAAGAGCCAGCGCGAGTACTACCTCAACGAGCAGATGAAGGCGATCCAGAAGGAGCTGGGCGAAACCGACGAGGCACCGAACGAGATCGAGGAACTGGCGCGCAAGATCGCCGCCGCCGGCATGCCCAAGGCGGTGGAGGCCAAGGCCAAGGCTGAGTTGGGCAAGCTCAAGCAGATGTCGCCGATGTCGGCCGAATCCACCGTGGTGCGCAATTATCTCGACTGGATGGTCGGCGTGCCGTGGAAGAAGCGATCCAAGGTTCGCAAGGATCTCAAGGCCGCCACCGAAGTGCTCGATGCCGATCACTACGGGCTGGAGAAGGTGAAGGAACGCATCCTCGAATACCTCGCCGTGCAGGGGCGGGTGAAGCAGATGAAGGGAGCGATCCTGTGCCTCGTCGGACCGCCGGGCGTGGGCAAGACATCGCTCGGGCAATCCATCGCACGCGCGACCAATCGCAAGTTCGTGCGCATGTCGCTGGGCGGCGTGCGCGACGAGGCGGAGATCCGCGGTCATCGCCGCACCTATATCGGATCCATGCCCGGGCGCATCCTGCAGAACCTGAGCAAATCCGGCACGCGCAATCCGCTGTTCATGCTCGACGAGATCGACAAGATGTCGATGGACTTCCGCGGCGATCCGTCTTCGGCCTTGCTCGAAGTGCTCGACCCGGAGCAGAACCACGCCTTCAACGATCATTATCTGGAGGTGGATTTCGACCTGTCCGAGGTGATGTGGATCGCCACCGCGAACTCGCTCAACATCCCGGGCCCCTTGCTCGATCGCATGGAAGTGATCCGCATCCCCGGCTACACCGAGGAGGAAAAGCTCAATATCGCCACCCGCTACCTGCTGCCCAAGCAGCTCAAGGCCAACGGCTTGAAGGAGGGCGAGGTGAAGGTCAGCGAGGGCGCGCTGCGCGACATCGTGCGCTATTACACGCGCGAGTCGGGCGTGCGCAACCTTGAACGCGAGATCGCCAAGATCTGTCGCAAGGCGGTCAAGGAAATCGCGCTGGAAGGCCCGCAGAAGACGAAGAAAAAAGCGGACGCCGCGCGTCAGGTCACGCCGAAGAATCTCGAACATTTTCTGGGCGTGCGCCGGTTCGATTTCGGCCATGCCGAGGAGCGCAACGAAGTCGGCCTCGTCACCGGTCTGGCATGGACCGAAGTCGGCGGCGACCTGCTGCAGATCGAGGCCGCGCTGGTACCGGGCAAGGGCGCGATGATCCTCACCGGCAAGCTCGGCGAGGTGATGCAGGAATCGGTGAAAGCCGCGCATTCGGTGGTGCGCGCGCGCGCCGAGGCGCTGGGACTGGATCGCGACTTCTACCACAAGCTCGATTTCCATCTGCACGTACCCGAGGGCGCCACGCCGAAGGATGGGCCGAGCGCCGGCATCGCGATGGCCACCGCGCTCGTTTCCGCCTTGTCGGAAGTGCCGGTGCGCGCGGATGTGGCGATGACCGGCGAGATCACCCTGCGTGGTCGCGTGCTGCCGATCGGCGGCTTGAAGGAGAAACTGCTCGCCGCATTGCGCGGCGGTATTCGCACGGTGATCATCCCCGAAGAGAATCGCAAGGATCTGGCCGACATTCCGCGCAACGTGACCCAGGGCATGAAGATCATCCCGGTGCGCTGGATCGACGAGGTGCTTGACATCGCGCTCGAACGCTCATTGGTGCCGAAAGCGGCCGCTGTCGAAACGACGCCGGATACGGTCGCGGAGGGAAACATCCCGCGACTTCCGATGCCGCCCGCACGCATTGACGGCGGCATTCGCGCGGATCGTTGACCCCGTTCACGCGAAACTGCTGAAAACCGCACCAGACTTGGCGTTTTCGTGTTGCGCGCCATCTTGGGCGCTGGTATAAATCGCTTCGACCGCAGCGCGAGCCATCCAGCGCGCGCCGCGGCCAAGGTCGATCGGGCGTGCAGGGGAACTTCGACATGCCCGGATTGAATCGAATTGCCCGCCTCACACTAGCCCCCAGGAGTACTCAATGAACAAGGCTGATTTCATCGCGTCGGTCGCCGAGCATGCGGAATTGTCCAAGGCCGATGCCGGTCGCGCCGTCGATGCGATGGTGGAGTCGATCACCAAGTCGCTGAAGAAAGGCGTCAGCGTCACCCTCGTCGGCTTTGGCACCTTCTCGGTGCGCAAGCGCGCCGCGCGTACCGGTCGCAATCCGCGCACCGGCCAGACGATCAAGATCAAGGCTTCGAAGAATCCGGCGTTCAAGGCTGGCAAGGCGCTGAAGGATGCCGTAAACTGATTGGATGCGGTTCTCGCAACGCGGTGCCGGGTCTTCATGGCTCGGCATCGTCGAAAGCACCGCAGTGCGTTCGCCGCACCAAGGGTGCTTAGCTCAGCGGTAGAGCGTCGCCCTTACAAGGCGAGGGTCGGGGGTTCGAAACCCTCAGCACCCACCACCCGAGCCGATCACGGCGTCCATCACAGCTGCGAGCTTGCTTGCATCGAAGCCTAGAGCGCATGGACGCAGCGATTGTCGCAGTGGGATCAGCAGCAACACAGCGGAGTGGTAGTTCAGTCGGTTAGAATGCTGGCCTGTCACGCCGGAGGTCGCGGGTTCGAGTCCCGTCCACTCCGCCATTTTCCCCAAGGGCGCCCGCGGGCGCCCTTGTCTTGTCGGCGATCGGCATTCCGGTCGCCGGCCGCATCCGCCCGCAGAGGTGCGCGGATTCCGCCGCGACGCCTCGCACTGCTTTCCCGACGGCACCTGCGGCCGGGGAAGTTCCGACGAGAGCCACGCGCACATGCTGCAGAAAATCCGTGATGCCAGTTCCGGTTGGTTTGCCGGCCTGATCCTCGGCCCGCTGATCGTCCTGTTCGGACTGTGGGGCATCAACGGCTACTTCCAAGGCCGCAACGACACCTACGCGGCGCGGATCACGGTCAAGCCGGGCTGGTTCGGCAGCAGCCTCGGTGCCAAGTACAAGGACATCTCCACCGACGACTTCCGCGCCCGCTTCGAGCGTGAGCGGCAGGACGAGCGCCAGCGCCTCGGCGACAACTTCGATCAAGCCACGTTCGACACGCCCGCCAACAAGCACAAGGTCGCCGACATGATGGTCATGCGCGAATTGCTGCTGGCCGCCGCCGAGCGCGACGGCATGGCGGTGTCCGGGCAGCAGTTGTACGACGCGATCGCCAACGATCCCACTTTCCAGGTGGACGGCAAGTTCGACCAGACCCGCTACCTGCAGGTGCTCTCCATCCTCAATCCGCCGCGCACGCCCGAGCAGTATCAGGCTCTGCGTCACGACGACCTGCTCGTGCAGTCGCTGGCGAAGGAAATCACCCTCACCGGACTGACGTCCGAAAAAGAAATTGATTTCGCGCTGCGGCTGGCCGGGCAGAAGCGCGATCTGCGCTATGTCGCCCTGCCGATGCCTGCGCAGGCGCCGGTGCTGACCGACGCGCAAATCGACGCGTGGTACAAGGCGCACACCACCGATTACCGCACGCAGGAACAAGTCGCGCTGGAGTATCTGGAAATCGACGGTGCCGCGTTGCCACCGCCGACCGGCATCGACGAGGCCAGTCTGCGCCAGCGTTACGACGATCAGAAAGATCGCTACCTCGAACCCGAACAGCGCCGCGCCGCGCACATCCTGTTGAATGTGCCGGCCAATGCCACGCCGGCGCAGGAGAAGGCCGTGCAGGCGAAGGCTGCCGCGCTGGCGATCAAGGCGCGTGCGCCCGGTGCCGACTTCGCCGCGATGGCCAAGGCCGATTCGGACGACATCGGCTCGAAAAATCAGGGCGGCGACCTGGGCTGGCTGACCGAAAAGGCGATCGACCAGAAGCCCTTCGCCACCGCCTTGTTCGCGCTCAAACCCGGGCAGGTGAGCGATCCGGTGCGCACCGCCGAAGGCTGGCATGTGATCCTGCTGCGCGAAGTCAAGGACGGCAACCGCATCCCGTTCGCGCAGGTGCATGACCAGATTCAGGCCGACGCCATCAAAGAAGCGCGCGAGAAACAATTCAGCGACCTGTCCGGCAAGTTGGTCGATCTCACCCTCAAGGATCCGACTACGCTGGCCACGGCCGCCAAGACGATGGGCATGACCGTGCAGAAGACGCCGTTGTTCCCGCATTCGGGCGGGCCGGGGATCGCCGCGAATCCGGCGGTGATCCGTGCCGCGTTTTCACGCGATCTCATCGACAGTGGCGAGAACAGCGACGAAATCGATCTGGACAAGAAAAATCACCAGCACATGGTGGTGATCCGCGTCGCCGAGCATGTGCCGGTCAAGACCCTGCCACTGGCGCAGGTGCGCGACCGAGTGATCACCGCCATCCAGGCCGATGCGCGCGACAAGGCCGAGCAAGCCGCCGCCGACTCGGCGCTGGCGAGCCTGAAGAAGGGCGAATCGCTCGATGCCCTCGCCACTTCGCTGGGCGTGCCGGTGCAGACCCTCGCTGCGGTCGAACGCGGACAGGTCACGCCGTCGGCGGATCTGATCGACACCGCATTCCGTCAACCGCATCCGCAGGATGGTAAACCGCTGGTGTCGGCACAGGCACGGCTGTCGCCGAGCCAGTTGGCGGTGTTGCAGGTGACCCGTGTGGTCGATGGCGACCCGTCGAGCATGGATGCCGCCACCCGCGAGAATTATCGCAAGCAATTCGCGCAGCAGGCGCGCGGCGGTCTGGAAGTGCGCAACTACATCGACGCCCTGCGCAAGCAGTTCCAAGTCAAGATCGCGGACGATCGGTTGTAGGGCGCCGCGACAACCGTGCTGCGGGCTTGCCATGATAAAGCCTGCACTGATATCGCGTAAATAATCCTCCAAGGCGCGCGTTGACAGGCTGATTTCAACAGCCTGTCAGGATGGAGCGTGCGCAGGCAGCTGGGTAGTTGCTGCGTATTTCGGCCGGCCGTGACCGGCCATTTCGGTAAGGCGTGACCGGCCATTTCGGTCGATCGTGACCGGCCATTTCGGTCGGTTCCCGAAATCGTCGGTCACGCACCCGAAACGCTCCGCCGAGTTCGTTGTGCATGTCCTCCACCATCACCAGACGTGCGCCATCCGTGACCGCCAGCAACATTCGCAACAGGCTCATTTCGCGGATCAGCAACAAGATGCCGACGAAGGCTGCACCCAGCCACAACACCATCCGCTGTTGCGCGTTCATGGGTGGAGATTCCTCGTCGTCAAGTCGATGCGCGAGGCGGTACTGCGCAAGCGCAGCTTCCGTAAGGTGCTTCTCGAATCGACCAGGCTCGGCATCCGTGCCTCGCCAAGTCGATCCCGCCTGCGGCATCCTGCCTCCGGCAATGTAATGATCGCGAGATGACGTTGCGTCATCCGGCCACTCTGGCCATCGAACTCGATTCGACTCGGCCGATTCTCGCAAGCATAGTTTTCGTAAAGTGCTTCACGAGTCGAGTAGTCTCGGCATCCGTGCCTCGCCAAGTCGATCCCGCCCTTCGCATCCTGCTGCGGGCGCTGGAATGAGCATGCGATGACGTTAAGTCATCGCATAAGCGCTCATTCCAGCCCACTCATCCCGAGGATGTTGTAGCCGGCGTCCACGAAGGTGACCTCGCCGGTGATGCCGGCGGCCAGATCCGAACACAGGAAGGCGGCGGTATTACCCACATCCTCGATGCTCACGTTGCGGCGCAGCGGCGCGTTGTGCGCGGCGTAGTCGAGCATCTTGCGGATGTTGCCCACGCCGGCGGCGGCGAGCGTCTTGATCGGCCCGGCCGAGATCGCGTTCACCCGCGTGCCCTCGGGGCCGAGGTTGTAGGCCAGATAACGCACCGAGGATTCCAGGCTGGCCTTCGCCAGCCCCATCACGTTGTAGTTCGCCAGCGCGCGGTCGGCGCCCAGATACGTCAGCGTCAGCAGCGCGCCGTTGCGGCCTTGCATCAGCGGCCGCGCGGCCTTGGCCAGCGCCGGGAAGCTGTAGGCGGAGATGTCGTGGGCGATGCGGAAGTTCTCGCGGGTCAGTCCGTCGAGCAGGCCGCCCGACAGCGCCTCGCCGGGCGCGAAGCCGATCGAGTGCACGAGGATGTCCAGCCCGTCCCAGCGCTGGCCCAGATCCACGAACAACTGCGCGATCTGCGCGTCGCTGGCGACATCGCAGGGCAGCACGATGTCCGAGCCGAACGCGGCGGCAGCTTCCTCCACGCGCGATTTGAGCTTGTCGTTGACGTAGGTGAACGCCAGTTGCGCGCCTTCGCGGTGCATCGCCTGCGCGATGCCCCAGGCGATCGAACGCTGGTTGAGCACGCCGGTGATGAGCGCGCGCTTGCCATGCAGGAAACCCATGTTGCCTCCGATCCGATGATCCGCCGCAGCGGGGAAGGCGCGTAGTGTGACGGTTGCGGCTTCAGGGTTCCAGCTTGAGCACCTGATCGACGTCGAGTATCGCGTCGGGAGCCAGATGGTTCCATGCGCGCAAATCCGTCGTCGTGACGTGGAAGCGCGCGGCGATGGCGTCGAGGGTATCGCCGAACTGGACTTTGTAGGTGGCAACCGGCTTGGGTGCGGGTGTCGGCGTTGTGGCCACTGCCTGGGCGGGCACCGAGGTAGGCGCGGAATGGGTGGGTTGACCGGCTTGTTGCGAAGGCGTGACGGGTGCCGGCGCTGATGTATTGTTGCTGGAGGACGACGCTGGCGGTGCGGTCTGAGTCGATTCCGACGATGCCGGGATGCCCGCAGGGATTGGCGGGTGGAAGCTGCCCAACGCCGGCATGGGTGTCGATACGGACTGCGACGAAGGCGGTGTCGGTTGGGGGGGTACGACCGTATCCACCGTGGTGGGATAAACCGTGATGGACTGTTTCGGTGATGAACCCGTTTTTTGCGGCACCGTCGAATCTGCGGCGCGGGGTTGGGCGATGGCAGGCTGTAGCGACGGCAGAGTTGGCTGTGCCTTCGCGGTGGAATCGGCCACCGAGGGGTGGGCGACTGCCGGTTGCGTCATGGACGGCGCCGTCGGTTGCGTCACCGCTGAATCAGTCGCTTCGGGATGGGCTGCTACAGGCAGCGATTTGGTCGGCATCGGCCGAGGAGTCGGCGGGGGTTGTTTGACGGCCACAGGGCTGGCCACGACCAGCGCCGGAACCTTTGCGGAAGCCGCAGGCATTGGTGGCAGCAGGATCTGGTGCTGTGTCCCTGTCGTGGGCGTTGTGGTGGTGGACGGTGAGATGGGCGGCGATGAACCTTGCGTCGAGGCAGCCGTAGCCATGTTCGCCGTTGTGGTTGCGGGAGCGGCGGTTGCAGTGGGTGCAGTCACGGACGATGGTGTCGTTTCCGCACCGCCCACACTCGCCCAACGCGGCCGCGTGGCGGCTGGCACCATCACCACGCGCGGGGTGTCGGCGTACAGGCGGCCGTCTCGATAGGCGAAGTTGAATGCCTTGAGTTCTTCCGCATCGGTGCCCAGACGCGCGGCGAGCTCGTCCAGCGAGTTGATCCCATCGGGCACGGTGTAGCGCACCCAGTGGGTGACCGGCACCGTCGGATCCAGCGGTATCCCCTGCCGCGTGGGCTGGTCGAGCAGGCACACCAGCGCGCGCATCTTGGAGACGTATTCGTAGGTGCCGAAAGCCAGTCCCCACGGGCGTTTGTAGCGCATGCCCGGTCCGGCTCCACGTTCGGCCAGTTCGGCCGGGCTCATCGTCTTGGCCAGCCGGAACTCGCCGGAGTTGTACGCCATCGAGGCCAGGCGCCAGTCGTGAAACATGCTCTGCAAGTTGCCCAGATAGCTCATCGCCGCGTCGGTGCCGTCGGCCATCGACAGGCGGCCGTCGTAATCGCGGTTGACGGTGGCACCGTTGTTGCGCGCCGTCTCGGCAAGGAACTGCCACATCCCCACCGCGCCGCCGAAGCTGCGCACGTCCATGCGATACCAGCTTTCGACGATCGGGATGACCGCGAATTCGGCCGGCAGATGATGGCTTTCCAGCGCGTCCATCACCACCAGCATGCGCGGCAGCACGGCCTGGATCTGGTCGGCGAAATGACGCGGGTAACCGGCGTACTTGTGCCGCCAGCGCGTGTTGTTGGGCCCGACGATGCACGATGGCTGGCTCAGTCGCGCGCGCAGGCGGTCGAGCACCTGCCCCGACGTGAGCACATCGCCTTCCGGCGGCAATGGGGCATTGGAAGGTGCGGTCAGCGGGCCACGATCTTCCGGCGGCAGGTCGGTGATGGTGATCGGCGGAGATTCGGGCAACGGCACCGGTACCGACACCGGGCCGCTTTCCGATGTATTCGGGCGGGTGTTCGGAACCGGCTCGCAGCCGGCCAGCAGGGTGATGGCGATGACCGCCACGAGCGTCGTTGGCAGCAGACGGCGAATGACCTTCATGCGCGGAAATCGTCTTTCCAGCCGCGCAATGCGGCGAAAGTGGCGACGCGATCGGCGCAGGGGCTGCCTTGGTGATGCTCTACCGCCGCCCGCACCGCCGGCGTATCGACGCGCAGGAAAGGATTGCAGTCGCGTTCGCTGGCGATCGTGCTGGGCACCGATGGCTCGCCGCGCTCGCGCGCCGTGCGCGCCTGCACGATGCGTTCGCGCAGCGCTGCGTTGTCGGGATCGACCACGCTCGCGAAAGTACCGTTGGCGAGCGTGTATTCGTGGCCACAGCACACCCGCGTCGGATCGGGCAGGGCGGCGAGCCGATCCAGCGAGGCCAGCATCTGCTCCGGGGTGCCCTCGAACATCCGTCCGCAGCCGAGGCTGAACAAGGTATCGCCGCAAAACACCAGCCCGGCACCGTGGTAGGCGACATGCGAACTCGTATGGCCGTGGACTTCCAGCGTCGTGAACGTGAGGTCCAACTCGGGAATGGTGAAGGTGTCGCCGTCGGCCACGCGGCGCGTCGCGCAGCCGATGCGTGGATCGATCGGGGCGATGCAGGGAATGTCGAAATGATCCAGCAGCGTCGCTGCGCCGTCGATGTGGTCGGGATGGTGATGGGTGAGCAGGATCGCGACCGGGCGCAGCCCCGCAGCGATCGCCGCCAGCACCGGCGCGGCTTCGCCCGGATCGACCACCAGCGCGCGCCCATCGTCGCCGGACAAGGTCCAGATGTAGTTGTCGCTCAGCGCTGGCAGGGCCTGGAGTCGGGGCATCGATTGAGCGACAGATCGGGAAGGATTTTCGCGCGAGGGAGGATGACCGCGGCGGGCGAATCCCGCAAACTCCGCACCATGCCCGCTGTCCACGCCCCGCGTCAACCGACCCAGCCCGCGACCGATCGCCTGGCCGGGGGGGCGTTGCGCGGTTTGCTGCGGCGTGCCAGCCGCGACGCCGCACCGGATGTGGCGCGGTGCAGCGGGTTTTACGGCTTGTTCGTGGAACCGTTCGACGATGCGCCGGCGCTGGCCACGCCCAACATCCATACCCGTGTCCATCTGCGGCGCGACGGAGCGGGGCTGGCCGGCGATCTGCATTGCGACGAGATGCGGCTGCCGTTCGCCGACGGCAGTTTCGCGCTGGTGTATCTGGCCTGCGCGCTGGAAACCTCGCGCGACGCGGTCGGGCTGGCCGCTGAATGCGCGCGCCTGCTGGAGCCGGAAGGCACGCTGCTGGTGCTGAGCCTGAATCCGCTGAGTCCGGCGCGGTTGCGCTGGGCGTTCGCGGGCTTGCGCGCGTGGTCGCCGGAAGCCACCTCCGCCGTCCTGTCCGGACTGTCACTGGATGTCATGGGCTGGCGCTATCTGGGGGCGCGCTGGTCGGGCGATGCCGACACCGCGTCGATCGACGTTGCCGGAGCCCAGGTGCACGGTTCGCCGCTGCGCAGCGCGTACCTGTTGCAGGCACGCCGCCGTGATGCCGGAATGCTGCCGTTGCGGGCCACACCGCAACGGGTGCGGGTCGGCGGCGGTGCGCCGGCGGCATCGGCACGCGCGCCGCATGCACTGCGGCAGCCGCGCCGGTGCAGCCGATGAAGCCCATCGAGATCCATACCGACGGCGCGTGCCTGGGCAACCCCGGCCCCGGCGGCTGGGCGGCCCTGCTGCGTTTTTCGGGGCGCGAGAAGGAGCTTGCCGGCGGCGAGCCGGCCACCACCAACAACCGGATGGAACTGATGGCTGCGATCGCCGGGCTGGAAGCCTTGAAGGAAACCTGCGAGGTGAAGCTGTACACCGATTCCAAATACGTGCAGCAGGGCATCAGCGAATGGTTGCCGGGCTGGATGCGGCGCGGCTGGAAGACCGCTGGCGGGCAGCCGGTGAAGAATCAGGATCTGTGGCAGCGCCTGCACGCCGCCGCCGCGGGGCACCGCGTGCAATGGCTGTGGGTGAAGGGTCACGCCGGGCATCCGGACAACGAGCGCGTGGATGCGCTGGCGCGCGCGCAGGCGCAGCGCATGCAGGCCGCAGGAGTGAACCCTTGAACCGCCAGATCGTGCTGGATACCGAAACCACCGGGCTGTCGTGGGAAAAGGGCAACCGCGTCGTCGAGATCGGCTGCATCGAACTGGTGGCGCGCCGTCCAAGCGGGCGCAGCTTCCAGCGTTACCTCAATCCCGATCGCGAGATGGAACCCGGGGCCTCCGAGGTGACCGGACTGACCCGCGAGTTCCTCGCCGACAAGCCGCGCTTCGCCGACGTCGTCGCCGACTTGCTGGCGTTCATCGATGGCGCCGAACTGGTCATCCACAACGCCGCCTTCGACGTGGGCTTTCTGGATTACGAACTGGGTTTGCTGGAAGCAGGGCATGCACGGCTGCGGGAGCGTTGCGCCGTGCTCGACACGCTCGATCTGGCGCGCGAACGTTTTCCGGGCCAGCGCAACAGCCTCACCGCGTTGTGCAAGCGGCTGGGCGTGGACGACAGCCAGCGCACCGTGCACGGCGCGCTGCTGGATGCCGAATTGCTCGCCGACGTGTACCTGCAGATGACCGCAGGGCAGGGCGATCTGGGCTTCGCCGAGGCGGCTCCGGCGACGGGGTCGCAGCGGTTCGCAACGACGACGCACCATGCCCGGCGCATCCAACGCGCCAGCTCGGACGATCTGTCGGCGCATGCGCAGCGGCTGGCGCGCATCGCCAAGGCCGCCGGCGGAACCTGCCTTTGGCCGCAGGAGTTGGAGTCATGAGCACTTCTGCCCTGCGCACGAGCATTGCTTCGCCGGTCGCGTTCGCGACAACTTTTCGGCATCATCGGCAGGCACGGTGCGGGCATCCTTGCAACCCCGTCCAGCGCGTTGGTGCGTTGAGGGTCGCGCGCCAAATACATGTTGCATCCGCACACCGTCCGCATTCCCGGGGGCACGCGTGAGCTCATCGTCTACAGTCCTGTTGCAATCGGTCGACATCGCCATCCCGGGGTACAAGATCCTGCGGCCGATCGGCGAGGGCGGCATGGCCTCGGTGTTCCTGGCCATGCAGGAATCGCTGGATCGCGAAGTGGCGCTGAAGGTGATGGCGCCGGCGCTGGCGGCCAATTCCGAGTTCACCGAGCGCTTCCTCAAGGAAGGCCGGATCACCGCGAAGCTGCAACACCAGAATCTGGTGACGGTGTACGACATCGGCACCCATGCCGGGGTGTATTACCTCGCGGCCGAGTACATCCCCGGTGGCACCCTCAAGGAGCGCATCGCCGAGGGCGCGCTGTCGATCGGCGAGATCCTCGACATCATGGTGGAAATGGCGCGCGGGCTGGATTTCGCGCACCAGAAGGGCTTCGTCCACCGTGACGTGAAGCCCGGCAACATCCTGTTCCGTAAGGACGGCAGCGCGGTGCTGGCCGACTTCGGCATCGCCAAGGCGATGGATTCCAGTTCCAGTTCCACCGTGGCCGGCGCCTCCATCGGCACGCCCGACTACATGAGCCCGGAGCAGGCGCGTGCCGAACCGGTGGATGGGCGCTCGGATCTGTACAGCCTCGGCACCGTGCTCTACGAGATGCTCACTGGCGCGCCGCCGTATCAGGCCGCCGACCCGTTCACCGTGGCCCTGATGCACGTCACCCAGCCGGTGCCGCAACTGCCGGCCGAATATGCGTGGCTGCAGCCCTTGGTCAACCGCACGATGGCCAAGAACCCGGCCGAACGCGTGCAGACCGGTGCCTTGCTGGCCGAGGAAGTGCACCAGTTGCTCACCAGCGCGCCCGAGGGGGCGGCGGCACTGGGCAAGATGGCCTCGAAAGGGCAGGCGCGGATCAGCGCCACCCAATCCGGCCGTGGCGCCACCGCGCAGCGCACCCGCATCGTCAACCGCGAGGCAGGTTTGCCGGGCTGGCTGTGGCCAGCCGTCGGCGCCGTGGTGGTGCTGGTGGGCGTGGGTATCTGGTACCTCACCCGTTCGCCTCCGCTGGCGCAGGTGATCCCTAACACGCCGGTGGCGCCGGTGACGATGGGCAGCCCGGCTGGATCGGGCATGGCCGATGGCAGCAGTGGCGCGCTCGACAGCGGCGTGCACAATCCGCTGACCATCGAGCAGCAATACGGTGGCGACGTGCAGCAGATGCTCGAGCAGGCCGATGCGTTCAAAAACCACGGCACCACCAGCAAGGCGGATATCGGGCGCAACCTGGTCATGCCCGACGGAGCCAATGCCGCCGAGCTCTATCGCAAGGTGCTGTCCATTCAATCGGACAACAAGCGCGCCCAGCAAGGACTACAGGACATCGCCGCTTTCTACGTGGCCTTCGCCCAGCGTGCCTGCGATGCACAGTTGTACGACGCCTGCAAGCTCAATGCCGAAAACGGCATGCTGGCCGAACCCAACGATCCGAAATTGCAGGCCTTGCACAAACTGGCCGACGATCAGTCGCGCGGGATTTCATCCGGTAGCCCGTAAGCTGGGAGGTACTTGGGTCGTCGGGTCGATGTTCGCGATCCTCGCTTGCCGCGAGGGGCCGACTACAACTGCCGGATCAGCAGCACGGTGACGTTGTCGCTGCCGCCGCCATCGAGCGCCGCGGCGATCAGGTGATCCACGCATTCCTGCGCGGTGAACTGGCTCTGATTGAGGATGCGGCCGATCGCGGCGTTGTCCACTTCCTCGGTCAGGCCGTCGCTGCACAGCAGCAACTGCATACCCGGTTTGAGCTCGCCGCTGACGCTCTCGACCTTCAGGTGTGCCGGCTCGGTCACGCCCAAAGCCTGGGTGACCACGTTGCGATGCGGATGACTGCGCGCCTGCTCGGGGGTGATCGCGCCCTGATCGATCAGTTCTTGCACGTAGGAATGATCCTGCGAAATCTGCCTGAGCTGGCCGTTCCACAGGTACACGCGGCTGTCGCCCACCCACGCCACTTCGTAGGCATTGCCTTGCAGCTTGGCGGCGACGACCGTGGTGCCCATCGGCAGCCCTTCGGTGCGCAGGCGCGAGTGGCGGATGATCTCCTCGTCGGCGAGGCGGATCGATTCCACCAGCGGCTTGCCGCGGCGCACGTTATCGACGATCGCCTCGCGCGCGACGGCGCTGGCGACTTCGCCGAACTCGTGGCCGCCCATGCCGTCGGCCACCAGCCACAGGCCGAGTTCGGCATCGCCGTAGTAGGTATCCTCGTTGAGCTCGCGCCGAAGTCCGACATGGCTCAGGTGGCCGAATTCGATCATGGGGCTGGATTGCCTTGGGGGTCGAGTTCGGTCATCTTCACCGCAATGACCGGACGTTGGTAGCGTTGACGCTTGGTTTGCCGATCCGTGCCACCCGTTCCCGACACCGCCCCCGTGAGGAGGCGGCGCGGGATACGGCAGGATCGGTGGCCGGGCGCTGTCTCCATCAGAATTCCAGCCGGAAGCCGAAGCTGAGGTTGTACTGCGAGATGCCCGTGCGGCCGAGCGTGCGGTTGTACAACAGGAAGGCCGAGCGCCCCTGCGTGAACACGAAGGACATGCCCGCGCCGAGACGGAAGAAGTCCGAATCGATCTTGTCGCCGCGGATCAGGATCGGCGTGTTGGTCGGGTCGTTGACGAAGTAGGCCGTGAAGGCGTTCGGGTCGGTGCGGAACTCGTGCTGCCATTCGATCTCCGCGTGCGGCACCATCACGCCCCAGTTCATGCTCGCGTTGTAGTCGAATTTCGCGCCGAGCACCGAAGCCACCGAGGTCGTCGAGCGCGAATCCACGCGCAGGCCCAAGCCGCTGCCGGGGCCGGCGTTGGTGGTTTCCTGGAAGCCGTCGAAGCTCGCGTGGTCGTACTGCAGCTTGCCGTAGACGCCGTAGGCCAACGCCTTGGCGTGGAAATCGCGGCCGAACGTGAGGGAGCCGGCGAAGTCGTTGCCGCCCGAGGAGGATTGCGCGGTCTGGTTCACGGTGGATGTTCCGCCGCCGGGCAAGGGCAGTACATACACGATGTTGCGGTGTGCATCGAAACTGTTGTTCGACCACGTCAGCGAGCCGTCGATGTACCAGTCGGACTTGCTGTACCACGTGCTGTAGCCCGACAGGCTCCAGCCGCGCATGGTCATCCCGCCTTGCCCGAGGTCGAGGGTCGTGGACTGGCGGGTGTAGCCGAGCGCGCCGCCGAGCACGAGACCGTCGTTGACGCGGTAGTCGGTGCCGAAGGTCACGCCGTTGCTGTTGAAGCCATAGCCGGGCGTGGCGCCGAGGCCGCTGGCGCTCTGGTGCTGGATCTGGCCGGAGGCGAAGAAGCCCCAGCGCGAGAAGCCGGCATCCTCGTCCTTCTTCTGGTCGGCAGCTCCCAGCAGGGCGGCGCCGGCATCGCCCAGCGACAGGCTGCCGGTGTCGTTGCTGTAGGCCAGTCCGGCGAAGGACATGCCATGCGCGCCACCGCGCAGGGCCTGCATGCGGCCGGCGAGGTTGCTGAACTGGGTGTTCGCCGCGTTCACAGCCGTCTGGGTCTGGGTCTGGGCCACGGCCGGCGCCATCTGGTGCACGGCCTCGGCGACCGATCCCTGCGATACCGAGGACGACTGCGCCAAGGCGAGGCATTGCTTGAGCAGATCCTGTTGTTGCTGCGTGGGATTAGCCGCCCCTTGCAGACTGGCGCAGGCGTCGTTGAGGGCGTGCACGATCGACTGGTCGTTGGTCGAAACGCCGGTGCTGCCGGCGAGCGTGGTGTTTTCGGCGAAAGTCACCTGCGCTGGCGTGTTGTTCTGGTAGCCGGCGAAAGAGGCCGTCACCGTGAGCGGGCCGTTGCCGTTCGGCGTCACCGTCACGCTGGTCTGGCCGTTGGCACCGGTCACCGTACTGGCGGAGGACACCGTGCCGCTGCTGGCGCTCCAGTTGATCGTCATGCCCGCCAGCGGCGAACTGTTGCCGGTGAGCTGGATCACCAGCGGCTGCGAGGCGGTATTGGGAGCGATCACCTGATTGTTGCCGGAGACGATCGTCATCCCGCCGTTGACCAGCGTGCCAGTCACCGTTTCGGAGAAGCTGGCGCTGGCGGTGCCGGATTGGGCAACGATGGTCACCGCGCCCGGCGTCCAGCCCAGCTGCACCGTCGTGGATGCCTGACCGGACGCATTGGTCAGAACCGATGGCGCGGCCACCGTCGCCGTACCGCTGGTGACGGTGAAGCTGACGGGTACGCCGGCGATGGCCGGGGTGACCTGCACCATCAGCGGCACCGGCAGGTTGGTGTTCTGCGCACCGGTCTGGTTGTTGCCGGAAAGGATCGCGAGACCGCCCGTGGTCGAGGTCGCATTGAAGCTGAGCGTCGCCCCGCCGCCGAAGGCGCTGGCCTGGATCAGCACCGGGCCGGGATTGGTGCCGTAGGTTACGGTCACCTGCGCCTGTCCGCCCGCATTGGAGTTGGTGGTAGCCGCCGACAGGGTGGCGTTACCGGACACCACCGTCCAAGCTACCGGCTGGCCGGGGATGGGGTGGCCGCAGCCATCGACCAGCGACACCACCATCGGGCTGGAGGTGCTGCCGATCGCGCCGGACTGGCCGTTGCCGCTGGCGATGGCCATGGTCGAGGCGGGAACTGTCTCGCTGAACGCCACGGTCGCGGTAGGGTCGTCGGAGCGCGTCGCATTCACGATGACGGTGGTCGGCGTGGCCTGATAGATCGGCCCGACGTTCGTCATGTTGACGCTGGCGACGCCCGCGCCATTGGTGGGCGTGCTGGCTGCGCTCAGGGTCGCTCCGCTGCTGGCGATCCAGTTGATGGCGATGCCCGGCGCATTCGCGTTGTTGGTCTGCGCCAGAACACTGAGGGCTTGCGGGAGCGGAAGGCTGGGGCAGGCCGTCTGTCCGTTGCCGTTGACGATCTGCAGCGTGTTGACGATGGCCGAGGTCAACATGAACGTCTGGCTGGCGTGATTGTCGGTGCGCGTGGCCATGACCTGCACCGGCCCGGTGGTAGCGCCGAAATGGATGACCGCGCTGCTCATGCCGCCAAGATTGGTAGCGCCGCCGTTGGAGACCGAGGCCACCGTCGCGCTGCCGCTGACGACCGACCAGGCGATCGGAATGTTGGGCTGGGCGTTGGGGCCGACACTGGCTTCGACGACCAAAGGCAGGGGAGCGTTCTGGTTCGGGAAACCGGTCTGGTTGTTGCCGGAGACGATGTTCAGGGTCGGCATGTACACCCCGGCGGTGAAGCTCACCGAGACGGAGGGATTGTCTGCGCGCGCGGCGGTGATGGTCACGTTGCCCGGGCCGGGGCCGACGCTGGTGACCGTGATGCTGGCCAGACCATTGCCGTCGGTGACGCTGGTGGAGCCAGACAGCGTTGCGCCGCCGGTGGCGGTCCATTGAATGGCGAGGCCGGACGTGTTGGAACCGCCGCTGATCGCGCGCACGCTCAGGGGGGTGAGCAACGCGGTGTTGGCGGCGGCCGATTGGCCATCGCCTGCGACCTTGAGCAGATTTTGCGAAAGGGGCTGCACCGCATTGTCGTTGCCATGCGGAATCCCCGCCGCGATCGCCAGTCCGCCGCCGAGGATGGCTGCCGCGGCGATGATGGTCTTGCTTCTACGGTCGTCGGCGTCGGAACCGCCAGCAGCCTCATTGCCGGTGGAGACGACCACATTCACCGCAAAACGGGTACTGACCCAGCTCGCGCAGCCCGCCGTGGCGCAACCGGGATTCTTCTGGGTAGTGGCGGTGACGACATAGCTGCCGGGCACGGAGGCGTGGAATACGGTGCTCGTGGCGCCGGCCTGCGCGTCCTTGGTCTGCGCCGAGGTCTTCGAATGCTCGCGCGTCAAGCTGGCCTTGCCGGGGCCGTTGACCGCCCAGTCGACGTCCTGTCCTTGCATGCCTTGCCCTTCCAGACGCTTCACCACTTCCAAAGTGAGGTTCTTGCCCTGATCCACCGTGAGCGCGCCGGTATCCGCGTGCGCGGGCGACAAAGTGGCGGTGGATTCTCCGGCTGCCGCCGAAGCGTTGGTGGCGGCGACGCCCAGTGCGCCGAGCAGCATGCAACTGGCCGCCCCGAGGCGCCATTGGCGCAGTTTTGCCGCGAAGCCTGTTTGGCGTGCGTTGGCCGAGGTCTGGTCGATCGTCATGACGGCAATCCCCTGATGATAGGTGCGCCTGAAGACAGGTGCGCGGGCGAGCCGGTCGCGCCGTCTCGCCGCGTGTCGCTGGTTTCCCCGGCTGGCGGCGCGATCCATCGCGCCGCCCTGCCGCCCCGACATTTCATCCACTGCGCCTCGCGTGCCTCGCGAGATGTATTCCAAATCGTCCGCGACCGCAAGCGCCGCGTGACGTTGCCGCCTTCGCCCCGAGTATCAGAACTCGACGCGCAGCCCTACCGCGATGTTGTCCTGGGTGATGCCAGTGCGGCCCAGGATTTTCTCGTAGTACACGAATCCAGAACGTCCTTGCGGGAACACAAAGGACATGCCCAAGCCGAGCCGGAAGAAGTCGCTGTCGATGGGGAAGCCGTTGGCGTAGATCGGCGTCTGCGTCGGATCGGCAAGGAAGCGGGCAGTGATCGAGTCCGGGCTGGTCTGGAACTCATGCTGCCATTCCACTTCCGCATGCGGCATCCACACGCCCCAGTTCTGGCTGGAGGCATAGTTCACCTTCGCGCCGAGCACGCTGGCGGTGGAGGTCATGGCGTGGGTCTGCACCGCCAATCCCAAACCGCTGCCCGAGCCGGGTTGCAGTGTCTCCCGATAACCGTCGAAGTCCACCCGCGTCCAAGTGCCGCGGAAATACGGCCCGAACGACCACGGCCCCTTGTTGAAGTCGCGACCGAGGGTGAGCGCGGCTGCCAGCGTGGTGCCGCTGTCCTTGCCGGTGGCGGTCTGATTCACGGTGGTGGTACCGCCCGGGCCGGTCAGGGTGTAAACGATCGTGCGCGAGAGGTTGTAGTTGTTGCTGCCCCACGTGAACACGCCGTCCACGTACCAGTTGTCCTTCTGGAAGAAGGTGGAATAGGCCGACAGGCTCCAGCCGGTGGTGTCCATCCCGCCCGAACCGTTGGCGTCGATCCCGGCCCGGTATTTGGCGAAGCCCGCGCTCACGCCGCCGATGAAGTGATCGTTGAATCGATAGTCCACGCCGGCGGTGACGCCGTTGGTGTTGAACCCGTAACCGGGCAGATTCTGGCGTGGATCGGCCGAGCCGTGGCCGAAGGTGCCGGACAGGAAGAAGCCCCAGCGATCGAAGCCCGCCCCGGCTTCCTGCTTGTCCTTGTCGGCAGCGGAGCCGGCCAGCGAGGATGCGGCCAGCGAGCCGATCGGCAGGCTGCCGTTGGGCGAGGAGAAGGCCAGGCCACCGAAGTGGTCGCCGCCGGTACCGCTGCGCAGGGCCGCGATGCGCGCCTTGATGTTGTCGAACTGGGCGGTGGAGATCAGCATCGCCGCGCTGGTCTCGAGGTAAGCCGAGTCGGAGAACATCTGATCGATCGCGCCCAGCGTCTGGCTGGGGTTCGGGCCCGCCGCGCCGGCCAGCGCATTGCACTGGTTCAGCAGATCCTGCTGGGCCGGAGTGCGCGTGGCCAAGGCCGCGAGCGCCGTGCAGGCGTTGTCCAGGGCTCCCGTGATCTGGCTCTGCAGCGGGGTCAGACCGCTGATGAAGGACAGGCCGCCGTTGAGGCCGAAGGTCACCAGCCCGGAGGTCGGGTTGGAGGTCGAGACGGTCACCGTGGCGGCGCCAACCACGCTGACCTGCGCGGTGTTGGTCGCGCGGCCGTGGCTGTCGGTGATCGAGGTGGCCGACGTCAGCGTGGCATTGCTCGCCGACCAGTTGACCGTCACGTTGGCCAGCGGCGTGCTGCCGGATGTCACCTGCACGACCAGCGGCTGGGACGGAGTACCCGGCGCCAAGTGCTGGTTGTTGCCCGATACCACCTGCATCGTCGCCGTGGTCAACGGCGTGGCGGTGAAGGTGACGGAATTGCCGCCGGGCACCGTCACCTGCACCTGGTTCGGTCCGGTGCCGGAACCCAGCGTGTATTGGTTGCTTGAATTGCCCGAGGCGTCGGTCACCGTCGATGCGCCACTGGCGAGACTGCCGCCGCCAGACAGCACCGTCCATTGCACCGCGACACCTGACACGCCCGGGGTCATCCGGTGCGCTATTTGTGTAGTGCCCGCCGGTATCGCAACCTTGACCTGGAAAGGCTGCGGCAGCGCTTGCCCGGAAACGGCCGTCTGATTGTTGCCGCCGGTGATGGTCACAACATAACCCAGTGAGGTTTCGCTGAAGCTCACGTTCGAGCCGGCCGCGGTCGCACTGATGCTGATCGCGCCGGGCGTGTTGCCGTAGCTGAAGCCCATCTGAGCATTGCCGTTGGCATCAGTCGTGGAGGTGCCCGAGGCGACGGAAGCCGAACCGCTGGTCACGGCCCAGTTCACCGTCTGGTTGGCGAAGGGTGCGCCCGCGCCATTGGTCAGGTTCACCACCATCGGATGCAGGGCCGTGGTGCCGACCACGCCGACCTGGTTGTTGCCCGACACGATGCTCAGCACCGGGCTGCCGTTGGTCGCGGTGAAGGTCACCGACTGCGTGGTGTAGTCGGCGCGGGTGGCGGTGATCGTCACCGGGCCGGGGGTGGCGCCGAGAGTCACGGTATTGGTCGCCTGCCCGTTGGCGGCGGTGATCGAGGTCGCGCTGCCCAGCGTGGCCGAGCCGGAAGTGACGGCCCAGTTCACCGTCACGCCCGCCGCTGCGCTGCCGTTGTTGAGCACCGACACCACCAGCGGAGCGGGCAGGGCGCTGTTGGGCGTCCCGGTTTGATTGTTGCCGCCGACGATGGCGATGGTCGGGTTGGGCGCGAACACCGGGGTGACCAGGGTCTGCGTCACCGCGGTGGTGATCTGCGCGCCGGCTGTGGCCGAACCGGTGTTGCTGATCGAGCCGGTGTTGGCGTCGTTCGCGGTGGCGGTGTAGGTGCCGCTGAGCACGCAGGTCGCGTTCACCGCGACGTTGTTGCATGTGATGCTGGCGGGCGTGGTGATCGGGTCATTCACGGTGACCGTGGCCAGCGTCACGTTGCCGGTGTTGGTGGCGGTCACTTTGTAGGTGAGCACGTCGCCCGGGGTGATGTTGCCGGAGTGGTCGTTGTCCGCATAACCGGCCAGTACCTTGGTCAGGTTCATGGTCGCCGTGGTGTCTACGGGCGTCTTGAGCGTGTTGCTGGGGATCGGTGCGCCGAACTGGTTGGCCGTGGCCGAACCGGTGTTGCTGATCGAGCCGTTCGTCACGTCGGTGGCGGTCGCCGTGTAAGTGCCTGTCAGCACGCAGGTTCCACCCGTGCCGACCACCGCGCAGGTGGTGGATGATGGCGTGGTGAGGGGATCGAAGACTTGGACGTTGCCCAGCACCGAGGTGCCGGTGTTGGTCGCGGTGACCGTATAGGTGAGAACGCTGCCTTGAATGGGATTCCCGGCGGCATCACCACCGGCGACGTGGGTCAGCGCCTTCACGACGGTCATCGCCGGCACCTTGTTGCTTACCGGCGTCACCAGGACTGCCTGCACCGGTCGGCCGATCTGCGTCGCGCTCGCGGTGCCGGTGTTGCGGATGGTGCCGTTGCTGGCGTCCGCCGCGGTCACCGTGTAGGTACCGGTCAGCACGCAGGTACCGCCGATCGCCACGCTGGCGCAGGTGGCGCTCGCCGGGCTGGTCAACGGATCGCTGACCAGCACGCCGGTCAGCACGGACTGTCCGCTGTTCGTGGCGGTCACGGTGTAGGTGAGCACGTCGCCCTGGGCCACGGTGTTGCCGCCCGAATTGTGGGTGAGCGCCTTGGTGATCGACAGCGCCGGAGTGCCCGACACCGGGGTGACGATGGTGGCCTGTACCGGTGCCGGCAACTGCCGCGCCGATGCCGTGCCGGTGTTGGTGATTGCACCGGCGGCCAAGTCGGTGGCGGACACGGTGTAGGTGCCGGTGAGCGCGCAGGTGCCGCCGGCGGGCACGTTGCCGCAGGCGAAGGTGGATGGTTTGGTGAGCGGGTCGCTGACGGTCAGGTTGGCCAGCGCGACGTTGCCGGTGTTGGTGACGGTGACTTTGTACTCCAGCAGATCGCCGACGACGACCAGGCCCGGGTAGCGGGTGTCGTAATTACGGGCCAACACCTTGGCTATGCTCGCCTTGGGCGTCGGGAACACGGGTGTGGTGAAGGTGTCGGAGATGCCTTTGGGGAACTGCGTCGAGGTTGCCGTGCCGGTGTTGACGATCTTGCGGCGATCCACGTCGGGCCTGGAGACCGTGTACGTCCCGCCGAGCACGCAGGTGCCGTTGATCGGCACGCTGGCGCAGGTGATCGTGCCGGGCGTGGTCAGTGGATCGTTGACGACCACGTTGGTCAGCGCGCTGCCGCCGGAGTTGGTGGCGGTGACGGTATAGGTCAGCACCGAACCTTCGATGGCTTGCCCGGCGGCATTGCCACCGGCGATGTTGGTCAGGACTTTCGCCACCTTCATGAACGGGGGCTGGAAGACCGTGGTCTTGACCGTGTTGCTGCCGACGGGTGCGACAATTTCATTCGATGTTCCCGATGCCGTATTGGACACCGAGCCGGCGGTGGCGTCGCCGCTGGTGACCGTATAGGTCGGGCTGAAGGTGCATGTGTTGCCGACCGCGAGCGTGCCGCAGTTGTAGGTGCTGGGCGTGGTGGTGGGGTCGTTGATGACGAGGTTGGTCAACGGCACGTTGCCGGTGTTCTTGGTGGCGATGGTGTAGGTGATCACGTCGCCCGGGCTGACATTGCCGCTGCGATCCGGGTCGGTATAACTGGCGAAGGTCTTGGTCAGGGTCATCGCCGGCGCGGTCGTCACCCCCGTGCGCAGGGTGACGGGGACATTGCCTGTATAGCCCGCCGCGGTGGCGGTCGCCGTGTTGACGACGAGGCCGCGAGCCATATTGGCATTGGTGACGGTGTAGGTGCCGGTGAGCACGCAGGTGGCGTTGAAATTCACCGTGGGGCAGGTAATGGTGTTGGGCGCGATCAGCGGATCGTTGATCTGGACGTTCGTCAGTTGCCCGCCGGTCGGGTTGTTGTTGGTTGCCGTCACCTGATAGGTGAGGACATCGCCCGCCGTCACCGTGCCTGGCACCGGATTGCCGTTTATCAAGGTGATCTGCTTGGCAAGAAGGATCGGGGGCGGCACGACCGGGGTTGCCGTGGCGTTGTAGGTCAATGTTGCGCCTATGCAGTCGGCGGCGATGCAACTGATCGTCATGACAACCGAGCCGGGGTTGGGGCCGAGCTGGAGCGTGAAATTGTTGGTGAAGGGCGCTGCGCCGTTGTTGTTGTAGGTGCTGCCAGAAGTAATCGTCGCGCCGCCGGTGCTATCGGATTGAATGGAAACCGTGCCGCTCGCGACGCTGCACAAGACTCCGTTGTCGGCAGTGAACGAGTAGTTGAGTGTGGTATTTACGGTGCCACTTTGATTAGTGGAGCCTGCGTTGTAGAGCACACAAAACGCCCTCGCGGCATGCGCTTGATGGCTCCATCCGCCCCCCAACAGCAGCAGCAGAAACACCATCGCCTTCGCGAAGATGCCGTGGCTGTGCAGGGATTTCGTGCGCGGCGTGCCGCGATGAAAGAACGGATGAACCGACAGGCTCGAACGCATTGCACTTCCCCAAGTGGCGCGACGGACGCGCCGCAGTATAGCCGTTTGCACACATGTGCAAAGGTCGATATTCGTTCCTGAATGAAGGCATACAAGGCCTGTCCGAGGGCGGGCGGAAATTACGTATAGGCGGCCCGTTCGCATGAGCAAGCGCACACGGCGTGTCGGTGTCCGCTGTCGGCTGGATCTTGCGTACGCGCAAGCAGGAGTCCCCTGTGCGACCGTCGCGATACCCCGCGCCGGTACGGGTTCAGGCTCAAAGGCCGTTTGGCGGGTGCGAACGCATCGCGCGGGTGGCCAAAGAATGCCTATACTCGACGCACCCACCATGGCGGCTCGCGCTGCAACGGCTGGCGCGAGCCGCGAACATCCTGATCGGAGTTTGCCAACCATGAACGCGCACATCCGTTATCCGGTACTTTTGCAATCGTCGATGCTGGCCGCCGCGATCGGTCTGGTCGTCGGCGGTGGTGCGACGGCGCCCGTCGCGCAGGCCGCGACCATCCAGAATGCCGAAGACCTGCTCGTTGTGGATTGCCTGCTGCCAGGGCAGATTCGCCGCCTCGGTTCGCAGGCCACCTTCATGAGCGCGCGCCGGCCGATCCGCACGACGCAGGCCGACTGCCAGATTCGCGGCGGCGAATACGTCGCCTACGACCGCGCCAATTACCAGACCGCGCTGAAGGTGTGGATGGATTCGGCGATGACCGGCGACGTGGATGCGATGAACTACGTCGGCGAAATCTACCTCAAGGGTCTCGGCACGGATCCCGACTACGCGATGGCGATGGTCTGGTTCAAGAAAGCCGCCGACAAGGGCAATACCCGCGCCAAGATCAACCTCGGCTACATGTACGAAGAAGGTTTGGGCGTACCCAAGGACGAGACGCAGGCGCTCAACTATTACCGCGAGGCGCAGGGCATCACTGGCAACGATCTGGTGTTCTCCTCCGACGTGCAGGTGCAGTTGCAGCAGAAGGACACCCAGATCCAGAACCTGCAACAGCAGGTGAAGGACTTGCAGAACCAGCTCGACTCCAAGAAGCAGGCGCTGGACGAAACCCAGGGCCAGTTGAACGCCACCCAGGCCAAGTTGGACAAAGTACGTGCATCGGTCGGCGCGCAGGTCGCCGCGCAAGTGGCGCAGGCGCGCGCGCAGTTGCAGGCGAAAGCCGACGCGCTGGCCGATGCGCAGGACAGCAACGCCGACGCGGCGAAAGTGGATGAACTCAAGGCGCAACTCGCCAGCCAGCGCACCGCGTTCCAGTCCCAGATCAAGAGCATGCAGGCGCGCGCCCCGGCGAAGACCAAGCAGGATTACGACCTGATGCGCCTGCTGGAAAACCAGCTCGTCGATCAGCAAACCCAGGTGCGCCAGCAGCGCACCGCGATCGCGTCGTTGCAGCAGCGCATCGGCAGCGGCAGTTCGGGTGCGACCGTACTCGCCGGCGGCCCGCCGACGCTGGAGATGCTCTCGCCGGCAGTCATCGCCACCCGTGGCAAGAACACCGCGGTGGTGCGCGGCGCGCCCGGCGCGCATGAGCTGGTCGGGCGGGTCACCCAGCCGCAGGCGATCGCGCAGGTGACGGTCAACAACCAGCCGGTGCCGTTAAGCGCGAACGGCACGTTCACCGCGAAGATCAACGTGCCAGCCGGCGGCGCGGCGGTGCAGATCGCCGCCACCGGCAAGGCCGGCGGCAGGATGGGCATGGATTTCAACGTGATCGCGCAGGCCGGCGGCGGCACTGGTACGGATCCCAGCCCGACCGGCGTGGTGGGCGAGGTGCCGGCCAACTTCCGTGGCGGCAACGGCTACGCGGTCGTCATCGGCAACGACGATTATCAGGACGGCGGTTACCAGACCCTGCAAAGCGCGCGCAGCGACGCCACCGCCGTCTCGCAGGTGCTCAAGGCGCGTTACGGCTATCAAACCACCCTGCTGCTGGATGCATCGCGGCTGGAGGTGCTCACCGCGCTCAACTCCATGCGCGAGAAACTCAAGCCCACCGACAACCTGCTGATCTACTTCGCCGGCCACGGCGAGATCAAGGGCCAGCAGGGCTACTGGATTCCCACCGACGCCAAGGCGAACGTGGCCACGACGTGGATTTCCAATGCGGCCATCAGCGACATCCTGACCACGATCAAGGCCAAGCATGTGATGGTGGTGGCCGACTCGTGCTACTCAGGCACGATGCGCGGATCGGCGGTGCCGGTGTTCGACCCGACCGCGATGGGCCCGGGCAAATGGGCGAGCTGGGTGGAGAAGATGGACAGCGGCCAATCGCGCACCGCGCTGGTTTCCGGCGGCGTGCAGCCGGTGCCCGACACCGGCTCGGGCAAGCATTCGTACTTCACCCGCGCGTTCCTGAACGCCTTGCAGGACAACACCCGCCTGCTCAACGGCCAGCGCCTGTACCGGCAGGTCGCCAGCTCGCTGGCGTTGACCGCGGCCAATTCGCCGATACCGCAATCGCCCGGCTACTCGGCGATCCAGTTCGCCGGCCACGAAAGCGGCGACTACTTCTTCGTGCCCAGGGGCGCGGCGACCGCGGCGGCGCGCGCGAAGGATGCGAACGCGCCGTTGTTTGCCGGCATCGCGCCGCGCTGGAACATCGCCATCGCCGGCACCGATCCATCGACGCCCGTACCCGGTCGCGATCCGCGCGTGTGGGCGGTCGCGACGATGCCGGTGATTCTGCCGCGCGGCTGAGTTGCAGCACGAACGGTCGTCTTCAAGCCCCTCTCCGCTTGCGGGAGAGTGGCTGGGGAGAGGGGCGCTGTGCGCCGCTCAGCGCGACTTTCTTGGCGCGCCCTTGCGGTGCGGCTTCGGCTTGTCCGACCTCACCTGAGCCGTTCGGGGACGAGGAGCGTTGGCGAAACCTCGTTCGTGCGACGCATGCTCGTCGCCATGCGCACCCTCGCGGCGGATGCGCAGCGTTTGCCCGGCCACGCGCACGCGCTTGAGGTGTTCGAGTAATTCGCGTGGCATGCCGATGGGCAGATCGACGAGGCTGTAGGCATCGCGGATGTCGATGCGGCCGATGTAGCGGCTCTCCAGATCGGCCTCGTTGGCGATCGCGCCGACGATGTTGCCGGGTTGCACGCCGTGGACGTGGCCGACTTCGATGCGGAAGGTTTCCATGCCCGCTTCGGGCTCGTCGCGTGGGCGGCGGCGCGGCTTGGGCGGTGGCGTGTCGTCGTCGAAGTGCAGTTCGGCGGTGTTGTGCGGTGGCGCGGTTGGCCGGCTTTCGGCCCCTCGCCCCAATCCCTCTCCCGCAAGGGGAGGGGGGCTTGGCTTGGCAGGGGTTCCGGTGTGACGCGCGACCGGCACGGCATGCGCCGGCACGTCCAGCAACAACGGCTGCTTGCCCTGCACGAGTTTCGCCAGTGCGGCGGCGATCTCGATGGCCGGCACGTTGTGTTCGTTCTCGTAGCGAGTGACGAGATCACGGAACGCGGCGAGGTCGGTGCCCGCCAGAGCATCGGTGATGCGGGCGAGGAACTTCGCCACGCGCTGGTCGTTCACCGCTTCCACGCTGGGCAACTGCATCGGCTCGATCGGCTGCCGGGTGGCGCGCTCGATCGCGCGCAGCATGCCGCGCTCGCGCGGGGCGACGAACACGATCGCCTCGCCCTTGCGTCCGGCGCGGCCGGTGCGGCCGATGCGGTGGACGTAGCTCTCGGTGTCGTAGGGGATGTCGTAGTTGAACACGTGGCTGATGCGATCCACGTCGAGCCCGCGCGCGGCCACGTCGGTGGCGACGAGGATGTCGAGCTGACCGTCCTTGAGGCGCGCGATGGCGCGTTCGCGCTGCGGCTGCGGGATGTCGCCGTTGATCGCCGCCGCCGACAAACCGCGTGCGGCAAGCTTGCCGGCGAGTTCCTCGGTGGCCTGCTTGGTGCGCGCGAACACCAGCATCGCCTCGAACGGTTCGGCTTCGAGGATGCGGGTGAGGGCGTCGAGTTTGTTGACGCCGCTGACCATCCAGTAGCGCTGGCGGATGCCGGCGGCGGTGGTGGTTTTCGCCGCGATCGCGATTTCCACCGGATCGCGCAGATACGTTTGCGCGATGCGCTTGATCTGCGCCGGCATGGTCGCCGAAAACAGCACCACCTGTCGTTGCTCGGGAATCTTCTTGAGCACGGTTTCGACATCGTCGATGAAACCCATGCGCAGCATCTCGTCGGCCTCGTCGAGCACGAGGCATTCGAGCGAAGACAAATCCAGGGTTCCACGTTCGAGATGGTCGATCACCCGCCCCGGCGTGCCCACCACCACGTCCACGCCACGCCGCAATGCCGACAACTGCGGGCCGTAACCTTGCCCGCCGTAGATCGGCAGGACATGGAAGCCGGTTACATGGGCGGCGTAGCGCTGGAAGGCCTCGGCGACCTGAATCGCAAGTTCGCGCGTAGGCGCGAGCACCAGCGCGCGCGGGCCGCGCGAGGATGGCCCGCCTGCGCCGGCTGACGCGCGCGCAGCGACCACCCGCGCAAGGATCGGCAACGCGAAAGCCGCGGTCTTGCCGGTGCCGGTCTGCGCCTGCCCGATTAGGTCGCGCCCGGCGAGCAGGTGCGGCAGGGTCGCCATCTGGATCGGCGAAGGCGATTCGTAGCCGACGTCGGCCAGCGCGCGCAGCACCGGCTCGGGCAGGTTGAGGTCGGTGAATCTTGGCGTGGAATGACTGGTGTCGGCGCTCATGGCTCATCCTGCGATGCCGACGAGGCGACGGCGCGCACAGTGTACTGGCACAAGCTCGATCACCGCTCCCTTCCCCCTTCGGGGGAAGGTGGCGCGAAGCGCCGGATGAGGGCGCGCACTGTCCGTGGTCGAGATCTGCTTCAACGACATCCGAGGGTTCTGCCCTCATCCGCCCTGCGGGCACCTTCCCCCGGAGGGGGAAGGAAGTGGTGCCCTACAGTCGGGGCTACACAGCCGCCTGTGCGAGACGGGAAGAAACGATATTCGCGCCAGCCTCAGCGTCCTCGGCCGCAGGGCGGTCAGGTGCCGTTCGGCACTTGCTGCCGACCCGGCTCGCGGCGCACACGTCGCCCGCGTATCCGCGCCTGCACGCGGTCGAAATACAGATAGATCACCGGCGTCAGGTACAGGGTCAGCACCTGCGAGGTGAGCAGACCGCCGACCACGGCTAGGCCCAGCGGTCGCCGCGATTCGGAGCCGGCGCCCAGCCCCAGCGCGATCGGCAGGGTGCCCAGCAGGGCCGCGAAGCTGGTCATCATGATCGGCCGGAAGCGCACCATGCAGGCCTCGAAGATCGCCTCCGCTGCGGCCATGCCGTTGCGCTGCGCTTCCACCGCGAAATCGATCATCATGATCGCGTTCTTTTTCACGATGCCGATCAGCATGATCAGCCCGACCGCCGAATACAGGCTCAGGTCGATATGGAAGATCAGCAGCGTCAACAGCGCGCCGAATGCGGCGGTGGGCAGGCCGGAGAGGATCGTCAGCGGGTGGATGAAGCTCTCGTAGAGGATGCCCAGCACGAGGTAGATCACGAAGATCGCCAGCACCAGCAGCAGGCCCATGCCGTTGACCGAGGACTGGAACGCCTGCGCGGTGCCCTGGAAGGAACCGGTGAGCGTGTCGGGCAGGCGCAGGCGTTTCACCGCGTCGTCGATGCGCTCCACCGCTTGACTGAGCGACACGCCCGGTGCGAGGTTGAAGGAGATCGTGACCGACGGCACCTGACCGAGGTGGGTGATCGTCGCCGGGCCCACCGAGGTATCGAAGTGCGCCACCGCCGACAGCGGCACCAGTTGCCCGCTCGACGCGTGCAGGTAGATGCGCCCGAGCACGGCGGGGTCGTCCTGCAGCTTTGGATCGACCTGCAGCAGCACCCAGTACTGGTCGATTGCGGTGTAGATGGTGGAAACCTGCTGCGGGCCGAAGGCGGCGTACAGCGCATCCTCGACTTGCGCCGCGGTGATGCCGACCGCCGCCGCGGCGTCGCGGTCGATGCGCACGTCCACCTGCGGGGTGGCGATCTGCAGGTCGGAGATCACATCCTGAAAGCCGGGCAGCTTGGCGATCGCATCCACCAGCGGCGGGACGCTGGCGAACAGTTCCTTGGTGTCGGTGTCCTGCACGGTGTACTGGTACTGCGCCTGCGTCAGGTGCCCGCCGATGCGGATGATCGGGATGTTCTGCAACGACACCTTGAAGCCGGGGATGCCGTCGAGCTTGGGTCGCAGTTGCTGGATCACCTGCGCCGGCGAGGGCCGCTGGCCGGCGGGCTTGAGCGCGATCACCATGCGCCCGACGTTGAGCGTGGAACTGCTGCCGGACACGCCGATGAAGGAGATCACCCGCGCCACGTTCGGGTCGGCCTGGATGATCTTCGCGGCCTGCTGCTGCTTGGCGGCCATCGCGTCGAAGCCGATGTCCTCGGCGGCCTGGGTGAACACGAACAACTGGCCGATGTCGTCGTCGGGCAAAAAGCCCTTGGGCATGTACCAGAACAGCCACGCGGTGGCGACGAGGATGCCGAAGAATGCGGCCAGCACCAGCCGCCGATGCCGCAGACAGGCGTGCAGGCTGCGGCGATAGAACGCCTGCATGCCGTCGAACGCGCGCTCGAACGATTGGTACATGCGCCCATGACGCTCGCCGGCATGCGTGTGCAGCATGCGGCTGCACAGCATCGGGGTCAGGCTCAGCGACACCAGTCCCGACACCAGCACGGCGGCGACGATGGTCACCGCGAACTCGTGCAGCAACCGGCCGATGATGCCGCCCATGAACAGCAGCGGGATGAACACGGCGGCCAGCGACAGCGTCATCGACAGGATGGTGAAGCCGATTTCCTTGCTGCCGTCGAAGGTCGCCTGCAGCGGCGTCTTGCCCATCTCGACGTGGCGGGAAATGTTCTCCAGCATCACGATGGCATCGTCCACCACGAAGCCCACGCACAGCGTGAGTGCCATCAGCGAAAGGTTGTCGAGGCTGTAGCCGAACGGATACATCACCGCGAAGGTGCCGACGATCGACATCGGCAGCGCCAGCGAGGGGATGATCGTCGCCGGCAGGTTGCGCAGGAACAGGAAGATCACCAGCACCACCAGCCACAGCGCCAGCAGCAGGCTGAACTGCACGTCGTCCACCGAGGCGCGGATGGACTGCGTGCGGTCGTAGAACACGCGCATGTCCAGACCTGCAGGCAGTTGTTTGCGGAACTGCGGCAGCAGCGCGCGGATGCGCTCGACCACGGCGATGGTATTCACCCCGGGCTGTTTCTGGATCGCCAGGATCACGCCGCGATGCCCGCCGTTGACCCACGCGGCGAGCTTGTCGGTCTGCACGCCGTCGTACACGCGGGCGATGTCGCGCAGCCGCACCGGTGCGCCGTCCTTGTAGCTGACGATCAGGTTGGCGAAGGATTTGGCGTCGGTGAACTGGCCATCGACATTGACGTTCCAGGTGCGAGCGCTGCCGTAGAGCACGCCGGTGGGCTCGTTGACGCTGCCGCTGCCGACTGCCTGCGCGACCTGATCGATGCCCAGCCCGCGCGCGGCCATCGCCGCCGGGTCGAGGTCGATGCGCACGGCGAACTTCTGCGAACCGTACACATTCACCAGCGCCACGCCCTCGACCATCGACAGGCGCTGCGCGAGCAGCGATTCGCCGTACTCATCCACCTTCGACAGCGGCAGCGTGTCCGAACTCATCGCGATGTAGTAGATCGGCGCGTCGGCCGGATTGACCTTGCGGAAGGTCGGCGGCACGGTCATCGTCGTAGGCAGTTGATGCAGTGCCGCCGAGATCGCCGATTGCACGTCCAGCGCGGCGGCGTCGATGTTGCGATCGAGGCTGAATTGCAAGGTGATCTGGGTCTGCCCGATGCCGCTCTGCGAGGTCATCGAGTCCAGCGCCGGGATGGTCGAGAACTGCTTCTCCAGCGGCGTGGCGACCGACGAGGCCATCGTCTCCGGCGAGGCACCCGGCAACTGCGCGGTGACCATGATGGTCGGGAAATCCACGTTCGGCAGATCCGACACCGGCAATTGCCGGTAGGCGGCGATGCCGAACACGAGGATGCCCAGCATCACCAGCAGGGTCATCACCGGCCGGCGGACGAAGATCGCGGAGATGTTCACGGAGCGCTTCCGCTCGCCTCGGCTGGCGACGTGGCGGCGACGATCTTCACCGGCGCGCCCTCGATCAATCGCGACTGCCCATCGGTGACCACGCTTTCGCCGGCATGCAGGCCAGCGCTCACCAGCGAACGGCCATCGACGCTGCGTGCTACCGTCACTGCGCGCAGGTGGGCGATGCCGTGATCGACGACGAACACGAAGCTGCCGTTCGGGCCGGCCTTCACGGCCGCATCCGGGACGCTGAGCGCGTTCGCGCCGCCGCCCAGATCCAACGCGATGTCCACGAACTGGCCCGGCCACAGGCGCTCATCGGTGTTGGCGAAACTGGCGCGCAGCTTGACCGTGTTGGTGGCTGGATCGACCGCGTTGTCGATGAAGGCCAGATTGCCCGTGGTCGATCCGTGCGTGGCATCGTCGATAGCGTGCACGACAAGCGGCGCTTTGGTCTGCGCGGCGCGCACGCGATCCACGTCGGCGCCGGGGATGGCGAAGTTCACGTAGATCGGCGCGATCTGGTTGATCGTCAACAGTGCGTTGACGTCGTTGGCCTTCACCAGATTGCCGGGCTGCACGAGGATGCGCCCGGCGCGCCCGTCGATGGGCGCGCGGATGTCGGTGTAGCCCAGAGTCAGCTTCGCCGCCGCGATGCTGGCCTGATCGACCTTGATCCCGGCCTGCGCGCTTTCCAGCGCGGTCGTGTACTGCTGCATCTGGTCGGCGGAGATGTAGTGCTGCGCAGCGATCGGGCGATAGCGATTCACCTGCGCCTGCGCCAGATCGCGCGCGGCCTCGTCGCGGGCCAGCGCGGCCTGCGCCTGCGCGAGCGTGGCCTGCGCCGGGCGCGGATCGATGCGGAACAGCAACTGGCCCTTGCGCACGTTGTCGCCGTCGCGGATGTCGCTCTCCAGCAATTGCCCATCCACCAGCGACTTCACCGCGATGGCATTGATCGCCTCCACCGTGCCGACCGCGCGGATGCGCTCGGGCACGTCGGCCTGCACGACTTGGGCGACGGTGACTGGCACGGCCGGGGTTGCGGGCGGAGCAGGAACCTGCGAACAAGCGGCCAAGGCTGCCAGCGCCGCCATCGGCAGCCATGTCCGCCGGAGGCGGGTAGGGAAGTGCGAGAGATCCATTCGATCCGGCATGCAGGGCGTCCGCACAAACGATTGACCGAGGCGATTATGTCCCAGGCAGGTGCCATGCGGCCGAATATAGGTCATCGGTCACGTTGCGACGATTGTGCGGGCAATCATTGCGGCCAAGATTGCAATCGATACTTGTGCCCCATCCCGTCGAAGGCATTCGTCTGCAGTCGTCACGCGGTCTGATTGTTCATGCCGGCGCGTGTTCCGGCGGCTCTGCGGGCAGGTGGATGGCGTAGTGCAGGCCGTGGCCGGGCTTGCTGTCCACGCTGATCGTGCCACCGAGTTTTGTGGTAACCAGGTTGTGGACGATGTTGGTGCCCAGGCCGCTGCCGCCTTGCCCGCGTTTGGTGGTGTAGAACGGTTCGAACAATCGGTGCAGCGCCTGCGGCGACAGGCCGGATCCATCGTCGCGGTAGTCGATGGTCACGCCCGCATCGTCCGGCGCCACCGAGATGGCGATGTGGCCGTGATCGGTGTGCTCGAAGGCGTGCGCCACCGAGTTGAGGACGAGATTGGTCAATACCTGCGACAGCGCGCCGGGAATGCTGCGCAAGCGCAGCGACGGATCGCAATCGACGACGATGGTGTGGCCGGTGCGCTTGAACTTGGGGCGGATCGACCGCAGCGTGTCCTCGATCGATTCGGCCAGCACGATATCGCGCACCTGCTCGGAGGATTGATCGACAGCCACTTGCTTGAAGCTGCGGATCAGGCCGCTGGCGCGCAGCGTGTTGTTGGCGAGCACGCCGAGCAATTCGTCGCTGGATTCGAGAAACGCCTTGATCGCCGGATCCTCCAGCGCTGCCGGCGGAAGCGCATCGCGCAGCCGCCTGGATTCTTCCAGCATCAGGCTCACCGCGGTGGTGCAGATGCCCAGCGGGGTGTTGACCTCGTGGGCGATGCTGGCGACCAGCGCGCCGAGGGATGCGAGCTTTTCCTGCCGCACCAGTTCGCCCTGCGCCATGCCCAGATGCATCAGGGTCATTTCCAGTTCGCGGTTCTTCTCCTGCAGCGCGGCATTGCCTGAAGCCAGATGCGCATGCGCCGAACGCAGCGCCTCGTCGGCCTGCTTGCGCGAGAGCGCGGCGGCGATGTGTTCGGCGACGAAGGTCAGCAGGGCGAGGTCGTCGTCGTCGTAACCGATCTTCGGGTCGTAGCTTTGCAGCATCAGCACGCCCAGCACCTTGTCCTGATGGATCATCGGCGCGCCGATCCAGCTGGTGAAGGTGACATTGCCCAGCACGTGGTGGATCACGGCCGATTCGAGCAGGGCCTGATAGCGTTGCTGGTCGATGCGCTGCGGCATCCGCGTGCGCAGGACGAAGCCGGTGAGCCCGTGCCCTGCCGGGCGGCGGAAGTTCTTCGGCAGGTCGGGGTCTTTTTCATCGACGCTGTAAGGGAATCCGACGAGGTCGTGCTCGTCGTTGTAATACAGCATCACCGCGAGATTGCGCGCATACATCAGCCCGCCGAGGATGCGGTGCAACTGCGCGTAGAACGCATCCAGACCGATGTCCTTCACCGACAGCGCGGAGATCTCGTACAGGGCATGCTGCAGGCGTTCGGCGCGCCGGCGCTCCTCGATCTCCCGTTCCAGACTGTGGGTGCGCTCGGCGATCGCCTGCTCCAGCCGCGTGGAGTACTGCACATGTTCCACCGCGTCGGCCACCTGCTCGGACATCAGCCGTACGAGCGCGATGTCTTCCTCGCTGTAGCGAAAGCCGCGGTCGTAGCTTTGCACCACCATCGCCCCGAACGTGCGCCCGTCGTTGCCCACCAGCGGCATTCCGACCCAGTGTTCCGGGCGTGCGCCGGAGCCGAAGCGCTTGTTCTTCGCGCGCTTGGCGGCCCACTGTTCGGCGGTGAACAGGCGCGGCTCGCCGCTGCGGATCACCTGCGCGGTCGGCGATTCGCCTTCGCCACGCAACGGATAACGCCGCCCTGGATCCGGCGTCGGATCCTTTTCATCGGCCCAGTAAACGAAGTGGACGCCGTGCGCCGCTGCATCGTACAGGGCGATACCGTAATTCTCGGCGCGCATCAGCCGCCGCAGCCCCGCATGGACGGTGGCGAAAAACCCATGCAGGTCGTTGCAGCGCGCGGCGCGGTGGCTGATGTCCAGCACCACCGCTTGCACGGCTTCCAGGCGGGCCAGACGCTCGCTGGTCGGCGCGTTCGGGACGACCTCGTTCATGCAGGAACTCATGCGGCAATCCGTGGCCGCGAGCATGCCACGAATGGGATTCCGGCGTCGGCTGCGGTGGGTGCTTGGGCTGGCATGGCGCGCAAGCCTGCAGGCGGCCGCGTGAGCCGAGCGTGAAGATGCTTCACGCACCCCCTTGCCTGTCATCGAGGGCTGTGAAAGGGAAGCGGGCTTGAATGCGCCCGGCGCAGGGCACAGTAGCCGGGCCAAGTGTGGCGCGGCATGAAGTTGAAGCGAGGCAGGTGGAAATCTCCTGCTGGAAGCGCAACCACCGCGCATCGTTGCCCGGGGCATCGAACGAAGAAGGCCCCTCGCGGGGCCTTAAGGCATCTGGCGGAGAGGGTGGGATTCGAACCCACGGTGCGCTATGAACGCACGCCTGATTTCGAGTCAGGTACAATCGACCACTCTGCCACCTCTCCGGTGGGCCGCAAATCATACGGGCAAGGCGCTTGCTGCACAAGTCGCGGGCGGTATGCGTGTCCGTGGCGGCGACAGCCGGAAAGCGGCGCACAATCCCGGCGCATTTTGCGCGCGAATCCGGTAAAGCCCTCCATGAGCCTGATCTCCACGCCCGTCTCCTATGGTGAACTGCTTGACAAGATCGCGATCCTGCAGATCAAGTCCGAGCGCATCGCCGATGCCACCAAGCTTGCCAACGTGCGGCATGAGCTGGCGACGCTGGATGCTTGCTGGGCGAAGCATCCGGCCTCGCAACAGGACGTTGCCGAGTTGCGTGCGCAGCTCAAGGCGGTCAACGAGCGGCTGTGGGTGATCGAGGACGACATCCGCCTCTGCGAGAAGGCGCAGGATTTCGGCACGCGCTTCGTGCAACTGGCGCGCTCGGTGTATTTCGAGAACGACGAGCGCGCGCGGATCAAACGCGAGATCAACCGCGCGCTGGGCTCGCAGCTGGTCGAGGAAAAGTCCTATCAGGACTACCGCGCTGCGCCGGCGGCGTGATCGGCCGCGCAGCGCTCGAAGGCATCGATCACCGCGTCCACTTCGATCAGATCCATCGCGCCGGGGCGTTCGATCTTGGTGCCCCAGCGCAGCGTCGAAGCGGGTTTCCCGAGCAGTTCCTGGGCGGCAGCCGCGTAACGATCGACCGTCCAGCGCAAGTCCGAATACGGGCCGCTGCGGCGCGGGTCGGTGCAGGCATACAGGCCGATTACGCGAGTACCGACCGCGTTGGCGATGTGCACCGGGCCGGAGTCGGGCGAGAGCACGATGGCCGCGCGTTCGAGCAGGGCCGGCAATTGTTGCAGGCTGTCCTTGCCGGTGAGGTCGAGTGCGCTGCTTTTCATCGCCGCGAGGATGGCGTCGGCCATCTGCCGTTCCGTCGTGCTGCGCCCGCCGCACAAGGCCACCCGCCAGCCGCGCGTGCTGGCGTGATCGGCCACCGCGGCATAGCGTTCCGGTCGCCAGTTGCGCAAGGCGTGGCTGGAGCAGGGCGAGATCAGCAGGGTGGGTTGCGTTCCGGACAATTGCTGCGCTGCCCATGCGCGTGCGTCATCGGTGATCGGGAAGTTCCAGATAGGTGCTGCCGGCGGCAGACCCAAAGGAGTCGTGAACGATGCCAACACATCGCGCACATGCGGCATTGATTTTTCACTACCAGCTGCGGGGATGCGCGCGTTGACGAACAGTCCATGCAGTTCCTTCGCTCGTGCGTGGTCGTAGCCGATGCGCAGATCGGCCTTCACCACGCTGGACAACAGGTTGGCGCGCAGGGCGAGCTGCATCAGCAACAACGCATCGAAGCGGCGGCCGGCGAGTTCGGCGCGCAGGCGGCGTAGCCCGCTCCAGCCGCTGGCCTTGTCCACCACGATGAACTCCACCCCGGGCATCGCGGACAGCAAGCGCTGCTCGGCTTTGCCGATGATCCAGGTCAGCGCAACCTGCGGCCATGCGGCGCGCAAGGCGTTCACCACCGGCAGCACGTGGGTGACATCGCCTAGGGCGGACAGGCGCAGCAGGCAGATTGAGCGGGGGGGATGGGGCATGGCCAAGTTTACCCAGACGCTTCAATACTTCGTCTGGTGTCCACCTTCCGGGGGAGCTTATGCCGCCGCGTGGCGATGGTTGCCAGTGCGATTTTCCGGGTCTGTGCGATTGGGGCAGTGTGCTGGAAATGAGCCGCACCGGCTTTACCGGAGGCCGTTTGCGTTGAGTCAGACCCTGCCAGCGAACTCGCCCGTCGATGTGTTCACCCATACTTTCTCACCGCTGGCGATGTATTCGGGCACCTGGATCTCGATGCCGGTGTTCAGGCGCGCGGGCTTGGGTCGCTTGGTCGCGGTGCCGCCCTTGAGCTCGGGAGCCGTTTCGACGACGGTCAGCGCCACGGAGCTGGGGATCAGCAGCCCGACCGGCGCTTCGTCGATGATCTGCACATAGCATTCCTCCAACCCTTCGGCGAGGTAGCTGGCGCTGTCGCCGACCACGTCCGCATCGAGTTGGTAGGGCGTGTAATCCTCGGCATCGAGGAACACGAAAGCCTCGCCATCCTTGTAGGAATAGGTGGCCATGCGACGAGTGAGTTCGACCTCCTTCACCTCGTCATCGCCGCCGAGATTGAGATCGAGCTTGATGCCGCCGGGTACGCTGTACAGCGTCAGCCGGATCTTCAGATTGCCGCCGCGCCCCTGCGGCGAGCTGCGCTCGATGTCGCGCACCTGATAGACGGTGCCGTTGTGTTCGATGACGTTGCCTTTTTTGGTTTCGGAAGCGCGCATGGGAGAAATGCCGTGAAAGGTGAATGGTGAATCGTGAATGGGAAGAGCAGTCGAGGCCTGCAGGAACGCGGATCGATCGAGGATGGCAGAAGAGTTCGTGATCGTCACGGCAGGCGCCGTAACGATTCACGATTCACCATTCACGATTCACTGCTATTTCGGTGCCAACCGCACCGCGCCGTCCAGCCGGATCGTCTCGCCGTTGAGGTAGCGGCTGCGCAGGATGAAGGCGACGAGGTCGGCGTATTCCTCGGGGCGTCCGAGGCGCGAGGGGAAGGGGATCGACGCACTCAACGACTTCTGCACGTCGTCGGGCATGCCATCCACCATCGGTGTCCAGAAGATGCCCGGCGCAACGGTCATCACGCGGATGCCGAAGCGCGCCAGTTCGCGCGCCATCGGCAGGGTCATGCCGACCACGCCGCCCTTCGATGCCGAGTACGCGGCCTGGCCGATCTGGCCTTCGTAGGCGGCCACGCTGGCGGTGTTGACGATCACCCCGCGCTCGCCGTCCTCGCCGGCTTCGTTGTGCTGCATCAGCGCGGCGGCGGCCTTGGCGACGTTGAAGCTGCCGATCAGGTTGACGCCGACGGTGGCGGCGAAATTCTTCAACGGCATCGCCGCCTCGCGGCCGAGCACACGGCCCGCGCCGAGGATGCCGGCGCAGTTGATCGCGGCGTTGAGACCGCCGAGGAACTCCTTCGCGGCGGCGACGTTGGCCTGCACGGCGGCCTCGTCGGTGACATCGGTGCGGAAGTAGCGGGCGTTGGCTTCGCCGAGTTCGGCGACCGCGCTCGCACCCTTGTCGTCGTTGACGTCGAACAAGGCGACCTTGCCGCCGTGCTGCACGACGTGCTGGGCGACCGCGAAGCCGAGTCCGGAAACGCCGCCGGTGATGATGGCGCGCAGGGTGTTCAGGTGCATGGGTGATCCGGGATCAGGGGGAGCGCAATTCTACCGGATCGGTCGCCTGCACCGGGGTACGCAGCGCTGGTAATGAAGGCGCTGGATTCCGGGTTCTGTCCGCAGAAAGCGCGGACAGCCCCGGAATGACGGCGGGGTATCCCATTGTCGAACCGGGGTGGATCGATCTCATCTTCCGCAGACAGCGCGGACAGCCCCGGAATGACGGCTACGGGGGCTAGCGGCGCGGTTGAACCGGGAATGGTTTATCTCTTCTTCCACTCCGGCTCGTAGAACGGCAGCTTCACCACGGTGCAGGGCGCGTGCCGGCGCTGGTGCTCAACCGTCACCTCGATCATGAGCTGCGTGCCGATGGCGAAATGCGGGCGCTGGATGTGCGCGAGCGCGATGTATTTTTTCAGCACCGGCGACCACGAACTGGTCGAGGCATAACCGACTTGCCGGCCGTGGCGCAGCACCGGCAGGCTGCCGCGCACGGCCATGCCGGGGATCTGCGGCGGCAGGCCGACTTGCGCATAGAGTTTTTCCAGCCCTTCCCACTGGATGTCCAAGCCCACCAGTTGCCACGCCGAGCCGTCCTTCCGCTCTTTCTCCAGCGCGCGGCGGCCGACGAAATAACCTTCCTTGTCCAGCGCCACCGACCAGCCCAATCCCATCTCCAGCGGCGAGGATTTCTGCCCCTCGATCCACGCATGGTTGGCGGGCGTGTAGTCCACGTCCACCATGAACAAGCCGGCTTCCACGCGGGCCATGTCCATCGGCAGGATGCCGCAGGGGGTGATCGAGTAGTCGTGGCCGGCGGCCATCAGCGCGTCCCAGACTTTCAGACCCTTGTCGGCGTCCATCCAGATCTCGTAGCCCATGTCGCCGGTGTAGCCGGTGCGCGAGATCGACACCGGCACGCCCGCAAGCGTGTTCGACATCACCTTGAAATACTTCAGCTTGTCCAGCGATTTCTTGCAGCAGGCGTTGAGGATGCTGCGCGACTTGGGGCCTTGCAGGCTCAGCGCGCCCATCTGGTCGGTGACCTCGCGGAGCGTCACGTCCATGCCGACCGCATTCATCGACAGCCAGCGCAGCGACGGTTCGGCGCTGGTCATGCGGAAGCTCGTCTCGCCCAGCCGGGTGATGGTGCCGTCGTCGAGCAGTTTGCCCGCCTCGTCGCACCAGCCGGTGTAACTGACCGATCCGACCGCCATCTTCAGCACGTCGCGGGTGGTCACCCGGTGCAGCAGCGCGGCGGCATCGGGGCCGTCGATGAGGTACTTCATCAACGGTGAGACGTCGATCAGCGCAGCCGCATCGCGGATCGCCCAGTATTCGCGATCCAGCGACAGGTCGTAGCTGCCGACCACGATGTAACCGGCCCAGCGCCGCCAGTTTTGCGGCAGGCACAGCGCGGCGGTGCGTTCGTGGAAGGGCGTTCGTTTGAGCTGGAGCGTCATGCGGGATGCCGGGCGTGGGGTGGGTCGTTCGGGTTGGGCGGCGCCAGCCTCAGGCGAGCGGTCGTTGGAGGATGGATGGTCAGGCCCCGACCGCTGCCTGTTCCTTGATCTCCACCGCAAGGATATGCAGAACCGTGCCGCCCACGTTCTCGACGAAATGCGGCCCGATGGGGCCGCCCCAGAGCGCCTCGCCGACGGCTGGCTTGACCGCAAGGTTTCTGGAATCCAGGAGCACATTGCAGTCCGGATCGTAGCGGACGAAGTCGCTCCAGCTCAGCACGTACAGTGCCGCGGGCCATTCATGGGCGTGTACGGGTGTGCGTTGGCCAGGCTCGACTTTTGTATCCAGGACACGAACCGTGCCGTTGTCAAGCAGGACGACGTGATGATCCGGCGCCTTGTTCATGGCGTCGAACGGGTGGGTCGCCGGATGCGTGGATTGGCTGTCGTTCATGGCGAATGTACACATATGTTTCCGATCCTGTTGCGGGATTATAGGCGGCGATGGCACGGTCAATCGTGGATGCGGATATGGGTGGATGGCTTGCTCGACGCGGCATCGGTTGCTGCGCTGGTGGGGGCGCTGTCGCCGGGCAAGGGCGGGGCGGCGACGTGGACGATGGCGGCCTTCATCCGATCGGCGGCGCGGCGGGCGGCGGCGGTGCGGGTGGCGCCGACGAACTGCGCGAGCTCATCGCGTTTTTCCACGGCTTCGGCCTGGCCCAGATCGGCAGCCACCATCATGTAGGCCAAGGCGACATTGAGGTCGGGGTACGCGCCTTCGCCCTGCGCGAAATGCACACCGAGGTTGAAGTACGCGGGTGCGTAGCCGCTGCTGGCGGCCGCCTTGAACCATTGCACTGCCGCACTCTGGTTGGCGCGCACGCCCTCGCCGCGCGCGTACATCACGCCGAGACTGAACTGCGCCTGCGGCAGCCCCTGCGCGGCGGCCAACCGGAACCAATGCAATGCATCGGGTAGATTGCGCGGGGCGCCCAGCGGCGTGTAATCGCTAAGGCCCATCGCGTACTGCGCGGAAACGTCGCCGTGCGCGGCGAGCGGCTTGAGGCCGATGATGGCGTGCGCGTAGTCGCCATGGTCGAATTGTGCCAGTGCTTTCAGGAGGTCGCCCCGGTTGTCCGCGCGCGCGGCGGCGCCCACCAGCGTGCCCGCCAGTGCGAGGATCGCGAGGGCGGACTGGCGGCTGCGATACGGCTTCATGCGGCGGCATCCGGCGTGGGTGCGGATGCATCAGGATAGGCGATAGGCGCCGGTCGCGTCGCGGATCCGATCGCGAGCATGCGCCGATGAACCTTCAGCCCCCGGTTTAGGTTAGGCTTCCACCACGCGGCCGGTCACGCCACGACGACATGGATGCCAAGCCCAACGAAGTGAAGATCGCCATCAACGGCCTGCAGTTGCGGATGTACGTCACGCGACTGGATCGGCCGTGGATCGAGACGCCCTTCGTGTTCGAGGGTTTGTACGTGGAAACCGCCGACCAGCTCGCCCGACTGCGGAGCCTGTGCCGGTACGTGTATGTGGACACCCAGCGCGGGCTGGCTCCCGATGCGCGCTACGTGCAGAACGAGGCGACCGCGCGCGCGGCGGAGCGTCAGGCGTTCGTGTCGGAGTTGGCCAGTCTGAACACCACGAGTTGGCCAGCCACGGCCAAGGTGGAGGCCGAACTGCCGGTAGCCGAACGCGCCCACGAGCACCTCGAGCACGGCATCGAACAGATGATGAGCGACCTGCACGCCGGTCGCGAGCTGGATCTGCGCAGGCTGCGCGAAGGCGTGGGTGCGATGATCGATTCGGTCACCCGCAACCCCTCGGCCTTCGTCTGGCTCAAGGCGATCCGCAAGAAAAGCGGTTACGCCTACCAGCATGCGCTGGGCTGTTCGGTGTGGGCGGCCAGCTTCGGTCGGCATCTGGGCCTGAACCGCGAGGAGATCGACGATCTGGCCTTTGCCGGGCTGTTGTTCGATGTCGGCAAGACCACGCTGCCCGGCGAACTGCTGCTGAAGGCCGGCGCGTTCGATGATGCCGAACGCGAGACGATGCGCGGCCATGTGCGGGCGGGGGTGGAGATCCTCGAACGCACGGACGGTGTGTCCAAGCGTACTGTCGAGGCGGTGGCCACGCACCACGAACGCCACGACGGCTCCGGTTACCCGCGCGGCATGCGCGGCGCGGCCATTCCGATCTTCGGGAGGCTGATCGGTCTGATCGACAGCTACGACGCGATGACGACCCATCGTCCGTACGCGCAGGGCCGCTCGCCGCACCAGGTGGTGATGGAGCTGTACAACGCCCGCGACACCCTGTTTCAGGCCGATCTCGTCGAGCAGTTCATCCAGACTTGCGGCGTGTACCCGACCGGCTCGCTGGTGGAGCTGTCCGACGGCCGCGTCGGCGTGGTCACCGCCGTGCACGATCTCAAACGCCTGCGGCCGAGCGTGATGCTGTTGCTGGATGCCGACAAACAACGTCTACCGGACTTCGTCGCCCTCGACATGAGCGTGGTGGAGAGCGATGCCAACGGCCGCCTGCTGACCATCCGCCGCGGGCTGCCGGAAGGCTCCCACGGCATCGACCCATCCGAACTGTTCCTCGACTGACGCCGCGCATGAGCGATCGCGACGAACTCACCGACCTGCTTGGCAGGCGCGCCTTCCTTGCCACGCTGGACGAGCGCATCCATGAGGCTGGCGAGCAGGGCGGACACGTCGGTCTGCTGCTGGTGGACATCGATCGCTTCACCCAGATCAATGTCACTTATGGTTTCCCCTGCGGCGACCGCGTGCTGCGCCACTTCGCCAGACAACTGGCGGCGGTTGCGCGCAACGGTGATGGGCTTGCCCGCGTCGGCGACAACCGCTTCGCCCTGATCCTGCCGAAGCTGATGAACCGTGGGCATGCCGAGTTGGCGGCGCAAAAACTCCTGCGCCTGCTGGAGGTGCCGTTCGAGCACGACGATGCGCGCCTGCGCCTGCAAGCCACCGTAGGTGTCGCCCTGTTTCCGCAGCATGCCCCCGATGCGTTGGCGCTGCTCGCCCGCGCGGAGTTCGCGCTGGCTCTGGCGCGCCACGAAGACCGCCGCTACGGCTTCGCTCCCGATGGTGCCGAAATCGGTTCGCTGTCGTACCAATAGGATCTGGAACTGGAATTGGCCAACGCCATCGATCGCGGCGAGTTGAGCATGTTCTACCAGCCGCAGGTGCGCCTGTCCGATCGCAGCGTGGTCGGGGTGGAGGCCCTGATGCGCTGGAACAACCGCAACCGCGGCATGGTGCCGCCCGACGTGTTCATCCCGCTCGCTGAGCGCACCGGGCACATCCGCAAGATGACCTTGTGGGCGATGAACACGGTGCTGCGGCAGACCTCGCAGTGGCGGCACGACTGGGGTCAGCTATCGGTGTCGGTGAACATGCCCAGCGAACTGGTGGCGCATTCGGATCTTCCCGACATGGTGCACAACGCCTTGCAGCTGTTCGGCAGCGATGCGATCCGGCCCATGATCGAAATCACCGAGCGCTCGTTGATGGTCGGCGACCGCGCACTGGCGCAATTGCATCGCATCCGCGAGATGGGCGTGCGCGTATCGATCGACGACTTCGGCACCGGCTATTCCTGTCTTGCGTATTTCCACAAGGTGCCGGCCAACGAATTGAAGATCGACAAATCCTTCGTCTCGCGCCTGCTCACCGACACCGCCAGCGCGGATATCGCCATGCTCATCATCGACCTTGCGCACCGCTTCGACCTGGATGTGGTCGCCGAAGGCGTGGAAGACGAGGCGACCTGCGAGAAGCTCGCCAGCAGCGGCTGCGACGTGGTGCAGGGCTATTACTTCGCCAAGCCGATGCCGGCCGATGTCTGCGAGCACTGGTTGCAGACGTTCGGCAAGGATGTGCCCACAGGGTAGGCGGTCGCGGAGTGCCGTCGTGGCGGACTTGAGGGTTGGCAGGGATTCGCAGAATAATTCATGTTTCGTGAGCTAAGTTATTGCCTTGCATATCTTTTAGGGGCTGTAGTAGATAAGGTCTGGTTTAAGCTGATGGGATGGGTCTAAGTCGCTGTAAATTACTCATAAGTCAGTAAATTAGGGAACAAATGTCCGTCTTAGTTGTCCTGCTTGGCATGAAGAGAGACGGACGCACGGTATCGCGGGCGGCGCTGGAAGAGATGCGCATGGTTGCCCTGGAGCGGATGCGCGAAGGCGAGTCGCCGGCCGATGTGTCCGCCTCGTTCGGCCTGCATCGTGGCTGGGCGTACAAAGTGCTGGCCAGGGCCAAGGGGCGGGGCAAGCGCGCCCTGCAGTCGCGCAAGGGTACAGGCCGTCCGCGCACACTCACGCCAGCGCAGGAGCGTCAGGTGTTCGGCTGGATCAATGGCAGGAACCCGCGCCAATATGGCTTCGACTTCGGGCTGTGGACGCGGCAGATCGTGCGCGAACTGATCGGCAAGAAGTTCGGTGTTCAGCTGAGCCTGGCCAGCGTCGGCGCGCTGCTGGCTCGATTGGGGCTGACACCGCAGAAGCCGTTGCAGCAGGCGTACCAGCGTGACCCGGAGGCGGTGGCGTGCTGGCAGCAGGAAACCTATCCGGCCATCGCGCGCCAGGCCAAGCGGGAAAAGGCCGAGGTCTACTTCTGGGACGAGTCCGGTTTTCGCGCCGATGCGGTGCAGGGCAAGACCTGGGGCGTCAAGGGCCGCACGCCGGTGGTCGCCGTTCCCGGGCAGCGGCAAGGCATCAGCGCGGCATCGGCGGTCAACAGCAAAGGCGGCTTCTGGTTCGCGCTGTACGGCGGCGGCTTGAACGGCGAACTGTTCGTGACCTTGCTGCGGCAGATGATGAAGCGTCGTCGGCGGCCAATCCATCTGGTTCTGGACGGATTGCCTGCGCACAAGACCCGCGTGGTCCGTGACTACGTCGATGGGCTCAAGGGCAAGCTGACGCTGCACTTTCTGCCGGGATATGCACCGGACTTGAATCCCGATGAGCTTGTGTGGAGCTACGCCAAGCGCACGGGCGTGGCACGCAGCCCGTTGCGCAGTGGCGAAAAGCTGGCCGATCGGGTGCAAGCGCAACTGTCCGGCATCGCGGCCAGACCGAACTTGGTGCGCTCGTTCTTCGGCCACCCGAGTGTCGCCTATATTACTGATCTATGAGTAAGCAGGAAAGTGCAATCTCGGTTGGTCGAGTTCTTCGTGCTCGAGGTGACCGCCCGTTCGGCGGCCAGTGTGCTGGGTCTCCAGCCCAACACCGCTGCGCTCTACTACCGCAAGCTGCGCCAATTGATTGCCGACCGATTGGCGCTGGTCGAGCACGAAGTCTTCGACGGAGCCGTTGAACTGGACGAGAGCTACTTCGGCGGCGTCTGCAAGGGCAAGCGTGGTCGTGGTGCCGCCGGCAAGGTTGTCGTCTTCGGCTTGCTCAAGCGTGGCGGCAAGGTTCACGCAAAAGTGGTCGACAACGCTCGAACCGCCACGCTGATGCCTGTAATCCAGCGGAAAATCGCCCCGGACAGCGTTGTCTATACCGACAGCTTCGGCAGCTACGACGCGCTGGACGTCAGCCAGTTCCACCATGTGCGCATCAACCACTCCAAGGAATTCGCCCGTGGCCGCAACCACATCAACGGCATCGAGAACTTCTGGAACCAAGCCAAGCGCATACTGCGCAAGTACAACGGCCCCAGCGAAAGCAGGGTGCCGAAGGTGGATGGGGGCGATGGATTGCGATCACAGTGGAGGGTCGGCCTGCGCGGTTTCGTGTTCGCCGACCCGGATGGCAACCGCATCGATGCGGGGCAGATCCTGCCACGCCGGCGGGGGGACACGCCGTGAGCGCCGAGTCCATCGCAGTTCTGATGGTCGCCTACGCCGCGGGGCGGGTTGACGCAGCCGTTCGTGGGTGGGTCGCTGTTGCATGCAAGAAGGGGCGTGTGCCGGATCGCATTGCGGTTCGGCACCGGCGTCTTGCGCCGGCAACCTGCGAGCACCACCTTTTCGCCTGCCAATCCCGTTCCGGATAGCGGATAATCGCCATCCCATGCCTGTCTCCATCAAGACTTCCGACGAAATCGCGCGCATGCGCGTCGCCGGCCGCCTCGCCGCCGAGGTGCTGCAGGTGGTCGCCCCGCACGTCAAACCCGGGGTGAGCACTGCCGAGCTGGATCGCATCTGCCACGACCACATCGTCGACGTGCAGCACGCCATCCCGGCCAACGTCGGCTACCGCGGCTTCCCGGCGACCGTGTGCACCTCGGTCAACAACGTGATCTGCCACGGCATCCCGAGCGCGGCGAAGATCCTGCGCGACGGCGACATCGTCAACATCGATGTCACCGTCATCAAGGATGGTCTGCACGGCGACACCAGCCGCATGTATCTGGTCGGCAATCCGCCAACGATTGCGCGGCGGCTGGTGGATGTCACCCGCGAGGCGATGTGGCGCGGCATCCGCATGGTGAAGCCGGGCACGACGCTGGGCGACATCGGCCACGCCATCCAGAGCTGCGTGGAAGCCGAGCGCTTCTCGGTGGTACGCGAGTACTGCGGCCACGGCATCGGCCGCGTCTATCACGAGGATCCGCAGGTGCTGCACTACGGCCGCCCCGGCGAAGGGCTGGTGCTGAAGGCGGGGATGACCTTCACCATCGAGCCGATGGTCAACGCCGGCGCGCGCCACACGCGTTTGATGCCGGACGGCTGGACGGTGGTCACCAAGGATCGTTCGTTGTCGGCGCAGTGGGAGCACACCGTGCTGGTGACCGACGACGGCGTGGACGTGCTGACCCGCGTGCCGGGCGACGACAACGTCTTGTGATGGCGTATCGCGTGGTGATCGGCCCGTGAATACTCCGCCGCCGGCCACGCACGATCCGGCGACGGACGCATCCGGGGATGCCGAATGGGCGCGCGCGGCGCGCGAGCGACTGGCCGCCGGCCAGTCCGCACGTGAGGCGCACTTCGATGCCGGCGAGTCGGTCGATGCGCTGCTGATCGCGCGCAGCGACGCGGTGGACGCACTGGTGCGCGCTGCGTGGGCGCGAGCCTGTACGGGGCTGGTGGGCCTGCACCTGTTCGCCACCGGCGGCTATGCGCGACGCGAATTGTTCCCGCATTCGGACGTGGATCTGCTGGTGTTGGCTGAATGCTCGCCGGATGTCGACACCGAGCAAGCGCTGTCGCGCTTCTTCGCCCTGCTGTGGGATGCGCGGCTGAAGACCGGTCATGCGGTGCGCACGGCGGATGAATGCACCCACGCGGCGGCGGGCGAGATCACCGTGGTCACCGCGATGATGGATGCGCGCTTGCTGCACGGCGAGCCATCCGCAATCGACACCTTGCGCGCGGCGATCGCGCCGGAACGGGTGTGGTCGCCGGCGCAGTATTTCGCCGGCAAGCGCGACGAACAGCGTGCGCGCCACGCGCGTTTCCACGACACCGCCAACAACCTCGAACCCAACATCAAGGACGGACCGGGCGGGTTGCGCGACCTGCAAACCCTGCGCTGGATGGCGCAGCGGGTGTTCGCGGTGGACGATCTGGACGGGCTGGAAGCGCTGGGCCAGCTCGGCGTCGACGAGAATGCGGCGCTGCGCCGCGAATGGCGCGCGCACGCGCGCATCCGCTACGCATTGCATCTGGTCGCCGGGCGCGCCGAGGAGCGCTTGCTGTTCGACCATCAACGTACATTGGCCGCGCGACTGGGTTATGTCGACGAGCGGCGCGACCAACTCGCGGTCGAGCAGTTGATGCAGGGTTTCTTCCGCAGCGCGGCGATCGTGTTGCGCATCAACGAACGCCTGCTGCAACGCTTCGAGGAACATATCGAAGGCCGCACCGAACCGGTGGCGGTGCAGCCGGGCTTCGTTTCCCTGCGCGGTTACCTCGCGTTTGCGGAAGCCGGGCCGCCCGCGCCGATGCAATGCTTCGGCTTGTTCGCCGCGTGGGCTGCCCATGCGGATCTGCGCGGGCTGCATTCGGAATCCGCGCGCCGGCTGGCGGAGGCGCTGCCGCGCATTCCGGCCTACACCGAGGCGGGTACCGACTTGCGCGCGGCATTCCTGGCGCTGCTGCGGCGTGCCGATGCGGTGACCACGTTGACGCGGATGGCAAGGCTGGGCGTGCTCGCGCGCTACCTGCCCGGATTCGGACAAGTGTCCGGGCGCATGCAGTACGACCTGTTCCATGTGTTCACCGTCGATCAGCACACGCTGGCGGTACTGCGCCATTTCGACGGTTTCGCCAGCGGCGCCGAAGCCGAGCGTTTCGCCCATGCCCACGAGGTCTGGCCGCGCTTGCGCAAACCCGAACTGCTGCTACTCGCCGGTCTGTTCCACGACATCGCCAAGGGTCGCGGCGGCGATCATTCCGAGCTGGGCGCGGTCGATGCACGCGCGTTCTGCCTCGTCCACGGCCTGCCCGAGGCGGATACCGAACTGGTCGCATGGCTGGTGCGCGAGCACCTGACGATGTCGTTGACCGGGCAGAAGCAGGACATCGCCGATCCGGAAGTCATCAACCGTTTCGCCGGGCGCGTGGCCGACCGCGAACGATTGGATTACCTGTATCTGCTGACCTCCGCGGACATCGCCGGCACCAGCCCGAAACTGTGGAATGCGTGGAAGGATCGCCTGCTGGCCGACCTGCATGAGGCCACGCGCTTCGCCCTACGGCGCGGGCTGGAACATCCGGTGCACGCCGCCGAGCGCATCGCCGAAACCCGCGCCGAGGCACTGGCGTTGCTGCGTCAGGAAGGCGTGGCCGAAGCGGCGATCGGACGCATCTGGTCGGCGCTGCCGGAGGAAGTCTTCCTGCGCTATCGCGCCGCGCAGATCACGTGGCAGACCGGCGCGATCCTCGCCCAGCGCGATCCAGCCGACGATCTGGTCGCGGTGCGTGCCGGTGCCGCGGCCGGCTCGATGGAAGTGTTCGTGCATGCGCGCGATCGCGATGGTCTTTTCGCCGCCGCGGTGGCGAGTTTCGATCGGCTTGGTTTGGGCGTGGTGCAGGCGCGCGCACTGGCCACCCGCGACGGGCGCGTGTTCGACAGTTTCCAGTTGCTGCCTGCGCAGGCCGCGCGGGTGCCGTCCCATGCCGACGTCGCCCGCGCCTTGCGCAGCGCGTTGCAGCATCCGGAAAAGGTGAAACCGCCGCGCCGCGCGCTGCCGCGCACATTGCGGCATTTCGCGATCGCCCCGCAGGTGGAGTTCTCCGCTGCCGGCGCGTACACGCGCATGACCCTGATCGCCAGCGACCGCCCCGGGCTGCTCGCCGGGATCGCGCAGGTGCTGCGCGATGCCCGCCTGCGCGTGCATGATGCGCGCATCGCCACATTCGGCGAGAAGGCCGAAGATCTGTTCGTGCTCAGCGACAGGCACGACCGCGCGCTGGACGACCTGGCGCAATCGTCATTGCGCGAAGGTTTGCTGGCGCGGCTGAGCGATGCGTGAAAGCCCTGATTCTCAAGGAAGGGTTGGGCGGGGCGGTGTTGTGCTTATGAAGTCGCGCCGGCACACCATCCCCCTCCCAGCCTCCCCCTTGAAGGGGGAGGAGATCGTTGCGCGATGCTGCGAGAATGATTTGCACATGCCACACATCAATGGAGACGCCGCTTGAACGCATCGCTGCAGCAGTTGATCGACGACGCCTGGGATCGCCGCACAGAGCTGACCGAAGCCGAGGTCGCCGCGCTGAAACCGTCGATCGCAGATGTGCTGGTGCGGCTGGAATCGGGTGCGCTGCGCGTGGCCGAACCGCACGATGGTAGTTGGCATGTCCATCAATGGATCAAGAAGGCGGTGCTGCTGTATTTCCGCGCCAGTCCCAACGTGGTGCAGGATGCCGCTCCTGCGCCGTTCTGGGACAAGGTACCGCAGCGTTTCGCCGGCTTCGACGAAGCGGCCTTCCGTGAACTGGGCGTGCGCGTGGTGCCCGGCGCGGTGGTGCGCCGCGGCGCGCATATCGGGCGCGACGTGGTGCTGATGCCCAGCTTCGTCAACATCGGCGCATACGTCGGCGCGGGCACGATGGTGGATACGTGGGCGACGGTGGGCTCATGCGCGCAGATCGGTGCGCGCTGTCATCTGTCCGGCGGGGTCGGCATCGGCGGCGTGCTCGAGCCGCTGCAAGCCGCGCCGACGATCATCGAGGACGACTGCTTCGTCGGCGCACGCAGCGAAGTCGTCGAAGGTGTGATCGTCGAGCGCGGCAGCGTGATCGGCATGGGCGTGTTCCTCGGCCAGAGCACGCGCATCTTTGATCGCGCGACGAAAACGATCAGCTATGGCCGCATCCCCGCTGGCAGCGTGGTGGTGTCAGGATCTCTCCCGGCGGCCGATGGCTCGCATTCCTTGTACTGCGCGGTGATCGTCAAGCAGGTGGATGCAAAAACCCGATCGAAGACTTCGGTGAACGAATTGTTGCGAGGCGCGGAATGAATTGTGGAAGCCGATCATGTCCGTGATTTCCTCCCAAGGCACAGGGTTGTACAAGTATTTTGTTCCCGTGGTCTGGATTGGGGGAGTCATGGTCATGCTTGCCTTTGTGATAGCTGATGGAATTCGACACGATCCCCGCTTCAGCCCCGTGCCAGTCATCGGGTTGTTGGGAATGCTCGCTTTCGCGGTTTACGTGATGCGTAAAACCCTTTGGGATCTGATGGATCGGGTGGAGGATCACGGCGAGTTTCTTCTCGTGCGACGTGGACACATCGAGGATCGAATTCCCATTTCCGACATCATGAACGTCAGTATGAGTCACAACCAAAGCCCAGCCAGGCTCGCATTGCGTCTGCGCAAGCCGTGTCGCTTGGGCGATGAAGTTGCATTCGTCCCTGCCGGCTCATGGGGAGCGACGCGAACGTTTGCACGTAACCCCGTCGCAGAGGATCTGCTTGCGCGCGTGGATCGCATGCGCGAGGTGGCGCGATGACCACGCTTTACGGCCTTGCCAACTGCGACACCTGCAAGAAGGCGCGCAACTGGCTTACGCGCTTGGGCATCGCCCACGTCTTCGTCGATTACCGTGCGCAGCGACAGGATGCGGCCACACTGGCCGGCTGGGCGAAGCAGGCCGGCGGCTTCGATGGACTGGTCAACAAGTCCTCGACGACATGGCGGCAGCTTCCACCCAATCGCAAGACGCCCGGTTCCGATCCGGAGTGGCAGTTGCTGCTCAAGGAATACCCGCAACTGATCCGTCGCCCGGTGCTGGTCACCGACGACGGCACGATGACGCAGGGTTTTTCCGACAACGCCTTCAAATTGCGCTTCGGAGTTGGCAAGTGAACGATGTGCTCACGCTGACGCAGGAACTGATCCGCCGGCGCTCGGTGACGCCGGACGATGCCGGCTGCCAGTCGTTGATTTCCGCGCGTCTGGCCCGCGCTGGTTTTCGCTGCGAGCAACTCGATTTCGGCGCGGTGAAAAACCTCTGGGTCACGCATGGCTCGCTCGATGCGACCAACAAGGGGCCGGTGCTGTGCTTTCTCGGTCACACCGACGTGGTGCCGCCGGGGCCGAGCGAGGCCTGGGCCAGCGATCCGTTCGTGCCGGAAGTGCGCGATGGCGTGTTGTACGGGCGCGGCGCGGCGGACATGAAGGGCGGCGTTGCGGCGATGGTGTTCGCGCTGGAAGACTTCGTAGCCGCGCATCCGCAGCATCCGGGCACGCTCGCGCTGCTGCTCACGTCGGATGAAGAAGGCGACGCCATCGACGGCGTGCGCCGCGTGGCCGAGCATTTCCGCGCGAGCGGGCAGCGCATCGATTACTGCATCACCGGCGAGCCCTCGTCGATGCAGACGCTGGGCGACCTGATCCGCGTCGGTCGTCGCGGCACCCTCACCGGCACGCTGACGGTGCGCGGCGTGCAGGGTCACGTCGCCTATCCGGAGCGCGCGCGCAATCCGATCCATGCAGCGCTGCCGGCGCTGACGGAGCTTGCTGCGCGGCGCTGGGATGATGGCTATCCGCTGGATGCGGCGAACCCGGGTTCGCCGGAAGATTTCCCGCCAAGCAGTCTGCAAATCTCCAACATCCACGCCGGCACCGGCGCCAACAACGTCATTCCCGGAAGTTGCGAGGTCGTCTTCAACTTCCGCTACAACCCGCACTGGAGCGCGCAGCGATTGGAATCCGAAGTGCATGCGCTGCTGGATCGCCACGGATTGAGTTACGACCTGCGCTGGCACCGCGGCGGCGAGCCCTTCCTCACCGCCGACAGCCGCCTGCGCGCGGTGGTGCGCGAAGTGCTGCATGAAACCTGCGGCGTGCTGCCCGTCGAGAGCACCGGCGGTGGTACCTCGGATGCGCGCTTCATCGCCCCGCTGGGTGCGGAAGTGATCGAGTTCGGGCCAATCAATGCCTCGATCCACAAGATCGACGAACACGTCGCGGTGACGGATCTGGAACGCTTGCCGGCGATCTTCCGCGCGATCGCAGAGGGCCTGCTGTTGCGTGAGTGAGGTTGCGGCGCGTTGCAGCGCAATGCGCGCCGCGCCGCAGACCCGATCTGGCGGTTACGGGATGAAACGGGGCGCTGGCGTTCCCTGATTTGTCGGCGTGTTCCTGTGAATGGCCGCATCGCGACGCTGGGTCACCTGCGCCAGATTGGCGGACACCTTCTGCAGCAACGCTGCCGATGGCGGTTGCGTGGGCGCGTGCTGCGCGGCGACGGTGGGCGTGCGCGTCATCAGGCTGAGCATGAAGGCGACGATGGTTTGCGGCGCCGAGAACACGTCGGTGCGGTTGTTGAGGTTGCCGTTGTTGGTCATCACGAAGAATGGCTCGGTGATGTTGCCGATGCTGGTCAGGCCCTGATAGTCGCCGAGGAACAGGCCGCGTGCGTTCGGCGCGATGTCCAGATCGAACGGGCCGGCGACGGCGTTCTCGGTCCAGTTCGCGGCATCGGTGGAGCGGGTCAGCCAGAGTACCGTGGGCAAGGTGTTGGGATTGCCGGTGTCGTAGCGGAAGTCGTAGTAGGTGACGGTGATCGTGCCGTCGGGACGCACATGGATGGAGGGCTCGAAGGCCTCGGCAGGATCGGCCGGGTTGATCGCGGTCGGAGCCGCCCACGTCGAACCGCCGTCGGGAGACATCGTCAATGCGATGGAGTCGCGCGCGCCATTGCTGAAACGGCCGTCGGCCCAGGTGACGAACAGGGTGCCATTGGGCGCGACCGCCATCTGCGGCAGGTCGGCGCCGTCGCGCACCGGTGCACCGGTTTGCGGATCGCGCGCGCCGACCGCGAACAGATCGGCGACCTTGATCGCGCCGGACCACGTCGCGCCCTGATCGGTCGAACGCACGATCATCGCCTCGGCGGATTGCTGGTTGTTGGGCAGGTAGTTGATCTGCGTGAACAGATCCACCAGCGTGCCGTTGGGCAGCACCACGATCTCGTTGCCGAGGGTCTGCGCGTTCGCGCCGGGGTCGAAGATGGTCTGCGCAGGCGCCCATGTGGTGCCGGCGTCGGTGCTGCGGGCGAAGGTGGCCGGCGCTTCATTGGTGTTGGCCGGGCCGCGATCCCAAACCGCGTAGACCAGATTCTGGTTGGTCGGATCGGCGGTGATGGAGTCCTTGTCGTTGGAGTAGGCCGCGCCATCGACGATCAGCGTCGACGGGTTCTGCCACGTCTTGCCGCCGTCGAGCGAACGGGAGGCGAGGATCGCGCTGTTGGTGCCGCCGGGCACCGCCGCGCCAAAGGACAGGCCGGAGGCAAACACGATGCCGGTCGGGCCGATGCTCACCCACGGGTCGGAGACGATGGGGTAGTCGCCACCGTTGGCGATGGTGCCGCCGCCGCACAGCGAGAACGGCAGCGGGGTGCGCGCCCAGCTCTTGCCGGCATCGAAGCTGGCCGCGCTCATCAGCCCGCGCGAACCGCCGCCGGACCAGCGATCCTGCTGCCAGACGCCGACGAGGTGGTTCATGTTCAGCGGATCGACCGCCACATAGGGTTCGACCTTGGAATTGATGTACAAGGTGCCGTTGGAAGGGTTGCCGTCGCAGCCGTTGACGAACGGGGTTGGACCCGACACGAGGTACAGCGTGTTGGCGATCGGAGGTGGGGGCGGTGGTGGAGGCGGCGTGCCGCCGCCACCGTCGCCGATGCTGACGGATCCGCCGCTGCCGCCACAGCCCGCCAGTGTGGCCATGATCATGGCGATCAGGAATCGGGGCAGGGCGCGTGTCGGCAGATTGGGCTTGGTCATGGCCGGTTCCCGGGATAGTGGGGTCGCTGGCAGGCTAGCGGATGATGCGCGCGTTTGTACTCTGGCAGAAACGCCCATTCAGCGTGCAGGCAGCAAACGCAGTGTGTGTGTAGGCGGGCCCGGCAGGAACGGCGTCGGCTTGCCGCGCACCCAGGCTTCGTGTCCCGCACCCCAGAACGGCGAGAGCGGGTTGCCGCTTTGTCCGCCGGGCGTTTCGATGATGCCGTCAGCTTCGTGACCGGGTGCGATCACCATGCGTTCGGATTCGCCGAACGCAGGCGCGGCCACGCGCGGCATGTTGGTATCGCCGGGTAGTTCGTCGGGTGGCATGCACAGCCAGCGCTTGAACAATGCCGGCAACGCCTGCGCGAGCGGGTGGCAGATCGCTGCGGTGTTGCGCTCGCCCCAGCGGCGCTGCGGCAGCGATCCCTTGGCGGACAGATCGTCGCGCACATGCACGGCGGCGTCCTCGAACAAGGTATCCCATCCGTGCGTGCCGTGGCACAACGTCGCATCCGCTGCCGCCGCATCGGTGCACTGCGCAAAGCGACGCGACAGCAGGTGCGCCGGACGTTGCGTCACCAGCGGCCACGCCACCCCTTCCAGTTGCGGCAAGTCGGGCATGATGAAGTCCTTGCCCAGCGCGACTTCCGCCGGTGCCAGCAGGCCATCGCGAATGCGCGAAAGCACGTCCAGCCGCCATGCGCGCACGAGGCGATAACTCACCGATGACGGATCGGCGCGACCGTTCCAATGCGCGGCCGCGCTCGCCAGCTCGCGCAGCGCCGGCGTGTTCGCGCGCACGGCTTCGCCCTGTAGCAGCTTCCACCAGCGTTGCAGGAACACCGCGCGGTCGTCGAGTTGGATCGCCAGCAGATCTTTTTCGGTGAAACGATCCTTGGCCATCAGATCGTTACGCAGTTGCTGCGCACGCGCGCCCAGCGCGTAACCACCGTCGCCGATGATCGACAGATCGGTGCCGTCGGTGACGCGGTTGTTGGCCGACCACAGGCGATGGCTGGGTGGATCGATGATCGATGGATTGCGTTCGCGCCAAGCCGGTGCGAGGGGCGTGGCCGCCGCACAGGTGGGTTCATTCGTCGTGGAAGTTGGCGTGGCGATGGAGGGTGTGGCGAGCTGCGCCGCCAGTGAACGCGCGCAAGCCGATACCGGAACCTGCGGAATGCGCCCGCCGATCGTCCACGCGATGCGCCCGGAGCGATCGCCGAGCACCACGTTCTGCGCCGGGATGCCGGCGTGGTTGGCGACCGCGATGCCGTCTTCGAGATTGCCCGCATCGGCCATCGCCAGCGCGCCCAGCGTCAGCGATCCGGGACGATGCGCCACCCAGGTCTGCGCCAGCGGCGCGTCGGCGCCGGCGAGGTCGGGGCGACGCAAGCCATCGGTCGATTCCACGACCTTCAGGATCACGTCGGGTTGACCCTTCACGCGAATGATTTCGTCGAACGTGCGCTCGCCGGTGGTGTTTCGCTTGCAGGGGCGCGTATCTGCCGCATCGCAATCGCGCACCCAGCCCAGCCAGGCGCCATAGCTGTTGGTGAACCCCCACGCTACATGCGTGTTGCTGCCCACGATCACGCCCGGGACACCCGGTAGGGTGAAGCCGCTGACATCGACCTTGCCATCGGGAGCTTTTGCATCGGGATACAGCAGACGCGCGCGAAACCAGATGTCGGGCACGCGCAGACCCAGATGCATGTCGTCGGCGACGATGGCGCGACGGTCCTTCGTGAGTGCGCCCGACACCGCGAAGTTGTTGCTGCCCGGTGCCATCGGTTCGGCAAGATTTCTCGCCGTGACGGTATCGGGCATCGGCAGCTTGCGCAGGTCGAGCGCGGTCGCATCGGGCAGGCTGGCATCGCCGCGCGCGGGGCCTTCCATCGGCGCATCCCAACTCGTGCCATCGCGGGCGAGCAGCAACCACAATGCGGGAGGAACGACCTGCTTGATTCGCCACAGCGCCAGTTCGCGTTCGTTGTCGCCGCCTTGAAGATCGAAATACATCGCGTAACCAACCAGCAGCGTGTCCTCCTGCCGCCACGGCTGCGGCTGCACGCCCAGCAACAGATAGGGCCATGGGCGTACATTGAGATCGTGCAGCCCGGCATTGACGCCATCGGCATACGCCTGCAACGGTGCCATCTGCTCGCCAGCGATCGCCGCCATGTGCGCTTCGACCAGCGCGCGAAAACGGTGGATCCGATGCGCCTTGTCCACATCCAGCGTCGCCGGGCCGATCAGCTCCGACAACTCGCCGGCCGCCGATCGGCGCATCAGATCCATCTCGAAATAGCGCTCCTGCGCGTGCACGTAGCCGAGCGCGCGCAGGGCGTCGAGTTCATTGGCGGCGTGGATGGTCACCGCGCCCAGCGCATCGCGTTCCACCGTCACCGGTGCGGACAGGCCGGGCAGGGCATGGGTGCCATCCAGCTGCGAGAGACTGCCGCGCAGCAGCCACCAGCCGGTACCGACCGCGGCCGCAATCAATATCGGCATCGCCACCAGCAGAGCGAGCGCGCTGCGTTTGAGCCATCGAGCCATGCGAGCCTCCCCAAGGTCGCAGCGTAACGGAATAGGGGTGCATCATTGCGATCTTGCAGGCTCCGTCACGCCCTGTGCTCGTGCGTTCATGGGTTTTCGGCGACAATATGCGGCTCGCCAGCCGGCGGGTGGATATCATTTCAAGGTGGTGACGGAATGGAAAAGCGTGATTTCTCCTCGGGCGATCGCCTGTTGTTGTTGTCCGTGTTCGCGATCGTGATCGGTGGAATCAGCTCGCTCGGCGCGTGGGTGTTGCTGGCGATGATCCGTTTCTTCACCAACCTGTTTTTTTACCAGACGTTCTCCGTCGCCCTGCGCTCGCCCGCGGACAATCACCTGGGGTTGTGGGTGATCCTCGTGCCGGCGATCGGCGGCTTGATCGTCGGCCTGATGGCACGCTACGGCAGCGAGCAGATCCGTGGCCACGGCATCCCCGAGGCGCTGGAGTCGATCCTGTTCGGCAAGAGCCTGATGTCGCCGAAGGTGGCGGTGATCAAGCCGCTGTCTTCGGGCGTGGTGATCGGCAGCGGCGGGCCGTTCGGTGCCGAGGGGCCGATCATCATGACCGGCGGCGCGGCCGCTTCGCTGCTCGCGCAGGCCTTCCACCTGACCTCGGCCGAGCGCAAGGCGCTGCTGGTCGCCGGTGCCTGCGCCGGCATGACCGCGGTGTTCGGCACGCCGGTCGCCGCGGTGCTGCTGGCCGTGGAATTGCTGTTGTTCGAATTGCGCCCGCGCAGCCTGCTGCCGGTGATCCTCGCCTGCGCGGTGGCCGGTTTCCTGCGCCCGTTGTGGAGCGATTACGGCCTGCTGTTTCCGCTGTCTTTCGCGCCCACTTCGGCATGGGCGATGGCTTCGTGCGTGATCGCCGGACTGGCCGCTGGATTGTTGTCGCTGACCATGACCTACGTGCTGTATTTCGTCGAGGATGGTTTCGCCAAGCTGCCGGTGCACTGGATGTGGTGGCCGGCGATCGGCGGTTTGCTGGTCGGCATCGGCGGCTACTTCGAGCCGCGCGCGCTGGGTGTGGGCTACGACGTGATCGGCGACCTGCTCAACCAGCACCTCGTGCTGTCGGCGGTGATCGCGCTGGTGCTGGTGAAGGCGATCATCTGGATACTCGCGCTGGGCTCGGGTACTTCCGGTGGCGTGCTCGCACCCTTGCTGATGATCGGCGCGGGGCTGGGTTGCGCGCTGGGTTACGTGCTGCCTGGCGGCGATCCGGGATTGTGGGCGCTGGTGTGCATGTCGGCCACGCTCGGCGGCACCATGCGCGCGCCGCTGACCGCGGTGGTGTTCGCCTTCGGCCTGACCCACGATGCCGACGCGATGCTGCCGGTGCTGCTCGGCAGCGCGGTGGCGTACGGCCTGACGGTGGTGGCGATGCCGCGATCGATCCTCACCGAAAAAATCGCCCGCCGCGGCCGCCACGTCTATCGCGAATACGGCGTGGATCCGCTGGAGCAGCAATTCGTCTCCGACGTGATGACCACGCAGATCAAATCAGTGGATGCGCAAACGCCGGTTCGCGTCGTCACCGACCGTTATTTCGGATCCGCGCAAACGCAGCGCGCCTACCCGGTGGTGGCCGGCGACATGTTCGTCGGCATGGTGGATCGAGCGCGTCTGGCAACGTGCCCGGTGGATCGACAGGATCGCCCGGTCGGTGATCTGTTCGTGGGCGAAACCGTGGAATATGCCTTGCCGGTGGAAACCTGTCGCGCAGTGGCGGCGCGCCTGACTTCGCTCGGGCTGGAGCGCTTGCCGGTGGTCGATCAGATCGGTTCGCTGCGCCTGGTCGGCATCGTCAGCCGCAGCGACCTGCTGCGCCCAACGCGCCAGCTCTACGAAGACGAGAACATGCGCGAGAAATTCCTCTGAAACACCGCTGGCGGCATGACCGCTTCTTCTGTCCTCCGCCCGCCGTCCTCTGTACAATGTGCCGCCCCGCCGCCAAGGCGGTATCCAGACCAACCGAGGTTCACTTATGAGCACCATCGAAGAGCGCGTGAAGAAAATCGTCGTCGAGCAGCTGGGCGTGAAGGAAGAGGATGTCACCAACAACGCCTCGTTCGTGGACGACCTCGGCGCGGATTCGCTCGATACCGTCGAGCTGGTGATGGCGCTGGAGCAGGAGTTCGAGTGCGAGATTCCGGACGAGGAAGCCGAGAAGATCACCAACGTGCAGCATGCCATCGACTACGTGAAGGCGCACGTCAAGGCCTGAGATTCGCTGCCGATCACGGACGGGATTGGTCAGCGGTCGCAATCGAACGGGTCGATGGTCGGGCTCAGCGCTATGGCTGCATCGACTTGAAACCATCCGGGGCCGCGCATCGCGGCCCCGCGTGTTTGTGCGGTAACCCAACGTCTTGCGCGCACGGCGCGCGGTGGAGCAGCAGATGAATCAACGTCGCGTCGTGGTCACGGGCATGGGCATCGTTTCGCCGGTCGGCAACGATCTGGCCAGCGCCTGGGACAGCATCGTCAACGGTCGTTCCGGCATCGGCCCGATCACCCATTTCGACACCACCGGTTACACCACCACCATCGCCGGCGAAGTGCGCGGCTTCGATCCGCTCGCCCACGTGCCGCCCAAGGACGTGAAGAAGATGGATCCGTTCATCCACTACGGCGTCGCCGCCGGGATGGACGCGATGGCCGATGCCGGGCTGGAAGTCACCGATGCCAATGCCGAACGCATCGGCGTCATCATCGGTTCGGGCATCGGCGGCATCGCCGGCATCGAGCGCACCACGATCGCCTTGCACGAGGGTGGGCCGCGCAAGATTTCGCCGTTCTATGTGCCATCGACCATCATCAACATGGTTTCCGGCCACCTGTGTATCCTCAAGGGCATCAAGGGGCCGAACTTCTCTGCGGTCAGCGCCTGTGCGACCTCCAACCACAGCATCGGCACCGCGATGCGCCTGATCCAGCACGGTGATGCGGACGTGATGATCGCCGGCGGCGCCGAGTACGGCGCATCGCCGACTTCGGTCGGCGGCTTTTGCGCGATGAAGGCGATGTCCACCCGCAACGACGACCCCACCCGTGCCAGCCGTCCGTGGGACAAGGATCGTGACGGTTTCGTGCTCGGCGATGGCGCCGGCATCCTCGTGCTGGAGGAATACGAACACGCCAAGGCGCGCGGCGCGCGCATCTATTGCGAGTTGGCTGGCTTCGGCGCAAGTTCGGATGCCTTCCACATGACCGCGCCGGCCGAGGACGGTGAGGGAGCGGCGCGCTGCATGACGATCGCGTTGCGCGATGCGGGCATCGCCGCCGATGCGGTGGACTACGTCAACGCGCACGGCACCTCCACGCCGTTGGGCGATCTGGCCGAAACCCGCGCGCTCAAGCGCGCGCTCGGCGACCATGCGTACAAGACCATGGTCAGCTCGACCAAATCGATGACCGGCCACCTGCTCGGCGCGGCCGGCGGCATCGAGGCCATCTTCAGCGTGCTCGCCCTGCACCACGGCGTGATCCCGCCGACGATCAACCTCGACCACCCGGGCGAGGGTTGCGATCTCGACTACGTGCCGAACGTGGCACGCGAAAAGAAAACCAAGGTCGTGGTGTCGAATGGTTTCGGCTTCGGTGGCACCAACGGAACTCTGGTGTTCCGCTCGATCTGAGCGCGCTGACCTGAGCGTGTCGACGTACCGGGCTCGAACTGGCGACGTGTCGCAGTGTGGTCGATGACGTACCTCGCGCGATGACGGATCGCACGCCCGACATGACGCATCCACGAGTCCGCGCGTTGCCGGATGGTGTGGATCTGCTGACCCTGCATCGGCGCAATCCACGGCGTTATCCCTTGCTGCTGGAAAGCGTGGCTTCCGGCGCGCCGCGCGCACGCTGGGATCTGCTGCTGGTGGCGAACGGACAGGGCATCGTCGCCGATGACCGCGGCACGCGCACGCTGGCTGACGAGGCACTTGACGGCACGGCACTCGACGGAAATTTTCTCGATGCGCTGGATGCGGTGTGGCGCGAGGCGTGCCAGCGTTCCCCTCTCCCTCCGGGAGAGGGTGCCCGACTGCGAAGGCAGGATGCCGGAGCGAACGGCGAAGCCGGCCTGAAGGGTGCGCCGCTGAAGCGGCGCATCAAGGCGGGTGAGGACGCATCGTTGAAACATGACGACGCACGCATGCCTTTCCCTCTCCCTCCGGGAGAGGGTGCCCGAAGGGCGGGTGAGGGCGCGCCAGTCGAAGTTTGTATCGACGCGCCGAGGGGCGATGAGTTGGATAGTCAGGGCCGTACGCGCATGCCAAGCACGGCGTTCTCTCCCTCACCCTCGATCCCTCCCCCGAAGGGGGAGGGAAGAGTTTTGCTTCCCTTCACCGGCGGCTGGGCCTTGTATCTGGGCTACGAATTGGCCGCGCAGATCGAGCCGAGCCTGCACCTGCCCGCGCCAGTCGCGTCCGTCCTGCCCACCGCACTCGCTCTGCGTTGCCCGGCCGCTGTCCTGCGAGATCGTGAAAGTGGCAAGTCGTTCGCCGTCGCCGAACCCGGATGCGAAGGCTTGCTGGATTCAATCTTCGCAGACGTGATTGCGTCGGGCACGATTGAGAGTGACGTCAATGCGACGGCTGCCTCGCCGGCGACGCATGCCGATGCCACGTCATCGCCGGAGTGGATTCCATCCATCGCCATCGACGAAGATGATCCGCAACGCTTTCTCGATGGCGTGGCGCGGGTGCACGAACACGTCGTCGCCGGCGATACCTTTCAGGTCAATCTCTCGCGCGGCTGGCGTGCGCGCTTCGCGCAACCGCCCGCGTCGGGCGCGGTGTACGCGCGGCTGCGTGCGGCCAACCCCGCGCCATTCGCGGCCTCGTTCATCCAGCCCGGCTGGTCGCTGGCCAGCTCCTCGCCGGAGCGGCTGGTGAGCGTGCGCAATGGCATCGTCGAAACCCGCCCCATCGCCGGTACCCGCCCGCGTCATGTGGGCGACGACGATCCGGCGCGCGTGCGCGAACTGATCGGCCATCCCAAGGAGCGCGCCGAGCACGTGATGTTGATCGATCTGGAGCGCAACGACCTCGGCCGCGTGTGCGTGCCCGGCAGCGTGGAAGTGGACGAGCTGATGGCAGTGGAGAGCTATGCGCACGTCCACCACATCGTCTCCAACGTGCGCGGGCAACTGCGCGCGAGCGTGACGCCGGGGCAAACCATCGCCGCGGTGTTCCCAGGCGGCACCATCACCGGCTGCCCGAAAGTGCGCTGCATGCAGATCATCGCCGCGTTGGAAGGGGTGGGTCGCGGCGAATACACCGGCGCGATCGGTTATCTGGATCGCAACGGCGACATGGATCTGAATATCCTGATCCGCACCCTGCGGCAGGTTGGCGATACCGTGTCGTTCCGCGCCGGTGCCGGCATCGTCGCCGATTCGGTGGCGGCACTGGAACTGGACGAAACCCGCGCCAAAGCGCGCGGCATGCTGCGCGCGCTGGGGGTGGATGGATGATGCCGACGTGGCGGATCTGGCGCGGCGAATACCCCATCGCTACGCTCGATCCGGGCGACCGCGGGCTGGCCTACGGCGACGGCCTGTTCGAGACGATCCTGATCCACGCAGGGCAGCCGGTGTGGTGGGACGCGCACATGGCGCGTCTGCGTCGCGGCTGCAACGTGCTGGGCATGGCGATGCCCGACGGCGATTTCCTGCGCACGCAGTGCGCTGCGCTCAGTGCCGGCTGCGCGCGTGGCGCGCTCAAGCTGATCGTGACGCGAGGCGTGGGCGAGCGCGGCTATGTGCTACCTGCCGAAGCGCCGCCAACGCTCGTGATGGGACTGTCGAAAGCGCCACAACCACCTCCGCGCGAGGGACTGACACTGCGCTGGTGCGACACGCGGCTGTCGATCCAGCCACGACTGGCCGGCATCAAGCACCTCAACCGTCTCGAACAGGTACTCGCGCGCGCCGAATGGAGCGACCCGGCCATCCACGAAGGGCTGCTGCGCGATACTGCTGGCCGCGTGGTTTGCGCGACTTCCGCCAACCTGTTCGCGCTGCGCGATGGGCGCTGGATCACGCCGCCGGTGCGCGATTGCGGGATCGAGGGTGTGTGCAGGGGCTGGCTGCTGCGCAACGTGCCGCAGGCCGTGGAAAGGGGGTTGTCGGTGGAGGAGATCGAAACCGCCGACGCAGTGATCCTTTGCAACGCGGTGCGCGGTATCCTTCCGGTAGCGGCGCTGGGGATGCGGAGGTGGTCGCCGCATGTAGCAGCCGTCGAAGACTTGCGGAATGCCTTGGCAGCCTCGGAACCAGCGTTCGCATCGCCATGACCTGAACGGAACTCCACACGATGCCTCTCCACCCGAATCATCTCGTGGCTACGCAGGTTGCCTGCACACTTGAACGATGGGAGTTCGCGTGAGCGACAAGCCAAAACGCGGCCTGTTCGGTCGCATCGTCCGCAGTCTTTTTCTTTTCGGATTGGTGGCCGCGCTGATAGCCGGAGGATTCGGCTGGCTGCATTTCGACCGCTTCTCCAGAACGCCCATCGGCGGCACCGACACGCAGGTCGAGATTCGTCGCGGCGAAGCCCTCGCCGGCGTGGTCAAGGGGCTGCGCGATGCCGGCGTGACCGCAGGCAACGATATCGAATGGCAATTGCTGGCCGCGAAGATGGGCGTGCGCTCGAAGATGCAGGTCGGCGAGTACGCGGTGAAGGCGGACATGACGCCGACGCAGATCCTGCACGACATCGCCACCGGCAAGGTGATCCAGTACAAGTTCACCCTCGTGGAAGGCTGGAACATGCGCGAGTTGCGCGCGGCGCTCAAGGCCGCGCCGCACCTGCAACACCTGCTGGAGATCACCAGCGACAAGGCGCTGATGCAGCAGCTCGGGCGGCCACGGCTGGTGCCGGAAGGCCGTTTCCTGCCGGAAACCTACCTGTACACCAAGGGCAGCACCGACATCCAGTTGCTCGCGCGCGCCGCCAACGCGATGGACAAGGCGCTGACCCACGCCTGGGAGCATCGCGACCCCTCGCTGACGCTCAAGGATCCGGACGAGGCATTGATCCTCGCGTCGATCGTGGAGAAGGAAACCGGCGTCGCCGGCGAGCGCGCGAAGATCGCTGGCGTGTTCGTGCGCCGCCTGCAGATCGGCATGAAACTGGAGACCGATCCGAGCGTCATCTATGGCCTCGGCGGCAGCTACAACGGCACGATCACCCGCCACGACCTGATCGTGGACACGCCTTACAACACCTATACCCGGTTCGGGTTGCCGCCCACGCCCATCGCCATGCCGGGGCTTGCCGCCTTGCAGGCCGCGACCCACCCCGAGCCGGGCAACGCGCTGTACTTCGTCGCCAGCGGTACAGGCGGGCATGTGTTTTCCGCCAATCTCGCCGACCACAACCGGGCCGTATCGAATTACCTGAAGCTGCAACGCGACAAGAAGCAGCAGCAACCGTGAAGGCACACGCGCGAGGACGGTTGATCAGCGTCGAAGGCGGCGAGGGCGCCGGCAAGTCCAGTGCGATGGCCGCCATGCGCGCGGCCATCGTCGCGCGCGGGGTCGAACTCGTGCAGACCCGCGAGCCCGGCGGCACGCCCGTTGGCGAGGCGATCCGCCAACTGTTGCTGGATCCTGCGCACGGCATCGTCGCCGAATCCGAGCTGCTGTTGATGTTCGCGGCGCGCGCGCAACTGGTGCGCGAGGTGATCGCGCCAGCGCTGCAACGCGGCGCGTGGGTGCTGACGGATCGTTTCACCGATGCCAGCTTCGCCTATCAGGGCGGCGGTCGCGGCATCGACGAGGCGCACATCGCCGAACTGGAACGCTGGGCAGCCGCGATCAAGCCGGATCTGACCTTGCTGCTCGACGTGGACGTGCAGCAGGGCCACGCGCGACTGGCTGGCCGCGGCGGCGATCGCGATCGCATCGAACGCGAGCGTGAGGACTTCTTCGAACGCGTGCGCGCTGCCTATCGCCGGCGTGCGGTGGCTGAGCCGCAACGCTTTCGGGTGATCGATGCCAGTCAGGCGCGGGAAGCGGTGACTGCTGCGGTGCTCGCCGTGCTCGACGAGGCCTTGTCGCGATGGACATGAGCGACATTGCGCCGTGGTTGCAGACCCCGTTGCGACGCGCGCTGGACGCGCTGACCGCGGGCCGGCTGGGGCATGCCCTGCTGGTGTGCGGGCCTGACCGCATCGGCAAGCGCGCATTCGCCGATGCGCTCGTCCGCGCATTGTTGTGCCGCGAGCGCGTGGAAGGCATGGCGTGCGGGCGCTGCCGCGATTGCCTGCTGCTGGCGGCGGGCACGCATGCGGATCTGCGGGTGATCGGTCTGATCGAGAACGACAAGACCGGGGCGATGCGCCGCGAAATCGTGGTCGAGCAGATCCGCGAACTCGGCGCGTGGTTCGCCCTCACCGCGCAGCGCGGCGGCGCGCAGGTGGCGATGATCGACCCCGCATCGGCGATGAACGCCAACGCCGCCAACGCCCTGCTCAAGACCCTCGAAGAGCCGCTGCCGGGTCGCCATCTACTGCTGTTGAGCGCAGCGCCGATGCGCCTGCCGGCCACCATCCGCAGCCGCTGTCAGCGCATCGCGCTGCAACCACCATCCCGGAATATCGCGCTGGACTGGCTGCGCGGGCGCGGTCACGACGAGGCGCTGGCGCATACCGCGCTGCTCGCGGCGAACGGGCATCCGGGACTGTCCGCGCACTGGATCGAGTCCGGCCTGCTTGACTTGCGCGAAGCCGTGCGCCGTGATCTCGATGCCGTCGCCGCCGGCCGCGCGCAGCCGCTGGATGTGGCCCGCGCGTGGGTTGGCGATGAGCATGCGCGGCAACGTTTGGCCTTCGCGGCCGAACTGGCGGTGGATTTGCAAGCAACCAATCTGGGGTTGGAAAGTCGCCCGGGTTGGCGCGCCAGATCGAGCGGCGATGCGCAGGCGCTGGCGAACTGGTTCGATGCCGCCAATCGCCTGCGCGAACTGCTCGACACTCCCATCCGCACCGATCTGGCCGTCGCCGGGTTGTTGCGCGATTGGCGACGCTTCGTGGCGGCGTGAGCGCATGCTGACCCGACCTGGCGGGCGCGCGAGCGATGTCGGAAGGCTTGCGGTGACACTCCCCATCGGCGCTACACTGCGCGCACGAACATTGCGGGGGAACGACGCATGATGGGTGGCGGCGGCGCGCGGCAGGGCATCCTGTCGCTGGCATTGAAGGACAAGAATGCGGTGTACATGTCCTATCTGCCTTACGTGAAAAACGGCGGCATCTTCATCGCCACGCCCAAACGCTACGTGCTGGGCGACGAGGTGTTCGTACTGATGACGTTGCCGGAGAGCAGCGAGCGCCTGCCGGTGGCCGGCAAGGTGGTGTGGATCACCCCGGCCGGATCGCAGGGCAACCGTCCGGCGGGCATCGGCGTGCAGTTTTCCGATTCCGGCGAGGCCGAGGCTGCGCGCGGCAAGATCGAGGCCATCCTCGCCGGGCTGTCCAATTCGGATCGTCCAACCTCGACGATGTAATCCGATCCCCGCGGTCGATGACGCCAGCGAGCGTCATCGACGAGCTGGCGACGCGCCCATCACAGCGCCTCGAAAATCCCCGCCGCGCCCATGCCGGTGCCGATGCACATCGTCACCATGCCGTATTTGAGTTTGCGCCGGCGCAGGCCATGCACGATGGTCGCGGTGCGCACCGCGCCGGTGGCACCGAGCGGATGGCCGAGCGCGATCGCGCCACCGAGCGGGTTCACTTTTGTCGGGTCGAGGCCGACATCGCCGATCACCGCCAGCGCCTGCGCGGCGAAGGCTTCGTTGAGCTCGATCCAGTCGAGCTGATCCTTCGTCAAGCCCGCCTGCTTCAGCGCCTTCGGGATCGCAGCGATCGGGCCGATGCCCATCACCTCCGGGCGCACACCGGCGACGGCGAAGCCCACGAAGCGCGCCAGCGGGGTCAGTCCGTATTGCTTGATCGCGGATTCGGAAGCCAGCAGCACCGCGCCGGCGCCGTCGGACATCTGCGAGGAATTGCCGGCGGTCACGGTGCCGCCGAACTGGCCGTTGCGGAACACCGGCTTGAGCTTGGCCAAACCGTCACCGGTGGTGTCCGCGCGCGGGCCTTCGTCGGTGTCGATGCGTTTTTCATGCAGGCGCACCACGTTGCCGGCCACGTCGGGGCTGTGCGAGACCACGGTGTACGGGCTGATCTCGTCGCGGAACTCGCCGGCGGCGATCGCGGCCAGCGCCTTGTGGTGCGAGGCCAACGCGAAGGCATCCTGCGCCTCGCGCGACACCTTCCATTCCTCGGCCACCTTCTCGGCGGTGATGCCCATGCCGTAGGCGATGTTGACGTGGTCGTCGGCGAACACCTTCGGGCTGAGCGCGACCTTGTTGCCCATCATCGGCACCATCGACATCGACTCGGTGCCGCCGGCGAGCATCAGCTCGGCTTCGCCGAGGCGGATGCGGTCGGCGGCCAGCGCGACCGCCTGCAATCCCGATGAACAGAAACGGTTAATGGTCTGCGCCGGCACCGAGTTGGGAAGGTCGGCGAGCAGCGCGCCGATGCGTGCCACGTTCATGCCTTGCTCGCCCTCGGGCATGGCGCAACCGATGATGACATCGCCGATCTGCGTCGGGTCGATGCCCGGTGCCTGCGCGAGCACCGCGCGCAGCACGTGCGCGAGCATTTCGTCGGGGCGGGTGTTGCGGAACACCCCGCGCGGGGCCTTGCCGACCGGCGTGCGGGTGGTGGCGACGATGTAGGCGTCCTGGGTTTGGCGGGTCATGGGGTTCTCCGGCTTCGTCAGTTGCGGCGTGATTTGTTGTTGCCGTCATTCCCGCGAAGGCGGGAATCCAGTGTCATGGTTGTCATAAATGGATCCCGGATCAGCGCACATCCATGTGCTGTCCGGGATGACGTCATCCTGACGTCAGTTCCTGAGTGGTTTGCCCGTGGTCAGCGTATGCACGATCCGTTCCTGCGTCTTGGGCATCATCGCCAGCGCCACGAAGTTCTCGCGCTCCAGCCGCAGCAGCCAGTCTTCATCGACCAGCGAACCGCGATCCACCGCGCCGCCGCACAGCACGGTGGCGATGCGGGTTGCGACCTCGAAATCGTGTTTGGAGATGAAGCGGCCTTCGAGCATGTTCACCAGCAGCATCTTGAAGGTGGCGATGCCGACATCGCCGGCGACCGGGATCTGCCGCGCCGGCACCGGCGGTCGCCAGCCCGAATCGGCCAGTGCGCGCACCTGTGCCTTGGCCACATGCAGCAGTTCGTGGGCGTGGAAGACGATCACGTCGTCCGGGCGCAGCAGGCCCATGTCACTGGCTTCCAGCGCGGAAGTCGAGACCTTGGCCATCGCCACGGTTTCGAAATAGGGTTTCAGGCGGGCGAACACGTCGCCGCCGGCACCCGCGGCCAAGCCGGCGCGGGTGGCGATCTCCTTCAATCCGCCGCCGCCGGGCAACAGGCCCACGCCGGCCTCGACCAGCCCGATATAGCTCTCCAGCGCGGCCACCGTGCGCGCACTGTGCATCTGGAACTCGCAACCGCCGCCCAGCGCCATTCCGCGCACCGCCGCGACCACCGGCACCTGCGCGTGCTTCATGCGCATGCTGGCGGACTGGAAGTTGGAGATCATCGCCGCGAAATCATCGACCTTGCCGCCCTGCAACTGCGCCATCGCGCCCTTGAGGTCGGCGCCGGCGGAGAACGGCTCGCTGTCCTGCCACAGCACGAGGCCGGCGAAATCCTGTTCGGCGATGCCCACGGCCTTGTGGATGCCGGCGATCACGCCCTCGCTGACGGTGTGCATCTTGGTCTTGAAGCCGATCACCGCCACCCCGTCGCCGTCGTGCCACATGCGCACGGCATCGTCTTCGAACACCGTGGTGCCCGGCGCGAAGCGCTCGCCCAGCAGCGGATCGGGGAAGCGTTGGCGCTGATACACCGGCAGCGCCGAGCGGGGCAGGGACGTGCCCTTGGCCGGGCTGTAGCTGCCGTCCTTGCCATGCACACCGGCGCGGCCATCGAGCACCCACGCCGGCAGCGGCGCGCTGGACATGGCCTTGCCGGCGGCGATGTCCTCATGGATCCAGCCGGCGACCTGCTGCCAGCCCGCCGCCTGCCAGGTCTCGAACGGGCCGAGCTTCCAGCCGTAACCCCAGCGGATGGCGAAATCCACGTCACGGGCGGTGTCGGCGATGGACGCCAGATGGAAGGCGCTGTAGTGGAACAGGTCGCGGAACAGCGCCCACAGGAACTGCGCCTGCGGCTGCGCCGAGCCGCGCAGGGCGGCGAACTTCTCCGCCGGGTTCTTCAGCTTGAGGATCTCGGCGACCTCGGGCGCGACCTCGCCGCCGCTGGCGCGGTAGCCCTTGCTGGCCGGGTCGAGCACCTGGATTTCCTTGCCGGCCTTGCGGTAGAAGCCGGCGCCGGCCTTCTGCCCCAACGCGCCCTGCGCGATCAGCGCCTTGAGCAGGTCGGGGACGGCGAAATACGCATGCCACGGGTCGGCAGGCAGGGTGTCGGCCATGGTGCCGATGACGTGTGCCATGGTGTCCAGCCCGACCACGTCGGCGGTGCGGTAGGTGGCCGACTTCGGGCGGCCGATCGCCGGGCCGGTCAGCGCATCCACCGCATCGAATCCCAATCCGAACGCCTGGGTGTGGTGGAAGGTCGCCAGCATCGAGAACACGCCGATGCGGTTGCCGATGAAGTTCGGGGTGTCCTTCGCCCGCACGACGCCTTTGCCGAGCGTCGTCGTCAGGAATGTTTCAAGGTTATCAAGTACATCAGGTGATGTCTTCGAGCAAGGTATCAACTCGGCGAGGTGCATGTAGCGCGGCGGGTTGAAGAAATGCAGGCCGCAGAAGCGCGCGTGCAGGGCCGCGTCGAGCACCGAGGCCAGCGCCTCGATCGACAGCCCCGAGGTGTTGGAGGCGAGGATCGCGTGCGGGGCGACGTGCGGGGCGACCTTGGCGTACAGATCCTTCTTCCAGTCCAGCCGTTCAGCGATGGCCTCGACGATCAGGTCGCAGCCGGCCAGCAGCGGCAGGTGCTGCTCGTAGTTGGCCGGGACGATGGCGGCGGCGCGCTCTTTGGTCGCCAGCGGGGCGGGCGAAAGCTTGCCGAGGTGGGCGATGGCTTTGTTGACGATGCCGTTGGCATCGCCGTCCTTGGCCGGCAGGTCGAACAGCACCACGTCCACCCCCGCGTTGGCGAGGTGGGCGGCGATCTGCGCGCCCATGACACCGGCGCCGAGAACGGCGGCGCGACGTACAAGTAATTTATGAGACATGATTTCTACCTCATTGTAATATAGATGTATTTTGTATTTTATTTACTGAAATGCAGGGCTATGCGCGGGTGATCAAAAATGATTTGCAGCGAGTAGAACACTCCCTCCCCCGCCTGCGGGGGAGGGTTGGGGTGGGGGCTGGCACATTGAAAGATCCCCCCATCCCAGCCTTCATTCCCCCATCCCAGCCTTCCCCCGCAAGCGGGGGAAGGAGCCCGTACTGAACGGGCGAAGGACACACTCATTGCGCTCATGCGCCGCGCAACCCGGCTGCGGCGAAGCGGATCAAGGCCGTGGCGGCGCGCTGGCAATGGGCCTTCTCGGACGCTCCGCCGTGGCGCCGGATCAGCCCGAAATCGGCCATCGCGTAGGTCAGCGCCCCGGCGGTGAAATCCAGCCGCCAATGCAACTCCTCCTTGCCGATCCCGGGCAGGCAGGCCGCGATGGCCTTGGAGAACTCGCGCATCACGTGGCCGTAGTTGTCGGAGAGGAACTTGCGCAGCCGCTCGTTCTTCTCGGCATAGGCACGCGCGAGCACGCGCACGAAAGCCGAGCCGCCGTGGCGATCCATGCTCAGCGCCAGCGCCGGCTCGATGAAGGCGGCGAGGATCGGTTCCAACGCGCCCGGCTGGCTGGCCTGCGCCGCGCGCAGGGCGGACAGACGCTGCTCGCTCAGCTCGTCCAGCCGCCGCCGGAACACCTCGGCGACGAGGTTCTCCTTGGATCCGAAGTGGTAGTTGACCGCCGCGACATTGACCTCGGCGTGCGCGGTGACCTGCCGCAGCGAGGTGCCGGCGAAGCCGAACTGCGCGAACAGTTCCTCGGCGGCGCCGAGGATGCGCTGCTTGGTCGAAAAATGGGTGGTCGCCGACACGCAAAAACATCCGATTGAAACGAACGTTTCAATCTAGGCGATGCGGGGCGGGGCGTCAAGGTTGGGGTTGGTCAAGCCGCTGGATTGCATCGTCACTTTCAGCCGGAAGGATGGGATGGGTGTCGACGTACTCGCCCGATACACACGCACTTTCGACAGATCCAATTCCGGCAAGCCTCGCTCTGATGGTTAGTTCTAGTCGCGCGCCAACTGGGGGGCGCTTGCGCGTGCAAGCTGCCTTCCGTCGTCGTTCTCCTGAAGGCGGATGCGGTGGAGCAGGGTAATTTTGCGCAGTTGGCGCCAACAGAAACGTTAAATATATCTACGCAAGTAGAATTATCTAACATAAAATATTGCGGCACAATAAAATATTAATTCTATATGATACAAATAGATATGAATAATATTTGGTTGTATTACGAAATATTTGCTGTTACGCAACATATCATTACAAAATAGTAATGACATTGTGGAAAAATTTCGCTCTAGCTTGACTCGTCACGATGAAGCGTGATCCGCGTCGCGAAAGCGCCGAAGGCGACCCGAGGATGTCTCCCGGGTCGACATGACAACGCTCGCCACTACCAGACCGTGCTTGTCGCGGTCGACGGGGGCGGCTTGCCGAAATTGCCTTGCCGTACGTAGTGCGCCTCACAGCCACCCATCGAAACAGCCGTGTCCACCAACCTCGGGGATCTCCACTCATGAATGCCATGCGCAACCCAGCTCTCGGTGCACTCACCCTCGCCACGTCACTCGCCCTGCTGGCCTGCGGCATGTCGGCGCAAGCCGCCACCCGCATCGACCTGCACGGTCAGAATCTGGTCTCGCTCAACGGTGCCTACAAGGCCGCCATCGCCAAGGCGGGAGCAACGGCCACGCCGGCTGTGCGCCACGCCGCCATGCTCGGTCTGGAATCGCAGTCCAGCCTGCAAGTGCTGACCTTCAATCAGGACAAGGACGGCACGAAACACTATCGCTACCAGCAAACCTTCCGCGGCATCCCGGTCTGGGGCGAGCAGGTGATCGTGAGCGAGGGCAGGGACGGTTCGATCCGCAATATGTTCGGGCGTTCGATCCGTGGTTTGGCCGGCGATCTGCATCAGGGCCAAGCCTTGATCGCACCCGCGAATGCCATGGCTGCCGCCAGGCAGGCTGCGCTGGGTGGTCAGGCGGCGTCGATGGTTGTGCGCAGCGAGAGCAACCGGCAGATGATCTACCTCGATCGCTCAGGCAGCGCATCGATGGTGTACGTGGTGAGCTTCTTCGCCGATACCGCCAAGGGCGGCCATCCGACCCGTCCGTTCGTGATCCTCGATGCGCGCACGGGAACCGTGATCCAGAAGTGGGACGGGTTGACCACCGACCAGATCGGTACCGGTCCCGGCGGCAACCAGAAGACCGGCCAGTACGAGTGGGGTTCGGGCGGCCGCTACGGCTTTCTGGATGTCGCCCAGAGCGGCAGCACCTGCACCATGAACAACGCCAATGTGAAGTCGGTCAACCTCAACGGTGCGACCAGCGGCACCACGGCGTGGTCTTACGCCTGCCCGCGCAACACCACCAAGGCGATCAATGGCGCCTATGCACCCATCAACGACGCCCACTATTTCGGCAGCATGATCACCGGCATGTACCCGGCCTATACCGGCTACAACGCGCTGAGCTTCCAGTTGGTGATGCGCACGCATTACAGCTCCAGCTACGAGAACGCCTTCTGGGACGGCTCGACGATGAGCTTCGGCGACGGTGCCAGCACGTTCTACCCGCTGGTCAGCGTGGACGTGGCCGGCCACGAGGTTTCACACGGCTTCACCGAGCAGCATTCCAACCTGACCTACTCGGGCCAGTCCGGCGGCATGAACGAAGCCTTCTCGGACATGGGCGGCGAGGCCACCGAGTACTACTGGAAGGGCAGCAACGACTTCCTCGTCGGCCCGGAAGTGTTCAAGGCCAGCGGCGCACTGCGCTACATGTGCAACCCGACCCAGGATGGCAGTTCCATCGACAACGCCGCCAACTACACCAGCAGCCTCGACGTGCACTACTCCTCGGGCGTGTACAACAAGGCGTTCTGCACGCTGGCCCAGACCTCCGGCTGGAACACGCCGACGGCCTTCAAGGTGTTCGCGCGCGCCAACGCGCTGTACTGGACGGCCAGCAGCACCTTCAATTCGGGCGCTTGTGGCGTTGAAACCGCCGCGACCGATCTGGGCTTGACCAAGGCCGACGTCACCTCGGCCTTCAATGCGGTCGGCGTGAGCTGCTCGGGCGGCGGCGGTGGTGGCGGCACCAGCGGCGGCGTGCTGAGCAACGGTGTCGCGGCGACCGGCATCAACAATGCAACGGGTGCCTCAGCCAACTACACGATGGCCGTACCGGCTGGCGCGACCGGGCTGAAGTTCGTGATGTCCGGCGGTACCGGCGATGCCGACATGTACGTGAAATTCGGATCCGCGCCGACCGATACGTCCTACGACTGCCGTCCGTATGTGTCCGGCAACGCGGAAACCTGCACCATCGCCACCGCGCAGGCCGGCACCTACTATGTGCGCGTCAAGGCTTACTCCGCCTACAGCGGTGTGTCTCTGACCGGCAGCTACACCACGGGTGGCGGTGGCGGCGGTGGTGGTAGCGGTACGGTGTTGAGCAGCGGCGTACCGGTGTCGCTCGCATCGGTTGCAACCAATGGCGTGTCGCCGAACTACACGATCGCGGTACCTGCCGGCAAGACCAAGCTCGTCGTGGCGATCTCCGGTGGCACCGGCGATGCCGACCTGTACGTTCGCAAGGGCTCGGCACCGACCTCCGCCACCTACGACTGCCGTCCGTATCTTTCCGGCAATGCGGAAACCTGCACCTTCAATTCACCCGCGGCGGCCACGTACTACATCAACGTGCGTGCCTACTCCGCGTTCTCCGGAGTCAGCCTCAAGGCGACGATCTCGCCCTGATGCGTGACAAGTCCCCTGCGAAAGCAGGGGGCTTGCTTCAAGCTGTTGTGTCAAACCCCGATTGGCCCCGGCGCGCAAGCGCCGGGGATTTTTTTGAATCGGCGCCCGGTTGCCATGCTGCCAATGCCGCGCTTGACCCGAACCGGACGTGCGGATTATCCTGCGCGCCCTTCGGACGCTTCCGATATTGTCCTTCAAGGGCGGTTAGCTCAGCGGTAGAGCACTGCTTTCACACGGCAGGGGTCACAGGTTCAAGCCCTGTACCGCCCACCAATAGAAACAAAGACTTAGGCCATCCGCGAGGATGGCTTTTTCGTTCGTGGTCTAGCGGGATGTTGAAAAAGTGCGTTTCCCCTCCTTCGCGGGGGCAGGCTCTGCACTTTTTCAACTCGCCGAGTCCGGCGCATGTATGCATGCCATCCTTGGCATGCACCCTGCGGGCCAGTCTGCGGCTGTTCACATCCACCTTCGGTGGATGTGTCCGGACTCGGCTCCACGGATCAAGCATCGCGTTCTTGACCCGCCTGCGAGCCATCCTTGGTTCGCGTTGGCAGGCTGTTTTTCAACAGCCTGCCAGGCGGGGCAGGCAGACAGCGTGTTATCCTTCGTCCTTGGCACAGGTCTGGATGAAATCTTCACGCCATTCGTGGAGTCCATCCCAACCCATTGTTTCATTTGATATCACCGGAGCATTCGCATGGCGCTGGAGCGCACGTTGTCGATCATCAAGCCCGATGCGGTCGGCAAGAACGTGATCGGCAAGATCTATTCCCGTTTCGAGACCAACGGCCTGAGGGTCGTGGCTGCGAAGATGAAGCATCTGTCCACCAAGGAAGCCGAAGGCTTCTACGCGGTGCATAGCGAACGCCCGTTCTTCCGCCCGCTGGTGGAGTTCATGACCTCCGGCCCGGTGATGATCCAGGTGCTGGAAGGCGAGAACGCGGTGCTCAAGAACCGCGAGCTGATGGGCGCCACCAACCCGAAGGATGCCGTGCCGGGCACGATCCGTGCCGATTTCGCGCAGTCCATCGACGCCAATGCGGTGCATGGTTCGGATTCGCTGGAGAACGCCGCCATCGAAGCTGCGTATTTCTTCAGCAGCACCGAGTTGTGCCCGCGCTGAACACGCCGCCGTGACGACAGTCATCCCGCTCGCCGACCCTGTTGCAACGGCTCCAGCCTTGGTCAATCTGCTGGGGCTGGATCGGGCGGGCATGGTCGCGCTGTTCGCCAGCTTGGGTGAACCGCGTTACCGCGCCGAGCAGGTGATGAAGTGGATCCACCATCGCCACGAAACCGATTTCGCGGCGATGACCGATCTCGGCAAGCCGCTGCGCGCCAAGCTCGAAGCGGCTTGCGTGGTGCAGCCGCCGAAGGTGCTGTTCGACAAGCCTTCAGCCGATGGCACCCACAAGTGGCTGCTGGGCATGGACGGCGGCAATGCCATCGAAACCGTGTTCATTCCCGACAAGGGCAGGGGCACGCTGTGCGTGTCTTCGCAGGTGGGCTGCGCGCTGGCCTGCACGTTCTGTTCGACCGGCGCGCAGGGTTTCAACAGAAACCTTTCGGTGGCCGAGATCGTCGGTCAAGTATGGGTGGCGGCCAAGCATCTGGGCAACGTGCCGCATCGCCAGCGCAAGCTCACCAACGTGGTTATGATGGGCATGGGCGAGCCGCTGCTGAACTTCGAGAACGTGGTGCCGGCGATGAGCGTGATGTGCGACGACCTCGGCTTCGGACTCGCCAACAAGCGGGTGACGCTTTCGACCTCCGGGCTGGTGCCGATGATCGACAGGCTCTCCGAGGCATCCGACGTATCGCTTGCGGTCTCCCTGCACGCCCCCACCGACGAGTTGCGCACGCAGTTGATGCCGATCAACAGGAAATATCCGATCGCCGAACTGCTGGCTGCCTGCCTGCGCTACGCGCAGCGCAAGCAACGCACGTCGATCACCTTCGAATACACCCTGATGCGCGGCGTCAACGACAGCCCCGTGCAAGCGCGTGCGCTGGCGAAACTGATGCGCGGCTTCAACGCGAAACTGCAGCGCGAGAACGCGGCGAAGGTGAACCTGATTCCGTTCAACCCCTTCCCCGGAACGGGTTACACGCGGCCTGCGGACGAGGACATTCGCGCCTTCCAGACCCTGCTGTTGCGCGATCATGTGTTGACCACCGTGCGCCGCACACGCGGCGACGACATCGACGCGGCCTGCGGGCAGCTCAAGGGCAGGGTGCTCGACCGTACCCGCCGTCAGGAACGCCAGCGGCGCAAACACGAAAGCGCCATCCCTCAACAATCTACGGGAGAAGTCGATGCGGCTGCGTGATGTGGGTTTGCTCACCGCTACCTTTCTCGCCCTCGCACTGCTGGCTGGCTGCCATCGTGCGAAAAACCAGAACCCGTATTTCTACAGCACCCAGCAGGACGTGCCGAAGTTCAAGTCCAATGCGGACACGCCGCACGCGATCGCGCAGAACGAAATCGCGCTGGCGCAGGAATACATCAAGATGGGCAAGTACGACGTCGCCCTGACGCGATTGCAGAACGCAGTCAAGGTCGAGCCGAACTCTCCGGACGGCTATACCGTGCTGGGGTTGCTCTACGAGCGCATCAACCGCCCCGAACTGGCCGAGGCCAATTATGCCAAGGCGGTGAAACTGGCGCCGGACAAGGGCGACATGCTCAACAACTACGGCGCCTGGCTGTGCCGCTCCGGCCACCCGGCGCAGGCCGACGCGCAATTCCGCAAGGCGCTGGCCGACCCCTTCTACCAGACGCCGACCTTGGCGATGGGCAATGCGGCGATGTGCGCGTTGAAGGCTGGGAATACCGCGTTGGCCGAAGGCTATGCCCGGCAGACCCTTGCGCTGCAATCCAACAACATCGATGCGATGCAGATGCTGGCCGATCTCGCCTACCAGCGCGGCGACTACATGAATGCCCGCGCGTTCGTCGAGCGCTACCTCGCCACCGGGCAGTATTCGCCGGCGGTGCTCGAACTGGGCGCGAAGATCGAGGAGAAGCTGGGCGATCCGGCTGCAGCGAGATCCTACCGGGCGCGCATCGCCTCCGATGCGCCGCCGCCAGCCCCAAGTCAGAATTGACCTCCTTCGGCACCCGCGGCAGGCCTGCTTTGCGCTATCCTCCCGCGGCTTGCCGATCCGCGCTGGCTGACAGGCCTCGAACCGTCTCTGCAGCGCGCATCCCGATCAACCGAACCGCGCCCGATCAGGGCGCCGAGCAATGACAGCATGGCCTTAGACGATCAGGAAGAATACGAACAGGGCGAACAGCTCCGGCAATGGCTGCGTACCAACGGCATGTCGATGATTGGCGGCATCGCCATCGGGCTCGCGCTGATCGCCGGCTGGCAGTGGTGGCAGCGCAGGGAGCTATTGCATCAGCAGAACGTTGCTGCGACCTATGCGGCCTTCACCGCTGCTTACGACGCCGGTGCCGATGCCAAAGCGCTCGACGCCGCCGTCCGTCAGGTGCGCGCAGCATCGGTTGGAACGCCGTATACCGCGTTGGCGGCGCTGCGCATGGCGGCGTTTCAGCTTGGTCGCGGCGACGCCAAGGGCGCGCTGGCGAGCCTGGATGGCGTCGGCAAGGTCGCGAAGGATCCGGCGCTGACCGAACTGGTGCAACTGCGCGCCGCTCGCGTGCTGGTGATCCTGGATCGCCCCAACGAGGCGCTCAGGCGGCTGGATGCGGTCAAGAACGACGCATGGATTCCGGTCGCCGACGAGATCCGCGGCGACGCCCAGCGCGCGCTGGGCAATACCGATGCCGCACGCACCGCCTATGCCAGTGCGTTGGCCAAGCTCCCCGACGACGCCCCCGGCCGCAACCTGCTGGCGATGAAGCTGACCGAAGTCGGCGGCGTGATACCCCAATCCGAGGCCAAGAAAGCATGAGTTTCTCCCGCAACGCACTCGTGGCCGCACTGGTCGTAGCCGTCGCCGGCTGCTCCGGCATCAAGGATCTGATGCACAAGATGAGCAGCTCCGACAACGTCCATCGGCCGGCCGCACTGACCGCGATCACCCCCAGCATCGGCGTGCACAAGCTCTGGACCCGATCGATCGGCAAAGGCGAGCGCCTGCTCGACCTGCGCATGCGCCCGGCGATCGACGGCAATCGCGTGTACGTCGCCGAACCCTACGGGCACAGCCTGCACGCGCTGGATCTGGCCACCGGCCGCGACGTCTGGAAGATCAGCAACGTCGGTGTGCGTTTCTCCGGCGGCCCTGGCGTCGGCGGCGGCACGGTCGTCACCGGCTCGATCAACGGCGACGTACTTGCTTACGACGCCGGCACCGGCGCCGAGCGCTGGCACGCGAACGTGACTTCCGAAATCGTCTCCACGCCGTTGGTGGCAGGCGATGTGGTGGTGGTGCGCAGCGGCGATGGCAAAGTGGCGGCCTTCAACCTCGCCGATGGCCAGCGACGCTGGGGCTACGAGCGGCAGGTGCCGTCGCTGAGCCTGCGCGGCAATTCCTCGCCGGTGCTCGGCGGCAATGGATTGGTCTACGTCGGCTTCGCCGACGGCGATCTGGTCGCGCTGCGTGCGGCCGATGGTTCCAAGGTGTGGGAGCAGACGGTCGCGCAGCCGGAAGGCCGCAGCGACATCGACCGCATGGCCGACATCGACGGCAGTGTGGTGGCCGAAGCCGGCGGCGTGTTCGCGGCCAGCTACAAGGGCAAGGTGGCCGCATTCGCCGCCGAAACCGGCGCACCGCAGTGGACGCACGCGCTGATCAGCTACGGCGGTCTGGTGCGCGGCGGCAATAGCCTGTACGTCAGCGATTCCTCCGGAACGGTCTGGGGGCTCGACGGCAGCACCGGCGCGGGCCTGTGGAAACAGGAGGCGCTGGCGTGGCGTTGGTTGAGCACCCCCGCGGTGCAGGACGGCTACGTCGTGGTAGGCGACTTGCAGGGTTACCTGCACTGGCTCAAGCCCGACACCGGCGCGATCGTCGCGCGCGCGCGCATCGGCGGCAACAAGGATGCGATCCGCGGCACCCCGCAAGTCTCCGCCGACGGCGTCCTCGTGGCCGAAACCACGCAGGGCAAGCTCGCCGCCTTCCGCATCAACAAGTAAGCCGGAGCGACCCGCGCGTCAAGCGCGGGTCGGGCGCGGCGGAGGATCGATCGCATCATGTTGCCGCTGGTCGCCCTGGTCGGCCGACCGAACGTCGGCAAGTCCACCCTGTTCAACGCGCTCACACGCACCCGCGATGCGCTCGTGCACGACGAGCCCGGGGTCACCCGCGACCGCAACTACGGCATCTGCCGGCTGCTCGAAGGCCGCCCGTTCGCGCTGGTGGATACCGGCGGGCTTTCGGGCGACGAAGCCGGGCTCGCCGGCCTGACCGCGCAGCAGGCGCGTGCCGGCGTGGACGAGGCCGACGTGGTGGTGTTCGTGGTCGATGGCCGCGCCGGCGTTGCGAGTCTCGACGAAAGCATCCTCGCGTGGCTGCGCAAATCCGGCAAACCCTTGCTGCTGGCGGTCAACAAGACCGATGGCCTGGATGCGCAGGCGGCGCTGGCCGACTTCGCGCGCTTCGGCATCGCCGCGCCGCTGGCGGTGTCCTCGGCGCATCAGCGCGGCATGCCTGAACTGCTCGCGGCGATAGCGAAGGCATTACCGGAAGACGTCGCGACCGAGATCGCCGTCGATCCCGAACGCCTGCGGCTGGCCATCGTGGGTCGCCCGAATGTCGGCAAATCGACATTGGTCAACCGCATGCTCGGCGAGGAGCGGGTGATCGCCTCCGAGGTGCCGGGCACCACCCGCGATTCGATCAGCGTCGATCTGCAACGCGACGGCCGCAAGTATCAGTTGATCGACACCGCCGGCATCCGGCGCCGCGGCAAGGTCGAGGACGCGATCGAGAAGTTCAGCGTCATCAAGACCCTGCAAGCCATCGATGCGGCGCAGGTGGTGCTGCTGATGCTCGACGCCAGCGAAGGGGTGACCGAGCAGGACGCCACCGTGCTCGGCCACGTGCTCGATTCCGGCCGCGCCTTCGTCGTCGCGGTCAACAAATGGGACGGACTCACCACCTATCAGCGCGAACAGTGCGAGGCGATGCTCTCGCGCAAGCTGGGTTTCGTCGATTGGGCGGAGAAGGTGCACATCTCCGCCAAACACGGCTCGGGCCTGCGCGAATTGTTCAAGGCCGTGCATCGCGCGCACGCCTCGGCGATGCACAAGTTCAGCACCTCGGAAGTCAACAAGGCCATCGAGATCGCCATCGAAGCCTTCCCGCCGCCGGCGGTGCGCGGCCACGCCGCGAAGCCGCGCTACGCACACCCCGGCGGCGAGAATCCGCCGACCTTCATCGTCCACGGCAACCGCCTGAAATCGCTGCCTGCGAGCTACGTGCGCTATCTGGAAAACTTCTTCCGCAAGCGCTTCAAGCTCGTCGGCACCCCGGTGCGCTTCGAGTTCCGCGAAGGCAGCAATCCCTACGAAGGCAAGAAGAACACCCTCACCGAAGGCCAGAAACGCTCGCGCCAACGCATGATCCGCAACGCCAAGAAACGCGAGAAGTGACGCAGTGACGCGACCGCGAAGCGGGCGCCTTGGTCACTGCGTCATCCCCGCGAAAGCGGGGATCCAGTGTCTCATCATGCAAATTGACGCGACCGCGAAGCGGGCGCCTTGGTCACTGCGTCATCCCCGC
>JAFEBV010000007.1 GCA_018242485.1 Pseudomonadota bacterium
CGGCGCTTCGTGGTATCGTCGGCAATCGGATACTGTCGGCCTAACTATGCGCTCAAGCGGACGCCGGTTCGTTCGTTCCGCACAACCCACTTTCGCGGCCGGCGCCGCTTAGCTTAGGCGTTAGGCGTCATGCAGCTACGTCAGAGGGTTGCGAAATGATGGAGCGAGTTGAGTTACTGCACATCCTGCAGGTAATGGGGCAGCCGAAAGCGCATGGATCCACGCAAGAAGCGCTCGATCAAGCCCTAATCAATTTCTGTGCTGGTTGTCCCGATCCGATACAGGCTCGGTGGCTCATCACCGAATGCCTAGACCCCATGTCGGATGACCAAATTGTAGATCGCGTGCTAAGTATGCCGCTTCGCCCTATGCCAGACGTTCCTACATCAATAATTCCAGCCAATCATCCTGCGAGGGTGGCAAGACATGATGCCTAACTACTCATTCCAGCGGACGCGCTGCGCGCGCCGCTAAATTCAAGCGTTAGGCGACTTTCGAGTTAACCATGCGCGAGTTCACTGTTCTAGCGATCGGTGCAGCCTGCGGTCTATTGGGTGCCGCGGGCATTTTCTTTGATGCCCGTGTTCCTGGTAAGAAATTCATAGTAGCCGCGGGCGGCATCCGGGGCGCGTTGGTCGCGCTGCTCACGGCTCTCACGGTCGGGATCGGTGGTACTTGGTTAGGTTTTCTTGGCTATGGTTGTCTCTTCGGCTTCGTCACGGGGCTCATGGTAGTTCTATCCAAGGGTGAAGGCGCGGCTCAACATGCTGTTTTCATTCTGCCTGTTGCAGCTATTTCTGGCACCTTAAGCGGAGTACTGATCAAGGTATTTGTTACGTAGCGGCATCGGTTTGGGAAATTCGCCTAACTTTGCGCTCAAGCGGACGCCGGTTCGTTAGTTCCGCACAACCCACTATCGCGGCCGGCGCCGCTTAGCTTAGGCGTTAGGCGGCAAGAGCTTCATTCCCTTGGTCGTCGTGTTGCGTGCGGCATGTTTCGCATGCGTCGCTTCGGTTGGCTGCGTTCGGTAGTTCGGGCCGGCCTGCGCGGTTGGTTTTCGTGCACTGGGTCGTTCGTGGCGGCATGCGCGCGGTGATGTGTTTCGTTGCGTCGTTCATCGCGGCGCGCGCGGCTTCCCGCGATGTGGTGCGTGTCGGCATGCGGTTCGTTCCTTACGCGCAGACCACAACGGTTGCGGCGTTGCTTGGCTTTCAAGGCAGCGCTATGGTGCTGTTCGCCGGCGGTGCAACGTGTGGCCGTCTAACAAGTCATTCAAGCGGACGCCGTACCGGCGCCGCTTAATTCAAGCGTTAGCGCCTAAAACCGCCCGCTTGCATTTGCACTACATTGTAGTTATGATCGCCACATGAGCGATCTTCAGTTCGAATGGGATCCGGCGAAAGCCGCCGCGAACCTCAAGAAGCACGGCATCGACTTCGCCGAGGCAAAGTCCGCCTTCGCAGACGAACATGCAAAAATTATCCCTGACCCGGACCATTCGGAAGACGAAGATCGATTCATTCTGCTCGGCATCAGTCTTCACCTTAGATTGCTCGTGGTGTGCCATTGCTATCGGGAGCAGAACAACTCCATTCGTATCATCTCCGCCCGAAAGGCGACCAGGCCAGAATCGCGTCAGTACTAACAGGTGCAACATGCGCAACGAATATGATTTCTCCAAGGCTAAAAAGAACCCCTTCGCTTCTCAGCTCAAGAAGCAAATCACCATCCGATTGGACGGTGACGCCATCGACTACTTCAAATCCATCTCAGAAAAACTTGGCATCCCCTACCAAAGCCTTATTAATCTCTACTTGCGTGACTGTGCAGCGGAACATCGCACGCTCAATCTATCGTGGAAGTAGGCGCTAACTATGCGCTCAAGCGGACGCCGGTTCGTTAGTTCCACACAACCCACTTTGGCGGCCGGCGCCGCTTAGCTTAGGCGTTAGCCCTCATGAAGCTTCAGCCCTCCAAGTATCAAGCCAGCTGGTTCCTGTTCGGTGCGCTCGTCGCATCGGAGCCTTGGTCATGGTTCCTTGGTCCGCCTGCGGATCTTGCGCCGCAATTGCTGCACAGCACTGGCGCAGTCTGGAGAGCCGTGTTTGGTGGCACCAGCCTTCTCTGCTTCTTGGCATTTGCAGCCGGCAATATCATGTTTCGGTCCAATCCGCCGCGTGCGCTCAGCATGGCAATCGGCGCCATGTTCGGTCTGGGGATCGTTGCCGCCACTCGCCTGCCTCTGCTAGCCAGGGCCAATTTCGGTCCGCTCATGCTGTCTTCCGCTGCCGTGGCGTTTCTTGCTGGGCTTGTGGTGGGCTTTCGCGTGCGCCGGGCTAACTATGCGCTTAAGCGGACCTGCGCGGAGTAAGCTGCCCGCTCGATCACACACTCCGGCCGCGCAGGCCGCTTAGCTCAGGCGTTAGGGCTCAAATGCGAGGCGTGCCGCGAGCTTTGATGGCTGTCCTCTTAGCTTCTGCTGTTCCTGCTACACCATTTATTTGCATGGCTTTCGTTACGCTTAGTTTTGTGCCACTCTATTTTGCCGGACTTGCATGGTGCATCTGTTTGGCCCATATCACAGCACTTGGGTTGCCCGTCTTTTGGCTGCTTGACCATAAGCAATTGGTAAATCCGTGGTCGTTGTTAGGCGCAGGCTTCATTCTTGGCAGCTTGCCTTACGCAATTTATACATGGCCAAGTTGGCATTACATTCGGGCTAGCTATTTTGGTGGTGCCATTTTCATGGGTGCTGTGGGAGCGATCACCGCAAGAACATTTTTGGCGGCGTTGCGGCGGTTGAGCCCTAACTATGCGCTCAAGCGGACTGTGCGGGATGAAGTTACTCGCTAAAATCACTCATTGCGGCCCGCACAGCCGCTTAGCTTAGGCGTTAGGCTCGGCGTTCAGGCCGTCGCATCTCGGAACGCTTTCAACACAGCGTTCATTCGTGTCTGCCAACCGTTTCCTTGGGCTCGGTACCACTCCAGCACATCTTTATCCACACGCAAGGCAATCTGCTCCTTGCGGTCTGCAATTGCCTTGGCAGGGCGGCCGCGCTTGGCACGAAGTTCCGCCACGCCCTTGTGAGCAACCGCTCCGTCCCAAAATTTCAGGGTGGCAGTCTTGCTCTTGGGGTCGTAAGGCACATCAACCTTTTGGGTACGTACGGTAGTATGCTTCTCGTTCATGGCGTTCGGCTTCTCGGCAAGAGATCAATCTTGGGCCTTCCTCACGGTCGGCCCAAACCAGCACAACCACCTTTCCATGTGCCCAACCAAGGCTCACGAATCGTTGCTCTCCATAGTCTTCGCGGTCATCCTCCCTCGTGAGCATCGGCTCATCAAAGGCTTCCATGCATCCGGGCAGATCTACTTTGTGCTTGCGCAGGTTCGTTCGGCGCTTGGCGGGGTCGTGGCTCATGCGGCGCTCATTGTATATGCATTTATTCGGGTTGGCAAGCCTTACCCCATCTCACGCAGGCCGAGCCTAACTATGCGCTCAAGCGGACGCCGGTTCGTTCGCCCCGCACAACCCACTATCGCGGCCGGCGCCGCTTAGCTTAGGCGTTAGGTTTGTAAAAGCCCGCTTTGTTTTACGTGGTGTCGGTGGAAACCCAAGTCCGCTCAGGTCGTTTTGTGTCAGGTTCAGTGTCCTGGCGACTCATCCCGAGTTTCATCGGGCATCTGCGTTCGGTGTTGTGGTGGTGCTTTAGCGCTTTCGGCAGTTGCTGGGCAGGGCAGTCGTGGGGCGGCACGCATCAGGCTTCACAAGTGCAATCATATCAGTGGCATAGCTTCTCAAAGCTCGGTCATGTTCACTGGCAAAGCGTCCTACACGGCTTGGCACTTCATCGCGCTTGCATCAACAGCCGGTTCGCGGCATCGTGTAGTGCGTCGGTCATCAGGCAGCGGCTTGTCGTACATGTGCGTTGGCAACAATCCAAACCTAACTATGCGCTCAAGCGGACGCCGGTTCGTTCGTTCCGCACAACCCACTTTGGCGGCCGGCGCCGCTTAGCTTAGGCGTTAGCCAGCAGTCAGCGCTTTCGCAATCCTGGGAAAAGCATTCAAGAGCTTAGCGTCCATCGTCACAAGCTTAGTTCCAAGCTCTTCAGCTACTGCTACAAATTCGCAGTCATAAGCTGAGCAGTTGCTCGTCGCAACCAATTCAAGCACACGCTTGGAGTTTGGTTCGTGTTCTGCGCCGTTAAGTAAGGCTTCTGCTTCACGCTGCATCGCATAAGCTTGCTCAAAAGTCAGGCTGCTTCGGCGCAGGTAGCCGGCAAGAATGTTGCGAAACTCGCTCCTCCACAAAATAGGCGCGTTCCAATCCGGGTCACGTTCATGCAATCGTTCTGCCGCTCCGGTAAAGTCTCCCGGTAGGTACAAATACGCCAGCACGTTTGTGTCCACAACAATCATGCGCGCTCAGCCCGTTTCAGTACGTCAATCTCACGCGCCTTAAACTTCTTTCCAGCACCCAAACTTGCACGCAATGCGCGCGCCCTCGCAAGACGTTCGCTTGGCTTTATCTTGCTTGGCAAGAGCACCGTTTCAAGGCATACAATGGCTTCGCCGTTCAGGCTGCGTCGATGGGCTTCAGCAGCAGCCTTCAACCGGTCATACACAGCGTCTGGGATATTCTTCAGGGTCAAAGTAGTTGGCATGTCTCGTCTCCTTGCAACCATTATGGTGTCGTTTCGGTTCAATGTCAAGGCTCGCTGGCTAACAATGCGCTCAAGCGGACACCGGTTCGTTAGCTCCGCACAACCCACTTTGGCGGCCGGCGCCGCTTAGCTTAGGCGTTAGGCCTATATGGGCAATCCGTCCATCTGGAAAGCAGTGATAATTGCGCCTTGGGCAGCATCACTGGCGCTTACGGCTGGGGCCGCTTGGCAGTTCCTGTCCGTTGGTGGCGTAAACGACCTTGTTGGTCTACCGGTTGTCGCTTTCTTTTTCTTCCTGTTCGGCGTTCCAATCAGTTATGGCGCAATGTTGCTGCTTGGCTTGCCCTATCTGCTTTGGCTGCGCTCACGCGGGTGGCTCACTTGGATATCTGTTTGCTCTGGCTCGGTCGCTATAGGTTGCATTACTTGAGTTGGCTATTGGCACTTCAGTCTTCGGCCACCACCAATCCTTCAGTCCATAGCTATCGGCGCGGCTGTCGGTTTCACCGTGGGAGCTGCATTCTCACTCGTCGCTGGTCTAACTATGCGCTCAAGCGGACCTGCGCGGAGTAAGCTGCTCGCTCGATGACACGTCGCGGCCGCGCAGGCCGCTTAGCTTAGGCGTTAGGCTTCTACCAAAAGGGCGACCATGATGCGATTTGCTATTGCGGCAGCTCTCCTGATTTTTAGTGCGCCATCTTTTTCAGCGAATTTGGATCCCGTTACGACTGTTGCGGCAGGCCAGAATCAGATGCACCTCTACATCGACTCCGACTCGATCAAAGTAGATCCGGCCAACCGTTTCTTAGTAACTGCATGGGTCATAACCGACTTCGGCTCTCAAGACGATGGCGTAAGTTCTATCAAGACCTTGTGGACCTACGACTGCAAGAACCATTCTGCAAGATGGCATCGCGTCGTGAAATATTCAGAACCCAACGCCACGGGTAAGGAAACGCTGGGCAAAGAAAACTCGAAAACATTTTTCAAGCCAATTGTACCTGGCAGCATTGGCAACACCGTATTGTGGCATCTATGTCGGTGAACCTCTTTTACGCTGTCATTTTCAATAAAGCTCACAAATCCTTTCCATGCTAGCCCCAAGCCTAGCTATGCGCTCAAGCGGACGCCGGTTCGTTAGTTCCGCACAACCCACTTTCTCGGCCGGCGCCGCTTAGCTTAGGCGTTAGGGCTTGCAAAAGCGCGATCTATCCATACAATGTACAGATGATCACGTTTGACTGGGATCCAGCCAAGGCCGCATCGAACCTCAAGAAGCATGGCGTTTCGTTTGAAGACGCCCAATCCGTCTTCTACGACGAGTTCGCGGTTCAGTTCTACGATGAGCAGCATTCATCCGGTGAGGAGCGTTTCCTCATGCTCGGCATGAGCAGCAGTGCTCAACTCCTCCTCGTCTGCCACTGTGAGCGTGATGGTGGGGAAGTCATCCGCATCATTTCGGCACGCAAGGCCACGAAACATGAAAGCTCTTTTTTACACACGGTGATGGCCATGAAGCCCGAATACGATCTTTCCAAGATGAAATCCCGCAAGAACCCTTATGCGGCCAAGCTGAAGAAGCCTGTTTCAATGCGCCTGTCGGAGGACGTAGTCACGTACTTCAAAGGCATGGCCAATGATGCTGGCGTTCCGTATCAGAGCCTGATCAATTTGTACCTGCGGGACTGTGTTATGCGGCATCGTAAGGTGCAAATTGCATGGCCAAACACCAAGCCCTAACTATGCGCTCAAGCGGACGCCGGTTCGTTCGTTCCGCACACCCACTTTGGCGGCCGGCGCCGCTTAGCTTAGGCGTTAGGACTCAGAAATGGTCTATAGATTGCTTGTAACGCGCGAAAGGGATTGGCGCGGCATCATTTTAGATACTGCAGAGCGCGTCGCAGACGAAATTTTAATGCCTCA
>JAFEBV010000008.1 GCA_018242485.1 Pseudomonadota bacterium
AATGCGTGAATGGTGAATCGTGAATCGTGAATGGTTTTAGCCAATCGCGATTCCGCCACTCTCACGAAAGACGCTTCCAAGGCTTTAGACGATTCACCATTCACCATTCACGATTCACCCTTCACGATTCACGGAGTTTTTCAGACATGGCCAAGGGCAAGTTCGAGCGCAAGAAGCCGCACGTGAACGTCGGCACGATCGGTCACGTGGACCACGGCAAGACGACGTTGACGGCGGCGCTGACGAAGGTGGGCGCGGAGCGTTTCGGCGGCGAGTTCAAGGCGTACGACCAGATCGACGCGGCGCCGGAAGAGAAGGCGCGCGGGATCACGATCTCCACCGCGCACGTGGAGTACGAATCGCCGAACCGCCACTACGCGCACGTCGATTGCCCCGGGCACGCCGACTACGTGAAGAACATGATCACCGGTGCGGCGCAGATGGACGGCGCGATCCTGGTGTGCTCGGCCGCGGACGGCCCGATGCCGCAGACGCGCGAGCACATCCTGCTGGCCCGTCAGGTGGGCGTGCCGTTCATCGTGGTCTATATGAACAAGGCCGACATGGTCGATGACGCCGAGCTGCTGGAGCTGGTGGAGATGGAAGTTCGCGAACTTCTGTCGAAGTACGAGTTCCCGGGCGACGACACGCCGATCGTGAAGGGTTCGGCGCTGAAGGCGCTGGAAGGCGACCAGTCGGAAATCGGCGTGCCGTCGATCCTGAAGCTGGTGGATGCGCTGGACAGCTACATCCCCGAGCCGGTGCGCGTGCTGGATAAACCCTTCCTGATGCCGGTCGAGGACGTGTTCTCGATCTCCGGTCGCGGCACGGTGATCACCGGTCGCGTGGAGCGCGGGATCGTGAAGGTGGGCGACGAAGTGGAAGTCGTGGGTCTGCGCGACACGCAAAAGACGATCGTGACGGGCGTGGAGATGTTCCGCAAGCTGCTCGACCAGGGCCAGGCGGGCGACAACGTGGGCCTGCTGCTGCGCGGCACCAAGCGCGACGACGTGGAGCGTGGGCAGGTGGTGTGCAAGCCGGGCAGCATCAAGCCGCATACGGATTTCGAGGCCGAGGTGTATGTCCTCTCCAAGGAAGAAGGCGGTCGTCATACGCCGTTCTTCAAGGGTTATCGTCCGCAGTTCTATTTCCGCACGACGGACGTGACGGGCGCCTGCCAGTTGCCGGAAGGCGTGGAGATGGTGATGCCGGGCGACAACGTGAAGATGGTGGTGTCGCTGATCAGCCCGATCGCGATGGAAGAGGGTCTTCGGTTCGCGATCCGCGAGGGTGGCCGTACGGTCGGCGCGGGCGTGGTGGCGAAGATCATCAAATGAAGCAGTGAATGGTGAATCGTGAATGGTGAATCGTAAGAGCAAAACGCACTTGACCTGACGATTCACGTATCACGAGTCACGATTCACACGGGTCGCGGCGAGAAGCCGCGATCCTTCGACGAAGCTCTTTACATACACAAGGCACCAGCCATGGCTGACCAGAAAATCCGCATCCGTCTGAAAGCGTACGACTATCGTCTGATCGACCGTTCCGCGAGCGAGATCGTCGAGACCGCCAAGCGCACCGGTGCGCAGGTGCGTGGCCCGATCCCGCTGCCGACCAAGATCGAGCGCTACACCGTGCTGGTGTCGCCGCACGTCGACAAGGACGCGCGCGACCAGTACGAAACCCGCACGCACAAGCGCGTGCTCGACATCGTCGATCCGAACGACAAGACCGTGGACGCGCTGATGAAGCTCGAACTCGCGGCCGGCGTCGACGTGCAGATCAAGCTGTACTGAGGAAGCAGACATGACTATCGGAATCGTGGGCCGCAAGTGCGGCATGAGCAGGGTCTTCACCGAGGATGGCCGTTCCATCCCGGTGACCCTGATCGAAGCCAGCCCCAACCGCATCACTCAGGTGAAGACGGTGGGCAGCGATGGCTACGCCGCCATCCAGGTCACCGCCGGTGCCAAGCGCGCCGTGCTGGTGAACAAGGCATTGGCCGGCCATTATGCCAAGGCCAAGGTCGAGGCGGGTCGCGGCTTGTGGGAGTTCCGCGTTGACGCTGCGAAGATCGGCGACTACCAGGTCGGCGGCGAGATCAAGGCCGACATCTTCAGCGTCGGACAGATCGTGGACGTGCAGGGCACGACCAAGGGCAAGGGTTTCCAGGGCACGATCAAGCGCTGGAACTTCACCATGGGCGATGCCACCCACGGCAACTCGCTTTCGCACCGCGCCCCCGGTTCGATCGGCCAGCGGCAGACGCCGGGTCGCGTGTTCCCGGGCAAGAAGATGGCCGGCCACATGGGTGCGGAAACGCAGAGCGCGATGAATCTGGAAGTGGTCAAGGTGGACCTCGAGCGCGGCCTGATCGCGGTCAAGGGTTCGGTTCCCGGCGCGCCGGGCGGTAACGTCATCGTCCGCCCCGCGGCCAAGGGTTGAGGAGTCAAGTCATGGAACTGCCCGTCATCGGCAGCGACAAGCACAAGCATCTCGTCGTCTCCGACGAGATCTTCGGTCGCGCCTTCAGCCAGGATCTGGTGCATCAGGTCGTGGTGGCTTATCGCAACGCCGGCCGTGCCGGCACCAAGGCGCAGAAGACCCGCGCCGAAGTCAATGGCACTACCAAGAAGTCGAAGAAGCAGAAGGGCGGCGGCGCGCGTCATGGTGCGCTGACGGCTCCGATCTTCGTCGGCGGCGGCGTGACCTTCGCGGCCAAGCCGCGCAGCTTCGCGCAGAAGGTCAACCGCAAGATGTACCGCGCCGCGATGGCCGCGATCCTGTCCGAGTTGCACCGCCAGGGTCGTCTGAAGGTCGTCGAGAGCTTCGAGGTGGAAGCACCGAAGACGAAGGATCTGGTGGCCAAGCTGGCGCACCTGAAGGTCGAGCGTCCGTTGATCGTCACCGAGGATGGTTCCGAGGCGCTGTACCTGTCGGCGCGCAACATTCCTTACGTGGAAGTGCGCGATGTGCAGGGCATGGATCCGGTTTCGCTGGTCGGTGCGCGCAGTGTCGTGATGACCTCCGAAGCCGTCAAGAAGATCGAGGAGTGGTTGGCATGAGCGAACTCAAGTACCTCTCCGTGATTCGCGCTCCGCACGTGTCCGAGAAGACCGCGCGGTTGCAGGAAGTCTCGAACCAGTACGTGTTCGAAGTCGCGAAGGATGCCACCAAGGCCGACGTGAAGTCGGCGGTGGAGAAGCTGTTCAACGTGAAAGTCGAAGCGGTCAACGTCGCCAACGTCAAGGGCAAGGTCAAGTCCTTCCGTTCGCGTTCCGGCCACCGCGGCGACTGGCGCAAGGCCTACGTGAAGCTGGCCGAAGGCCAGTCGATCGACGTGCTGGCCAAGGCCTGAAGGCAGGAAATCGACCCATGGCACTGATGACATTCAAGCCCACCTCGCCAGGCCGTCGCGGCATGGTGAAGGTCGTGACGGAGGGCCTGCACAAGGGCGCTCCGCACCAGCCGCTGCTCGAGAAGCAGACCCGCACCGGTGGCCGCAACCACCACGGACGGATCACCACCCGCCACATCGGTGGTGGGCACAAGCAGCACTACCGCATCATCGATTTCAAGCGCGACAAGGAAGGCATTCCGGCGCGCATCGAGACGATCGAATACGATCCCAACCGCACCGCGAACATCGCGCTGCTGTGCTACGTGGACGGCGAGCGCCGCTACATCATCGCGCCGCGTGGCGTGGCGGTGGGCGACCAGTTGATCGCCGGTCACGACGCGCCGATCAAGGTGGGCAACACCTTGCCGCTGCGCAACATCCCGGTCGGCTCGACGGTGCATTGCGTGGAGATGAAGCCCGGCAAGGGCGCGCAGCTCGCGCGCAGTGCAGGCGCTTCGGTGCAACTGGTTGCACGCGAGCAGGGCTACGCCACGCTGCGACTGCGTTCGGGCGAGATGCGCCGCGTCCCCGGCGAGTGCCGCGCCACCATCGGTGAAGTCGGCAACGGCGAGCACAGCCTGACCAAGGTCGGCAAGGCCGGTGCCAAGCGCTGGCTGGGCGTACGCCCGACCGTGCGTGGCGCAGCCATGAACCCGGTCGACCATCCGCACGGCGGTGGCGAGGCGCGTGCGGGCCAGGGCAATCCGCACCCGGTGTCCCCATGGGGCACGCCGGCCAAGGGTTACAAGACGCGCAACAACAAGCGCACCCAGAAGTTCATCGTGCGCGACAGGAGAGGCTGAGCATGGCTCGCAGTCTGAAGAAAGGTCCGTTCGTCGATCACCACCTGATGAAGAAGGTGGAAGCGGCCGGCGGCAGCAAGAAGCCGATCAAGACCTGGTCGCGGCGTTCGATGGTGCTGCCGGAGATGGTCGGCATGACCCTCGCCATCCACAACGGCAAGGCGCATATCCCGGTGCTGGTCAACGAGAACATGGTCGGGCACAAGCTCGGCGAGTTCGCGATGACCCGTCTGTTCAAGGCGCACGGCGGCGACAAGAAAGCCGCCGCCGCCGCCCCGGCGAAACCGAAGTAAGGAGATGGTCATGGAAGCCAAAGCAATCCTGCGCATGGCGCGCATCTCCCCGCAGAAGGCCCGCCTCGTGGCCGATCAGGTCCGCGGCATGCCGGTGGCGCGCGCGAGCGACCTGCTGCAGTTCAGCGACAAGAAGGCGGCGCACCTGATCCGCAAGGTGCTGATGTCGGCCATTTCCAATGCCGAGAACAATCAGGGCGCGGACGTGGACGAGCTCAAGGTCGCCACCATCTGCGTGGACGAAGGCCCGCTGATCAAGCGTTTCATGGCGCGCGCCAAGGGCCGCGGCAACCGCATCCTCAAGCGCACCAGTCACATCACCGTCGTCGTCGGCGGGGGGAAATAATCCATGGGTCACAAAGTCCATCCAACCGGCATCCGCCTGGGCATTTCCAAAGACTGGAATTCCAAGTGGTTCGCCAACAAGCGCCAGTACGCCGAGTACCTGACGGCCGACCTGAAGGTGCGTGAAATGCTGCGCAAGAAGCTTGCGCAAGCAGGCATCAGCAAGATCGTGATCGAGCGCCCGGCCAAGACCGCTCGCGTGACGATCCACTCCGCCCGCCCGGGCGTGGTGATCGGCAAGCGCGGCGAGGACATCGAGAAGCTGCGTTCGGAAGTGTCGGCGGTGATGGGCGTACCTGCGCACATCAATGTCGCCGAAGTGCGCAAGCCCGAGCTCGACGCGCAACTGGTGGCCGAGTCGATCGCCCAGCAGCTCGAGCGCCGCATCATGTTCCGCCGCGCCATGAAGCGCGCGGTCGGCAACGCGATGCGTCTGGGCGCGCTGGGCATCAAGGTCAACGTCGGCGGTCGCCTCAACGGCGCCGAGATCGCGCGTTCGGAGTGGTACCGCGAAGGTCGCGTGCCCCTGCACACGCTGCGCGCCGACATCGACTACGGCTTCGCCGAGGCGCGCACCACCTACGGTGTGATCGGCGTGAAGGTGTGGGTGTACCGCGGCGAGATCTTCGACTTCTCGGCCGTCGGCCAGGAAAAGGCCAGCGACGAGCCGGCTGCGCCGCGCGCCCCGCGTCGCGACGACGACCGCCCGCGTCCGCCGCGCCGCGATCGTGACGAGGCCCGCGCTCCGCGTGGCGCCGGCAAGAGGGAGTAAGCCATGTTGCAACCCAAGCGAACCAAATACCGGAAGATGTTCAAAGGCCGCAATGAGGGCCTGAGCTGGAATGGTGCGGCCGTGAGTTTCGGCGAGTACGGCCTGAAGGCCACCTCGCGCGGCCAGTTGACCGCGCGTCAAGTCGAGGCCGCGCGCCGCAGCATCAGCCGCTACGTCAAGCGCGGCGGCAAGCTGTGGATCCGCGTGTACCCCGACAAGCCGATCACCAAGAAGCCGATCGAAGTCCGCATGGGCTCCGGCAAGGGCAACGTGGAGTACTGGGTCGCGCAGATCCAGCCCGGTCGCGTGCTCTACGAGATGGAAGGCGTGGACGAGGCGACGGCGCGCGAAGCGTTCCGTCTGGCCGCGGCCAAGCTGTCCGTCACCACCACTTTCGTTTCCCGCACGGTGCGCTGACATGGAACTCAACGAACTGCGTCAGAAATCCGCCGCCGAACTGTCCGCGCATCTGGCCGATCTGCACAAGGAGCAGTTCGCGCTGCGCATGCAGAAGGCCGGTGGCCAGTTTACCCAGACCCATCAGATCCGTCGCGTGCGCCGCGAGATCGCCCGCGTCAACACCCTGTTGGCCGGCAAGCGCTGAGCCCCGGACGACCAAGGCACAAGCCATGAACGAAGCAACCAAGAAAGAAAGCCAGCCGCGCACCGTGCAAGGGCGCGTGGTCAGCAACAAGATGGACAAGACCGTCACCGTGCTCGTCGAGCGCCAGGTCAAGCACGCGCTGTACGGCAAGTACATCCGCCGCTCGACCAAGCTGCACGCGCACGACGCCGACAACGCCTGCAAGGAAGGCGACATCGTGCGTCTGACCGAGATCGCGCCCTTGTCCAAGACCAAGAACTGGCGCGTGGTCGAAATCGTCGCCCACGCCGCCGAATAAGGAGACTGAATCATGATCCAGATGCAGTCCTACCTGCAGGCGGCCGACAATTCCGGCGCGCGCGAACTGATGTGCATCAAGGTGCTCGGCGGCTCGCATCGCCGTTACGCCCACATCGGCGACGTCATCAAGGTGTCGATCCGCGAAGCCATCCCGCGCGGCAAAGTGAAGAAGGGCGAGGTTTACGACGCCGTGGTCGTGCGCACCCGCAAGGGTGTGCGTCGTCCCGACGGCTCGCTGATCCGCTTCGACGGCAACGCCGCCGTGCTGCTGAACAACAAGCTCGAGCCGATCGGCACCCGCATCTTCGGGCCGGTGACGCGCGAGCTGCGTTCCGAGAAGTTCATGAAGATCGTCTCACTGGCACCGGAAGTGCTCTGAAAGCCGTGATTCGTGAATCGTGATTTGTGATTTGTTTTAGCCGGGAGCTGGAATCGCAGTCGGAAATCGTCAGAAGCCAAGCCGTTGCTTCGACGATTCACGATTCACGGTTCACGATTCCCGCCTCTGGAAAGGTAAAGCCATGAACCGTATCAAAAAGGGCGACAACGTCCTCGTCATCACCGGCAAGAACAAGGGCCAGAAGGGCGAAGTGCTGCGTGTGGCCGCCGACCGCGTGATCGTGCAGAACATCAACATCGTCAAGCGCCACACCAAGGCCAACCCGCAGGCCAACCAGCCCGGCGGCGTGGTGGAGCGCGAGGCTCCGATTCACATCTCCAACGTGATGTTGCTCAACCCGGCCACGGGCAAGGGCGAGCGCGTTGGCTTCAAGGTGCTCGGCGACGGCCGCAAGGTGCGGGTGTTCCGTTCGAGCGGTGAGGCGATCGACGCCTGATCAGGAAAGCCGGTGCAGCGCCTGACCGGTTCCGACATGCAGTCTCCAGGAAAATGACATGACCACCCGTCTCGAGAAACACTACAAAGAAACCGTCGTGCCGAAGCTGATGCAGAAGTTCGGCTACACCAATCCCATGCAGGTGCCGCGCCTGTCCAAGGTCACGCTCAACATGGGCGTGGGCGAGGCGGTGGGCAACAAGAAGATCCTCGAGAACGCCGTGGCCGACATGGTCAAGATCGGCGGTCAGAAGCCGATCGTCACCAAGGCGCGCGTCTCGGTGGCCAGCTTCAAGATCCGCGATGGCTGGCCGATCGGCTGCAAGGTCACCCTGCGCCGCGCGCACATGTACGAGTTCGTCGATCGCCTCGTCAACGTCGCCCTGCCGCGCGTGCGCGACTTTCGCGGTGTGTCGGGTCGCGCATTCGACGGCCGCGGCAATTACAATATGGGCGTGAAGGAACAGATCATCTTCCCCGAGATCGACTACGACCAGGTCGATGCGATCCGCGGCATGGACATCGCCGTCACCACCACCGCGAAGACCAACGAGGAAGCCAAGGCGCTCCTCGAGGCCTTCGGTTTCCCGTTTAGGAACTGAGACAAAATCATGGCCAAGACCAGCATGGTGAATCGCGACCTCAAGCGCGCGAAGCTCGCCAAGAAGTACGCCGGCAAGCGCGCCGAGCTGAAGAAAACCATCTCCAGCACGAGCGCGTCCTACGAGGAGAAGATGGACGCCGTGGTGAAGCTGCAGAAGCTCCCCCGCGACTCCAGCCCGACCCGCGAGCGCAATCGTTGTGCGCTGTCCGGTCGCCCGCGCGGCACCTACGCCAAGTTCGGCCTGGCCCGCACCAAGCTGCGCGAAGCGACGATGCGCGGCGATGTGCCGGGGCTGCGCAAGGCGAGCTGGTAAGAGCCGGGAATCGGGAATGGGGAATAGGGAATCGGAAAAGCCAAGGCGCTGCATCCGGATCTTGAAAGCCCGCTCTACCGATTCCCGATTCCCGATTCTCCATTCCCGCTTTCAAGCGGATATCGATGCCAAGGAAACATTGCAATGAGCATGACTGATCCCATCGCCGACATGCTGGTGCGCATCAAGAACGCGCTGGCCGTGGGCAAGCCGACGGTGTCGATGCCGTCCTCCAAGATCAAGGTTGCGCTGGCCGGCGTGTTGAAGTCGGAAGGCTACATCGCCGACTCGCGCGTCACCGATGCCGGCAAGGGCAAATTGAAGCTGGAAATCGTCCTCAAGTACTACGAGGGCAAGCCGGTGATCGAGCGCCTCGAGCGCGTGTCGAAGTCGGGCCTGCGCCAGTACCGCGGCAAGGACGAATTGCCCAAGGTGCTCGGCGGTCTCGGCGTGTCGATCATCACGACTTCCAAAGGCATCATGACCGACGCTCAAGCCCGCGCCCAAGGCGTTGGTGGCGAAGTCATCTGCCTCGTGGCCTGATTCAGGAGAGCTTGCATGTCCCGTGTAGCCAAGAAGCCGATCGCCCTGCCCAAGGGCGTCGAGTGCAACATCAGCGCCGAACACGTCAGCGTCAAGGGTCCGAAGGGCACCCTGAAGCTGACCCGCGTGCACGGCGTGAACGTCGCCGTGGAGAACGGCCATGTGCAGTTCACCGCAGCCGCCGAGCACATGCCGATGGCCGGCACGTCGCGCGCGCTGCTCGCCAACATGGTCACCGGCGTGTCCAAGGGTTATGAGCGCAAGCTTGAGCTGGTCGGCGTGGGTTACCGCGCGGCGATGCAGGGCAAGGAGCTCAATCTGAGCCTGGGCTACTCGCATCCGGTGCTGTTCAAAGTGCCCGAGGGCATCACCATCACCACGCCTACGCAGACCGAAATTCTGGTCAATGGTGCCGACAAGCAACTGGTCGGTGAAGTGGCAGCCAAGATTCGCGGCTATCGTCCGCCGGAGCCCTACAAGGGCAAGGGCGTGAAGTATTCCGACGAGACCATCATCCGCAAGGAAGCCAAGAAGACGTAAGTTCTTGCGCGGGTTCGTCCGCGCAAAGCGAAGTCGGTCATATTCGTTCGACTTCGCTGGAACACCCACGCTTTCCTGCGCTTCAGCTTGTTTCGAGGATTCACACATGGAAAAGAAAATCGCCCGCCTGCGTCGTGCCAAGAGCACGCGCTCCCACATCCGTATCCTCGGCGTGCCGCGCCTGTCGGTGCTGCGTACCGGCCAGCACATCTACGCGCAGTTGTTCACTGCCGATGGCTCGAAGGTGCTGGCGGCAGCCTCGACGTTGGAAACCGGCGTCAAGGACGGACTGAAGGGCACCAAGAACCTCGCCGCCGCCGCCAAGGTGGGCATGGCGATCGCCGAAAAGGCCAAGGCCGCCGGCGTGGAGAAGGTGGCGTTCGACCGTTCCGGTTATCGCTATCACGGCCGTATCAAGGCACTGGCCGAGGCCGCGCGCGAAGGCGGATTGCAGTTCTGAAGCACAACCCGCGGCAGTGATGTCCGCACCGGCAGCACCCACCACGACATACGGCCACGCGCCGCAAGCAAACGGGATCCACATGGCAAGTTTCGAACGCACCGAGAACAGCGACGGCTTCATCGAGAAGCTGGTCGCCGTCAATCGCGTCTCCAAGACCGTCAAGGGCGGCCGCCAGTTCACCTTCACCGCGTTGACGGTGGTGGGCGACGGCAGCGGCAAGATCGGCTTCGGCTACGGCAAGGCCCGCGAGGTGCCGGTCGCCATCCAGAAGTCGATGGAAGCCGCCCGCAAGACCATGATCACGGTCGATCTGAACAACGGCACGCTGTGGCATTCGGTCAAGGCCGGCCACGGTGCGGCGCGCGTGTTCATGCAGCCGGCTTCAGAGGGTACCGGCGTGATCGCCGGCGGCGCGATGCGCGCCGTGCTCGAGGCGGTGGGTGTGAAGAACGTGCTCGCCAAGGCGGTGGGTTCGCGCAACCCGATCAACCTCGTGCGCGCCACCGTCAAGGGTCTGACCGCGATGCATTCGCCGGCGAAAATCGCGGCCAAGCGCGGCAAGACCGTCGAGGAGATCACCCATGTCTAAGCAAGCCGAAGGCAAGACCGTCACCGTCCGCCTCGTCAAGGGCATGCGCGGCTGCCAGTCGCGCCACCGTCTGTCGGTGCGCGCGCTGGGTTTGAACAAGCTCAACGACGTGCGCACGCTGCCGGACAATCCCAGCATTCGCGGTCTGATCAATACCGTGCACTACCTCGTGCAGGTTGAGGATTGATGATTGATGTGCCGGATTCACCCCTCCACGGGATGAATTCGGCGTCGCAAGTCCGGCTCATGTCAGGGCTTGCTCCCGCCGGATCGAACGCAAGCGTGCGATCCGCGAGTGGCACATCCTTGTGCCACCTTCGTATGAAACCGAGGATTGGATGATGAAACTCAATACGCTCAAGCCCGGCAAGGGCGCCCGCAAGGAACGCGTCCGCGTCGGTCGCGGCATTGGTTCCGGGCTCGGCAAGACCGCCGGCCGTGGCCACAAGGGCTCGTTCGCGCGCGCCGGCAAGGGCAAGATCAAGGCCGGCTTCGAGGGCGGCCAGATGCCGATGCAGCGCCGTCTGCCGAAGATCGGCTTCCGCTCCAAGCTCAAGGCCGACACCGCCGAAGTGCTGCTGTACCAATTGGCCAAGCTGGAAGGCGAGTCGATCGACTTTGCCGCCCTGCGCGCGGCGCATCTGGTGCCGGCAACGGCCAAGCAGGCCAAGGTGGTGAAGAAGGGCGAGATCGCCCGCAAGCTGGTGCTCAAGGGCGTGCTGGTCACCGCCGGTGCCCGTGCGGCGATCGAAGCGGCCGGCGGCAGCGTCGAGTAATCGATGTCGCGCGATCCCAAATCGCTCGCCGGGCTGGCCTCGGCCGGCAAGTTCACCGAACTGCGGCAGCGTTTGCTGTTCGTGGTCGGAGCGATGATCGTCTATCGCCTCGGCACCTACATCCCGGTACCGGGCGTGGATCCGCAGGCGATGCTGCGGCTGATGGAGCAGCAGAAGGGCACCATCCTAGACATGTTCAACATGTTCTCCGGTGGTGCGCTCAGCCGCATGAGCATCCTCGCGCTGAACGTTACCCCGTACATCACTGCGTCGATCGTGATCCAGATGCTGGCGCAGATCCTGCCCAGCCTGCAAAGCCTGCGCAAGGAAGGCCAGAGCGGCCAGCGCAAGATCACCCAGTGGACGCGCTACGCGACCGTCGGGCTGGCGATCTTCCAGTCCTTCGGCGTGGCGGTGGGGCTGGAATCGCAGAAAGTCGTGTACGCGCCCGGCCCGGGTTTCGTGATGACGGCTGTGGTATCGCTCACCGCCGGCACGATGTTCCTGATGTGGCTGGGCGAGCAGATCACCGAGCGCGGCATCGGCAACGGCGTGTCGCTGGTGATTCAGGCCGGCATCGTGGCGGGTCTGCCGGCGGCGGTGATCTCCACCATCCATCAGGTCAACAGCGGCGAGATCAGCGCGCCGGCGGTCATCATCATCTTCGCGCTGGTGCTGCTGGTGCTGTGGTTCGTGGTGTTCGTCGAGTCCGGGCAGCGCCGCATCACGGTGAATTACGCGCGCCGGCAGGGTGGCCGGCAGGCGTACATGAATCAGACCTCGCACCTGCCGCTCAAGCTCAACATGTCGGGCGTGATCCCGCCGATCTTCGCTTCCAGCCTCATCGTGTTCCCGGCCACGGCCGCCTCGATGGTCGGTACCAATCCGAACTTCGCGTGGCTGCGCAAAATCAGCGATGCGCTCTCGCCCGGCGAGCCGCTGCACATGCTGATCTACGGCGGGCTGATCATCGGCTTCGCGTTTTTCTACACCGCGTTGACCTTCAACTCGCAGGAAACCGCCGACAACCTGAAGAAATCCGGCGCACTGATTCCGGGCATTCGTCCGGGCAAGGCCACCGCGGATTACGTGGACTCGGTGCTGACCCGGCTCACCCTCGTGGGTGCCTTGTACCTGACCCTGGTCTGCCTGTTGCCGGAAACCTTGCAGAAGGCGTGGTCGGTGCCGTTCTATTTCGGCGGCACCTCGTTGCTGATCGTGGTGGTGGTCATCATGGATTTCACCGCGCAGATCCAGGCGCACCTGATGTCGCACCAGTACGAGAGTTTGCTGAAGAAAGCCAATCTCAAGTCCGGGGCCAAAACCCGCTGATGACCGGAAGGCGCAAGCCTGCCGGCGGACGAACGCAGTACCGACCCTCCCCGGACGGGAGGGAAACGATGGGCGATCCGCACGACGCTTCGCGTGTGGATGACCCGGATCGCAGCCCGCGCCTGAGGAGTGCGGGGCGATGGCAACGGCTGAAGATCGCCGCGCCGTCACGACCGGGTCGTCGCCGGAGCATGGGCACACTCCCCATGCCGGGTTCAAGGCGCTTGCAAGGCCTTGGGCTTCACTAATTCCCGAAGCACTGCTATACTTTCCCGTTCACCGCGCCCGAGGCTTGCCCAGGGTGCGAAATCACAGTCGGAGATCGCCTGATGGCGCGCATTGCCGGTGTCAACCTTCCTGTCCAGAAGCACGTCTGGGTGGGGCTGCAAAGCATTTACGGAATCGGCCGCACGCGGTCGAAGAAGGTTTGCGAGGAGGCCGGCGTGAAGGCTTCCACCAAGATCCGCGACCTCGCCGAGGCCGAGGTCGAGCGCCTGCGCGCTTGCGTGGCCAAGTACACGGTCGAGGGCGACCTGCGCCGCGAAGTCGGCATGTCGATCAAGCGCCTGATGGATCTGTCGTGCTATCGCGGTCTGCGCCACCGTCGCGGCCTGCCGGTGCGCGGCCAGCGCACGCGCACCAATGCGCGCACGCGCAAGGGTCCGCGCAAGGCCATCAAGAAGTAAAGCCGTCTGAAGCGGAATGCCGTGCAGCGATGCACGGATTCCCGCGCAGGGCGCGCATCAAACAAAACGACTCCCGAGCACATATTCCATGGCCAAGCCAGCAGCAGCCGCAGCGAAGACGAAGAAGAAGATCAAGCGTGTCGTCACCGACGGTATCGCCCACGTCCAAGCTTCGTTCAACAATACCATCATCACCATCACCGATCGCCAAGGCAACGCGCTGTCGTGGGCCACGTCGGGCGGCGCGGGTTTCCGCGGCTCGCGCAAGTCCACCCCGTTCGCCGCCCAGGTGGCGGCCGAGAAGGCCGGCAAGGTCGCCCTCGAGTACGGCGTGAAGACGCTGGAAGTGCGCATCAAGGGCCCCGGCCCGGGCCGCGAGTCGGCGGTGCGCTCGCTCAACAACGCCGGCTACAAGGTGCTCAACATCATCGACGTCACCCCGATCCCGCACAACGGCTGCCGTCCGCCGAAGAAGCGCCGGGTGTGATGTTTTGTTTTTGCGATCGCCCCTGATCGCGTGAATTCAAGACCGGCCATCCGTGGCTGGACTTTCAAATAAGAGCAGAGACTCCCCCATGGCACGCTACATCGGACCCAGTTGCAAACTCGCCCGTCGCGAAGGCGCCGACCTCGGCCTGAAGAGCCCGGCGCGCGCGATCGATTCCAAGTGCAAGCTCGAGAACAAGCCCGGCCAGCACGGCGTCGCCGGCGCGCGCAAGGGCAAGCTTTCCGACTACGCCACCCAGTTGCGCGAGAAGCAGAAGCTCAAGCGCATCTACGGCATGCTCGAGCGCCAGTTCCGCACCTACTACCGCAAGGCTTCGCGCCGCAAGGGCAACACCGGCGAGTTGCTCCTGCAGATGCTGGAGATGCGCCTGGACAACGTCGTCTACCGCATGGGTTTCGCGGTCACCCGCCCGCAGGCGCGGCAGATGGTCAGCCACTGCAACGTGCAGGTGAACGGCAAGACGGTCAACCTGCCTTCGTATCAGGTCAAGGCCGGCGACATGATCGTGCTGACCGAGCGCGCGCAGAAGCATCTGGCGGTGTCCGAGGCGCTGGAAGTCTCGCAGCGCATGGATCTCGTCCCGGCGTGGATGGATGTGGACGCCAAAAAGTTCAGCGGTGTGTTCAAGGCCGTTCCCGAGCGCTCCGACCTGCCGCCCGACATCAACGAGGCGCTGATCGTCGAGCTGTACTCGAAGTAATCGTTCCGCGCACGGGGCTGGCGTGCCCCGTTGCGACACACAACATTCAGGAGAACGCGCAACCATGTCGGTTTCCGCCCATCAGGTGCTGCGTCCGCGCGGCCCGAACATCGAACGCATCACCACCCATCGCTCCAAGGTGGTGATCGAACCGCTCGAGCGCGGCTACGGCCACACCCTCGGCAATGCGCTGCGTCGCGTGCTGCTGTCGTCGATCCCCGGCCATGCGATCACCGAGGTCGAGATCGACGGCGTGCTGCACGAGTACACCACGGTCGAAGGCTTGCAGGAGGACGTGATCGAGATCCTGCTCAACCTCAAGGACGTGGCGATCCGCATGCACAACGTCGATCACAGCATGCTCACGCTCGCCCGTCAGGGCAAGGGCGTGGTGACGGCCGGCGACATCAAGACCGACCACAACGTCGAGATCCTCAATCCCGAGCACGTGATCTGCCACCTGACCAAGGATACGGCGATCAACATGCGCCTGAAGGTCGAGCGCGGCTTCGGTTACCAGCCGGCCACCGCCCGCCGCAAGCCCGACGAGGAGACCCGCACGATCGGTCGCCTCATGCTCGACGCCAGCTTCTGCCCGGTCACCCGCGTGGCCTATGCGGTGGAAGCCGCGCGCGTGGAGCAGCGCACCGACCTCGACAAGCTGGTCATCGACATCGAGACCAACGGCACCATCGACGCCGAGGAAGCGATGCGCACCGCCGCCGACATCCTCACCGACCAGCTCTCCGTGTTCGGCGACTTCACCCGCCGCGAGACCGGCGCGCCGAAGGCCGCCACCGCCGGCGTGGATCCGGTGCTGCTGCGCCCGATCGACGATCTGGAGTTGACCGTGCGTTCGGCCAACTGCCTGAAGGCCGAGAACATCTACTACATCGGCGACCTGATCCAGAAGACCGAGGTGGAGCTGCTCAAGACCCCGAATCTGGGCAAGAAGTCGCTCACCGAGATCAAGGAAGTGCTCGCCCAGCGCGGCCTCTCGCTCGGCATGAAGCTGGAGAACTGGCCGCCGGCCGGCCTGCAGCAAGGGATGATGGGGTGAAGCCCAGCGCTTGGTCGATGCCCTATCGGCATCGACCGCTGGACTGAACGCCCGGCCGAAAGGCCGGGCCGTGAAGACGCCCGGGCAGGAAGCCCGGGCCGGGCGGTCCGAAGCCCACCAAGTGGCGCCATGGATGGCACGAAAATGCAATTGATGCGGTGAAAGCGGCAACGCCGCCAACCCGCCCAGCATGGCCCGGTCGAACGACTGTTGTTCGGGTTCACGCCAACGAAGCTGCGCCGTTTCGCGCAGTCCAACATGCAAGTCAGCTGGCGTCACGACGCGCCTGCCTCCAAGGAAAACGACCATGCGCCACCAGAATGCCGGACGCAAATTCAACCGCACCAGCGCCCATCGCCAGGCGATGTTCTCCAACATGGCCGCGTCGCTGATCAAGCACGAGTTGATCCGCACCACGCTCCCGAAGGCGAAGGAACTGCGTCGCGTCGCCGAGCCGCTGATCACCCTCGGCAAGTCCGACGGCGTGGCCAACCGCCGCCTCGCGTTCTCGCGCCTGCGCGACAAGCAGGCCGTGGGCAAGCTGTTCGTCGAGCTCGGCCCGCGCTACAACGCCCGCCCGGGCGGCTACCTGCGCATCCTCAAGTGCGGCTTCCGCGCCGGCGACAATGCGCCGATGGCCTATGTCGAGCTGGTGGATCGCCCAAGCAAGGCGGCTGCCGCCGAGTGATCGACGCTGCATCGCAGGAAACGAAAAACCCCGGCGCGTCCGGGGTTTTTCATGCTCGATCCATCTGAATCGACATTCGTCAGTCTTCAACGTGCCGCGTACACGGTGATTTCCTCGCGGTCGTGGTAGAGCTGGCGTGCGCGCAGTTCGAGCGTACCGCCGGCCTGTTCGCGCAGCAGGTCGAAGCACAGTTTCGTTTCGTCCCAACGCTTTTTCATCGGCAGCTTGAGGTTGAAGATCGCACGCCGGCACCAGCCTTGCGCGAACCATTGCGCGATACGCGCAGCGACCTTGCGCGGCGATTCGACCATGTCGCAGACCAGCCAGTCCACCGGTTTGGGCGGCTGCCAGTGGAAGCCGTCGGCGCGAACGTGCTCGATCAACCCGGTAGCGAGTGCACTCGCCGCAAGGGGGCCGTTGTCGATGGCGGTGACACGCAGGTGCTGGCGTGCGAGCACCCAGCTCCAGCCGCCGGGCGCAGCACCGAGATCCACCGCGGTCATGCCCGGTTGCACGAAACGCTGGCGCTCGTCGTCGGTGAGCAGTGCCAGCAGAGCCTCCTCCAGCTTGAGCGCCGAACGGCTGGGCGCATCGGCGAGCATGCGCAGGCGTGGGATGCCCAGTGGCCAAGCCGCAGCGTCGGCAGGATCGGCGACGGCAAGCAGCGCGTGGTTGCCGGCAAGGAAGCACACATGCAACCGCCGCAGCTTCGGCGACGCCTTCTCGGTGAGCAGGCCGCGCTTGCGCAGCGCTGGTCGCAGCGCATTGCCGAAGGCGCGGGCAAGGCCGGCGAGTGGTTTGCCGGCGTCCGAATCGGGGTGCTCGACCCAGACGTCGCCGTAGCGCCCGCGTCCGGCGAGCGCGTCGAAGATGGGCGAGATGCGATCGGTCGAGTCGAGATCGCGCAGTTCAGCCAGCAGGCTCAACTTCTGCCGCGCGAAGATGAGGTTCGACAACGGCAGCGCTCGCGACAACGCCGCGCCGTCCACGCCGAGGTATTCGACATGGCCGCTGCCACGCTCGGCGCGTGCGTAACCGGCGAATCCGGCCAACGCGGCGCGCTCGCCCAGTTCGGCGGCAAGCTCGGGCTCGAAGCCGGCGCGGCACCAGCACAGCAGGCCGTCAGTCAGGTCGGAAACCATTGCAGAAGAATCGACTCGGAAGGTTCGGGTGTGTAGCCCTCCCCTTCAAGGGGAGGGTTGGGTGGGGATGGTGCTGCAGGTGCATCGCCCGACACCATTCCCCTCCCAGCGTCCCCCTTGAAGGGGGAGGAGTGACGGCGGGCCTCGTCGATGTCCCATTGCTGCTCAATAAGCTGCTCGAAATCTCGCTCAATAGCGTGGTGGATCCGATTGCCCGTATTTGCGCAGCACCTCGCAGGCGGCATCGCGCAGGATGTCGCGGCGCACAGCGATGCCGCGCTGGCCAAGCTCGCCGATCCAGTCCGCCGGCAGCGGGCCTTCGTCGAATGTGGTCAGTGCCATCACGTCCTGCGAACGCGCACCGATCAACAGGGTGTCGATACCGGCCCAGAAGGTCGCGCCGTAGCACATGCAGCACGGCTGCGAGGACGACGCCAGCACGATGCGTGCGCCGTCCTCATTCAAGCGCACCTTGTGCGTGCGCGCCTGCGCGTTCATGTACGCCATCATCTCCGCGTGCGCGACCGAGCACGATTGCGGCAGCACGCGGTTGACCCCCACGCCGATGACGCGACCGGATGCCTCGTCGAACACCACCGCGCCGAATGGACCGCCGGTGTCGCGGGCGATGTTGATCCGCGACAGTTCGATCGCCAGCGCAACCTTGGCCGCGTCGTCGGCGTAGGTAGCCCGCAGATCGACTGCCTCGTCGATCCACGCCGGCAGGCTGAGCTGGATCGGTGCGTGGAGCATCAGTGCGTGCCGGGCAATCGCGCGGTGTTCGCGACTTCGCACTGCCCTTGCACGCAACTGCAACCGGACACCGCCATCACATGGCACATGCCCATCCGCCCTTCGCGCGCGCACTGCGCCTTGACCGCTTTCGCATCGACCGCCGCGCCCTTGTTGACGCACATCGGGTAGGCGCCGCAGCAGTTGCCGACATCCTTCACCGCGCAATCGGCATCGACTTTGCAGCGGCGATCCGGATGCGCGAAGTCGATGGAGGCCGATGCGCTGGATGCTACGGCGGGGCTGGTTGCGGCGATTGGTGTTGGCGCGGCGTCGGGGGCCTGCGCGGCCGGCGAGGATACGCAGGAGGTGAGTAATGCGGATATCAGCAGGACGGCGAGAGTACGCGCCCGGCTCCCCAACTTCTCTTTCGCGCAGGGGAAAAAACTGTTGAATCGCACAGCCGGGCTTGGAAGATTGTTGGTGTTGGACATGGCTTTCCCTCCGATCTCCGGAGAACGTCCGCAGTAAGCGTTGCGGCCACTCGGTTCGTGCCCCAGCCTCCGCGTTGCCGCGGAGGCGCCCGATGCTGCGCGAACCCTTGGTTCGCTTGCGCAGCATCGAGCCCCAGAGGGAGAAGGATAAACCTTCACTTCCCGGCCTTCGCCCATGTATCGCGCAGGGTCACGGTGCGATTGAAGACCGGATGCCCGGGCGCGTGGTCGCGGCGGTCGGCGACGAAGTAACCGATGCGCTCGAACTGGTAGTGCGTCTCCGGTGCAGCGTTCGCGGCTTCGGGTTCGATCCATCCGCGCACGCTGCGGCGCGAGTCCGGATTGAGGTGGTCGCGATAGGTGGTGCCATCTTCGCCCGCATCCGGATCGGCGACATCGAACAGGCGGTCGTACAGGCGCACTTCGGCGGCGAGCGCGTGCTTCGCGCTGACCCAGTGGATCGTGCCCTTCACCTTGCGATCGGCGCCGGGCATGCCGTGACGGGTTTCCGGATCGAGCGTGCAATGCACGGCGGCAACGGAATCGCCATCCATGACGACATCATGGCAGCGGACGATGCCGACCCCGCGCAGGCGCACTTCGCCGCCGGGTACGAGACGGTGGAAGCCCTTCACCGGCGCGGCCATGAAGTCCTCGCGCTCGATCCACAGCTCGCGCGAAAACGGCACCACGCGCGTGCCGAAGGATCCGTCCTTGGGATGGTTGGGGAAGGCGATGGATTCGACGTGGTCGATGTCCAGATTGGTGATGACCAGCTTGAGTGGATCGAGCACCGCCAGCCGGCGCGGTGCATGTGCATCGAGGTCTTCGCGCACGCAGCCTTCCAGCACCGAGTAGTCGATCAGCGAGTTCTGCTTGCTGATGCCCACGCGCTGCGCGAACAATCGCAGCGAAGCCGGCGTGAGGCCGCGCCGGCGCAGCCCTTGCAGGGTCGGCATGCGCGGATCGTCCCAGCCATCGACGAGACCGTCGGAGACCATCGCCACCAGTTTGCGCTTGCTCATCACCGTGTAGTTGATGTTCAGGCGCGAGAACTCGATCTGCCGTGGCTTCGACGGCGCGGTCGGCAGGCCGCGTGCGGGCAGGCAGTCCCACAGTTGCGGATGGTTGTGCAGATCGACCTTGTCCACGCACCAGTCGTACAGCGGGCGGTGATCCTCGAACTCCAGCGTGCACAACGAATGGGTGATGCCTTCCAGCGCATCCGACAGGCTGTGCGCGTAGTCGTACATTGGGTAAATCGGCCAGTCCGCGCCGGTGTTCTGGTGCTCGACGTGCTTGATGCGATACAGCGCCGGATCGCGCAGGTTGATGTTGCCGCTGGCCATGTCGATCTTCGCGCGCAGCGTGCGGGTGCCGTCGGCGAACTCGCCGGCGCGCATGCGCGCGAACAGGTCGAGATTCTCGGCGACGCTGCGATCGCGGCAGGGTGAAGCGCGGCCGGGTTCGGTGAGCGTTCCACGGTATTCGCGCACTTGCTCGGCATTCAAGTCGCACACGTAGGCGTGGCCGTCGGCGATCAGCTTGCGCGCGCTGCGGTAGAACACCTCGAAGTAGTCCGATGCGTGGCGCAGTTGCGCCCACTCGAATCCCAGCCAGTGCACGTCCTCCTTGATCGCATCGACGTATTCGGGGTCTTCCTTCGCCGGATTGGTGTCGTCGAAGCGCAGATTGCAGGCTCCGCCGAATTCCTGCGCGACGCCGAAGTCCAGGCAGATCGCCTTGGCGTGGCCGATGTGCAGGTAACCGTTGGGTTCGGGCGGAAAGCGCGTGCGGATCGCGGTGTGCTTTCCCGATGCCAGATCTTCGCGCACGATGTCGCGGATGAAGTCGCGGCGGCCGGGGTCGGGTGCCGCCGGGTCGGCCGTCGTCGCGCTCGCGTTTTCGATCATGTGATGCAGTCGTCGGTTTTTATCGATCCCCAGTGTAGCCTTTCGTGCCGTATGGCGCGTTATGCTTGGGACACGGGTCACAGGATCGTTACCCATGCGCGTGGTCTATCTGCCAAGCGACCTGATCGACGCCCACCTCGTGAAGGGTGTGCTGGAACAGGAGGGTATTCCGGTGTACCTGCGCGGCGAACACCTCGCCGGCGGGATCGGTGAATTGCCGGTCATCGGGTTGTATGCCTTGTGCGTTCCGGACGTGTGCGGAGCGCAGGCGCGCGGGGTGGTCGAGGCGCTCGAACGAGATCGCCGTGCCGACGCGAGCGATATTGAAGAGCAGGTGGACACTGGCGGCGAGTTCGGGATGGGAGGCATCATCCCGGCGGCGTGATCGACGAATCCGGGCATCGGTGATAGGTCTTGAGGATCGGGGTCTGATGATCGACGTGCGTGCCACAGGTGGGGGACGAGATCGTCGGCCGATGCCGGCGCGTCCGCTGCGCGCGCGTCGGGTGGCGGTGATCGCGATGATCGCGTGGCTGGCGATGCTGATACTGGCGCTGCCCGCATGGGCGCATGTGCAGGCGCATTCGACCTTGGCGCACGCAGCCAGCCCGGCGATGGTCAGCCCGGAAGCGATCGCGGTGCCCGCATCGACGATCCCGACCGTGGCGGCGACTCAGGGCCCCCGCTCTGCGGCCGCCGTGAGCGTGGGCGCCATGCGGTTCGCCGACGGCATCATCCTGTCCACCACCTTGTATACCGCGCTGGTGATGCTGCTGTTGATCGGCGGCGGCATGTACGCGGCGCTGCGCGATCGCCAGTACCTGCATTATCTGGGTTACGTCGGCGCGGTGCTGCTGTTCCTGCTGGCACGCAATGGCCACCTGCAGGACATGCCTGGATTGCAGTGGTTCGCGGCCTGGGGTGCGCTGGGCGTGTATGCGCTGGCCAACGTGCTGACCGCTTCCATCGTGGTCGTGGCGCGCGGTTTTGCCAACACGTCGCGGGTAGCGCCCACACTCGATCGAGCCATCAAGCTGTTCCCCATCGGCCCGGGCCTGCTGGCGCTGGCCTGCATGCTCGACCGCGCGGGCAGTGCCGGTTTGCTCAGTGTCGCTACTGCTTTCGCGTGGTTCGTCGCGGTGGGCCTGGCGATCGCCGCGACCGCCGTGGCGTGGCGGCAGCGCCAGCGGCTGGCGTTGCCGATGCTGCTGATGTGGCTGTTCGTGCTGGTGGCCGGCACCCTGCATGTCATGCGCGGCGTGGGGATGATCGTCGGCGAAGGCTGGGTGCTGGTGGCCGATCAGGTGATGTTCACCGCCAATGCGCTGGTGATGGGCATGGTGATGACCGGTCACATCATCGAGTTCCGCCTGCAGCGCGACCGCGCCAGCCTCGCCAAGGAACAGGCCGACGCCAGCCTCAAGCTCGAACGCGAGCGCCTGAAGTTCATCGAAGCCCTGCATACCACCCTGCGCGACGCGCCCAGCGGCGATCAGGAATGGCTGGGTTTCCGCCGCTTGCTGGAGGTGGTGCGCGAGCTGGTGCCGCAGTCGAGTTCCGCGGTGGCCGTGCATGCCTTCCAGGACAACGACCTGCTGCTGTGCGAGCCCAACACCACGCGCGATGCGTACCAGCAATTGCTCGCCGCCCGCAGCGGCGCGTTCAAGGGCATCTCGCGTTCGCAGTTGCCGATGCAGTTGCGGGTGGATGCGCCCGCACCCGCCGAAGGCGAGCAGGCCGAGTTGATTCAGGTCGCGGTGATTCCCCTGCCGATGACCGCACCGGCCTGGGGCATGCTGTTGGTCGAACGCCGAGGCTGGCAGGGTTTCGAGCGTGAGGAGCTCAATGTCGCCGCCGAGCTGGCGCAGAAGGCCACGCGTGCGGTCGAGGACGCGGCCAACGACCGCGTGCTGCGGATCAATGCGGAGTTCGACGCGCTCACCGCCGTGTTCAATCGCCGCACCATGGACAACCGGCTCGCCGCGTACTTCAAGGAGTCGCAGGTGCACCGCACGTCGCTGGCGATCCTGTTTGCCGACGTGGATCACCTGCAGGAAACCAACGAGGTGTACGGCCACGCCGCCGGCGACCAGACGCTGCGCACGCTGGCCGACGCACTCAAGGCGCATTGCGGCACCGCCGGCGTGGTCGGGCGTTACGGCAGCGACAAGTTCGTGGTCATCCTGCCCGACTTCAACCCGGAGCAGGCGCGCCGCTGGGCGGAGGCGATGCGCGAAGAGGTCAACGGCAAACTGCTCGACGTGGGCAACGGCAAGAGCCTGCGGGTGAGCGTGAGCGCGGGCATCGCCAGCCGACTGGCCGAGGATGCCGACGTGCACACGATCATCGATCGCGCCGAGAAGGCACTCGCGGCATCCAAGCGCAGTGGGCGCGGGACGGTGCAGGCACCGCCCATCCAGGGTGTCGCCAACGGCCCGCGATCGCGATAATGGCGGCATCCGGCGCGGTGCGCGCTGTCCCGATACCCTTCTGAATCCATTGCATGGCCGCAGGCATCCCCCGCGGGCCGCTGCTGGCGCTGACCGCCGGCGCAGCCCTGATCAGCCTGACCGGCGTGCTGGTGAAGTTCGCGCAGGTGCCGCCGACCGTGTCGGGATTCTGGCGCATGCTGTTCGGCGGATTGATGTTGAGCATCGCACTGACGGCGCTGCGGCAATGGCGCACGGTGCGTGCTCGCGACGTGCTGTGGATGCTGCCGCCGGCGCTGGCCTTCGCCACCGACCTGTTCTTCTGGCATCGCAGCATCCTCGTGGTCGGCCCCGGATTGGCGACACTGCTCGGCAATCTGCAAGTCTTCCTGATGGCGCTGGCGGGCGTGGTCTGGCACCGCGAACGGCTCGGTCCGCGCTTTCTGCTCGGACTGGCGATGGCCTTCGGCGGCTTGTGGCTGCTGGTCGGACAGGAATGGCGCGGCTTCACCGAAGGTTACCGGATCGGCGTGCTGTACGGTGCCTTCACCGCGGTGTGCTACGCGGTGTACATGCTCAGCTTCCGGCATGCGCAGCGCGAGCGCTCGAGCCTGCATTCCTCGCAGTTGCTGGCGATTTCCTCCCTGCTCAGTGCGCTGGTACTCGCCGCGATGGCATTGGGCGATGGCGAGCGTTTTGCCATTCCCGATACGCAGACTTTGCTGGCATTACTCGCGCTGGGTCTGGTCGGGCAATGCCTGGGCTGGGTGCTGATCGCACGGGCGATGCCGAAACTGCCGGCCTCGCTGGTCGGTCTGCTGCTGTTGTTGCAGCCGGTGCTCGCTTTCCTGATGGACGTGATCTTGTTCCACCGTGCCACCCGTCCCGTCGAATGGCTCGGGCTGGCGTTGTCGCTGGCGGGGATCTTCGTCGGCAGCCTGCGTGGCGCGAAACCCGCGCCTGTGCGTGAGGACGACGAGGCGGACGAAGTCGTGCAATGATCGACGTGCGGCATCGAGTGCCGCATACGCGGTCTGATTCGACATGAACCACGATGATCTGCTGCGACGTCTCGGAGTCGGTGCCCACGGCGAGCGCATGCCGCGCGCGCAGGATCTGCTGCCCGGGCGCGCTGAGCCGATGCCGGTGACCGATCACCACCACGTCCATGGCCATCCGATTCAGGGGAAGGTCGGCGAGGGCGCTTTCATCGGCATGCACGAGGCGGTGTTCGGCATGGGCTGTTTCTGGGGTGCCGAGCGCCTGTTCTGGAAACTGCCGGGGGTGTTCACGACGGCCGCAGGTTATGCCGGCGGCGGTACGCCGAATCCGACGTATCGTGAAGTGTGCTCGGGGCGCACCGGGCACGCCGAGGTGGTGCGGGTGGTGTTCGACCCATCGCGCATCGGCTACGAGGAACTGTTGCGGGCGTTCTGGGAAAACCACGACCCCACCCAAGGCATGCGACAGGGCAACGATGCGGGCACCCAATACCGATCCGTGATCCATTGCCACGATGCCGGGCAGCATCGCGCCGCGCTGGCCAGTCGCGATGCCTATCAAGCGCGCCTCAGCGCTGCCGGCATGGGCGCGATCACCACCGACATCGTGTTTCCTGCGCCGGCGTTTTATTACGCCGAGGACGAGCATCAGCAGTACCTGTCGAAGAACCCGCGCGGCTATTGCGGGCTGGCGGGAACCGGCGTGTCTTGTCCGCTCGGCTGGGGTGGCGTGGATCCAGCCTGAGCCACGGTGAAGCCGCGGTAATGTCCGTAAGCCATGACCGGTACCGCGTGTGCGCCGCTGGCGGCGACTTCGCGCTGGAACTTGTCGGCGGTGCCCATGTGCACCAGCCACAGCCGTCCGGGTCGCTGCTGCGCCAGTGCGTGGTTCAGGGTGTCGTCGACATTGGGCTGGTTGCTCTGCCCGTAGTCCACCCGCAGCACCGGGATGTCCAGATATACGCGGATGCCGTACAGCGCGGTTTCATCCACGAACACCACCTCGCGGATCGGTGCGTGCACCTGCGTGGAAATGGCCGCCGACAGCCGTTGCGAATCCTTGTTCAGCAGTGCGGGCGCGTGGGCATGCGGCAGCCAGGCCTTGACCGCCAGCAGCAGCACGAACCACGCCGCGATCAGGATCTTGCCGACGGTGCCGGGAATCCACTGGCGGGTGCGCAGTGCGGCCCACAGCGCGAATGGCACCAGCAGCGGCAGCACGTACAGCACCAGCCGCGAGCGCGAGATGCAGAACACTGCCAGCGACACCAGCAGCCACAGCAGCAGGAAGCGTTCGGCCGGGCGATCGCGGGTCGATTCATCCGCCGGCGCGCCACGCCGGCGCCACGCATCCCAGACCACGATCAGGCTCCACGGCAGCACGCCCACCAGCGCCACCGGGCCGTAGGCGACGATCCAGCCGTACCACTGCGGGTGGCGGTCGGCGGCTTTGGTGAAGATGCGCCCGTAGGTTTCGTAACCGAGGAAGTAGTGCAGGCGGTCGGGATGGTTCCACACGATCGCGAGGAACCAGCCCAGCGCGATCGGCGCCCATACCGCGAGCGTGATCCAGGTGAAGGGATTGGCGCGGAAGTCGCGGCGGTTGCGCGCCCAAAACCAGATCCCGGCGATCAACGGCACCAGCCCCGGCGGGCCCTTGGTGAGGAAGGCCAGCCCGAAGCCCAGCCCGAGCAGCCACGCGCCGCGTTTCGCCACGCGCGCGTCCTCGCCTCGCCATGCGAGCACGAAGCCGGCCATGCCCAGCGTCTCGAATGCGCACAGCAGGCCATCGGTGCTGATCACGTTGGCGGCGAGGAACAGCATCGCCGTCCCGGCGGCGAACAGCGGCGGCCACCACGGCCGCTCGGGCACGAGCCGCCGACCGATCGAGAACACGCAGGCGATGGTCAGCGCGAACGCCAGCGCGCCGGGCAGGCGCAGCGCCCAGGTGTTGCGACTGAAGACTTCCATCGAAGCGGCCAGCGACCAGTACGTCAGCGGCGGCTTGGACAGGTGCTCGTGCTCGGGATGCCGATGCGGCACCAGCCAGTCGCCGGAGTCGAGCATCTCCACCGCCACCGCGCTGTAGCGGCCCTCGTCGGTGCCCCACAGATGGCGCGTGCCCTGGAAGGGCAGCACGAAGGCCAGCGCGAGCGCGAACACCAGCCAGATCGAGGGATGGGTGGAACGGGAGGCGGAATTCATCGGCGCGGCATTCACGGGTTCGTGGTCGTCGTTGCGAGTGTGTCGTCATCAACGCGGACGGCGCAGCGGCAATGCGCGGCGCGGCTCACATCACCACCAGCGAGCGCACATACACCACTTCGCAGGCGCCATCGCCGGTGTCGTCGCGGCTCATCGAACTGCGCCAGGTGCTGCCATCCTTGCCGCGCGCTTCGATCAACAGCCCTTCCAGATGGACGATATCGCCCGGTCGCACACGCTTGATCTGTCCGCGCACGGTGGCGTCGGCGGGGATCATGTGCATGTTGGCGCTGGAGTGGATGATCTCCGGCAGCGGAATCGGTGGCTGCGGCGTGTGCCACTGGTAGTAGTACCAGCGCCCGGACTGGCTGATGTCGAGGCCGGCGAGCACCGAGCTGTCGGACATGCGCCCCCAGCCGAAGGCGAAGTCTGTGGGCGACAGCGCCGCACCGCGATCCCAACTGTAGTCGGCACGCGAGAGCACCCGCGCGGTCATGCTGAAGTTCGCCAACGGGGTGATCGAGTAGTCGCCGTCGGGGAAGGGCGTGCCGTGGGCGATGTCGATCTGCACCGGGTCGTCGGGCGCGAGCACGCCCGGCGCGCGCGTGATTTCGCCATGCCGCGAATGGATCGCGAACACGGTGGCGAGCAACAGGGCGGCAAGGGTGATCCACAACCAGCGGGGCATGGGCGCGCATTCTACGCGAGCCCCGTGTTGACGCGCCCGCGCGGGTGTCCTGTCGATCGGTGTTCAGTCGAAGTCGGCGAGCAGCGCCTCGCGCAGCGCCGGGCTGGCCTCCACGCACAGCGGCGCACGCGCATCGTCGATGCCGAAGTACAGACGAGCGCCGGCGCGCAGGGCGGCGATTGCGGGCGGCTCGATCTGGAAGCGCAGGAAGTGCACCGCCGAGGTCTTGGCGGCATCGCTGCGATCCAGATCCTCGTCGGCATGCGCGAGGGTGCGCGCATGACCCTCCACCTGCGAGTACAGCGCGCGCTCAATGCCATGCAGGTGCGCCAGTGCGAGCGCGCGCTGCTGCGCGTCGGGGTATTCGATCAGCAAGGTGGCTTTGAGATTGTCGCCATCGGGGATCAGCGGGTTGTAGGCGTCCAGTTCGTCCTGGATGCCCGCCGGCTCGAAGATGCGCTCGATGCGCAGCATTTCCTGCACCTGCGCCTGCACGGTGATGCGATCCTCGAACAGCAAGGTGAAGTGATCGCCCAGATGCGCGGTGCGCACGCGCTTGTGCGCGTGGGCGCTCGCACGCAGATGCGCACGCTGCGCCGCGTAGGCTTCCAGGGTCAGCAGGTCGGAGCGTTCGAGTTTGCGCAAGGCGGCTATTCCACTCGAGTCAATGTTTTCAAAGCCATGCACTCAACTGAAATCGTCATTGCAACCAGAAACCGTTCCCTCATCCGGCCCTTCGGGCCACCTTCTCCCGGAGGGAGAAGGGAGAAACAGCCTCTCCCTCCGGGAGAGGCCGACGCGCCACAGGCGCGGCGGGTGAGGGAATGCGGCGTCTTGTGCTCACGCAGGTTTCGGTTCTCGATCACTCTGGCGCATGGTTGTGCGGTTGATGGAATTGAATCAGTGAAGTATTGGTTTGAGACCATGGGGCGTCAGATCCCGTATGCCCGCCGCAGCAGGCTGATCGGGTGTTCTGCGTTCGTGCCATCGTTCAGCCCGTGCGCGATGTGCGCGCCGGCCATCACGCAGTCGCTGGTGAAGTGCTGCGGCGCGGCCTGCTTTACGCGGTTCTCCACCGGCTTGGCGATCTTGCGCGAAATCGGGTAGGTGTCCTTCTTCACGCCGTAGGTTCCGTCGTGCCCCGAACAGCGCTCGATCGTCACCACCTCGGTGCCTGGCACTAGCAGCAGCGCGTCGCGGGTCTTCGGGCCGATATTCTGCACGCGCTGGTGGCAGGCGGCCTGCCACGCGATCTTGCCGAGCCGATTCTTGAAGTCGGTGCGCAGCAAGCCGGCGGCGTGGCGCTGCATCAGGTATTCGAACGGATCAAAGAAAGCGCGTTTGACGCGCTGGATGTCGGCATCGTCGGGGAACAGCAGCGGCAGTTCCTGCTTGAACATCAGCACGCAGGAGGGGATCGGTGCGATCAGGTCGAAACCGTCCTCGATCGCCTGTGCGAGCACGGGCAAATTGGCGTTCTTGTATTTCTCGATGGCATCCAGATCGCCCAGTTCCAGCTTGGGCATGCCGCAGCAACGTTCGCGGCGCAGCAGTTTCACCGGGATGGCGTTGTGGGCGAGCACCGCAGCCAGATCCTCGACCATCTGCGGCTGGTTGTGGTCGCCGTAGCAGGTGACGAACAGCGCGACCTTGCCGGTGGTCGATCCGGCCGGTTTGGCCTCGCCTTCGCCGCGATATTTGCGCTTCAACCGTCCGCGTGCGCTGCGGCGCGCATACGCGGGCACCTGCGCGTCACGATGCACGCCCAGCGTTTTCTCCATCAGCCCGCGCAGCGCCGGCTGCCGATTGCCCCAGTTCACCGCCTCCACCACCACCGGAATCGAGGCGATGCGGCCGACCAGCCGTGTATTCGACAGCAGCTTCGCCGAAGTTTTCGCACCGCGTTCGCGGAAGGCCAGCGCCTTGGCGCGCAGCATCACATGCGGAAAGTCCACGTTCCACGGATGCGGCGGAACATACGGGCACTTGGTCTGGTAGCACAGGTCGCACAGGTAGCAGTGCTCGACGACTTTGGAGTAGTCGGACTTGGCCACACCATCGACTTCCATCGTGGCCGAGTTGTCCACGAGGTCGAACAGGGTAGGGAAGGCGTGGCACAGGCTGACGCAACGCCGGCAGCCGTGGCAGATGTCGAACACGCGCTCCATCTCTGCTTGCAGCGCGGCCGCATCCCAGAACGCCGGCGATTTCCATTCCAGCGCATGCCGGGTCGGCGCATCGAGGCTGCCTTCGCGGGACGGGCTGCGGTCTTCGGCCATGCTCGAATCCCTCCTGTAATCGCGCTTGCTTCAATGCCGTCTGCGAGGCAGTGGTGTGATGGTGATTTCGCGATTCCAGACCCGCGTCGTGATGGAGTGCTGCACTCCCTCGCCCGCCACGCCTGCGGTGTGACGGCCTGCCCGAGGAGCATCCTTCCTGTAAGCGCAACGCAAGCTCCTTCCCCCGCTTGCGGGGGAAGGTTGGGATGGGGGCGATTGCACTCGGATGGTTTCACGATCTCGCGTTGGAATCCCCCCACCCTGTCCCTCCCCCGCAAGCGGGGGAGGGTATCCATCCAGCGATTCGAACTCAGCCCAGATCGCCCAGCGCGCGGGTGAAGCGGTTGGCGTGCGAGCGCTCGGCCTTGGCGAGGGTCTCGAACCAGTCGGCGATCTCGTCGAAGCCTTCCTCGCGCGCGGTCTTGGCCATGCCCGGGTACATGTCGGTGTACTCGTGGGTTTCGCCATGGATGGCCGAGCGCAGGTTGTCGGCGGTGCCGCCGATCGGCAGCCCGGTGGCCGGATCGCCGGAGGCTTCCAGGTATTCCAGATGCCCGTGCGCGTGCCCGGTCTCGCCTTCGGCGGTGGAGCGGAACACCGCGGCGACGTCGTTGTAGCCTTCCACGTCGGCCTTCTGCGCGAAGTACAGATAGCGGCGATTGGCCTGCGATTCGCCGGCGAACGCGGCCTTCAGGTTGTCCTCGGTCTTGCTGCCTTTCAGACTCATGATGCACCTCGCGATGGATGGGCGGATGGTGGCGCGAGGTGAGCCGCGCGCCACCTGCACGCGAGCGTAGCGCGTGCGGATGCCTGGGTAAAATCGACTGCGCCGATGGCGACGATAGTCGGCGTCAATCGCGCACGATGCCGGTTTCGCGTTGCGGAAAGTCAATTCGCGGACACCGCCCGCGAGCGCCGTTTGCGCGTCGGTGCAGGAGCCGGCCCGACATCGGGTTCCAGCAGATCCTTCGGCAAGCCGCGCAACTCGTGCGCTAGTTTGCGCAGGAAGCCGGCCATCGCCGAGCTCTTGCGCCAGACCATGCCGATGCGACGACTGGGCGGCGGGTCGGCGAAACGCAGCAACTGGATGTCGGCGGAAGTGACTATCGGCGGCTTGACGGCGAGCGTGGGCAGCAGGGTGATGCCCACGCCGGCGGCGACCATCTGCCGCAGCGTCTCCAGGCTGGTGGCGCGAAAGCCGTCGTGTTCGCCGGCACCGGCGCGCGCGCACACTTCCAGCGCCTGATCGCGCAGGCAGTGGCCGTCTTCCAGCAACAACAGGCGCTCGTGGGCCAGATCGCGCAAACGCAATCCGCGGTGCTGCGCCAGCGGGTGTTCGCGCGGCGTGGCCAGCACGAAGGGCTCGGCGAACAGAAACTCGACATGCAGCGAATCCTCGTGGATCGGCAGCGCGAGCACGCCGGCGTCGAGCCTGCCTTCGCGCAGCAGGCGCAGGACGGCGTCGGTCTTTTCCTCCACCAGCAACAGTTCCAGCCGCGGGAAGCGCGCGCGCACGCGCGGCACCACATGCGGCAACAGATACGGTGCCAGCGTGGGGAAGATGCCCAGCCGCACGCTGCCGGCTTCCGGATCGGTGCTGCGGCGCGCGGACTCCTTGATCTGCTCGATCTCCGCCAGCACGCGGCGCGCGCGTTCGGCGATGTCGCGTCCGATCGGGGTGAGCATCACCTTGCGCGGCGCGCGCTCGATCAGCACCGCGCCCAGTTCGTCCTCGAGCTTGCGGATCTGGGTGGACAGGGTCGGCTGGCTGACGAAACTGGCCGCCGCCGCGCGCCCGAAATGGCGGTGGTCGGCGAGGGCGACGAGATAGTGCAGGTCGCGCAGGTTCATGGGCGATTCCACCGTGATTGACCAAAGCTATCGACAGCATACGAACAATTCATTGGAAGGATCCATGCTGCACCCGCACAATAGCGCCATGGGTTGCAGGCGACATCGTCGGCAACCCTTCCACCCGGCGGGTTCCGCCGGTTCATCGAACGCAAGCGCGAACAACCGCGCGAGCCATCCAAGGAGCAACACCATGCTGACCGTCGGCGACAAACTCCCGCAGTTCCGCCTCAAGGCCACCGTCTCCACCGAGCTGGACAAGGCCTTCACCGAGATCGACAACCACACCTACGCGGGCAAATGGCTGGTGCTGTTCTTCTATCCGAAGGATTTCACCTTCGTGTGCCCGACCGAGATCGCCGGTTTCGCCGCGAAGAACCAGGCCTTCGTGGATCGCGACGCGCAACTGCTCACCGGCAGCACCGACAGCGAGTTCGTGCACCACGCCTGGCGCACCCACCACAAGGATCTGCACAAGCTGCCGTTCCCGATGCTGGCCGACATCAAGCGCGAGTTCACTTCGGCGCTGGGCATCCTCGACAAGAACGAGGGCGTGGCGCAGCGCGCGACCTTCATCGTCGATCCGGAGGGCATCATCCGCTTCGTCTATGTGACCGACCTGTCGGTGGGCCGCAGCCCCGAGGAAGTGTTGCGCGTGCTCGACGCCCTGCAGACCGACGAGTTGTGCCCGTGCAACTGGAAGGCCGGCGAGGAAACCCTCAAGGCGGCGTGAGCTGCCGATATTCCCTTCTCCCTCCGGGAGAAGAGCCTTCCCTCGCGAAGGCGGGGGTGGCGCGTAGCGCCGGATGAGGGGTCGATGCGGGCGCAATAATTCGGCTGCGGCAACCCCTCACCCCCACCCCTCTCCCGATGGGAGAGGGGCTCGCGTGCCCTTCCCGTAGATGGGGGAGGGTTCGTGCCTGATCTCCAGCTCACCATTCACCGCTTACCATTCCCCATTCTCCACTCCCCATTCCCCATTCCCCGCCATGACCCTCGACGACATCAAGAACGCTCTTCCCGATTACGCCAAGGATCTGCGCCTGAACCTGGATTCGGTGCTCGCCGACAGCGGCGCGCCAGGCCTCGACGCCCGCCAGATCCGCGCGGTGGCGCTTGCCAGCGCAATCGGTGCGCGCCACATTCCGCTCACCCGTGCCATCGAAGCGTTTGTCTCGGATCGGCTGGATCCGGCCGAATGCGACGGCGTGCGCTCCGCCGTGGCGATGATGGCGATGACCAATCTTTACTACCGTTTCACCCATCTGGTGAGTAACGAGGAATATCAGACCCTGCGTACCAGCCTGCGCATGAACGTGATGGCGCGTCCGAGCATCGACAAGGCGGCTTTCGAAGCCGCTTCGCTGGCGGTGTCGGTGGTCAACGGCTGCGGGGCGTGCATGGATTCGCACGAGAAGGTGCTGCGCCAGCATGGCATCAGCGCGCAAGGCGTGCAGTCCATCGCCCGTATCGCCGCGGTGGTGCATGCGGTGGCGGTGACCCTGGAGCAAGCGGCACCGACGGGCTGAGCCGCAGCATCGCTTGCCCCGGCGGCCCCGGTTTGCGTTACTGTGGCGGCCGCGCAGGGGGAACGATGAGCCAGCCAGAAAACCGACCCGACGAACCGCATCCGGGCGACGAATCCCACGACTCGCCGCTGCGCTTCACGCCCCACGACACGCCGGAACTGCGCGAGTTGTTCGCGGCGGTGCCCGAGCGCAATTCCGCCGACCAGATCCTGCGCACGACGCAGCAGCATCACGTCTCGCTGTCGGTGATGGCCGACACCAAGGCCAGCATCATCATCACCGTGTCCTCGATCGTGCTCACCATCGCGCTCGGGCGCATCAACGATCACAGCCTGCGCCTGTCGATGCTGATCCTCACTGGCTTCACTCTGGCCGCGCTGTTGCTGGCGATCCTCGCGGTGCTGCCGAAATATCGCCCCTTGCGATTGAAGGCCAACGAACCGCTGCCGCCGCAATTCAACCTGCTGTTCTTCGGCCACTTCGCCGAACTCGACCAGCAGCGCTATCTGCGCGAGCTGTCGGCGCGCATGCAGCCGGACGGCTCGTTGTACCGCTCGATGGCCAGCGATATCTACTCGCTCGGCAGCTACCTGTCGCACCACAAGTACCGTTATCTGCGACTGGCCTACATCTGCTTCCTGTGCGGCTTCATTTCCGCGGTGATCGTGCAGGCTGTGCAGTTGCTGCGTTGATGCTGTGTCGCGACTGCGATCGTTTCGATGCTTGACGCCAGCATGCCACCCTCCGATTACACCATTGCCACGTTGCTTTCCCGTGCCGCCACGCGGTTAGGCGTGGACGGCCGCACCGAGGCCGAATTGCTCTTGACCCATGCGCTCGCGCGTCCGCGCGCATGGCTGTTCGCGCATGCCGATGATCCAGTCGCCGACGGCGATGCCGAGGCGTTCGAGCGCCTCGTCCAACGCCGCGAGCGCGGCGAACCCATCGCGCAGATCCTCGGGCATGCGGGTTTCTGGTCGCTGGATCTGCGCATCACGCCGGATGTGCTGATCCCGCGTCCCGAGACCGAATTGCTGGTCGAACGCGCGCTCGCCCTGCTGCCGATCGACCGTGCACTGCGCGTGGCCGATCTGGGTACCGGCAGTGGCGCGATTGCGTTGGCGATCGCCAGCGAGCGTCCGCTGGCGAAGGTCGCAGCGGTGGATGCCAGTGCGGCGGCGCTCGAGGTCGCACAAGCCAACGTGCAGGCGTTGAACCTGTCGGCGCGGGTACGCTGCGTGCAGGGCGACTGGTTCGCGCCGCTGGCGGACGAGCGCTTCGATCTGATCGCCAGCAATCCGCCCTATGTGGCGCAGGACGATCCGCACCTGCGCGAAGGCGACCTGCGCTTCGAGCCGATGCTGGCACTGGCTTCGGGCAACGATGGGCTGGATGCGATTCGGCGCATCGTCCGCGCTGCGACAGCACACCTGCATGCGGGGGGCTGGTTGTTGCTGGAGCACGGCTGGCAGCAGGGCTCGGCGGTGCGTGCGATCCTCGCCGAATCCGGCTTCGAGGACATCGTCACCGAGCACGACCTCGAACACCGCGAGCGCATGAGCCGCGGGCGCGTGCGCGGCTGACGCGCCGAATCCACAGATTCATGGATCGCGTTGCTGCGCGCGTGGATGTGGCCGACGCCGTGCGCGGCTACAACACCTCCGACGCGTAATCCGCCAGCCGCGAGCGCTCGCCGCGGCGCAGGGTGACGTGCGCGCTGTGCGCCCAGTTCTTGAAACGGTCCACCGCGTAGGTCAGGCCGGAGGTGGTTTCGGTCAGATACGGCGTGTCGATCTGCTCGACGTTGCCAAGGCACACGATCTTGGTGCCCGGGCCGGCGCGGGTGATCAGCGTCTTCATCTGCTTGGGGGTGAGGTTCTGCGCTTCGTCGAGGATCAGCCAGCGGCTGAGGAAGGTGCGCCCGCGCATGAAGTTCAGCGAGCGGATCTTGATCCGCGAGGCAAGCAAATCATTCGTCGCTGCGCGGCCCCAGGCGCCGTTCTCGGCCGGCGTGCGGGTGAGCACTTCGAGGTTGTCGGTGAGCGCGCCCATCCACGGCGTCATCTTTTCTTCCTCGGTGCCGGGCAGGAAGCCGATGTCCTCGCCGACGCTGACCGTGGCGCGGGTCATGATGATCTCGCGGTAACGCTGCTGGTCCATGGTCTGCGCCAACCCGGCGGCGAGCGCGAGCAGGGTCTTGCCGGTGCCGGCGGTGCCCAGCAGGGTGACGAAGTCGATTTCCGGATCCATCAGCGCGTTGAGCGCGAAGTTCTGCTCGCGATTGCGCGCGACGATGCCCCACACCGAGCGCTGCGCGTGGCGGAAGTCGTCGACGATGCGCAGTGTGGCCTTGTCGCCTTCCACCTTGGTCACGCACAACTCGACTTCTTCCTCGCCGGGCAGGTAGAGGTACTGGTTGGGGTGCCAGTCCTCGTCGTCGCGACGGCGCACTTCGTACCAGGTGCGGCCCTTCTCCGGCCAACTGCGCAGATCCTTGTCGTGGCGATCCCAGAAGTCGGCCGGCAGCTCGGCCGCGCCAGTGAACAGCAGGTTGAAATCGTCCAGCGCGCGATCGTTCTCGTAGTCCTCGGCGACGATGCCGGCGATCGAGGCCTTGATGCGCATGTTGATGTCTTTGGACACCAGCACTACCGGCGTGTCCGGATGCGTCTGTCGCAGATCCAGCACCGCGGCGAGGATCTGGTTGTCGGCCAGATGGGTCTTCGCCGCACCCGGCAGCGCCGCCGCCGCAGCCTTCTTCTTCGCCTCGCCGCCATCGACCTGGAAGCGCAGCCGCCCGACCTGGCTGCTGAGCTTGAGTTGCAGCGCCTTGGGATGGGTCAGCGGCAGGCCGGCGCCGATGCCGCCGTTGCGGTTGCTCTCGATCAGCTCGTTGATGAAGCGACTGACCTGGCGCGCGTTGCGGCTGACCTCGGAGTTGCCCTTCTTGGCCGCGTCGAGTTCCTCGATCACCATCATCGGCAGGAACACGTCGTGCTCTTCGAACTTGAACAGCGCGGTGGGGTCGTGCATCAGCACGTTGGTATCGAGTACGTAGATGCGCTTGGCGTCGGTCACGGGGCGGGCCTTGGGGGCAGGAGTGGCTTTCGGGGTTGCATGCGTTCAGCGGATGCAGGGTTTGTCTCCCTCCGCTGCTTGCTGGGGGTGATGAGGCGCGATTGCGAACTGCCGGTGGCAGTTCGCGCGCCGAAGAACGCCCGGCAGGGCCGGAGGTTGGGGTGGGGTTGCGTTATCGTGAACCCCCTCCCAGCCTCCCCCTGCAAGCAGGGGGAAGAGTGAAAGCGGCGCATCGTATGCGTTTCTCGATGGTGCGTTCGCCGGAGTCGGTACACCTAGTGCTTCGCCTTGCGCAGCTGCTGCAAGGAAGTCAGCACGGCTTCCGCATGGCCGGGCACCTTCACCGGCCGCCAGAGGTCGCGGATCGTGCCTTCCGGGTCGATGAGGAAGGTGCTGCGCACGATGCCCAGCACCTTCTTCCCGTACATGTTCTTCTCGTGGATCACGTCGAAGGCCTTGCACAGCGCTTCGTCGCCGTCGCTGACGAGGTCGAACTTGAAGCCTTGTTTCGCGCAGAAGTTCTGGTGCGACTTCACCGAGTCGCGCGACACGCCGAGCACGCTGGCCTCGGCACGCTTGAACTTCGGCAGCAGGGCGTTGAAATCCAGCCCTTCGGTGGTGCAGCCGGGGGTGCTGTCCTTCGGGTAGAAGTACAACACCAGCCAGTGGCCGGCGTAATCGGCGAAGCGGGCGGTAGCGCCCGTCGAGAGGGTGAATGCGAGGTCGGGGATGGGGTCGCCGATGTCGGGCATGCTCAAGATGCTCGGGTTGCTTCCAGTTTCGAGAGGGTCAGCAGTTGGTTGGTGACATGTGCCCGCAGCAGTTTTATCTCTCTTTGCAGCAGGTTGATGCGCCATCCGGCGACGATGCCGAGGAAAAGTGCGAGGGTTGCGAGGTAGAACGACGGATCGGACATCCAAAGACTCCTTCAGAACTTCATCGGATCCATGATCGCATCCAGATTCAGGTGATCGCAAAACTCCAGGAAATCGTCGCGCAGTCCGGCGATGTGCATGTTGTTGGGCACGCCGATGGTCACCTGCGCGGTGAACATGTCCGCGCCGGTTTGCATCGCCTTGTAGCGCGAGCAGCTCAGATTCTCGATGCTGATCCCGAGGCGGTCGAAAAAATCCGCGAGCTGGAACAGGATGCCCGGCTTGTCGGCGGCCACCACCTCGACGATGTAGGGCAGCAGATTGGTCTGCAGCGGCTTGGGCGAGGTGCGGTTCCACATCAGCTTGAGGTTTTTCTCCTCGCGCTCCAGCCGCGTCAGCATGGCTTCGAGCTTGGCCACCGCATCCCACGAACCCACCGCCAGCGCGGTGACCGATACGTCGTGGCCGACTGTGGACAGGCGCGCGTCGGCGAGATTGCAGCCGCTTTCGGCGATCCGCCGGCTCAGCGCGAGCAGGGGCGAGTCCGGATGCGCGGCGCTGGCATTGATCAGCAGGTGGTTTTCGTTCGCGGCCGGACGGCTGGCAGGTTCGCTGGTCAAGGTCGGTCCGGTGCGGCGGGCAGGAGGCATGGGCGGGGCAGGCTGGGCGTGGGCGAGAGGCTGGCCGTGGTTCCGCGACCGTGCGCCGCCAGCATAGAGTTGGCGCCGGCGTGCCGCAAGTCGCGGCGGGGGCAGGTCAAGGAGTTCCCACTTCGGGGGCTGGCAATTCCCACCGGCGCGACCGTGGCAACATACGGCCATGCCCTCTCTGCGACTCAGTCCCATGATCCCTTTTCGTCGGTGCGAACCGTGCCATTTCGGGCCTCGGCAGGGTTCGATTTTGGCGGAGCGAGCGCGATGAAGGATGCTGCCACCGACCGCTTGTGGCGGCGGGCGCAGGAACATCTCGCGCACGGGCAGGTCGTGCCGGCCCGGGCGGTGCTGGAAGCCCTGCTGGTACGCAATCCGGATTTCATCCATGCGCATCTCACCCTGGGCGGCATTGCGTGGCGTGAGCATCGCCCTGCGGATGCGGCGCGCCACGCGCTCGCGGCGGCTCGCTTGGCGCAACACGACGCGATGGATTTGCTGCGTGCATGCGCCGGGCTCGTGCAGGTGGGTGAGTTCGCGGCGGCGCGCCAGTGCCTGAACCATGCCCGCATCGAGCGTGCTGCCGAACCGCTCACACTCGCCCAAGCTGCCCCATTGATGCAGCAGATCGGCGATCACCCGGGAGCGATGGCGTTGTACGACCGTGCCGCGAAAGCCGGACTGACCGCGCCGGATTTCCGTTTCGCGCGCGCCACCGAGATGGCTTTCAACGGCAGGCTGGCGGAGGCCGCGGACGAACTGGAGCGGTGCGCGGGCGCAGGCAAGGCGAACGGCCGTGCCCATGTCGAGCTGGCGCGGCTGCGACGGCAGACGCCCGAACACAATCATCTGGACACGCTCGAGCGCGCCCGCACGGCGTATCCGGCAGGTTCGATCGATGCGGCGGCGATCGAGTTCGCCCGCTACAAGGAACTGGAAGATCTCGGTCGCCATGAGCAGGCGTGGACGGCGCTGGCGAACGGCAATGCGATCATGGCGGCGCTCACCCGTTACGACCCGGCGCGCGAGGAGCGCTTGCATGCGGGCTTGCGCGATGTGTTCCTGTCGCCGGCGCCGAGCATCGAACTTGCCCACGACGGGCCCGCGCCGATTTTCATCGTCGGCATGACGCGCTCAGGGACGACCCTGCTGGATCGGATCATCGGCAACCACCCGCGCGTCGAATCGGCCGGCGAATTGGGCGATTTCGGGCGGCAATTGCGCCACGTCGCCGGTCGCTGCATCCCCGAGATGCTCGACGAACCCCTGCTGGAACGCCTGCCGGGACTGGACTATGCCGAGGTGGGCCGGCGTTATCTCGCGCAGACGCAATGGCGTGCCCACGGCAAGCCGTACTACGTCGACAAGCTGCCGGCGAACTGGCTGTTGCTCGGCGCGATCCGGCGGGCGTTGCCGCGAGCGCGGATCGTCCATATTGCCCGCGATCCCATGGACGTGTGTTTTTCAAACCTGCGGGCGTTCTACGGCGACGCCCAGGGTTGGAGTTACGGGCAGCAGCAGATCGCCCATCACCATGCGCAATATCTGAGGATGATGGCGCACTGGCATGCGGTTCTCCCGGGTTGCATCCTGGACGTCGCCTATACCGATCTCGTGCGCGATCCGGAGACTGTGGCGCGCGGGATCTTCGCTTTTTGCGGTCTGGATTTTCCGCAAGGATGCCTGGATCTGTCGCGCAACCGCAGCGCCGTGGCGACGCTGAGCATGGCTCAGGTGCGCGGCGGCATCCATGCTGGCGCTTTCGGAGAATGGCGGCCGTACCAGCACGCGCTCGCGCCCTTGCGCGAAGCGCTGGGCCGCGCGCCGATCTGAATGCGGGTCGGCGTTCCGGCAAAAAAAGAGGCCGGCAAGGCCGGCCTCCGAAGGTTGGGAAGCGATGACGCTCAGAAGCGCTTGCTGAACTCCAGCCATGCGGCCGTGCCGTAGCCATTGTAGACGTAGGCGTTGTAGTACGGCGGTTGCACGGCGTTGCTTCCGGCAAACGTCGAATCGGTCGGCGGCTTGCGGTTGAACAGGTTGTTGACGGTCAGGCTGACGTAGCTGGTGGGGTCGAGGTTGTATTGCACGCTGCCGTTGAACTGCGCCCAGCGACCGGTGATGCCGGTGCCGCCGGCGTTGACCGTCTTGCCCAGCAGCGTGCCGAACACCGTGGTCGACCACGGGCCGACGCTCCATGTCACGCTGCCGCTGGCCCTGCTCTTGAACTCGTAGGAATTGAAGTTGTGCAGCAGGTCGATTTCCGGATCGGCCGGATCCTGCCGTTGCTTGTGGTGCAGTTCGACATAGTAGTCCGCCCGGAACGCCAGATTGCCGTACTTGCCGATGTCGTGGCGGAAGGTGGTCGAGGCTTGGATTCCGTCGAGTTTTTCGCTGGCGATGTTGATCGGGAACGTGGTGACGTTCTGGATCTGCCCTTGGGCGAGCACGAACGGATCGTTGAACGGGAAGCGGTTGACCCCAGCCAGTGCCTGCTGGCACTGCGGCGAGTTGATGTCGTAAGGCTGCCCGCCGAAGGAGACGCCAAGACGGCAATTCGCTTCCAGTTGCAACAACGCATCAGGCGACTGTGTTTCTACTTCATTCTTGATGCTGATGTTGTTGTAATCCGCCTGGATGTCCCAGTTCTTGTTCGGCGACCACACGAAGCCGACGCTGAACGTGCGCGCGCCGATGTCCTTGAGGTTGGGGCTGCCGTGATAGAAAGAGAACAACGATTCGGCTGCCTGGGGGCAGTTGGAGAGGTTGTTCTGGTTGTAGCCCGCCAACCGGCACAGGTAGTAGTCGTTGCCGCTGGTGTAGAAGCCGCTGGCGCCCTGGAATATGTAGTTCATGTCCGGGGCGCGGAACGCGGTGGCGTAGTTGCCACGGAAGAGCAAGCCATCGATCGGCCTGAATTCGAGGCTGACCTTGTAGGTGGGCTTGGCATCCGAACGGCCGGCGAAGCTGTAGGCGTCGTAGCGCGCCGAGAAGCTGGCGATCAGCTTCTTGGTGACCAGAGGCGTACGGAATTCGCCGCCGACGGCCCAGCGCGAACGCGAACCGCTGCCCTGGGTGCCGGTGCGGCCATTGAAAAGGCCGGCGATGAGGCCCGGATCCACGGGATTGTTGAACGCCTGATTGCCGGTTTCGGCGATCACCGCCAGTCCGGCGGGCTCGCCGTCAACGCGGAACAATTCGGAATTGGTCAAGGTGACGTGCGCCGATTGCTCCCACGAAACCGACTTGCTGCGAATCCAGCCCGACATCGCCAGGAATTGGGCGGCAGTGATGGGGCGGTACAGGTTCGACAGGTTCGGATTGAACGCGGGGAACCCGTAACCGTAGGGATCGGTGCCCTGCTGTGCGCCCAGATAATAGTTGTTGAACGGTTGGGTCAACGGCCATAGCTGGCTGTCGTCGGTGTTGACCTGCGAGCGGTTGTAGAACGCGTCGTAATCCCAGTTCGTGCTGCCGATACCACCCTTGATGCCGACGTTGACGTTGTACTGGTGGGTCAGGATCTTCTCGTTGGCAAGGGAACCGAGTTCTTCAGGCGAAAAGATGCGTTGCATCCGAGCGAAATCGTTCAGCGCCGTATCCCAGAACACGCCTGCAAAGGAATTGGCGGACTGACTCAAGTCAGGGTTCTGTGATTGGTAGGCAAGCGATCCTCCGGTGATCGTCTGTCCGGAGACGCCATAGAGAATCTCGGCATACAGGTCGGTCTTGTCGTTGAGCGAGTAATCGAGATTGACGTAACCGTTGGCCACCTTGTTCTTGTTCATCAAGGTGGATTTGCTGTAGTCGAAGTAGCTGCCGCAGTAATAGCCGCGCCCCGGTCGATTGGTATAGCCAAGGGTGCCGCCGAACAGGCCGGCCGAAGGGTCGCAAGCGGCCTGGCCCGGGTCGAAATAGTGATTGGTGAAGGGTTCGAACAACAGGAAGTCGCGCCCGGCGACGGCGCCCAGCGGGTTGTCCAGACGCGACGGCCAGAAGCTCTGGTCGAAGCGGATCGGCGACTGTCCGCTGACGCTCAGCGCGTAGGTCAGCGAGAGCCTGCCCCAGTCCTTGCCGCCCGCAATCTGCGCGCGGCCGTTGTCGCCGCCGCCGCGCTGGTAGCCGCCGCCGCGCAGGTTGACGTTGAACCCTTCGATGGACTTCTTCAGGACGATGTTCACCACGCCGGCCACGGCCGAGGAACCATAGGTCGAGGACGCGCCGCCGCTGAGGATGTCGATGTGGTCGACCAGCTCGGTCGGAATGTTCGACAGATCGGTGATGTTCTGGGTGCCGTTGTAGGGGATCGGGTAATCGGCCATCGGGTGGCCGTTGAGCAGGATCAGGGTGAAACCCGGATCCAGGCCGAACAGGCTGATGGTGGTGGCGCCGGGGGTGAACGAGCCTTGCGATGCGACCTGGGAATCCTGGGTCGAACCCGTGGAAACCGAGACGGTTTTCAGCGCGTCGTAGACGTTGCGGAAGCCTTCGGTCTGAAGATCCTTGCCGGAGATCGTGATGACCGGTTGCGCGGTTTCCTTCTTCGAGCGGGGGATCAGCGAGCCGGTGACGGTGACCCGATCCAGTGTCTTGGCCTTCTTGTCCTTGTCCGCTTGCGTCTGATCCTGATCGTTGGCTTGCGCCGGTGCGGTCTGGTCGGCCGCATTCGCCGCGCTAGCGGCGTTGGTGTCGGCCCACGCGCTCATGCCGCACAACAGGCTTGCGCCCACGGCCGTAGCCAGCAGTGTCTTCTTCATTGGCGTTAATCCCCCTTAGGATGTCGTCTTGCGGTCTTCACCCCGTGCCTGCTCGGCATCGTGGGTGGCGATGATGGGTCGAACCGGCCACCGTCCCCCCGGTGGCCTGTCCGTGACTGTAGACGCATTGCAGACACTGCGCAAACCGGGCGGATCGGCGGCGTGCGGCGGTGCCGGCTGTGCGCCAGCGCTGACGGTCGTTGGTTCCACGCCGCAGGTCTACTCAAACCGCCGCGTTGGGTGTATACCTTGAAACCCGTATGGAGTCCGATCCGGCACACGCACACGCCGCTCGCGACCTGGCCGCCTTTGGCGAGGTCGATGCGAGCGCCGACGGCGTTTTCGTGCTCCCCGGATTGGAGGTGCGCATCGTGCGTGCGCATGCCGCCGGCGAGGATCGGCGGGCCGGCGAATCCGTTCGCCCGCGCATCCTGTCGCTGGATGCCCACGGCAGGATCCTCGACTGGATCGGCTGGCAGGACGCGGCCTGCCTGTATGCGCGTGACGCGGTGGCGTGGACGCTCGGCTCGCCTTGCATGGTGCTGCATGGCGGTCACAACCGCCTGCTCGGCGTGCAGAGCCGGTTGGAGCTGCACCCGATCGTCGCCGCGCGCGGGCATGCCCGCGGCAGCGCGCCGGCGCCGTCGCCTGCGCTGACCAACGCCGCGCTGTTCGCCCGCGACGCCCATCTGTGCCTGTACTGCGGTCGCGAGTTCGGCCGCCACCACCTGACCCGCGATCACGTGCAGCCGCTCTCGCGCGGCGGCCGCGACATCTGGGAGAACGTGGTCAGCGCCTGCATCGCGTGCAATTCGCACAAGGGCGGGCGCACCCCACAGCAGGCCGGCATGCCGCTGCTGGCGGTGCCCTATCGGCCGAGCTGGGTGGAGCACCTGATCCTCTCCAACCGGCATATCCTCGCCGACCAGATGGCTTTCCTGAAAAGCCAGATGCCCAAGCGCGATCCGCGTGGAATCCGGATCCAGTAAGCAGATCCGTTCCGGAAACGGCTGGCACAATCGCTGCCGGACGCCGCCTTCGTTGCGGCGTTGACGAATCGCGGCGGATGGGACGACACTGGCCCACAAATCGGCTGGCCGCGCCGCCGGGGGATGACCACCATGCCAACTATCTGCTTCACCGGAATGGATCGCGCCGAGGAAGCCAAGCTCAAGCATTTGTTCGCGGAAGCCAATAACCGGCTGGGCGGCGAATGGAATCTGGTGGCCGAGGCGCAGGCGCGCGTGCTGGTGGTGGACATGGAGTCCATGTACGGCCACATGACGTGGCTCAAGGCGCACAAGACCAAGCAGGTGATCGCGGTTTCCTCGCACCCCGACTGCGAGGCCGATCAGGTTCTGCTGCGGCCGGTGACCGTCGATTCGCTGGTCTATGCGCTGGGGCAGGCGGCCGCCGGGCACGTCACCCATGCCGCCGCGATCACCGGTTCGCACCCGGTGGTCGGCGCGGTGCCCGCTGCTCCACCTGCCGCTGTTCCTGCGCCAGTTGCACCGCCGCAATCGCCGGCGCAGCCCCCGGCCGCCAAGCGCGCCGCGGCGCCACCGCCGCGTCCTGCACCGCCGGCTCCTGCGCCTGCATTGCCCCCGACGCCCGTCCCTGCGCCTGCTGCGGCACCTGCGCGCGATCCGGTGATGTGGAATTACCTGCAACCCGGCGGCCTGTCCGGGCCGTCGCAACTGGACATCGAGGACGCGCCGTCGCTGGTCATCGACCCGCGTTCGGACAGCTACATCGGCGGCCCGACCCTCAAGCCCTACCTGCCCTACTGCGACCTCGGCACGCTGCGCGCGGATCGCTGGAAGTCGCTGTCCGGCGCGGAGGTGAACAAGCACCTCGTCGGCAACCACGTGATGCAGCCGCTGGCGCGGTTGCGCTGGCTGTACGCCCTCGTGCAGGGACATGGCGAACTGGCGCCGGGTTACGACCCGGACAACCAGTACAGATTGAACAAATGGCCGAAGGCCGAGCGCGAGTTCCCGCGCCACATGCGCATCGCCACCGCGATGATGCAGGCGCCGGGCACGCCGGCGGACATCGCCGCCCGCAGCGACTCGCCGCTGGCGGATGTCAACGATTTCATCAACGCCAGCCTCGAGTCGGGATTTGCCGAGGCGGTGGCGTCGCAACCGTCCGGCACGACTGGCGGCGGCAAGCCCGGCGGTTTGCTCAGCCGCCTGCGCGGCGGACGTTGACGGCGCGGGGCGGGGCGCTGCCGCAGCCGCGCCGCCGAAGCGCTGGCGTCGCCATCCGGATTCCGGGTAGTGTCCTAATTTGGATCGACGTACTCCAAGAGCAGCGCGGACGCCAGCCCGGTAGCATCGTCGGCAACGGTCAGCAGCTTGATCTTCTTGCTCCCGAAGCTCGCCCTGATGACTTCGTCCTCAGTCATTTCTAGGGCCGCCATGAGGTGAAGCACGGTCCGCTGGCCTTTGTCCTTCTTCTTGGCCTTCTCAGCGCAAAGGTAGCGTTCCAGCTTGCAGCGCTTGGACGTGATGCGCCACCAGATAGCACCAGCCGCGTAGACGGCTAGGATGCCGGTCACGACTTGGGCGATATCTGCGGCGATCTCTAGGCAGGTCATGACGATCTAGCCCTATGCTCGGCAACAATTGCAGCCCTCACCGCAGCTAGCGGCGAGTCGATTGGCGGGACGTGCAAGACCGCGAAGAAGCGCCGCCTGTACGACCCCTCGACCGGAGAAGACCACGCATAGGCCCGCGATGCCTTCGGGTGCTCCGCGAGGTCGAAGACGTGCACGACGCCCTCCCATACGACAAGGCCGTTGTGCGTCTCTTTGATTGGCAGCGACTGCACATAAGAAGCATGGCCGCCATGCTGAGCCTCAATCGCAATAATTAATTCGCGTTTTGCATGATCCATGAATTTACTCTTCATCCGCTCCGACTTCTTCATGCGTGGGGAAGTCCTCAATTTTTGCTTGTACAAATTGAGGAATATCGAGCGGCGCCGTGATGTTTTTGCCTACCATAAAGCAGTAAAGCGCACTTGGCACAACATGCACCGGCCGATCATGCAGTTTGATATGTTTGTTTACTGTCCGGCTGGTGAAAAAGGCATTCGTCACAGATGGGTGCTTATTAATTAAGTAGCGAAGCGATTTCGTTTGCTCCCATTCGTCTCTGCCAACCTTGTCTGACCACTTTATCTCGCCGGCCCAAAGCGGCTGCTGCACTGGACCGCCCAAGTAGACAATATCTACCTCTCCTTCATTACGCCACCGCGCATATTTCAAATGATGGAATCCGGCAGAATGCTGCCATTGCGAGAAGATTGCCGACTCCGTTAGGTGGCCAATCCTTGACTTGTCGGCGGGGCTAACGGGGGCAAACAGTGCCGCTCGCATGGAGGGGTTGTTCAAGTAGACTTTGAAATTGCGCTCTCGCTGCATTGATCGACAGTTGTCGTCAACAGTCGAGACTTTAATTATCAAGAATGCGCTCTCAAGATAATCCATGTACCGCTTTATCGTCGGTTTTGTGATTCCTGACTCGCGCGAGATATTTTCTAGGCTTGCTTCCTCGCCAGCATTGTAGGCCAAGAACGAAAACAGTTTATTGAGTTCTTGTATTTCTTGAATACCATACAGGCTCGGGAGATCCTTCAAGAGGATCTTGTCGATAATATCGTTCTTGATGAACTGCTCAGGATTGTTTCTGATTTCTTCGTTGAGAACGGCTTCCGGATAACCGCCGTAGTTAAGGTAGTTGATGAACTCAGCGTTTAGCCCTTCGATGTCGTCTGTAGAGTAACTTCCAGGCTGATTGCCCTGTACAAGCTCACCCTTATTTATGAATTGAAGAAATTCAAAAAATGTCAAAGGTGGCAACATGAACTCGCTAAACCTTCCAGCGCCTGATTCCTTGCTCTTTAGGCGCAACGCTGCGGCGGCCGAACCAGATGCTATAAATTTGATGCCGGGATAAGAATCAACCAAATCCTTTAAGTGCGTTTCCCATCCTTTCAAATATTGAATCTCATCGTAAATGACGATTTTCTGTGCAGATTGATTCTCAGCCTCCGGCATGAAGCGCAGAAATTTTTCCAGATCAATTCCCGAATAAATCGGTGTATCAATGCTTGCGTATAGAATGCATTTCGGGTCAACACCCTGCTCTATGGCGTGCTTTACAAATTGCTTCATCATGAACGTTTTGCCGACGCGACGCGGACCAAGCAAAATCGTCGCTCGACGAACATCAAATTTCAGGGAGAGCGTTACAAAAGGATTGAAGTAGACCCTTTTAGGATGTGTCGCTTCTTGGATTCCTGCGCCATTGTCCTTCCACCACGGATTGTCACGCTCTATTCGAAGCTGGATGTCTTCCGGAGAGATTGCGAGCACTTGACGCCTCCATGCAATTAGACAAACGGTCGTTTCACTAACCGGCTTGTGCGCGATAAGTTATTGAAAATAATTAATTATTTTCCTGCAATTAAGAATTGCGCTTGCCGTCGAGTGTGTCTGCCAAGTGCTCGAAACGAGCGGCCTGTTCCCTAGCCAGCCTCGACACCACGGCCCGCCAGTCGTTAGGCGGGGACCTGTGCGCGGCAGCATCCGGCCGCAGTCGTGCTTGTCGAATCGAGGCGACAGACGCCTTCAATTCTTTCGCAAGCCGCTTATGGTCAATCCTGCCGAGTAAGTCGTCTGTAGCCGCCTTGAAATTCATGTATGCAGTCCTATTGACAAGCCTCATTCTGTCCATCATACTGCATACAACGAAGGAAGAGAACCGCCATGAATCGCACCCCTCTCGCTCGCCGCACTCAGATCATCGGATGCCTCGTTGAAGGCAACTCGATCCGTTCCACCGAGCGCATGACCAACACGCACCGCGACACCATCATGCGCCTGCTGGTACAGGTCGGAGACGGCTGCGCGAAGCTCATGGATGAGCAAATGCGCGACCTGAGCTGCCGTCGCGTGCAGGTCGATGAAATTTGGTCTTACGTCCAGAAGAAGCAAGCGCAGATGACGCGGAAAGATGACCGTAGTCGCGTGGGCGATCAATGGACGTTCGTAGCCATCGACGCGGAAACGAAGTTGGTCCCGGCCTACAGGGTCGGCAAGAGGAATCGCGCCAACGCTGTGGCCTTCATGGCGGACCTCTCGGATCGTCTTGCGAACCGCGTGCAGCTTTCGTCCGACGCGCTCACCACCTATGTGGATGCGGTCGAGCGGGCATTCGGTGCCGATGTGGACTACGGCCAAGCGGTTAAATTCTATGAAGCCGAGCCCATCGGACCCGGCCGCTACAGTCCGCCGAAGGTCATCCGCTCCGAACGTACCGTCATTGCCGGCGACCCGGACCGCGCCCATATCTCGACCAGCCTGATCGAGCGCCAGAACCTCACCATGCGCATGTCCATGCGTCGGTTCACGCGCCTGACCAACGGCTTCTCCAAGAAGATCGAGAACATGCGGGCGGCTGTGTCCCTGCACTTCGCGCACTACAACTTTGTGCGGCTCCATCGCAGCATCCGGATGACCCCGGCGATGGCGGCCGGAGTGACCCCGCGCCTGTGGTCGCTGGAGGAGCTGGTGGACCGGACCTCAAATTAGGACACTACCGGATTCCGGGTAGTGGTCTAGGTTGAAATCTTCTTCTTGTACGGGCCGCGCTTCTTCGCCACCGGCTCCGGGACCAGCCCGGCGATATCTTCCAGCGACCAGACGTGATCCGACAGCCCGGCTTCCATCGCCGGGGTGACGCGCAGCGTCTTATGGATCCGGCCGAAGTTGTAGTACATGAAGTGCAGCGCCACCGCGTGGGCGTGATTCTCGACCTTCTTGCTGAACCCGTTGGTGAGGCGGGTGAAGCGGCGCATGCCCATGCGCATCGTGAGGTTCTGGCGCTCGACGTAGCTGGTGGAGACCTTCGCCATGTCGGGGTTGCCCGTCACCTTCTCCTTCTTCGCGGCCACGAACTCTGACGGGCTGTACTTACGTTCTGGCGATTGCGGGCCTTCCCCGTACTGCTTGATCAGCATGGCGTAGTCGATGGACGCGCCGAACGCGCCCTCTACGGCGTCCAGATAGCACTTGTGGCCGTCCGTCGTGAGCTGGATGCGGCTCTTGAGGCGCGGGGCCAGATCGCCAATGAAGGCCCGCGCTGCGTCGGCGTCGCGCGTGCCGACCATGAACCCGGCGATGAGCTTGGTATCGGCGCAGATCGCTGTCCACGTCCACACGTCGCCATGGCCGAACACGCCGGCATGCTCGGGCGCAACGTTCTTCTGCTTCGACCCCACGAACGACCAGATTTCATCGCACTGGATGCGCTTACACGGCATGTTCCGCAGCGCCTTGTCCTGAAACTCCCCACAGGCCGCGCCGACATCGGCAAGCAGCTTTAACACCGTCACCTTGGAGACGCCGGTGATTCGGCACGTCGCATTGATCGAGTTCCCCTCCACCAGCAGGGCGAGGACTTGGGCGCGAGTTTGGAGGGTCAGCTTGTTCATGGGCACCATCATTGCACGAAATGCATGATCGGTCAAGTATATCGTACATTTCAGTTGACGAAAAGCCATCCGACGGACGATATGGCGGACAGGATAATTGTCCGCTACAATGCGCTAACCTCCCAACTTTGACAACTAGCCCATGGACGTTAAGTCAACCCTGCAACTGTGCGGTGTCTCCGATGCTCACTTCGAGCTGATCTCCGAGGCCATCCCCGAAGGCTATGCCGCGCTGCGCAAGCTGGCGGACAGCACGCCGATGTTCGCCGGGTTCATGCCGGGGTTCTACAGCTTGGGCTACCTGCGAAATACCGCGGTCCAGTACGCGCTTCAGACCAAGGCAGGCTTCAACGACCTCTTCTTCGTCAAGACCGCCTTCAATGCTGCGAGGAACTCCCCGTTTATCCAGTTGCAGACGGGGAACGTCATCTTCACTACCCACTACTGCGGCAAGCGTGGGACGCGTAGCATTCGCAAGTCGATTTCGCGTGCCAAGCTTAACCAGCGCAACGGCGATCTCTTCACCAAAGAAGCTGATACCCCGGATGCCTTCCCGAACATCGGAGCCGCCTATGCACAGATCGTGCATGGCGGCTTGAGTGATCCGGTCGTGGCCGCGATCCGCATCCCGAACCGAGACCAAGTTACCTCCCTGCTGGCACCGATGATTCTGGATTTGAAGAAGGCGGACCCAGCGAAGGTTGAAGAAGTAAGGGATCGTATTGCCGAGACCATCAAGGCCAAGAGTAAGCAGGACAAGGGACAGGAACGCGATGCAGGCTAAGTTTCAACCGAAGCGTCTTCAGCAGGCTCGCCACCTTAAGCGCATGAGTCTTGGGGAGCTTGGTGTCGCCTCTGAGATTAGCCGTCAAGCGCTCAGCCAGTTTGAGCGTGGCGAACGGATGCCGCTGCCGGAGACGATGGAGAAGTTGGCTTCGGTTCTTTCAGTTCCGACTGAGTTCTTCTTGCGTCCTATCGGCCGCCTGGAAGGCAGCGCGCGTACAGTCGTGCATTATCGTTCGCTCAAGCGAACGCGAGACATCATCAAGGAACAGCAGCGCGCGGCAACGATTCTTGAGCTGTGCGCTGCCGTTGTGGACACGCTTGAACAACACATTGAATATCAAGCCGCCAGCGTGCCTAGGGCATACCCATCGTCTGGCAACGTGCTGAAGTTGTCTGGCGACGAAGTCGAAGATATTGCCGCTGAGACTCGCAAGATGCTTGGGCTCGGGAATGGTCCTATCTCCGACATGGCGTTGCTGGTTGAGAACTTGTCTGTTCCGATCATCTATACCCCGCTCCCGCGCGGAATGGATGGGATGTCTGCATGGTTTGCGGATAGGCCCTTTATCGTCGTCTCATCCGAATGCAGCTATGCGCGCTCGCGACTAAATATCGCTCACGAGTTTGGGCACCTGATCCTCCACCAAGAAATTAGCGAGGAGATGGACCTCGATACCGAAACGTTCAACATCGTTGAGCCGCAAGCATGGCGTTTTGCTGGCGCGTTTATGTTGCCGGCAAAGTCTTTCTTGTCAGAAATCTATAGCGTGTCAGTGGAGGCGCTCTCGATTCTCAAGAAGAAATGGGGCGTATCAATAGCCGCCATGATCAAGCGACTCCATGATCTCGACGTGATTGATGATGCGCAGCGTCGGAACCTCAACATCCAATTGAGAATCAAGGGTATGAACAAGCGCGAACCCGGAGACGACATGTCGCGGGAAAGGGCGAGGCTGATCAATCGCGCGGCGACGTTTCTGTCTGAAAACGGCGACTTGTCGATCCATGGGCTTGCTGCGGAAGCCATGCTGCCGCGCCAGTTCTTGGCCGAAGCGTTGGAGTTAGCGCCTGAACAATTGCTGCCCCCGCCTCCCAAGAATGTCATTCAGTTCAAGATGAAGAACGGTCCTTTGTCCAACGCGAGCTAGCAGCCTTCTTGGCGATTGCTGATCGCTGCTTTGCGGTCAGCTTCGCGGCTCTGGCCGCGCCGCCCTTGAGTCCACCCTTCCGGCCAAGGGCGACTGCGGCGGGGTCCTTGCCGTCGTCTGGCTTCTTGTCCTCGACATCGCCCGTGGCAATGTCCACGATGAGCTTGGCGAGCATGTTGGTGTCGCGCGGGCGCTTGGGCTTGGTCATCCCCCGAGTCTAACGGCGCGTCCCTGACCGCTCAAGCATGGGCGGATTCAAACTAGACCACTACCGGATTCCGCAGGCGCTTGCCGCGCGAGGCGTTCGCGCGCTAGAATGAGCGGCTTTCGGAATAGCGCAGCGCAAGCCTGAGGCGCCGTTCCCGAGGCATCCAGCGTCGTTCCATTTCATGGGATTTCAAGTCCCGCCCACGGCGGATCGCGCGGTGTGTCGCACGACATTCCTGCGGGTTTCGCATCACGCAAAGGCAATCCACAGATGTCCATCGACACCGGCAAGATCGTTTCCGAATACCAGCGCGCGCCCGGCGACACCGGCTCGCCCGAAGTGCAGGTCGCCCTGCTCAGCGCCCGCATCGAGCACCTCACCGGCCACTTCAAGTCGCACAAGAACGACCACCACTCGCGGCGCGGCCTGCTGATGATGGTCAATCAGCGGCGCGGCCTGCTCGACTACCTGCACCGCAAGGACGCCGAGCGCTACAAGACCTTGATCGGTCGCCTCGGCATCCGCAAGTAACGGCAGCACACGAACGCCTCCTTCGCGGAGGCGTTTTTGTTTGCTTTCCGGCGGGTGCGATTGGCCGGGCGCGACCGTCGCCATCGACGCTGCGCATACGGCGCGACATCCAGATGCAGGCTGCGATCCGAATCGACGCCGCTTGCACACCGCCTCCATCGATTCGAAACCCGACAGGCGTGGCCAATGGTGGCCGCGCATCCAGACCGACAGGACAGATAACCGTGGCGAAAGTAACCAAAACATTCCAGTACGGCAAGCATCAGGTCACCCTCGAGACGGGCGAGATCGCCCGCCAGGCCGGCGGTGCGGTGATGGTGAAGGTGGACGGCACCGTGGTGCTGGTTTCCGCCGTGGCCGCCAAGAGCGCGCGCGAAGGGCAGGACTTCTTCCCGCTCACCGTGGACTATCAGGAGAAGTTCTACGCCGGCGGCCGCATCCCCGGCGGCTTCTTCAAGCGCGAAGGCCGCGCGACCGAAAAGGAGACGCTGATCTCCCGCCTGATCGATCGCCCGATCCGCCCGCTGTTCCCCGAGGACTACAAGAACGAAGTCCAGATCATCGCCACCGTGATGTCGCTCAATCCGGAAGTCGATGGTGACATTCCCGCGCTGCTCGGCGCCTCCGCCGCGCTGTCGCTGTGCGGCACGCCGTTCGCCGGCCCGATCGCGGCCGCCAAGGTCGGTTACAAGGATGGGCAGTACATTCTCAATCCAACCGCCAGCCAGCTGAAGGAGTCGCAGTTGGAGCTGGTCGTGGCCGGTACCGCGAACGCGGTGCTGATGGTCGAGTCGGAAGCCAAGGAGTTGTCCGAAGACGTGATGCTCGGTGCGGTGATGTTCGGCCATCGCGAAATGCAGGCCGCGATCCGCGCGATCAACGAGTTGACCGTCGAGGCCAACGCCAAGGCGTCCACCTGGGCTGCGCCGGCGAAGAACGAAGCGATGATCGGCGCGCTCAAGGGCGCACTCGGCGACAAGCTCGCGCAGGCCTTCCAGGTGCGCGACAAGCTGCAACGCCGCGATGCCATCAACGCGCTGAAGAAGGAAACGCTGGAGTCGCTCAAGGGTCAGGCCGAGGCTGCCGGTTGGGCTGCCGGCGATATGTCGAAGGAGTTCGGCGACCTCGAATACACCACCATGCGCAACGCGGTGCTCAGCAGCAAGGTGCGCATCGATGGCCGCGCGCTCGACACCGTGCGCCCGATCAGCGTGCAGGTCGGCGTGTTGCCGCGCACCCACGGCTCGGCGCTGTTCACCCGCGGCGAGACGCAGGCGCTGGTGGTGACCACGCTGGGCACCGCGCGCGACGGGCAGATCATCGATGCCGTGTCCGGCGAATACAAGGATCACTTCCTGTTCCACTACAACTTCCCGCCGTACTCGGTCGGCGAGTGCGGCCGCATGATGGGTCCGAAGCGCCGCGAGATCGGCCACGGCCGCCTCGCCAAGCGCGGCGTGCAGGCCGTCATGCCGACGATGGAGTCGTTCCCGTACACGATCCGCACGGTCTCGGAGATCACCGAGTCCAACGGTTCCTCGTCGATGGCTTCGGTCTGCGGTTCCTCGCTGGCGATGATGGACGCGGGCATCCCGCTGAAGTCGCCGGTCGCTGGCATCGCGATGGGCTTGGTTAAGGAGGGCGACAACTTCGTCGTGCTCTCCGACATCCTCGGCGACGAGGACCACCTCGGCGACATGGACTTCAAGGTCGCCGGCACCGCGAACGGCATCAGCGCGCTGCAGATGGACATCAAGATCGACGGCATCACCGAGGAGATCATGCAGGTCGCGCTCGCACAGGCGAAGGCTGGGCGCATCCACATCCTCGGCGAGATGGCCAAGGGCCTGTCGGCTCCGCGCCCGGAGATGAGCGAGTTCGCGCCGCGCCTGATCACCATGAAGATCCACCCTGACAAGATCCGCGAAGTGATCGGCAAGGGCGGCTCGGTGATCCAGGCGATCACCAAGGAGACCGGCACCCAGATCGACATCCAGGACGACGGCACCATCGTCATCGCCTCGGTCAACGCCATCGCCGGTCAGGCCGCGAAGGCGCGCATCGAGCAGATCACCTCGGATGTCGAACCCGGCCGCGTCTATGAGGGCAAGGTCGCCAAGATCATGGACTTCGGCGCGTTCGTCACCATCGCTCCGGGCAAGGATGGTCTCGTGCACGTCTCGCAGATCTCCAACGAGCGCGTGGAGAAGGTGTCCGACAAGCTCAAGGAAGGCGATATCGTGAAGGTGAAGGTGCTGGAAGTCGACAAGCAGGGCCGCATCCGCCTGTCGATGAAGGCGCTGCACGAAGGCGAAGCAGTCGGCGCGTAAGCACCGCCGCGTCATCTTTGCTTCAAGAAAAAGCGGGCCTCGTGCCCGCTTTTTCGTGTCCGCTCCAATCGGCGACAATGGCGGATTCAACGGTCGTGAGGAGTGATCGCATGGAACTGCAAGGCAAGCGCATCGCCGTGACCGGCGCATTCGGCGCACTCGGCGCGGCCGTGGCGCAGACCTTGATCCAAACCGGCGCGAGCGTCGTTGGCATCGACCGTGCGCAGGCACCGAAGGACTGCAACGGCGCGCTGTGCATCGGTGGAGTCGATCTGGCCGATGCGCAGGCCGCCAAGGCCGCCATCGACGAGGCCGCGCGCGAACTCGGCGGGCTGGATGGTCTGGTCAACATCGCCGGCACCTTCCGCTGGGAAACCCTCGCGCAAGGCAGCGTGGAAACCTGGGATCTGCTGTATCGGATCAATCTGCGCACCGCGGTCGCGGCCAGCCAAGCCGCCATCGCGCATCTGGGCGCTTCCGGCAACGGACGCATCGTCAACATCGGCGCGGCGGCCGCGGCGAAGGCGGGCGCCGGCATGGGCGCCTATGCGGCATCGAAGGCCGGCGTGGCGCGCCTGACCGAAGCGCTGGCCGAGGAGCTGAAGGATCGCGCCATCACCGTCAACGCGGTGCTGCCGAGCATCCTCGACACCGCCGCCAACCGCGCCGACATGCCCAGCGCCGACTTCACGAGGTGGGTCACCCCATCGCAACTGGCCGGGGTGATCGTGTTCCTGTTGTCCGATCGCGCCAGCGCAATCACCGGCGCATTGCTGCCGGTGACCGGGCGCGTGTGAACTACAGCTCCAATATGTAGAACACGTCGCAGCCGTGATGGCCGGTATCGCCCATCGATGCGTCGATGCGCGTGAACCCGACGCGCTCGTACAGGCGCATCGCCGCGTCCATGCCGTACAGGGTTTCCAGATAGCAGTGGCGGAAGCCATGCAGGCGCGCCGCATCCAGACAACGTTCCATCAGCACGGCACCCGCGCCGCGCCCGCGCAGTGCGGGCAGGAAATACATCTTGCGCAGTTCGCACACATCCTCGTCGCCGCCGGTCAGCGGCGCCACGCCGCCGCCGCCCATCACCACGCCCGCGTGTTCGACCACGAAGTAGGAGCAACGCGGCGCGGAGTAGGCGCGGTGCATGAAGTCCACTTCCGGGTCGTTGATCGCAAATCCATCGCCGCTGGCGCCGAACTCGGGCATCACCGAGCGGATGATGGACGCCACCGTGGCATCGTCTTCGTAGTGGATCGGGCGGATGGTGAAGGGATCGGTCATGTCGTGTGTGTCGTGCAGGATTCTCGCCGTCGCGCTGCGCGCGCATCATCCGCCGGTGCGCGCGCGAGTGACGCGACTGGCGGTGTCCTTGTGCAACTGCTGCGCCAGCCACGCGCCGGTGTCGATCAGTCGGTCGAGGTCGATGCCGGTGCGCACGCCCAGCCCGTGCAGCATGTACACCACGTCCTCGCTGGCGACGTTGCCGCTGGCACCTTGCGCGTACGGACAGCCGCCGGTGCCGGACACCGCCGAGTCGATCACGCCCACGCCTTCTTCGAGACAGGCGAGAATGTTCGCCAGCGCCTGCCCGTAAGTGTCGTGGAAGTGCACCGCCAGCGCGGCCATCGGCACCTCGCTGGCGACGGCTTTGAGCATCGCGCGCGCCTTGCCGGGCGTGCCCACGCCGATGGTGTCGCCGAGCGAGATCTCGTGGCAACCCAGATCGTGCAGGCGCTTCGCCACGCGCACCACGTCGGCCAGCGGCACCTCGCCCTGATACGGGCAGCCGAGCACGGTGGAAACATAGCCGCGCACCGCGACGCCGTCGGCCTTCGCGCGCGCCAGCACCGGCTCGAAGCGGGCGATGGATTCGTCGATGGAGGCGTTGATGTTGCGGCGGTTGAAGGCTTCCGATGCGGCGGTGAATACCGCGATCTCCATCGCGCCGACCGCCCGTGCACGTTCGTAGCCCTGTTCGTTCGGCACCAGCACCGGATAACTCACCCCGGGTTTCTTCGCGATGCCGGCGAACACCTCGGCGGCATCGGCCAGTTGCGGCACCCATTTAGGGCTGACGAAACTGGTGGCTTCGATCGTGCGCAACCCGGTTGCCGAAAGACGGTCGATCAACTCGATCTTGATCGCCACCGGCAACAGCGTCTTCTCGTTCTGCAAGCCGTCGCGCGCGCCGACTTCGACGACGCGGACGTGAGAAGGCATGGTCATGGTGCGGGCTCTGCCGACGTGGCTTCTGTCGGTGCTGGGCGGAATTGATAGGTCGGTGCGGCGGCGAAGGCGATGGCGTTGCGGAATTGTTCGGGTGGCAGGGCACCATCGATGCGCACCGAGGTTCGCGTCATATGCCGATGATCGGCGATTTCGTACACGTGGCGGGTGATCGTGGCAGCGACCGGCATGTTGAGCAATCGGCGCGCGGTGGCATCGGCATCGACCTCGAAGAAGCGCAGTCCGCCGGCATCAACGCGGTAACGCAGTACCCAGTAATCCTTTGCGCGCGTTTCGTCGGACTGGGCGAGGTTGGATGCCGATGTGATGGTCGATGCCGTTGGCGATGCACTGGGCGGCGGCGAAGCGGGCGACGCTGCCATCGCCGCGTCTGTGCCAGTCGTTTCCGGCGGCAGGTCGGCGGTGTCGATCCACGCATAGTCGTTGCCGGCGTCGTGGCCGATGTGCAAGGCCAGCGGGCCTACGAGGTGCATCCCATCTTCATCGCGGCCGGTGAATACGACGCGGCAGGACGAGTCGATGCGGATTTCCGCCGAGCCATTGGCGACTTTCGGCTGTGTCTGCTGCAACCAATGCCCGACAAGGCGCGCATCGCAGGGGGCTTCCGCCAGCGGCGGTTGGGCGAAGGTGGAGATGTCGCAACCGTCGAGCGTTGCTGCGAGAGCCAGCGCGATGGCGCCAGCGAGGCAAGGGATGACAGGATGCGGCACGGCTCAGTCTCCGAGTTCGACCAGCACCGCATCGCCCTCGACGAGGTCGCCGGTGCCGGCCTGGATCGCCGCCACCGTGCCCTTGCGCGGAGCCTTGAGCGAGAGTTCCATCTTCATCGCTTCCATCACCAGCAGTTCCTGCCCGGCCTCGACCGCATCGCCGGGCTTGACCTTGATCAGCACGATGCGGCCGGTCATCGGCGCGCTCACGCGGTTGCCGCCGCCGGTGCCGGCATCGCCGCCGAACTGGAATACCGGCACGCGCTCGAAGCGCAGGCGGCGGCTGCCGTCGTGCAGCAACACCCGCTGCGCATCGGCGAGCGCGCGCGAGCGCCGTGCTTGCCCGTCGCAGCGCGCCGACAGCATGCCATCGACGCAACGCGCGCTGTCCACACCGACCTCGAAGCCGTCGCCGCGCACACGGTAACTGCCGGCGTGGCCGCTGGCATGCAACAGGTGACGCTGGCCGCGATGCATGAGGCAGAGCACGCGCTCGCTGGCGTGGCCCAGACGCCAGCCATCCACCAGCGCCCACGGCGAATGCGGATCGTCGCTGACTGCGGCGGTGGCGCGCGCGGCGTCCTCGTCGTGCAGCAAGGCGGCGGTCGCGGCAACGGCGAAGTCGGTGGGCGAGGGCGGCTGCGGGGCGGGAAGCACTTCATCCAGATGGCGATCCAGATAGCCGGTGTCGATGCGGCCTTCGACCACCATCGGGTGCCGCACCAGCGCTTCGAGGAAGGCCACGTTGGACTTCGGCCCGACCACCTCGCAGGCGGCCAGCGCCTCGCGCAACCGCGCCAGCGCACGCGGGCGGTCGGTGTCGTGGACGATGAGCTTGGCGATCATCGGATCGTAATAGATGCTCACCACGTCGCCTTCGATCACACCTCCGTCGAGGCGCGTGTGTGCATCGACTTGCGGCAGGTGCAGGCGCTCGAGCTTGCCGGAGCCGGGCAGGAAACCGGCCTCCGGATCCTCGGCGTACAGGCGCACTTCGATGGCGTGGCCGTGGTGCGCGATGTTCTCCTGCGCCAGCGGCAACGGCTCGCCGCTGGCCACGCGCAATTGCCATTCGACCAGATCCAGCCCGGTGACCAGCTCTGTCACCGGATGCTCGACCTGCAGGCGCGTGTTGATCTCCATGAAATGGAAGTCGCCATCGGCGCCGACGATGAACTCCACCGTGCCGGCGTTGACGTAGTCGATCGCGCGCGCCGCCGCCACCGCGGCCTGCCCCATCGCGGCGCGGCGTGCCGGCGTGAGGAAGGGCGAGGGCGATTCCTCGATCACCTTCTGGTAGCGCCGTTGCGCCGAACATTCGCGTTCGCCGAGGTGGATGGTGTGGCCGTGGCTGTCGGCGAAGACTTGGAACTCGATGTGACGCGGTGTTTCGATGTAGCGCTCCAGCAGCACGCGGTCGCGGCCGAAGGCATTCTTCGCCTCGCGCTGACAGCTTTCCAATGATGGCAGGAACTCCTCGGCGCTGCGCACGATGCGCATGCCCTTGCCGCCGCCACCATGCGCGGCCTTGATCATCAGCGGGAAGCCCACGCGCTGCGCTTGCGCGGCGAGATGGGCCGCATCCTGATCCGCGCCGGTATAACCGGGCACCACCGGCACCCCGCGCGCGGCCATCAGTTCCTTCGCGCCGGCCTTGGAGCCCATCTTGCGCATCGACGCACCGGAAGGCCCGATGAACACGATGCCGGCGGCCTGTACCGCATCGGCGAAATCGGCGTTCTCGGAAAGGAATCCGTAGCCCGGATGGATCGCCTGCGCGCCGGATTTTTTCGCCACTTCGATGATCGCATCACCGCGCAGGTAGGAATCCTGCGGGCGCGGGCCGCCGATGGGATGCGCCGCGTCGGCCAGCCGCACATGCTGCGCGTCGGCGTCGGCCTCGGAGAATACGGCCACGGTGCGGATGCCCAAGTGCCGACAGGTGCGAATGACCCGACAGGCGATCTCGCCGCGATTGGCGATCAGGATGCAGTCGAACATCGTCATACCCCCTCCCCAGCAGAATGTTGAGAAGTCACGATGTGTACCGCTAGGACTCCCTCCCCTTCAAGGGGAGGGTTGGGGTGGGGATGGTGTGCAACATCCCCTCGAGCCAGTGGGGCTCCTTCCCCTTCAATGGAAGGGTTGGAATGGGGATCGTCAAAGCCGACCAGATTCCGCCAGATCACGTCCATCACCTCATCGATGTGACTGAGCACTTCATGGTTCCAGAACCGCAGGATGCGGAATCCGCCTTTCCGCAAGAACGCATCGCGTACGACGTCAGTCGTTGAGTCGGCATGTTGTCCTCCATCGACTTCCACCACCAGCATGCGTTCGAGGCAGACGAAATCCAGGATGAAATCGTAGTAGGGATGTTGACGACGAAACTTGCAACCTTCGACCTGTTTCCCGCGCAGCCGTTGCCAGAGTTTTCGTTCCGCATCGGTGGGCCGATTGCGCAATCGGCGTTGCAGGTGCGGTTTCAGTATCTCTGGGTTGGTTTGTCCACGCACCGTGCAAACTCCTGATGACACCATCCCCACCCAACCCGTCCGGCCCTTCGGGCGTTCGTCGCCACGCGATCTGCCACCGGCAGATCGCGCAAGACGTGGCTCCTCACCCCCTTGAAGGGGAGGGCTTCAAGCACAGCGCATCCATCTGCTGTCTGTAGGTGTCTGAAACCGCCGGATCGGACAAGGTGGAAGCCGCTTCAAGCAAGACTCACCTATAGCTGTCTGTAGGTGCTACTCGCCTTCCCAATAGTCGCGCGCGTCGCCAGGCTTGCCGACGTGGCGGAATGCCCACGGGCTCTTGCCGTCGCCGCCGGTGTTGTAAATCGACACCGCGAACTTGCCCGAGTCGGGGTACTCGCAGACCTCCGGCGAAACGGCGGTGCTGACTGCGAGGTACTTCAGATCGGCCTGTCCGGTGTTGACGAGCTGGTGCGCCGTTTCCGGGCCGCCGGTTGGGCAGGCGATGAAATCGCCGGCGCGAACCGGGTGGGTTTCGGCGCCGATGCGCAACTGTCCCGCGCCTTCGAGGATGAAGAACATTTCCTCGTTGGAATGGTGGCTGTGCAGCGGGAACGCGCGCTTGCCCGGCGGCACGCAGGTGATGTTGTAACCGAGCTGGCGCGCGCCGATGCGCTCGCCGATGCGGCCCATACGCGCGTCGAAGCGCTCGCCGGCTTCGCCGGACGCCTGGAACGCCGGCGGGCGCGGTTGCAGTTCGATGTCGGCGATGTTGATGATGGGGTGTTTCATACGTGGATCGTCCATGTGTGGAGGATTCGGATTCTCACCGCAATGCGCTCGTCGCACCGACAGCGCAGGTCAGGCCGGCAAGTGGCAAACGGCCTCGATGTTGTTGCCGTCCATGTCGAGCACGAACGCCCCGTAGTAGTGGGCATGGTAGTGGGGACGCAGGCCGGGCGCGCCGTTGTCGCGGCCGCCGGCGGCGAGTGCGGCGGCATGGAAAGCATCGACCGCGGCGCGGTCGTTCGCCGTGAAGGCGACGTGCACCGCCGCGCCCCGACGCTCGCCGCTGCCGATCCAGAATTGCGGCCGTCCCGCAGCGCCGAATCCTGTGCCCTCGTAACCGCCGGTGCGCTCGCGGGTGACATCCAGCACCGGGCCGTAGCCCAGCGGCGCGAGCGCGGCGACGTAGAAGGCACGACTGCGCGGCAGATCGCTGACGGAAAAACCGATATGGTCGAGCACGCCGGCCTCAGGTGTCGGGAATGGAAAGGGCGCCTTCGCGCGGGATCCAGCCCGGCTTGCGCTTGTCGAGGAAGGCGCTCAAGCCTTCCTGACCCTCGGGCGACACGCGCAGGCGGGCGATCAGGTCGGCGTTGGCGGCATCGACCGTGGTCGCGTCGGCCGGCATCGCCATGCGCCGCGCCAGCAGCTTGGCTTCCTTCACGGCGACGGGGCCGTTTTTCAGCAGCAGATCGCACTGGTGTTGCACATGCGTGTCCAGCGACTGCGGGCTCGCCACTTCATGCACCAGCCCCATGCGCTGCGCTTCGCCGGCCTTGAACGATTCGGCGGTCTGGAACCAACGCCGCGCCTGGCGCACGCCGATGGCCGCGATCACGTAAGGCGAGATCACCGCCGGGACGAGGCCGAGCTTGACCTCGCTCAGGCCCAACATGGCCGTTTCCGAGGCGATGGCGATGTCGCAGCAGGCCACCAGCCCGACGCCACCGCCGAAGGCCGCGCCATTGACGCGCGCGATGGTCGGCTTGGACAGGCCATCGAGCAGGCGCATCAGCCGCGCGAGGCGCAGCGCATCGGCGCGATTTTCCTCGGCACTGGCCTGCGCCATGCGCCGCATCCAGCTCAAATCCGCGCCGGCCGAGAAGCTGTGCCCGCTGCCGGTGAGCACCACCGCGCGCACGTCGGCATCGGCGTCGAGCTGCTCCAGAGTCGCGGTGAGTTCTGCGATCAGCACGTCGTCGAAGGCGTTGTGGACCTCGGGCCGCGCGAGCGCGATGCGGGCGACGCCGGACTCGCGTTCCACTTGCAGCGTGGTGGGAGATGCAGACATGACGTTCACCATGGGTGGAACGCGCATCGTAACCGTGAACGCGGACGGCGTCGCGGCGCGCGATGGGCCGGGGGCTGGATGCATGCGGCATGGGCGGATGCCGAGCCGGTTGTCGTGTCGATGTGAAACGCCCTCTTGCAAATCAAATGCGAAGCATTATCATTCGCAGCATCAGTTCAAGCGACGACCGACCCCACGTCGCGTCGAAGAAAGGATCACCCCGTGCTCGCAAACCTGTTGCTGGTGTTTCGTGAAGTTTTGGAGGCCGCGCTCGTGGTCGGCATCGTCGCCGCTGCCACCCGTGGCGTGGCGACGCGCGGGCGCTGGATCGGCGGCGGGATCGCCTTGGGCGTGGCCGGTGCGATGGCGCTGGCGTTGTGCGCCGGGCGGCTGGCCGATGCGCTGAGTGGCTCCGGACAGGAATGGTTCAACGCCGGCGTGCTGCTGACCGCGGTGGTGATGCTGGGCTGGCACGTCGTGTGGATGTCGCGCCACGGGCGCGAACTGGCGGCGCAGATGCAGGCGGTCGGTCGCGAGGTCACCTCCGGCGCACGGCCGATGACGGCGTTGATGGCCGTGGTGGCCATCGCCGTGTTGCGCGAAGGGTCGGAGATCGTGCTGTTCGGCTACGGCCTGTTCGCCAGCGGCTCGTCGGGCGCATCGCTGCTGCTCGGCGGCGCGCTGGGTCTGCTCGCCGGCGTCGCTCTGGGCGTGGGCATCTACCGCGGGCTGTTGAAGATTCCCGTCAAGTACTTCTTCAGCGCGACCAACGGCCTGCTGGTGCTGCTGGCGGCGGGCATGGCCGGCAATGCCGCGGGCTTCCTGATCCAGGCCAATGCCTTGCAGCGCTGGACCACGCCGCTGTGGAGCACCGACTGGCTGCTGCGCGACGATTCCACGGCCGGCCGTGCGCTGCACGTGCTGACCGGCTACAGCTCGCAGCCGACCGGCATGCAGTTGCTGTTCTACGGAATCACCCTGGTCGTGCTGGTGGCCGCGATGCGACTGGTGACGCCACCGCCGCCGTTGCGCCAGGCCGCACCGCCTGCGACTGCCTGAGCACGGCTCGCTACGTCCCGATTTCATCCGTTCCCAATCTTCCGATCCCATTCGCTCTGGAGTGTTCGATGCTGCACCGCCTCGCCATCGCCTTGCTCGCTTTTGCACCACTGACCGCGCTCGCCGCCGACGTGCCGGAGTTCACCTTGACCATCCAGAATCACCGCTACGTCCCCGCCGAGTTGACCATCCCGGCGAACACCAAGGTGAAACTGATCGTGGTCAACAAGGATCCGACCGCCGAGGAGTTCGAAAGCCACGAACTCAACCGCGAGAAGGTCGTGGCCGGCGGGGCCAGCATCAATGTCTATGTCGGGCCGCTGAAAGCTGGCCGCTACCCCTTCTTCGGCGATTTCAACCAGGCCACCGCGCAGGGTGTGTTGATCGCGCGCTAACTGTTTCGTTTCGTTCGTCCCATCCCGACACGGGCCTCAACCGAGGCCCGACGCCCTCCCATTGCCAAGGAAAACCCCATGTCGAATCCATCGTTGCGCCTGAGTGTGTTGATTGCCGTCCTGGCTTCTGCCGGGCTCGCCGCCTGCGGGCAGGCCCGCGCCGGCGCCGCCGAGGTCGTTTACCAGCCGATCGTCGAGAACGGCGAACTGGAATTCGAATATCGCGGCGGCTGGCGTCGGTTCGACGGCGGTCGCGAGGAGCACGGCAGCATCTTCGAGGTCGGCTACGGCTTGAACGATCACTGGTTCAGCGAAATCGAACTCGAGCAGTCCTTCGAGAACGGCGGGCCGAACCGGCTGGAATCGCTGGAATGGGAAAACGTCTTCGCCCTCACCGAACGCGGCAAATACTGGATGGATTTCGGCATCTTCGCCGCCTACGAACACACCTTCGACCCCTACGACCCGGACACCCTCACCATCGGCCCGATGTTCATGAAGGACATCGGACCGGTCACCGCCAACGTGAACCTGCTGTTCAAGCGCGAGATCGGTCGCGGCGCCTCGCACGACACCGGCCTCGGCTATGCGTGGCAGGTGCGCTGGCACGGACGCGAGGCGCTGGAATTCGGCGTGCAGGGGCTGGGCGATCTGGGCACACTCAACCACCTCGGCCGCGACTCCAGCCAGATCGCAGGTCCGGCATTGTTCGGCCAACGCCGCATCGGCCACAGTACGCTCAAGTGGAATGCGGGGGTGCTCGCGGGGCTGGATCGGTCGGCGCCCAACGTGACCGTGCGCACGCAGATCGAACTGGAGATGCACTGAAACCGATCCGCGTCCAATCGCTCAGGATCAGGAGGACGGTATGTGTTCGGGGCACGGCATTGACCCATTTCGCCGTTGAAACGATCCTCGCGAAAGCGGGGCAATCAATGGCCGCATAGCCAGTCGCCCCGCTTCGTTGACTGCGGCTGGACTCATGCCAAGGGTGCAGGAGGCGCATCGGGACGATCGGGTGTTCCGAGGTTTCCCGTTATCAGGCGATCGAGCCCCGCCAGCGCCTTCGCCACCGTCTGCCGGCGCACCGCCTCGCGGTCGCCGGCGAAATGGAAAACTTGTGCGTGCGGATAGCCGTCACGCCGTTTCCAAGCCAGCCACACCGTGCCTACCGGCTTGCCTTCGACGTCGCCTCCGCTGGGGCCGGCAATCCCGGTGACCGCGACGGCGACGTGCGCGCCGGTATGCGCCAGCGCGCCTGAGACCATCTCTACGGCGGTCTCGCGGCTCACCGCGCCGTGCGTCTGCAGCGTCTGCGGATGCACGCCGAGAAAGGCCTGCTTGGCCTCGTAGCTGTATGCGACGATGCCGCCGTCGAACCATTCCGAACTGCCTGGCAGATCGGTAACGACCTTGGCGATCCAGCCGCCAGTACAACTTTCGGCGGTGGCGAGGGTGTGCCGCTGCGGGCGCAGGGATTCGCCTACGCGCTGGGCCAGTGCGTACAGGGTGGCGTCGTCGGGGATGGCGATGGCAGGTGAGGTCATGGGTTTCAACCAGCATTTTGGACATCCACACGCCCGGGATGGTCTGGACAGCGCGGCCTGATACCGCAATTGCGGCTTCGTAGCCATGGCCATGACGAACCACGTTCCGATGCCATCCGTCCATCGCGAAGGTTCCCATATTGCAGGAATGGCGTGCCGTGCATACGCGACGGGTTGCGAGCGTTATGGCAGCATGGGTTCGGCGTTCGTTGTTTTGAATCATGCGATGGCGTGCCATAGCGGAGGCGATTGTGATCCAGCGAAACGATACCGATGGCATCTACGTCGAACCCTTCTTCCATCCGGATACCGGCACCTTCACCTACGTCGCGCATGCCGGCGAAGGCAGCGCGGCGGCGATCGTCGATCCGGTGCTGGACTACGATGCGGCGGCTGCGCGCACTGCGACGAAGTCGGCCGATGCCGTGCTCGCCTTCGTCCGCGCGCAGGCTCTGAAAGTGGAATGGGTTCTGGAAACCCACGCGCACGCCGACCACCTCAGCGCAGGAGGTTACCTGCGCGATGCGCTCGGGGCGAAGCTCGCGATCGGACGCGGCATCGTCGAAGTGCAGAAAACATTCAAGGCCCTGTTCGGTCTCGGCGACGAATTCATGGCCGATGGCAGCCAGTTCGATCGTCTGTTCGATGACGGCGACGCGTTCCAGATCGGTGCGCGGGTGGCGCAGGTGCTCGCCACGCCGGGGCACACCGACGATAGCCTGACCTACCTGATCGGCGATGCGGCCTTCATAGGCGACACCTTGTTCGCGCCCGACGTGGGCAGTGCGCGCTGCGATTTTCCCGGTGGCGATGCGGTGCGGCTGCATCGGTCGATTCGCGCGATCCTGGCGTTGCCGACCGATACCCGCATCTTCCTTTGCCACGATTACCCGCCCGCCGGCCGCGGTGCGATGGCGCAGACCAGCATCGCGGCGCAGCGGGCGCACAACATCCACGTTGGCGGCGATGTGGCGGAGGCCGAATTCGTGCGCCTGAGAACTGCGCGCGATGCCGGCTTGCCGGTGCCGCGACTGCTGCTGCCTGCGCTACAGGTCAACATCCGTGGCGGGAGGCTGCCGCCGGCGGAAGCCAACGCCACGAGTTACTTGCGGCTGCCGTTGAACCGGCTCGGCAGCCGTTGATGCCTTGATCGATTCGATCTACTCGATCTGCGCCTTGGCATATTCCTGATCGAGGCGTTCCATCGCATCGGCCGGCTTGAGCTTGCTGGCCTTTTCGAACTCGCCGGCGGCGGCGTCCTCGCCCTTGGCACCCTTGAGCAGCATCAGCACGTTGGCGTGTTCGACGTGGGCGATGGGCGAGTGCGGGGTGAGCTTGAGCGCGGCCTTGATGTGCGATTCGGCCTCGCCGGCCTTGGCGCCGTAGGTGAGCCCGCCGAGCATCGCGCCGACCTTGTTGATCACCTCGGCGTGGAAAACGGCCAGCGCCAGATGCGCCTCGGCGTGCTTGGGCGCCAGTTCCAGCGTGGTGTGCAGGCAGTCGCGAACCTTGGTCGCCAGCCCCATCGTCAGCGCCTTGGCGACGCTGATGCCCTGGCTGTAACGGCCCAGCGCGAACGCCTTGCGGTAATGCGAGTTGGCTTCGTCGGGCAGGGCGGCGATGGCCTTGTCGGCCAACTCGATGGCATGCTCGAAGCGTTTGAGTTTTTCGGCTGCATCATCGACCAGATAGGTCGCATGGATGCCCAGCGCCTTGATCGCCACCGATGCGCCCAGCGGACCGAGTGCATCGCCGAGCACGAAGGCATCGTGGAAATCGCCGCGGTGGAATGCGCGCCAGGCTTCCTGCAAGGTCTCGGCGAGCTTGGCCGCATCCATGCCCTTGGGCGCCTTGGGCATGGCCTTGAGCAGCGCGGTGGCGCGCTTGGCGTCGGGGAAGGGTTCGCAATCGCCCGCGTGCAGTGCGCCCCACGCGGTCTTCAGCTTGTCGCCGGCGTAGTCGTAGCCCTTGGATGCGTGCGAAAAAGCAGCCCAGCTTGCGGATTTGGCGGCCATGCAAATCTCCTTGCGGTGAAGTGGCGAGCATGTCGCCGGAAGCGACGGATGGCAAGCCACCGACCCGTCGCCGTGCTCGCAACATCTCCGCGCCTTCGACATGCGATGGCGAAAGCTCGACAGTACAACGAGGATGGCTAGTGCCAATGCTCAAACGATTGTTTGGATACTGCGGGTCGTGGGAATGCGGCAATCACGTTGCAACCACCCGTTCCAACCAACACAAAGGTGAAACCATGAGCACCCAGATCCAGGCCACCCCCGTCAACCGTGAACGCTCCGGCGCCCGCGAGGTGTTGCTGGCCGGCATCGGCGCGGTGTCGCTGATCCGCAAGAACGCCACCGGCGCGGTCAAGGAAGCCGTTGCCATCGTCGGCCGCGTGCCGGCCGCCACCAGCATCGTGATCGAAGGCCTGGGCGAGACCGGCAGTCGTTACCGCGATGAGTTGATCGCCCGCGCCACCGGCATGCGCCAGCGTGCCACCACCACGGCCGGCAATCTGGCCGCCGACATCCAGTCGCGGCTGGAGCCGATGTTGGGTCGCTTCAACGATGTGACCGTCGGCCTGGGCATCACCGTGCTCAAGCCGAAGGCGAAGCGCCAGCCGGCGCATCGCGCCCGCAAGGCCGTCAAGACCGTCGCCAAGCGCAAGACCCGCAAGGCGGCTTGAGCGAGTTTGGGCATCGTTGGTCTCGCCCGGGGCTGGCGATGTTGAAAATATCGACGTAATAGCAGGCCTGCGCGGTGATCGGATACACGATTCCATCACCCGCCGCGCCTGCTGCGCATCGGACTGCCCCTGCGGGAGAGGCGGCTTGCTTCCTCAGGTGTCGTAAGCGCGGGTGAGGTTGTTCAGGTGCAGCCGTTCGGCATCGCGCAGGAACGGCGCCACCAGCATCATCACCTGCACGATGCCCACGCGGATCGAGGCGTTCTCGTCGCGGTCGCCGCGCACGTTGGCGTAGTTCATCCAGAACGTGGCGACGACGAGGATGTTGGTCGCGGTCGCTTCGACCTCGGCAGCCGAAGCGCGCATCGCGCCGCTGCGCACCAGTCCGCGCATGATCTCGCTGGCGCTGGCGGCGGCGCGTTTGAGGATGCGCGCGAAGCGCAGCCGCAGCGTGCGGTTGCGGCTGAGGATGTCCACGAGATCGCGGTACAGGAAGCGGTATTCGGAGATGCACTCGAACACCAGGTGCAATTGCAACCAGACATCTTCCAGTTCGGGCAGGCGGTCGGTGGGCGCGGCGAGCGCCTTGTCCATGCGCTCCTCGAAGCGCACGAAAATCTGCTCGATGATGTCGTCCTTGTTGCGGAAGTGGTAGTACAGGTTGCCGGGGCTGATCTCCAGATCGTCGGCGATGTGATTGGTCGTGACGTTCGGCTCGCCCTGCGCATTGAACAGGGCGAGGCTGGCGTCGAGAATGCGCTGCTTGGTCTGGCGGGCCATGCGTGCTCGCTGCGGTCGGGCGGCGCAAGCGCCGCGCCGGATCGGCTCACTTCAACAGCGACTTCACCGTGGCGACGTATTTCTGCATCGCCTCCTCGGCCTTGGTGCCCTTGAGCTTTTCCCAGGCGTCGTACTTGGCGGTGCCCACGAAATCGAAGAAGCCCGGCTTGGGGCCGTTCACGTCGCCCTCCGCTCCCTGCTTGTACAACGCATAGAGCTTGAGCAGGGTGTCGTTGTCGGGGCGCTGGGCAAGGGTCTTGACCGCCTTGGCGGCTTCCTCGAACTCGGTCTTGATGTCGGCCATGATGGGGTTCCCGTGGATGCGCCGCGAGGCGAGGATGCGGTGATAGCATGCACTTGAGGGACGGTCAACGCCAGCGCCGGATGTTGGCGCACGGCGATCTCGTCCCGCCCCTTCCGGCAGCGTGGCCGCATCGGCCATCGCGCACCGCATCGTGACATTCCAAGGAGTTCGAACGATGAACTATTTCGTCACCGGCGGCACCGGCTTCATCGGCCGTTACCTCGTCAGCAACCTGCTCAAGCGCAAGGGCACCATCCACCTGATGCTGCGCAAAGGCTCGGAGAAGAAGTTCGAGGCCATCGCCGATAAGATGGGCTGGGATCGCAAGCGCGTGCTGCCGGTCGCCGGCGACCTCGCCGCACCGAAGCTGGGTCTTGCGCCGGCGAAACTCCGTGCGCTCGCCGGCAAGGTCGATCACTTCTTCCACCTCGCCGCGATCTACGACCTCAAGGCCGATGCCGAGAGCCAGCGCGTGGCCAACATCGACGGCACCCGCCACGCCATCGAACTGGCGACCGCGCTGAAGGCCGGCTGCTTCCACCACACCAGTTCCATCGCCGCCGCCGGCTTGTATTCCGGCGTGTTCCGCGAGGACATGTTCGACGAGGCCGAGGATCTGGACGATCCCTACCTGCGCACCAAACACGATTCGGAAGGGCTGGTGCGCAACGAATGCAATGTGCCGTGGCGGATCTACCGCCCGGGCATGGTGGTCGGCCATTCGCAGACCGGCGAGATGGACAAGCTCGACGGACCTTACTACCTGTTCCCGCTCATCAAGAAGATGCGCGAGCTGCTGCCGCAGTGGATGCCGACGCTGGGCATCGAGGGCGGGCGCATCAACATCGTGCCGGTGGATTTCGTCGCCGACGCGATGGATCACATCGCCCACAAGAAGGGCCTCGACGGCCACTGCTTCCACCTGGTCGATCCCGAACCGCAGCGGGTGGGCGAGGTGCTCAACACCTTCTGCCGCGCCGGCCACGCGCCGGAGATGACCATGCGCATCGACGCGCGCATGTTCTCCTTCGTGCCGTTCCCGGTGCGCGCCGCGCTGGGCAACCTGCCGCCGATCAAGCGCTTCCTCGCCGCGATCCTGCGCGACCTGAAGATCCCGAAGGAGGCGTTGAAGTTCATCACCTATCCCACCCGTTTCGACAACCGCGAGGCCGAGCGCGCGCTCAAGGGCAGCAAGATCGTGGTGCCTTCGCTGGATGCATATGCGTGGCGGCTGTGGGATTACTGGGAGCGCCATCTCGACCCGGATCTGTTCGTCGATCACTCGCTCAAGGGCAAGGTCGGCGGCAAGGTGGTGGTCATCACCGGCGGTTCGGCGGGCATCGGCAAGGCGGCTGCGCTGAAGGTTGCCGCCGCCGGCGCGAAGACGGTGATCGTCGCGCGCGGCGCCGAAGAGTTGCACGCCACCCGCGACGAGATCGTCGCCGCTGGCGGCAAGTGTTTCGCCTACACCGCCGATCTGGCTGACCTCGCCGACTGCGACCGCCTCGTCGCGGAAATCCTCAAAGATCATGGGCAAGTGGATGTGCTGGTCAACAACGCCGGCCGTTCGATCCGCCGCTCGATCGAGCTGTCCTACGACCGCTTCCACGATTTCGAGCGCACCATGCAGCTCAACTACTTCGGCTCGCTGCGCCTGATCATGGGCCTGCTGCCGAAGATGACCCAGCGCCGCCGCGGCCACATCATCAACATCAGCTCGATCGGCGTGCTCGCCAACTCGCCGCGCTTCTCCGCCTACGTGGCCAGCAAGGCCGCGCTGGATGCCTTCAGCCGCTGCGCGCAAGCGGAGTTTTCCGGCAAGAACATCGCCTTCACCACCATCAACATGCCGCTGGTGAAGACCGCGATGATCGCCCCGACCAAGATGTACGAATCGGTGCCCACGCTGTCGCCCGACGAGGCCGCCGACCTGGTGGTGAAGGCGATCATCGAGCGCCCGAGCCGCATCGCCACCCGGCTGGGCATCTTCGCGGCGACCATCAACGCGCTCGCACCAAAACTCTACGAAGTGGTGATGAACACCGCCTTCGAACTGTTCCCGGATTCGGCCGCGGCCAAGGGCGGCAAGGGTGCGGGCGAAGCGTCGGCGCCGAGCAACGAGCAGATCGCGTTTGCCTCGTTGATGCGTGGCGTGCATTGGTAGAAGCGCAAACGAACACGGCGCCCGTGGGCGCCGTGTTTGCATCGCAGGAAAATCGGCCTCGCGCCGATCAGGTTCGAATCGATCAGGCTCGAATCGATCGGACTCGAATCGATCGGACTCGAATCGATCAGGCTTCGGCGGCCGCGCCGTTCTTCTTCGCCCGCGGCTTGCGCACGGCCGGCTTCTTCGCGGCGGGCTTGGGCGCTGCGGATTTGGCCGCGGCGGGCTTGGCGGCCGTCGCCGCCGTCTCGCCGCTCTCGGGCGCACCGGAGAGCTTGCGCAGCTCGGCGTTGAGCTGATCCACGCGGTCGATCAAGGCGGCGATCTCGTCGCGACCGGGCACGCCGAGGCGGGTGAGGGCGCGCTGCACGCGTTCCTCGAACACTTTCTCCAGCCGATCCCAGGTGTCGGAGGCGCGCTCGCGCACCGCGCCGACCTTCTCGCCGACCGCGTCGCGCACCGCTTCGACCTTGCCGCCGGCCATCTTGCGGGTATGGCTTTCGATGTTCATGCCTTCCTTCACCAGTGCTTCGAACAAGCGGGTGCCCTCGGCCTGCGCACGTCCGAATGCGCCCACGCCGGCGGACCAGATCTGCTGCGCGGAAGCGCTGATCGAACGCCGCAGCGCATCGAGCTTGTCCTGCGATTCGGTGGATTCGGGTGCGGGCTTGGCACGCGCGGACGACTTGAGCTTGGCCATGGAGTTTTCCTCGTGAATGTTGCGCGGGGCGGTGGGAACGGTCGCCAGTGTCGGTGCGATGTCTAGAGCATTCACACCATCGCGCGGTTTTCAGTTGGCACGCAAAACCTGCCCGCGCCGATGCAGCAGCGCATCCACGTCGTCGAGCGCACGGCGCAGGCGCTCGGTGGTGTCGGTGCCGTGCGGGTGCGCCTGCATGCCGTCGAGCAAGCTGCGGTGCGGATCGTCGATCACTTCTGGGCGCAGGCGCAAGCCGTGGCGGTGCAAAATCGGCGTGAGTTCGGTGCGGCGTCGCGCGAGGTCGTCGAGGGTGACGCGGTAGGCGTGCTGGCAAATCGCCGAACGCGAAGAAAACGCGAACACGTTGGTGAAAAAAGTGCGACGGTCGCTGGCGTTGGGCTCGAGGAAAATCTGGTCGGTGGCCGGGTAATCCTGCGCATAGCGCGACAGGCCCACCTGCGCGCGCGATTGCAGCACCGTGCGCACCGCCTGCGAGAGCACCACCGGCAGGCCGCCATCGACGAGGTTGGTCGGGCGACGCCCTTGCACATTGGCTGCATCCGCATCGAAGGGCACCATCGGATTGATGCCCAGCAGCAAGTCCACGCCGTGGCTCATCGCGACCGAGGCGTGCATCGTGCGCCGCAACGCACCATCCACGAAGTGGTGCCCGCGAATGCGCACCGGCGGATACAGTCCCGGCATCGCGCCGCTGGCCTGCACCGCGCGCGAAATCGGCACATCGTCCCAGCCCTTGCTGCCGAAGCGCACCGTGGCGCCGGTGTTGATGTCCACCGCGATCACGTACAGCGGCGCTTGCAGATGGCGAAAATCGTTGCTGCGTCCGCGTACCGAAAACACTTCGCGCAGGAAATGCTCGACTCCGGCATTGTCGAACAGGCCCGGTGGAATCAACGCGGAGAAACGCACCATGACATCGCTCAGGCGCGTGCTGCGACCGCGGGTGATCAGATCGCGCGCCCAGCCGGAAAGCAGGCCCGGGAGCAGAGCGCTGCGCCGTGCGAATTCACCGAAGGCCGGGCGCAGGAAGGATTCGGGATGAAAGCGCAGACGGTCGTCCTGACCGGTGATGAAGATGCGGCACATCTCCTCGGTACTCATGCGATTGGCGAGACCGGCGGCGAGGAACGCACCCGAACTCACGCCCACATACACCTCCAGCCGCGCCAGGTCGAGGCCGTCGATGGCATCGTCGAGCGCACGCAACGCGCCCAGTTCGTACATGCCGCCGATCGGCCCGCCGCCGGCGATGGCCAAGCCGATGCGGGAAGGCGTCTTGCCGGGTTCGCTGGCGCGGTGGATCTGCAGCATGCGGTGAACCGGTGGTCGAGGTGGCGGCGATTGTAGCGATGGTGGAACAATTCGCATATTGCACCGCAGCGCAGATTCGTCATTCCAGTTGCGACCGCTCAGTCCTGTTTCCATGCCAGCACTGCATCACCCTGACCACCTCGGGCGCCGCGACGATGCGCCGCCGGATGCGTTGCGCGCGCGCGTGCTGCGGCGGCTGGCCTGGCATCGCGATCTGCACGACGCGCAACGCGAGCCGCGCAACCTGGCTCCGCGCCTGCCCGACCTGCGGCGCTGGCAGCAGCAGCGGCTGGCGGCGGGGTTTGCCGGTTTCCTCGCCGACGCGCGCACGCGGCCGGCAGCCGAATTCTTTCTCAGCGACCTGTACGGCGACCGCGATTTCAGCGGCCGCGACCGCGACGTGGCGCGGGTGCTGCCGAAGATGGCCAAGCTGCTGCCGACGCGGATGCTGGTCACCGCGACCGATGGCATCGAGTTGGCTGCGCTCAGCCATGCCTTCGATCTGCGCATGGCAGCGGCGCTGGATCGCGCGTTGCCATCTGACACGCCCATCGATACCGCCGCCTATGCTGCTGCATACCGCCATGTCGGACTGCCACACCTGCGCCGACACCAGATCGCGCTGGTCGGACGCATCGGCGGCGCGCTCGATCAGGCGGTGCGCATGCCCGCGCTGTGGAGCTTGCTGAAGATGTGCCGGGTGCCGGCGCGGATGGCCGGGCTGGACGCGCTGCAATCCTTCCTCGAACGCGGCTTCGGCGCTTTCCGCACGCTCGACGGCGCGCAGGATTTCGTCGGCCGCATCGTGACGGCGGAAACGGAAGTCTCGCGGCGCTTGTTCGCCGGCGATGCGGATCCGTTCGGAACCCGGTGATGGGCTACGCTGGCGTTACCGATCAGCCGAACTCGCGCTCTAGATAATCGTGGATGGCCGATTCGATCGAACCGCGGAACATCGATACCGGGAAGCCGAGTTTCATGCGCAGATGCACCGCGCCGGTGTCGAGGGTGACGCGACCGCTCGCGCCGCTGCCGGAGAAATCCAGCGCGTCGCCGTTCCAGACATGCTGGATGCCGAATTTTTCGTTCATGCGTGCGGCCACGCGCTCCACCGCGGCGCGGGCAGCGGCGGGAGCCAGGTCGTGCGGGTGGCGGATATCGATACTGGCCATGGCGGGTATTGTGGGGTCTGCGCGTGGAGCATGCTAGAGTCGCGCATCATCAGGAGGATCGATGCGGCTGACGTTCCCGAACGGTGAGCATGCGGATGTCGTGGAGCCAGGGCGGATCACGCTCGGTAGCGGCAGCGACAGCCGTGTGCGCCTGCCCGGACTGGTGGATCGCCACGCCGTGCTGGCCAATGACCGTCGCGGCATCTGGTTGGTGATCGAAAGCTCCGAGGCCACCGCGCATGTGAATGCGCGCCCGGTGAGCCGGCTGGCATTGGTGCGCGCCGGCGACCTGATCTCGCTCGGGCAGACGCAGATGCTGCTGCGCAGCGACGCCGATCCGGTCGAGCCCAAACTGCCGCCGGCCAGCGCCGCGTCCACCCGCGAATCGGCTGCCAACAGCACCACCTGCCCGGAACGCTTCCTGTTGCGCGGCGTCAGCGGTGCGCATTACGGGCGCAGTTTTCCGCTGATCGATCCGGTGATCGTCGGACGCGGCGATTCGGCGGCTCTGCGGCTGGACGAACCGACCCTGCTCGACCGCCATGTCCGCGTCGAGCTGCACAACGACTGCGTGGTGCTGCGCGACCTGTCCGCAGGTCCGGGCGAGGGCACCCGACTCAATGGCGTGAAAGTGCGCAACGCCATCCTCGTGGGTGGCGATCAGGTGGCGTGGGAGAACAATCGTTACGTCGTGGAGGCGCCGGGTTTGATCGCACCAGTGCGCCGTCACGATTCCACACCCTTGCCGGGCACCGCCAACCCGCCCAAGGCGATCACCCAGACCATGCGCCCGGTCACCTCGGTGCAGATGGCGGCCGACATCGAGCCGGCATCGACGTCCTCGGTGGTGCGCAAGGCCTCGACCGTGTGGTGGCTGGTGTTCGCCGCCGCCTTGCTCGGCGCCGGCATCGCGGCGCTGCTGGTATTCGCACCCAAGCTCGGAAGTTGATCGGTTGCGTCAGCGACCCGCGCCGCAGACGCGCGGCGGCGCGTTGTTGTCTTCGTCGACGAGGCTTGCATTCCGCGCCGCGGTTTGCTGCACTGCGCCATGACGCCGGTGAGGGTTTCCGTGTTGCACCGGCTCCCGGATCGCCATTCCCCATTCCAGAGGACACCCCATGTCGCGTGGTTACAACTTCAGTGCCGGCCCTTCCATGCTGCCCGAGTCCGTCCTGCGCCGCGCGCAGGAGGAGCTGCTCGAATGGGGCGGCGAGCGCGCATCCGTGCTGGAAGTCAGCCATCGCGGCAAGGCCTTCGTGGCGCTCGACGACAAGCTCGAGGCCGACCTGCGCCGCCTGCTCAATGTGCCGTCCGACTACAGCGTGCTGTTCCTGCAGGGCGGGGCGACCCAGCATTTCGCACAGATCCCGCTGAACATCGCCGGCCCCGATGACTCCGCCGACTACCTCATCACCGGCCACTGGGCGAACAAGGCCCACGCCGAGGCGAAGACGCTGGTGAAGACGCATGTGGTGGCCAGCGGCGAGGCCGGCCGCTTCACCTCGGTGCCCGACCCTGCGCAGTGGCAGCTCACGCCCGGCGCGGCCTACCTGCATGTGACCTCCAACGAAACCATCCAGGGCGTCGAACTGGATGCGCTGCCCGCTGTCGGCGACGTGCCGGTGGTGGCCGACATGTCCTCGAACATCCTCTCGCGGCCGCTGGATGTGACGCGCTACGGGATCATCTACGCCGGCGCGCAGAAGAACATGGGCGCGGCTGGGCTGACCCTGCTGGTGATCCGCAACGACCTGCTCGCACGCAAGCCGCGCCCACTGCCGAACATCCTCACCTATGCAGCCCATGCGAAGGAAAAATCCCTGCTAAACACCCCACCGGGCTTCGCCTTCTACATCACCGCGCTGGTGCTGGAGTGGATCGACGCGCAAGGCGGCCTGGTCGCCATGGAGCGGCTCAATCGCGCCAAGGCCGACATGCTGTATGCGGCGATCGACGGCTCGAACGGTTATTACAAGAACCCGGTGGATGTGCGCTACCGTTCGCGCATGAACGTGCCCTTCACCCTGCACGATGCGGCGCTGGACGAGGCGTTCCTGAAGGAATCCAGGGAGGCCGGCCTGCTGGCGCTGAAGGGTCACAAGGCAGTGGGCGGCATGCGCGCCTCGATCTACAACGCGATGCCGATCGAGGGCGTGCGCGCGCTGGTGGGGTTCATGGCGGAATTTGCGAAGAAGCATGGGTGAGATGTGAATCGTGAATGGTGAATCGTGAATGGTGAATCGTGAATGGTGAATCGTGAATGGTGAATCGTGAATGGTGAATTGTGAATGGTGAATCGTGAATCGGCGGCTTTTCCTTCTCCCCTTGGGAGAAGGTGCCCGCAGGGCGGATGAGGGAAAGTCCTGTCAGGTCGCGACGGATCTGTTGAGAGCTTGCTTGCTGGAAATCCGAACGCGCTCCGTCACCCTGGATCATGAAAGCAAGGCGGGCTACTGGCATGAAAAGCACAAAAAAAGCATTGGTAGCCAAACCAGATCGCGCGACACCCGTCGCCGCACCGCCCAATCTCGCCGACGTGCGCGCGCGCATCGACGGCATCGACCGGCAGATCCAGGATCTGATCGCCGAGCGTGCGCAGTTCGCGCGTCAGGTCGGCAAGGCCAAGGGCAAACTGGCGGCGGCGGTGGAGTACTACCGCCCCGAGCGCGAAGCGCAGGTGCTGCGGATGGTGATCGACCGCAACCACGGCCCGCTCACCGACGAAGAAATGGTGCGCCTGTTCCGCGAGATCATGTCGGCCTGTCTGGCGCAACAGGAGCCGCTCAAGGTCGGCTTCCTCGGCCCCGAGGGCACCTTCAGCGAACAGGCGGTGCGCAAGCATTTCGGCCACTCCGCGCACGGCCTGCCGCTGGCGAGCATCGAGGAGGTGTTCCAGGAAGTCGAATCGGGCGCGGCGGATTTCGGCGTGGTGCCGGTGGAAAACTCCGGGCAGGGCACGATCCAGATCACCCTCGACATGTTTCTCACCTCGGACGTGAAGATCTGCGGCGAAGTCGAACTGCGCGTGCGCCAGTATCTGTTGTCGCGCACCGGCCACGTCGAGGACATCGAGCGCGTGTATTCGCATCCGCAGTCCTTCGCGCAGACCAAGAACTGGCTGCGTGTGAATCTGCCCGCGGCCGAGAAGATCGCGGTGTCCAGCAATGCAGAGGCGGCGCGCCGCGCGCGCAACGCCGACGACGCGGCGGCGGTCGCCAGCGAGGCAGCCGGCCATGTGTATGGTTTGAAGAAAGTGGTGACCGGTTCGATCGAGGATCGGCAGGACAACACCACCCGTTTTCTCGTGCTCGGCCGCAAGATGTTCTCGTCCTGCGGCCACGATCGCACCTCGATTCTGGTCTTCATCCACGACCAGCCCGGCGCGCTGTTCAACGTGCTCGATCCCTTCGCCCGCCACGGCATCAGCATGAACCGCATCGAGTCGCGGCCATCGCACCATGCACGCTGGGAATATGCGTTCTTCATCGACCTCGCCGGCCATGTGGACGACGCACCGATGAAGGCGGCGCTGGCCGAACTGGCCGGACAATCCGCGCAGATCAAGATCCTCGGCTCCTATCCGGTGGCGGTGCTTTGAATCCCTGCGCGGGCGATGGCTTTGACGTTTCCGCGCTGGCCAATGCCGCCACTCGTGCGCTGCGTGCCTACGACCCCGGCCACGACCTGCCGGTTCTGCGCCAGCGTTTCGGCGCGGACTTGATCGAACTGGGCGCGAACGAAAATCCGCTCGGCCCCAGCCCGCGCGTGCTGGATGCGATCCGTGTTGCGCTGGCGGAAGTGCATTTGTATCCCGATCCCAAGGGCGGCGCGCTCAAGGCCGCGCTGGCCGCGCAGCTTGCGGTCGATGTCGCGCAGATCGCGCTGGGCAACGGCTCGCACGAGCTGTTGATGCTGCTCGCGCAGTGTTTCGCCGATGCGGCAACCTCGGTGGTGTTTTCCGAATATGGTTTCGCGGTGTTTCCGATCGCCACCACCGCCGCCGGCGCCCATCCGATCCGCGTGCCGGCGCTGCCGCGCGAGCACGCGACGCTGCCGCGCGGCCACGATCTGGACGCGATGGCGGCCGCGATCCGGCCCGACACCCGCATCGTGTATCTGGCCAATCCCAACAATCCCACCGGGACATGGTTCGACGATGCCGCGCTGGATGCCTTCATCGCGCGGGCGCCGCCGACGACGCTGGTGGTGATCGACGAGGCCTATGCCGAATACATCGTCGCGCCAGCGCTGACCACCGCCCTGCGCCTGTTGCCACGGCATCCGAATGTCGTCGTCACGCGCACGTTCTCCAAGGCGCATGGGCTGGCCGGGTTGCGGGTGGGCTATGCGGTGTCGTCGCCATCGGTGATCGCGGTGATCGAGCGCCTGCGCGAATCGTTCAACGTCAACGCCTTGGCGCTGGCCGCCGCAAACGCCGCGCTGAGCGATGCCGACCACGTCGCTCGCTCGCGGGCGTGGAATCACGCCGAACGCGAGTGGCTCGTCGCGCGCCTGCGCGAACGCGGCCTGCGTGTGTCGCCATCGCAAACCAATTTCGTGCTGGTGGATTTCGGCCAAGATGCCGCACCGACCGAGCGCGCCTTGTACGAGCGCGGCGTGATCGTGCGCCCGGTGGCAGGTTATGGACTGCACGATTGCCTGCGCATCAGCGTCGGCACGCGCGCAGCCAACCAGCGCCTGCTGGACGCGCTGCCATGAGCGCCCGCATCGCGTGGATCGCCGCGCGCGGCGGGCCGTTGCGTGGCGATCTGCGCGTGCCGGGCGACAAGTCGATCTCGCATCGCGCATTGATGCTGGCCGCGATCGCCGAGGGCACCAGTCGGATCGGTGGCTTTCTCGAAGGCGAGGATACCCGTGCAACGGCCGCGATCCTGCGTCAGCTCGGCGTGCGCATCGAAGCGCCAGCCGACGGCGAACGCGTCGTCCATGGCGTCGGCCTGCATGGCCTGCGCGGCAGTGCGGATCGACTGGATTGCGGCAATGCCGGCACCGGCATGCGCTTGTTGTGCGGGCTGCTGGCCGGGCAGGATTTCGCTTGCGAACTGGTCGGCGATGAATCTCTTTCGCGGCGGCCGATGGGGCGGGTGATCGAGCCGTTGACGCGGATGGGCGCGAGTATCGCTGCCGCCGATGGCGGTCGTCCACCGCTGCGCATCGCAGCGAACAAGGCCCTGCGCGGCATCGACTACGAACTGCCCGTCGCCAGCGCGCAGGTCAAATCCGCCGTGCTGTTCGCTGGCCTGTATGCGCAGGGCACCACCCGCGTGCACGAATCGCAGCCGACCCGCGACTACACCGAGAGCATGCTCGCCGCCTTCGGCTGGCCGATCCGGTTTCGTCCCGGCCATGCCGAACTCGAAGGTGGGCATCGCCTGCGCGCGTTGGACATCGTCGTGCCCGGCGACTTTTCCTCGGCGGCATTCCTGATCGTCGCCGCGTGCATCGTGCCGGGCTCGGATGTGCTGATCCGCGAGGTCGGCATCAACCGGCGCCGCACCGGTCTGCTCGCCGCGCTGCGCGCGATGGGCGCGGACATCGTCGAGGAAAACCCGCGCCGGTTGGGCGGCGAGGCGGTGGCCGACCTGCGCGTGCGTCACGCTGACTTGCACGGAATCGAGGTGCCGCCGGCCATCGTCGCCGACATGATCGACGAGTTTCCGGCACTGTTCGTTGCTGCCGCGTTGGCCGAAGGGCCGACCGTGGTGCGCGGCGCGGCGGAGCTGCGGGTGAAGGAATCCGACCGCATCGCCGGCATGGCAACGGGCTTGCACGCACTGGGTGTGCGCGTGGACGAAACGCCCGATGGCGCGATCATCCACGGCCTCGGCGCCGCGGGTCGGTTGCGCAGTGCGCAAGTGGACAGCCGCGGCGACCATCGCCTCGCGATGGCCTTCGCCGTCGCCGCGCAGCGTGCGGACGGGCAGGCGCGCATCGCCGACTGCGCGAACGTGGCGACTTCGTTCCCAGGTTTCATGGCATTGGCGAATTCATTCGGCATGAGCGTACAGGCGCATCCGGCGACGGATTCCTGAATTTTGGACACCACTTTTCCACGACAAGCCCGCGTGTACCGGAACTGTTCTCGATGACGCTTTGCCGGTATTGACGGTTGATGCGGAGGCTGTCTTGGCCCCGTGGTCACCCTTGATCGACTCCAGAAGGTTTCCCGGCGGCACGCGAAGATGGGGGCTGCACTCGGGAATCGCGCTCGCCACTCGGATGCGTTCGCGGCGACGCATTGGCTGGTTGACCACGCACTGACGACGAGCTTCCGGCTTCTGTCATCATCTGCGTACCGTCATTTGACCTCGCTATGCCTGTCTCGATGAACAACATCGCCGATACCCGCAAACCCTCCTCACCCACCGATCCGGTGCGCAACGGCGGCACCGTCAATGCACTGGTGTGGCCGACCGGCGGGCTGGACATCCTCTCCCGCGACGAGATCGCGCGCCTGCGCGATGCCGCGTCCGGCAGCGTCCTCCACGACCTGCTGCGGCGCTGCGCGCTGGCGGTGCTGACCACCGGCAGCGCGCTGGACGACGCCCGCGCCGCCGCCGCGCTGTACCCGAACTTCGACATCCTGATCCGCCCGCACGATCGCGGCATCAAGCTGGAGCTGCGCAACGCGCCGGCGCAGGCCTTCGTGGATGGCGAGATCGTCCGCGGCGTGGCCGAGCTGCTGTTCGCGGTGGTGCGCGACATCGTCTACACCACCACTGAAGTCGAGGGCGACGCGAAGTTCTCCACCGCCACCGGCGCGGGCATCACCAATGCGGTGTTCGAGGTGTTGCGCAACGCGCACATCCTCAAGCCGCGCAGCGAACCCAACCTCGTGGTGTGCTGGGGCGGCCATTCGATCCAGCGCGACGAGTACGAATACACCAAAGCGGTGGGCTACGAACTGGGCCTGCGCGGGCTGGACATCTGCACCGGCTGCGGGCCGGGGGCGATGAAGGGGCCGATGAAGGGGGCGACGATCGCCCACGCCAAGCAGCGCCGCGACGAGCGTCGCTACATCGGCATCACCGAGCCGGGGATCATCGCCGCCGAGTCGCCCAACCCGATCGTCAACCACCTCGTCATCATGCCGGACATCGAGAAGCGGCTGGAGGCCTTCGTCCGCCTCGGGCATGGCTTCATCGTCTTCCCCGGCGGCGTGGGCACCTGCGAGGAGATCCTGTTCATCCTCGGTCTGCTCACCTATCCGGACAACCACGACGAACCCTTCCCGCTGGTGTTCACCGGGCCGAAGGCGGCGGCGGCCTACTTCGAGCAGATCGACCAGTTCCTGAAGCTGGCGCTGGGCGATGCCGTCACCGGCCGTTACAGCATCATCGTGGACGATGCGGAGGCGGTGGCGCGAGCGATGAAGGCCGGTGTGGACAAGGTGCGGCAGCGCCGGATCCGCACTCAGGACGCCTTCTTCTTCAACTGGTCGCTGACCGTGCCGGAGGATCTCCAGCACCCGTTCGAGCCCTCGCACGCGGCGATGGCCGCGCTCGACCTGCACCGCGAGCAACCCGTGCACCGGCTGGCGGCCAACCTGCGACGCGCGTTCTCGGCCATCGTCGCCGGCAACGTGAAGGAAGAGGGCATGAAGTGCATCGAGCAGGAAGGCCCGTTCGAGATCCACGGCGACCCGGCCATCATGCAGGCTCTGGATGCGCTTCTGCGCGCCTTCGTGGCGCAGGGGCGGATGAAGATGTCCGGCGACTACAAGCCCTGCTATCGCGTGGTGGTCTGAGGTTCGGGCAGCATGATCGGCGGCAGGCGCAGAATGGCGACGTAGCGGCCGCCTTCCTCGCGGGTTTCCAGCAAATCGCGTTGCAATGGATCGAGCGCGCGCACGCGCTCGCGAATCGACGCCAGCCCGACGCGGTGCCCTTGCGCCGCCTTGCCGCCGTCGGCCGGCAGGTCGTTGCGCACGGTGATGCGCAAGGACTCGGCGTCGGCGGCGACCACGATTTCCATCGACCCGCCATTGACCGACGGCTCGATGCCGTGGCGGATCGCGTTTTCCACCAGTGGCTGGATCGACAACGCCGGCACCGCCAGCGCCGGCAGTTCCGCCGGCAGTTCCCAGTTCACCCGCAGGCGCTCGCCGAAACGCAGCGATTCGATCTCCAGATAGCGGCGGGTGAGCGCGATCTCGTCGGCCAGCGCGATGTTGCGCGGTCCGGCCAGCGCCGCACGGAACAAGTCGGCCAGATCCAGCAGCAATCGCTCGGCCTGCTCGGGCCGCGCATGCACCAGCGCCGCCCCGGTGTTGAGGGTGTTGAACAGGAAATGCGGCTGAATGCGCGCCTGCAGCGCTTCGAGCTCTGCCTGCTTGGTCTGGACGGCCATCTGCCGTGCCCGCCAGTAATTCTGGAAGGCCGCCAGCCCGAACAACCCGACCGTGAGCGACAGACCCATCACCCGCAGCACGAACAGGCGGTCGATGCGGTCGGGTTGAAGCTCGCTCGCGTGCAGGGCGTAGCCAGCCGCCATCCCGACGGCAGCGGTTGCGAGCAGCAGCAAGCCCAGCGCCAGCCACGCGATCGGCAGCGGACGCCAGTGCGCCAACGGGCGCCGCAACAGGTATAACGCACCCAGGGTCAGGACGATGATCCACTGGATCAGCAACGAGGCCAGCCCGAAATACACCCAGCGGTCGCCCCCCGCGTAGGGGGTCAGGGCCAGCATCAGGGCCAGGCCTTCACCCGCCAGCACCGACGAAACCAGCGCCGGCGCCTGCCAGAGGGCTTCCAGCGGATGCGCGGGCGGTGGCAGGGGCGTGGACGGCATGTGCGGCATCATGCGCCGGCGGTGGCGAGCCGTGCCAGCGGACGGGCGGTATGGTGTCTGATAGGCGCTGGCGCGCCGCCTTCGGGCGCGTAATACTGCGTCGGGGGATTCGGCGTGGTGCGTCGATCGGCCGTACATGCCTGTGTTTGCTCCGCCGGTCGGCCAGCGCTTGCCGATCCGTCGATGAACTCATTAACTTGTCGCGACCCTGGGAGGGCTGCCGTGTCGTCGAATTCAATCCTTCGCGCGAGATTCGCGTCGGCTGGCCGCAAGGCCAGCCAGGGTTTCACCCTCATCGAGCTGATGATCGTCGTGCTCGTCGGTCTGGTTCTGCTCATGCTGGCCTTGCCGAGTTTCGATGCGGTGATGAATTCCGGCCGGGTCAACGGCCCGGCCAACGAACTGGTGGCGACGCTGCAGTTGGCGCGCATGGAGGCGATCCGGCGCAACGCGCGCGTGGTGGTGTGCCCCAGCGCGAACGGCACCAGCTGTCTGGGTGGAAATCCGAGCCAGTGGGCCGGCTGGATCGCCTTCGTCGACGACGGTGGGTTCAGTCATTCCTGGGCAGCCGGCAACGTGGCCAATGCGAACAATGGCGTCATCGACGCCAACGAGACGGTGCTGCGCACCGGTTCCATGGCGGCTCCGGCGGTGTTGCAGACGAGCTCGAACATCAGCGGCAATACCGGCGGGGAGATCGTCTTCCGTTCCGATGGCCTTGCCCGCAGTTCAAACGGCGCCCTGCTCGACGGCATCTTGAGCGTGTGCGTGGCAACCACGCACCCGCCCGAGAACACGCGCAACGTGTCCATCGCATCCGGCAGCCGCTTCGCGGTGGCGCGTACCGGCAATGGCGGCAATTGCGCCGTCCCCCCCAATTCCTGACGCGGAGCCGGAACAGGCATGAAAACCACCATTCCATCCATGCGCACCAGCCAGCGCGGCATGAGTCTGATCGAAGTGCTGATCGCCGTCCTCATTCTCGGGATCGGCGTGCTGGGGATCGCGGCGATGCAAGCCGCGTCGCTGCGCAACAGCCAGAGTTCGCTGCAGCAAAGCACGGCGGTGATCCAGGCCAACGCGATCATGGACGCGATGCGGGCCAATGTCGCGGCTGCCCAGGGCGGCGCCTACAACCTTGCAATGGCGGGTGCGCCCTGCGCGGCGCCGGCGGCCGGCGCGACGATCGCCTCCAAGGATCTGAACGACTGGATCACCAGCCTGCAGTCGGCCATCGCCGCCAATGCCTGCGGTTCGGTGACCTGCGGCGCCACCAGCTGCTCGGTGACCGTGCAGTGGTCGGACAATCTGAGCGGTACGCCCAACACGGTCACGGTGGCGAGCCTGCTATGAAATTCTCCCCTCGATTCCACGCATTGCGTACCGGCCAGGCCGGTTTGGGCCTGGTCGAGCTGATGATCGCCATGCTGCTGGGCATACTCGTGGCCGGCAGCGCGGTGGCGATCTTCTCCACCAACCGGCAGGCATATGCGGCCACGGAAAGCCTCGGGCGCATCCAGGAGAACGCGCGCGTCGCCTACGAGTTGATGGGGCGCGACATCCGCATGGCGTTTGGCACCCCCTGCGCCGCGCGCAACCTGCCCATGGCCAACCTTACGACCGGCCCATCCGGGGTCGGGCAGTGGTGGCAGACCTGGGGCGGCGGGATTTCCGGCTACAACCAGGGCAGCACGCCGCCTCCCGGCGCGCCCGCCAACATGACCACCGCCGGCGACGCCCTCGTTCTCATTGGATCCGACGATTCGCCGATGTCGGTCGTGTCCCACGATCCGGCGAACCGCAAGTTTGTGCTCAATGCGGCGCCGGCCGCGTTCAAGGCCAACGATCTGGTGGTGGTATGCGATTACCGCCAAGGCGGCATGTTCCAGATCAACAGCGCCACCACCGGCGGGCCGTACACCATGACCTACGCCAAGGGCGGGATGAATTGCGGCCAGGACATGTCGCTGCCGGTGAATTGCGGGTCGGCCAAGCCCGGGGTCAAGTTCGCCAACAACGCGATGATTGGCCGCGTACGCTCGGTGGTGTGGTACATCGCCAACAACGGGCGTGGCGGCACGTCGTTGTATCAGGCGCAACTGGACACCGGCGGCGTCATCGACACGCAGGAAATCGCCGATGGCGTCACCGCCATGAGCCTGTCCTATCTGGTCAACGGCGCAACGGCCTACTGCCCCGCACAGCCGGTCGGCGGTGGTTGCTCGGTCGGCGGCAACTGGACGAACGTGGTCGCCGTGCGCGTCGCGCTCACCCTGCAAGGCCAGGACAACGGCCAGGGTCAGGGCAGGATTTCGACCGCCGGCGGCGCGCTGGCCCGCAACTTCGTGCAAGTCATTTCCGTACGGAACCATCTGCAATGAACGACCTTCGCCGTAGCCCGTCCGCGCGTTCCAGCCAGCAGGGCGCCGCCCTGATGGTGGTGTTGGTGCTGCTGGTCATCATGACCTTGCTTGGATTGGCCAGTTTGCGCGGGGCATTGATGGGCCAGCGCATGAGCGCCAACACCTACGACCGCAACCTCAGTTTCCAGGGCGCCGAAGCGGCGCTGCGGGAAGGCGAAGCGGTGCTGGCCACGGCGCCTGCGGCCACGGCCTTCCAGAACGGGTGTCCATCGGGACTCTGCAGCCAGCCCACAGCCACCAGCGGCACGCCCGACCGCTGGATGAATCCGTCCTTCGCCGGCTGGTTCTCGGTCACCGATCCGGTGTTGCTCGGTGCCCTCCCCAGCGCGGCGGGCACCCCGCAATACTTCATCGAATACATGGGGCTTGCGCCCAACTGGCCCGGCTGCGACCAGGAAATCCCCATGCATCCCAATTGCCTGACGCCGCGCTACCGCGTGACCGCGCGCAATGCCAACCCCGCGCTGGCGGGCGACCGTGCCATGGTCGTCCTCCAGACCAACTACGTCGCTGCAAATCCCTGATCGGGAAGGATTAGCCATGTATCGCTCCCTTTACCCCAACCGCATCTCCCGTTTGCGTCGCCAGGTGCTCGTCGCGCTGGCTGGCTTCGCCTGCACCGTGCCGGCATGGGCCGGTGTCAGCATTCCGAACGTGCCTTTGCAGGCGGGCACGACGATCCCGGCGAATGTCGTGGTGACCTTCGACGACACCGGATCGATGCACTGGCGTTTCATCTATATCCACAACCCCGACGGCTCCCTGCCGACGATCAGTGGCGTGGGCATCAATAGTGCCGCCACCGGCAACGAGGCCAGCGCCGACAACTTCAGCAATTGCGACAACTGCGTGGTGACGGGCGACACGACCGCCAACGGCGGCAACAACAACGACAAGTACATGGTGGACAAGAGCTACACCACCAATGGCCTGTACTACAACCCGGCGATCGACTACTCGGCGCGCTGGCGCTACCCGGATGGTTCCGCCCTCAGCGCATCCGACACGACCAACTACCAGGCGGCCTGCAACGACCACAACTACGCCAACTACCATTATTCCGGCGGCGGGCTGGCCATCAACATCAATTGCAGTACCACGGTGGATCTGAGCCAGTACGTCAACACGTTCTACGTACCCATCAATGCCGCTGGCAACCTCAGCGATCCGACCAACTACTACCGTTACCAGATCCGCGGCAACGACACCTCCGGCACGGTCACCCGCAGCCAGCTCATGAAGGGCGTTGCCGCCGGCGCCGCCGGCAGCGGCTGCGAATTCAATACCTACGCCACCTACAACTGGCGCGGCTGCACCCAGATCACGCCCACCGGCCGCACTGCCAGCGCCGAAATCCAGAACTTCGCCAACTGGTACACCTACTACAACACCCGCATCAAGACCGCGAAGGCCGGCCTGTCGTCGGCGTTTTCCGGCCTGACCAACGTGCGTGCGGGCTTCCTGCCGCTCAATTTCAGCGGCAACAACACGTCCAACGTCTACATTCCGGTCGGCACCGACAACGGCCTGTTCGAGGATCTGGCCGGACCGCCGGCGGTGACCAACAAGAGCAACTGGTACAAGGTCGTGATGGGCACCGCAGCGAGCGGCGGTACCGGCCTGCGCGTGGCGCTGGACAAGACCGGCCAGTACTTCGCCAACCAGACCGGCGGCTACCAGAACGGCAACGGCCCCTACGGGCCGCTGAATCCGGACGGCACGATGCTCTCGTGCCGGCAGAACTTCAACATCACCACCACCGACGGTTACTGGAACGAAACCTACAACGGCTGGCCGGAAGCGGACGCCAATGCCGGTTATCCGTTTGCCGACCAGAATGGCGGCATGACCACCTTGGCCGACGTCGCCTGGCACTACTGGGCGACCGACCTGATGCCCGCGCTGGCCAACAACGTGCCGACCAGCGCCGCCGACCCGGCGAACTGGCAGCACATGACCACCTTTACCATTTCAGTCGGCGCCAAGGGCACCATCGATCCGGCCACGATCCTGGCCGACATCGCCAGCAACATCCCCTTTACCTGGCCCAAGCCGGTGTCCAACCAGGTCACCACGATCGACGACCTGTTCCACGCCTCGGTCAACGGTCACGGCAAGTTCGTGGTCGCCTCCAATCCGGTCGGCTTCGTGAATGCCCTGAAGGATGCCCTGGACACGATCGCCGAGCGCACGTCCGCATCGTCCAACGTGTCGGTCAACTCCACGCAGCTTTCCACCTCCACCAACCTGTTCCAGGCGATCTTCGTCGCCGGCAAGTGGACCGGCAACCTGATCGCCTATCCGATCAATACCAGCGGCGTGGTCAGTAACACGCCGGCATGGCAGGCGTCCCAGCAGCTGCTGTCCTTCGCCAACCGCAAGGCCCACGCCTACACCTGGGCCGCCGGTGCGGGCACCACGTTCCCGACCGCGGGGCAGGTTTCCACGCTGGGCGGCGGCAACGCGGCGCAGGGCACCCTGGTCGCCAATTACATACTCGGCGACCAGTCGCAGGAGATCCTGCAGGGCGGTACGTTCCGCAACCGCACCTCCGTGCTCGGCGACTTCGTCGATTCCTCGCCGGCCTACGTGGCGGGCAACGGCACGACGATCCCGGACATGGTCTACGCGGGCAGCAACGACGGCATGATGCATGCCTTCAATGCGGGCACGGGCGCGGAGATGTTCGACTACGTCCCGAGCGGGATCAATTTTACCAATCTGGCCACACTGACCGATCCGCACTATCAGCACAGTTATTTCGTGGATGGCTCGATCGTGGTGTCCACCAAGGCGCAGACCAAGAACACGGCCGATCCGACCGGCAAGAACATCCTGGTCGGCGTGCTCGGCCGCGGTGGCAACACGGTATATGCGCTGGACGTGAGCGATCCGGCGAACTTCGACCAGAGCAAGGTGTTGTGGGAGTACACCGCGCCCGGCCTCGGCAATTCGCTGGGTACGCCGGTGATCACCCGGCTGAACCAGACCGACGTCAACGGCGATTTTGTCACCGGCGTGGTCATCGGCAATGGCCCCAACAGCGCGAACGGCCATTCCGAGGTCTTCGTGCTGAACATCCGCACCGGCGCGCTCATCCGCGAGCTCGATACCGGCGTCGGCAACACCGGACTCAATCCCAACGGCATGAGCACGCCCAAGGGCTGGGATGCCGACCGCAACGGCACGATCGACACGCTCTATGCGGGCGACCTGCTGGGCAACGTCTGGGAAATCGACGTCTCCGACAGCAACCCGGCCAACTGGATCTCGGTATTCACGAGCGGCGCGACATGGCAGCCCCTGTATACCGCCAAGGATTCCACTGGCAAGCCGCAGCCGATTACCTCCGGCTTCACGATCGGCCTGAATCCGTCCGATTTCAGCCGCTGGATCTTCTTCGGAACCGGTCGCTACCTCACCAGCACCGATCCCGCCGACCAGAGCGTGCAGACGTGGTACGGGATCCAGGATAGCTCCAGCCCCATCACGTCGGTCGTCGCGCGCAACGACACCATCCTCAAGCAGCGCAAGATCGTCGCTTACGGTACCGTGAACGGGAAGACGATCCGCGCCTTCGAGAGCGGAACGTCGGGCGACATGGCCGGCAAGCAGGGCTGGTACGTGGATCTGCTGAACTACGTCCCGACCCCAGCGGTGCCGCAAGGCGAACGCATCGTCAGCGACTCCGTCCTGCTGGGCAACATCCTGCTGTCGGCCAGCATCATTCCGTCCAGCAACGATCCTTGCAGCGCCGGCGGCACCGGTTTCGTCAACGCGATCTCGCCGTTCACCGGCACGGCGTTGTCGAATCCCTTCTTCGATGTCAATGGCGATGGCGTCGTCAACGGCGGCGATAAGATCACCAGCGGCGGCAATGCCTTCGTTCCCGGCTCGGTCGATCTGGGCGTGGGCATGCCCAGCCTGCCGTCCTTCGTGCAGAAGGTGATCACCGGTACCGGCTCGGCTGGCAACATCGGCCAGATCATCGTGACCACCCCGACCAACTCGGGCCGCATCTCCTGGCGTGAAGTCCTGATAGGGAACTGACGATGGATGCTCGACGGATCGTGCGACACCGCGCCCGGCCGCATGCCGGGCGCGCCTCCGCGCAGGGTTTCACCCTGATCGAACTGATGATCGTGGTAGCCGTGATCGCGGTGCTCTCCGTCATCGCGTTCTCGTCCTACGACTGGGCGGTCGTCAAGTCCCGGCGCAAGGAAGCCGAAGCGTGCCTGTTGCAAGGCGCGCAGTTCATGGAACGCTACTACGCCACCAATCTCAAATACGTCACTGCGGGCGGGGCTGCGCCTGCGCTGCCGGCCAACATGTGCCCGAGCGATCTCACGCCGTTCTATACGGTCGCCGTCAGCGCAGCGGCCGCCACGACTTACACGTTGCAGGCGACGCCCTTGGGAGCACAGTTGGCCAAGGACACGACCTGCGGCAATCTGACGGTGAACCAAGCGGGTGCGAGGACGCCTGCCACCAGCGGTTGCTGGTAGGCGCAACGCGCGGGCGTTGGCGTGCGATGAGGCGTGGAAGGCCCATCAGCGGGCAGGCTGGGGAGTTGCGTTTTCCCCACCGGATCGGCGCCAGCAGGGATGCAACTCGCGCCCCTTCCGGCGCATGGCGGGCTTGTCTCCCACGTAAAACCAGCGGCCTGATCGCGACGGCCAAGGCATGTTCATTGGCCGGGGTTGACAACAAAAAACCGCGCCGTAGCGCGGTTTCAGGGGTGTTGCGGGGTACTGCGGGAAGTGTAGATGGCGCCCGAACTTGGACTCGAACCAAGGACCCCCTGATTAACAGTCAAGTGCTCTAACCGGCTGAGCTATTCGGGCGGGCCGCATAGTATGCGTGGCCGGTCGCGGCAGCGCAAGCCGCTGCGTGCGCCCGAGCGATCCCTTACACCACACGGTTGCGGCCTTCCTCCTTGGCGCGGTACAGCGCCGCGTCGGCGCGCGCCAGCAGCGCGTCGGCGCTCTCTGGCGAAGCCGGATCGCAGGCGCAGATGCCGATGCTGATGGTCACGCCCAGAGCGGCGGTCTCGACCTGCGTGCGCAGGCGTTCGGCCACCTCGCGCATCGTCGGCAGGTCGCAGTCCGGGGCGACGATCGCGAATTCCTCGCCGCCGTAGCGCGCGACAAGGGTGTCGCCGCGCACGCCATCGGCCAGCAGACGCGCCACCCGGCGCAGCAGTTCGTCGCCTGCCTGATGGCCGTGGCCGTCGTTGTAGGCCTTGAAGTGATCCACGTCGGCCATCGCCAGTCCGAGCGGACGCCCGCGAACCGGCACGCGTTGCAGGCATTCCTCCAGAAAGCCGTCGAAGCGGCGGCGATTGGCGATCCCGGTCAGGCCATCGCGGTCGGCCAGATCCTGCAATCGCAGGTTGACGCGCTCCAGATCCTGCGTGCGCGCATGCACCAGCCGATCCAGTTCGATATTGTGCTCGCGCAGGTGGCGCACGCGCCGGCGCTGGCGCTGGATCAGTCCGGCGGCGATGGCGGCGCAGCCCAGCACGATCAGCAGGGGAACGACCCAGCGGCGCTCGTACCAGCGGGGCACCACGACGAAGCGCAGCGGCGCGCCTTCCACCGGCGCCGCTCCCGTGTGGCGGGCGCGTACATGCACGGTGTAATCGCCCGGCGGTAGCGCGAAGTATCGGTAGTCGGCCCTGCAGAATCGCCGCAAGCCGCATGAACATTGACTCTCGTGCCTCTGGACAGATTCACGAATCTCCGGAAAATCGACGCATATCGCAAGATTCCTGAGGGATTTCGCCGATGAG
>JAFEBV010000009.1 GCA_018242485.1 Pseudomonadota bacterium
CGATATCACTCGGGGCGGCTGCCGATGATATTTGGGATGACTGCCGAGAAACTCGGGACGAGTCCCGATGAGCCTCCCCGAGCCAAAACGAGCTTTTACAAGCCTAACGCCTAAGCTAAGCGGCCTGCGCGGCCGGGGTGTTGGATCGAGCGAGCAGCTTACTCCGCGCAGGTCCGCTTGAGCGCATAGTTAGCCTGCTTTTGCCTCGGTTGGGAGGATGGATGCGAGTTGCGACTCGACGTCCAGGCCGAAGGATGCCGCGATGGTTGCAAGGTGGATGCCGAAGACGCCCCGCAACTCGCCCAGCGCACTGAGAAAGACCCAACTGGCGTAGTGGCCGCGCTCGAAGCCAAAGCGAATGATGCGGCTGTCGTCGACCTGAACTGTGTCGAGGAACTTGCGGCAAGCCGCGCGCATTGCTGAAAGGGATGGGGCAATGGCATCGGACGAAGAGAGTGCGCCAAGCTCTTGGGTAAGAAAGTGACGAATCTCGATGATGGAGCTCACGCAGTGCTCGGGTGACTCTGCGTCGCTCGGGTTGTAGAGAACGCGCCGATCCTCAAGGAAAGCCACGACGCGCCTCGCAACGGCGCGATCTGCCTCCGGCGGAGTCCATGACACCCCGAAGATAGGGCAGCTGATGCCTGTGAGGCGTGAGGGGATCTCGCGGAAGTTCATGCTCTGAAAGGCTAACGACGGAGCTAAGCGGCGGCGTAGCCGTCCGCTTGAGCGAATAGTTAGACCGCGCATCCCATAACCGGAGAGCACGATGAGAGAACTATACAGACATGTGAAGACTGGCGGCATTTACGAAGTGCTATGCAATGCAACCGTTGAAAAGGATGGAACGCTTGCTATTGTATACAAGAACGCGAAGACCGGCGAGCGCTGGATAAGGCCGGCAGACGAATTTAATGACGGGCGCTTTGAACGCGCGCAAGATGAGTAACGCCTTGCCCGATTGGCTTGGACACCAAAGCGGTATAACGCTTGAGCTAAGCCGCCGCTGCATCGCAGCGGTCGGCTTGAGCGAATAGTTAGCACAGGACTACGATTTTTGGAGAGGGCAATGGAAACAATGAAAGAGTGGGATGTGTACGACGATGGCCGGTATCTTGGCACCGTTATGGCGCGTAGCGAAGATGCAGC